>CAWIEE010000049.1:0-116392 GCA_963835075.1 uncultured Actinomycetota bacterium | reverse complement strand
CGCGACACCACATTGAGATCGCATGCCCGAGTTCCTGCAACGACCAAGCGCGGGTGCGCCAAGCTGTCCGCCCGCCGAAGGGCACCGCCTGATCGGCGGTGCGTGCCGCCCCTTAAACTGCGGCAGCGATACATTCTTAAAGACGATTCTTAGAGAACATGCCATCAGGAGGCGCAGTGGCCAGTCACGCCAGCTCAAAGATCTCCAAGGTGCTGGTCGCCAACCGCGGGGAGATCGCGGTCAGGGTGATCCGAGCAGCCAAGGACGCTGGGCTGCACAGCGTGGCCGTGTACGCCGAGCCGGACGCCGATGCGCCCCACGTACGACTCGCCGATGAAGCCTTCGCACTCGGCGGCCAGACCTCGGCGGAGTCGTATCTGGACTTCGCGAAAGTGCTCGGCGCTGCCGAGAAGGCCGGCGCCAATGCGATCCACCCCGGCTACGGATTCCTCTCTGAGAACGCCGAATTCGCGCAGGCGGTCATCGACGCGGGGCTGATCTGGATCGGCCCCAGCCCGCAGTCGATCCGCGACCTCGGCGACAAGGTGACCGCACGCCACATCGCCGCGCGCGCTCAGGCGCCGCTGGTGCCCGGTACTCCGGATCCGGTCAAGAACGCCGACGAGGTGGTGGCATTCGCAAAGGAATACGGCGTGCCTGTGGCGATCAAGGCGGCGTTCGGCGGCGGCGGCCGCGGCATGAAGGTGGCGCGCACCCTCGAAGAGATTCCTGAGTTTTTCGAGTCGGCAACCCGCGAGGCCATCGCGGCGTTCGGCCGCGGCGAGTGCTTCGTCGAGCGCTACCTCGACAAGCCGCGCCACGTCGAGGCCCAGGTCATCGCCGATCAGCACGGCAACGTCATCGTCGCAGGCACCCGCGACTGCTCGCTGCAGCGCCGCTTCCAGAAGCTGGTGGAAGAGGCGCCCGCACCGTTTTTGACCGACGCCCAGCGCAAGGAGATCCACGAGTCGGCCAAGCGGATCTGCAAGGAAGCCGGCTATTACGGCGCAGGCACCGTCGAGTACCTGGTCGGCCAGGACGGGCTGATCTCGTTCCTTGAGGTCAACACCCGCCTGCAGGTCGAGCACCCGGTCACTGAGGAGACCGCCGGGATCGACCTGGTGCGCCAGCAGTTCCGCATCGCCAACGGCGAAGCGCTGGACATCTCCGAGGATCCGACGCCGCGTGGCCACTCGTTCGAGTTCCGCATCAACGGTGAGGACGCCGGCCGCGGCTTCCTGCCCGCGCCCGGCCCGGTCACCAAGTTCGAACCCCCGACCGGCCCAGGTGTGCGGCTGGATTCCGGCGTCGAGGCCGGTTCGGTCATCGGCGGTCAGTTCGACTCGATGCTGGCCAAGCTGATCGTCTCCGGCGCCACCCGCGAGGAGGCTTTGGAGCGGTCCCGCCGTGCGCTGGCCGAGTTCAACGTCGAGGGCCTGGCGACCGTGATCCCGTTCCACCGCGCCGTGGTCAGCGATCCCGCGTTCATCGGAGACAACGACGGCTTCACCGTCCACACCCGATGGATCGAGACGGAGTGGGACAACACCGTCGAGCCCTTCACAGGCGGCGATCCCATCGAGGAAGAGGACACCATCCCTCGCCAGACTGTGGTCGTCGAGGTCGGTGGCCGCCGACTCGAGGTGTCGCTCCCCGGTGACCTGGCGATCGGCGGCGGCGCTCCCGCCGGCGCAGGCAACGTCATTCACAAGAAGCCCAAGCCCCGTAAGCGCGGCACCCACGCAGGTGCGGCCGCGTCCGGCGATGCGGTCACCGCCCCGATGCAGGGCACCGTGGTCAAGGTGGCAGTGGAGGAGGGTCAGCAGGTCGCCGCTGGCGATCTCGTCGTCGTCCTCGAGGCGATGAAGATGGAGAACCCCGTCACCGCCCACAAGGACGGCACCATCACCGGCCTTGCGGTCGAGGCGGGTGCCGCCGTCACGCAGGGCACCGTGCTGGCCGAGGTCAAGTAACACCCCTGCCGAACGGTGCGTACCGCTCGAAATTCTCGCCGTGATTTTCGAGCGGTAAGGAACGTTCCCCGCTGAATTCGGCCTCTAGTCGGGCGTCACCAGGCTGCGCAACTCCAGCGTCGTGCCGAAATAACGGGCCTGCGGGTCGACGACGACGGCCCTGTCGTCACCGCGCCGGGTCAACACGTCACGAGCCATTTGTTCGAACGAAATCTTCTCCGGCCCACCAATATTCACGAAGTCATTGAGGGGTTCGGCGGGGGCCGCACGAGCGACATCGGCAGCGACGTCGTCGGCGGGAATCGGTTGGATCAGCGCGTCGGGCACCCGGACTTCGTCGCCGACGATCATCGAGTCGGTGATGCCGCCGGTGAACTCGGCGAACTGCGTTGCCCGCACGATCGTGTATGGCAGACTGGACTCGGTGATGATGCTCTCCTGCATTACCTTGGCTCGCATGTAGCCGCTGTCGGGTAACCCGTCGACACCGACGATCGACAGCGCGACGTAGTGACTGACCCCCGCGGCCTTGGCGGCGGCGACCAGGTTAGTCGTCGACGCGGTGAAGAACTCCATCACCGGATCGTCTTCGAACGACGGCGAATTGAGCAGGTCGACAAGGACGTTCGCGCCGAAGAGGGCACCGGCAAGGCCGTCCCCGGTCAGCACGTCAATTCCCGATGAGCGCGATGCCGCCACCACTTGGTGACCTTCACCTTCAAGAAGACCGACGACCTTGGTGCCGATCAGACCGCTTGCGCCGACAACCGTGATTTTCATGAAGTCATGCCTACCATCACTGGGTGCAGCCCGTTGAAATAAATGCCGGTGCTTGGTATTTGCGCGCACCCCGGCAGGACGAGCTCATCGACGATCGCCCTGCGCTGGCTGACCTCGGTGAAACCGACCCGGATTACGTCACGCGTTGCGGCGCGCTGTGGGCGTCGGACACGGGCTACACGTGGGCGGTCTGCGAGCCGACCACCGGCGAACTACTGGCCGAGGTGACGATTGATCCGGCAGCCGCGACCGTTCGCACCCGGGCACGCGAAGGCCACGGCGACGCTGCGGCGGCCGCCGAACAATCCGTGCGCCGGTTCGCCGCGGCCGTGCTGGGCATCACGGTGTAACCACATCGATGTCGTTGCCCAACGCGAGGTCGCCGCAGTCCACCGCGACCACATCGGTGCGGTCACGAAGAAACGGCCGCGCTCCCTCGTCGCCGGCGAGCTCGTGGAGCAGGCGCGCAGCCACTCGCCGTTTTCAGCAAGCACCGTTGGCATGCCGTAGCAGGTCCCGGCCCCCCGCGACGAGCAGCACACCGGCCGTGGTGATGCTTTTCGACATGCGAACAGTGCGCCTGAGCAGGATCTATGAAGATCCTCTTAGATCGATTGCCCACCGACGGCCCGCGGCGTAGGGTTCAGACAGGTTGAGTTCACAGCCGCTGGAAACGTCAATCGACGTACAGGGCGGAAACTCCCTGTAGCGAAGGCTTTGAGGACGCAGAGCCGATTTCTTGACGTGAACCACAGTACGAATCACGTATTCCGACTGATGGAGTCACAATGTCTACCTCTGTTCACGCCTCATTCGGCGACGCCGGAGTCTTTCATCGAACCCACCGACTGCTACACGGCGCGCTTCGCCACGCGGTGGCTGCGGCCATCAACAGCGGTGATCACCGCACACGGCGAGCTCGACGCGGCCAACGCTGCGCAGTTCGTCGACTACGCGCTGCGCCACGCCGCCCATATCGATCGCCTGGTGTTGGATCTGACCGGCGTCGAATTCTTCGGTACCGCAGGCTTTTCCGCGCTGCACAGCGTGAACGTTCGCTGCGCCTGCGAGAAGATCGATTGGGCTCTTGCACCCAGCTCGGCCGTGACCCGGCTGCTGCGGATCTGCGATCCCGATTCGGCCCTGCCGATCTGCACCAGCGTCGACGCCGCGCTGTCGGCCGTGCAGGACGAGCCGCGTCGGCTACTGCAACTCGTCCCGAAGGCGCGCTAGGGACTTCGCCAGCAGGCGGGAAACATGCATCTGCGAGATGCCGACGCGCTCGGCGATCTGCGTCTGCGTCAGTGACTCGAAGAACCGCAGCAGCAACACGGTCCGCTCCCGCTCCGGCAACACAGCGAGCAAGGGCCGCAACGCTTCCCGGTTCTCGATCTGATCAAGGCTGGCATCGACGTCGCCGAGGGTGTCGGTAATCGCGGGCGCATCCTCGCTTCCGCTGCCGCCGCTGTCGATCGAGAGCGTGTTGTAGGAGCTGCCCGCGACCAGGCCCTCGACTACCTCGTCGCGGTCCATCTCCAGCTCGGCGGCGAGTTCGGTTGCCGTCGGCGCGCGGCCAAGCCGCTGGGACAGATCGGCCGTAGCGGCGCCCAACCTCAGGTGCAGTTCCTTGAGCCGGCGGGGCACCTTGACCGACCAGCTGTTGTCGCGGAAGTGCCTGCGAACCTCACCCATGATGGTTGGCACCGCGAACGAAACGAAGTCTGACCCGGCGTTGACGTCGAACCGGATCACCGCGTTCACCAGTCCAACTCGGGCTACTTGCACCAAGTCGTCGCGCGGCTCGCCACGCCCGTCGAATCTGCGGGCGATGTGGTCGGCCAGCGGCAGGCAGCGCTCGACGATCCGGTCGCGCTGACGCTGGAACTGCGCCGATGAATCGGGTAGACCCTCAAGATCGCGGAACATGTCGAGGACGTCCGCGTATTCAGAGTTCGATCGTTTCGACGAACCCTGAGCTGACGACGGGGTCACCTCAGCGAACTCGCTCGCCTTGCGGTCATGGAGATCCCGAATACCTGCCGCTCCTCGGGGCCGTGCCCGTCGGAGAAGGTCCGCACCTCGTCGGTCAGCGAGCTCAGCACGTGCCAACTGAAGCTGCCAGGGGCCAGGATGTCCGGGCTCTTACACGTGGTCGAGGCTTCGATGACGACGGCGTCGTCGCGAGGGTCGACCACCAGCAGCAGCGTCGAGTCGGGAACCGCCGATCGGATCAATCGGGTGCACGCTTCGTCGACGGCAAGGCGCAGGTCTGCGACGGCGTCGAAGTCGAGGTCCTCGAACGTGCCGACGGCCGCAACGAGTGTGCGCAGGACCGCGAGGTTCTCCAGCCGGGCCGCAACCCGGAGTTCGACCGACCGGTCGCTGCGTTGCTGCCCGTTGTGCGTGTTCGCAACGTCGGCCATATGACCTCCCGGCATGGTTCTGGCGAGACTACCCCAGGTCGAATCCCAGCTAACCATCGGCGCTCCAATGACTGGTTAGGTGCCGCGTGTGGCATTGGTGCCGACGGGGTAGTCCCTCGTCATGGACGAGATTGCCCCGCAGAGTCAGGTCGTCGGGGTAGCGATATACGTCGGGGCGTTCGTCATCCTGGCGCCGATGATGCAGTGATAGCGCCAGTGACGAGAACTCCGACGCCGCGCCGATTGGTGTCCTCTTCGCCATGGTCTACCTGCAGTACCCCGCCGTGGTCGTCCGTCAAACATGCGACTTCGTCGTAGCGCCGTTGGCGGCCCCGGCATACGCCGGACGCGCCGCGGAAAAGGGTTCTCCTACCAGCATCCCGATGGCACACCTGTCACCGACGCCGCAACGCTGCAACGCATCGAGGACCTGGTGATCCCACCCGCATGGAAGAAGGTGTGGATCTGCTGCCACCCAAACGGGCATATCCAGGCGGTCGGAGACGACGCCGCGGGCCGCCGCCAGTACCTCTACCACCAGAAGTGGCAGCAGGAGCGCACCGAGGAGAAGTTCGACCGGGTGCTGCAAATGTCGACCGCGCTCCCCGACATGCGACGTCGCATTGCCGCCGATCTTCGGCGCCGCAACCTGGACCGCGACCGGGTGCTTGCGCTCGCCCTGCACATCCTCGACCTCGGCTACTTCCGGGCGGGCGGCGAGCAGTACGCGGAGGACAACAACTCGTACGGCATCGCCACGCTGCTGTGTGAACATATCGCGCTGCACAAGCAGGCCGTTGAGTTCGACTACCCCGCCAAGAGCGGCGTGCGCCGAACGCTGTTGATCGACGACCCAGAGGTGGTGCGGTCTGTGCGGGCACTGCAGGGCGGCCGTAGCCGCACCGAGCGTCTGCTCGTGTGCCGGAACGGGTCCGGCGGTTGGACCGACCTTCACGCCGACGACCTCAACGCGCGGTTCAAAGAACTCGTCGGAGACGAGTACACGGTCAAGGACCTGCGCACCTGGCACGGCACGGTGCTGGCCGCCGCGGCGTTCGTCGACGCCGACCCTCCGGCGAACAAGACGGTCATCAAACGGGTCGAATCCGCTGTGATGAAGGAGGTCGCAGAAGAACTCGGCAATACTCCTGCTGTGGCCCGCTCGTCGTACGTCGATCCGCGGGTGGTCGCGGGGTACGAGTCCGGCCTGACCATCGCCGCAGGCGCGCGGCGCGCAAACCGCACCAAGGTGCCCAGCAAGCGGCAGGCGATCCTGGAGAACAGCACCGCGCGGCTGATCCGCAAGGTGGCCAAGGGTTAGACGGAACACACAGTCGACCACGGAGTCGAATTCAGTAGCGGCCAAGGCGGATTGATTGCCAGGTTTGCCAATGGGGCCGAATGGGAACCCTGATAGTGCGTGGGGAGATTCCCCGTGTGTCCCGTAAGGGCCCCACGCTCAAGAGGCGGGTAACGACCGAATCCCGCCAGTAGTGAAAGGTAAGCATGAGCGACAAGAGCAACTCTGGCCCCGCAGAAGGCGTCAAGGGCGTCGTCGAGGACGTCAAGGGCAAGGCCAAGGAAGCGGTCGGAACCGTAACCGGCCGTGACGATATGGTCCGCGAAGGCAAGGCACAGCAGGACAAGGCCGACGCCCAGAAGGACGTCGCCAAGAAGGAAGCCGAAGCCGAAGCCGCCCGCGGTGGCGCCAAGGCTGCCGAGAAGCGCCAAGAGGCCGAGCAGCGGTAATTACGCCCAACGAAACGGGCCCAGCCTATTGGCTGGGCCCGTTTCTTGTGTCTCCTAGCTGCTGGGTTTCTGTCGCTGTATGTCGGGATGCTCTGCGTACCAACGCTCTTCGATGCGGCGTACCCGCATGTGCTCGACGAGCAGCCACCCCGTACCGATGATGAACCCGGCGCCTGCAAGGGATGCCAGCATCAAACCGACGTCATGGTGACTGGTGGCGAACGCCGCAAGGCACGACACGAAGAGCACAAGGGTGAGGCCGATTACGACGAGGCCCGGCATTATTTTGTTGTCCTTCATCGACTCACCGGCGTGTGGCCGGGTTGTCCTCGAGTGGTCGACGGGATCCTTCGGGCCCTTCATCGGTACTCCTCTCTCGGCATACCTATGCCCGGCTGAACACGGGCTGACTTCAACGGTAGATCTCTGCGACTCCGTTGTGGGAGAAACTGTCACGCAAACGAAAGTCACTGGTAGGGCGGACGCTGTGGACCGTGTCATCCACCGAACAGCGCGGGCCCGGCAAGGGCGGGCATGCTCATCGTCAGCACGAGCAGCATGAGTGTGAGCAGGAACCAGCCCGCGCCCTGCCAAGCCCACCACGTCTCATGGTTACGCCACGTGTGATAAGTGCGGACCAACGCGCGCAGTCCCCCGATCAACAGGATGAGCGGTGCCCCGACCGCGAGGACAGCGCGTTGGGGAACGCCGCAAGCCACTGTGTCTGCGGTCGCGCCGTGACAGGTGCCGACCCAGACGGTGGCGACAACAAGAAACGCCACGCCGACCACCGCGACCAGGAGGCCGAACCGCATGGCCTGCCGGACGTTTGTGTCGTCCTGGCGCAGGCCGTTGGGATTGTGATGCACCGCCGCCTGCCCAAACTCCCGAATCCGCCGGTAGAACGCCTCGATTTGACGTCGGGCAGAGTTCCCTTGCCGAGGAGCGAATAAACCTCAGGATTCGACGCGCAAGTGCGCAGTCAGCAGCAGCCTGTCGTAGACCGCCCGCACCGGCAGCTTGTCTTCGTAGGAAAGCTCGAGGAAGTCCTTGGCGATTTGCTCGGCGAGCGCGCGCAATTTGGTGTTGGTCTCCTGCGAGCGCCATCTGAGCAACTCGAAGGCGGATTCGGCGTTGATCCGGTAGACGAGCATGAGCATGCCCTTGGCCTGCTCGATGCCGCTGCGGGCCTCGGCGATCTCGGCAACCGCCTCGGTGACACTTTCGTCGTGCACCTTAGTCATCGACGGCGTGACGTCGACGTAGAACCCGTGTGTGCCGATGACCTCGCCGGTCTCGTTGAAGAGCTGGTCGCCAACCACCACGACGTGATGCACCTCGCCTCGGGTGTCGAGGATGCGGTGCCGGGTGGAAAAGGCGCCTGAGGTGCGGCGGATCTCATCCAGCGTGGCGGCCACCTGGCCGTAGTCGTCGGGATGCTTGTGGGACAGCACCAGGTCCGTGGTCGGGTGCACGGTACCGACCTCGTAGCCGTGCATGCGCTCGACCTGAGGCGACCACTCCCATTGCTCGTCGGCGAAGTAGAACCGGAACCACCCGACACGCTGAGGCTCGCCGCCAGCCAGTGCGTGCCCGACGGGCGTTTGCCCCTCGAATTCGGCCAGCTCATCGCTCATGGTGTGCAGATTAACCTGGCCAGCGACGGTCCGGCATCGGACCAGATCCTGCCGTTCGTCGATCGGACATGTCGGGGCGCCGACCTACTATTCGCCCGTGACGCGCACAACGCTCTACGTGGTTGCGGCCTTGGCGTCAGGCATCGCCGCCTACCTCCTCGGCGCTACCGCGGTCTGGAGCCTGGTGATCGGCGCCCTTACACCGGCCGTTCTCGCGGCCGCGCCCCGATTCCTTCGCGGCGCCATCGACGGCGTGAATACACCCGACGACGAAACGGCCGAGATGTCCGGCACCGAATTCGAGGACTACATCGCGCGGATCGCCAGGTCCTGCGGGTTGCCGGTGATCATGACGTCGATCACTGGCGACTGGGGTGTCGACATCATCGTCGGCAGGCGGCCCAATCGCCTTGCCATTCAATGCAAACGCCAGGGCCGGCCAGTCGGTGCCGGTGCCATTCAGGAAGTGGTCGCCGGCGCGCCCATGCAGGATTGCACGAAGACCATGGTGGTCACCAACAACGAATTCACCCCCGCCGCACGCAAACTCGCGGAGTTGCACGGTTGCGAGCTCGTGGGTCGCGGCGAGTTGCCGCGGCTGCGGTCGACGATCCGCCGCCTGACGCAGCCCTGCGAGCCGACCGAAGTCAGCTGAGCGCGTCGCGCACCGCGGCCACGGCGTCGTCGATCTCGTCACGCGAGACCGTCAGCGCGGGCCGGAACCGCACGCTGGTGGGACCACTGGCCAGCATGATCACCCGGCGGTCCCAGAGCCGTCGGATCAGCTCGTCGCGCTGCGCGGCGCTCGGCATGCTGAACGCGCACATCAGCCCGCGGCCGCGAACGTCGAGCACCAACCCCGGAAATTCTGCCGCAAGGGCTTCGAGCTGGTCGAGCAGATAGCGGCCTGCCCTGGCCGCCCGGACCAGCAGCTCGTCGGACTCGATGATCTCGAGAATGCGACGCGACCGCACCATGTCGACGAGGTTGCCGCCCCACGTCGAGTTGATCCTGGAGCTGACCGAGAACACGTTGTCGCGCACCTCGTCGACGCGGCGGCCCGCCATGATTCCGCATACCTGCGTCTTCTTTCCGAACGCCACCACATCGGGCGCAACGCCCAATTGCTGATAGGCCCAAGGGGTTCCGGTCATTCCGCAGCCGGTCTGCACCTCATCGAAGATGAGCAGCGCGTCGTACTCGTCGCACAGCTCGCGCATCGCGGCGAAGAATTGCGGCCGGAAGTGACGATCGCCGCCCTCGCCCTGGATCGGCTCGGCGAGGAAGCACGCGATGTCATGCCGGTGGGCTTCGAACGCCGCACGGGCCTGGCGCAGCGATTGGGACTCGATGGCGTCCATGGCTGCGTCGTCCAAGTTGGGCCGGATGTAGGGCGCGTCGATTCGGGGCCAGTCGAACTTGGGGAACCGGGCGACCTTGTTGGGGTCGGTGTTGGTCAGCGACAGCGTGTAACCGCTGCGGCCGTGGAACGCGCCGCGCAGGTGCAGCACCTTGGTACCCAACTCCTGGTCGAGGCCGCGGGCCTCGTTGTGGCGGCTCTTCCAGTCGAACGCCACCTTCAGCGCGTTCTCGACGGCCAGCGCACCCCCGTCGACGAAGAACAGATGCGGTAGCGCGGGGTCCCCGAGCACGCGGGAAAAGGTGTCGACGAAGCGCGCCATCGGAACGCTGTACACATCGGAGTTGCTCGGCTTGTTCACCGCGGCCTGCGCCAACTCCGCGCGAAAGTCCTCGTCGTCGGCCAGTGCCGGATGGTTCATGCCCAGCGCGGACGATGCGAAGAACGTGAACATGTCGAGGTAACGCTCGCCGGTGCGCGCGTCGACGAGGTAGGAACCCGAGGAGCGGTCGACGTCGAGGATCAAGTCCAGCCCGTCGGCCAGGATGCTGCGCGCCAAGACTTCGCGGACATCGGCGGGACCGATGGCGGCAGCCAGTTCGGAGGGTGTCAGGACAGCGGTCATGAAGCCATCTTAACGCATTATTTACGGCTGCTACACCATCTGACCGTAACAATTACGGTAGAAAGTCGCGTCCGTCGTAAAAAGTTTGTAATATGATGGTGCTTCGGGTACGGACATTCGCCGCGGTCCGTATCTGTTGCAGCAAATCTTCGAGCGCCCGCGGGGACTCGACGCGGACCAGCAGGACGTAGCTCTCCTCACCGGCCACCGAGTGACAAGACACGATGGCCGGTATGTGTTCGAGCCGGGCGGGCGCATCATCAGGTTGAGAGGGATCGAGAGGTGTGATGGCCACGAACGCTGACAGCATTTTCCCGACGGCTTCGGGGTTGATGCGTGCCGAATACCCGGCAACGACGCCTCGCGACTCGAGCCTGCGTACCCGCGACTGCACAGCAGACACAGACAGCCCGGCCGCCGCGGCGAGGTGGGCCAGCGTGGCCCGCCCGTCGACGATCAGTTCGCGCACCAGCTTGCGGTCGATCTCGTCGAGTTGGACCGGCTCGTGCGGGTGTTCGTCGGGTTCACCCATGGCCGCACCTTATCGGAGTCGGGGGACGCGGCGATGAGTCATCGCGTCGAAACGTGGGAGCTGCGCGCGAAATTCGCCGCAGCGTTGTCGCGGATGTACGCAGCCGAGGTGCCCGCCTACACCACCCTGGTGGAGGTCAGCGCCCGCGTGAACCGCGACTATGCCCGCGGCACACCGGACGGCGATCGGCTTGGCTCGCTGGAGCGGGTGACCGCCGAACGCCACGGAGCGATTCGCGTCGGCAGTGCCCGCGAACTCGCCGACCTGGCCGACCTCTTCGCTGCGTTCGGCATGTACCCGGTCGGCTTCTACGACCTCCGCAACGCGGCGTCGCCGGTACCAGTGGTATCGACGGCCTTCCGGCCGATCGACCCAGAGCAGCTGGACCACAACCCGTTCCGCGTGTTCAGTTCGATGCTGGCGGTGGCCGACGTCCGCTTCTTCCCTGCCGACCTGCGTCGCCGTGTCGAGCGGTTCATCGCCGAGCGCCAGTTGTTCGATCCGGCGCTGATCGCCGAGGCCAGGCGCGTCGCCGCTGACGGCGGCACGGAACCCGAACGCGCCAACCGGTTCGTGGCCGACGCGGTGGCCGTGTTCGCGCTGTCGCGCGAACCGATCGACCGGGGCTGCCACGACGAGTTGACGGCGGTCTCCGCTGTGGCCGCTGATATCGCATGCATGCGCGCCACGCACATCAACCACCTGACTCCGCGCGTGCTCGACATCGACGAGCTGTACCGGCGGATGGCTGCCCATGGCATCGCGATGATCGACGCGATCCAGGGTCCGCCTACCTGGCATGGCCCCGATGTGTTGTTGCGGCAGACGTCATTTCGTGCGCTGGCCGAGCCACGGCGATTCCGCGATGCCGCGGGCACGGTGTCCGACGGCACGCTGCGGGTACGCTTCGGCGAGGTCGAATCGCGCGGCGTTGCCCTGACCCCGCTGGGCCGCCAGCGCTACGACGCCGCGATGGCCGCGCCTGACCCATCCGCCGTATGGGCGGACCACTTCCCCGCCACCGACCAGGACATGGCCGCCAACGGTCTGGCCTACTACCACGGCGGAGATCCGTCCAAACCCGTTGTCTACGAAGACTTCCTGCCTGCGTCGGCGGCGGGCATCTTCCGGTCCAACCTCGATTCCGACACACAGGGGGCCGATACGGCCGATAATGCGGAATACAGCCTGGATTGGATGGCCGGTCAAATCGGACACCACATTCACGATCCCTACGAGCTCTACGAGAAAGTCGCGTCATCATGACCACCGTTCAGACATCCCAGCTTCCGACCGTCGAGGCCCTGCGTGCCCAGGTGCGCGACGCATTACGGACGATCGGCTCGCACGCCGAATTGGGCGGCCCCGGCCTGCCTGCCAGCACCCCGATCACCGGCGACGTATTGTTCACCGTCGCCGAGACCACACCCGATGCGGCCGACGCCGCGATAGCCGAAGCCGCGCAAGCGTTTACGACGTGGCGCACCACTCCGGCACCCGTCAGGGGTGCTCTGGTGGCCCGGCTGGGCGAGCTGCTCGTCGAGCACAAGGCCGATCTCGCCACACTCGTCACGATCGAGGCGGGCAAGATCACCTCAGAGGCCCTCGGCGAGGTACAGGAGATGATCGACATCTGCCAGTTCGCGGTCGGCCTGTCGAGGCAGCTCTACGGCAAGACCATCGCTTCCGAACGTCCCGGGCACCGGTTGATGGAAACATGGCACCCGCTTGGCGTGGTCGGCGTCATCACCGCTTTCAACTTCCCGGTCGCGGTCTGGGCGTGGAACACCGCGGTCGCGTTGGTATGCGGCGACACCGTGGTGTGGAAGCCGTCGGAGCTCACGCCCCTGACCGGGCTTGCGTGCCAGGCCTTGCTCGAACGGGCCGCCGCCGATGTGGGGGCTCCGCGCGAGGTGAGCCGGCTGGTCCAGGGCGGCCGCGAGGTCGGCGAGCGGCTGGTCGACGATCCTCGGGTGGCGCTGCTCAGCGCGACGGGGTCGGTACGCATGGGCCAGCAGGTCGGGCCTCGAGTGGCGCAACGGTTCGGCAAGGTGCTGCTGGAATTGGGCGGCAACAACGCCGCGATCGTGACCCCGTCGGCCGATCTGGACCTCGCCGTGCGCGGGATCGTGTTCTCGGCGGCGGGTACCGCGGGCCAGCGCTGCACCACCCTGCGAAGACTGATCGTGCATTCCTCGGTCGCCGACGAGCTGGTCGACCGGATCGTGAACGCCTACCGACAGCTGCCGATCGGCGACCCGGCCACCGACGGCACGCTGGTCGGTCCGCTCATCCACGAGACCGCCTACCGCGACATGGTTGGCGCACTCGAGCAGGCCCGCGCCGACGGCGGTGAGGTGTTCGGCGGAGAACGCCGCAGGCTCGAAGGCGAGGCCGGAGACACGTCTTACTACGTCGCGCCCGCGGTGGTGCGGATGCCCGCGCAGACCGCGGTGGTGCACAACGAGACGTTCGCACCGATCCTCTACGTGCTGACGTATGACGAAATCGACGACGCGATCGCGCTGAATAATGAGGTGCCACAGGGTCTTTCGTCGGCGATCTTCACCCTCGATGTGCGGGAGGCGGAGCGATTCATGGCGGCCGACGGTTCGGACTGCGGAATCGCCAACGTCAACATCGGTACCTCGGGCGCGGAAATCGGCGGTGCGTTCGGCGGCGAGAAGCAGACCGGCGGCGGGCGCGAATCGGGTTCTGATGCGTGGAAGGCCTACATGCGCAGGGCCACCAACACCGTCAACTACTCCTCCGAGCTACCGCTGGCTCAGGGCGTGCACTTCGGATAGGTCAGGGTGTTGTGTCCACCAGATGACGAGCAAATCGACGCCCGTTGTTCATCTGTACGACGCGCTGCTGTTTCGTTTCTGGCGCAGACGCGGTAGTCAATAGTCGGATGCAGCACACGCGACCGCGGCTGAAACTCGTCTTCGCGACGGCGGTCGTGGCACTGCTCGTGGACGTCATCACCAAGGTGATCGCGGTCGGTGTGCTGGACCCCGGACGCCGCGTCCCGTTGATCGGCGACCACGTCTGGTGCGCCCTGACGCGCAACGCGGGCGCTGCGTTCTCATGGGGAGGCGCATACACCGTCGAACTGGCAGTGCTCGTCGGCGGGATCATCGCCGTGCTGGCCTGGCGCAGTCGGCATGTGGTGTCGACGGCCGCCGCTATCGCCGTCGGGCTCGTATTGGGCGGCGCCGCAGGCAATCTGGCCGATCGGCTGTTCCGCTCGCCGGGGCCGTTGCGCGGCGCGGTGGTCGACTTCCTCGCGATAGGCTGGGGCCCGATCTTCAATGCGGCCGACGTCTGCGTGGTGGTCGGAGTGGTGATTCTGACATGGCGGCTGATCCTGGAAAAACCCAGTCCGGCACCGGTGTAGCTCTGCCGGCTCTGTTGTACATCTGTTAAGTAGGATGGCCGGATGGCTGAATCCAGGCGGCGGCTGTCCCCCGACGATCGTCGCAACGAGCTGATCGCGTTGGGCGCGGAGGTGTTCGGCCAGCGTCCCTACGACGATGTGCGCATCGACGAGATCGCCGAGCGCGCCGGGGTGTCGCGCGCACTGATGTACCACTACTTCCCCGACAAGCGGGCCTTCTTCGCGGCCGTTGTACGCGCCGAGGGCGAGCGACTGTTCGAGGCCACCAACGCCGCGCCTGACCCGGCCGCCACCATGTTCAACCAGGTGCGCGAGGGTGTACTGGCGTACCTGCGCTACGACGAGGAGAATCCGCACGGCGCATGGGCGGCCTACATCGGCATCGGCGCCTCAGATCCGATCCTGCGGGGCATCGAGGACGTCGACAACGACCGCCAGGCCAACCGGATCATCACGCGCATCCACGAGGCGATCGGCGGTGAGATGGATTCCAAGGTGGAACGCGACCTGCGGGTCACCATCTACGGCTGGCTGGCGTTCACGTTCGAGATGTGCCGACAGCGCCTGCTTGACCCGTCGATCGATGCCGGCTACGTCGCCGACGCCTGCGCGCACACGCTGCTCGACGCGATCGGCCGGGTGCCCGGTGTCCCCGCTGAGCTGGCAGAAGCCGTCGCAATGGAGCATCGCTGATATTTGTCGGTGCTCGTTGGCACCATGACTAGATGGTCTCCGGTCCACTTGGGCGCTTCAGCGCGCTGACACGCGAGTGGTTCTCGGGCACCTTCGCCGAGCCCACCGCCGCGCAGGCGGAAGCGTGGTCGGCCATCGCCGACGGCGACAACACCCTGGTCATCGCGCCGACCGGCTCCGGTAAGACGCTGGCCGCATTCCTGTGGGCCATCGACCGACTGGCCTCGTCGGAGCCAAGGCCCGCCACCGCGGGAACCCCGGTGCTCTACGTGTCGCCGCTCAAGGCGCTTGCCGTCGACGTCGAACGCAACCTGCGCACCCCGTTGACCGGTATCTCCCGCGTCGCTGAGCGGCGTGGGGTGCCTGCCCCGCAGATCAGCGTCGGCGTGCGCTCCGGGGACACGCCGCCCGCCAGCGCCGCGCGCTGATCGCCAAGCCGCCCGACATCCTCATCACCACGCCGGAGTCGCTGTTCCTGATGCTGACCTCGGCTGCGCGCGACACTCTCGCCGAGGTTCAGACGGTGATCGTCGACGAAGTGCACGCCGTCGCAGGCACCAAGCGCGGCGCGCATCTGGCGCTGTCGCTGGAACGGCTCGACCAGTTGCTCGACGAGCCCGCGCAGCGCATCGGGCTGTCGGCGACGGTCCGCCCGCCGGAGGAAGTGGCGCGGTTCCTGTCCGGTCAGGCGCCGGACGACGATCGTCGCGCCGCCCGCGGCCAAGACGTTCGACCTGTCGGTAGCAGGTGCCCGTCCCCGACATGGCCAACCTCGAGAACAACACCATCTGGCCCGACGTCGAGGCACGCATCGTCGACCTCATCGAGGCGCACCGAAGCTCGATCGTGTTCGCGAACTCGCGCCGGCTGGCCGAGCGACTTACCTCCCGGCTCAACGAGATTCACGCCGAGCGGTCAGGAATCGAACTGCCGTCGCCGCGCAACCCCCAGGTGGGCGGCGGCTCACCCGCGCAGATCATGGCCAGCGGTCAGGCCTTCGGGGCCGAGCCGCTACTGGCCCGCGCGCATCACGGCTCGGTCAGCAAGGAGCAGCGCGCGCAGGTCGAGGACGACCTCAAGAGCGGACGGCTGCGCGCCGTCGTCGCAACGTCCAGCCTGGAGCTGGGCATCGACATGGGCGCCGTCGACCTGGTGATCCAGGTCGAGGCGCCGCCGTCGGTGGCCAGCGGCCTGCAGCGCATCGGACGCGCCGGCCACCAGGTCGGCGAGATCTCGCAGGGTGTGCTGTTTCCCAAGCACCGCACCGACCTGATCGGCTGCGCGGTGACGGTGCGGCGGATGCTGTCCGGCGATATCGAGACCATGCGGGTGCCGACGAATCCGCTCGATGTACTGGCCCAGCACACGGTCGCGGCCTGCGCGCTCGAGCCGCTGGACGCCGACCACTGGTTTGACACCGTGCGGCGCAGCGCCCCGTTCGCGACGCTGCCGCGCAGCGCATTCGAGGCGACGCTGGACCTCTTGTCCGGCAAGTACCCGTCCACGGAGTTCGCCGAGCTGCGGCCGCGGTTGGTGTACGACCGTGACGCGGGAACGCTGACGGCGCGCCCCGGCGCGCAGCGCCTGGCGGTGACCTCCGGTGGCGCCATTCCCGACCGCGGCATGTTCACCGTCTACCTGGCGACCGATTCCGACAAACCTTCGCGGGTAGGCGAATTGGATGAGGAGATGGTCTACGAGTCGCAGGCCAGGTGACGTGATCTCGCTGGGTGCGACCAGTTGGCGCATCACCGAGATCACCCACGACCGGGTGCTCGTCATTCCCGCGCCTGGGCAGCCGGCGCGACTGCCGTTCTGGAAGGGCGACGGTGTCGGCAGGCCCGCAGAACTGGGTGCCGCAGTCGGCGCGTTCACCGGCGAGCTGGCGAGGTTGGACCGCGACGAGTTCGCCGCACGTTGCCGCGCAATCGGTTTCGACCAATATGCGACCGACAACCTGTGGCAGTTGCTCGACGACCAGCGACAGGCCACCGGCACGGTGCCCAGCGACACGACGTTCGTGGTCGAGCGGTTCCGCGACGAGCTGGGCGATTGGCGGGTGATCCTGCACTCCCCCTACGGGCTTCGGGTGCACGGCCCGCTCGCACTGGCCGTTTCGCGACGGCTGCGGGAACGCTACGGCGTCGAGGAGAAGCCGACTGCCTCCGATGACGGCATCATCGTCCGGCTGCCCGACACCGAGGACACCGCCCCCGGGGCCGACCTGTTCGTCTTCGACGCCGACGAGATCGAGCCCATCGTCACCGCGGAGGTGGGCGGGCTCGGCGCTGTTCGCCTCACGATTCCGCGAATGTGCCGCCCGCGCATTGCTTCTGCCGCGCAGGCATCCCGGCAAGCGATCCCCGCTTGTGGCATCAGCGGCAGCGCGCCGCACAGCTGCTGGACGTGGCCCGCAAATATCCCGACTTCCCGATCGTGCTGGAAACGGTCCGCGAATGCCTGCAGGACGTCTACGACGTGCCCGACGCTGACCGAGCTGATGCATCGGGTTGCGCAGCGCCGGCTGCGACTGGTCGAGGTCGAGACTGCAACCCCGTCGCCGTTCGCGGCCTCGCTGTTGTTCGGCTACGTCGGCGCATTCATGTACGAGGGCGACAGCCCGCTGGCCGAGCGGCGCGCCGCGGCGCTGTCGCTGGACAGCGTGCTGCTGGCCGAGCTGCTTGGCCGTGTCGAATTGCGCGAGCTGCTCGATCCGCAAATCATCGCGACCACCACTGCGCAGCTGCAACACCTCAGCCGCCGACCGGCTGGCCCGCGACGCCGAGGGCGTCGCCGATCTGCTGCGGCTGCTGGGCCCGCTGACCGAGGGCGAGATCGCCGACGCGTTGCACGGTCAGGTGACGTGGGTGGCTGGCTCGAGGGGCTGCGGGCCGCGAAACGCGCGCTGACGGTCTCGTTCGCCGACCAGACCTGGTGGGTAGCCATCGAAGACGTCGGCCTGCTGCGCGACGGCGTCGGCATCGCGGTGCCGGTTGGCGTGCCGGCGAGTTTCACCGAATCGGTCGCCGATCCGCTCGGCGAACTGCTCGGCCGCTATGCCCGCACCCACGGCCCGTTCACCACCCACGACGCCGCGGCCCGTTTCGGCCTCGGCCTGCGCGTCACCGCAGACGTGCTGGGCAGGATGGCCATCGACGGCAAGCTGGTGCGCGGCGAATTCACCGACATCACCATTTCCGAGCACGGAGGCGCGAGCAGTGGTGCGACGCAGACGTTCTGAAGATCCTGCGGCGCCGCTCGCTGGCCGCGTTGCGGGCACAGGTCGAGCCCGTGAGCACCGCGGCCTACGCCCGGTTCCTGCCCGCCTGGCAGCAGGTCGGCAAGGCACAGTGTCGGGCATCGACGGGCTTGCCACGGTGATCGAACAGTTGGCGGGCGTGCCCATTCCGGCGTCGGCGATCGAACCGCTGGTGTTCGGACAGCGGGTCCGCGACTACCAGCCGGCGATGCTCGACGAACTGCTGGCCGCGGGTGAGGTGACGTGGTCGGGCGCCGGTCAGATCGGTGGCAACGACGGCTGGATCGCCTTCCATCCCGCGGACTCGGCGCCGTTGACGCTTGCCGCGGCGACCGAGATCGAGTTCACCGACGCGCATCGGTCCATCCTCGACACGCTGGGGCAGGTGGCGCGTACTTCTTCCGGCAGCTCGCCGACCGGACCCCGATGAGCAGTTGAAACTGGCGCTCTGGGAATTGATTTGGGCCGGCTGGGTCACCGGCGACACGTTCGCTCCTGTGCGCGCGATGCTGTCGGGCCCGGCGCACTGGCCGCCGCGGACGGCGCACACCGGCAACGCCAGCGACCGCCACGGTTGAGCCGCTACAGCGTCGCCCATGCGCAGACCCGCAGCTCCGAGCCGACGGTCGCAGGCCGCTGGTCGGCGCTTCCAGCCGCCGAGCCCGAATCCACCGTCCGCACGCATTTCCAGGCCGAGCTGCTGCTCAACCGCTATGGCGTGCTGACCAAGGGCGCGGTCGCGGCCGAAGGGCTGCCTGGCGGTTTCGCGATGCTGTACAAGGTGCTGAGCGCGTTCGAGGACGCGGGCCGATGCCAGCGGGGCTACTTCGTCGAGTCGCTGGGCGGCGCCCAGTTCGCGGTGGCCTCGACCGTCGATCGGCTGCGGTCCTATCTCGACGGTGTCGACCCGGAGCGCCGCGAGTATCAGGCGGTGGTGCTCGCGGCGGCCGATCCCGGCCAACCCGTACGGCGCAGCCCTGCCGTGGCCGTCCAGAAGGTGGCAGACGAGGACGTATCGCACCGGCCGGGCCGAAAGGCCGGGCGCGCTGGTGGCGCTCGTCGACGGCGAGCTGACGTGGTTCCTCGAACGGGGCGGGCGCACGCTGCTGAGCTTCACCGACGACGCCGAGGCCACATCGCTGCGGCGGCGGCGCTGGCCGATCTGGTCAGCGGCGGACGCGTCGGTTCGCTGCTGGTGGAGAAGGTCAATGGCGTGCCGGTGCTGGAACCGGGCGCCGAGGGTGCGCGGGCGGCGGTGCAGGATGCGTTGATGGGCTGCGGCTTCGCTCGCACGCCGCGGGGCCTGCGGCTGCGTTAGCGGGGAACACCCACCGTTGGAGTACCGTTTCATTCGCTGATGACTGCACCACGGATAACCACACCGTTTGGATTCACCTCGACTGCCGCCGAGGTCATCGCAGGCGTCGATCTGTCCGGTAAACGCGCCATCGTCACCGGCGCGTCGTCGGGTATCGGCGTCGAGACCGCGCGGGCACTGGCGGATGCAGGCGCGGCGGTCACACTCGCTGTGCGCAACACGGCGTCGGGTGAGCGGGTTGCCGCCGGTATCCGCGACGGCACCGGCAATGGTGCTGTCACCGTCGGCGCACTGGACCTCAGCGACCTGTCCAGCATCGGCGCCTTCGTCGCGGCATGGACCGGACCGCTTGACATTCTGGTGAACAACGCGGGCGTGATGGCCATTCAAGAGCTGACACTGTCGTCCGGCGGCCACGAAATGCAGTTCGCGACAAATCATCTCGGGCACTTCGCGCTCGCGGTCGGGCTGCACGATTCGCTTGCCGCGGCCGGCTCCGCCCGCATCGTATCGGTGAGCTCCGGAGGGCACCTGCGCTCGCCGGTGGTGTTCGACGACATCGACTACGCGTTTCGCGACTACGACCCGTTCGGCGCCTACGGTCAGTCGAAGACCGCCAATGTCCTGTTCGCCGTCGAAGCCACCCGCCGGTGGGCTCAGGAAGGCATCTTCGTCAACGCGCTGATGCCCGGCGGTATCGCCACCCCACTGCAGCGCCATCTGCCCGCGCACTACGCGGAGCAGGCGCTGGAGGCGTTCCGTGCGGGCGGGAGCGACTTCAAGTCGGTCGAGCAGGGAGCCGCGACATCGGTGTTGCTGGCGGCGTCCCCGTTGCTCGACGGAATCGGCGGCCGCTACTTCGAGGACTGCAATGAGGCCGTGGTGGTCGACCGGCGCGGTGGGCCAGGGCGGGGTGGCGTCGCGCCGTATGCGCTCGACCCGGCCAATGCCGAACGGCTGTGGGAACTCTCGGCGAAACTGGTGGGATAGCGACACCATGCCCGAGGGCGACACCGTCTGGCATACCGCCACCGTCCTGCGCGACGCGTTGGCAGGCAAGACGCTCACGCGGTGCGATATCCGAGTGCCGACATACGCCACCGTCGATCTGACCGGACAGGTCGTCGACGGGGTGATCAGCAGGGGAAAGCATCTGTTCATACGGGTCGGGTCGGCCAGCATCCACTCGCATCTGAAGATGGAGGGCAGCTGGAAGGTCAGCCCGGTGAGCAAGCCGAGCAGGGCAGGATATCGGATCCGGATCATCCTGGAGGCCGGCGACATTCAAGCGGCAGGCATCGATCTGGGAGTGCTCGAAATACTGGAGCGCGAACACGATATGGACACGGTCGCCCATCTGGGTCCCGATCTGCTCGGCGACGACTGGGATCCGCACGTCGCAGCGGAGAACCTGACGAGCGACCCGGACCGGCCGCTGGCGCAGGCACTGCTCGATCAGCGGGTGATGGCAGGCGTCGGCAACGTCTACTGCAATGAGTTGTGCTTCATCGCGGGCCATTTGCCGACCGCGCCGGTGCGAGACGTCAAGGACCCGCTCCGGATGGTGCAGCGAGCCCGTGACATGTTGTGGCTCAACCGGTCTCGCTGGAACCGCGCAACAACGGGCGACACCCGGCCCGGCCGCGACGTGTGGGTCTACGGCCGGGCCGGTAAGCCGTGCCGACGTTGCGGCACGCTGATCGAGTCAGACCGCAGCGGGGACCGCGTCGCCTACTGGTGTCCGGTCTGTCAGGCGTGACGGCAGAGCCAGTTTGACGATCTTGCGCACCACCGTGGCGAACTGATGCGGCAGCGAGCCCGTGTTGTACGGGATGCCATACCGCTCGCAGATCTCCTGAACCTCGGGAGCGATCTCTGCATGGCGGTGCGCCGGGATGTCGGGGAACAGGTGGTGCTCGATCTGGAACGACAGGTTGCCACTCAGGACGTGAAAGAGCTTGCCGCCGGTCAGGTTCGCCGATCCGAGGATCTGGCGGAAGTACCACATGCCGCGAGTTTCGGCCTTGGTCTCCTCGATCGAGAACTCCTGGGTGTCTTCGGGGAAGTGGCCGCAGAAGATGATCATGTATGACCAGACGTTGCGCATCAGGTTGGCGGTCATGTTGCCCGCGAACACCCACGGCGCGAAGGGGCCTGCCAGCAGGGGGAAGGCCACGTAATCCTTGAGTGTCTGCCGCTTGGTCTTGCGCCAGATGCCCTGGAGGATCTCGCGCTTATCGGCGATCGTGATCTCGCCTGCTCGGATACGCTCGGTCTCCAGCTCGTGCAGCGCGACGCCGTACTGGAACAGCACCATCAGCAGGAACGCGTACACCGGGTTGCCAAGGAAGTACGGCCGCCATTTCTGGTCTTCGCTCATCCGCAGGATGCCGTAGCCGATGTCGCGGTCCATGCCCACGATGTTGGTGTAGGTGTGGTGCATGTAGTTGTGCGAGTGGCGCCACTGGTCGGCAGGGCATGCGGTATCCCACTCGAACTTCTTGCCCGACAATGCCGGATCACCCGTCCAGTCGTACTGGCCGTGCATGATGTTGTGGCCGATCTCCATGTTGTCGAGGATCTTCGAGATCCCCAGCATTGCGGTGCCCGCGAGCCAGAAGGGCGGGAGGATGCCGCCGATTAGCAGCGCGCGGCCGCCCACCTCCAGCGAGCGCTGGGCTTTGATGACCCGGCGAATATAGGTGGTGTCGCGCTCACCCAGGTCGGCGATAACGCGTTCCTTCAGGGCGTCGAGCTCACGACCGAACGACTCCGCCTGCTCGGGAGTCATCGTGACGGTCTTGCCGCCGACGGTCTTCGAGATGGGCTTCTGCGGGGTCAACGTGGTGCCAGTCATGTTCGTTCCTTTCGATTACAACGCGATGTCGACGTCGCCGACGGGGACAGAAACGCAGATCTGTACGTCCTCCGCCTCGGTGCTCGACATCACGCCGGTGGTCAGGTTCTTCACCACACCGCTGGTCTTGCGGCGGGTGCAGCTGTGGCAGATGCCCATCCGGCATCCGCTTTCGGGTGTCAGGCCCGCGGCCTCGGCCTGCTCGAGCAACGGGCGCCCGTTATCCGTCACGGTGACACCGCTGTCGGCGAAGCTGACGGCGCCGCCGGACGCCTCGGTAGGGGTGAACACGGGTGGGACAAAGCTTTCCGACAATGCCTCCGGGTAGTGCGTCCGGACGGCCTGAACCAGCTCGGGCGGCCCACACACGAACACCGCTGTGTCGTCTCCTTGGTCGGGCATCGCAGCGGCGAGGTGCTCGGCGTCGAAATGGCCGGTGAGATCGCCCTCCCCGCTCCGGGTGTAGCCGTGTAATACCCGAACGCCGGACATCGCGGCGAGCTCGTCGGCGTAGCAGGCTTCCTGCGGGCCGCGTGCGTAGTGGATGAAGGAGATCTCGCGATCGGAGCCTTCGTTTCGCATCGTGCGCAGCATCGACATCACCGGGGTGATGCCGCTGCCGCCGGAGATGAAGAGGGTTCGCCGCGGCCGAGTGTCCGGCAGGGTGAAGTCACCACCCACGGAGTCGAGGCCAACAACCATGCCCGGGCGGGCCTGGTCGCACAGGTACACCGAGACCAGCCCGCCATCGTGGCGGCCGATGGTCAGCTCGATGTACGGGGCGCCCTCAGCGCTGGCAGGCGAGTAGGGACGGGTGCGACGACGGCCGTCGATCTCCACCGTCAGATTGATGTGCTGGCCGGCCCGGAAACCGGTGAACGCGCGATTCGGTTCCAGCGTCAGCGTGACGCTGCGAGGGGTCTGCCGACGCACGGCGATCACCTTCGCGCGGGCGTCAGCCTGCGTCCAGGTCGGGTCGACCAGCTCGGTGTATCGATCCACGCCGTGGGGGCCGGTCAGCAGCTCCAGCAGAGGCGACCGTCGCACGCGGCGAGTCAAAGTTTGAGTGAACATGTGTATACCGTGCGCTCCGCAGCTATCCAGCGTCAAGAGATTCGTCCTGCATGTGGTAGGTTTCACAAAGTGAACAGTCGTACGCCCAGTTCACGAATGGGCCGTTCCAGCAGGTCGAGTAAGCCTCGATCGCGCGACACCCTGTCAAGGGAGGAGCGCAAGGAGGCCACGCGCCGGGCGATCGTCGCCGCCTCACTGCGCCTGCTCGAGGACCAAAGCTTCGCGGCGCTGAGCCTGCGTGAGGTCACCCGCGAGGCCGGCATTGTGCCCGCCGCGTTCTACCGGCACTTCGAGTCGATGGAGGCGCTCGGGCTGGTGCTCATCGACGAGTCGTTCCGTGCGCTGCGAGACATGCTGCGTGGTGCACGAGCGGGCAAGCTCGATCCGAACCGCGTCATCGAATCGTCGGTCGACATCCTCATCGACGGAGTCAACGAGCGTCGCGAATACTGGCGGTTCATCGGACGTGAGCGTTCAAGCGGCGTCACGGTCCTGCGCTACGCGATCCGCACCGAAATCCGGTTGATCACTTCCGAGCTGGCGATCGACCTTGCCCGAGGGCCCGGCCTGAACACCTGGAGCAGCGAGGATCTCAACATCCTGGCCAGTCTGTTCGTGAACTCGATGATCGTGATCGCCGAGGCCATCGAGGACGCGACCGATTCGGCGGCGATCGACGAGATCAAGCGAATCGCGGTCAAGCAGCTGCGGATGATCGCCGTCGGCGTCGGCGGGTGGCGCAGCGCAGGTTAGCGTGTGGCCCATGTCGCATCTCGAGTTGACCTACCCGCGTCCCGACATCGCCGTCCTGACCCTGAATCGGCCGGACAAACTCAACGCGCTGAACTATGAGCTCGTCGAGGAGTTCCACTGGGCGCTCGATGAGCTCGGCGCCAACAATGACTGCCGGGTCGCCGTGCTGACCGGGGCCGGTCGGGGATTCTGCTCGGGTCTGGACCTGACCGATCCGAGCCCGCCGCAGGCGGGCGGCGGGACCGAGTTTCCGCGTTCGGGCATGCGCTGGCAGGAGCGCATCGCGAACCTCACCGCGCGGATCCACCGGCTTCGCCAGCCGGTGATCGCGGCGGTCAACGGCCCCGCCTACGGCGGCGGGTTGGGCTTCGCATTGGCCTGCGACATCCGAATCGCCTCCGAGTCGGCACGGTTCTGCACACAGTTCATCAAGCTCGGCCTGGGCGGCTGCGACATCGGGGTCAGCTACACGTTGCCGCGCATCGTCGGCGCCGGGCAGGCGTTCGATCTCATTCTGACGGCGCGAGTGGTCGATGCCGATGAGGCGCTGCGGCTGGGCATCGTCTCGCGATTGTCAGACTCGGTGGTCGACGACGCCCTGGAGATCGCCGAAACACTGTGCGGCTATGGCAAATTCGGAGTCGAGTCGACCAAGCAGGTGATGTGGGCGAACCTCGATGCGGGCAGCCTGGAGGCGGCGTTGCACGTGGAGAACCGCAGTCAGATCCTTGCGTCGACCGGCTTGACGATGCGCGACGCCGCCGATGCCGTGCTTGGGCGCCGGGGGACCGACGGCAGCTCTTAGCGCGGCGTTCCACCACCGTCAGCGATGACGACCGTCCCTGTCATGTAACTTCCGGCGTCGGATGCCAGAAGCATTGCGATACCGACCATTTCATCCGGCCTCGCCAGCCGCTTCATCAGCGTGGCGCCGGCCATGTGGTCGATCGCCGCTTGCGGGTTGTTGCGCATCATGTCGGTGTCCACCGGTCCAGGCGCTATGGCGTTCACCCGGATACCGACCGACGCGTATTCGGCAGCCATCGAACGGGTGAACGACATCAACGCCGCCTTCGTGGATGAATAGATCGACGTCGCCGCCGCGAAGTTGAACGCGCCGACAGAAATCATGTTCACCACCGCGGCATGGGAACTCGCCTTGAGATAGGGCAGCGCGGCCTGCACAAGGAACACAGGACCACGCAGGTTGACTTCGTAGGATTTTGTAAACGCCTCTTCGGTCATCTGCCCAAGTGGCTCGGCAAGGGCGTTGGCAGCGTTGTTGACCACGACGTCGATGCCGCCGAACTCGTCGACCGTCTGTTGCACCAGTGCTCCGAGGTCGTCGATGTTGCCGCTGTGCGTTGGCACGCCGATGGCTGCCCCGCCAAGCCCACGGAGGTGCGCCGCGGCCTGCTCGCAGGCGTCGGGTTTGCGGCTGGCCACCACCACATTCGCGCCTGCCAGCACGAAGCCCTCAGCCAGCGCGAGGCCGATGCCTCTGGTGCCGCCCGTCACGATGACGGTGCGGCTGGTCATGTCGAAGAGGCGGTCAAACGATGTGCGATCCACGCCGTCAGTAGAACAGATCGTGATTCGACGCCACGTACTGCTCAACGGTTTGGGCCGGCCTGCCGGTGATCCGCTCGACGTCGTCGGTCGCACGGTTGTAGCGGTCCTCGCGATGCAACTGCGCCATGGTGGCGATGTGCTGTTGGACGTGCTCGGGCAGGCCGATCGGCTCCAGGACCTCCCGCTCCCATTTGTCGTAGGAGACGTCTTCGCCGGTAACCGGCCGCTGCAGCCCCCGGGCGTACTGCTCTGCCAATCCGTCGATATCGAGCGCTTCGGGGCCGGTCAGTTCGTATACGTTGCCGATGTGCTCGGCCGGATCACGAAGGACGGCGGCGACGACGCGCGCCACGTCCGCGGCGGGGATCGGCGACGTATGACCCGTTCCGAACGGCAGCACGAGCGCACCCCGGTCCCGGATGGTGGGCGCCGCGAGGATCGTGAACAACGGATTGTCGAGGAACGCCGTTGGGCGCACATGGATTACCGGCAGGCCCGACCAATTGAGCACATGCTCGGCCAACCAGTGCAGCCGTTGGTGGTGGGATTCTCCGGTGCTCGTCAACGTCATCTGCGACACCGTCATCTGGGACATGTTGACGATCGCGTCGAGCCGCCCTCGCTCCAGCGCCACCGCACACACTTCGGCGGTGGCCAGCAAGTAGTCCGCCGAAACGCTCATGTTGAAGAACATCCGGCTGGCGCCCTCCATCGCGACGACGATGTCGCCTGCGCGGGTGAGGTCACCGACGACAACCTCGGCGCCCAGCGCCCTCAGTTGATCGGCGCGTTCGTCGTCGCGTCGCACCATGGCGCGCACGTGCTCGCCGTCGGCCACCAGTAGCTCCACAACGCGTCGGCTGACGCTGCCAACCCCTCCGCCTGCCCCGGTGATCAGGTACATGGCGTCAGTCGGCCATCGACCAGATCGACGTGGCGATCAGGTCGCCGCGGTCCAGTCCCGCAGCGCGGTACTCGTGCACCTTGAGGTACTCCTCGTTGGACACCATGTCCAGGAACGCCGCGGGCGACGGGTACTCGACGACGATGATGGCGTCCCACCAAGGCTTTTCGCCGTCACCGATGACCACACCGGGCGCGGCACCGGCGTAACGGACGGTCCCGCCGACACGCTGCAGATGCGGGGCCACCTTTTGCGCGTAACGGAGGTAGCTTTCGCGGCCAACGTCGGCGCGAAATTGCAGCAGGTTGATCATCACGACCGGGGCGTCGGCCGGCCGCGCCGCAAGCGCCGCGAACTGTTCGGGGGTTGGTTCCAACGAACTCATGGCTTGCTCCTCAGCGCCGGTCAGTCGCCCTCATTGTGCGCCGTGAGCCGATGCTGATAGGTCAATATCGATTCGCTGGGTTCAGCGCCACCGGTGGCTCTCGAACTGACGGCGATCACCGGTCACGGGGTCGTCGAACTCGAGACTGCGCGCCAGCAGTTGCAACGGCCGTGAGAAGTCGTTCGGGGCGACATCGATGACGTTGGGATACAACGGGTCACCAAGGATCGGCAGGCCCAGTGAGGCCATGTGCACGCGAAGTTGATGCGTGCGTCCAGTCCGCGGAGTGAGGCGATAGAGGCCGTCGCCCAAGTGCTCGACCAGTGTCTCCGCGTTCGGTTCGCCGAGCTCCTCCACTGCCTGTAACTGTCCGCGTTGCTTGACTATTCGATTGCGCAATACCGCCGGTAGCTCGAGATCCGGATCGACCTCCGCCCGCGCCAGATACGTCTTGCGCACCGACCCGCGGGAGAACAGCGTCTGGTATGCACCCCGAATCTCTCGCCTCGTCGTAAACAGCAGCACGCCAGCGGTCAACCGGTCCAGCCGGTGCGCGGGACTGAGCTCGGGCAGGTCGAGTTCCCGGCGCAACCGCACCACCGCCGTCTGCGCAACGTGCCTGCCCCGCGGCATCGTCGCGAGGAAATGCGGCTTGTCGACCACCACGATGTTGTCATCTCGATACAGCATCGGAATGTCGAACGGCACAACAACCTCGTCGCGCAGTTCCCGATAGAAGTAGACGTGCGCGCCGCGCGGCAGCGCGGTTGTTGCGCTCACCACCGTGCCGTCGGGCGAGACAACCTCTTCCGCAAGAACTTTCGCCGCAGCGTCGTCGCCCCACCGCGCCCGGAACTCGTCGACCACCACGCCGCCGAGTAACCGCACCCGCGCCGGGCCGAGCCCGTCGCGAACCGGAAGCGGTGCGGCACGCCTCAATTGAGCGGTACCGGTTCCAGGATCTCGGCGCGCGCCTCAGGTGCGGCGGCACGGAGCGCGTCGGCGGACTCGTCGTCGGGCTGGGCCTGTGACATCACCTCGGCTTCGACCCGTGCAATGTAGGTCGACACTTCGCGGTCGACGTCCTCGGCGCTCCATCCCAGCACCGGAGCGACGACCTCCGCCACTTCTCGCGCGCAATCCATTCCGCGGTGCGGATATTCGATCGAGATGCGCATCCGCCGCGCCAGGATGTCCTCCAGGTGCAGCGCACCCTCGGCCGCGGCGGCGTACCACGCCTCGACCTTGAGATACACCGGCGCTTCGGTGATCGGTGTCAGCAGTTCCGGCCGACCTTCGGCCATCGCCAGCACCTCGCCGATCAGCGAACCGTATCGGTCCAGCAGATGGCGGACACGGTACGGGTGCAGGCCATAATGCGCACCGACGCTTTCGGTTTGGTTGATCAGCGCGAAGTAGCCGTCGGCACCCATCAGCGGCACCTTCTCGGTGATCGACAGCGCCACCCTTGCCGGGATGTACTCGGCGGCAGCGTCGATCGCATCCTCCGCCATCACCCGATAGGTGGTGTACTTGCCGCCTGCGATGGCCACCAGGCCCGGCGCAGGCACCGCCACGGCGTGCTCGCGGGACAGCTTCGACGTTTCCTCGCTCTCCCCCGCCAGCAGCGGGCGCAACCCGGCATACACCCCGTCGATGTCGTCATGCGTCAACGGCGTGGCCAACACGGTGTTGACGTGGCCGAGGATGTAGTCGATGTCGGCCTTCGTGGCCGCCGGATGGGCAAGGTCGAGGTTCCAGTCGGTGTCCGTCGTGCCGATGATCCAGTGAGTGCCCCACGGGATGACGAACAGCACGGACTTCTCGGTGCGCAGGATGATCGCGACCTCGCTGACGATCCGGTCGCGGGGCACCACGATATGCACGCCCTTGGAGGCCCGCACCCGGAACCGTCCACGCTGCTTGGACAGCGCCTGGATCTCGTCGGTCCACACCCCGGTGGCGTTGACCACCACGTGGCCGTGCACGTCGGTGATCGCGCCGTTCTCGGAGTCGCGGATCGTCACGCCGGTAACGCGGTCGCCTTCGCGCAGCAACGACACCACCTGGCTCGACGACCGCACCACCGCGCCGTACTGAGCCGCGGTGCGCGCCACCGTCATCGTGTGACGGGCGTCGTCGACGACGGTGTCGTAGTACCGGATCCCTCCGATCAGCGAGCTCCGCTTGAGCCCGGGCGACAGACGCAGCGCGCCTGCGCGAGTCAAATGCTTTTGCGCCGGAACGGATTTCGCGCCACCGAGCTGGTCGTACAGGAAGATGCCCGCGGCCACATACGGCCGCTCCCACCATCGATTGGTCAGCGGGAACAGAAAGGGCAGCGGCTTGACCAGATGCGGGGCCAGCGTGGTGAGCGACAGCTCCCGTTCGTGCAGCGCTTCGCGTACCAACCCGAACTCCAGCTGCTCGAGGTAGCGCAGCCCGCCGTGGAACATCTTCGACGATCGGCTCGAAGTCCCTGAGGCGAAGTCGCGGGCCTCGACGAGCGCCACCTTCAAACCCCGGGTGGCGGCGTCGAGGGCGGCTCCCGCCCCGACCACCCCGCCGCCGACGACGACGACGTCGAACTGCTCGCTGCCGAGTTGATCCCAGGCCTGTTCCCGCTGCTTAGGGCCCAGGAAGGTCTGCCCCTTGCCCGGTGCGGGGTTCGGGTCCATCACTTCGAAAGGACTCCTTGTTACTCGTCGGTACGTGTCGCCGTTCCCAGGTTACGTGGAGTCAGTCCAAATCGTCGTGTGCCATCAACCGTCGCGCCGCCTCGATGATGGAGCCCGACAGCGACGGATAGACCGACAGCGTCTGGGCCAGGTCGGTGACCGAGAGATTGTTCTGCACCGCCAGCGCGATCGGCAGTATCAGCTCTGATGCGATCGGTGCGACCACGACGCCGCCGATCACGACGCCGGTCGCGGGGCGGCAGAAGATTTTCACGAAACCGAGGCGTAGCAGCGACATCTTGGCCCGCGCGTTGGTGTTGAGCGGCAGCATCAGGGTTCGCGCAGGCACGCTGCCGCTGTCGATTGCTGTCTGCGGAACCCCGACTGCCGCGATCTCGGGCCGGGTAAACACCGCAGCGGAGACGGTGCGCAGCCGGATCGGCGAGACTCCCTCCCCCAGCGCGTGGTACATCGCGATGCGGCCCTGCATGGCCGCCACCGAGGCCAGTGGCAGCAGCCCCGTGCAGTCACCCGCCGCGTAGATTCCCGACGCCGTGGTCCGCGAGACCCGATCCACCGTCAGATAGTTGCCGGCACCGAGCTCGATGCCGACCTTGTCCAGGCCGAGTCCCTCGGTGTTGGGCACCGAACCGACCGTCATCAGGGCATGGCTGCCTTCGACGGTCCGCCCGTCCGCCAGCTTCACCAACACGCCGTCGGCAGTCCGGGTCACCGAGTCGGCGCGGGCGTTCTTCACCAGCTTCACCCCGCGTTCGGCGAAGGCCTCCTCCAGAACCGCGGCTGCGTCGGAGTCCTCGTGCGGGCAGGATCTGGTCGCGGCTGGCCACCACGGTCACCGGCACGCCGAGCTCGGTGTAGGCGTTGCAGAACTCGGCACCCGTGACACCCGACCCGACGATGACCAGGTGTTCGGGCAGGTCGGTGAGGTCATAGAGCTGGCGCCAGTTCAGGATTCGATCGCCGTCCGGCTTGGCGTTGGGCAGGACGCGTGGGCTGGCGCCCGTGGCGATCAGCACGACGTCGGCCTTGAGCACACCGACCTTGCCGTCGACCGTGGTGACCTTCACCCGGTGGTGGGCCATGCCGGACGTGTCGTCGACCAGCTCCCCTTTGCCGTGCACGACGTTGACGCCCGCGCGGAGCAGCTGATGGCCGATGTCGGTCGATTGCGATTTGGCCAGCGTCTTGACGCGGTTGTGGATCTGGCCGCAGCGAGATCTTGGCGTCCTCGATCGCGATGTCGAATCCCAGGCCCGCCGCGCGGCGCAGCTCGGTGCGGACGCCGGTGGACGCGATGAACGTCTTGGACGGCACGCAGTCCCACAGCACACACGCACCGCCGATGCCGTCGGAGTCGACGACGGTGACCTCGGCGACGTCTCGCCCGCGGGCCGCGGCCACCAGTGCCGCCTCATAGCCAGCGGGCCCACCGCCGATGATCACGATGCGGGTTGCCACGGCCTTAACCTAGCCAAGCGTGGCGTTGATCGCCCAGCCAGTGGGTGAAGCTTTAGGCTTTCCTCCGTGCCGCTATACGCCGCCTACGGATCGAACATGCATCCGGAGCAGATGCTGGAGCGGGCACCCCATTCGCCGATGGCGGGAACGGGGTGGCTGCACGGCTGGCGGCTGACGTTCGGCGGCGAGGACATCGGTTGGGACGGCGCGCTGGCCACCGTCGTCGAGGATCCGGCCTCGAAGGTCTTCGTCGTGCTCTACGACATGACCAAGGAAGACGAGAAGAACCTCGACCGCTGGGAAGGTTCAGAGCTGGGCGTCCACAAGAAGATCCGGTGCCGGGTGGACCGCACGTCGTCGGACACCACCACCGATCCGGTGCTCGCCTGGCTGTACGTGATCGACGCGTGGGAGGGCGGCATACCGTCGGCGCGCTACCTCGGCGTGATGGCCGATGCCGCCGAAATCGCGGGCGCCCCAACGGAATACGTGCACGATCTGCGCACCCGCCCGGCGCGCAACATCGGCCCCGGCACCTAGTCCAACTGCCGCGACCGTGCGTGTTGTACGCCGACACGCCGCTAGTGGTGAGCATTTCACGCACCTTCACACCTACTCGAGCGTGCGCAAAGTGGGCGCCTTGTCGGCATGTCGCGTGCAGACACGCACGCTCGCAGAGTCGGCGCTACAAGGCGGCGGCCTGGTCGACGATGTTGGTCAGCACGCGAACGCCCACCGCACGCCGCTCGTCCAGGTCGAACGTCGGCTGATGCAGATCGAGCTGCGGGCCTCGACCCGTCCACACGCCCAGCCTCGCCATCGCGCCGGGCACCTCCTCGAGATACCAGGAGAAGTCCTCGCCGCCACCGGACTGACGGGTGTCGCACAGCACGTCGGGGCCGATCGCCTCGATCGCGTGGGTGAGGATGCGCGTCGAGATCTCCTCGTTGACCACCGGCGGCACGCCGCGGCGGTACTGCACGCTGTGCTCGATGCCCAGCGGCGCCAGCAGCGACGAAACGATCTCGCGCACAATCAATTCCATCGTCAGCCAGGTCTCGCGGCTCGCGGTGCGGATGGTGCCCGCCAGCGTGCCGGTCTGCGGGATCGCGTTGGGGGCCACGCCTGCGTTGACCGCACCCCACACCATCACCGTGCTGTTGCGCGGGTCGATCCGGCGCGACAACACGCCTGGCACACCGGTGATCAACGTGCCGAGCCCGTACACCAGGTCGCCGGTCAGATGCGGCCGCGACGTGTGCCCGCCGTGCGACTGCAGGGTGACCTCGATCTGATCGGCCGCCGACGTGATCGGTCCCGGCCGCACCGCCACCTTGCCCGACCGCGAGCCGCGGGTCGCAGTGCAGCGCGAAGATCCGCGACACGCCCGTCAGCGCACCGGCCGCGATCGCGTCGATCGCGCCGCCGGGCATCAGCTCCTCGGCGGGCTGGAAGATCAGCCGCACGCCGACCGGCAGTTCCGGCACCGACGCCAGCGCCAGCGCCGCTCCCAGCAGGATCGACGGTGTGCCCGTCGTGGCCGCACGCATGGGCGACGTTGGGCACCACCGACGCGTACGACGCGCCGGTCCGCTCGGCCATCGGCAGCGCGTCCATATCGGCGCGCAGCGCGATCCGTCGGCCCGTGCTCGGGTCCGAAGTCGCAGGTCAGACCCGTCCCGCCGGGCAAGCACCTTCGGGTTGAGGCCCGCGTCGGCCAGATGCGAGGCGACGAACTGGGTGGTCGCGAACTCCTGTCGGCCCAGCTCAGGGTGGGCGTGGATGTGCCTGCGCCACGCCATGAGGTCGTCGTAGTGGGCGTCCAGCCACGCTCGGTGGCCTCGACGATGCTCATGACGCCCGCCTGGCCTGCAGTTCCAGCACCCGGTCCCGCTCGGCCGGCGTCTCAGCCAAGCTGACGACGGTGCGGGCCAGCATGATTGCCCCCTCGACGACGGCCTTGTCGGCGCTCGGACCGGCCGCCGCGGCGGCGAACGCCGGTTGGTGCACCGACGCGCCGCCGGCGTCGATGCCGACGATCGGGTGGATTCCCGGCATCACCTGGGTGACGTTGCCCATGTCGGTGCTGCCCAGCGGCATCGCCGCTTCCACATCCTGTGGCGACCGGGGTCCTGCCCAGCCGCACCATCTCGGCACGGAAAGTGTCCGCCAGCCACTGGTCGGGAGCCAGCTCGTCGTACGGAGGCTCGGTGTCCCGGACGCGGTATTCACATCCTGTGGCCACCGCACCGGCCAGGAAGCAGTCGGCCATTCTGCCTTCGAGTTCGCGCAGTGAGGCGGCGTCGTTGGCACGCATGGTGTAGTGCATCTCGGCGTGGGCGGGTATGACGTTGGTGGCCTGGCCGCCGTCGGTGACGATGCCGTGCACCATCTGGCCGGGCATCAACTGCTGACGCAGCAGGCCGATGGCGACCTGGGCGACGGTGATGGCGTCGACGGCATTGATGCCCAGATACGGCGCGACGGCGGCATGCGCCTCCCGGCCCGAGTAGCCGACTGCGACCTGCGACAGCGCCAATGAGCGTGCTCGAGCGATGTCGAGCGGCCCGGGATGCAGCATCACCGTGGCCGCGATGTCGTCGAACGTTCCTGCCTTGAGCAGCAACGCTTTTCCGCCGCCTGCCTCCTCGGCGGGGGTGCCGATCAGCACCACCGTCAGGCCCAACTCGTCGGCCACTTCCGCCAATGCCAGCGCCGTGCCGACGGCGGAGGCGGCGATGATGTTGTGACCGCAGGCATGTCCGATGCTCGGGCAATGCGTCGTACTCGGCGCAGATGCCCACGACCAGTGGGCCGCTGCCGTAGTCGGCGCGAAATGCGGTGTCCAAGCCGCCGGGTGCGGCCGTGATCTCGAACCCGTACTCGGCGACCAGTGCCCGCGTCTTCGCGCAGCTGCGGTGTTCGGCGAACGCAAGTTCCGGCTCGGCGTGAATCGAGTGCGACAGCTCCACCAGATCACCGCGGCGACGGTTGACGGCGTCTTCGACGCTTATCGACGCGGTGGCGGTGGGCATCCCAGCAGTATCTCACTGCACGCTGGTGCGCTGCCTGCGAGCTAAGCTCGCCGCACTGTGACCGACCCGGAGGCAGTGGCCCAGGACGCTGCCGACGCCATCCGCGACCGCACGGGTGTCGACGAGCACGACGTCGCCGTCGTTCTCGGATCCGGCTGGGCTCCTGCCGTCGCCGAACTCGGCGACCCCGTGGCCGTGCTGCCGATGGCCGAACTGCCCGGCTTCACTCCGCCCAGCGCCGCGGGACACGGCGGCCAAGTGCTGTCGCTGCGGATCGGTGACCGACGTGTGCTGGTCTTCGTCGGCCGAATCCACGCCTACGAAGGCCACGAGTTGCGCCATGTCGTGCATCCGGTGCGGACGGCGTACGCGGCAGGGGTGCACACCGTGGTGCTGACGAACGCGGCAGGCGGGCTTCGCGACGAGTATGCGGTCGGCCAGCCGGTGCTGATCAGCGACCATCTCAACCTGACAGCGCGATCGCCGCTGGTCGGCGCCCAGTTCGTGGACCTTGTCGACGCCTACTCGCCGCGCTTGCGCGCAATCGCCCGCGAGATCGATCCGATCGCTGGCCGAGGGCGTCTACGCAGGGCTGCCAGGGCCGCACTACGAGACGCCCGCCGAGATCCGGATGTTGCGCACGCTCGGCGCCGACCTGGTCGGCATGTCCACCGTGCACGAGACCATTGCCGCGCGGGCGGCGGTGTGGAGGTGCTGGCCGTATCGCTGGTGACGAACCTGGCGGCGGGCATGACCGGCAAGCCGCTGAGCCACGACGAGGTACTCGAGGCGGGCCGTCAGTCCGCGACGCGGATGGGTTCCCTGCTCGCAGCGGTCATCGCGCGAGTCTGACGGCCGACGCGCTCGCTGATCCGCACCACGGCGCGGGCCATCAGCGGCGCCGCGAACAACATCAGAAGGATGCGCACCACCTGCGCCGCGATGATGAACGTGACATTGGACCCGGTTTCGACAGCAGTCGCGAGCACGGCGTACACCCCGCCGGGGCTGGTGGCGAGGTAACCCTCAAGCGGGGTGAGCCCGGCGAAGTGCGCCAGCAGCACGCCGAGGCCTGCCGTCGCAACGCCGAGCACGACGATCAGGCCGATCGCCGCGGGCAGCACACGCCCGACCGCCCTCAGCGATTCGCGCGTGAACGCCACACCCGCTTGCCAGCCGATCAACATGTAGCCGACCTGCACCAGCACGATCGGGACGGTCAGGCCGAACGACAGGCCGGTCAGCTCCAACGCCACGGTCAGTGCCAGCGGCCCGAGCAGTCCCGCTCCCGGCAATCGGATCAACCGGCCCACCGTCGCCCCGACGAACACCAGCACTATCATCGCGCCGAGACTGAAATACCAAGGGGCGGAAGCGGTATGAGCGACGGAGGCGGCGCCGCGCGTCTTGTCGGCGTGGTAGACCAGCGTCACCACCACGGGCATCGACGCGGTGACGAGTCCGACGCGCAGGTATTGGACAACAGCGACAACGCGGTCGTCGCCGCCGAGTTCGCGGGCGATCGCGACGAGCCCGGACGCACCGCCGGCAACCAGCGCCAGCGACCCTGTCAGCGGCGTGACGTCCCGGTGAATGCCCAGCAGCGCCCCGGCGACGATGCTGAGCAGCAGCGTGGCAACGGCGACCGCGACGACGACCGGCCAGTCGGAACCGAGTGCGGCGACGGCGTCCTGGTGGACCATCGTGCCGATGTAAACGCCCAGCACGCCCTGCGCGGCGATTCCGGCCTTGCGCGGTACGTGACGGGGAGCCAGCGACGCCAGCGCCAGCACGCACCGACGACCAGTGCGGCGAACAGCGCGGCCGACGGCACACCGATGGCGGTGAGAGGGACGGTGACGGCGACCGTCACTGCTAATCAGTAAGGCCCACCTGAGCATCTGCCATCATCCACGCTCATCGTGATGCACAAGTATGCCCTTGCTAATTTTCCGATCGCAACATGGGCCGATGTGCGTGACAAATGGATTTTACCAAGGTATACCTTGGTTATGACGCGCGTTGACTCCCCAGCCACCGAACTGCGGGAATCGATGATGGCGGTGGCTCGGCAGATGCGCAGGCACCGCCCCGACAACGGCCTGACGCTGAGCCAGCATGCAGCTGCTCGGCGAGATCAGCCGAACCGGCGTCACCACGCCCGCCGAACTCGGCACCCGATTGCATGTGCGGGCGCAGTCGCTGACCGACAGCATCAACGAACTGGTTAGCCGCGAGCTGATTGCGCGCCGCCCCGACGAAACCGATCGGCGCCGACAGCTCATCGAGATCACGCCGCCGGCACCGCGCTGCTCGAGGCCGACCGTGCCGAACGAGATGCCTGGCTGCACGCGACCATGCGCGACAACCTGACCCCGCTGGAATTCGACCTGTTGATGCTCGTCGCGCCGGTGCTCCGCAAGCTCGCCTACACCGACGCCTCAGCGGGCACACTGGCGGTGTGACTTCTTCGCGGACCTCAATGGCCGCCCAGGAGTGGATCTCTCACGACCCCGATCCGCATACCGCCGCCGAGCTGGCAGCGCTCGGCGAGGAGGAGCTCGACGAGCGTTTCTCCCAACCGCTGACGTTCGGGACGGCCGGCTTGCGTGGACCCCTGCGCGGCGGGCCCAACGGAATGAACCTGGCCGTCGTGCTGCGCACCACCTGGGCGGTGGCCAAGGTGCTCAAGGACCGTGGCCTGGCCGGACAGCTTGTGGTGGTCGGCAGGGACAGCCGCCACGGATCCGAGGAGTTCGCGCTTGCTACGGCGGAAGTCCTTGCCGCCCAGGGATTTCCCGTCCTGTTGATGTTCACCGCAGCGCCGACACCCGTGGTGGCGTTCACCGTGCGCCACAGCAGTGCTGCCGCAGGCATCCAGATCACCGCGTCGCACAACCCGCCGTCCGACAACGGCTACAAGGTCTACTTCGAGGGCGGGTTCCCGATCGTTCCACCCATCGACGAAGAGATCGAACGTGCCGTCGCAGAGGCGCCGCACGCCGACGAAATCCCTCGACAGGCCGTCAAACCTTCTGGTGTCGAGGAGGTTCAGCGCTACGTCGAGCGTGCGGCGCAGGTCCGACACGCGCATGGGTCTGCACGGGTGGCGCTGACGCCGTTACACGGGGTGGGTGGCGAGTTCGCGATGGACGCCCTGACGCGCGCAGGGATCACCGACGTACACATTGTCGAGAGCCAGTTCGCGCCCGATCCCGACTTCCCCACGGTGGCCTTCCCCAACCCCGAGGAGCCCGGCGCGGTCGACGCGCTGCTGAAGCTGGCCGCCGACGTCGACGCCGAGATCGCCATCGCGCTGGACCCCGACGCCGACCGCTGCGCGATCGGGGTGCAGGCGCCAGATGGCTGGCGCATGCTCTCGGGCGACGAAACAGGTTGGCTGCTGGGTGATTACATCCTTTCGCAACTCGAGCCCGGTCCCGTCGCGGAGGCGACCGTGGTGGCCAGCACTGTGGTGTCGTCGCGGATGCTTTCCTCCATCGCCACAGACCACGGCGCCAAGCATGTCGAGACGCTCACCGGGTTCAAGTGGCTGTCACGAGCCGACGCCGGCCTGCCCGGCCGCACGCTGGGCTATGCCTACGAGGAGGCGGTTGGCCATTGCGTCGATCCCGGCGCGGTCCGCGACAAGGACGGCATCAGCGCGGCCGTGCTGGCTTGCGATCTGGTTGTCGCGCTGCGGAATCAGGGCCGAACTGTGCTGGACGCGCTCGACGACGTCGCCCTGCGCCACGGTGTGCACACCACGACGGCGGTGTCGCGACGTGTCGCCGACGCCGACGAGGCCAACGCGGTGATGGCGCGGCTGCGCGCGACGCCGCCGGATCGGCTGGCCGGTTTCGGGGTGACGGTGACCGATCTGCTGCTGGAGCCTGCGCGGCGGACCGACGCGCTGATCTTCTTCGGCGGCGACGACGATTGGGTCCGGGTGGTGGTGCGGCCTTCGGGTACCGAGCCAAAAGTCAAGTGCTATATCGAGGTTCGGTGCGCGATAGTCGGCGATCTCGCGGCCACCCGAGCCAAAGCGCGCGCGGTTCAGGACGAGTTGGTCGGCGTCGCGCAGACGTTTCTAGCGCGGCCCGAACTGTCGGTCACCGGCGTCGCCGAGACCCGGCACGATGTAGGCGATCTCGTTGAGCCGCTCGTCGATGGCCGCGGTGACCAGCCGCATATTCGGCGCCACCTTCTCCAGTGCAGCAATGCCCTCGGGCACGACGACGACGCAAACCGCAGTAATGTCGACGGCGTTGCGCGAAAGCAGCAGCCCGATGGTGATGCGCCATCGAGCCGCCGGTGGCCAGCATCGGGTCCAGCACCATCACCGGCTGTGTGCTCAGGTCGTCAGGAAGCGACTCCAAATACGGTGTGGGCTCGTGGGTTTCCTCGTCGCGGGCCATCCCGACGAACCCGACGCGGGCCTCGGGGATCAGCGCGTGCGCCTGATCGACCATGCCAAGACCTGCGCGCAGCACCGGCACCAGCAGTGGTGGGTTGGCCAACCGTGACCCGGTCGTATCGCTCAGCGGTGTTCGCACGGGGACGGTTTCGCACGCGGCGTCGCGCGTCGCTTCGTAGACCAACATCATGGTCAGGTCGCGCAGTGCGGCACGGAACGCCGCGTTGTCGGTGCGCTCGTCACGCAGAGTGGTCAGCCGCGCGGCGGCCAGTGGGTGCTCGACGACCCGCACATCCATGGGCCGACCTTAGTGGAACCGAACGGTCGCCGTGGCCGTCCTAACCCCATGTTCGCCGATACCGACGCCATTCGTGCCTTCGGCGCCGCCAACTCGACCCAGGCGGCCGATCTCGCCGCCGTCGCGGCCGCCTTGTCCTCGATGCCGGGTCCCGCCGCGGGCGTGATGCTGGGTCCTGTGGGCGTCCGCTTCCTGGCCGTGCTGACCGACGCGGTCGTGCAGGGGTCTCGCGCGGTGGCGATGCTGGGCGACCGGGTAGAGCGCAGGACGCGTGACCGCATATGCATCGGCGGGGGCACATGAGGACGCCGACCACCAGCTCGGCGCAGCTGTCTCGAGGCTCTAGGCATGCCGAGTGCCCTCGTCGCTGAACTGGCGGCGCCGATCCGGGAGGTGCAGTCGCTGGTAGGCCCTGGGTGGTCGAGTGATCCGGCAGGCGATCCCGCCTCCGCACTTGCCGGGGTGCGCGACGCGCTGGCCGATGTCGCCGCGGCCGCCCGCCGGGCCTGGAATCACGCGGGGCAGAGCTGGACCGGCGCCGGGGCGGACGCCGCTGCCGAGTTCGCGGCGACGACGGCCGCCGCCGCCGAAACGCTCGTAGGGCAGGTCGATCAGTTGGGCGCTGCGGCGCAGACCGCAGGTGCGGCGGTATCGCGGGCCAACAAACGACTGCGGGACATCGTCGAGCGCTTCGAAGCCCGCGCCGCCGCACTTGAGCCGTGCGGCGAACGAATGATCCGCATGACTGACGCGGGCAAGCAAACGGCTGGGACGATGAGCCTGGCAACATGCTTGAAGAGTTCGCCGACGCCGATCGTTGTATGGGGCCGGTGACAGGTGGCGAGTCTCGCTAGGGATTCTGTTGAATTATTGCGGGCCTCGTAATGCCGTCTTTGCGCAGGTTGCCGGAGAAGCACGGTGACGAACCAACAAGTGAGGGCGGGTATTTCGGATCGGGACGCGCCTCGATCTGAAGGATGTAACCGTCGGGCGCGTAGCCGAAGCGATTGGGCTTGCTGAAGCCGTCACGCTCGACGACCTGCCACCCCCACCGTTTCCATATGTCGCCGGTCTGGCCGATGATCGTGTTGAAATCGGTGACGTCAGGCGGCAGAGTGATGTCGCGCCAATCCTCAACGTGCACGGGCGCATCGGGGCCGCTCGGGTTGTCGTCGCAGTAGGTGGTGCCCTTGCCTACCACATAGCGGGTGCCGTCCAGGCTCGTTCCCTTCGGCAGCGCGTCGACCGTCTTTTGCAGGTATGCCAGCACCGTGTCTTGCGCTTCCTGTTGGCTGGCCGGAATCTTCGGCGAGGCGGGAACGGGTGTGTGTTCCATGGGGCCTCCTGGTATGACCGTTGCGCCCGATGGCACCGGAGGCCCGAGCGATTCTGATGGTTTCGTAGGCGTTGAGGATGAGCAAGCGGTCAGCATCACCGCGCAGAGTCCGGCTGCGGCTGCGGCATGTATGGCTCGGCGCGTCATGGCGTGAACCGAGGCGGTGTGACGTTGGTCTGTCCGGCGATGATGCGACCCATGTTATCGAGTGCCGGATTGCCCGCGCTCCAGTAGCTGCTGTGCGCGTCGACCGTCGGTGAGCCGAGGGGGCCAGCAGGTCCGGGTGCGGCCTCAAAGGGGATGCCGCCGAAACCCGTGCTCATCGGGTCGGGGCCAAGTGTTGCGTAGGTCGCGATGCCGATGATGTCGTTTTCGGCGCGTGTCGCGAATACATGACCTCCAGGGGCGAGGCTGAGGTCGCTGGCGTGTTGCGCGAGCACTCCCGGACTACCCACGGCCACGACGTTATTGGCGTCGAGGTGGTGCCCATCGAGCCCAGCTGCTCCGACTAATGTGGACCCGTAGCTGTGGCCGATGACGGTGTTGATCGACCCGCCACCGGCAGCGCCGTCGTTGTGCGATGCGCGCATGCCCGCTTGGAAGTCGTTAAGCGCCCCAGCCCCACCGTGGGCGTAGCTCGTGGATGGGGCGTCGGTGAGGACATTCATCGGACGGTCGTAACCCATCCACGTTGTGATCGATACATCGCTGGGTCTCAGGCTGGGGTCGGCGCGCAGCGTGGCTTGCAGCATCTGCTCGGACTTCTCGGTGCTGAACTCCAGGCGGGTGAGATCTTGGCCGGTACCGGGAACGAAGGTGGCGTTACGTTTGGCGGTGTCAGGGTCGTTGATGGAAACGGCGGCGTGGCCCCGGTTATCGAGGGTGTCCAGCAGGCGTGGCAACCCGTCGGGCGATTGCACGGCTCGTTGGACCTGTTCATAGCCGTGTCGCGATTGATTGGCCTGGTCCCACTGTGTTTTCCAGGTCTGCCACTCCTGTGAGTCAAGAAACGGCGTGTTACCTGCCGCCCAGTCCGGGTGTGCGGCGCGTAGGCGGTCGAGTTCGGCTTGGTTGGTCTGTTGCAATTCGTTGAGGTGCATGCGGTTGTAGGTATTGCGATCGGCGAATGGCATGCCGCCGTGGTTGCCGATGGAGTGATCGTGTTGGTAGAGCCAATCTCTTTCCTCTGGCGTGAGCTGCTCCCAGAGGTCATGAAACTGCTTGGGGTCTGCGGGCAGTGGACGCGACAGGGCATCTTGAATCTCAGGCCGGTTGTCGTGCGGCGTATCAGGTATGGGCTGCGAACCGGTTGCCATGGCGATCGCGCGGGCCAGCTCCTCATCCACTCGAATCGCCTCGGCCAGAATCGCGTCAAGCCGCCCTTGAAGCGCCTCCATCTCCGCCAATGCCACGATCATCGGGGCACGAGGGTTGGGGCCGGGTAGCACCCGGCTGCTAGCGGGGTCGATCTCGAATCCCTGGTCGGCTGTGTCGGCCTCAAGCTGGGCTAGGTCCGATTTGACCTGCTGCATGTCATCGGCGGCAGTCTGGGCCGCCTTCGCCACGGCGAGGGCCTCGTTGCCCTGAGCATCGAGATCCCTACGCAGCTTTTCGTTCGCATGTTTCGCAGCCTCAGCGGCATCACCACCCCAGGACCCGAAGGCGGGCAACGTCGAAATACCGTCTGCTGCTTCGAATGCGGCTTCAGCCCGGCTGCGGGTCGCGTGAAAGACCTCTCGGACATCGCCGGGGTCCCACCGATCAATGTCGGCTACAGAGACCGTCACGTCGAACCGTTATAGCCCAAGATCAAGTGTGCTGACGTGATCGCCTGCGGCCTGTATGTCACCAGCGTTCTCTTCGTCAGTTCCGACGTAACCGGCTGCAGCACCTCGCAACGCCTCGCCGTGTTCCACCAGGTTGCCGAATAGCGCCGTCGTGTCCCCCTGCCACTTGGCAACAGCCGCGCTCAGCGCCGCCGCAGACCGGGTCGGCACGCCAACTTGCGCGGCTTCTATGCGGCCATTGGCGGCGGCATGCCGCAGGTGTAATTCATCAGCGTGAACGTCCACCTTCGCCGCCGATACATGCAAATCCTCCGGCACGACGCGAATCAGTTTCGACACCGAGACTCCTCACCCTCGGACAGGTACGACTGAATCAGCCTAAGGCGCGTTCGGATGCCACCCGCGCACTAGTTTCTGTCCCAACGTGCGAGGTTCTACGGACCGCCGGGCCAGGCAGACCCTGAGTGCTCGATGTCGGAAGCATTCGTTCGATTGCGGGTCGTGGCGCTTTCCGAATCACTGGCGAAGCAGTACTTCAAGCGATGCAAAAGTACGACGAGCTTGGTGCGGATGCCTTTCTGACCAGCTACGGGTTCGCTCCCGCGAAGGTGTACCGCGTCGCCGAGCATGGACGGCAATACGACTCCAGCAACGCCAATGCCCGCAGTGAGACGAAGCTCAAGACAAACGCCCCGCCTGCAAGGGCTGCGGTCGCGGCGACCGATACCCAGTAGACCGCGCTGGAGGCATTTGTCTTCGCCAGAACCGCGATCCCATGGACCGCGCACAGCAGAACGGTGGGCGGCACGGCTGCGACCGCTGCCGCGAGCCACCATGAACCTGCGGGCGCTGACAGCAGAGCGTGCGCGACGTTGCCCGCGAGGCTCGTCAGCGACGCCCCCCGCCAACCATGCCCAGAAAAACTGGACAGCGCGGTGGTGACGGCGGTCATTCAGCTCGGCAGCGGTCAGCGCCGTCCTTATTGGTCACCCTTGGGGCGATCGATCGAAACCTGCTGGGTAGTCTGTCCGCAGACATGTTGACGTCTTTCTGTCGATTGAGCTATTTGCACCGTTATTGACACCCGGTCGAGGCCGGAGACCCGTCCACCTCTCTTCGATCCGAACGGACAACGCAGGTCAGGGTTTTCAAGGATTCTGGCGGCCGACGGCGTGATCAGCCGAGTTCGTAGGTGTCCCGTGAGACGCGGAAGTAGTGACCGGTGCTGCCATCGGTGCACGTCATACCCGTGTACTCGCTCTCGCACGTGATCGTGCCGAAGGTTCGCGACTGGCCGTAACCGAGAGTGGTCTCCGCGGCGCGGGCCAACTCCTGGGCGTAGCAGCCGACGACGGCCGCGCCGGCCTGAGTCAAATAGAACCGGTCGCCGGAGTTCAGATGGCAATCCGGCGGCGGCGGAGCCGTCCAGGTGTGGTCGACAACCTCACAGCGGGCAGCGTTCGCACCCCCCGGAGTGGACAGCGTGCAGTTGATGTTGCCCGACGGCGATTGGAAGCTGCTCGGCCCGTTGGGCTGCGCAACGGCGGTCGGTTCCGACGCCGGCGTCACAGTCACCGTCACTGGTGCCGGGGCCGGGTCCGGAGTCACCGTCACCGGGGCCGCCTGCGGCGTCACGGTCACAGTCGCGGTGGGTACTGACGGGGCAGGGACCGCAGTCGGCCCGGCTGTTGACGAGCAGCCGACAACCGTCAGCGCCGCCAACGCGACGAGGCACGCGAGGCCTGGCAAGCCGGTGGCCCGGGTCGAGCGGGCTCCCTGCGGGTCGTGCAGATTCTCTGTCATGGCGTAAGGGTGCGATGGCGGCCTTGGAGGATTCTTGACTCGACGAGGTGGGTTTTGGGCCGGTGACCGTCAAGGCCGCCAGGGGCCGTCGTTAGGCTGTGCGCCATGGCTGCTGACATCGTGCCGATTCGGCTCGGGCTGACCAAGGGCGACCTGTACACATTGTGGGCTCCACGCTGGCGCGACGAGGGCGACGAATGGGAAGCGTTCCTCGGTAAGGACGAAGATCTGTATGCGTTCGAATCCGTCGCCGACCTGGCCGCATTCGTCAGGACCAGCAAGGACAACGACCTGAGCCGACCACCCCGCGTGGGACCGATTGACCGAGGCATACGCGCACAGGTTCGATCCTGCCGAGGATCGGCTGTACGACCTCGTCAGCCTGCAGGAGCTGGCCGCCGAGAAGCCCAGCGACGAGACGATCAAGCAGCTGCACAGCACGCTCGCGATCGCGTCGGCAATCGGATCGGTGTGCGAGATGCCTGCAGTCACCAAGTTCTTCAACGGCAACCCGGTGCTCGGCACAGTCGGCGGGGGCGTCGACGCGTTCAGCGGGCGGGCCGGCCGCAAGCGTTGGGCAGAGATCGAGGCGGTGATCGCCCGCGGTTGGGACAAAGTGGTCGACGCGATCGACGAGATCGTCACCATCCCCGACGTGGACGAGGCCGCCGCGAAGAAGGCCGAGGCCGAATTGGCCGAACCGGCACCCGAGCCCGAACCCGTGGAGACCGCAGAAGCCCCGACACCGACACCGAAGACACGCACGACACCGAAGCGGAAGACGACGTCGAGGAGTCCGACGATCTCGTCGACCACGCCGAGGGAACCGTGCTGGGCAGCGACGACGACTTCTGGCTGAAGGTGGGCATCGACCCGGTGCGGATGCTGACCAGCGGTGGCACGTACTACACCCTGCGCTGCTATCTCGATGACCAACCGATCTACTTGGGCCGCAACGGAAGAATCAGCGTGTTCCGCTCCCAGGGGGCGCTCGCGCGTTACCTGGCCGACGAACACGACCACGACCTGTCGGACCTGGCGACCTATGACGACATCCGCACGGCAGCCACCGACGGCTCATTGCAGGTCAACGTCAGCGACGACAACGTTTACGTGCTGACCGGAATCGCCGACGACCTCGCCGACGGTCCCGACGCCATCGACCGCGACCAGCTGGAACTCGCCGTCGAATTGCTCAGGGATGTCGGCGATTACGCCGAGGACACGACCGTCGACGAGGCCCTGGACACCGATCAGCCGCTGGGCCGGGTGGTGGCCCACGTACTCGACCCGGACACCGTGAGCAGCCCGAGCGGGCCGTACGCAGCCGCCGTCGCGCAGTGGGAGGCGCTCGAGGCGTTCGTCGAGTCGCGGCTGCGCCAGGAGTAACGCTACAGCTCGGTCGCCTTCGGATGCCGCGGCTCGTAGAGGCCGAGCTCACCGCCGCCCAGAAGCCGGACGCTGGTCACCAGTTCCCAGCGCAGGTCGTTGACCGGTCCGCACGTGACGCCCTTGGCCGCCAACTGCTCAATCGTGGCGTTGACGTCGTCACACATCAGATACAGCTGGTGCGACCCCGCGCCCTCGACCGGATGCACTGCCAGCTCGGCGGCGGCAACTTGAAGATCAGCCAGCCGCCCCCCCGGCGTCGACATGCGGACGCTCCAACACGTCACGGAAGAATGCGCGGTCCGCGTCGGCGTCGCGGCTGTCCACGATCACATGAGCGCCGGTGATCACCGCCTCACGATGCGTCGCGATGAGTTCACCGCCCGGCGATGGTCTGCACGAATATGACCCTGTCTAGCACCGCTACCGTCTGCTCTGTCACCGTCCCCGGCGCCCGCCTGCATTACGAAGTACGTGGCGCGGGACCCTTGCTACTCGTCGTCGGCTCGCCGATGGGGGCGGCAGAATTCGCGCCACTGGCCGATGCGCTGGCCAGCGACCACACCGTCGTCACCTATGACCCCCGCGGCATCGCGGGCAGCACGATCGATGACCCCGAACAGGACTCCACTCCCGGGCTGCGCGCCGACGACGTCGCCGCGATTCTCGACGATCTCGGCGCCGAGTCAGCGGATGTGTTCGGCTCCAGCGGCGGTGCCGTCACGGGTCTGGCGCTGGTCGTCCGACATCCTGGCCGGGTGCGCACACTCATCGCTCACGAGCCGCCGCTGCTCGAACTGTTGCCCGACGCTGCGCAGCAGAGCGCGAACACCCAGGACATCATCGACACCTACCGCACCGACGGCATGCAGCTCGCGTGGTTCAAGTTCATGGTCAACGCCGGCTTCGACATGTCCGCACCAGAAGGTGCTGAACTGCCCACACCTGCCGAACCGTCGGAGGATCAGCGGCGCGAAGCCGCCCGGTTCTTCAACCACGAACTGTGGCATACCGCGCAGTACATTCCGGACATCGACGCATTGAAGGCAAGCCCGACAAGGGTTTTGGCGGGCCTCGGGGCGGAGTCCGGCCATCTGTTGACTCACCGGACGTCTAGGACCCTGGCCGGCCTTCTCGGCAGCACGACAGTCGAATTCCCCGGCGACCACGGTGGATTCATGCAAGCGCCCGTCGAATTCGCCGGCACGCTGCGACGGGTGCTGGCCTAGCCGATGAGCACTGCGTAGCGGGGCTTGATCACGTCGTCGATGATGTCCAGGCGTTCGTCGAACGAGATGAACGCCGACTTCATCGCGTTGATGGTGAACCGCTGCAGATCACTCCAGCCGTAGCCGAAAGCCTCAACGAGCCGCTGCATCTCCTGGCTCATCGTGGTGTCGCTCATCAACCGGTTGTCGGTGTTGACGGTGACGCGGAAGCGCAGCCGGGCCAGCAGGTCGAACGGATGCTCGGCGATGCTGTCGACCGCGCCCGTCTGCACGTTCGACGATGGGCACAGCTCAAACGGAACCCGCTTGTCGCGCAACAATGATGCCAGTCGGCCCAATCGGACGGTGCCTGCCGAATCCTCGAAGATGTCGTCGACGATTCGCACGCCGTGACCGAGCCGATCAGCGCCGCAGAAGGCGATGGCCTCATGGATGGACGGCAGCCCGAACGCCTCGCCGGCGTGAATGGTGAAGCGGGCGTTGTTGCTTCGCATGTACTCGAACGCGTCGAGATGCCGCGTCGGCGGATATCCTGCCTCGGCACCTGCGATGTCGAAGCCGACAACGCCCTTGTCTCGGAACCGGATCGCCAGCTCGGCGATCTCACGGGACCGCGCGGCGTGCCGCATCGCCGTGACCAGGCAGCGCACGGTGATGGCGCGGCCCTCGGCGCTGGCCGCCTTCTCCCCGTCGGCGAAACCGGCGAGCACCGCGTCGACGACCGCGTCCAACGACAAGCCGCGGTCGATGTGCAGTTCTGGCGCGAACCGGATCTCGGCGTACACGACGTTGTCGGCCGCCAGGTCTTCGACACATTCGTAGGCCACCCGGTACAGCGCCTCGGGTGTCTGCATCACGCCGACGGTGTGGGCGAACGGTTCGAGGTAGCGAACGAGCGAACCGCTGTGCGCGGCGGTGCGAAAGAACGTCGCGAGCCCGTCGACGTCGGTGGCGGGCAGTTCGTCGTAGCCGTTCGCACCGGCCAACTCCAGCACCGTGGCGGGCCGTAGCCCGCCGTCGAGGTGGTCATGCAGCAGCGCCTTCGGCGCCCGCCTAATCGACTCCAGCGTCAGCGGTGTGGTCATGGGCCGACCCGGTCGATGATCAGCGGCCGCCGTTCGGGCGCGCAGTCGCCGACGCTGAAGGCGCCGTCCATTTCGGCCATCGCGGCCTCGAACCGTCCCGGGGTATCGGTGTACAGCGTGAACACCGATTCGCCTGCGGCGACGGGCTCGCCGGGGCGCCGATGGATGCGCATCCCGGCGCCGGACTGCACCCGTTCACCCGGGATGGAACGACCCGCGCCGAGCCGCCACACCGTCAGTCCCACCGCCATCGCGTCGATAAGTCCCATCGTGCCACCGCGCGGCGCAGTGATGGTCTCGGAATACGCACCGATCGGCAGCGGTCGAGACACGTCGCCGCCCTGTGCGGCAACCAGCGCACGGAACCGGTCCATCGCCGAGCCGTCCTGCAGCGTCTCGGCGGGGTCGACCCCGTCGAGGCCGGCGGCGTCAAGCATCTCCGAGGCCAGCGCCAGCGTCAGCTCCACCACATCTGCAGGCCCGCCGCCTGCCAGCACCTCCAGCGATTCGTCGACCTCGATCGCGTTGCCGACACTGCGGCCGAGCGGCGTCTGCATATCGGTCAACAGCGCGCGGGTCACCAGCCCCTCCTCGGTGCCCAGGTCCACCATCGTGCGGGCCAGCTCGCGGGACTCCGCCTCCGTCGCCAGGAATGCCCCGCTGCCGACCTTGCTGTCGAGCACCAGCGCCCGGGTGCCCTCTGCGATCTTCTTGCTCATCACGGAGCTCGCGATCAGTGGCAGCGATTCGGTGGTACCCGTCACGTCGCGCAGCGCGTAGATCTTGCGGTCGGCGGGGGCCAGTTCACCGGCCGCGAATATCGCGGCGCCGAGGTCGCAAAGTTGTTGCCGGATTCGGGCTTTGGAGATTTCAGCGGTGAATCCTGGGATGGACTCCAGCTTGTCGAGGGTGCCGCCGGTGTGCCCGAGACCTCGACCTGCTGCCTGCGGGACCGCTCCCCCGCATGCCATCACGACGGGCACCAACGGGATGGTGATCTTGTCGCCGACGCCGCCGGTGGAGTGCTTGTCCACCAACGCCAGTGGCTTGCCGTCGCGCCGCAGATCTGTAAAGTCCAGTCGCTCGCCGGAGGCCACCATGGCCGCCGTCCAGCGGGCGATCTCGGCGCCGGTCATGCCCCGCAGGAAGATCGCCATCAACAGGGCCGACATCTGCTCGTCGGCGACCCGGCCATGGGTATAGCCGTCGATCACCCAGTCGATCGCCGCATCCGACAACACCCCGCCGTCGCGCTTGGTCCTGATGACCGTCGGGGCGTCGAATGTGAAGTCGGTCACGGAGTTTCCTCGTGGGCAGGCTCGTTTCGACGCTCGAGGTCCTGCGGACCGAAGGCGTCGGGAAGCAGTTCGCTCAACGGCCGCGGCCCCAGCGGATGGTCGATCAGCAGCCTCGGTCCGCCGTGCTCCATCAGGACCTGCCTGCAGCGACCGCACGGCATCAACACCTCACCCCTCGCGTCCACACACGACAGCGCGATCAGCCTGCCTCCACCGCTGGAATGCAGGGCGCAGACCACAGCACACTCGGCGCAGAGACCAAGGCCATATGAGACATTCTCCACATTGCAGCCGGCCACCATTCGGTGATCGTCGACAAGCGCGGCCGCGCCGACCGGGAAGCCCGAGTACGGCGCGTATGCATGAGCGGATGCCTCAGTTGCTTTGTGCCGCAACATTTTCCAGTCGATTTCGGATGTCATGTCACCCTCACTGCCCCGATTCTGAATGCATTCCGAAGCTCCCGTTCCGCGCCGACCATCGAGAGATAGGTAACCCTAATTTTTGACGTTTACCGTGCGCCGACGGCTAAACGGTAGTTCGTTAAGCAGTACAACTGGGTTTAGAGTCGCCCCGAGGTTTGGGCACGGGTTCTTCGCCGCGGCCGATGTCGCCGCCGCGGCGGCTCCGAGCCCAAGCGTCCACCGATGGCGTTGGAGGCCAGATGAGTACTGCGACATCCGCAGAACCTGCGGTACCGGCTCCGCGATCGCGACCGCCACACAGACGGTCCCTCTACCGCGGTGATCCGGGCATGTGGTCCTGGGTGCTGCACCGCATCACCGGGGCAACCATCTTCTTCTTCCTGCTCGTGCACGTGCTGGATACCGCGCTGGTCCGAGTCAGTCCACAGGCCTACAACGAGGTCGTCGACACCTACAAGACGCCGATTGTCGGGCTCATGGAGATGGGCCTTGTCGCGGCACTGCTGTACCACGCCCTCAACGGAGTGCGTGTCATTCTCATCGACTTCTGGCAGCACGGACCGAAGCACCAGCGGCTGATGTTGTGGATCGTCCTCGGCGTCTGGTTCGCCGTGATGATCCCCGCGCTGGGTGTGCTCGGCATGCACATGGCGGAGCGCTTCCTGTGACCGGGCCAGAGGCTGGGTCGGCGGGAGCGCCCTGGACCCCGTACCACAGGGAAGGCCGCCTTGCGCCGGTGCAAGAAAGGGAACACGATCGGCCCGCAAGCCTGGATCATCCGCGCGCACCGCGGCGGCCAAGGGGCATCCCGTACTTCGAAAAGTACGCATGGCTGTTCATGCGGTTCTCCGGCGTCGCACTGGTGTTCCTGGCGCTCGGGCACTTGTTCATCGGGCTCATCTGGGATGGCGGCGTTTACCGGATCGACTTCAACTACGTCGCGCAGCGCTGGGCCTCGCCGTTCTGGCAGATCTGGGATATGGCCTTGCTATGGCTGGCGTTGGTGCACGGCGCCAACGGTATGCGCACCATCATCGGCGACTATGCCCGCAAGAACGTCACCAAGTTCTATCTGAATTCGCTGTTGTTACTGGCGACGGGCTTCACGTTGGTGCTTGGCACCTATGTGCTCGTCACCTTCGACGCGAATATCTCCTAGGGGTAAGCAGGATGGTCTTCAAATGATTCAGGAACATCGCTACGACGTCGTCATCGTCGGCGCAGGCGGCGCAGGCATGCGCGCGGCGGTCGAGGCGGGTCCGCGGGCACGCACCGCGGTGCTGACCAAGCTCTACCCGACCCGCAGCCACACCGGTGCGGCGCAGGGCGGCATGTGCGCGGCGCTGGCCAACGTCGAAGAGGACAACTGGGAGTGGCACACCTTCGACACAGTCAAGGGCGGCGACTACCTCGCCGACCAGGACGCCGTCGAGATCATGTGCAAGGAAGCCATCGACGCGGTGCTCGACCTGGAGAAGATGGGGATGCCGTTCAACCGCACCCCAGAGGGCCGCATCGACCAGCGCCGCTTCGGCGGGCACACCCGCGACCACGGTAAGGCGCCGGTGCGCAGGGCCTGTTATGCCGCTGACCGCACCGGCCACATGATCCTGCAGACGCTGTATCAAAACTGTGTCAAGCACGATGTCGAATTCTTCAACGAGTTCTACGCCCTCGACATCGCCATTACCGAGACGGCAGGCGGACCGGTCGCAACGGGCGTCATCGCCTACGAGCTTGCCACCGGCGACATCCACATCTTCCACGCCAAGTCGATCGTGTTCGCCACCGGCGGGTCGGGCCGGATGTACAAGACCACCTCCAACGCGCACACGCTCACCGGCGACGGCATTGGCATCGTGTTCCGCAAGGGATTTCCGTTGGAGGACATGGAGTTTCACCAGTTCCATCCGACAGGGCTGGCCGGTCTGGGAATCCTGATCTCGGAGGCCGTGCGCGGCGAGGGTGGTCGCTTGCTCAACGGCGAAGGCGAGCGGTTCATGGAGCGCTACGCCCCCACCATTGTCGACCTGGCGCCACGCGACATCGTCGCCCGCTCCATGGTGCTCGAGGTACTCGAGGGGCGCGGCGCAGGCCCCAACAAGGACTACGTCTACATCGACGTGCGCCACCTCGGCGCCGACGTGCTCGCCGCGAAACTGCCCGACATCACCGAGTTCGCCCGCACCTACCTGGGCGTCGACCCCGTCACCGAACTGGTGCCGGTCTATCCGACATGCCACTACGTGATGGGCGGCATCCCGACCACGGTGAACGGCCAAGTGCTGCGGGACAATACGACGATTGTTCCCGGCCTGTACGCGGCCGGCGAATGCGCTTGCGTCTCGGTGCACGGATCCAACCGGCTGGGCACCAACTCGCTGCTGGACATCAACGTGTTCGGTCGCAGGGCAGGCATCGCCGCCGCGAATTACGCACTGGGACACGACCACGTCGACCTGCCTGCCGATCCGGCAGGGATGGTCGTCGGCTGGGTCGGCGACATCCTCTCCGAGCACGGCAACGAGCGTGTCGCCGACATCAGGGGCGCGCTGCAGCAGTCGATGGACAACAACGCAGCGGTGTTCCGCACCGAGGAAACGCTGAAGCAGGCGCTCACCGACATCCACGCGCTCAAGGAGCGCTACGCCCGAATCACGGTGCACGACAAGGGTAAACGCTACAACAGCGACCTGCTCGAGGCGATCGAGCTCGGCTTCTTGTTGGAACTGGCCGAGGTGACGGTCGTCGGTGCGCTGAACCGCAAGGAATCCCGCGGCGGCCATGCTCGCGAGGACTACCCTAACCGCGACGACACCAACTACATGCGCCACACCATGGCCTACAAAGAGGGCCCAGACCTGCTGTCCGACATCAGGTTGGACTACAAGCCGGTGGTGCAGACGCGTTACGAGCCGATGGAACGGAAGTACTGACATGAGCGCACCCACCATCGACGCCCCGGAAGCCGGCGACCCGCCATTGCCGCCCGTGCCAGAAGGCGCGGTGATGGTGACCCTCAAGATCGCCCGCTTCAACCCGGAGGACGCCGACGCCGCGGGATGGCAGAGCTTCCGCGTCCCGTGCCTGCCCAGCGACCGACTGCTCAACCTGCTGCACTACGTCAAGTGGTACCTCGACGGCACGCTGACGTTCCGGCGGTCCTGTGCGCACGGGGTATGCGGCTCGGATGCGATGCGCATCAACGGCGTCAACAGGCTGGCCTGCAAGGTGTTGATGCGCGATCTGCTCCCGAAGAAACCGGGCAAGCCGCTCACCATCACGATCGAGCCGATTCGCGGGCTGCCCGTGGAAAAGGACCTCGTCGTCGACATGGAGCCGTTCTTCGACGCCTACCGCGCGATCAAGCCTTTCCTTATGACCAGTGGCAACCCGCCGACGCGGGAACGGATTCAGAGCCAGACCGACCGGGACCGCTACGACGACACCACCAAGTGCATCCTGTGCGCGTGCTGCACGACCAGCTGCCCTGTGTACTGGAGCGAGGGCAGCTACTTCGGCCCTGCTGCGATCGTCAACGCGCACCGGTTCATCTTCGACAGCCGCGACGAGGGCGCCGCCGAGCGGCTGGACATCCTCAACGAGGTCGACGGTGTCTGGCGCTGCCGGACCACGTTCAACTGCACGGAGTCATGCCCGCGTGGCATCCAGGTCACCCAGGCCATTCAAGAGGTCAAGCGCGCGCTGATGTTCGCGCGCTAACGCGTCCCATACAGGGAACACCCGATTCATCGTCACGTCTTCTTGGCCAGCGTCCGTCCATAGCTCGTATTGGGGTACCTGCCGGACTGCAAGAAGGAACTGAGATGGCGATTCTGATGAATTCGCAAATGCTGTTTGTTGTCGCGGCGGCGACATGCGCGGCGGGAATCCTGACACTCCCCGCTCCCGCAGTTTCGCCGCGCTGCGCTGTCACACATCGGCGGGCTGCGTCGTCTAACGGGTATGACACAAACATCCCGCATAGATCCGGTGACGCCTAAGCAGGCCTCGCTGCTGACGAAGTTCTTGTACCGGGTGGCCAAGCGCCGGTTCGGTGAGGTGCCGGAGCCGTTCGCCGTCGCCGCCCATCACCCCCGGCTGATGCTAGCCAACGTCGTACACGAGGGCCTGCTGGGCTCGGCGTCGAAGAAGCTGCCTGCGAGTGTGCGCGAGTTGGCGGTGTTCTGGACGGCCCGCACGATCGGATGCTCGTGGTGTGTCGACTTCGGCTCGATGCTGCAGCGCCTCGACGGCCTGGACGTCGACCGGCTGAAGGAGATCGCCAGCTACGCGACCTCACCCGCCTACACCGACGACGAAAGAGCCGCGATCGCCTACGCCAACGCGATGACCACCGACCCGCACGCCGTCACCGACGAACAGGTCGCCGACCTGAAACGCCGATTCGGCGACGACGGCGTGATCGAGCTGACGTACCAGATCGGCGTGGAGAACATGCGGGCCCGCATGTACTCGGCCCTCGGCATCACCGAGCAGGGGTTCAACTCCGGTGACGCCTGCCGGATTCCGTGGGCGACGACTACTGATGAGCAAGCGGCGAGCCGGTGAACTTGTCAGGGTTGGCGACATCCCATATGGCGCATACCTTTCCATCGCGCACCGTCATCGCCGTCACTCGCGGCGTCATCGCCGGATAGCCGTCGCGGGCGGGGCCCGCAGTCGTGTAGCTGCCCAGCTGGCCGTTGACCAGAGCCAGCTGATTCGTCGACAGCCACTCCGGACCGTAGCGACGGGCAAGGCCGAACAGGAACCGCGCCACCTTGTCGGGACCGTGGATGACGCGCGCTGCGGTCGGCGCCCTCCGGTTGGAGTCTCCGGTGAATGTCACCTGCGGATGAAGAAGGCGCACAACGGCTTCCATGTCGCCGTCGGCAAGCGCCGCCATCAGTGCGCCAGCCGCCTCGTTGTGGGTGTCGTCGGCCACCGCCTGCGGCGCCGACGCGACCTCCCGTCGCGCACGGGACGCCAGTTGCCGTGCCGTGGCGTCGCTGACGCCGAGCACCGACGCGATCTCACCGAAGGGCACCGCGAACCCGTCGTGTAAAACGAACGCGACCCGCTGATCGGGGCTGAGCCGCTCCAGCACCACCATCGCGGCGAACCGGGCGTCCTCACCGGCGACGACAGCTGCGAGCGGGTCGTTGGCGTCAAACCCCGTCACCACCGGCTCTGGTAGCCATTCTCCGACGTAGGTTTCTCGGCGCTTGGCAGCTGAGCGCAGCCGGTCGAGGCTCAGCCTGCTGACCACCGTCGTCAACCAGGCCCGCAGATCGGTGATGGTCTCGGCTGTGCGGTCCCACCGCAGCCACGCATCCTGCACAGCGTCCTCGGCGTCGGCGACGGTGCCGGTGAGCCGGTAGGCAACGGCCAGGAGATGTGGCCGCAGCTCCTCGAACTCGTCGACCCGCGTGCTCGCGGTCATGGGCCGAGTGTAGTTTCCGCGTTCACAGCGCTTCCCAGTACCAGCTACGGCAGACCCAGCACGTACGTATATTCCCGCTCATGACAGTCACGGAACCGCCGGCACCGGAGGTCGGCGATAAGGGCCTGCAGGCCGGGGCACTCGGTCTCGTGGGCAACGTGGTCATCGGCCTGTCCGCCGTCGCGCCGGCCTACAGTCTGGCCGCCACCCTCGGGTTCGTCGTGCTGAACGTCGGGGAGAAGGCGCCTGCGATGTTCGTGCTGGCGTTCCTCCCGATGCTCTTGGTGGCCTTCGCCTACAAGGAGTTATCTCAGGACACGCCCGACTGCGGGACCACGTTCACGTGGGGCACCAAGGCTTTCGGGCCGTGGATCGGGTGGATCGGCGGTTGGGGTTTGGCGGTTTCGGGGATTATCGTGCTTGCCAACGTCGCGGAGATCGCCGCGATCTATCTGTTCAAGTTCCTCGGCCTCGACGACCTCGCCGATAACCTGTTCGCAAAGGTGTTGCTCGGGTCGTTCTTCATCATCGCCATGACGTTGGTCGGCGCGCGCGGCATCGTCGTATCCGAGCGCGTGCAGAACGTGTTGATCGCCGTCCAGTTCGGCGTGTTGATCATCGTCAGCATCATTGCGCTCATCCGGGTGTTCGCCGGAAACGCTGGGGCGCAGGCGATCACCCCGCAGCTGTCCTGGCTGTGGCCCGGCGGACTCGATGCTTCGTCGATCGCCGCCGCCATCATCTTGTGCATCTTCATCTACTGGGGCTGGGACGCGTGTCTGGCCGTCGGCGAGGAGACGAAGGATCCGGGCCGCACCCCGGGTATCGCGGCCGTCATCACCACGCTGATCCTCGTGTGCACCTACGTGCTTGTGGCCTATGCCGTGCAGTCGTTCGCCGGGTTCGGTCACGTCGGCATCGGTTTGAACAACGCGATGAACACCACCGATGTTCTCACCGTTCTCGGCAAGCCGGTCGCGGGCAGCATCGCGGCATCACTGCTATTGCTCACCGTGTCGGTGTCGGCGTTGTCGTCCACTCAGACGACGATCCTGCCGACCGCCCGCGGCACCCTGTCGATGGCGGTGTACGAGGCGATCCCGAAGCGGTTCGCCAATGTCCATCCCCGCTACATGACTCCGGCTTTCGGCACCATTGTGATGGGGCTGTCCGCACTGTTCTTCTATCTGCTGCTGACGTTCCTAAGCGAGAACGCACTCGCCGACTCGGTCGCCTCACTGGGTCTGGCGGTGGCGTTCTACTACGGCATCACCGCGTACTCGTGTGTGTGGTACTTCCGCAAGACACTTTTCAACTCGGCGCGAAACCTGTTCTTCCGCGGAATCTTTCCGTTATTGGGCGGCATCGCGATGACATGGGCCTTCGGCTGGAGCGCCAAGGATATGATCAAGCCTGACTACGGCTACACCGCGTTCGGTCCGATCGGCGGCGTGTTCGTGCTTGGCGTCGGAATGCTGGTGCTCGGGATCCCGCTGATGCTGGCCTGCTTCGCCTTTGGCACCAAGCGGTTCTTCCGAGGCGAGACGCTCAATGCCAACACCGAGGTAAAGGTCCCGGACGTCTACTGATTCTGCCGTAAATGGAATGAAAGCAATCTGGGTGTTCGGAGCAACTGGCCTGAGTGGGGGCGGGGTCGCCCGCGAACTGGTCGACCGCGGTGCCGACGTCGTTCTCGTCGGACGCGATCAGAACAGGCTGGCGTCCGTGTCGGAATCTATTGGCGGGTCCCCGCGTACGCGCGTGGTCGCTGACCTCGCAGAGTTGATCAGGCAGGTCGAGGTCGAGAGGCCGGGCGTCGTGGTGAATGCGGTCGGCCCATACACCGCGACGAGCCTGCCTCTGGCCCGGGCCTGCCTTGCCGCCGGAGTGCACTATGTGGACCAGGCCAACGAGCTCGAGCCGGTCCGGGACTTGCTCGAACTCGACGGCGAGGCCCGGCGCCAGGGCGTCACGCTGGTCACCGGAGCCGGCTTTGGGGTGCTGGCCACCGAGGCGCTCGTGATCGAGCTGCGAAGTGGCCACCGTCCCCCGGCACGCGTAATGGTCGCCGCCATACCTGCCGTGCAGGAGCTGGGATCGTCGGTGCTCGCCAGCGCCGTCGACGCAATCGCCTACGGCGGCAGACGATATCGGGACGGACAACTGGTGCGTGCCCGACTTGGCGCAGACCACGAACGGATCCCGATCCCTGATGCGGTTCCGAGGGAGGCGCTTGCGGTGCCGACCGGCGAGCTCGAAGCTGCGCGGCGGGCATCGGGTGCCGGCGATGTGATCGCATACTCCAGCGAGGTGCCGAGCGGACGGGCGGTGCGAACGCTGATGCCTGCGGTCTCAGCGCTGTTGGCCGTAGGGCCGATTCGGGCCATCGTGCAACGTCTGATCGGCCGGATGCGCCTGACACCGCCGGTCAAGGCGGGCGACGTCTCCTGGGCGTACGCGCGGCTCGACTGGGCCGACGGCACACGTCGGGAGGCGTGGCTGCGCGCAGGCGAGGGATACGCGTTCACGGCACGAGTCGCCGCGTTGGCCGCCGGGACGTTGTGCGAGGAGTCGACACCGCGCGGCGCATTCACTCCAGGGGCGTCGTTCGGCGCCGACTTGGCTCGGCAGGCCGGCGGCGAGATCGTCACGCAGAACGGCGTCACGACATGACCAGCGGTCTCGGCCGACGGACTGATGTTCGGATACCCGCGGGTCGCGGCGAGGAGATTGACGCGTGGATGTACCTGCCCGATGGGCCGGGTCCGCATCCGGTCGTGGTGATGGCCCACGGCATCGGCGGGGTGAAGGCCGCGGGACTGGCTCCATTCGCCGAGCGGTTCGCCGCGGGCGGTTTCGCGGCGATGGTGTTCGACTATCGGCATTGGGGTCGTTCCTCAGGCCAGCCAAGGCAGCTGTTGTCGATCCGCCGCCAGTTGGACGACTACCGAACGGTGCTGGCATGGACGCGCGCGCAAGAGATTTTCGATGACTCGCGCGTATTCGTATGGGGCACCTCATTTTCCGGCATGCATATCGTTGAGTTGGCCGCGAGTGAGCAAGGGCTGGCCGGTGCCGTCGCGCAGTGCCCGCTCGTGGACGGCCTTGCCGGAGTGGCGAAGATCCCGGTGTCCCGCGGACTGCGCCTGACGGCGCACGCGGTTGCCGACTTGCTCGGATCGGCACTCGGTCGACCGCCCCACTACCTGCAAGTCAGCGTGCCGCCGGGCCGGTTGGGCGTGATCGCCACCGATGACGCGATGGCAGGCTACGACCGCCTCGACCCCGGTGACGGCTCATGGTCCAACGACATCACCGCGCGCTCCGTCCTGGCCGTGACGATGCACCGGCCCGTTCGTCGCGCCCGTCGTGTTCGTTGCCCATTGCTGATGGTCGTCGCAGAACACGACACCATGGCTCCGACCGGACCCGCGGTCAGCGTGGCCGCACGCGCTCCGCGCGGCGAGTTGTATCGCAGCCGTGGCGGACATTACGACGTGTACTTCGGCGGCCTTGATCACGAGAACGTGGTGAGGGTGGAATTGGAGTTCCTTCGCAGGCACGCCTGTTTGTAACTAGCGCCGAACGCGCTTCAGCGCTTGGTGAAAATTGTTCGGTGCCAACCCTTGTCGGCAACTCCGGTGATGTCGCTCATCACGTGCTTGATGGTGAGGTACTCCTCGAGGGAGTAGTCGCTCATGTCCTTGCCGAAGCCGGAGGCGCCGAGGCCGCCGTGCGGCATCTCGCTGATGATCGGGATGTGGTCGTTGATCCAGACACAGCCCGCCTTGATCTCGCGTGACGCGCGCTGCGCGCGATAGACGTCGCGGGTCCACGCCGACGCCGCAAGGCCGTACTCGGTGTCGTTGGCCTGCCGCAGCGCGTCGTCGTCGTCGGTGAAGGTGCGCACGGTCAGGACCGGGCCGAAGATCTCGTCGCGGTACACCTCGCAGCGCTCGTCGACGTCGGCGATCAGCGTCGGCCGGTAGAACGAGCCTGGCCGATCGGGGGCGCTGCCACCTGTGACGATTCGGCCGCCCTCGCCGGGGGCGCGCGCGACCATGGCCGCCACCTTCTCGCGGTGGGCCATCGAGATCAGCGGGCCCAGATCGGTGTCGGCATCGTGGGGATCGCCGATGACGACCTTGCCCATCACCTCTCCGACACCGGCGACGAAGTCGTCGTAGAGCTCACGGGCCACGATCGCGCGCGTCGCGGCGGTGCAGTCCTGCCCGGTGTTGATCAATGCCCCCGCGACCGCGCCCTGGATAGCGGCGTCCAGATCGGCGTCGTCGAACACCACGAACGGCGCCTTGCCGCCGAGTTCGAGCTGCACGCGGTGGCCGTGAACTGCGGCGGCGGCCATCACCTTGCGGCCAACCGCGGTCGACCCGGTGAACGTCACCAGATCGACGCCGGGATGGCCGGCCAGCGCGGTGCCGACATCGGAACCGGCCCCGGTCACCACGTTGAACACGCCGTCGGGCAGCCCGGCTTCGCTGGCCAGCCGGGCCAGTGTCAGCGTCGTCAAGGGTGTCAGCTCGCACGGCTTGATCACCACGGTGCAGCCGGCGGCCAACGCGGGCAACACTTTCCACACCGCCATCTGCAGCGGGTAGTTCCACGGCGTGATGGTGCCGACCACACCGATCGCCTCGCGCCGGATGCTCGACGTGTGGTCGCCGGAGTACTCCGCCGTGGCCTTGCCCTCGAGGTGACGGGCCGCGCCTGCGAAGAAGTCGATGTTGTCGACGCTGCCCGGCACGTCGAATTCGGTGGCCAGCCGCACCGGCTTGCCTGTCTGACTGACCTCCTCGGTCACCAGGTCGTCGGCATGCTCACCGGCCAGCGCAGCCAGTTTGGCCAGCACCGCCGAGCGGTCCGCTGGCGTCGCCGTGGCCCAGCCGGGCAGCGCCGCAGCGCGCCGAGGCGACGGCCCGGTCCATATCGGCTGGCGTCGCCATCGCGTAGTCTGCCGTGGCCTCACCCGTCGCTGGGTTGATCACCTGATGCAGCGCTGCCGCCGGTGATCACCGGGGCACCGTTGATCCAGCTGCCTGCCACGCTGGTGGTAATGGTCGCAGTCATGGGCCAACGCTAGCCGACGATGAACCGGGCGGCTACGCATTCCCGCAGCGCGAGCCCCTCCAAACGCGTGATTTCATGGTCACAGTTGCTTGCCACGACGGATTCCGTGCACAATCACTGGCATGGCTAACCCCGGCGCTTCGCAAGGCATCGGGCCTGTCTCGCTCCGCGTGAACACCTCCCGACCCGGTGCTGCGTTCCAGCTCGACGACTTGTCGAAGCAGATCATCGAGAAGTTGCAGGGGGACGGCAGGCGGTCGTATGCGGGTATCGGCAAGGCGGTCGGGCTCTCAGAGGCCGCCGTGCGTCAACGGGTCCAGCGTATGGTCGACGCCGGCGTCATGCAGATCGTGGCGGTCACCGATCCGATGCAACTGGGCTTCGCGCGGCAGGCGATGATCGGCATCCGTTGCACCGGCGACACCACGAAGGTCGCCGAGAAGCTGGCCGCCATCGAATCCGTCGACTATGTGGTGCTCACCGCTGGCTCGTTCGACGTCATCGTCGAGGTGGTCTGCGAGGACGACGACGACCTTCTCGACCTACTCAATACCAAGATCCGAGCATTGCCGGGAGTGATATCCACCGAGACACTTGTTTACCTGAGACTTGTTAAACAGCAATACAATTGGGGTACACGATGACAACTATCGATATCACTGCAAGAGACTACCGCCGAGCTGGGCGCAAAGGCCAACCGCCACCTGTGGGGCCACTTCGCCCGCCACGGCGCAGGCATCACACCGCCGATCATCACCCGCGGCGAGGGCGTCAACATCTGGGACAGCAACGGCAAGCGCTACATCGACGGCCTCTCAGGCCTTTTCGTTGTTCAGGTCGGCCACGGTCGCAAGCGAGCTCGCAGAGGCCGCCGCCAAGCAGGCCGAGACCCTGGCTTTCTTCCCGTTGTGGTCGTACGCCACGCCAACCGCCATCGAGCTGTCCGAACGTATCGCCGGCTATGCGCCTGGCGATCTCAACCGGGTGTTCTTCACCACCGGCGGCGGCGAGGCCGTCGAGTCGGCGTGGAAACTGGCCAAGAACTACTTCAAGCTGACCGGCAAACCCGGTAAGTACAAGGTGATTTCGCGTTCCATCGCGTATCACGGCACGCCGCAGGGCGCGCTGGCGATCACCGGCCTGCCAGTGTTCAAGGCGCCGTTCGAACCGCTGACACCTGGCGGTTTCCGCGTGCCCAACACCAACTTCTACCGGGCACCGGCACGTTCGAACACGACATCAAGGCGTTCGGCCAGTATTGCGCCGACCGCATCGCCGAGGCCATCGAGTTCGAGGGTCCCGACACGGTCGCGGCCGTCTTCCTCGAGCCGGTCCAGAACGCAGGCGGCTGCTTCCCGCCGCCGCCAGGGTATTTCGAGCGAGTTCGCGAGATCTGCGACGAGTACGACGTGCTCCTGGTGTCCGACGAGGTGATCTGCGCCTACGGCCGCATCGGTTCGATGTTCGCGCTGCGACGATTTCGGCTATGTGCCCGACATCATCACCTGCGCAAAGGGTTTGACTTCCGGCTACTCCCCGATCGGCGCGATGATCGCCAGCGACCGGCTCTTCGAGCCGTTCAACGACGGCAAGACCACCTTCGGGCACGGCTATACGTTCGGCGGGCATCCCGTCTCGTCCGCGGTGGCGCTGGCCAACCTCGACATCTTCGAGCGCGAGGGCATCAACGACCACGTCAAGGAGACCGCGCCCGCGTTCCGCGCCACCCTGGAGAAGCTCTACGACCTGCCGATCGTCGGCGACGTCCGCGGCGAAGGTTTCTTCTACGGCATCGAACTGGTCAAGGACAAGGCCACCAAGGAGACGTTCAACGACGAGGAGTGCGAGCGGCTGCTGCGCGGCTTCCTGACGCCTGCGCTGTTCGAGGCAGGGTCTGTACTGCCGGGCCGACGACCGTGGCGACCCAGTCGTCCAGCTGGCGCCGCCGCTGATCAGCGGTCAGAAGGAATTCGACGCCATCTACGAGATCCTGCACGGCGTGCTGAGCGAAGCCATGCCGACGCTGTAGGCCAGGGCACTAACCTCGGCGGCATGACCGCGTCGCCGAAGCCACCGATCGATCCCGTCCGCTGGCAGCCGCCGCCTGTCGACCCGCTGCCCGACGTTCCCGCTGCCGATCGTCACCGTCGTTCCGGTCCTGGCGACGGGCCCGAGGACATGGTGGTCGACGGAGAGGGCCAGCTCTGGACGGGTCTGGTCGATGGCCGCATCGTGCGGATCCCGCCCGACGGTAGCGAGCAGGCGGTCGTCGCCGATACGGCTGGACGACCGCTGGGCCTGCACGTTGCGCCCGACGGCCGAGCTACTGATCTGCGACAGTTACCGCGGGCTGCTTGTCGATCGACCCCGACAAGCGGGAAGCTGACGACGTTGGTCGAATCGGTCGACGGGCGAAAGCTGCGAGTTCTGTTCGAACGTGACCGAGACGCTCGGACGGCACAATCTATTTCACGGAGTCGACGAGTGCGTTTCACTTCGAGCATTTCCTGGCGGCGATCCTCGAAGCCCGCGGCAATGGCGGTCTGTACCGCCTCGCGACCGACGGCACGGTCACCACGCTGGTCGACGGGCTCTACTTCGCCAACGGAGTGACCGCGACCGCCGACGGGTCGGCGGTGGTGTTCGCCGAGACGATGGGGCGTCGGCTGTCGAAGTACTGGCTCACTGGCCCGCAGGCCGGAACCGTGACGCCGTTCGCCGTCCACCTGCCCGGCATGCCCGACAACATCTCGACGGGCTCCGACGGCCGAATCTGGGTCGCGATGGTGACGCCCGCGAACACAGCGGCGGAGGGCCTCATGCTCGCGAGCGCCGTGGATCCGCAAGCTGATCTGGCGGTTGCCTGAGCGGCTGCAGCCGAAGGTCCAGCCGGAAATCTGGGTGGTCGGATTCGACGCAGACAGCGGTGCGGCGGCGGGTGGCATCCGCACGAAGCATCGGGATTTCGGTCGCGGTGACCGGCGTCGTCGAATCCGCCGGCAAGCTGTGGATGTCGACCATCGAGTTCCCGGCCGTCGCCTGCATCGAGCTCGACGGTGCCGACGAGATCACCACCGTAACTCCAACCACTTGAGTCACAGCGTGGCTCCCCGGAAACCGGGCGTCGATCGCCTAATCTGCGCTCACGATGGCGAGATCACGGATGTTCTCCACGCGGGCGTTCTCCCTGGTTGCGGCGTTGGCGTGTTGGCTGCACCCGCGATCCTCGGCATGCCTGCAGCAACGGCCGAGCCGAACGCGGCGCCGGAGGGCGCCGTGTGCCCGTACCGGGAGTCGACGCCGCCGGCGGTCGACTCCTCCGAGGTGCCTGAGGCAGGCGATCCCCCGGCTCCCGCTGCCGGTGCCTGCCAAACCGCTCGGCGGCGACGCACTGTCCGGCTGCGGCATCATCACCGCGCCCGGCACGCCGCCGGTGCCCGAGGACATCTCCGCCGAGGCGTGGCTGGTCGCTGACCTCGACACCGGCGACGTCATCGCCGCGCGGGACCCGCACGGCCGGCAGCGGCCCGCCAGCATCATCAAGGTGCTGATCGCTATGCAGTCGCTGCAAGGAACTTGCCGATCCACAAGTCGTGGCGGGCACCCAGGACGACGCCAACGCCGAGGGCACCAAGGTCGGCGTCGGCGAGAACGGCGTGCTACTCGATCAACGACCTGCTGCACGGCCTGCTGATGCACTCGGGCAACGACGCCGCGCACGCGCTGGCGGTCCAGCTCGGCGGCATGGACGCCGCGCTGGCGAAGATCAACGACCTGGCCGGCAAGCTCGGCGGCCGCGACACCCGCGCGGCCACGCCGTCGGGCCTTGACGGCCCAGGCATGAGCACCTCGGCATACGACCTCGGCCTGTTCTACCGCTACGCCTGGCAGAACCCGACTTTCGCCGATATCGTCGCCACCCAGCAGCTTCGACTTCCCCGGCCGCGGCGACGCCGGGTACCCGAGCTCGAGAACGACAACCAGCTGCTCTACAACTACCCCGGCGCGATGGGTGGCAAGACCGGCTACACCGACGACGCGGGCCAGACCTTCGTCGGCGCCGCCAACCATGACGGCCGCCGACTGGTGGCGTGCTGATGCACGGCACGCGCGTAGCCGATCGCGCCGTGGGAGCAGGCGGCGCACCTGCTCGACTACGGCTTCGCGACGGCGCCGGGCACCAAGGTGGGCACGCTGGTCGAACCCGACCCGTCGCTGCTGACCCCGAAAACCGAAGCCCCACCCAGCAACCCCGCCACCAGCCAGGCGTCCGCCGCAATGCCGGACATCGATGCGATGCCGGTCCGCGTAGGTGTGGGCATCGTCGGTGGCATCATCGTGTTGGGGCTGATCCTGGGCGCGCGGTCGCTGAACCGTCGCCCGCAGCACTAACGCCGTCTTAGTCGCGAAAGGCCAAGCGCGCCAACGGCGCCGACTGCGACTGCGGTCAACACACCGCGAACCCCGAGGCCGTCGCGGACCTCTACGCGAGGCGTGATCTGCGCTGGGGCGGGCGCGTCGACCGATGCCTCGATGAGATTCTCGGAGGACGTGGCCGCCCATGCAGTCGCGAACAGGATAAGCCGCGCGGTGATATACGCGAACACCATCAGGCCCAGCACCGGGCCGAAGGTGGCGCCCGCCGGACCGTGCACGACCGACTGCAGGTAAATCGAGCCGAGCTGCTTGAAGACCTCGAACCCAACAGCGGCGATCAACCCGGCCCGAGCCGAACTGCGAAGGCTGACCGACTCGCGGGGCAGCCGCGCAATGATCCAGGTGAACAGCAGCCAGGCAATCAGCACCGACACGAGCAGCGACACCGCCCGCAGCACCAGGCTGACGCCTGGAACATCTTGCAGCCCAAGCCATTCCAGTACGCGCTTCATCAGGTCCGCGTTGCCAAGCACAGTCAGCGCGATGGTGACTGTGATGGCTACGAACAAGCCGACCATGGCTGCGAGATCAGACAGCTTGGCGCGAACGAACTTAGGCGGATCGTTGCGCGACTGGCCCCACATCTGGCTCAGCGCCGCGCGCAGGTTGGCCATCCATCCCAACCCCGCCCACGCGGCGGTGCCAAGGCCGATGATCCCGACCGAGGTGCGCGACGCGATCGCCGAGTCCATCAGCTTGATCAGCTGCACACCGAAATCGCCGGACACATTCGATTTGATCTGCGCCTCGATGTTGGCGAGCAGCTCGGGATTGCGCGACAACACGAAACCGCCTGCTGCGAAGCCGACCATCAGCAACGGGAACAGCGCGAAGATCGTGAAATACGTGATACCCGCCGCGAAGAAGTCGCCCTTGCTGTCCTGATAGCGCTGCTGCGCCCGCATCACGTGGTCGAACCAGCCGTACCGAGTCCGAAGCCGGTCGAGGAACCCCGGTTTGGTCTTACTTTCCGGCTCGGCCGCAGATGTCATCCCAGCCTCCCCAGGGCGTTACGCGCGTGGCGCTAAGAACCCTAACCGGTCATACACCCGCTTGAGCGTCTTCGCGGACACGTCCCTGGCACGCTGCGCGCCGGTGTCGAGCACCGATTCGAGCTCGGCAGGATCGGCGAGCAGTTCGTCGACGCGCGCCTTGATCGGCGAAACGAATTCGACGACGGCGTCGGCGGTGTCGGCCTTCAGGTCGCCGTAGCCGCGCCCGGCGTAGCCCTCGACGAGCTTGTCGACGTCGGTGCCTGTGACCGCTGACTGAATCGTCAGCAGGTTGGACACACCGGGTTTGTTGTCGGGGTCGTAGCGCACCTCGCGCTCGCTGTCGGTGACCGCCGAGCGGATCTTCTTGGCCGACGCCTTCGGGTCGTCGAGCAGACTGATCAGTCCTGCGTCCGAGGCGGCCGACTTGCTCATCTTCGACGACGGGTCCTGCAGGTCGTAGATCTTCGCGGTGGACTTCTGGATCAGCACGTCGGGCACCACGAACGTGTCAGGGAACCGCGAGTTGAATCGCTGCGCGACGTCGCGGGCCAGCTCGAGGTGCTGACGCTGGTCCTCTCCGACCGGCACCAGGTCGGCGTCGTAGAGCAACATGTCGGCGGCCTGCAGCACCGGGTAGGTGAACAGCCCAACGGTGGTGGAGTCGGTGCCCTGTTTCTGCGACTTGTCCTTGAACTGCGTCATCCGCGACGCCTGCCCGAAACCGGTGAAACAGCCCAGCACCCAGGCGAGTTCGGCGTGCGCGGCGACGTGGCTCTGCACGAAGATGGTGCTGCGCGACGGATCGATGCCCAGTGCGAGATACTGCGCGGCGGTCACGAGTGTGCGACGGCGCAGCTGCTCGGGATCCTGCGGGAGCGTGATCGCGTGCAGGTCGACGACGCAGAAATAGGCGTCGTACTCGTCTTGCAGACCCACCCACTGCTGGATCGCACCCAGCGCGTTGCCGAGATGCAGGGAGTCAGACGTGGGCTGGACGCCGGAGAACACGACGCGGCGGGAGTCACTCATGATGGGTCAATCATTTCACGTTCGATTCCGGCGTTTTCGGCGCCGTTGCGCTGACTCAGCGTCCAAAATCACGCAGCAGCTGACGATCACAAGGTCTGACCCTCGCCCACACCGATGAGCAAAACTTCCACGCCCAGATCGATCGACCGACCAGCGTGCAGTTGACGCGTCGACCGCCTATCCAGCAAACGCTGTCGATTGAACGTCTGGCAACGATCCTCGGTGCTAGCAACCATCGCGCGCAGTCACCCGATGGCGCGCGGGGTCTGTTGCTGCACCTTGGACTGCTCAAGCGCCCTGCGCGCGAACACCCAGCGTTCGGTGATCGCCAACTGTCCGCGCCCCCTTCCGAGGAAGGTGACGAACCACGAGATCACTGCCATCAAGCGGTTGCGGCCGCCGACGAGGTAGTAAAGGTGAAGGCCCAGCCAGGCCAGCCAGGCCAGGAAACCGCCGAACTCGATCTTGCCGATCTGGCACACCGCGTAGAAGCGCGACACCGTAGACATGCTGCCCTTGTTGAAGTACTTGAACGGCTGGCGATTTGCCGGGTCGGCGCCCTTGAGCTCACTCTTGATCTGCTTGGTGGCGTAGACGGCGCCCTGGATCGCGCCTTGGGCCATGCCGGGGACATTGGGCACGCTCATCAGGTCGCCGATGACGAACACGTTGGGATGCCCCTTGACGGTGAGGTCCGGTTCGACGACCACACGGCCGGCCCGATCGACCTCCGTGCCGTCGGACTGCTCGGCGACGACCTTGCCGAGCGGGCTGGCCTGTACGCCTGCCGACCACACCTTGACGGCGCACTCGATGCGGTATTCGTCGCCAAAGTCCTCGCCGTCTTTCTCCTTGACGGTCAAGCCCATGTAGTCGACGTCGGTGACCATGGTGTTCAGCTTGACCTCGACGCCCATCTTCTCCAGCCGGCGCTGCGCCTTCAGCCCGAGCTTCGGACCCATCGGCGGCAGCACCGCGGGTGCGGCCTCGACGAGAATCACCCTGGCCTTAGCCGGGTCGATGGTGCGGAACGCTCCAGTCAGGGTCCGATCCGCGAGCTCGGCGATCTGCCCGACCACCTCGACGCCGGTCGGCCCGGCGCCCACCACGACGAAGGTCAGCCGGCGCTCGCGTTCCGCCGGCGATACGGTCACCTCGGCCGCCTCGAACGCGCCGAGGATCCGGCCGCGCAACTCGAGGGCGTCGTCGACGGTCTTCATGCCGGGGGCAAAGGCCTCGAACTGATCGTTTCCGAAGTAGGACTGCTGGGCCCCCGCCGCCAAGATCAGGCTGTCGAACGGCGTTACCCGCTCCCAGTCCATCAGCTTGGAGGTGACGGTTTTCTTCCTCAGGTCGATCGCGACGACGTCGCCGAGCAACACCTCGGCATTCTTTTGTTTGCGCAGGATCATTCGTGTCGCAGGCGCGATTTCACCGACCGACAGGATGCCCGTCGCCACCTGATACAACAGCGGCTGGAACAGATGATGGGTCGTCTTCGCGATGAGCGTGATGTCGACGTCCGCACGCTTGAGGTGCTGGGCGGCGAAGAGTCCGCCGAAGCCGGAGCCGATGATCACGACGCGATGGCGGCGGGTAGAGATGCTGTCAACGCTCATTGGCTGACCCTAACGGTCGTGCGCGCGGCTCACAGCGCACGTCATGTGAATATTCGACCGTCACCGGCGCGTGGTCGGACCATCGCAGCGCGTAGGCCGCCGCCCGCTCCACCCGCGCTGCACTTGCCCGCGCGGCGAGACCGTTGGTGGCCAGTTGGTAGTCGATGCGCCAGCCTGCGTCGTTGTCGAATGCCCTCCCCCGCCATGACCACCACGAGTACGGGCCCGCGACATCGGGGTGCAGCGCCCGCACCACGTCGACCCAGCCTGAGGACAGCAGGTCGGTGAGCCACTGCCGTTCGGCGGGCAGAAATCCGGACTTCATGACGTTGCCCCGCCAGTTCTTGATGTCATTCTCGGTGTGCGCGACGTTCCAGTCCCCGCAGACGACGGCGTCACGGTCCGTCAGCGTCGCCATCCGGTGCGCAAGTGCTGACATGAAGCGCTCCTTTTCCCGCTGACGGTCGGTGCCCGCCTCGCCGGTCTGCACGTAGACGCTCGCAACCGTCAGCCCGTCGATATCGACCTCGACGTAGCGGCCGTGAAGGGCGAACTCGTCGGCACCCAGGTCTTTCACCGACTTGATCGGATGGCGGCTCAGCACCGCAACGCCGTTGCGGCCCTTGACATCCCCAGCCGCTGACGCCAGATGCCAGCCGTCGGACAGCGCGGGTGCAAGCGCTCCTGCCAGCTGCTCGTCGTCGGCCCGCGTCTCCTGCAGACACACCACATCGGCCGTCGTCGCGTCCAACCACGGCAGCAGCCCCAGGTTCTCCGGCGACCGCTGTTTGATCGCGGCGCGGATGCCGTTGACGTTGATGGTGGACACGATCACGGGGCAGACCGTATCCGACCCTGCCGAACGTTGTTACCGCTCGAAATTTGGGCGGCGATTCTTCGTGCGGTAAGGAACGTTCGGCGCAAAACCGGCGAGCTTGCGGTACCGCCGGTATCACCTTTAGTGTCGGGCAGATGACCGAGCGCGCACCGATACACCTGGGTTCCGGCGAGCCGATCCTTTTGCTACATCCGTTCATGATGTCTCAGAACGTGTGGAAACGGGTTGCACCGCTGATAGCTGAGACCGGCCGCTACGAGGTATTCGCGCCGACCATGCTCGGCCATAACGGCGGACGTCGCGGCTCGTTCTTCCTGAGCTCAGGCGCGCTGGCCGACGACGTCGAACGCCGGATGGACGCGCTGGGCTGGGAAACCGCACACATCGTCGGCAACTCGCTCGGCGGCTGGATTGCCTTCGAACTGGAGCGCCGCGGCCGCGCCCGCACACTGACCGGTATCGCACCGGCAGGCGGCTGGCGACAGTTCACCCCAGTGAAGTTCGAGATCGTCGGCAAATTCCTCGCGGGTATGCCGCTGTGGCTGCTGACGCTGGCGCTCGGCCCCCGGGTGCTGCGCCTGCCGCTCAGCCGCAAGCTGGCCTACCTGCCCGTCAGCGCCACCGCCGACAGCCTGAGCGACGAGGATCTGCGCGAGATCATCGACGACGTCTCGCACTGCCCGGCCTACTACCAGCTGCTGCTCAAGTCGCTGACGATGCCCGGCCTGCTGGAGATGGCCGACGGCAGCGCGCCGACGCACCTGGTGCATCTGCGAGAAGGACCGGGTGCTGCCCGCATCCGCGGTTCACCCGCCACTTCACCACGCAGCTGCCGAAGGACACGCAGATCACCCATCTCGACGGCGTCGGGCACATCCCGATGTTCGAGGCCCCACGGCCGGGTCGCCGAGCCTGATCGTCGACTTCGTGGACCGCCACGCAGCGCAGCCGCCGCACAAGGCCATCGGCTAAAGCGTGTCGAGCGACGTCTTGAAGTTGGCCGCGATCGTGTGGAGGAATTCCTCGCTGGTCTGATACGGCTGGTGATCGCCGATGAGCATCGCCAGGTCCTTGGTCATCTGACCGCCCTCGACCGTGCCGATGACGACTGTCCTCCAACGTGTTCGCGAACTCGATCACGTCGGGGGTGTTGTCGAGCTTGCCGCGATGCTCCAGCCCGCGTGTCCACGCGAAGATCGAGGCGATCGGGTTCGTGGAGGTGGGCTTGCCCGCCTGGTGCTGGCGGTAGTGGCGAGTGACGGTGCCATGCGCGGCCTCTGCCTCGACGGTCTTGCCGTCCGGAGTCATCAGCACCGAGGTCATCAGCCCCAGTGAGCCGTAACCCTGCGCGACGGTGTCCGACTGAACGTCGCCGTCGTAGTTCTTGCACGCCCACACGTAGCCGCCCTCCCACTTCAGGCAGGAGGCGACCATGTCGTCGATCAGCCGGTGCTCGTAGGTCAGTCCCTTGGCGTCGAACTCGTTGGAGACTCCTCGTCGAAGATGCGCTGGAACTCGTCCTTGAACATCCCGTCGTAACCCTTGAGGATGGTGTTCTTCGTCGACAGGTAGACCGGATAGTTCTGTTGCAGACCGTAATTGAACGACGAGCGGGCGAAGTCCTGGATCGACTTCTTGAAGTTGTACATACCCATCATGACGCCGCCGCCGTCGGGGATCTTGACGACGTCGTGCACGATCGGCTCGCTGCCGTCGTCCGGGGTGAAGGTGACGGTGAAGGTGCCGGGCCTGTCGACCTTGAAGTTGTCGGCGCGGTACTGGTCACCGAAAGCGTGACGGCCGATGATGATCGGCTTGGTCCAGCCAGGAACCAGTCGCGGCACGTTCTTGATGACGATCGGCGCGCGGAAGATAGTGCCGCCCAGGATGTTTCGGATGGTGCCGTTGGGCGACAGCCACATCTGCTTGAGGCCGAACTCCTTGACGCGCGCCTCGTCGGGCGTGATCGTCGCGCACTTGACGCCGACGCTGTGCTTCTTGATGGCGTTGGCCGCGTCGACGGTGACCTGGTCGTCGGTCTCGTCGCGGTGCTCGATGCCGAGGTCGTAGTACTCCAGGTCGACGTCGAGGTACGGGAGGATCAGCGTCTCCTTGATCAGCTTCCAGATGATGCGAGTCATCTCGTCGCCGTCGAGTTCTACGACCGTGCCTTCGACCTTGATCTTGGACATTCGGAGCTCGTGCCTCAGCCGTTGACGCCTCCAGCGCCTCGTTGAACGTCTTGCTGGGACGCATCACCGCCGTGGTCTTCTCGCGGTCCGGGTAGTAGTAGCCACCGATGTCGACGGATTCGCCCTGCACCTCGGCGAGTTCGGACGACGATGGCGTCCTCGTTGTCGGCCAAGCGTCTTGGCCAGCGGCGCGAAGTGGTCGGCCAGTTCCTTGTCCTCGGACTGCGCGGCGAGTTCCTGCGCCCAGTACATGGCGAGGTAGAACTGGCTGCCGCGGTTGTCGAGCTCGCCGGTCTTGCGCGACGGGCTCTTGTTGTTGTCCAACAGCTTTCCGATCGCCGCGTCCAGCGTCTTGGCCAAGAAGCTTGGCCCGCTTGTTGTCGGTCTTGTTGCCAAGGTCCTCGAAGCAGGCGCCCAAGCGCCAGGAACTCGCCGAGCGAATCCCAGCGCAGGTGGTTCTCCTCCACCAGCTGGTGAACGTGCTTGGGCGCCGAGCCGCCCGCGCCGGTTTCGTACATGCCGCCGCCTGCCATCAACGGCACGATGGACAGCATCTTGGCGCTGGTGCCCAGCTCCAGGATCGGGAACAGGTCGGTGAGGTAGTCGCGCAGGATGTTGCCGGTCGCGGCGATGGTGTCCTGCCCGCGCATCGCGCGCTCGATCGTGTACCGCATGGCCCACACCTGCGGCATGATCTGGATGTCGCAGGCCCTCGGTGTCGTGGTCCTGCAGGTACGCCTTGACCTTCTTGCGCAGCTCGTCCTCGTGCGGCCGTTCGGTGTCCAGCCAGAACACCACCGTCATACCGGATTCGCGCGCACGGGTGACGGCCAGCTTGACCCAGTCGCGGATTGCGGCGTCCTTGACGACGGGCATGCGCCAGATGTCGCCCTCCTCGACGTTCTGCGATAGCAGCACCTCGCCGGTGGCGACATCGACGATGTTGGCCACACCGTCCTCGGGGATCTCGAAGGTCTTGTCGTGGCTGCCGTATTCCTCGGCCTTCTGCGCCATCAGGCCGACATTCGGAACGGTGCCCATGGTCGTCGGGTCGAACTGGCCGTTGGTCTTACACCAGTTGATCATCTCCTGGTAGATCCGCGAGAACGTGGACTCGGGGTTGACCGCCTTGGTGTCCTTGGTCCGTCCGTCGGCGCCGTACATCTTGCCGCCGAGCGCGGATCATCGCGGGCATCGAGGCGTCGACGATCACGTCGCTTGGCGAGTGGAAATTGGTGATCCCCTTGGCCGAATCCACCATCGCCAGCTCGGGACGGTGCTCGTGGACGTCGTGGATGTCTTTGATGATCTCCTCACGCTGGAACGAGGGAAGCGCCTCGATCTTGTTGTAGAGGTCGACCATTCCGTTGTTGACGTTGACACCCAGTTCGTCGAGCACCGCCTGGTGCTTGGCGAATGCGTCCCTGTAGAAGACCTTCACACAGTGGCCGAAGACGATGGGATGGCTGACCTTCATCATCGTCGCCTTGACGTGCAGCGAGAACATCACCCCGGTCTTGTATGCGTCCTCGATTTGCTGCTCGTAGAACTCAACGAGGGCGTTCTTGCTCATGAACATGCTCTCGATGACGTCGCCGTCGTCCAACGATGTCTCCGGCTTGAGCACGATGGTCGCGCCGCGCTTGGTCTTGAGCTCCATCCGCACGACGCGGTCCCGGTCCAGGGTGATCGACTTCTCACCGTGGTAGAAGTCGCCGCCCTTCATGGTCGCCACATGGGTGCGCGACGCCTGGGACCACTCGCCCATGCTGTGCGGATGCTTGCGCGCGTATTCCTTGACCGCCTTGGGCGCGCGACGGTCCGAATTACCTTCGCGCAGTATGGGATTCACGGCGCTGCCCAGTACCTTGCCGTAGCGCTCCTTGAGCGCCTTCTCTTCGTCGGTCTGCGGATGCACCGGATAATCCGGAATCGCGTAGCCCTTCTCCTGCAGCTCCTTGACGGCGGCCACCAGCTGCGGCACCGAAGCACTGATGTTCGGCAGCTTGATGATGTTGGTCGCGGGCTCGTGCGTCAGCTCGCCGAGCTCGGCCAGGTTGTCGGGCACGCGCTGCTCGTCTGTCAGGACATCGGAGAACTCGGCAAGGATGCGCGCGGCCACCGAGATGTCACTGGTTTCGACGTTGATTCCTGCCGGCTCGGTGAAGGTCCGAATGATCGGCAGAAAGGCGTAGGTCGCAAGCAGCGGCGCTTCGTCTGTCAGCGTGTAAATGATGGTCGGCTGCTCGGCGCTCATGTGGTGGTCTCCCGTTAGTCATTCCTCGCGCTATTCGCGGGCCAGAGTACAAGCAGAGTCAGGGCTGCGAACGGTCAGCTTTGCCTACTGACCAGTAGCTTCTCTACCGAGAATATGGGGAATTTCTCCCGCTGTCCGCGCCCCGTCGACGCGGCCACGATCAGCGCGACCGACTGAGGACAAAACACGCCGCTGGCACCCAGTCAGCGACATGCGATATTCTTCTCCTCGGTCATGAGTGCCAGCGCTTAGCCCCGGCTTGCTGGCCGGCAACCCTCCAACCGCGGTGGGGTGCCCCGGGTGATGACCAGGTTGAGTAGCCACAAGCGGCTACCGGCAAGCGCGGGTCCGTTATGACGGGCCCCCTGACACACAGATGGAGGGCCTCCATGGGCACGCCAGAAGACCCCACCGCACGTTGGTCGTTCGAGACGAAACAGGTCCACGCGGGCCAGACCCCCGACATCGCCACCAATGCGCGGGCACTGCCGATCTACCAGACCACGTCCTACACGTTCAACAGCACCGAGCACGCCGCGGCGCTGTTCGGCCTTGCGGAGCCCGGCAACATCTACACCCGGATCATGAACCCGACCCAGGACGTCGTCGAGCAGCGCATCGCGGCGCTCGAGGGCGGCGTCGCGGCCCTGTTCCTGGCGTCCGGTCAGGCCGCCGAGCACTTCGCGATTCTCAACCTCGCCAACGCGGGCGACCACATCGTGTCGAGCCCGAGGCTCTACGGCGGCACCTACAACCTGTTCCACTACACGCTGCCCAAGATCGGCATCGAGGTCAGCTTCGTGGAGAACCCCGACGACCTCGACTCCTGGCGCGCGGCCGTGCAGCCCAACACCAAGGCCTTCTTCGCCGAGACCATCTCCAACCCGCAGAACGACATCCTCGACATCCCCAACGTGGCTGCCGTCGCGCACGACGCCGGGGTGCCGTTGATCGTCGACAACACGGTCGCCACCCCGTACCTGATTCAGCCGCTGGCCCACGGCGCGGACATCGTCGTGCACTCGGCAACGAAGTACCTCGGCGGACACGGCGCGGCGATCGCAGGGGTAATCGTCGACGGCGGCACCTTCGACTGGACCAACGGCAAATTCCCCGGCTTCACCACCGGAGACCCGAGCTACCACGGTGTGGTGTTCGCCGAGCTCGGACCGCCCGCGTACGCGTTGAAGGCGCGTGTACAACTGCTGCGCGATCTCGGCTCGGCCGCCTCACCGTTCAACGCCTTCCTGGTCGCTCAGGGACTAGAAACGCTCAGCCTGCGCGTTGAGCGCCATGTGGCCAACGCGCAGAAGGTCGCCGAGTACCTGGCCGGGCACCCCGACGTGGTGTCGGTGAACTACGCGGGCCTGCCCACCTCACCGTGGTACGAGCTGGGAAAGAAGCTGGCCCCCAAGGGAACCGGTGCGGTGCTCGCCTTCGAGTTGGCAGGCGGTATCGATGCGGGCAAGGCGTTCGTCAACGCGCTGACGTTGCACAGCCATGTCGCCAACATCGGCGACGTGCGGTCGCTGGTGATCCATCCGGCGTCGACGACGCACGCTCAGCTCACCCCGGAGGAGCAGCTCGCCACCGGCGTGACACCCGGCCTGGTGCGGCTCGCGGTCGGCATCGAGGGTATCGACGACATCCTGGCCGACCTGGACCAAGGGTTCACCGCCGCCAAGCCGTTCAGTGCGGCGGGAGCGACGGACCCGAACACCGCGGCGGCGTACTGATGACGGTCTTCGACGTGCGAACTGCGACACTGCCCGCCGAGGGTGAAGTCGGCCTCGTCGACATCGGCTCATTGACATTGGAGAACGGCGCCGTCGTCGACGACGTGACGATCGCGGTGCAGCGGTGGGGCGAACTGTCGCCCAACCGCGACAACGTGGTGGTCGTGCTGCACGCTCTCACCGGTGACTCGCACATCACCGGCCCTGTGGGTCCTGGCGACGAGACAGAGGGCTGGTGGGAAGGCGTCGCTGGCCCCGGCGCGCCGATCGACACTGACCGTTGGTGTGCGATCGCCACGAACGTACTTGGCGGCTTCCGCGGCTCGACGGGTCCGAGTTCGCTTGCGCCGGACGGAAAGCCGTGGGGTTCACGGTTTCCGCTCGCATCCGTGCGTGACCAGGTCGAGGCCGATGTCGCCGCGCTCGGCGCGCTGGGTATCACCGAGGTAGCCGCGGTGGTCGGCGGCTCCATGGGCGGCGCGCGGGCGCTGGAGTGGATCGTCAGCCATCCCGACGCGGTGCGGTCGGCGCTGGTGCTCGCGGTCGGGGCACGCGCAACCGCCGACCAGATCGGCACCCAGAGCACGCAGGTCGCGGCGATCAAGTTCGACCCTGACTGGTGCAACGGTGACTACTACGGCACCGGCCGTTCGCCGGACCTCGGCATGGCGATCGCACGACGTTTCGCGCATCTGACGTATCGGGGCGAGGTCGAGCTGGACAACCGTTTCGGCAACGATCCCCAAGGCGCCGAGGACCCGGCGACGGGCGGGCGTTACGCCGTGCAGAGCTATCTGGAGTATCAGGGACGCAAACTGCTGGCCCGCTTCGACGCAGGCACGTATGTGGCGCTGACCGAAGCGCTGTCAAGCCACGACGTGGGCCGCGGGCGCGGCGGCGTTGAGGCGGCGCTGCGCGGCTGCCCCGTCCCGACGGTCGTCGGCGGCATCACCTCCGACCGGCTGTACCCGCTGCGGCTGCAGGAGGAATTAGCCGAGTTGCTTCCTGGTTGTACTGAGCTCAAGGTGGTCGACTCCATCTACGGTCACGACGGCTTCCTCCTGGAGACCGAGGCCGTCGGCAAGTTGATCCGAGAGGCGTTGGAGTTGGCGCAAAGGTGACGGCGATGGGCCACTCGGGCGAAGAGCGTCCAACACAGTCGCGACAGCAGCGTTCACTGTCGTTCGGCGCGGAAGCCGCGGCATACGAGCGGGGCAGGCCGTCCTATCCCCCAGAAGCGATCGACTGGCTGCTGCCGCCGGACGCCTCCGACGTGCTCGATCTCGGCGCGGGCACCGGCAAGCTGACGACGCGGCTGGTTGAACGCGGCCTGAATGTGTTTGCAGTCGACCCGATTCCGGAAATGCTTGAGCTGCTTAGCAATTCGCTTCCCGACACTCCGGCGCTGCTGGGTTCCGCGGAGGAGATTCCGCTGCCAGACGACAGCGTCGACGCGGTGCTGGTAGCGCAGGCCTGGCATTGGTTCGACACCGAGCGCGCGGTCAAGGAGGTGGCGCGGGTGTTGCGGCCAGGCGGCCGGCTGGGCCTGGTGTGGAATGCCCGCGACGAGCGGCTGGGCTGGGTGAAGGACCTCGGGCGCATCATCGGCCACGAGGACGCCCGGTTCGACGAGAAGACAACGCTGCCTCAATCGTTCACCGACGTGCAGCGCAATAAGGTCGAGTGGACGAGTTACCTGACGCCGCAAGCGCTTATCGACCTCGTCGCGTCGCGCAGTTACTGCATCACCTCGCCGGAGAAGGTGCGCACCCAGACACTGGATCGGGTGCGCAACCTGCTGGCCACCCATCCCGCGTTGGCCAACAGCAACGGTCTGGCGCTGCCGTACGTCACGTTGGGTATCAGGGCGAAGCTGGCCTGAGACACCTAGTGCGTGCTGGCGGCGCTGGCCTCGGCTGGGATTCCGTAACGCTCGACGTAGGGCGCGAAGCGCTCTCGGAGCGCGTCGGCGTGGAGACCGAAATCCTCAAGGCGGTATCCGTGCGTGCCGAATTGACCCTTGGGGTTTGCGCCGACACATGCGGCGACGGCGTTTCGTGCCCGGTTGTCGAATTCCCTGTCGCAGGATGCGTAGATCGTCTCGATCGTGCGCAACGGATCCCCGACGAGATCGGCGTAGTGCACGTCGATGATCTCGTGCCCGGGATGTGCGAGCTGAAACGCCTCTGTCCGGTCGACGGATTCGGCCAGCATCTGTGTCCAATGTTCGGCGATGTAGGCGGTCTGATCGGCGTCGCTGAAAGTGCCTGTGAGCGTTGAGATGAGGCTGCAAGCCGATGCGCACAACACCGTCGGATCACGGTGCAGCAGTACCAGGCGCGCATCCGGATATTCGGCCGTCAATGCGTCAAGGGCCAACGCGTGGTTGGGACTCTTCAACGTCCACGCGCCGCGCACGCCTGCACTCTGGAGCACTTGCAACACGGTGCGGTGGTAGCGGTACGCCGAACGATAGTCGGCCCCGAGCAGCCATTCACTGTAGGAAGGCACATTCGCGATCGCCTCCCAGGTAAGGCTCTTGAAATCCTGACCCAGCAGCGTGATGCACTCCGTCGGGCCTTCGGCATCCTCGTGGTGAACGATCTTCATCTGCGGGTTGAGCGATTCGAGCATGTCGATGGCGGCATTGGCGGCGTCGACGCGCGGGCCGGAGCGGAAGTTCTGGGGGGACGGAGGCGGGACGCTGTCGGAGGCTTCCCACCGCAGCAGCGCCCGGTTGCCGGGATCCTGATCGAGCAGTTGGCTCAGGAACGTCGTCCCCGCCCTGAACATGCCCACCACGATCAACGGTGCCTCGATGCGCTCCAGCACGACGTCCGGGTGCTGCCGAACCCAATCCGTGATCTTCAGCCGATTCACCAGACCGCCGATGATGTTCTGCTCCAAGGCAAAACGGCCGATCTCATTCAGCTGCGCCTCGCCGTCGGCGGACGCACAGAGGACGGATAAGCCTTCGACGAAGGTGTCAGGCCCGAAGTCGTCGGTACCCGCGGCTTCGACCGCGGCCGACATCACGTCGTCGACGTTCATATCGCGACGACTGTTCGACCCGAGGTTCGCCGCTGCTCGTGATCCTGTAGTGCGTCTGCTACTTCCTCCATCGCGATCTGACGGCCGATCACGGGGCGGATCGCGCCGGAGGCCAGCAGTTCGAGCAGTGCGCTGTGGACGTCGCGACCGACTTCCGCGGGAAACATGTTGAGCCCGAACCGGCGGAAGTCGACGGGCAGTTCGCCGTACCCAAGGATCACCCCAAGCACTGAAATGTTGCCCGTGGACACCTTCCGCAGCGGGCGACCCGTCACGCCCGACTGCGGATCGTCGTTGAAACCGACCGGAAGATAACGGCCTTCCCTGGCCATGCACGTCCAGATGACTTCGGTCTGGTCACCGCCGACCAGGTCCACGGCCACGTCGGCGCCGCGGCCGTCGGTGCGCGCATTCACCTCGTCGAAGAGGTCGGCAGAAGTGCGATCGATGGCGGAGGCGCCGAGTTCCTCACACAGGCGCGCCTTTTCGGGCCCACCTACCACCGCGATGACGTTGGCGCCCGCTGCGATTCCGAGTTGGACGACCGCCGTCCCGACCGCGCTTGCCCCTCCGACGACCAGCAAGGTCTCCCCCGCGGCCAGCCGTGCGCGCCTGTGCAGTGCCAGATAACCCACGTGGAACGGCAGCGTGAACGCGGCGGCGCCGACGTCATCAAGGTTGGAAGGGGCGTCGAAGGTAGCGGTCACCGGCGCGATCGAATACTCGGCAATACCGCCGAGGGATTGCTTCGTCATGGCCACCACCCGACGGCCCACCCATTCGCTCGCCCCTTCGCCCGCCGCGTCGACGACACCGCAGACATCCATGCCAAGGGTGAAGGGAATTTGCCCCATGACGCTCGCCACCGTGCCCCGGCACCTGGCGATGTCGCCGAAGTTGAGTGACGCGGCGGAGACGGCTATTTGCACCTCGCCTGGACCCGCGTCGGGAGCCGGAACATCTTGAACTTCAAGCGCTTCGGATGGATCGCCATGACGTACGACTTGGAGGGCCTTCAACCGTGGACCTCCCGCCGTTGAGTGCACCGATGCACGCAGCGGTCACAGTAATAAGCAGTGGTGCTTATGTCAACGGGCACCGGGCGCGGCCATGGCGGCCGTCGCCATCGCCACGAGGTTCCGTACGAACGGCTCGTGGTCGAGCTGTGGACGACCGTGGCGCGTTCGCCGCTCCAGTAGCCGCGCGCGGTCGGCGATGGCCCGCAGGATGAACATGACCATCAGCGCGAAACGTTCTGTGCGAAGAGCATCCGTCAGGAAGCCGGTCCGCTCGGTGAGCAACGCGAACACCTCGTCGCCGCCGGTGCGAGCGACCACCTCCTGCAGTTCCCGGCTGTACTGCGCCCGGTCTTCCCCGGTCAGTTCGGCGATGATCAGCAGGCAACAACGCCCTCGCCAACCGCTGTCGGCAAGCTCGGCGGCGGGCCGCACGAGAGCCTCGACGACGGGTTCGAGGTCGGTGGTGTGCCTGGCGAGTTCGAGAAGTTCACCTTCGCGACGTGCCAGGAATGGCGCGTGCCGGTCGATGACGGCGCAGAGGATGCCGTCGCGTGAACCGAAGTGGTATCGCAGCGCTGCCCTGTTTCGCTGACCGGCTTGCCGGGTGATGTCGATCAGGGAGGCGTTGAAGACCCCGTCGCGCGCGAATGCCCGCGCCGCGCTGTCGAGCAGCTTGGCCTTGGTCGTCGATGCGTCAGGTGGCACGGCGCGCGCCTCAACCGGACGGTAGCTGTCCGAGTTGTTGCAGCACGGAGTACAGATTGGCGACTCCCCAGTGGTCGGTGATCTTGCCGTCGCGGACCCGCATCGCGTCGACCGTTTCGAATTGGATGGCCTTGCCGGTGGGGGCGATGCCGAGAAAGTCGCCACGCTGGGTGCCGTGGTAGGTCTTGTAGGTGGTGACGATGTCGCCATCGACGGTTTGCCAATGGATCTCGGGCCGGAAGTCGGGAAACGCGTCGCGCAGCCGGTTGTAGAGGACGCGAACGCCTGCCTTGTCCGCGGTGGTGCCGGGCTGGGGCGTGTGGTCGACGAAGTCGTCGGCGAACAGTTCGTCGAACAGAGCGAAATCGCCCTGCCCCTGGACTTGTTCGGTGTTGCGGCGGACGACCGCCTTGAGGGCTTCGCTATGGGTATCGGAGTCGGTCACGTCGGGACTGTAACGCCCAGCCGGACGTATCGGCGGCCTAATGTGTGATGTAGTCGCCGATGAGCGCAGTGCCCGGCCCCGGCTTGGCACCGGGGCCCCGCGCGGGGATTACGTTGCCTGCGTTGAGTTCTCCACCACATTCGGCGCACACCGTCTTGGCGGTCGTGACCTGGCCGCAGTCGGTGTGCACGGTCAGCGCCGGTGGCCCGTCGGGTGCGGACCGCCACTTGTCGCCCCACGCGAGCAACGTCGCGACGATGGGATAGAGGTCCCTGCCCTTTTCGGTGAGCAGATATTCATGGCGCGCAGGCGTGCTCTGGTACTGACGCCGTTCGACGACGCCGTGGCGCTCGAGGTCGTCGAGTCGCGCGGCCAGGATGTTGGACGCGATCCCGAGGTCGCGACGGATGTCCTCGAACCTCGTCATCCCCGCGAAGAGATCGCGAACGATCAGCGGCGTCCACCGCTGACCGATCACGTCGACTGCGCGGGCGATCGAGCACGAAATGTCCGCGAATTGCTGCTTTGGCACGGTCCCACAATAGTCCATTGTTTTTTGCAATTGACCTGGATAAGGTGGACTCCATGACTGCGGCGGAGACGAAGGACGCGGTTGCCGTGTTCTGCGATGCGACCAGGACCAACGATGTCGACGGCATCGTCAGCACGCTGGCACCCGATGCGGAGCTGCTGTCGCCGCTGTCCGGGCGCATGGTGTTCCGGGGCCGTGACGATCTCCGCGTGCTGCTGGGCGCCGTCTACAGCGGGCTGTCCGACCTCACCTGGCGCGAGGTCATCGGCGATGGCACAACCCGCGTGGCCGTCAGCTACGCGCGGATCGCGGGTGTCACGATCACCGATGCAATGGTGCTCGAACTCAACGATGCCGGTTTGATCGTGCGGATCCGTCCCCACCTGCGGCCGTGGCTGGCCATCACGCTGTTCGCTCTGCTACTGGGGCCGAAGATAGCCCGCCATCCAGGCGTGCTGCGCCGCGCTCTGCGAGGCTGACACCGAACCATCTCTGCAGCGCGGCATGCAACCCGGACTCGTCGTCGGTCTCGAAAGTGTCTGCGGCCCAGGCGATATATCCGTCGGGTCGGATCAACAGCGCGCAGGCCTCGAGACCGGCGGTTGCGCCGGCCATCACGTCGACGCGGTCGGCCCAGCCGCCAGCGGCTTCGCCCACGTGTCCCCCTGACAAGTCGAGTAGCACCGGACGACCGTCGTGCAGCATTTCGGCGACCCGTCGCCCATCATCGAGCGTCACGTCGGGTACGAGCCGCCCCGCGAGCGGATGGTCGCTGCCAACGTCGTAGCGGACGTCGGAGCCCGCGAGGAGGTGTGCCATGTGTTCGGCGACGCTCGGTTGCTGGAGTAGCTCATTGAAAAGTTTTCGCAGCGCGGCGATCTCGGGTCCCGGGCCGAACAGGGCGGTCTGGGACATGGAGTGCATCATCACCCGCTCGCCGACGGGATACCGCTCTGACTGGTAGGTGTCGAGTAGTCCCTCAGGCGCCCAGCCGTTGACGGCGCCCGCCAGCTTCCACCCGAGGTTCACCGCGTCCTGCATTCCCAAGTTCAGCCCGGGACCGCCCATCGCGGAATGCACGTGGGCGGAATCGCCGACCAGGAAGATGTTTCCCGCGCGATAGCGATCGGCCTGCCGGGTGTTCTGCCCGGCGATGCGGCGCAATGCATGTGGCCCTGGACCAGGTGGCGGCTCGACGGGCAGTTCAACGCCGAGCACCCGACGCGCGCTGTCCCGGAGCTCGTCGAGTGTCATCGGCTCCAAATCATCGCCGTGCTCGTCGAACTCGATGGTTCCGACCATCGACCGGTCACGCTCGAACTCGGCGTAGATGAATCCGCCGTTGTCGAGTCGGTTGTGTCCGAAGGGAAGTGGGCCCAGCCCCGGCACATCGATGCCGCCGTTGGGGTCGCGCATTTCGTCCGGCACTCGCACGTGAGCGATTCGGGCGATCGTGTTGGACGTGTGGCCCGGAAAGTCGATCCCCGCCAGCTTGCGAACGATACTGCGGCCACCGTCGGCGCCAACGAGGTACGTCGTCTCCAGCGTGTAAGTCCCATCCGGTCCCGACACGTCGACGGTGGCGCCGTCGTCGCGCGTCTGGACGCCCGTCAGCTCATGGCCCCAGCGGATCTCGACACCGAGTTCGCGTGCCTGTTCGTCAAGCAGCCGGACAAGCTTCGGCTGCGCCATCATCAGCGCATACATCGGGTTGTCGGGAACGCCGAAGAGCGGCACAGACATTCCACTGAATATCCATTGGTACGCCGGATGCGGGGGTTCGTCCGATCCGGTGAACCTCTGGTAGAGCCCACGCAGATCCAGTTGTCGAACCACCTGGCCGACCATGCCGTTGGCCTTCGGTTCGTCGCTTGGCGCGGGCAGTCGCTCGAGGACCACGGGCCGCAAACCTGCAAGCGCGAGCTCGCGCGCCAGCATGAGTCCATTGGGGCCTGCACCTGAGATAACAACGGGGACTTGGGTTTCGGACATCGGTATCACCTTTCGGGTAATCCGGCCGCGACCTCGGCAAAGCCGCGACGTAGGAGTTCGGTATAGGCAACCGGTGGATCGGCATAGGAGTAGGCCTCCATTGCCGTTTCACCGACCGCCCTGACGACCGCGGTGACCAATCGCGGGTACATATCGCGAGCCGGATCGGTCCCGGTGCGTTCCGCGATCGCATCGACCCAGTCGTCGAATAGGTCCCTGGTTAGCGCGGCGCGCAGATCCCGGGCGGACAGGAGCTCCCGGATCACAGTCAGCTCGCCGGGGGTCGGCCGGATGTCCGCGGCGCCCTCGGCTTCCAGCGGTTGAAGCATCGCCTCGGTGATCGCCGACCACAGCGGCTCGTCGGCGGGTCGCTCGCGGAAGGCCGCGAGGCTCTGTCGCGTTCGATCGACCTGGCGGAATGCGACCGCCTCGTACTTGCCCGCGAAGTAGTTGTTGAACGTCCGCAGCGATACGCCTGCCCTGTTGGCGATGTCTTCGCGAGTGACGTTCTCCAGCCCCCGCTCCAACGCCAGTTCCAACGCGGCGTCGCTGAGCGCCCAGCGGGTGCCGAGCTTCTTACGCTCTCGAAGTCCCAGTGTTTCGGTCACGTAGACCAAAGTAAATGAAAGTTGCACGGCGGGCAAGATTGCCTGGTGTGCAATATTCAGCCCGTCAGAAGGGTGGTGGCCGGTTGCGTTCGGCGAGGTAGTCGTTGTTGAGTTTGTGTTCGGCTTCGATGCCTCGTTGGAGGTTGTACTCGCGGGTGTGTTTGCGCCGCGGCATCTTCAGGCCAGTGGCAACTGCCGGCGTATCGGCCGGTGCTGCGGGGGGTGCGGTGGGCCAGCCTGTGGATGAAATCGCAACTGTGGATAACTCTGAAAATGTCGATTTCGGATGGAATGGCTAGAATGTCCGTTATGGCCACACTGACCTTTCGTAACAGCGAAGGCGAGCTGATCGACGTCCCGACCGTCGCGGCCACGCGCTTCAAGAACGAGTTCGGCTCGATCTTCGAGCAGGCCGCGCTCGGAGGCGCGGTCGCGATCACCAAACACAACACCCCGAAGGCGGTTTTGCTGTCCTATGCGGAGTTCGAGGCGCTGACCAAGGCCAGCACTCCCGCACTGGACGACCTGTCCGGCCAATTCGACGAACTGCTGGAACGCATGCAGACGCCGCGATCGAAGAGCGCGACGGCATCAGCATTCGACGCTACGCCGGAGCAACTCGGCCGCGCCGCGGTCAAGGCGGCCAAGCGCTAGCCCGGTCTCCGCATGGCGCGCAAGGCCCAACCTCCACGCCTTTACGTACTCGCCGGGATCAACGGTGCGGGCAAGAGCAGCATTGGCGGCGCAATGGTCCGGGCGTCCGGCGGCGACTACTTCAACCCCGACGAGGCGGCGCGGGATCTGATCGCGGCGAACCCCGGTCTCGACCAGGTGCGGGCCAACGCCGCGGCCTGGCAGCAGGGCAGACGGCTGCTCGAGCGGGCGATCCTGGAGCGCAAGGACTTCGCATTTGAGACCACGCTCGGCGGAAGCACCATGCCGCGACTGATAACCGAGGCGGCATCGCAGGGCTTCGAGGTGCGCATCTGGTTTGTCGGGCTGGCTAGTGCCGACCTGCACATCGAGCGCGTGCGCAATCGCGTGCGCGCAGGCGGCCACGACATCCCGGAGTCCAGCATCCGGCGCCGCTGGCGGCACAGCAGGCTGAATCTGGTGCAGCTGCTGCCGCATCTGACCGACCTGCGTGTCTACGACAACTCTGCCGACGCCGACCCCGCCGCGGGGATTGCACCACTGCCCGTGCTGGTGTTGCATCTCGACCGCGGCGAGATCGTCGGCCCGCCCGATCTGTCGTCGACGCCCGAGTGGGCCAAGCCGATCGTCGCCGCCGCGTTGAAATTGGCCTAGCTGGTGCCCAGCGGGTCGATCGTCCATGCGACGTACAGCATGGCCGCGCTGACCGTGGCGGTCGTGACGAAGTCGATGGTTCTGCTGCGCACCGCGAGCAGGCCCGCGCGATCATCGGTGAGCGTCAATCGAAGCGCCGCCGCGACGCCGACACCGATGCCGAGCACCAGCGCACCGCGTCGCCAGTAACCCGCGATCACCAACCCGAACGCCGCGACGATGATCATGCCGACCAGCAGGATCGGCCACTGCCCGCCAAACACCTTGCGGGCGAACTCCTTCAGGGTCATTGGCTCCTCGCGCAAGCGCTCGTCGCTGTCACGCGCGGGCGAGCGCTTCCGCGAGTTCGACGACGTTGGTCAGCAGGAACGCCCGGGTCAGCGGGCCGACGCCACCTGGGTTCGGCGACACGTGACCCGCGACCTCCCACACGTCGGGGTGCACATCGCCGACCAACTTCCCGTCCGCGTCACGAGCGACACCCACATCCACCACGGCAGCACCTGGGCGCACCATGTCCGCCGTCACCAGGTGCTGCACGCCCGCTGCCGCGACGATGATGTCGGCCTGCCGCGTCAGCGTCGAAAGGTCGCGAGTTCCTGTGTGGCACAACGTCACTGTCGCGTTCTCCGACCGCCGGGTGAGCAACAGCCCGAGCGGGCGCCCGACGGTCACGCCACGCCCGATCACCACCACATGGGCGCCGGCGATCTCAACCTCGTAGCGGCGCAACAAATGCACGATGCCGCGCGGCGTGCACGGCAGCGGGGCAGGCGCGTTGAGCACCAACCTGCCGAGGTTGGTCGGATGCAGCCCGTCGGCGTCCTTGCCGGGGTCGACGCGCTCCAGCGCGGCGTTCTCGTTGAGGTGTTTCGGCAGCGGCAGTTGGACGATGTAGCCCGTGCATTCGGGGTTGGCGTTGAGCTCGTCAATGGTCTCGTCGAGCTTGGCCTGGCTGATGTCGGCAGGAAGGTCGCGGCGTATCGAATTGATGCCCACCTTCGCGCAGTCGGCGTGCTTGCCCCGCACATAGGCATGTGAGCCGGGGTCGTCGCCGACCAGAACCGTGCCCAGTCCGGGTGTTCGGTCCGCTTTCGATAACCGCGCAACGCGCTCCTTCAAGTCGACGAAGATCTCGTCGCGCGTGGCCTTGCCGTCCAATGTGATCGCACCCACGGCAGCCATTGTGGCAGGCTCACCTCCATGAACACTCAGCCCAATGTGTTCACCCCGGCCAAGCTCGGCCCGGTGACCCTCCGCAACCGCATCATCAAGGCGGCGACGTTCGAGGCGCGCTCGCCCGACGCGCTGGTCACCGACGACCTGATCGAGTTCCACCGGTTGCCCGCCGCAGGCGGAGTCGGCATGACCACCGTCGCCTACTGCGCGGTCTCCCCCGGCGGCCGCGCCAGCGGCAACCAGATGTGGATGCGGCCCGAAGCGGTTCCGGGGTTGCGGCGGCTGACCGACGCGATCCACGCCGAGGGCGCGGCGGTGAGCGCGCAGGTCGCCCACGCGGGCCCGGTGGCCAACGCCGCCGACAACAACGCTCCGGCCCTTGCACCGGTGGGGTTCATGAATCCGACCACGAACGAGTTCACCAAAGAGGCGACCCGCGATGACATCAACGAGGTAGCGGCCCAACACGTCACCGCAGTCCGGCTCGCGATCGAGGCCGGCTTCGATGCCGTCGAGATCCATTTGGGTCACAACTACTTGGCGAGCGCGTTCCTCTCGCCGCGGATCAACACTCGCGACGACGAATTCGGCGGGTCGCTGGAGAATCGGGCGAAGGTCGCACGGCAGCTGGTGAGAGCCGTCCGCCGCGCGGTGGACGACGAAGGCGCGCAGATCGCGGTGACCGCCAAGCTGAACATCGCCGACGGCGTGCGCGGCGGTATCGACGTCGAAGAGTCGCTGACCACTGCCAAATGGCTCGAGGAAGACGGCGGGCTGGACGCAATCGAACTGTCGGCCGGTAGCTCATTCGTCAACCCGATGTACACCTTCCGTGGCGATGCGCCGACGACGCTGGAGCTCGGAGGCAAAAACTTCTACCGCGAATATCCCTACCGCGAGGCGTACCTCCTGGACGAAGCCAGGCTGTTCCGCGCCGAGCTGTCGATGCCGCTGATCCTGCTGGGCGGAATCACCAACCGGGAAACGATGGACCTGGCGATGACGGAAGGGTTCCAGTTCGTCGCGATGGGCCGGGCGCTGCTGGCCGAGCCCGACCTGATCAACCGGATTGAGGCCGACGGCGACCGGCACACGGTGAAGTCGGTGTGCACGCACAACAACCAGTGCGTGCTCAGTATCTACAGCAAGACCCACTGCGTGCTGACCGGCTCGCCGAATCAGGTCCCGGTCAGTTAGCCCCCGGTGGGCAGCCGCGGCTCGACGAAGGCGACCATCGGCTCCTTGTGGATCACCCATCCCCAGCCCCGGAGGATCATCAGTTCCTTCGCCGAGAAGATGTAGGTGAATCCGGCGTTGCGGGCCACGTACTTGCCGCCCACCATCGCGGCGCGGGGGACCTTGAGCGCGTAACTGTCCTGCACCCGCATGCCGCGATATTCGTAGTGGCCGCCGCCGTCGACGCAGATCACGACCAGCGATTGTTCTGTACGGCCGAAAGCGACGGCCGACCTAGGCGCGTCGCATCGGGCCGCCCTACCGATGAATCCCCGTTCGTCTGTCTGAAAGACTCCGGGCTCCGCCACCGCCTTCGACAGCAGATCTGCCATCGCCAGGGTGATGATGATCGCGGCGCACAGGAGGAACACCGGGATCATCGCTCGACCCACTTTGCCGTGCCGCCATGCCGTGGCCTTCACAGACCGCATGGTTTAGCAGATCACGAAGTCGGCCGAGATCGATCGCGACTCGCCGGGCACAGGTCGAAAAGTTAACTAGAGGGTATGAGTGCCCGCGCGCATTGTTCGACAATGGCATCGGCGCTCGCGGGGATGGCGTGGCGTGCGATCACGTGTCTGCGTACGACGGCATACGGAATGTCGATCACCGCCGCGTTGACGCGATCCAGGTCGGCGGGCATCCCTGCCAGCGCCCTGCGGAGCGCGCGGTGCAGACGCCTGCGGCGACCGGTCAGATCGTCGGGCCAGTCTGCTGCGTCCAGCGCATCGGCACCGGTCAGGAGGACCTGGGCCTCGAGCGGGTGATCGCGGCACCATTGCACGGTGAACCGGGCGGCGGCGACGCAGCGAGCCTGCGGTTCCTGCGATGTCGCCAGCGCGGCGCGCACGCCGGCGTGGAAACGCTCCTCGGTGCGCATCCACAGTTCGCCGCACAGCGCGGCGCGGGTTGGGAAGCGGTGATACATCGAGCCGCTGGGCGCGTTGGCGGCGCGGGCCACCGCCGACATCGTCACCGCGGCGGGGCCGTCGGCGGCCAGCAGTGCCGCGGCGGCATCCAGCAGCTCATCGAGGGTGAATCGGGCAGGCCGCGGCATTGCCACAGCCTATAGTAGAGAGCACTCTCTAATTCGCATTGGAGGTCTCATGTCCACCCCGGCCGCTGTCGCACAGCGACTATATGACGCGATGGCGCATGCCGACGGCCAGGCCCTATTCGCTTTGCTCACAGACGATTTCGTCGGCACCGTCAGCGCCGGTATGCCGCACGGTGTCGGCGGCGAGCACCGCGGCGCGGTCGACATGATCACCGGTGTATGGGCGCGCATCGCATCGGTCTACGACATGCACGTCGATCCGCTGGAATATCTCCAGGTCGACGATGACCGGGTGGTGGTGCTCGGCCGGTACTGGGGCCCCGCCCGCGACGGCGGGTCGGCCGTCGACGCCGCGTTCGCCCACATCATCACGACGCGCGGCGACCGGATCGCGGCGTTGCGACAGATCACCGACACAGCGAGATGGGGCATCGGGCCGGCGTCTTGACGCGCCCCACGAACCGGCGCCCTATCCGGCGACGGTACCGATAGAGTTGGGCCCGATGAGCCGCCCAGCCCCGCCCGCGCTGACCGTTCGGTACGACGGCTCTACGCGCACCTTCGCGCCAGGCAACGATGTCGTGATCGGCCGCGACCTCAGAGCCGATGTCCGCATCGCCCACCCGCTGATCTCACGCGCCCACTTGGTGCTGCGGTTCGACCAGGGCCGCTGGGTCGCAATCGACAACGGCAGCCTCAACGGCATGTACGCAAACGGGCGGCGAGTGCCCGCAATCGACATTCACGACGGCCAACACATCAACATCGGCAATCCCGACGGTCCTGGCCTGACGTTCGAGGTCGGCCGCCATCAAGGATCGGTCGGCACGCCGCCGCAGACGACGTCGGTGCCGCTCGCATCACGGCCGAACCCATCCTGGCCGGCCCCGCCACCGCCAACGTCGCGTCCGCCGAGCGCGTCCCGCCCGCAGCCGATGTATCCGTCGGGCCCACAGCAGCAATACCCCTCGGGTCCGCAGGCCCATCCGACCGCTCCGCCGGCGTATCAGAGCAGCCCGTCGGCGTATGCGCCTGTCCACCCGACCCCGGTGGCTCAACCGATCTCCTCGCCCGGTCTGGAATCGGTCACGCAGATGGGACCGACCGCTGCACCCCGTTCCAGTGAAGGCAACCTCGCGACGAGCATGCTCAAGATCCTGCGGCCGGGTAACCCCCCCAAGGCGCCGCCCGGGTCGCTGAAGATCGGACGCGCAACCGACAACGACATCGTCATCCCCGATGTGCTGGCGTCGCGGCACCACGCGACATTGATTCCGAGCGCAGGCGGCACCGAGATCCGGGACAACCGCAGCATCAACGGCACATTCGTCAACGGTGCGCGCGTCGAGTCCGCGATGCTGAACGACGGCGACACCGTCACCATCGGCAATGTCGACCTGGTGTTCCGTGGTGGCACGCTGGTCCGCGGCACTGCGACCGAGGCCGCGACCCGCACCGGCGGACTCGACGTGCACGGCGTCACGTGGGTCATCGAGGGCAACAAGACGCTGCTGGACAACATCTCGATCACAGCGCGGCCCGGCACGCTGACGGCCATCATCGGGCCGTCGGGCGCGGGCAAGTCGACGTTCGCGCGGTTGGTCGCCGGCTACACCCACCCGACGACGGGCACGGTGACGTTCGAAGGCCACGACGTCCACGCCGAGTACGCGTCGCTGCGCTCACGAATCGGGATGGTGCCGCAGGACGACGTGGTGCACGGACAGCTGACCGTCAGACAGGCGTTGATGTACGCCGCCGAGTTGCGGCTGCCACCCGACACCAACAAGGCCGACCGCGAACAGGTCGTCAACGAGGTGCTCGAAGAACTCGAGATGACCAACCATCTCGACACTCGCGTCGACAAGCTCTCCGGCGGACAGCGCAAGCGCGCTTCGGTCGCGCTCGAGCTGCTCACCGGTCCGTCGCTGCTGATCCTCGACGAACCGACATCCGGCCTGGACCCCGCGCTGGACCGGCAGGTGATGACGATGCTGCGCCAGCTGGCCGACGCAGGCCGCGTGGTGTTGGTGGTCACGCACTCGCTGACGTATCTCGACGTGTGCGACCAGGTTTTGCTGCTGGCGCCAGGCGGCAAGACCGCGTTCTACGGGCCGCCCAACCAGATCGGTCCGTCGATGGGCACCACCAACTGGGCCGACATCTTCAGCTCAGTCGCAGGCGACCCGGACGCGGCCAACAAGAGATTCCTCGCCCAGCACGGACCGCCGCCGCCACCGCCGCCCGCGGCCAAACCCACAGACCTTGGCAAGCCGACGAAAACCAGCCTGCCGCGGCAATTCTCGACGATCGCGCGTCGCCAGATGCGGCTGATCGTGTCCGATCGCGGCTACTTCATCTTCCTGGCATTCCTGCCGTTCATCATGGGTGTGCTGTCGTTATCGGTGCCCGGCAACGTCGGATTCGGTGTCCCCGTTCCCGCGATACAGGGTGGCGAGGCGCCGAACGAGCCCGGACAGATCCTCGTGCTGCTCAATGTCGGCGCCATCTTCATGGGTACCGCGCTGACGATCCGCGCCCTCATCGGTGAGCGGGCGATCTTCCTGCGCGAGCAGGCGGTTGGGCTGTCCACGTCCGCCTATATCTTGGCCAAAGTCTTCGTCTTCGCCGGGTTCGCGTTGATGCAGTCGGCGATCGTCGTCGGCATCAACGTGTGGGGGAAGAAGTGGGGCCCGGGGGCTGTGACCAGTGGCGCGGTGATACCCCCCCGGACCCTGGAGCTGTACGTCGATGTCGCGGGCTGCTGTGTGGCAGCGGCAATGACCGGATTGGCCCTCTCGGCGCTGGCCAAGTCGAACGAGCAGATCATGCCGTTGCTCGTGATCGCGATCATGTCGCAGTTGGTGTTCCAGGGCGGCATGATCCCGGTGACGGGCCGCGTCGCGCTCGACCAATTGTCATGGATCACGCCTGCCCGGTGGGGATTCGCCAGCACGGCGTCGACGATCGATCTGCTCAGACTCGTCCCCGGTCCGCTCACACCGCAAGACTCGCATTGGAAGCACACCCCTGGTGCGTGGTGGTTCAACATGGCCATGCTCGGCGCGATCTGCGTCGGCTACACCAGCTTCGTACGGTGGAAGATTCGCCTCAAGGGCGGCTGAGTTTCCTTGCGCGAGCGGGTTACTCGCCGTGGATGTCGAGGCCGTGCGCGGCGGCGTATGCGATCGCCTGATCGATGTCGACCTTCGCGCCGCGCAATGCCGCGGACGTCCACAGCGTCGGATCCACCCGGGCGCCACGCAGGTCGGCCTCGTCCAGCCTGGTGTTCTGCACCCTGGCACCGCTGAGATCGGCGCGCCGAAGCACCGCCTTGCGCAGGTCGGCTTCGACCAGGCTGGCTTCCCGCATCCGGCAGTCGGACAGGTCGACGCCGCGCAGGTCCGCACCGCCGAGCACAGCCAACGTGAAGTCCACCTCGACCAGCGTCATCGGCCGCATCCGGCACTCGGTGAACACCGAACCGAGGAAGCTGCAGTGCTTGAAGGTGCTGTGCCACAGGGATGCACGTCGAAACTTGCAATTGCGGAACGCAGAGCCTACGTGCTCTGATTCGGACAGGTCGACGCCGCTGAAGTCACATTCTGTGAAAACGACGCGCTCGGTGCGGAGCCGTCGCAGATCCTCGTCGCCGAAATCGTGGCCGTCGAATTCCCTTTCAGCCCAGACTGTTTCGTCGTCTGCCACGCGGTCAGCCGCGCAGCGACGTCAGGCTGTTCAGCGCGTACTCGGTGACGGCGATCAGTGCGGCCTTCGTCGAGTGGCGGTCGCGGGCGTCGACGGTGATGATCGGGATGTTGTCGCCCAGCGACAGCGCCTTGCGTACCGCATGAGCCGGATGCCTTGGAGCGCCGTCGAATTCGTTGACGGCGATCAGGAACGGCAGGTTGCGCGCCTCAAAGAAGTCGACGGCGGCGAAGCTGTCCGCCAAGCGTCGCACGTCGACGAGGATGATCGCGCCGATGGCACCGCGCACCAGGTCGTCCCACATGAACCAGAACCGGCGCTGTCCTGGCGTGCCGAACAGGTAGAGCACCAGATCCTCGGCAAGGGTGATCCGGCCGAAGTCCATGGCCACTGTGGTGGTGTTCTTATTCGGGGTGGCGTCGAGGCCGTCAACCCCCTCCGAGGCGTTGGTCACCAACGCCTCGGTACGCAGCGGCATGATTTCCGACACCGCCCCCACGAACGTCGTCTTGCCGGCGCCGAACCCGCCGGAGATGACGATCTTCGTCGAGGCGGCGTCCCGCCTCTCAGAGCGCTCGTAGGCCACGCAGCGTCCTTCCTATCAATTCGCGTCGTTCGTCGTCGGTGCTGGAATCACCGAGGGTGGCGTGCACCCGCAGATAACCTTGCGTCACGAGGTCCCCGATCAGCACACGCGCCACGCCGAGCGGCAACGATAAGACAGCGGCGACCTCGGCGACCGACGGGCTGTCGGCGCACATCGTCAGGATCTGGCCGCGCACGTCATTGCCCGGCCAGCGCTGTGCTTTCTTTGGGGCGGCCACTGTTTCGACAGGGGCCTCCAGCGGCAGGTTGATGCGGGAATTGGTGCGACCGGCCGTCAGTGTGTACGGCCGAACCAGCAGCGGTTCGTCCGTATCGTCGCCTTCCCAATTGTCCATAGGCGGTTCACGAGTGCTGATGGGCGCGTCGCGACGACTGGACCATGGCGCCCACTCGTTCCACCAAAATGGCCATCTCGTAACCGATTTGGCCGATATCGCAGTTCCGGATCGCCAGCGTCGCGAGGTTGGAGCCGTCGCCGACACGCATCAGCAGCAGATAGCCGTTCTCCATCTCGACGACGGACTGCAGCACATACCCGCCGTCGAACAGCTGCGCGGCGCCCGTCGACAGGCTCGCGAGCCCGGAGGCCACCGCGGCGAGTTGGTCGGCCCGCTCGATCGGCATGTGCTCGCTGGCGGCCATCAGCAGGCCGTCCGCGGACACCAAGACCGCGTGCGAGACACCGGATACCTCGCGGGCGAACTTGGAGACCAGCCAGTCGAGCGAATCACGCTGCGTCGAACGTGGCGGCTGTGTTGAATCCCGGGTCGTCCCCTGCCCTTTGGGCGTGGGCCCATCGCTCCAGCCCGCTGGCGTCATTCTTTATCGGTTCCTCTGGTTTCTCTGGCATGGGACCGACCGGCATGCACGCCACCGAAATGGTTGCTGATGCTTGCGCGGACGGCGTCCGGATCGCGCGGCGGATTCATGTGTCCACCGGAGTCGAACTCAGCCGCCGATGCTACCCGGTCCTCGCCGTCGTCGCTCCTGTGAGCCCCGCCGTTGAAATGGTGGCCGCCGTTGGACACGCGGTCGGGGGCGGCGGAATCGACCGCACCCGGCACCAGACGCGCGCCGGGCTCACGCACCGGCAGGCCCTCCTCGGTGTGCTCTTCAACCGGCGCATCCTCCGCGGCCGCAGCTGCTGACCAGCCATGATCCCACACCGATTCCCAGTTCAGGTCGTCACTCTTCGCCAGATCAGTGGGATCGACGAGCCATTCGGACAGCATCCGCTGGTAGATCGCATCGTCCGCACCGGCCGTCTCGGACGACTCGTGCGAGGCGTGGCGGGAAGGCTCGGGCTGCGGGGGCTCGGCCGGTGTTGGCTGCTCGGGCTGCCTGGTTGCCTGCGGCCGCGGCTCGGCCACCGGCTGCTGCGCGGGCACACCGTTGCTGGCGGCCTGCGCGCGCGACGCGAAGAACGCCGATGTGTCGGTGGGCGCACGCTCGGTCTCGGGCTCGGGTGGGATCCGCTTCGCCCAAGGCGCAGGCTCGGCCGACTGTCCCCATGGGACGGGTTCGGCCGTCTGCTGCGGCATCGAATCGGCGGGCCACTCATCCTCCGGCTCCTCGGCAGCGGTTTGGGCCAGCGAGGTCGGGATGTCGGAAATTCCGCTGGCGCCAGGATTGCGCTGCGGCAACAACGCCACGGGCACATCGGAGTGGCCGTTGAGGTACTCCTGGCCCGGCTGATCGACGTAATCGGTGTAGTCGTGATCCTCATCCAGCGCCAACGCGGTGTGAATCCCCGCGTGGGCGTCGGCGGGTGCACCGTAGTCGGGCTCGCCGAATTGGTCGGGCGCCTCGGCCCCGACGAGCAACTCGGACGGCACGAACACACCGGCGGTGGTGCCCGAATTCGGTTCGCCCGCAATGGTGCTGCGCAACCGGACCACCAGCCCGTGCTGCGCGGCGAGCCGCCCTACGACGAACAGGCCCATGTGCCGCGCGGTGTACGGGTTGACCTCGCCACCGGATTGCAGGCGGGTGTTGGCCACCCGCAGATCGGAGTCGGTCATGCCGATGCCGATATCGCTGACCTCGATGACCAGGCCGCCGGTGCCTGTGTGCACCGCCGACACCCGGACCTGGGAGATCGGCGGCGAATAGCGCAGTGCGTTGTCGAGCAGCTCGGCAAGCAGGTGCACCAGGTCGCCCGCGATGGCGCCGTGGATCTCGCTGTCGGGCACCGTCGCGGTGACCACCCTTGTGTAGTCCTCCACCTCGGAGGCGGCGGCGTTGATGATCGCAGACACCGGCACGGGCTCGGCCTGCTCACGAGGCACCTTGGCACCCGCGAGCACCAGCAGGTTGGCCCCGTTGCGGCGCATCCGGGCGGCGAGGTGATCGAGACGGAACAGGCTCTCCAGCCGATCGGGGTCCTCTTCATTGCGCTCGAGGCGGTCGATGAGCGACAGCTGCTGGTCCACCAGCGACCGGCTGCGCCGCGACAGCGTCTCGAACATGTCGCTCACCTGCAGCTGCAGCCGCGTCTGCTCACCGGCCAGCAGGATGGCCTGCTCGTGCAGCTCGTCGACGGCGTGCGCGACCTGGCCGACCTCTTCGGAGGTGTACACGGGGATCGGCTGGACAGGCCCTGGCTCAGCACCCCCGCGAACCCGGTCGATCTCGCGGGCCAGGTCGTCGTGTGCCACCCGCAGCGCGCTGTCGCGCAGCCGGCGCAGCGGACGCACAAGCGAACGCGCCACCAGGATGACCAGGAGCAGCGCCAGCAGCATCGCCCCGATGACGATCGCGGTGTCCCGGATCGCGGCGGTGCGCTGTGCCGAGGCTTCGTTCTCCACCGCGCTGGTCACCGCGGTGGAGGTGTCGGCGATGATCTTGCCCGCGATCTCGTTGGTGGCCTGGATGGATGCGCTCAGGTCCGGGTTGTTGACCAGCACGGCGGCCGGGTCGGACATGATCGCCATCCGCTTGACGAACTCTCCCTGCAGCTTCTGTGCCTCGGGAGAGCCGACGCCAAGCACCTGGCTCATGCCGAACAGCGTCGACGGCTCGGTGCCTGCCACCGTGTTCATCGACATCCGCAGTTCGGGATCCGGCAGCTCACCGCCGAGATTCACCAGTAGCTGCTGAATCATCATCTGACCGCGGGCGCCGACGGCCCGGCTCAGGCCAAGTGTCTCGGCGCGGATGCGTTCGTCGTCGACGCGAACCGAGCCGTTGATCGCGTCCTCGGCGGTCAGCAGGATCGGCGTGTACGCCTGCACCCGGTCGCGTAGCCCGACGCTGTTCGCCGTGACCTTGTCCATCAGCGCCTGACCGGCGCCGATCATGGTGTTGACACCCTTGCTGACATCCGGCGGGATGTCGGTGTTGGCCAGCCGTCGCTGCAGTTGCTGCCTACTGGTGTCGAACTTGGTCAGCGCCGCCTGGGTGTCACCACCGGTCGAACCCGCCAGCATTGCGCCGTCGAGCGAGGCCATGTAGGTCTCGATCGCGGGCACCATTTCTGCGCGGTCGGCTGCGCGTCGCAAATCCGCCGCCTGCGTCGCGCTCGAGTAGATGCGCAATCCGCCGAAGGCGCCAGCGAGAACGAGCGGCACCAAAACGATCGCGAAAACTTTCCAGCGGACGGGCCAATTCGCGATCGACCATCGTGACGGTCGCTTGGCCGGTCTCGGCTCCGTTGGCTCGAAATCGACGATCGTGCCGTCCGACCGCTTCAGCTGCGAGAACGCGGTCATCGGCGCCCGCCGCTGCTATCGGCTACCTGTCCGCAATTCATTAATGGAGCGTCCTTCATTAGGCTTCCTGCTGATTTCGCCCTCGGATGGGCGCGCGTTCTACGCCTGGCAATTGATCGAGTATGCCAGCCATGCCCGGCCGATTCCACAATTCTTACTGAACAGACAGAGTTCATGCCCGCGCTGACGAGCCGTTTTGCACCGTATGAGCAAATAGTCGACAACGCCGCCGCATTCGCGGGCAGCGACCATCATCGAATATTTCGGACCGATGTTCCTATGCCCAGACAACTGATCTTGCCAACCGTCGGCCAAGCGTATGGTCGCTGTGTTCGGATCAACCACCGCCGAAGTGAGGGGACAGCATGGCTGAGGGCGAGAAGTTTGAGGTAGATCCGTCAGGTGACCCGGATCCAGGCGTACCCAACCACGCATTGCCGGATGACGCCAAAGGGCCTCACCCGCTGGCTGATCCCGCCAACGATCCCACTCCCGGTGTGCCAGGCCACGCGAAGGACGATTAAGGCCAAGGGCTCAAATGCGCGGAATGAGTTGTCCAGATAAAACTTCGAGGTGACCCACTGGTGCGCGGTGCGTTCCCGGCTACCTGATCGGCTTGGCGCCGCATTGTGTTCAAAGTGATGTTCTTCTCGCCGCGGATCGCGCCAAACACCGGCAACGCCATCAGGATGGTCGCCGCGACGGGCTGCGAACTACATCTGGTCGAGCCGCTCGGATTCGACCTGTCCGAACCCAAATTGCGCCGTGCCGGCCTGGACTACCACGACCTGGCCTCGGTCACGGTGCACCGCGATCTGCCATCGGCATGGGAGGCCCTGTCGCCCACGCAGGTGTATGCGTTCACCGCGCATGCCACGAGGTCGTTCGCCGAGATCAGCTACCGGCCGGGCGATGTCTTGATGTTCGGTCCCGAACCCACCGGGCTCGACGAGGCGACGCTCGCCGACCCGCACATCAGTGCGCAGGTCCGCATTCCGATGCTGGCGGGCCTGCGGTCACTGAACCTGTCCAACGCCGCGACCGTCGCCGTCTACGAGGCCTGGCGCCAGCAAGGGTTCACCGGCGCGGTCTGACCTACCTTCCGATGAGCGCTTGCGCGAAGAGATTTACCAACAGTCCCAGTGCGTGACTTCCTCGGCGGGCAAACGCTTGGCGGGGCGGAACTCGGTGCCCTTTGTGTAGGCGATCGGGAAGAGGCCGCCCTGGCTGTACCTGTCGAATGGGATACCGAGAAGCTCGGCGGCCTGTTTCTCGCCCTCTCCAAGCAGGTGCAGTGTCGTATAGGCCGACCCCAAACCGCGTGACCGCAGGGCCAGCATGAAGCTCCACACCGCAGGCAGCAGCGATCCCCAGTAGGACGCACTCATCGCGGCAGGCGCGCCGTCGGGACGACCTTCCAGACAGGGAATCAACATCACCGGCACCTCGTGAAGATGATCGTTGAGGTATTTCGCGGAGTCGTACACCCGGGGCCTCTGCTCGTCGCGCACATCGCCGTACTCGGGTTTGGGCAGATCGAGATACGGCGTCGCATTGGTGCGGTAGATGTCGGCGATCGCCTTCCTCTTGTCGGCGTCTTCGACGAACACCCATTGCCAGCCCTGGGAGTTAGAGCCCGTCGGCGCCTGCAGCGCCAACTCGAGACATTCCAGCAGCACCTCACGCGGCACCGGCTTCTCCAGGTCCAGCCGCTTACGCACCGAGCGCGTGGTGGTCATGACGTCATCGAAGGACAGGTTCAAGGTCATTTCGCGAGACTACATTCGACGCCATTGCAGCCGACGGTCAGCGGAAGTCGCGGCTGCGGGATGACACCCGCATCTCGAGCTTGCCCATCCGGTCGGCGACGACGGTGACCGCACCAGTGGCGTTCTGCACCTGACCGCGGATCAGCAGCGCCGACGCCGTCTGCGCCAGCCTGCGGTGTCGCGCCCAAACACCGGGCGAACACAGGACATTCACCATCCCTGTTTCGTCCTCGAGGTTGACGAATGTGACGCCCTGGGCGGTCGCGGGCCGCTGCCGATGCGTCACCGCCCCCGCCACCAGCACCCGGGTTCCGTCGGGCACCGACAACAGCTGGTCGGCCGGCACGACGCCGATGGCCTCGAGGTCCTCCCGCAGGAACTGGGTGGGATAGCTGTCCGGTGAAACGCCGGTGGCCCACACGTCGGCGGCGGCCAGCTCGAGTTCGGTCATGCCGGGCAGTGACGGAATGTGCGACGACGACCCCACGCCCGGCAGCCGGTCCGGTCGCTGGGTGGCGGCCGCACCGGCCGCCCACAATCCTTCGCGGCGGGTAATGCCGAAGCAGCCAAGCGCCCCTGCGGTGGCCAGCGCCTCGGTCTGCGGCACGGACAGCTGCAGCCGCCCGGTCAGATCGAGCAGGGAAGCGAACGGCCCGTTGGCCTTTCGTTCCTCGACGATCTGCTCGGCCAACTCGTCGCCGATGTGGCGGACACTGTCGAGGCCAAGCCGCACCTCAAGTCCTTCGTTCTCCAGCGTGGCATGCGCGAGGCTGGCGTTGACGTCGGGGCCATGTACGGTGACCCCATGCCGACGGGCATCGGCCACCAGCGACTGCGGTGAGTAGAAGCCCATCGGCTGCGCACGCAGCAGCGCCGCGCAGAACGCCGCAGGGTGGTGCAGCTTGAACCACGACGAGTAGAACACCAGCGAGGCGAACGACAGCGAATGGCTTTCCGGGAAACCGAAATTGGCGAAAGCCTCCAGTTTCTCGTAGATCCGGTCGGCAACCTCGCCGGTGATGCCGTGGCGCTCGCGCATGCCGTCGTAGAACCGGCCACGCAGCCGTCGCATCCGCTCCGTTGAGCGCTTGGACCCCATCGCCCTGCGCAGCTGATCGGCCTCGGCGGCGGAGAAACCTGCGCAGTCGACCGCGAGCTGCATGAGCTGCTCCTGAAAAAGCGGCACCCCCAACGTCTTTCGCAGCGCCTGCTCCATCGACGGGTGGTCGTAGGTGACGGGTTCGACGCCGTTGCGCCGCTTGATGTACGGGTGCACCGACCCGCCCTGGATCGGCCCTGGCCGGATCAGCGCGACCTCGACCACCAGGTCGTAGAACAGCCGTGGTTTCAGTCGCGGCAGGGTGGCCATCTGCGCACGGGACTCCACCTGGAACACCCCGACGGAGTCGGCGCGCTGCAGCATCTCGTACACCGCAGGCTCGGAGAGGTCCAACTTCGACAGATTGACTGAGATGCCCTTGTGTTCGGCGACCAGGTCGATGACGTAGTGCAGCGCAGAGAGCATGCCAAGCCCAAGTAGGTCGAACTTCACCAAACCGATTGCCGCGCAGTCGTCTTTGTCCCATTGCAGAACGCTGCGGTTCTCCATTCGCGCCCACTCCACCGGACACACGTCGGCGATCGGCCGATCGCAGATCACCATGCCGCCGGAGTGAATGCCCATGTGCCGCGGCAGGTTGTGGATCTGCATGGCCAGGTCGATCACCCGTTCCGGGATGTCCTCGATGTCCGGGGAGTCGGCCAGCCCGTTCCACCTGCTGATCTGCTTGCTCCACGCGTCCTGCTGTCCCTGCGAGAATCCCAGCGCGCGGGCCATGTCGCGCACCGCGCTGCGGCCGCGGTAGGTGATCACGTTGGCGACCTGTGCGGCGTAGTCACGGCCGTAGCGGTCGTAGACGTACTGAATCGCGTTCTCGCGCAAGTCGGATTCGATATCGATGTCGATGTCCGGCGGTCCGTCGCGCGCAGGGGACAGGAACCTCTCGAACAGCAACTCGTTGGCGATCGGGTCGACGTTGGTGACGCCGAGCGCGTAACAGACCGCCGAATTGGCGGCCGACCCGCGGCCCTGGGCCAGGATGTTGTTGTCCCTGCAGAACCGGGTGATGTCGTGTACCACCAGGAAGTAGCCCGGAAAGGTCAGCTGTTCAATGATTTTCAGCTCATGCTCGATCTGTGCGTACGCCCGCGGTGCCCGCTCCGGCGAGCCGTAGCGGTTGCGGGCGCCCTCCATGACCAGATATCGCAGCCAGCTGTCCTCTGTGTGCCCGTTAGGAACGTCGAACGGCGGCAGCTGCGGGGCGATCAGTGCCAGCCCGAACGCGCACTGCTCGCCGAGGTCGGCCGCGGCGCTGACCACCTCGGGGCAATGTGCGAACAGCCGCGCCATCTCCTCTCCCGACCGCAGGTGCGAGCCGCCCAGCGGGGCAAGGAAACCGGCTGCCTCGTCCATCGAGTTGCGGGCCCGGATGGCGCCCATCGCCATGGCCAGCTGACGCCGCGACGGTTCGGCGAAGTGGGCGGCGGTGGTCGCGACGAGACCAAGACCGAACTTCGGCGCAAGCTCCGCAAGCGCGGCGTTGCGCTCGTCGTCGAGAGGATGGCCGTGATGGGTCAGCTCGATGCTGACCCGGTCGGCGCCGAACCGGTCCACCAGGTCCGCCAGCGCGGTGGCGGCTCCCTCCTGGCCGCCCTCTGACAATGCCTGGCGCACATGGCCTTTGCGGCACCCGGTCAGGATGTGCCAGTGCCCGCCTGCGGCCTCGGTCAGCGCGTCATAGTCGTAGCGCAGCTTGCCTTTCTCACCTCCGGCCAGATGCGCAGTCGCCAGCTGTCGCGACAGCCGTCGGTAACCCTCCGGCCCGCGAGCCAGCACCAGCAGGTGCGGACCTGGCGGATCGGGATCCTCGGTGCGGTCGCCACCGCCGAGCGACAGCTCCGCACCGAACACCGTCTGCATCCCGAGTTCCCTGGCCGCCTCCGCGAACCGCACCACCCCATAGAGCCCGTCGTGGTCGGTGAGTGCGATGGCCCGCAGATCGAGCCTGGCGGCCTCCTCGACGAGTTCTTCGGGCGTGCTGGCGCCGTCGAGGAAGCTGTATGCCGAATGCGCGTGCAACTCGGCGTAGGGGACTGCGGAGACGGGCCGCTCCACATCGAGCGGCTGATACTCCCCGCGCTTGCGTGACCAGGCCGGGCTGTCCCCGCCGTCACCGTTCGGCTCGTCAATGGGCCAGCCGGCATGGCGGGGCTTGCCATTGAGCACCCGCTCCATCTCGCCCCAGCTCGGCGGCCCGGTGAACCAGCTCACCTGACCAGTGTATCGAACATATGTTCGAATAGCATCAGGACGGTCACCGCCGATGATTTCCGCGCCAGGGTCCGGTCAACACTAGAGAGCAGATCCACCCCGATGACTCTGGAGGAACCGTGACCAATCAGACCGCCACCGCCTTACCCCCGGTGGTCGACCAAGACACCTGGCGGGCCGCCCTCGACGACCTACGCACACGGGAGAAGGCAGCGACCCGTGAGCTCGATGCGATTGCCGCCCAGCGCCGTCGCCTGCCCATGGTCGAGATGCCGGACTACACGCTGATCGGCGCGGACGGCCCCATCCGGCTGGCCGACGTCTTCGATGGACGCGCGCAGCTCATCGTCTACAACCACATGTGGGAGAACGGCGCCGAGTGGCAGTGCGGCGGTTGTACGGGCTTCACTTCGCAGTTCACCAGGCTCGAATTCCTCGAGAGCTACGACGCCCGCTTCGTGATCGTCACAAACGGGCCCATCGATGAGGCCTTGGCGTACAAGACCAAGGTCGGCAACAAGATGGACTGGTACTCGTCATCGGAGAGCTCGTTCGGTGCCGATGTCGGTGCGCCGCCGGGAGCTGGATTCGCCGTCAACGTCTTTCTGCGCGATGGCGACACGGTGTACCGCACCTGGCACACCGACGGCCGCGGCACCGAACAACTCAGCCACAGCTTCGCGTTGATCGACCTGCTGCCCTGGGGCCGTCAGGAGGAATGGCAGGACTCGCCGGAAGGCTGGCCGAAGGCGCCGACCTACTCCCACTGGCTCGGCTCCGCTGACATCGCACGCGCCTACGGCGCTAACGGTGGTGGCCGGTGACGAGCGCGACGGCGGAGCGATACGTCATCACCCGCACCATCGCCGCCGGCCCGGCGGATATATTCGCCGTACTCGCCGACCCGACCCGTCACAAGGACACCGAACCCGGCGACTGGGTGCGCGACGCGATCGACACCGACCGCATCACCGGCACCGGCCAGATGTTCGCCGTGAACATGTTTCTCGAGCAAGCCGGCGGCCACTACGTCATGCACAACCTGGTCACCGAATTCGAACATGACCGCACCATCGCGTGGCTTCCTGGGCAACTGGACGAAACAGGCAAGCACAGTCCCGGCGGCTGGTGGTGGCGCTACGACCTGACGCCCAACGGGGCGGGCACCGACGTCACCGTCACCTATGACTGGAGCGGGACATCGCATGAGTTTCGCGACACCGTCGGGGTACCCGTGTTCGGCGCGGACTTCATCGAGGAGTCGTTGGCGACGCTCGACCGCACCGTGACGCGACGCTGACCCGGTCTACGGCAGGTCGTGGGCTCCGAGTTGGTCGCGCGGCACGACCATCATCGGAACATCCAGCACTCGAAGCATTTTCGCGGCTGTCGAGCCGAGGAACAGGCGCTTGGGTGTGCTGAGCCTGCTCGATCCAACCATGATCAGATCACCGTCGCGCCACGTGAGCTTGTTGACCGCATCTTCGACGGTCGGACCATCGACGATGGTCGATGTCACCGGAATATCCTCGGGCAGAGCCTCTTTCGCGATCTCCAGGGTGTGCTGCGCGTGAGCCAGCGCACGCTTCCTGACGGCGTCCGCGTCGGCACGGAGCGAGCCGAACGTCGGGTCGAGTGCAACCAGGGAGGCCAGGCGCAGCGGTGTTCCCGCCGCCTTGCTGAACCGAACCGCTGTGCGCAGCAACAGATCCGCGCCCTGCCGCTCGCCGATCGCGCACGTCACCTCGCGGACCCGTTCGACGTCCGAGTGGCGAGTCCCCCGCGGCGCCACCGCGACCGGAACGGGTGACGAGTGCAGCAGCTCGTTGACCACCGAGCCCAGTGAGAAGGGTCCGGCCAGCCCACCGCCGGATCCACCCACGACGATCGCGTCGGCCTCCCGTCGTGCAACCTGATTGATCAGACCGTCCGCGAAGTATTCGTCGAAAGACACATTGGTACGCGCGACAACGTCATCGGGTACGGCCGCACGCGCCTCACGGAGCCACTTCTCCCCCTGCTCCTTCAGGAGCTCGTCGTAGCCGCCGACCGACAAGCGTGCGACACCAGCGGGGTCGGGCGGCAGGATCAGGCAGAGCTCCAGCTCGGCGCCCAGCGTCCGCGCCAACCGAGCGGCGAGGGCCATCGCATCCGCGCCGCCCGGCGTCGCCAGGTAACCGACGACCAACTTCATATCCGACCACCGCCGTCCCGCACCCCGTTGTGCCGACTCCCGTCGACATCCTGTCAATCAGCGGTGGTGAATATCGCTCAATCGGTGTATTCGGCGGCGCCGTCCTCAAGCACCAGACGCGCATTCGAACCGTCCGGATTGGACGCCTCGGTGCGAAATACCGCGTGCCCGGCCTCAGTTCGCCAGATCGACGTGGTTAGCGTCTCGCCGGGGAACACGGGTGAGGTGAACCGCGCATCGACGGCGCTGACCTTGGTGGCGTCGCCGCCTCCGAGCTCGCTCACCAGCGCGCGACCCGCGACCCCATATGTGCAGAGCCCGTGCAGGATCGGCTTCGGGAAGCCGGCCAGGTTCTGCGCGAACCACGGGTCGCTGTGCAACGGGTTCCGGTCGCCCGACAGCCGATAGATGAGCGCCTGGTCCTCGCGGGTGGGCAGTGCGATTTTCGCGTCGGGCTCCCGCTCGGGGATCTCCGGGGCGACGGGCCGCTGCCCCGGCTCTCCGCCGAAGCCGCCCTCGCCGCGGATGACTGCGGTCGAGAACGTTTCGGCGATGACCTCCGACGTGTCGGGGTCCGTGCCCGTCGCCTTCAGCATGACGATCGCGTTCTTGCCCTCGCCCTTGTCCTGAATGTCGGCGACCTCGGCAACGACGCTGAGCTTGCCGGATGGCGGCAACGGCTTGAACAGCCGGATGCCCTGAGACCCGTGCAAGAGCATGGCGAAGTTGAATGTGCCGATCTTGGCGGCCGCGGCGAACGGCAGGCAGGCGATGACGGCGTAGGTGGGCAGCACCTGCTGCGGGATGTCGTGGCTGTTCTCCGTCGTGAAGGCCAGGTCCTCAAGGCCCGCGCCGACACCCAGCGCATAAAGCAGGGTGTCGCGGTCGGTCCATTCGAAAACTGACGGTTCCGTCTTCGCGCCTTTGGCGTTCGGGTCAATCGGCATAGTCGGACGATATAGCCCGCACCTCGACCGCGTCACACCGTGTTGACCTTTGCCTGCAAGAGGGTGACCATGGCTCGCATGCGCTATGTCGTTACCGGCGGTACCGGGTTTATTGGCCGGCGTGTTGTATCGCAGATCCTGGCCAGAAGCGATGACGCCGAGGTGTGGGTATTGGTACGACGGGAGTCGCTCTCCCGTTTCGAGCGGCTGGCCACCGAGGGGGACCGGGCCTGGGGAGACGGGGCGAAACCCCTGGTCGGCGACCTCACCGCCGAGAACCTCGGCCTCACCGACCGGGCCGTCGCCGAACTGGGCGACCTCGACCACGTCGTGCATTGCGCCGCGATCTACGACATCACCGCCGACGACGCCGACGCAGCGCGCCGCCAACGTCGAGGGCACCCGCGCGGTGATCGCCCTGGCCACGAGGATCGGCGCCACGCTGCATCACGTCTCGTCGATCGCGGTCGCGGGCAGCCACCCGGCGAGTTCACCGAGGACGACTTCGACGTCGGGCAGGATCTGCCGACGCCGTATCACCAGACGAAGTTCGAGGCCGAGTGGCTGGTGCGCACGGCACCGGGGCTGCGTGTACCGGATCTACCGCCCCGGCGTGGTGGTCGGCGACTCCCGCACCGGCGAGATGGACAAGGTCGACGGCCCGTATTACTTCTTCGGCCTGTTCGCCGAGCTGGCCCGCTGCCCAGGTTCACCCCGCTGCGGCTGCCCGACGCCGGGCGCAACAACATCGTCCCGGTCGACTACGTCGTCGACGCGATGGTCGAGTTGATGCACCAGAGAGACCGCGACGGTCAGACCTTTCACCTGACCGCCCCGAAGTCCATTGGCCTGTGCGGGATCTACCGCGCCATCGCCGACGCCGCCGATCTACCGCCGCTGCGCGGGACGCTGCCTCCTGGACCTCGCGACCGGTGCTCAACGCCACCGGCCGCGCCAAGGCACTGCGCAATCGCGTCGCCCGCCGGCTCGGCGTCCCCGCCGAAGTCCTCGACGTCGTCGACCTGGCACCCACCTTCGGCTCGGTCACCCAGTAGAGCGTTGCGGGCACGCGGCATCACGGTCCCCGAGTTCGCGTCCTACGCGCCGCAGCTGTGGCGCTACTGGGCCAACCACCTCGACCCGGACCGGGCCCGCCGCGACGATCCGGCCGGGCCACTGGTCGGCAAGCACGTGATCATCACGGGTGCGTCCAGCGGTATCGGCCGTGCCTCGGCGATCGCCGTCGCCGAGCGCGGTGCGACGGTATTTGCGTTGGCGCGCAACGCCGAAGCGCTCGACGACCTCATCGCCGAAATCCGCGCAGCAGGCGGGCAGGCGCACGCCTTTACGTGTGACGTCACGGACTCGACATCGGTCGAGCACACCGTCAAGGACATCCTCGGCCGGTTCGGCCACGTCGACTATCTGGTCAACAACGCCGGGCGGTCCATCCGCCGCTCCGTGATCGCGTCGACCGACCGGCTGCACGACTACGAACGCGTCATGGCGGTCAACTACTTCGGCGCGGTACGGATGGTGCTGGCCCTGCTGCCGCACTGGCGCGAGCGCCGGTTCGGCCATGTGGTCAACGTGTCCAGCGCCGGTGTGCAGGCCAACGGCCCGAAGTACAGCGCATACCTGCCGAGCAAGGCGGCGCTGGACGCGTTCTCCGATGTCGTGGCACCGAGACGCTGTCGGACCACATCACGTTCACCAACATCCACATGCCGTTGGTCAAGACGCCGATGATTGTGCCGTCGCGGCGGCTGAACCCGATGCCCGCCGATCAGCGCAGAGCATGCGGCGGCCATGGTGGTGCGCGGCCTGGTGGAAAAGCCGGCACGTATCGACACCCCGGTCGGCACGCTCGCCGATTTCGGCAACTACATCACGCCGAAGTTGTCGCGTCGCATACTGCACCAGCTCTACCTGGGCTATCCCGACTCAGCGGCCGCCCGAGGCGTGACGCCGGCCGAGCCGGCAGCCGAGCCGCCAGCCGACCCCTCGACCAGCCGCCCCGCATCGCGGCGCCCCAAACGCCCGGCACGAGCGGTCTCGTCCCTGCGCATTCCGCGACCGATCAAGCGCGCCGTGCGGCTGGTGCCCGGTGTGCACTGGTAGGTGGACGGCCCTATCGTTGGCGAGGTGAACGTGGGTTGATGGGCCCGGCGCCCCGCTGCCCGTGTTTGTCGACGTCGATACGGGCGTCGACGATGCGATGGCGCTGGCGTACTTGCTCGCCAGTGACGATGCCGATGTGGTTGGCATCGCGTCGACGCGGGAAACGTTCCGGTTCAACAGGTTTGCGAAACAACCTCGGGCTGTTGGAGCTGTGTCAGATCACCGGCGTGCCGGTGTCGAAGGGCTCCGAGCAGCCAGATAAGCACGCCACTGCGCACTGCCGAGGACACCCACGGACCCGAGGGCTTGGGCTACGCCGAGCTGCCGTCGACCGATCGGCAGCTCACCGCGCACGACGCCGCGGAGGCGTGGGTGTGCGCCGCACAGGCCTATCCCGGCGAGCTGGTGGCCATCGCTACCGGACCGCTGACCAACCTGGCGCTGGCTCTGCGCATCGAGCCTGCACTGCCCACGCTGTTACGACGGCTGGTGATCATGGGCGGCGCGTTCGACTACCGCGGCAACACCACGCCGGTGGCGGAGTGGAACATCAGCGTCGACCCCGAGGCGGCGGCCGAGGTCTTCTCCGCCTGGGGCCCTGCGTGGGGACTCGAGCCACCGAAACACGTCCCAATCATCCTGGGACTCAACCTGACTGAAAACGTCGCGATGACGCCGACCATCTTGAGCCGACTCGCGACGGCTGCGGAGTCGTCGTCTGTCCCGATGAGCGTGCTCGACGCCCGCGGTACCCGGTCGGTGGCGTCCAACCCGCTGATCCGCGTGCTCGAGGACGCGATGCGGTTCTACTTCGAGTTCCACTTCGACCAAGGCGAGGGGTACCTCGCCCATCTGCACGACCCGCTGGCCGCCGCCGTCGCATTGGATCCCGATCTGGTGCAGTACCGGCCCGCCGCGATCGATGTCGAACTGACCGGCACGCTGACCCGCGGCATGACGGTCGCCGACTGGAGCGGCCACTGGGGACGAGTGCCCAACGCGCTCGTCGGTGTCGAAGTCGACCCTGGCGTCTTCTTCGACCGGTTCATCGCAAGGGTCGGGCCGTTCGCGCAGCGATTGGACTGACGCTGGAGCCGAAACTGCGGGGAGATCGCGGATTTGGCTGAAATCGCGATCTCCCCGCTTTCGAGGGACTCAGTCGTCGGTGACGACGAGCTTGACGTCGATGTTGCCGCGGGTGGCGTTCGAATAGGGGCACACCTGGTGGGCCTTCTCGGTCAGCGCCTGCGCCGCGTCGTGGTCCATGTTGGGCAATGTGACCTCGAGTTCCACCGCAAGGCCGAAGCCGCCGTTGTCGATCTGGCCGAGTGAAACACGCGCTCCGACAGCCGAATCGTCGACGTCGGCCTTCTCCTGACGGCCGACCAGTCGCAGCGCCGAATGGAAGCAGGCGGCATAGCCGACGGCGAACAGCTGTTCGGGGTTGGTGCCGTTGCCGCTGCCACCCATCTCCTTCGGGATCGCGAGGTCGAGATCGAGCGTGCCGTCGGACGTGCGGCCATGACCGTCGCGTCCTTCACCGGTGGCCAGCGCTTCTGCGGTGTAGAGGGTCTTCATGCGGATTCCTTTCGTTGTGATGCGTTGAGCGCATCGGTGAGGTGACGGACTGCATCGCGCAGGTCCGCGGCTTCTTCTTCGGTAATTCCGATCGCGCTTCCTAGCTCTTCCGGGATGCACTGGGCCTTCCGCTCGAGTCGGCGGCCTGCGGGTGTGAGGGTCACGTCGACGAGGCGTTCGTCGTCTGACGATCTCTCGCGGCGGACAAAACCATTGGCCTCCAAGCGCTTAAGCAGCGGCGAAAGCGTTCCGGAATCGAGCCGCAGCCGCTCGCCGAGCCTGCCGACGGTGACACGGTCCTCTTCCCACAGCACCAGCAGCACCAGGTACTGCGGGTAGGTGAGGTTGAGCTCGGTCAGGATCGGCCGGTATGCGGCCGTCATCGCCCGAGACGCCGAATACAGAGCGAAGCAGAGATGTCGGTCAACACTCATCGTGGCCATGGTTGAACTGTAGCGCACAATTTAGTTGTACACAATTAACCTGTTCTACTCGTAGATCCCCTCGATGTACCACCGCCGCTGCCGGTAGCACAGCAGCAGCGCTTGCGAACGCTCATCACCGCCGTTGAGCAGCACCTGCGCCCTTGCGGTGCGTCCGGCCTTGGCTGTGCTCGGGATCCCACCACCGCTCGTCAACCGGCCATGGCCCGGCCCACCAGACACCTTGCTCGACCCGCCCGGATCGATGGAGCCTGCCAGCTGCGACGGATCGGCGGAGAACAATCCGCGACCGGTCACCCGCACCGGATTGCCGTCGACGTCGAGCAAGTCGACCGGATCGTCGAGCAGTACGGTCGGCGACGGCTCCGGAAGCTGACCCGGCCACGGCTGGGCCGGATCTGCCCGCGGCACCGGCTCGTCACCCAGCGGAGTGAAGGTGATGCGTTCGGCAGGCCCCCGGCCCCCGCTGAGCACCGGCACCTGTACCGCCTCCGGTCCGAGCAGACCCTGAACCCGCACCAGCGCACGGCGGGCCCGTAGCCGATCCTCTTCACCAATGCCACCCCACAACGGCAGCTGCAGTGCCTCGGCCGAAACCACCTCCACCGGCCGCAGTCGTATCAGCGTCACAGGAGCAGTGGGCCGGTCGTTCGGATTGCGCTTGTTCAGCCAGCCGTCCAGCTGCCAGCGCACCCGGTCAGCGGTGGCGTCCTCGGTCAGCGGCTCGGCGCAACGCCAAACCCGTTCCAGCTCTTCGCCGTTGGCGGTGACGGCATGGATGGCCAGCCGGGTGCATCCGACCCCCGAGGCCTCCAGGCTGCGGTGCAGGTCGCCTGCCAGCGACCGACCGGCGAACGCGGCGGCATCGACACGGTCGATCGGTGGATCGCAGTTCATCACCGCGTCGAGTTCCTGCGGTGGTTCACGCCCGGACGGGCCGCGGGTTGGCTCGCCGCGGGCGAACCGGTGCGCGGCAACGGCGTCGGCGCCGAATCGGGAGGCCACATCGATGCGCGACAATGCTGCGAACTGCCCGATGTTACGAATACCCATGCGCCACAACAGGTCTGCTAGATCATCACGGCCGGGTCCGGCCACGCTCGGCTCGGTGGCCAATTGCCGGATCGACAGCACGGACAGAAACAATGCGTCCTTGCCGGGCTCGACGATCCGTCCCGCCCGTGCGGCGAAGACGGCGGTGGACAACTGGTCGGCGATGCCCGCCTGGCATTCGGTCCCGGCAGCGGCCACCGCGTCGACCAGTCGCTCAGCGGCGGCCTGCTCGGACCCGAAATAGCGGGCCGCGCCGCGCACCGACAGCACCAGCAGGCCGGGGCGCAGCACCTCGGCCCGCGGCACCAGGTCGTCGACCGCGGCCGTCACGTCTTCGAAATGGCGGGCATCGCGCGCGGGATCGGCGGTGACGACGTGTAGTTCCGGACACCGCGCCTGAGATTCCCTGCGGCGCAGGCCTCGCCGCACCCCGGCCGCACGAGCAGACGCCGAACAGGCGATGACCCGGTTGGCCAGTGTGACCGCGACCGGCGTCGTCGGAGGCAGGCTGGCAGCCGACGAGGCCGCGACTGCTGGCCAGTCCATGCACCAGACCGCCAGCACTCGCGAGGTGGACCCGGAAGACACTCATCCGCCTACCGCACGAACGGTGCCTGATGTCACCGGCCAAGCGGCTCCGGCGCCGAAGGGCCGGCCCCTGGCACGCATGGCCAGCCGCACCCGGCTGATCCGCCCGCATCCGGGAGTCGGTTTGCCTCGGCCCGCCCCGGTCACCTCGTAGCCGCAGACCCTGGCCTCAAGCCGAGTGGACGCCCCTTGCCAGTCGCCGCCGGTGACAAGCAGGGTGCAGCCCTTCTGCCGCGCCCTTGCCACCACCGCCCGCGCCCGGCCTGCGGGCACCGACCGCCCACTCAAGCCGAGCACCACCAGATCCATGCCATCCATCAGCACGGCGGCCACCTCGACCGGATCGGCACCGGGTTCGGGGATGACCGCGATCCTGCTCAGATCCGCTCCCATTTCGACGGCCGCCAGCAGGCCGACGTCGGGCTGGCCGACGATCGCGGCGTGCCCACCCTCCGCCGTCACCGCCGCCACCATGCTCAGCAGCAGCGACCTGGCGCCCGACAGCACCGCCACGGTCCCGCGCGGCAACGAATTCGGTAGCAGTTCGGCCAGCGATTTGGGCAGCGGCAGCAAAGATTCCGAGTCCGGAAGCGGGTCGGTCGACGGCGCTGGACCCCGCCTGCCGCCGCCGACCTTGCCGGAGACCGCCGCGATCTTGCGACGCAGGTGTTCTACCTGCTCAGCGCGGTCAGACGGGCGCTGTTCCAGGGTCATCGCTGCCGTCACAGCAGCACCTCCTGCATCATCAGAATCTCTATATTTTCGAATGTATGTTCGATACGCCGAGTAAACACCCGCCCACCGACACCGTCAAGCGCGCAGGCCCGTGATGGATCTTTCCATTGATCGATGGTGACATTGACAAATGTCATCATTTGATGCTGTACTCCAGCTGTGCTCAATGACGAGCGGGGTTCGCTACGTTCCCGCAGTGCCGCAGCAGTCAGCAGCCTGACCCTTCGGCAGATCAGCGCCGTGCTTCCTGCGGGGCAGGCATGGAGTGTGTGGGTTTCCCGCCAGATCGTGGCTCGTGTCATGGACACCTTCGGGCCATCACTTGCAGGCACGCACGTCACCCCAGTCGACACCAGAACGTCCGACGGCCACCGCGTCGTCGGTGAATGGGTCTACGGCGCCGGGGTACCACGCCGTCGGGCCGATACCGCAATCTATTTCGTCCACGGCAGCGGCTACGTCCTGTGCTCATCGCGCACCCATCGCCGGCTGACCTCGTGGCTCTCCCGCCTGACCGGACTGCCGGTGTTCAGCGTCGACTATCGGCTAGCACCGCGCCATCGATTCCCAAGTGCCGCAGACGATGTCCGGTCGGGGTGGGACTGGCTGACGCACGATCTCGGGGTGGCGCCCGAGAGGACCATCGTCGCAGGCGACTCCGCAGGCGGGCATCTGTCCGTCGACCTTTTTCTGCAACCCGACGTCGTCCACCCGTCGGCGCTGGTGCTGCTCTTCCCCATCGTCGACCTGACGCTGACGCTCGCCCGCACCCGCGAACGGTTGCGCCGCGATCCGGCAATCCGCTCCCGCGACGCCGTCCGACTCATCGAGTTGTACTGCGCGGGAGTCGATTCCAGCCATCCTCGACTGAAGCTCGACGTCGCCGCGGGCCGCACTCTGCCACCCACGCTCATCCAGGCAGGCGGGGCCGAGATGCTGGCCGCCGACGCAATCGCCCTCGCCGACGACATCCGCACCGCGGGCGGCGAGTGCGAGCTGCAGATCTGGCCCGACCAGGTGCACGTCTTCCAAGCCCTGCCGAGGATGACCCCCGAGGCAAGGCCTGCCATGCGGCATATAGCCGGCTTCATCGCGCACGCCCTGCGCGACACCAGAATCGACAAGGCAGCGGGGTAATCGACGTGGGACCCTTCGGATCGGACAAGCGAAGCCGTAACGCGGCCGCCGTCATCACCGGTGCTGGCAGCGGCATCGGCGCGGCCTTCGCCGTCGAACTCGCCAAGCGTGGCGGACGGGTGGTGTGCAGCGACATCGACGAAAACGCCGCCCAGGCAACAGCCGACGCGATCGGTATCGAGGGCGGCAAGGCACTGGCACTGCACTGCGACGTCGCACAGATCGACGACGTGCATTGCCTGGCCGCCGACGCGCGCGACTGGTTCGGCGGTCCACCCACCGTGGTGATCAACAACGCAGGCGTCGGCGCGGGCGGCCTGCCGATCGGCGAGGTGGACCTCGACGACTGGAACTGGGTGCTCAACGTCAATCTGTGGGGACCCATCCACGGGTGCCACGTGTTCGCACCGATCCTCCGCGACGCAGGCCAACCGGGCGGCATCATCAACGTCGCCTCGGCCGCCGCCTTCGGTGCGGCGCCAGGCATGGCTGCCTACAACGTCAGCAAGGCAGGCGTGCTGTCACTGTCGGAAACCCTTGCGGCCGAACTGAGCGGCACCGGAGTCAACGTGACGGTGCTGTGCCCGACATTCGTCAAGACCAACATCGTCGAATCCGGCCGGATATCGGACAAGTCGACACAGATGGCGAGCCGGTTGATGCGCTGGACCGGCTTCTCCCCGCAACGGGTGGCAAGGACCTGCCTGGACACCCTCGACCGCGGCGGCCTCTACTGCATGCCGCAGCCCGACGCCCGCATCGGCTGGGGCATCAAACGTTTCACTCCGACGGTGTACACCCGCGCCGTCGGCCTCGCTACTCGTGTGACGACCTAGGAGGTTCGACATGGCCATCGACATGGATGCGATGCTGGACAAGATCAAGGACCGCCAGTGGGCGCTGGCCGACATCGACTGGGACGCACCGGGTGCCGAACAGATCACCGACGAACAGCGCCCACAGCTCAAGGCCTTCATGGCCGACCTCTGCTGGATCGAGAACATCGGCGCCCGCGGGTTCGCGGCGCTGGCCAAGAAGGCCCCGACGCCCACGATCGCCGAGATCTACCGCTACTTCCACGCCGAGGAACAGCGGCACGCCAACGCCGAGCTCGCGCTGATGAAGCGGTGGGGCATGCTCGAAGACGGCGAAGTCCCTGAACCCAACGTCAACATCCGGCTCGCCATCGACTGGCTGGACCGTTGGGCGGACGACATGCCGCTGTCGCTGCTCGGCACGGTGATCCCCATGCTGGAGGTCGCCCTCGACGGTGCGCTGCTGAAATTCCTCCTCGACGAGGTGGCCGACCCGTTGTGCCACAAGGTCTTCGAGAAGATCAACAACGACGAGTCGCGGCACCTTGTTGTCGATTTCGAGGTGCTCGACATGATCGGGCATGCCAAGATCCGACGACTCTTGATCGACTTCGTCGGCCACAATGCCACCCCTGGCCTCATCATCGGCGCGGTGATCGGTGCACCGCTGATCAACAGGATTCGCAACGAAATCTCCGCGATGGGCATGGAGCCCGAACGGCTTTACAGGGCCGTCAAGCGATTCAAGGAACTCGGCGATCGCGGCGAATCCACCCGGCGGGTGCCGACGTACCTGTTCCTGCGGCGCTTCGCCGGAGTGGTCACCAACCCACGGCACCCTTACCACCTGCTCGCCAACTCGATGGTCTGGCTGTCCGATCGGTACCCGCGGCCGATGCTGCCATCGGTACCGACCTGGGTCAAAGAGGTCACCCACGAGCCGGCGGCCTGACATGCCAAATCGCATATACGACACGCTCATTGTCGGCGCCGGTTTCACCGGAATCGGCGCCGCGATCAAACTCAGCGACGCGGGCGTCGACGACTTCGTCATCCTGGAGCGCTCCAACCGCGTCGGTGGAACATGGCGGGATAACACCTATCCCGGCGCGGCGTGCGATGTCCCGTCGCTGCTGTACTCGTACTCGTTCGTCAAGAACCCGTCGTGGTCGCGGGCCTACTCGCCCGCGGACGAGATCTGCCGCCACATCGAGGACCTGGTCAGCAATGCCGGCCTGGAACCGAAGATCGAGCTCGGAGTGGAGGTCAACGAGCTGGTCTTCGACGAAACCCATGGCGTCTGGACCCTGAAGACCAAGGGCTGCAAGAAGTTCCAGGCACGCACCGTGGTGATGGCATCCGGACCGCTGCCCGACCACAAATGGCCCGACATCCGCGGCCTCCACACGTATGAAGGCCATAAGATCCACAGTGCCCGCTGGGACCACGACTACGACTTCACCGGCAAGCGGGTCGCCGTGATCGGCACTGGCGCGAGTGCGGTCCAGATCATCCCCGAGCTTGTCAAGCAGGCCGAGTTCGTCAAGGTCTTCCAGCGCACTCCCGGCTGGGTGTTGCCACGGCTTGATGGCGCCACCCCTGCTGCGGCTCAGACGGTGTTCGCCAAAGTGCCCGCCGTTCAAGAGCTTGCGCGACAGGCACTGTTCTGGGGTCACGAGATCACTGCAACGGCAATGGTGTGGGACACCCCGTTGACGGGGCTGGTAGCCCGGCTGGGTAAGGCGCATCTGCGCAGGGCGGTCAAGGATCCGTGGTTGCGCCGTCAGCTCACCCCGGACTTCAGGCCGGGTGCAAGCGGATGCTCGTCTCAAGCGACTACTACCCCGCGTTGCAGCGCGACAACTGCAAGCTCATCGACTGGCCGATCGCCACCGCCAGCCCGGTCGGCATCCGCACCAGCGACGGGATCGAGCACCACGTCGACTGCATCGTGTTCGCCACCGGCTACGACGTGCATCTGACCGGACCGCCCTACCCGGTCACCGGAATGGGCGGCCGCTCGCTGAACCACGAGTGGGCCCGCGGTGCACAGGCCTACAAGAGCATCAACGCGCACGGCTACCCCAACCTGTTCCTGATGACGGGACCCAACTCGGGACCCGGGCACAACTCGCTGCTGGTCTATGTCGAAGGTCAGCTCGACTACGCGGTGCGGGGCATCACCACCATCCTCCGCGAGAATTTGCGCTATCTGGACGTGCGCGCCGACGTCCAGCGGCGCTACAACGAGCGCATCCAGAAGCGGCTGACCAAGACCACGTGGATGTCGGGCTGCAGCAGCTGGTACCTGACCGCCGACGGGTTCAACGCGTCGATGTACCCGGGGTTCGCCACGCAGTATCTTCGACAGATGCGGGATTTCCGGTTCGGTGACTACGACGCGGTCGCGCGGGAAGCACACACCGGCATCGGTGCTCGCTCGAGCGCATGAGCTCCAGGCCTGACCGACCGTCGCGGCAGCAGGCCGGTGCGATCTCGACGATTCTAACCGGCCTGCGCCGACGGGTGCGGCGTGGATCGCGCGACGTCATCGAGACCGCCGTGTCGCAGTTGTTCGATGCGGTGGTGGGCCACCCGCACGGGGCGGCGGCGTCCGGCGAGTACCGCATCGACGACCTCGCGCGGCTGGCGGGAACGACCACGCGCAACATCCGCGTGTACCGCGACAGGGGACTGCTGCACCCGCCGCTGCGCGTCGGCAGGCTGGCGCTGTTCAACGACACCCACCTCACGCGGTTGCGACTGATCACCTCGATGCTCGACCGCGGCTACAACATCGCGCATGTGCGCGAGATGATCACCGCCTGGGAACAGGGCAAGGATCTCGGCGATGTGCTTGGCCTGGAAACCGCGATCGCGGGAACGTGGGCCGCGGAGAAACCGCAGACGATGGCGATCGCCGACGCGAAGCGACTGATCAACGACGAGCATGCGTTCGACCGCCTCGTCGGCTCGGGGCTGATCCGCATCGAGCAGGACGGCTCCGACGCGACCGTCGTCCGGCCCAAGCTGATCGAAGCGTTCAATGACGTCCGCCAGTACGGCATCACCATCGACAAGCTCATCGACATCCACGAGCGAGTGCTGCCGCTGGTGAATCAGATCAGCTCGATCCTCGTCCAGGCGGGCGCCGAGCACGTGCAGGACCACATCAAACCCGGTGTAGCACTTCCTGACGACACCGAGGTCGCCGAGCTGATCACCATGCTTGTGCAGTTTCGTACCCAGGCGGTCGCGGCGGTCACCGCAACGCTTGCCTCGTCCATAGAATCGACGATCGAAGAGCTGGTCAGCCGGATACTGGCCGCTTACGT
>CAWIEE010000048.1:0-83256 GCA_963835075.1 uncultured Actinomycetota bacterium | reverse complement strand
TGCTATTTCGCGAGCTTGTCGATGATCGCGCGCAGCGCCTTCAGGTCGCCGTCGCGGAGCGAAGCCAGCGCTTCCGGAGCCGGATCATCGGTGTCGTCAATCGCCCGAACCATCTCACGGCCGGCGTCGGTCAGCGAAACGACCTTGCACCGCCGATTGGTCGGATCGATCGCACGCACCACTAGCCCACGGTCTTCCAGATCGTTGACGGCCACCGTCGCGGCAGGGGCGTCGACGGTGGCGGCCTCCGCGACCTGCTTCACCGTCATCGGCTGACGGGCCAGCCGCCGCAGAATCCGAATCCTGCTGAACGGCAGCCCGGTCTCCTCGATCACCGCGCGCTTCCAGCTGTCGCGGTTGTCGATCACCGCCGCAGCCATCGCACGCCAAACCTCATCGGCCAACCGATTACGCACGGGCACCCTCGAATTGTGCATGCGAACCGGCAACCAACGGCGCAAGCCGCTCCGCTGATCGCAACGCGCGTGGTGATGTCGAGTACGCGCCCAGCGCGAGGATCACCACCCCGAGTCCCGCACAGACGAACCATAGCGGCTTGGCCGCGACGGCGAAGTCCGTCCCTGCGATCGCCAGCGCGGAGCCCGCGACCGAACCGCACAGCGCCACACCGAGACTCACGCCCACCTGCCGACTGGTCGAGGCCACCGCCGAGGCGGCACCGGCCCGATCGGTCGGCATGCCGCTCACCGCAGCGTTGGTGATGGGCGCGTTCACCATCGAGAATCCGATGCCGAAAACGGCGAAGACAATCAGCAACATCCACACCGGCGTTGTCGCGGTCAGCCGGGTGAGCATCAACGTCGCCACGGTGATCAGGGTGCCTGCGATCAGCAGCGAGGGACGGCTGCCAAAGCGGCCGACGAGCCGGCCCGACAGCGGCGAAAAGATCACCGCGCCAACGGCAACGGGCAGGTAGATCAGGCCGGTGTGCATCGCCGAGAAGCCACGCTCTTCCTGTAGGTACAGCGACATCATGAACAGGAACGCCCCCCACGCGGCGAACGCGCACACCGCGATCATCGTTGCCGACGCGAACGGGATGCTCCGGAAGAACCGCAGATCGATGAACGGGTCGCGACGCCGAGCCTCGTATCGCAGGAACGCGACAAACGCCAGCGCGGCGATGACCGCGACGCCGACGATGCGTGCGTTGCCCCAACCCATGCCCGGCCCCTCGATGAGCACGAACACCACGCCGAACAGGAAGGCCATCCCAAGGGCCTGTCCGACCGGGTCGACGTCGCGCATCGTTGCCGACTTGGACTCCGGCACGAAGATGGCCGTCAGCAGGATCGCCAGGGCGCAGATCGGCAAGTTGATCCAGAACACCGCGCGCCAATCGACCAGCTGGATCAGGGCGCCGCCCACGATCGGGCCGAGCGCCATCGAGACGCCGACGACGCCGCCCCAGACGCCGATCGCACGGGCCCGCTCCACCCGGCCGGTGAACACCTGCGTGATGATCGACATCGCGACCGGGTTCATCATCGAGCCGCCGATGGCCTGCGCAAGGCGCGCGGCGATCAAGGTGTCGATATTGGGCGCCAGGCTGCACAGCAGCGACCCCACCGCGAAGACCGTCAACCCGACCTGGAAGGTGCGTCGGCGCCCGAAGCGGTCGCCTGCTGCGCCGGACAACAGCAGCAGCGATGCCAGCACCAGCGTGTAGACGTCGATCACCCACTGCAGCTGCGATGACGACGCGCCGAGGTCGGCGCGGATGTTCGGAATGGCGACGTTGACGATCGTCGCGTCCATCGACACGATCAGCAGGCTCAGGCAACAGGACACCAGGATGATGCCCTTGCGCCGAGCGCTCTGGGGCCCCCGCGAAGCTGGGGACGATCGGACGACAGTTTCATTCACACAACTATTGTGAAACTACAACTGTTCACGACGCAAGCCCAGCTAGGGGTGAGCTGCGTCGCAGGTGGCTAGCCGGCCGGACAGGGCTTTGTAGTCGCGCTCGGTGTAGCCCGTGTAAATCTGGCGCGGACGGCCGATCTTGCCGCCTGGCTCGTCGTGCATCTCGCGCCAGTGGGCGATCCAGCCGGGCAGCCGGCCGAGCGCGAATAGCACGGTGAACATCCGCGTCGGGAATCCCAAGGCGCGGTAGATCACGCCGGTGTAGAAGTCGACGTTCGGGTAGAGCTTTCGTTCGATGAAGTACTCGTCGGTCAGCGCGACCTCTTCGAGCGCCTTGCCGATGGCCAGCAGATTCGTCGTCGCCGCCGAGCTTGCCGAGGATCTTGTCGGCCTGCTCCTTGACGATGCGCGCCCGCGGGTCGTAGTTCTTGTAGACCCGGTGGCCGAAGCCCATCAGCTTGACGTTGTCTTCCTTGTTCTTGACCTTCTTGACGAAGTCGTGGACGTCGCCGCCCTGCTGACGGATCTCCTCGAGCATCTCCAGCACCGCCTGGTTGGCGCCGCCGTGCAGCGGACCCCACAACGCGTTGATGCCGCCGGAGATCGAGGTGAACAGGTTCGCCTGCGACGAGCCGACCAGCCGCACCGTCGACGTCGAGCAGTTCTGCTCGTGGTCGGCGTGCAGGATCAGCAACAGGTCCAGGGCCCGCACGATCTCGGGGTCGACCTCGTACGGCTCGGCGGGCAGCCCGAACGTCATCCGCAGGAAGTTCTCCACCAGCGTCATCGAGTTGTCCGGGTAGAGGAACGGCTGACCGACGGACTTCTTGTACGCGTAGGCCGCGATCGTCGGCAGCTTCGCCAGCAGGCGGATGGTGGACAGCTCGACCTGTTCGTCGTCGAACGGATCCAGCGAATCCTGGTAGTAGGCGCTCAGCGCGTTGACCGCGCTGGACAGCACCGGCATCGGGTGCGCGTTGCGCGGGAAGCCGTCGAAGAACCGCTTGAGGTCCTCGTGCAGAAGCGTGTGGCGCTGGATCTGCGTTGTGAACGTCTCGAGCTGTTCCTTGGTCGGCAGTTCGCCGTAGATCAGCAGGTAGCTGACCTCAATGAACGTCGACTTCTCGGCCAGCTGCTCGATCGGGTATCCGCGATAGCGCAGGATGCCTGCGTCGCCGTCGATGTAGGTGATGGCGCTCTTGGTGGAGGCGGTGTTGACGAAGCCGCTGTCGTAGGTGGTGTAGCCGGTCTTGGCCAGCAGGGAACCTAGCGCGATTCCGTCAGAGCCCTCGGTCGCGGGAACGATGTCCAGGTCAAGTTCGCCACCGGGGTATGAGAGGGTGGCGTGCTCTTTGTCACTGGATGCGTTATCGGCCACGGGAATCCCTTCTTCGCTGCCGTCAATGCGGAAGTCTGCCCTACAAAAGGTAGTCCCATTCCAGCACTCGTGCCCGGGCGGGGGTTAGCAGATGCTCAGACCGCATGCCGGACGTCGTCCACCACCTCGATGAACTCGGCGAATGCCGCCTCCAGCCGGGAGACGATGTCGTCGATGCCGACCTGCTGCCAGTCCGTTTCCTCCTCGCTGAGGTCACCGAACGCGGTCATGATGATCGACGCCCACATGGCGGACACGAGCTTCAATTTGAGGTCATCCAGGCCGACGCCCATCCGCTTGGCCAACGCGATGGTGACCGCGTGGTGGCGGTAGTCGATGACGGCGTGACGCAATGCGCCCGAGGACATGATGATCCGCACCGTGCACATCATTCGATCGGCCGAGAGTCCCGCCTGCGGGGCGGTTTTGGTGCCGCTGTACATCGCGACGTAGGACCGGCGCAGCGCTTCGAAGTGGCTGATGTCCATGGGTTGGCGGGACAGTTCGACTGCGGCATGGCCGATGGCCTCGTCGATCAGCGCCAGCGCTATGGCGTCCTTCGTGGCGAAGTATCGGCTGAACGTGCGCGGCGAGACGTCGGCGATAGCGGCGATCTGGTCGACGGTCGTGCGCTCGAAGCCCTGCCTGTCGCATAATTCGACCGCAGCGTCGAGCAAGGTGGCGCGAGTGCGCAGCTTTTTGCGTTCACGCAGACCGAGGGCTGGCTCCCCCCTTACTTCAGCCACGTCCCGGATGCTAACGCGAAACCCTATGAATTGAATGAGAAACTGGCAACGACCGGCACTTGGCGGTGCTCATACTTTGTCGCCTTCGGTCACCCGGTAGCGGACGAACGCAGGCACCACCACCGCGGCGATCACAACGCCGATCACCACCAGAACGCCACCGCCCGCGGCGGCGACCGTCGTACCCACCGCGGCTGCGGCGGCGCCGTGCACAGCGTCGGCAAGCCGCGGGCCGCCTGCGACAACGACAGTGAACACCCCCTGCAACCGGCCGCGCAGGTCATCGGAGGCGACCTGCTGCAGAATCGTCGACCGAAACGCCGCCGACACCATGTCGGCTGCACCGCCAATGGCCAAGAACGCCAATGCAATCCACAGCACCGCCCCGGTGTGGCCGTTGGCGAAACCGCCTGCCACGCCGAAGCCGATCATGGCCCCGCCCCACACCAGAATCGAAATCACCACAGCCAGGCCCTGGCGCTGAATGCGCGGAAACCAGCCGGAAAACACCCCTCCTGCGACGGCGCCTGCAGACATTGCGGCGGCCAGTAATGCCATCGTCAGGCCGCCCTCGACCGGTCCTCCAAAGCTCTGGTGCGCCATTTGCGGGAACAGTGCGCGGGGCATGCCGAGGATCATCGCGATCAGGTCGACGACGAACGACATCAACACCACCTGGTTTCCGGCCAGGTAGCGGAAGCCGTCCAGCACCGCGGTAAACCCATATCCCGACGCACCCTGCCCGCCGTTGGTCGGTGGCATCGGCGCGAAGCGAAACGTGGCCCAGATCGGCACGATGCAGGTGACGGCGTCGATCAGGTAGAGCGTGGACAGATCCACCCAGTGCAGCATCACGCCGGCCAATAGCGGCCCGACGATCGCGCCGAACTGGAACACGGTGAAGTTCAGCGAGTTAGCCGCGGCCAGCTGGTCGCCGGGCAGCATGCGCGGGATGGCCGCCGCCCGCGTCGGGCTGTTGATCGCATAGAACGCCTGCTGCACCGACAGCAGGCACAGCACCACCCAGACGTTGTTCAGTGCCAATGCGGCCTGCAGCCACAGCATCACCGAGGCCACAGCGAGCCCGCAGGACGCGATGATCAACAGCAGCCGCCTGTCCATCGCGTCAGCCCACGCACCGCCGAGGAGCCCGAGCACCACAAGCGGAACCACTGCGAACAACCCGGAAAGCCCGACATACGCGGAGTTCTGCGTGAGCGCGTACAGCTGCACCGGGACCGCGAAGATAGTCAGGTTGCCGCCGATGACCGTGACGATCCCGGTCAGCCACAACCGGCGGAAGTCCGGTGTTCGCAGCGGTGTGGTGTCGGCGAAGAACTTCGGCACTACGGCTGGAGCCGCTCGATGCGGCTGTGGACGGCCACCGGCAGCTCGGCGTCAGTGACGACGCGAATCCTGTTGTGTACCCGGTTTTCCCGGCCCTGCCAGAACTCCACGACCTCCGGCGCAATCAGATATCCGCCCCAGTTGGGCGGCACCGGCACCGTTTCGAGATCGGCGAATCGTTGGGTCACATCGGCCAACTGTGCCAACAGCGCCGCCCGCGATGCGATCGGTGTTGACTGGTGCGACGCCCATGCGCCCAGCTGCGAACCGCGCGGCCGCTTGGACCAGTAGTCGGCGGTCGCCTCGGCGGACACCTTGGTCACCAGGCCGCGCACATGAACCTGACGGCCGAGAAGAAACCACGGAAATGTCGCCGACGCGTACGGCGTCACCTCGAGCTGCTCGCCCTTGGCGGAATCGTAATTGGTGAAGAAGGTGATCCCGGTCTCGTCCACGCTCTTGCACAACACGGCGCGGGTCACGGGCCTTCCCCGTTCGTCGACCGTTCCCAACACCATCGCATTCGGTTCGGCGACACCCGCGTTCTCGGCATCGGTTAACCACTTACGCAGCAGCACGACCCAGCCATCGGCAAGCCAATCGGTGTCCAGGTCGCCGCTGCCGTCCTTCTCGACGGATCCGTACTCGACACGCATTCTCGCCAAGTGCTCGTCATCGCGCGTTGCCACGCGCCAAACGCTACGCCGCGCCTCTTGTGGATTCGATTCTTGCGCCACTCGTCCGCGACTTCGTTACCGACCGGTAGACAGAGCCGCCGCCCCAGGTGCGAGAATCTGCCCATGACTAGCGTGTCCCCCCTGGTACCCGAGGACTTCGTACCCGGGCTCGAGGGCGTCGTCGCCTTCACCACCGAGATCGCCGAACCGGACAAAGACGGCGGCGCGCTGCGATATCGCGGCGTCGACATCGAGGATCTGGTCAACCAGCAGCTCACCTTCGGCGATGTGTGGGCCCTGCTCGTGGACGGAAGGTTCGGCCACGGGCTTCCACCTGCCGAGCCGTTCCCGCTGCCCATTCACAGCGGCGACGTGCGGGTCGACGTGCAGGCCGGGCTGGCCATGCTGGCCCCGATCTGGGGCTACCCGCCGCTGCTGGACATCGACGACGAGTCGGCGCGCGATCAGCTGGCCCGCGCATCGGTGATGGCGTTGTCGTATGTCGCGCAGTCGGCGCGCGGGATCTACCAGCCCGCGGTCCCGCAGCGGATGATCGACGAGTGCTCCACCGTGACAGCACGATTCATGACGCGCTGGCAGGGCGAACCTGATCCCAAGCATGTCGAGGCGATCGACGCCTACTGGGTCAGCGCCGCCGAGCACGGCATGAACGCGTCGACGTTCACTGCGCGGGTGATCGCGTCGACCGGTGCGGATGTCGCAGCGGCCATGTCGGGCGCGATCGGTGCGATGAGCGGCCCGCTGCACGGCGGCGCCCCGGCCCGGGTGATCCCGATGATCGAGGAAGCCGAGAAGACCGGCGAGGCCCGCGCGGTGGTCAAGGGCATCCTGGATCGCCACGAGAAGCTGATGGGTTTTGGTCACCGTGTCTACCGCGCCGAGGACCCACGCGCACGGGTGCTGCGCGCGACCGCCAAGCGGTTGGAGGCACCGCGCTACGAGGTAGCCGCCGCGCTCGAACAGGCCGCCCTCGCCGAGTTGCGGGAGCGTCGCCCCGACCGCGCGATCGAAACCAACGTCGAGTTCTGGGCGGCGGTCATCCTGGACTTCGCGCAGGTGCCGGTCAAGATGATGCCCGCGATGTTCACCTGCGGGCGCACCGCTGGCTGGAGCGCGCACATCCTGGAACAGAAGCGGCTCGGCAAGTTGATCCGTCCTTCGGCCATCTACGTAGGCCCCGCCCCGCGCAGCCCCGAATCCGTCGAGGGCTGGGACCAAGTCGCCAAGTCGTGACCGTGTCTCCCGAACCTTCCGGCGCGGGCGCGACATTCTCTTCTGCGGCACACAGTTTCGCCGCGCTGGTGCATCGCATCCCCTCGGATCGGTGGGACGGCCCTGGCCTTGGTGAGTGGGATCTGCGCGCACTGGTCGGGCACGCCTCGCGTTCGCTCATAACGGTCAGCACCTATCTTGGGCACGCCGCCGAGCGGGAGGACGTCACCAGCCCACAGGACTACTACGCGCAGATCCGCAACTACGCGTCGAAGGTCGGCTCTGCCGACATCGTCGAACGCGGCAGACAGGCGGGCAGGGATCTCGGCGACGACCCGGCGGCGACGGTGGACGGGCTGGTGCAGCGGGTGCTCGATGAGCTTTCCGACGCAGGTAACCCCCTGATCGCGGTCATCGGCGGCCTCGGCATCCGGCTGCATAACTATTTGCCGACGCGGACGTTCGAGCTGGTGGTGCACGGGCTGGATATTGCTCGCGCCGTTGATATTTCGCTTCCGCCGCCCGTCGATGTGCTGGAGGAGGCGACGGTGTTGGCAGCGCGCATCGCGGTCGTCGAGGGGCACGGCGAGACAGTGCTGCTGGCGCTGACCGGCCGCGCCGGGTTGCCACCGTCGTTCTCGATTGTCTGAGTTCACCAACTTGTCGGTGGCCGGTGGTTGCATGGGCTCATGGCAATCGAAGTTCACCCCTCCCTGTCCCCGCATCTGTGTGTCGACGGCGCCGCCGCCGCGATCGACTTCTACGTCACGGCGTTCAATGCCGTTGAGCTGGGCCGGGTTCCGGGGCCCGACGGCAAGCTGGTCCACGCCGCGCTGCAGATCAACGGGTCGACGGTCATGCTCAACGACGACTTCCCCGAGTACAACGACGGAAAGTCATCGACGCCGACCGCGCTCGGCGGCACGCCGGTCACCATCCACCAGACCGTCGCCGATGTCGACGCGCGGTTCCAACAGGCCCTTGATGCAGGCGCTACCGTGGTCGCCCCGCTGGAAGATCAGTTCTGGGGTGACCGCTACGGCATCGTGCGCGATCCGTTCGGCCATCACTGGTCACTTGGCCAGCCGGTGCGCGAGGTGAGCCCGGAGGAGATCGCAGAGGCGATGAAACAGGGTTAGACGTGGTATTTCACCACGTCTGATTACAGGGTCGTGGGGAAGTGCGGAGTAGTGTCGGGCCGTGACACAAGTTCTGCAGACCCAGGTTTGTGTTGCCGGTGGTGGTCCCGCGGGCCTTGTGCATGCCCTATTGCTCGCCCGCGCCGGGATCCGGGTTGTCGTCTTAGAGAAGCACGGTGACTTCCTCCGCGACTTCCGCGGCGACACCGTGCATCCGACCACCCTGCGGATCATCGACGAGCTGGGGTTTATCGACGAGTTCCTGCGTCTACCGCACACCAAGATCACGCGGGTTGCCTTCGACACCGACGGCTCGATTCGCACCCTCGGCAACTTCAGTGCGCTCAAATGGCTTGGCTTTGGGCAGCCGTATATCGCGTTGATGCCCCAGTGGGACTTCCTGGACTTCCTCGCTGAAAAGGCTTCGGCCTACCCGGAATTCACCCTCTTCCGCAACGCCGAGGTCAACGACCTGATCGTCGACGACGATCGGGTCACCGGGGTGCGCACGCCGGAACTGGAGGTGCGCGCCGAGTTGGTGGTAGGCGCGGACGGGCGCAAGTCAGCGGTGCGGGCCGCCTCCGGTCTACAGCTCGCCACGGCGAACTCCCCGATGGACGTGCTGTGGTTCCGGATGAAATGGCGCCCCGGTGATCCGCAGGAGCTGTTCGCGGTAATCCGCAAGGGCCTGATGATGGCCATGATCTACCGGGGCGATTACTGGCAGATCGCGTATCTGGTGCCGAAGGGGTCGAATCCGCGGGACGGCTCCCTGGAGGCGTTCAAGGAGCGGCTGGTCTCCGTGCGACCGCAGCTGCGTGACCACGTCAACGACCTCCTCTCCTGGGACGACACCAGCCAACTCGACGTTCGGGTCGACCGGCTCAAGACCTGGTGGCGCACGGGCCTTCTCTGCATAGGCGATGCCGCGCACGCCATGTCACCGGCCGGTGGAGTCGGCATCAACCTCGCTGTCGCCGATGCGGTGGCCGCGGCCAACATCCTGTGCGCCCCGCTGCGCGAAGGTCGACTGACCAATACAGACCTCGCCAAGGTGCAGCGCCGGCGAGAGCTGCCCGCCCGAATAATCCAGGCTGGCCAGGTGTTCATTCAGAACGCGGCGATCGAGCCCAATTTGGACGGCGACCTGTCCCCGATTTCTATCCCGAAGATCGTCGGCCGGGGCCCGCTGCAGTTCATTCCACCGATTGTCGTCGGACGCGGCTTCCGCCCCGAGCATGTGCGCACCCCGGACGTCCACACCGCGTAGCGCGGCGGCATCCCAGCAGGGCCCGCTCCGGAGCCCGACTACGGCACACGGCAATCTCACTGCCGATGCACTGGTTGTTCCTCAGTTAATCACGCTGTACCCCTTGAGGATTCAGCGATCCGCCGCCTGAGGACCGGTCACGCCCGCCGCGTCACCGGAGAGACCGCAGATTAGAATTTGATTGAAAAGTTCGGGCGGCGGGTTTGGAGGGGGCTACCGAAGCAACCCGGCCAGCAGGCGCTGACTTATCGTTGGCGTCGGCGCCGTCGCGGCGGCCGCCAACATTTCGGCCGTCGTAGTGAATTTGTCGCGGGGCCGCTCGTCGCCGCCGCGGGCGATCTCTGCGGCGTCGATGGCGTTCCAGCCCGCCGCGTCGACCATTGCGGGCTGACGGCCGCGCACCAGTTTGTCCAGGGCGGCGGGCTTGTCGACCGGGTCGCGCAGCAGGCCGTCGTTGTAGTCGGCGACTAGGCCGTGCACCGTCTGCGCCGCACACGATTTGTTGGTGCCGATGAAGCCAGTCGGGCCGCGTTTGATCCAGCCTGCGACGTAACTGCCGCGCACCGAATCGTTCGTGAGCGGTTCGACGACACGGCCGCCGTCGTTCGGCACGACCGCGGCGGCCTCGTCGAACGGCAGCCCGCGAATCGGCTTGCCGCGGTATCCAATCGAAGTCAGCACCAATCCTGCCGACAGCTGCCGCACCTCGTCGGTGCCAGTCACGGTGAACTCCACCGCGTCGGCGCGCCCGTCCCCCACGACTCGGTTGGGCGTCAGCAGATACGCAAGCCGGATCCTCGGCCGCGTCGCCGGAGCGGATGCTTCACCGAGCTTGCTCAGGATCTCGAGCTTGTTGCGTGTCAACGGATCTGACGCTTGAGCGAGGTCCCGCAGAACCAGATCATGATCCGCCGCATCCATCACCACATCGCACGTCGACGTCAGCCCGATCAACTCTGGCAGCGTGAACGCCGAGTCGGCGGGGCCGCGGCGGGCCGCGATCACCACCTCGGTCACCTTCGAATCGCGCAGCGCTGCCAGCGCGTGGTCGGAGATGTCCGTGCGGGCCAGCGCGTCGGGGTCGGCTGGTCAGGATGCGCGCGACGTCGAAAGCAACATTGCCGTTGCCGACGATGACCACCCGCTCGTGCCCCAAATCGACTGGCAGATCGGTGTATTCGGGATGGCCGTTGATCCAAGCCACGACCTCGGTAGCGGTGCCGGTGCCCGGCAGTCCCATGCCGTCGATGTCGAGTCGACGGTCGTTGGGCGCGCCGACGGCATAGAGCACCGCGTGATGGTGGGCCAGCAGTTCGTCGTGGGTCAGGTCCGATCCCACCTCGACGTTGAGATAGAACCGTAAACCCGCGCCGACTGGCGATCCTTTGTCGAACAGCTTCGTCACCCGCTTGGTGCTCTGGTGATCGGGGGCTACCCCGGCGCGCACCAGCCCGTACGGGGTTGGCAGCCGTTCGAAGACGTTGACCCGCACACCGCGCTGGGTGAGCAGTTCGTCGGCGGCGTACATGGCCGCGGGCCCCGACCCGACGATCGCGACCGTCAGTGGGCCACCGGTGCGTGCGTCGACAAACGGCGCATCTATCACCGGCGCCAACTTGGACGTCGGCGGCAGCTTGCCCTCGCGCTTCGGATAGAACGACGCATTCAGCTCGATGAACGGTAGCTGCTTGGGCTCCAGCTTGCTCTCGGGCGCGATCGCCCCGACAGGGCAGGCCGATACGCATGCGCCGCAGTCGACGCATGCCACCGGATCGATGTAGAGCATCTCGGCAGTGGCGAAGCCTGGCTCGTCCGGTGACGGGTGAATGCAGTTCACCGGGCAGGCGTAGACACAGGACCCGTCGCTACAGCACGACTGGGTGATTACGTGCGGCATGATTCCTTACGCGACGGCAACCACGTGCTGGCGCTGAGGCTCGCTGCGGTAGCGGCTGGGCGTGCCGTCGATCTCGGCAGATCCGCCAGATGAGCTTGGCGATCGGGTTCATCAGCCCGGTGTCGTGAGCAACATCCGGACGTCGCCGAACATGTCGCGCAGCATTTGTCGGGACTCCGGCGAGGAGAAGAACACTTCCTTGCGCACCGAGCGTGGAATGTCGAATTCCTTCCAGAACGCTCGCGGCGGAACGATGATGGCCGAGCACAGGACCCGCATCATCGAGCGGGACGTAGAGCGACAACCAGAACCGCTTGCGGCGCGGAAGGTGCTGGAATGCGCTTGCGCAGGTACTCGTGCGCGAACGAGATGTGCCGGCCTCCTCGGCGACGTGGATGGCCATCACCCGCTCCATGATCGGGTGCAGCGTCTTGCCCTCGCGCAGAACGTTCTTCTGCGTGTGGTCGATGGGTTCCTCGCCCGCGAGAATGCCGAACCAGAACGGGATCGGCAGCGGACCGGCGACCAGCGGGATCAACGGCTGGACCCACTTCAGCAGCCGCGGCATACCCGGCACGTCGACGCCGATGTGGTTCACCATCTCCTGGAACATCATGGTGTGGTTGCACTCTTCGACCGCCTCGTGCAGGCAGTACCGGTACTCCGGCGAGCCGTTGGGAGTCCAGAACGAGTACTCCATCAGGCCCCGGATCAGGATCGACTCGAAGTGCAGGCCGACCTTGGCGACATTGGCCTGTCGCCACATGCCGATCGCGATCTGGCGTTCCTTCGACTGCGCGTGGTACCACGGATGGCGACCGAACGGATCGGTCCCAGGCAGGATCCAGCGTTCGTCGTTGTCGACCACTGCGAACTCCGGAGAGTCCCAGTCGATGTCCGTGTACGGATTGAAGTTGCGCCGCACTGACCCCTCCGACAGTGTGGTGAGCATGTCCACGTATTCAGCATCGTCGCGGACTTCCATGTTGCGACGCCAGCGGTTGACGATGCGCGTCCGAGCCATTTGAAGCCTCCCATGAGGTTTACATTTAGGTACTCGATGTCCAACGACGGTACCGCAGGTATCGCCTAATGAACAGACCCCATCCGGAGATGTGCTGCGGGGGAGCCGCAGGTCGACGATGTGACGGAGGACACACACGGTGGTCGAGCTGAAGACCAGCGCCGAGATCGACGCGATGGCAGCGGCAGGCGCAGTCGTCGCCGAGGCGCTCACCGCGGTCGTCGAACTTGCTGGACCCGGCCGTTCGACCGCCGAGCTCGACGGAGTCGCCGCCGACGTGCTGGCCCGCCACGGCGCGGGCTCGCCATTCCTCAACTACCACCCGCGGTGGGCGCCGAGCCCCTTCCCGGCAGTGCTGTGCGTATCGGTCAACGATGCCGTCGTGCACGGCATCCCCAACGGCCAAGTGCTCGCGGAGGGCGACCTGGTGTCCGTCGACTTCGGCGCGACGCTGAACGGGTGGTGCGGCGACGCGGCGCGCAGCTTCATCGTGGGCACGCCCCACGCGCTGGATTCGGCGCTGATCGAGGCGACGGACGCGGCACTGGCGGCAGGCATCGCCGCGGTGAGACCGGGCAACACGCTTGGTGACGTCGGGCACGCGATCGCCGCGGTTGCCCGCGGCGCGGGGTACGGCCTGCTGGCCAATCACGGCGGCCACGGCATCGGCCACACCATGCATGAGCATCCGCACGTGCCCAACGAAGGCCACCCCGGCAAGGGCATGCGGCTACGGCCCGGCCTTGTGATCGCGATCGAACCAATGCTGATCGCCGACGGCACCGACGACTACACCCACGACCCGGACGGCTGGACGCTGCGCACCGCGTCGGGCGCCCGCGCCGCGCACAGCGAGCACACCGTCGCGGTCACCCCCGACGGTCCCCGCATCCTGACCAATTAACCTGACCGACCTCGCCGCCAACCTTGACTCGCTTGGCGCAGCGGGGAGCCATTTCGCCTTCGTCTACTTCTTTCCGAAGTCGCCCGCCACGGTTGTCTTGTCGCCGCTGCTCACCGCCGAGAATCCCGCGTCGGTCAATTCACAGTCAACGATGATCGCGCGGTGACGCGGACTGTTCATCCACCATGCGACGGCAGCAGCTGCCGGGCTAGCGCCGGGGCCGGTGCTCCAGAAGACGATTTCGCCGAGCTTGGTGTACGAGACGTAGCCGGCGTCCGCGACGCGCTGCACAAGGGAGGAGCCGTCCGAACCGGTGTGGCCCTGCACTCCGTTCTCGAGCATGTCGTCGGCCTGCCGCGCGGCGGACGCAGTCAACTGCGGATTGGCCGCAACAGGGCCACAGCCGTTCGCCGCGCGCGTGGCGTTGATCTGGCTCAGCACCGCGGCGCCCTGGTCAACGCCGACGGGTTTGTGGACACTGCCGACCGCGCCGTCAGCTCGGGCCGGAACCGCAGCGAGTACCGAACCGAACACCGTGATCGCTGCTGCATATGCCGATAGCAATGCCGCAGCTTTCCACCTACCCATGACACGTGCCCTTCAAAGCGGGTCCCAAGTGCATCCCAGCAAATCATATTATGGTTACGTCGGCTGACGATCGCCCACATTCAGCAAACCTCTGCCAACCCACCTCTTTTGCCAACCCGCCCCGCAGAAAGTGCGTGAGTCCGGTCATTACTCTTGACCACATGGCAGAGCTGACGATTCCCGCCGACATCAAACCCGCCGACGGTCGTTTCGGCTGCGGACCCTCCAAGGTGCGCCCGGAGCAACTGAGGGCACTGGCCGAGGCGGGCGACGTGTTCGGCACGTCGCACCGGCAGGCACCGGTCAAGAACCTCGTCGGCCGTGTCCGTGACGGGCTGCGCGAATTGTTCTCGCTGCCCGACGGCTATGAGGTCATCCTCGGCAACGGTGGCTCGACGGCGTTCTGGGACGCCGCGGCGTTCGGCCTGATCGACAAGCGCTCATTGCACCTGACCTATGGCGAGTTCAGTTCGAAGTTCGCCTCGTGCGTCGCGAAGAACCCGTTCGTCGGCGACCCCGTCATCGTCAAGGCCGATCCCGGCAGCGCGCCGAAGCCGCAGTCGGACCCGTCCGTCGACCTCATCGCCTGGGCGCACAACGAGACCTCGACCGGCGTCGCGGTGCCGGTACAGCGGCCCGAAGGGTCAGGTGACGCGTTGATCGCCATCGACGCCACGTCGGCGGCAGGCGGCCTGCCCGTCGACATCACCGACACCGATGCCTACTACTTCGCGCCGCAGAAGAACTTCGCAGGCGATGGCGGGCTGTGGATCGCGATCCTGTCGCCCGCGGCACTGGCGCGCGTCGAGGCGATTGCAGGCTCGGGCCGCTGGGTGCCCGACTTCCTGTCGCTGCCGATCGCCGTCGAGAACAGCCTGAAGAATCAGACGTACAACACCCCCGCGATCGCCACGCTCATCCTGCTCGCCGAGCAGATCGATTGGCTGCTGGGCAACGGCGGCCTCGACTGGGCCGTCAAGCGCACAGCGGACTCGTCGCAGCGGCTGTACTCCTGGGCGGAGGCGTCGAAATTCGCAACGCCGTTCGTGGCCGATCCCGAGTTGCGCTCTCAGGTGGTCGGCACCGTCGACTTCTCCGACGACGTGGATGCCGCAGCGGTAGCCAAGGCGCTACGGGCCAACGGCATCGTCGACACCGAGCCTTATCGCAAACTCGGCCGCAACCAACTTCGCGTCGGGATGTTCCCGGCCGTTGACCCTGACGACGTCAGCGCGCTGACTCGATGCGTCGATTGGGTGGTGGAACGCCTCTAGCCGTGCCTACTGCCGGTTCGGTTGGCGGCCGCGGAATATTCCGTTGGGTCAGTGGCCGTCGCGCAACCAAAGCCACACCGCAAACTTGCCCGCAGAACGCCCCTGACCTCGGGCGTGTCTACCGGGTAACGACCAGATAACGCAGTAGTGTCCTGCTAATCGGGCTTGGCGCTAGTCCGGAGGAGGTCGATATGCGGGAACTCAAAGTCGTCGGACTCGACGTCGATGGCAAACGAATAATCTGCGAGGCCGACAACTCCGGGGAGAAGTTCATCCTGCTGTCCGATGACCGGTTGCGCGCCGCCGTGCGCGGCGAGAAGACCGGCTCGAGTTCATCCCAATCCGACACCGAGGTCCAAAGCGTGCTGCGTCCCAAGGAGATTCAAGCAAAGATCAGGGCGGGCGCCTCGGTCGAACAGGTTGCCACTGCCGCCGGTGCCGACATCGGGCGGGTCGAAAGGTTTGCCCATCCGGTGTTGCTGGAGCGCTCACGCGCGGCCGAGCTGGCAACCGCGGCTCACCCTGTGCTTGCCGATGGCCCTTCGGTGCTGACGCTGCTGGAGACGGTGACGTCAGCGCTGGTGGCGCGCGGGCTGGATCCAGACGGCACCAACTGGGACGCGTGGCGCAACGAGGACGGCCGCTGGACAGTGCAGGTGGGCTGGAAGGCCGGCATGTCCGACAACGTCGCGCACTTCCGGTTCACGCCGGGCGCACATGGCGGCACCGTCACCGCCTTCGACGACGCCGCATGCGAGCTGATCGACCCAGACTTCGCCAGGCCGCTGCGGCCGCTGGCCCCCGTCGCTCAACTCGACTTCGAGGAGTCGCAGCCTCCCGCTGCCGCACCCGAGCCACCGCAGGAGCCGAAAACGGCGCGAGCTCGCAAGGGTAAGCCGCCCGTCCCCGCGTGGGAGGACGTGCTTCTCGGCGTGCGCTCCGGCGGCCAGCGCTGACCTCGCCTTGACCTGAAGTTCCGTTGAGGTCCTAGCGTCGACCTCATGACCAACCTTGGCCCGATCGGCCTCGCCAGCAGCAATCCGTACACCGATGACGCGGCCGTGGTCGCCGACGAAGCCCAACGCGTTGAAAGCCTGGGATTCTCGACGCTGTGGCGGTCGGGCAATCTGCTGATGCTCGCCGCGGCGGTGCGGGCCACTACGAGCATTCCGGTGGCCACCGGAATCATCCCCGTGGATTCGGTACCAGCCGCCGACGTCGTCGCCACGTACCGATCACTGCACGCCGATCACCCGGGCCGCTTCATCGTCGGCCTTGGTGGCGCGCATGGGGCGCGGCCTCTGCACACGCTCGATGCCTACCTCGACGCGTTGGACGACGCGGGCATCACCGCCGAGTCGCGGGTGCTGGCCGCGCTCGGGCCGAACATGCTGGCGCTGGCGCGGGACCGGGCCTGCGGCGCGTATCCATTTCTGGTCACGCCGTCGTACGTGACCGACGCGCGGGCGGTGCTCGGTGACGACAAGGCGCTGGCGGTGCTGTTGATGGTCGTGCCGACAACTGACCGGGAGGCCGCGCGACGGGCGGTCGCAACGCCCCTGGACTTCCTGACGAAAGTGGGCGGATATCGCCGGAACCTGTTGCGGCAGAGCTTTTCTGAGCCCGATATCGACCATGTCAGCGACCGGTTGCTTGACGGCATCGCCGCGTGGGGTGCGCTCGATTCGATCGCAGCGCGCGTTGCGGAGTATCGCACCGCGGGTGCCGATCAAGTCGTGCTGCGCATCCTCGGCGCCGACGACGAGCATTCATGGCAGGCCAGGTTTGCCGCGGCGCTCATCGGGTGAGCGCGGCCAGGCCCATCGCTAGAAGGGCGAGCCATGCCCCCGCCACCCCGACGCCGGACCCCAGCACGAACCATCGCCACACCGGCAGCTTGCGCCATCCCCACACCGTCGGAGCCAGCCCGCCGACGGCCACCAGGTTGAGCCCGACGGCCAGCAATGGATGCACTCGGGTCAATCCCAGGCTCAACACCACGATGGCGGCGGCGGTCACCGCCGCGACGAAGGCGGCCACCGTAAGACCGGTCGCCCATGGGGTCGAGTCGTCGGTCACGGCGCGAGCCTAGCCCGTTCGTAGAACGCGAGGGCGGCGGCAGTCGCGACGTTGAGCGAATCGGTGCCGCGGGACATCGGGATCCGCACCCGCACATCGCTCGCCCGCATCGTATGTTCGGTCAACCCCGGCCCCTCGGCGCCGACGAGGATCGCCGCCTTTTCCCCGGCGACCTCCGTCATCGCCTCGGCCAACGTGTGGGCGGAGGGATCGGGAGTCATCGCGAGCAGCCGAAACCCGTTGTCGCGCAGCATCTCCAAGTCTGCAGGCCAGGACTCGGTCCACGCGTACGGAACCAGCAGGGCGTGGCCCATCGACACCCGAACGGCGCGCCGGTACAACGGATCGGCGCAGCCGGCGCCGAACACCACCGCGTCGACCCCGAGTCCAGCGGCGTTGCGAAAGATCGAACCCAGGTTTTCGTGGTCGTTGACGCCTTCCAGCACCGCCACGGTGCGGGCCCCGTGGAGTACCTGCGCCACGGTCAGCTCGGGCGGACGCGACGCGGACGCCAGCACGCCGCGGTTCAGATGGAATCCGACCACCTCGGCCATCACGTCGGCATCGACCCGGTAGTACGGCGCATCGACGCCCGCCAGGTCCGTCTCGAGTTCGCCGAGCCGCCGGTCGGTGCCCAGCATCGCCCTGGCGTGGAACCGGGACGCCAGCATGCGCTGCACCACCAGCACCCCCTCGGCGATCACCAGACCCTTGCCACTTGGCAGATCGGGCCTGCGGTCCACGCTGTTGAGATCACGGAAGTCGTCCAGCCTCGGGTCAGCAGGATCGGCGACGTCGATTACGTTGGCGCTCACGCGCTTTCGTCGACGATCCCCGACATCAGATCCGCGGCCGCCAGGAGGATATTGCGCTGATCGGGCCCGAGTCGGTCGAGGCGTTGCCTAAGCCATTCCTGGCTGGCGCGGCGCTCGGCTTCGATCAGTTCGGCGCCGGACCGCGATACCGATACCAGCACCTGACGACCATCGGCGGGATGCGCATCGCGCGCGACGAAACCCAACTCGGCCAACGAGGCAATCACCCGAGTCATGGACGGCGGACGTACCCGCTCGCGTGTGGCTAATGCCCCTGGCGTCATCGGGCCTTCCTTAGCAAGCGTCGACAACGCCGACAACTGCGACAACGAAACAGGGGAATCCGGGCGCCGGAACCGCAATTGGCGAGCCAGACGGATCACTGCCAACGACAGATCGCTCGCAAGCCGGGCGTGGACGTCTTTCACAAGGCAAAGAGTACCTAGCACGTCTCGGGAAAACCGCGGAAACTCCACTCCATTTCTGACGCGGCCGTAATCGGCTACGTTGTCAGCGTGGCACCGGAACCCCCCGCACTGCCGGCCGTCCTGCTCAAGCCCTGGCCGGTCATCGTGGTGATCGCCGCGGGTTGGCTCATCGCCACCGTGTTGGCGTTCACAGTGCCCGGCCTGCACGAGTACCGCCCGTTCACGGTGGCGGGGCTTGGGATCGGCGTGCTCGGCACGTCGATTTTTCTGTGGCAACGTCGTGCCGTTCGTCGCGGATCGCGCGGTGCCCAAAGCGGGCTCAGCTGAATTCAACGGCATTCCACACCAAGGAGGACGCAATGGCAGCGCCGCGGTTGCAGGCACAGATCGACATCGACGCCCCGGTCGCCAAGGTATGGGCACTGGTCTCCGACCTCGAGTCGGATGCCGCAGTGGAGCCCGCAGTGCCGAATGATGAGGCCTCTGGGCCCGGTCCGCCAGGGCACCAGGACCATCAACTTCAACCGCCGCAACTGATTCGCCTTCTGGCCGACGACGAGCACGGTCACCGAGGTGATCCCCGGGGAGAAGATCGCGTTTCGGGTGAACCATAACAACACCATCTGGAGCTACGAGTTGGAGCCAACCGCGGCGGGCACGCGCGTCGTGGAAACCCGCCATGCAGAGAACGGCGTGAAGGCGGCCGCCAACATGACGGTGAACGCCTTGTTCGGCGGCGTTACCAAATTTCGAGGGAGAACTCGTCGACGGCATGAACGAGACGCTGTCGCGCATCAAGGCCGCCGCGGAAAGCTAGCTCTCCGGCTCCACCATGTCCAGCACACCGTCGTCGAACGGGTCGTAGAGAGGCGAACCGGTGCCTGGCGGCCGGGGTGTGTCCGAGTGTGCGCCGCAACCGTATTCGGACTCGACGACATGCCCGTCGGCGGCCAGTTCATTGGCGCACACCCCGAACATGGCGCCCAGCGCCCCAGCAAGGGGAATATAGAAGCCGCACTCGCGGCACACGCGGCGAGTGGACCGGGCCATCGCCGATCCCGGACCGAAATCTCCGTCATGCCAGCGTTGGGCGGCATCGCTGCGGCCCAACTCGCCGAGTACCTGACGCCGGCCAAGCCCAACCTCGACGGCGACCTCGTCGACTAGGGGGTCACCGCTGGCCATGTACCCGGGCACCAGTCGGGGGTCGTTGTCGGGCGGCGCAAGCAGATCCCCCGGGCCCAGGTCGCCGGGCTTGACCCGCGCGTGCCACGGCACCCACTTGGGCGCCAGCAACGCCGTCGGGCCGGGAACCAACACGACTTCGCTAATCGTGGCGTGGTCGGCACCGGGACAGGCGGCCACGACGACAGCCCATTGCCAGCCGCGGTAACCGGGCATGTCGGCAAGGAACCGATGCGTGGCGGAGGTCGGGTCTTCGAAGCTGGCGCCGAGGTACTCGCCGAGGGTGTCCTCACCGCTGTTCTCGATGATCGCGGCGCGCGCCAACTCGACGGCGCCCATCAGCACCGCCTCCAGGTCGGGGCGATCGTCGGTGTCCACGCTGTCCATCGCCACTAATAGTGCCTCAAGGAGACGGCGGAGAGCCACACCGGTCGCCTGCACGCCCGCTACCGCCGCGATGGGGGAGAATCGTTGCGTGACCGGATCGCGGCGTGACCCCCGCTACTACCCGCCGCGTCCGCCGTCCGACGAGCATCCCGGGATGGCGAACTATCCCAGTGACCCCGGTGCCGACGGCGGTTACCGGCGATCGCGCCGATCCACGCCAAGCGCCAATCGCTGGCTGCCGCCCTTGGACGAGCCCTCGCGGCCGTATACGTCCGAGCCGCCTCCGCCAACCGTCGGTGCAGGCGCGGGACAGAAGGTCACCGTCACGCAGGGCGGCCGCGCAGCGAAGCCGCGAAATGGGTTCGAAAATGTACGGTCTGGTGCACCGGGCCGCCACCGCCGACGGTGCCGACAAGTCCGGCCTCACCGCGCTGACGTGGCCGGTGGTAGCGAACTTCGCCGTCGACGCCGCGATGGGCGTCGCGCTGGCCAACACCCTGTTCTTCGCCGCGGCCAACGGGGAAAGCAAGAGCAAGGTCGCGCTGTACCTGTTGATCACCATCGCGCCGTTCGCCGTCATCGCCCCGCTGATCGGGCCCGCGCTGGACCGGCTGCAGCATGGTCGGCGGGTTGCGCTGGCCGCTTCGTTCATGTTGCGTACCGCGCTGGCCATGGTGCTCATCGCCAACTATGACGGCGCTACAGGCAGCTTCCCGTCCTGGGTGCTGTACCCGTGCGCACTCGGAATGATGGTGCTGTCCAAGTCATTTAGCGTGCTGCGCAGCGCTGTCACTCCGCGTGTGCTGCCGCCGACGATCGACCTCGTGCGAGTGAACTCGCGGCTGACAACCTTCGGGCTACTGGGCGGAACGATGGTCGGCGGCGCGATCGCCGCAGGCGCGGAGTGGGCGTTGGGCCTGTTTCATCTGCCCGGCGCGTTGTATGTCATCGTCGCGGTCACGATCGCGGGCGCAGCGTTGTCGATGCGAATCCCGAAGTGGGTCGAGGTGACCGCGGGCGAGGTCCCCGCCACTCTGAGCTACCACGGACGCAGCGGAGAGTTCCGCCGCCACCCCGAGCAGCACAAGACATCGGGAGCAGCGCGGCAACCGTTGGGCCGCAACATCATTGCCGCGCTCTGGGGCAACTGCACGATCAAGGTGATGGTCGGCTTCCTGTTCCTGTACCCCGCATTCGTGGCCAAGTCTCACGATGCCAGCGGCTGGGAGCAGCTGCGCATCCTCGGCGTCATCGGCGCGGCGGCGGCAATCGGCAACTTCGCGGGCAATTTCACCAGCGCGCGGCTCAAGCTCGGCTATCCGGCACTGCTGGTTGTCCGGTGCACCATCGCGGTCACCTTCGTCGCATTGACCACCGCTCTGACGGGCAAGTTGATGGTCGCCGCGATCGCCACCTTGATCACGGCTGGGGCTGCCGCGATCGCGAAGGCATCGCTGGACGCCTCGCTGCAGGATGACCTGCCGGAGAAGTCGCGCGCGTCGGCGTTCGGACGTTCAGAGTCGTTGCTGCAGTTGGGCTGGGTGGCAGGTGGCGCGATGGGCGTGTTGGTGTACACCGACCTGTGGGTGGGCTTCACGGGGATCAGCGCGGTGCTGATCCTCGGACTGGCGCAGACGGTGGTCAGCTATTTCGGCGAGTCGTTGATACCGGGCCTCGGCGGCAACCGGCCGGTGCTCGCCGAGCAGGAGGGCGGCAGGCCGGATACGGCGGCGGTGGCGCCGGAGTGAAACGTGTCATCGCCGCGCTGGCGGTCGTGGTGGTCGTCGCGTCGGCGTGCACCGGCGTCCTGATCTGGCGGCTCGCTCAACATCCACCGCCGGAACACCCTGAGATCACTGCCTTTTCGCACGGCCAGCTGGTGCGGGTGGGGCCGTATCGATATTGCGAGGTCCTCAACCCCACCGAATGTGACACCCCGCGGACCGACGGCACCCTCACCGTCGATCCGCGTCACGCGGTGCAATTGTCGGTGCCCCCGGCGATAGCCCGCGCTCCATGGGTCTTGGTGCGGTCCTACGAGGGCGCCGACGTCGTCGACGAGTTTCGGCCTGACACAAAGCTTGCGGTCACCATCCCAACCGTGGATCCACACCGCGGAAAGCTGTTTGGCATCGCCGTACAACTGCCGACGCTCGTCCGCGACGAGAAGGGCAACGAATACCCCGTGCCGCACGCGGAGTGGTCGGTGCGTACGGTCTGGCCCTAGCCTGCGCCGTGTCCCCCTGGCACACGTTCGCCTTCCGGCGTCGGACCTGGTGGGGTCCCGTCTCCGAAAGGCGTACCGCCCAACGCTTCCCGGCCGTGTGGTGTCAGCCAGTTGGAGAGGTCGGGCCCCTTTGGCACGATCTGCGTTGGATTGATGTCCTTGTGCACGATGTAGTAGTGCTGCTTGATCTGCACGAAGTCGGTGGTGTCGCCGAAGCCCGGCGTTTGGAACAGATCCCGTGCGTAGGCCCACAGCACCGGCATCTCGGCTAGCTTTTGCCGGTTGCACTTGAAGTGCCCGTGGTAGACGGCGTCGAAGCGGGCAAGTGTGGTGAACAGCCGGACGTCGGCCTCGGTGATGGTGTCGCCGACGAGATAGCGCTGATTCTCCAGGCGCTCGGAGAGCCAGTCGAGCGCGGTGAACAGCCGGTCGTACGCCTTGTCGTAGGAGTCCTGCGACCCGGCGAAGCCGCACCGGTACACGCCGTTGTTGATCTCGGTGTAGATGCGTTTGGCGACCTCGTCGATCTCGTCGCGCAGATCTTCCGGATACAGCTGCGGAGCGCCCTCTCGGTGGAACTTGGCCCACTCGGCGGAGAAGTCCAGCGTTATCTGCGCGAAGTCGTTGGTGACAACCTCACCCGTCGGCAGGTCGACGATCGCCGGGACCGTGATGCCCTTCGGATAGTCGGGGATGCGTTTGTTGTACGCGTCGCGCAGATAGTGAATCTTCAATACCGGGTCGACGCCGCCGGGGTCCAGGTCGAACGTCCAGCTGCGCTCGTCGTGGGTGGGCCCGCAAAAGCCAATCGACAGAACGTCTTCCAGGCCGAGAAGGCGTCGCACGATGATCGTGCGGTTCGCCCACGGGCAGGCCCGCGCGACGACCAGCCGGTAGCGGCCCGGCTCGACGGGATAGCCGTCGCGGCCGTCGGCCGTGATGCGCGTGGTGATGTAGTTGGTGTCGCGGTTGAACTCGCCACCGCTGGCCACATATGCCATGCGTCAATCCTCACGTCGAAACTGAGCTTATGCAGGAGAAGACGGCGATTTTGCTGCACAAGTTCAGTCTCGCCGCGGAACCGATCGAGATATGAGGTCGTCGTATTGGCATGGACTGGCCATTCGTGGGCACCGAAGCTCTTGCAGACCGCGTCGTGACACAACGCGAAATGGATCGACTCACGCTTACCCGCAGAACTCAACCAAGCCAGCCAGCGCAAGACCAGAGAAATCGTGTTGCACAACGACACGCTGTCGGATGAGATGGAAATCGTTCGCGGCATTCCTGTGCCGACTGCGGCGCGAAAAGCCTGCGACCACGGCCGCCGGTACGGACGAACGCTGGCCGTAATTCGTGTCGACGCGCTACTGCAAGCGACGGCGCTCAAATCCGGATTGTGCAACTGCGCGAAGTGGTCAGGCTCGCCGACGTCGGTGCGGAGTCGCCGCAGGAAACGCGTGCCCGCCTGGTGCTGACCGGCGCCGGCCGCAGGCGACGAACACAGATCGACGTCGTCAACCGGTTTGGCGACCACGTCCATCGCATCGATATGGGCTGGCCCCAATGGAAGGTCGGTGTGGACTACGACGGCGAACAACACTGGACGAACCCGACCATCCGCGCCAGGGACATCGACCAGCAAGCCGAACTCGAGGCATCGGGCTGGCGCATCATTCGTGTCAGCGCCGAGATGCTTCGCTACCGCCCGCAAACCATCGTCGAGCGCACATTGGCCGCGCTACGCACGGCGGGGGCGCCGGTCTGATGATCCAAACTGAAGCTATGCAGGCGAAGAGAGCGAATTCGCCTGCATAAGTCCAGTTTCGGCCACGAGGGCCTCAGGCGTCGAGTTCGCTTGCGACGGCCCGAACGACCTCCGACACCCGGCGCGCGACCTTGCGGTCGGGGTATTTGCCCTTGCGCAGCTCGGGCTGCACGGCGCTCTCCAACAGCGTGATCATGTCCTCGACCATGCCGTGCAGTTCGTCGGGCGTGTGCTTGTGCTCGGCCGCCGCCGCTTCGCGACGGGTCCTGGTCAGGCTCGGCGGCGAGTCAAGGATCTTCAGACTCAGCGCCTGCGGACCGCGGCGTCCTGCGGCCATGCCGAATTCGACCTTCTGGCCCGCCTTCAGCCCCTCGACGCCTGCCGGCAGTGCGGAGGACCGGACGTAGACGTCCTCGCCGTCCTCCTGCGACAAAAAGCCGAAGCCCTTCTCGGCGTCGTACCACTTAACCCTGCCGGTCGGCACTGGTCTCACCCGCTTGTCCACTCGAGCATTTACATAAGGAAAGCGTCCCGCTTGCGCCGGGACGCGTTCTGGTGATCCTACTCGGAGGCCGCCCCGGCCATCACCCCCTTTACTCGGTAGGCTTGGACCACCGCTGGAGGAGAGATGCGCCTGATCCTAAATATCATTTGGCTGATCTTCGGCGGCCTGTGGCTGGCGCTGGGCTACCTGCTGGCCGCGCTCATCTGCTTCGTCCTGATCGTCACTATTCCGTTCGGATTCGCCGCGCTGCGCATCGCGTCCTACGCCCTGTGGCCGTTCGGCCGAACCATCGTCGACAAGCCAGGACCGTGGCCAGGCGCGCTGATCGGCAATGTCATCTGGATCGTCCTGTTCGGGATCTGGCTTGCCATCGGCCACCTCATCACCTCGGTGGCGATGGCAGTGACGATCATCGGCATCCCGCTGGCGCTGGCCAACCTCAAGCTGATCCCGGTGTCGCTGATGCCGCTGGGCAAGCAAATCGTTCCCGTCGATCAGGCGCATTCCGTCTCGTTCAATCGCGAGCAGCCGCGTGACCGTCATCGATCTGGGCGTGCCGTCGCTGGGCCCTGCCGAGTCGGCACCGACGACCGGCGCGCTCGTCGACACCTTCGGCCGGATCGCCACCGACCTCCGGGTGTCACTGACCGACCGGTGCAATCTGCGATGCACGTACTGCATGCCTGCCGAGGGCCTGGACTGGATGCCAGGCGACCAGCTGCTGCACCCCGACGAGCTGACCCGGCTGTTGCGCATCGCGGTCACCAGGCTGGGCATCACCAGCGTCCGGTTCACCGGCGGCGAGCCTCTGGTGGCCAAGAACCTCGATGACGTCGTCGCGGCGACCGCCGCCCTGAGGCCACGCCCAGAAATCACGTTGACCACCAACGGCATTGGGCTGGACAAGCGGGCCGCGAAGCTCAAGCGGGCCGGGCTGGACCGGATCAACGTCTCACTCGACACCGTCGATGCCGCACACTTCACCCGCATCACCCGTCGAGACCGGCTGCATGACGTGCTTGCCGGACTCGAAGCCGCGAAGGCAGCCGGACTGATCCCGGTAAAGGTCAACGCGGTACTGGATCCGGTCACCGGGCTGGACGACGCCGTCGCGCTGCTTCGGCTCTGCCTCGACCAGGGATACCAGCTGCGCATCATCGAACAGATGCCGCTCGATGCGGGACACGAGTGGAAGCGCGGCGAGGCCATCGCCGCCGACGACGTATTAGAGACGCTGCAGAGGCACTTCGATCTACGGCCGGACCCGACGCCGCGCGGATCGGCGCCTGCGGAGCTGTGGGAGGTCGACGGCGGTCCCGACAAGGTCGGCATCATCGCTTCGGTTTCGCATGCGTTCTGCTCAGCCTGTGACCGCACCCGGCTGACCGCGGACGGCCAGGTCCGCAATTGCCTGTTCGCTCGGCAGGAGACCGACCTGCGCACGTTGATGCGCGCAGGCGCCGATGACGACGCGCTCGAAGCCGCCTGGCGGGCCGCGATGTGGTCCAAGGCAGCGGGGCACGGCATCAACGACCCCGACTTCGTGCAGCCGGACCGCCCGATGAGCGCGATCGGTGGCTAACGTGGCGGTGAAGGTAACCGTTCGCTACTTCGCCGCCGCCCGTGCGGCGGCGGGCTTCGACGACGAGATTCTCGGCCTCGCGCCTGGGACCACCGTCGGCGCGCTCGTGCACCACCTCGGTGAACGAGATCCCGAACTGGCGAAAGTGTTGCGCAGATGCTCGTACCTGTGCGACGGAATTGCGGTGCGAGACTTGGGGAAAACACTTGGCGACGCTCAGACGGTCGATGTTCTTCCCCCATTTGCCGGTGGATGATCGTGATTTGCGTCACATAACGAAACGGTCACAAGCTGGCCTCGGATCGTTACTTCCGCGAATGCACCTGCGGAAACACATTGGCGGCCTGGCGATTTAGAGGACTTTTAAGATTTGCCTGTAGCCGAATCGCCGAGCTCGTCAAAAGGTGACGCCACCCACCAGACCCACTACGGTTCAATCCCAAGCCATCGACCCGTAATCGGTTGGCCCGCCGTGCCTCGACTGCGCCGAGCTCCATCCGTTGAGTCACGGACAACGACGAACAACTTGGATGGAGGCGGGGGACCCACCGGTCCACCGAATCGATAGGACCAGGAGCCGCATGCGGTTCCTTGGGGTGAAGCTTGCGCTGTTTCGGCGGCGCAGGCCGGGCGACCTCTCCAGCCCGAACCCGACAGCTGACCTCGCGGGCGCAGAAGAGAGGACCTATCGCACCTATGAGTGGACGGCACCGCAAGCCCACTACATCGGCAGTAAATGTCGCCAAAATCGCCTTCACCGGCGCAGTCATCGGAAGCGGAAGCCTCGCCCTCGCCGGGCAAGCTGGCGCCGCCACCGACGGCGAATGGGACCAGGTCGCACGCTGCGAGTCCGGCGGCAACTGGGCCATCAACACCGGCAACGGGTATCAAGGCGGACTGCAGTTCTCCTCGGGCACCTGGGCATCGCATGGCGGCGGCCAATACGCGCCGGCCGCCAACATGGCTACCAAGGAACAGCAGATCGCAGTCGCCGAGCGGGTGCTCGCCGGTCAGGGCAAGGGCGCATGGCCGGTATGCGGCGGCCCGCTGTCGCATTCGACGCCGCGCAACGTCATCGAGCAGCCGCAGGCCCTGGACGCCCCAGACGTCAACGGCGAACTGCCTGCCCCGATCGATCCGTTCGCTCCCCCGCCGCCCGCGCCCTTCGACCCGATGTCAGCCCCGCTGCCGGACGCGCCTGCACCCGTCGTCGACGCCGCGCTGGATTCCCCGCTGCCTCCGCCGCCTGTCGGGTCAGCACCGATCGTCGACGCCTCGCTCGACGCGCCGCTGCCGCCTCCGCCGCCCGCCGATGCCCCGGCGGTCGAGACAGTCGCGCTCGACAACTGGGATGTCGCGCCCGCCCCGGCCGATCAGCCGGAAGTGTGGGCCCTGCACGCTCCAGTGCCACTTGACCCCGTGGTGCCGCCGCTCCCACCGGCTCCCGCTCCCCCGGCGCCGCCCGCGCCGGACCCGCTGGCCCCGCTGAACGCCGTCAACATCCCCGGCCCGGCCTTCGATGCCGCCAACCAGGCGATGACCGATCCCGGCGCCGCCCTGACGAAGCTCCCTGACGGCGTCCCGCACCTGGCCAGCCCGGACAGCCTGCCGCCTGGGGCCACATTGGATCCTGGCGACACGGCAACCGAAAGCCCGAATGTCAGCTACCTCAAGGACTTGTGGCAAGCGGTGCAGAGCCATGACATCAGCGGTAAGGAAGCGTTGATCATGGGACTGTCCCAACGCGGGATGGACACCCCGTACCCGCAGCAGGCCCCGGGCCCGAACGTGCCGATCACCCCGGGTGCCCCGACCGCGCCACCGGCGCCGGAGGCACCGCCGATCCTGCCGCCCGCGTAGCGGGTCAGGCGGATCCCACCCACTCGTCGGTTCCGTCGGCGAAGTACTGGTGTTTCCATACCGGTAGCCGGGCCTTGACCGTGTCGACCAGGCGCGCACACGTCTCGAATGCGGCCGCCCGGTGGTCGGCGGCCACCGCTGCCACCAAAGCCGCGTCGCCGATCTGCAGCGTGCCGATACGGTGGCCGACCGCGATGGCCCGCACGCCGTGACAGTCCGCCGCGATCTCGGCCGCGACGTCGGCGAGAGTCTGCTGCGCTGCGGGGTGCGCGGAATACTCCAGCCGGATGACGATGCGTCCGTCGTCGTGATCGCGAACCACGCCTGCGAATCCCACGACGGCTCCTGCGGATTCGTGTGCCACCAGAGCCTCGTAGTCGGACAGCTCGACCGGCTGCTCGGTAAGTTCGACGCGCAGGACGACGGCGGTCATCCCGTGTGGTCCTTGCCTGCAAGCTGGTCGAGCGCATGCTCGAGCACCTCGTCGAGCACCCCGAGACCGTCTTTGACGCCGCCGGTAGAACCGGGAAGGTTCACGATCAACGTGCGTCCCCTGACACCGCATATCCCGCGGGACAGTACCGACGTCGGCACGTGTGGAAGGCCGGAACGCCGGATCGCATCGGCAAGGCCGGGAATCTGATAGTCGACAACGTCCGCGGTTGCGTCGGCCGTGCCGTCCGTCGGTGAAATGCCGGTGCCGCCGGAAGTGATTATCACGTCGACGTGTTCGCCGATCGCGGCGAACAGCGCGGCGACGACGCCGTTGCCATCGGCGACCACCACGGCTGCCGGAGCGGCGATGCCCTGCCGGTTGAGCCAGTCGACGATCACCGGGCCGGTGCGGTCCTCGTACACACCCGCCGCCGCCCGGGTTGACGCAATCACCACGCGGCCCGATCGGGTCATCTCGTCCACAGCCCTGTCTTACCGCCCTCTTTGCGCAACACCCGGATGTCGTCGATGCGGGCGGCTGGGTCGACGGCCTTTATCATGTCGTAAAGCGTCAGCGCGGCGACACTGACGGCCGTCAGCGCCTCCATCTCGACGCCGGTGCGGTCGGTGCTGCGCACGGTCGCGGTGACGCCGACGTCTCCGCCGCCCGCCTCGAAGTCGACGTCGACTCCGGTCAGTGCGAGCTGATGGCACAGCGGGATGAGGTCAGGCGTGCGTTTGGCGGCCAGGATGCCTGCCACCCGCGCGGTCGCAAGCGCGTCGCCCTTGGGCAGCCCGCCCGAGACGATGAGGGCCACGACTTCGGGTGTGGTGTGCAATGTCCCCGCAGCGACGGCCGTGCGCTTGGTGGCGTCCTTGCCTGTCACGTCGACCATGTGCGCCGCACCCGACTCGTCGAGGTGCGAAAGGCGACCCGCGGGGTCGGTCACCGCTACTTGTTGACGACGGTGACCGGATGGACGTATGGAAGCTCGTCGGCCGGCTGCGGGAACTCCAGCTCACCGAAGGGCGACAGCGCGCCGGTGCGGTCGGCGGCCAGCTCGCTGATCGGGTGATCGTCGTCGCCGTCGGTCGCCGGCCATCCCGGGTCGACGTAGCGGGTCTTCTGCCCTTTGTTGTCTGCCACGTGCACATTGTGGCAGGCGCCGCGAGCTGTGGCGACACCGGCGCACTGCTTTACGCTGGTCAGCAATGACCGAAACTACTCCGGGCGTGCCCATGGGCGCCTGGCTGGCCGAGCTTGACGACGAGCGGCTGATCCGACTGCTGGAGCTGCGGCCCGACCTGACACAACCGCCACCGGGCACGATCGCGGCGCTGGCAGCCCGCGCGCAGGCCCGCCAATCGGTCAAGGCCGCCACCGATGAGCTCGACTTCCTGCGGCTGGCGGTGCTCGACGCGCTGCTCGTCCTGCATGCGGACACCGCTGCTGTCTCACTGACCAAGCTGTTGGCATTGATCGGCGACCGTGCGGGCGAGGACGCCGTCACCGCCGCCATCGAAGACCTGCGTGGGCGCGCACTGGTGTGGGGCGACGCCACCGTGCGGGTGGTGGCCGAGGCGGCCGCCGGGCTGCCCTGGTACCCGGGTCAGGCCACCATCGAGAACACCGAGCAGACAGATATCGCGGCCCGGCTGGAGGGGCTCGACTCGGCCCAGCTCGAGCTGCTGCAGCGACTGCTGGAAGGCTCGCCGATGGGCCGCACCCGCGATGCCGCGCCCGGCACACCGCCCGACCGACCGGTGCAGCGACTGCTGGCGGCAGGCCTGCTGCGTCAGGTGGACGCCGATACGGTGATCCTGCCCCGGCTTGTCGGCCAGGTAATGCGAGGTGAGCTGCCAGGACCGGCACAGCTGTCACAACCCGATCCGACGGTGTCCACCACCACCATCGCCGATGTCGATGCCGTCGCCGCAGGAGCGATGGTCGACCTGCAGCGTGAGGTCGAGTTGGTAGTCGAAACCCTCGGCGCCACACCGGTTCCCGAGCTTCGTAGCGGCGGCCTCGGCGTGCGTGACGTCAAGCGGCTGACCAAGCTGACGGGCATCGACGAGGCCCGGCTCGGCCTGATCCTCGAGGTGTCGGCGGCCGCGGGGCTGATCGCGGCCGGGCTGCCAGAACCCGACCCACACGACGGCACAGGTCCGTACTGGGCACCGACGGTGGCTGCCGACCGTTTCGTCGAATCGTCGGCCGCCTCCAAGTGGCATCTTCTCGCGTCGACCTGGCTGGACTTGGCTGGCAGGCCGAGCCTTATCGCTAGCCGCGGGCCCGACGGCAAACCCTATGCGGCGCTTTCGGATTCGCTGTTCTCCACCGCTGCGCCGCTGGACCGGCGGTTGCTGCTGGACATACTCGCCGACCTGCCAGCCGGGGCGGGCGTCGACGCCACCTCCGCGTCGCACGCGATGATCTGGCGGCGCCCCCGCTGGGCAGTGCGCCTGCAGCCCGACCCCGTCGGCGACCTGCTGACCGAGGCGCACGCGCTCGGGGTGGTTGGTCGTGGCGCGCTCGCCTCGCCTGCGCGCAAGATGCTCGCGGGCGACCCGGTGGACGCGGTCGTCGCCGCGATGGACAAGGTGCTGCCAGAACCCATCGACCACTTCCTGCTGCAGGCCGACCTAACCGTCGTCGTGCCAGGACCCCTGCAACGCGACCTGGCTGAACAACTGGGTGCGGTGGCGAACGTGGAATCGGCGGGTGCGGCGATGGTGTACCGCATCAGCGAGGCCTCCGTCCGGCGCGCACTCGACACAGGGCGCACCGCAAGCGAGTTGCACGCGTTGTTCAGCCGGCACTCGAAAACACCTGTGCCGCAGGGGCTGACATATCTGATCGACGATGTGGCGCGCCGCCACGGCCAGCTGCGTGTCGGCATGGCTCAGTCGTTCGTCAGATGCGAGGATCCGGCGCTGTTGGCCCAGGCCGTCGTTTCGCCCGCCGCCGAACAACTGGAGATGCGTCTGCTCGCGCCGACCGTCGCGGTGTCCCAGGCGCCGATCTCCGACGTGCTCGCCGCGCTGCGCGATGCCGGTTTCGCACCCGCGGCCGAGGATTCCACCGGCGCGATCGTCGACATCCGCGCCCGTGGCGCCACGGGTGCCCGTGCCGCCGCGGCGCCGCGCCTACCGGCCGATGCCGACGCCCACCGCCCAGACGCTCGGCGCGATCGTCGCGGTGCTGCGCAAGGTGGCGGCAACCCCGTCGTCGGGCATGCGGCTCGACCCGACCGTCGCGATCTCACAACTTCAGGAGGCCGCACACCTGCAGTCCTCGGTGGTGATCGGATACGTCGATCCGGCGGGGGTGGCCACGCAGCGCGTAGTGGCGCCGATCAACATCCGGGGCGGGCAGCTGACGGCTTACGATTCCGCATCCGGACGGGTCCGCGAGTTCGCCATCCACCGCGTCACCTCGGTGGTGTCGGCGGACTCCGCATGACCAACCCGGCTCCTAGCCGCGGCACAGCGTATTCACAGAACCGTTCGTGAATATGTCTGTGTGACAACGGTGTTAATGGCGGCAGTGGCCCAAGGGCCCAACTACCGCGGTCTCTCACTGTTGCACGGTTGGCTGCCGCCCACCGTGCAGGCCGTGGCCGCAATCGTCCTTGTAGTGGCGATTGGTTGGCGTTCGCGGCGGTGGCGACTGGTGTGGCTGCCGGTCGCGGCAGCCGTCGGCCTGATCCTGGCCCTCTGGACGCGGTGGTACGTGAGTTCGCAGGGGCTTGCCGGGGATCCGGCGCCGTCGGTGCTGTGGGTATGGGTGGGCCTCACCGGCGTCGCGGTGGCCGTCGCGGTGCTCGGTTGGCGCGGCAGCAGCTGGTGGCGCCGGGCGGTGTCGATCCTTGCTGTGCCGTTGTGCCTGATCAGCGCGGGTGTCGCGCTGAATCTGTGGGTCGGCTACTTCCGAACAGTTCAGGCGGCGTGGAGTGAGGTGACCGCAGGTCCGCTGCCCGACGAGACCGATCTGACCACCGTCATGGCCATGCGCGGCAAGGGCGCTCCGGCACACGGAGCGCTCGTTCCTGTGACCATCCCCGACGACGCATCGCAGTTCAAGCACCGCACCGAGTTGGTGTACCTGCCGCCCGCATGGTTCGTCCGCGAATGCCCCCAAGCTGCCGGTCGTGATGATGATCGCCGGCGAGTTCAACACCCCGTCGGACTGGCCGCGCACCGGCAACGCGATAGGCACCATCGACAACTTCGCGGCCGCGCACAGCGGCAACGCTCCCGTGTTCGTGTTCGTCGACGTCGGTGGGTCCTTCAACAACGACACCGAATGCGTCGACGGTCCCCGCGGCAACGTGGCCGCCCACGTCACGAAGGACGTGCCGTCGTACCTCACCGGCACCTTTGGCGTCAACACGCCAACTGGGGGGTCGTCGGGCTGGTCGATGGGCGGCACGTGTGCGGTGGATCTGACCGTGATGCATCCGGAGTTGTTCAGCACCTTCGTCGACGTCGCGGGCGACATGGGGCCCAACGCCGGCACCAAGGAACAGACCATCGCCCGCATCTACGGCGGAGATAGCGCCAAGTGGCCGGAATACGACCCCACCACAGTGATCAACAAGCACGGCCCCTACACGGGTGTCTCGGGGTGGTTCGCGATCTCTTCGGACGCCCCGGTGCAGAAGAAGGGCGGGTTCGGCCCTGCCAACGGCGTCGGCCTCGGTGGCCAGGACGCAGCGGGCAACCCCGGGGACCAGACCGACGCGGCAAACACGCTGTGCAAGCTCGGCCAGGCCGATGGCATCACGTGCGCGATTATCTCCTCACCGGGTAAGCACGACTGGCCGTTCGCGACGGACGTCTTCGCCTCCTCGCTGCCCTGGCTGGCCGGCCAGATCGGCACGCCAGGTGTGCCGAAGATCCCGCTGCCCGGCGGCGGTGCCCCTGGCCCGGCGGGCGCCCCACCGCAGGCCGCGCCCCACTGAAACACAGGATGTCCTCCCGATCCGGATAATGGACAGGATGACCGACGGCCCCCTGATCGTGCAGTCCGACAAAACGGTGCTGCTTGAAGTCGACCATGAGCAGGCCGGAGCGGCGCGCGCCGCGATCGCTCCGTTCGCCGAGCTGGAGCGCGCGCCGGAACACATCCACACCTACCGCATCACCCCGCTGGCGCTGTGGAACGCCCGCGCGGCCGGACACGACGCCGAGCAGGTGGTCGACGCGCTGGTGTCCTTCTCCCGCTACGCGGTGCCGCAGCCACTGCTCGTCGACATCGTCGATGTGATGGCCCGCTACGGCCGGCTGCAGCTGGTGAAAAGCCCCGTTCATGGCCTGACCCTGGTCAGTCTCGACCGCGCGGTGCTCGAAGAAGTCCTGCGCCACAAGAAGATCGCGCCGATGCTAGGCGCCCGCATCGACGACGACACCGTCATGGTGCACAACAGCGAGCGGGGCCGCGTCAAACAAATGCTGCTCAAGATCGGTTGGCCCGCAGAGGATTTGGCAGGCTACGTCGACGGCGAGAAACATCCGATCAGCCTCGACCAGGAGAACTGGCATCTGCGCGACTACCAGGAGATGGCCGCTGAGTCGTTCTGGCAGGGCGGCTCGGGGGTGGTGGTGCTGCCGTGCGGCGCAGGCAAGACACTGGTCGGCGCTGCCGCGATGGCCAAGGCCGGTGCGACGACGCTGATCCTCGTCACCAACACCGTTGCGGGCCGACAGTGGAAGCGCGAACTCATCAATCGCACGTCGCTCACCGAAGAGGAGATCGGCGAATACTCCGGGGAGAAAAAGGAAATCCGCCCGGTGACCATCGCCACCTATCAGGTGATCACGCGTCGCACCAAGGGTGAATACCGCCACCTCGAGTTGTTCGACAGCCGCGACTGGGGGCTGATCATCTACGACGAGGTGCACCTTCTTCCCGCCCCGGTGTTCCGGATGACCGCGGACCTGCAGTCGCGACGTCGGCTCGGACTGACCGCCACGCTGATCCGCGAGGACGGCCGCGAGGGTGACGTGTTCTCACTGATCGGCCCCAAGCGCTACGACGCGCCGTGGAAGGACATCGAAGCCCAGGGCTGGATCGCGCCTGCCGAGTGCATCGAGGTGCGGGTGACGATGACCGACAACGAGCGCATGCTCTATGCCGTCGCCGAACCCGACGAGCGCTACAAACTGTGCTCAACCGTGCACAGCAAGATCGCGGTGGTGAAGTCGATCCTGGACCGCCACCCCGGCGATCAGGTGCTGGTGATCGGCGCCTACCTGGACCAGCTGGACGAGCTGGGCGAGGAGCTGGACGCCCCCGTGATTCAGGGCTCGACGAAGACAGCCGAACGCGAGTCGCTCTACGACGCCTTCCGCCGCGGCGAAATCTCGACGCTGGTGGTGTCCAAGGTCGCGAACTTCTCCATCGATCTTCCGGAAGCCAATGTGGCGGTACAGGTTTCGGGCACATTCGGGTCGCGCCAGGAAGAGGCCCAACGGCTGGGACGACTGTTGCGGCCCAAGTCCGACGGCGGCGGCGCGATCTTCTATTCGGTCGTCTCGCGCGACAGCCTCGACGCCGAGTACGCCGCCCACCGGCAGCGCTTCCTGGCCGAACAGGGCTACGGCTACGTGATCAAGGACGCCGACGACCTGCTTGGCCCGGCGATCTAGCGCGAGTGTGCGGTTTCGTACGCCAGCGCGGCGTTTTGCGTCCGAAACCGCACAGTCGACGGGCTTCAAGACTGCGGGCTGGGTTGGCTATACGCGACTGCAGCCGATACATCACAGCTACGGTTGACATGCCTGACAAGGAGTCAACATGCCCACCGAATTCCCGGCGCAGCAGCCAGGGCTGAACTACCTCACCGAGGGTGGCCAAGAAACCGAAATCATGTACAAGTACGGGTTCGATCTCCCGCACTTCGCGATGTTGCCGTTGCTCGACAATCCACAGGCGATGGCCGAACTGCGCGGCATGTACGGCCGGTATCTGGACACCGCGGCCCGGCACGGGTTCGGCGTGATCGTCGGCGGCCTCGACTACCGTGCCAGTCCCGACTGGGCGTCGCTGCTCGGCTACTCACCTGAGTTGCTGGCCGAGATGCAGTTGCGGGCCATCGATTTCCTGCGCGAGACGGCCGGGCCGTACGAAAGCCAAGTCCCCGCGCTCATGTACGCAGGCATCGTCGGTCCGCGCGGTGACGCGTACGAGACCAACCAGACGATCACCGCAGAGGAGGCAGAGGAGTATCACGGCTGCACAGCTCGCCACGCTCGCGAGGGCGAAAGTCGACTTGGTCGAGGCGATGACGTTCAACAGCGTGCCTGAGGTAATCGGGCTGTCCCGTGCCGCTGCGCGTGTGGGCCTGCCTCTTGCGGTGTCGTTCACCCTCGACGCCGCAACTCAGCGGCTCGCGTCGGGGCCTTCGGTGAAGGACGCGATCGAGACCGTCGACCCGCAGACGGGTGACGACCGGCCCACCTTCTACGGCATCAACTGCTCGCACCCGCTGGAGTTCATGCCGGCGATCGAGCCGGGCGATTGGTTCGAGCGGGTGCGGTGTTTGCGACCCAATGCCGCGATGATGGACAAGATTTCGCTATGCACGCTCGGGCACCTCGAGTCCGGCGACCCGGCACAGTTGGGCGAACTCATGGGGACCTTGGCTCAAAAACACCCGCACATCGACGTGTGGGGTGGCTGCTGCGGCACGTGGGAGACCCACCTCGACGAGATTGCGCGCAACGTGGGCATGGCCCGCGCCATCGTCGTCTAGACGTGCGGCCCAACGGTATTCGCGACGGTCAGTAACACAGCGGCATCCTCGAGCGCCTGCAGACCGTGGCGGGACTGCGGTATCACGATGTGATCGCCTGCCGAGCCGTCCCAGTGCGTCTGCGCGTTGGTAAGCCGTACCCTGCCGTGCAGCACCTGCAGCGTGGATTCGCCGTGGCTTTCGTGGTCGTCCAACTGCGTACCGGCCGTCAGCGCGATCAGCGTCTGGCGCAGCGAGTGCTCGTGACCGCTGTAGACGGTATGCGCGCTGCGTCCGCTGCTGACCGTGCGGGCGGCTTCCAGGTGCTCCCGCGCCAGCGCGGTAAGTGAGATCTTGTTCACCGCCGTCTCCCCTTCCAGACGATTGGACATGCCATCAAGCGTTTGGGCGATGGATCGTCTCGAATCCGTGCCGTTGAATTCGAGCTATGACCAACACAACCATTCTCGTCATCGGCAGCACCGGCAAGACCGGAAAACGCGTCGCAGATCGACTCGGAAAGCGCAGCATCGCCGTCCGGCACGGGTCACGCTCGGCGAACATCCCGTTCGACTGGGACGACCCGCCGACCTGGGCCGCCGCGCTGGAGGGCGTCGACAAGGTCTACCTCACCTACTACCCGGATCTCGCCGTCCCTGGCTCGCCAGAAGCCGTCAGCAAGCTCACCGAACTCGCCAAGGACGCAGGCGTCCGCAGACTGGTGCTGTTGTCCGGCCGAAACGAGGCCGAGGCAGAGAAGGCCGAGCGCGTCGTCACGGCGTCCGGGCTCGAGTGGACGATCGTGCGGTGCGCGTTTTTCGCGCAGAACTTCGACGAGGGCGCGTGGCTCGACGAGGTGCTCGCAGGCACTGTGTCGCTTCCGGTCGACGATGTGCAGGAGCCGTTCGTGGACGCCGACGTGGCGGTGGCAGCGCTGACCGACGACCGGCACGTCGGCCAGCTCTACGAGCTGACCGGTCCGCGGGCGCTCAGCTTCCGCGACGCCGTCGCAGAAATCGGCAAGGCCGCAGGCCGTGACATCGGCTTCGTGTCGGTGCCGATCGAGGAGTACACGGCGATGCTCACGGAATACGGTCTGCCACAAGACTTCATCTGGCTGTTGAACCACCTCTTCACCGAGGTGCTCGGCAGCAAGGTGCAGTTAGCCGACGGCGTGCAGCGAGCACTCGGTCGCGAGCCCAAGGATTTCAGCGACTACGCGCGCGACAGCGCCGCGACGGGCGTGTGGACAGTTTGAATCTCGATGAGCGAATCTCCGTCCGATTGGGGGGATCCGCTCATTCCGACGGGAACCGATCCCGCAGCGCGTCGAGGAGTCGCTGCGCCTCCGACACGCGACCACGCATCCGCACGAGGCCCTCCGGGGGTCGATTCTCGTCGTCGATGCCACGTTCACACCGCCGCAGCCAACGCTGCTCCATCGATGCGACCAGCTCCTCCAATTCCGCTATCTCACCTTGTAGAACGGCGTCGAACATCCTTGCCTGCGCCACATCTGCTGGATGAGCGGGACGGGCCCATGCGTCGGCGCGGTTGCGGTCGGGGACCGGCGCGAGGCGCGGTAGCGGCACCCACGTCGCTTCCCGCGGTTGAGGGCCTACATCGCGTGGGATCGATAGCACTCGTAGATCCTCACCCACGGCCGTCGGTTAAGCGACCCCGGGGGTTCACCTACCGGTTAACTTTGGACGACTGGGCGTTACCGTTCATTCACTTTGGGCCGGGGCTTCCTGTGAGGTCGTTGCCCATAACTGGGAGCACGTCGGCCGCGGTGGGCGCCTGGCTGAGCGCGCGGTGGTCGCTGCTGTGCTTAGGCTCGGCTTTCCGTTGACCGGTGGGGATCCGCAGCAGGCAACCACACCGCTTCGTCGTCGACTCCCAAGTCTCCAACGTCATGGGTGAATTCGTCGATTAGGGCACGCACCGCCGGACTGTCCTCTCCCCGACGCCATACCAACGACCATGTCCACAGCGGTGTGGGGTGCACCACCGAACGCCGCACCAGCCCGCCGGGCTCCTGCGTGTTCTGTCCCTTGGGGCTGTTCAGTACGGGGCGGCGGAGTTTGCGGATGTGCTCGAAAAACGTTGGCCCGGTGACCCCTCCGTCATCGACCCGCACGATGCGCGCGCCCGTGTCTGCGGCGAACTGCTCCGCATAGCGATTCCACGATGACCAGGTTGCCTCGTCGGCGTCCAGCAACACCAGCGTGTCCTTGGCCTCGACCGGCGATGTGTCCGAGCCGACGGACAGCGCATAGAGCCGGTCGACCCCGATGAGATGGGCGTCGAGCGAGAGGGACGCAAGATCTCTTGTCTGCACCCAGCAGATCGCAAGGTCAAGGTTTCCCTCGGCGACCCTGGCGGCCTGCGTGTGCGACGGCATGACCCAGGTGTCGACGAGCAGCTGTGCCACGCCTGCGGCCCGTTCGGCCCAGTCCGTGGGACACCAGTTCACATAGCCGATCCGCACCGCTTCCGACGTGATGAGACCGGCCGCACGTCTGCGCAGCTCGTCGGCCCGATCCACCAACGCGCGCGCGTGCGGCAGCAGTGACGCGCCGCTCGCGGTCAGGGTGACAGAGCGTCGGTCGCGGTCGAACAGGCGGACCTTCAAGTCGCGTTCGAGCGCCTTGATCTGCTGGGAGAGCGACGGGCCCGCGATATGCAAACGCTCTGCTGCGCGGCCGAAGTTCAACTCCTCGGCGACGGTCACGAAGTAGCGCAGCTGCCGCAGCTCCACGGGGCGAGCCTAGTGCAGTGAGAGGCAGCGCCTATCAGCAGCGAGCGAACCGGTCGTTCCGGCCGCGCATGGGCAGGGCGCAGTCTGCGTTGCACGCTGCACTACAACGAGGAAGGGGATTTGACAATGAGCAAATCAGAGCGCGTGGTCATCATCACCGGCGCCTCTCAGGGCATCGGTCAAGGTCTGGTGGCGGCGTACCGCAAGCTGGATTACGCGGTGGTCGCCAACTCCCGCACCATCACAGAAAGCGACGACCCTCTGGTGCTGGCGGTGCCCGGCGACATCGCCCAGCCGGGCGTCGGACAGCGGATCGTCGACGCGGCCGTGGAACGGTTCGGCCGGGTCGACACGGTCGTCAACAACGCCGGCATCTTCATCGCCAAACCGTTCACCGACTACACCGACGAGGACTATGACGCCGTCACGGGTGTGAACCTTCGCGGATTCTTCGAGGTTTCCCGCGCCGCGGTGGCCGCGATGCTTGCAACCGGCGGCGGTCACGTGGTGAACATCTCGACCAGCCTCGTCGACCACGCCAACTCTGCGGTGCCGTCAGCGCTGGCGTCGTTGACGAAGGGCGGGCTGAACGCGGTAACCAAGGCGCTGGCGATCGAGTACGCAGGCCGCGGGATTCGCGCAAACGCCGTCGCTCTCGGGTGATACGCACCCCGATGCATGATCCCGCCTCATACGACGACCTTGCGAACCTGCATCCCGTTGGTCGCCTCGGTGAGATCGACGATGTCGTCGACGCGGTTATCTATCTGGAGAACGCGCCCTTCGTCACCGGCGTGATCCTGCCCGTGGATGGTGGTCAAAGTGCCGGGCACTGAAGAGATTCTGCGTGGCACCCTCGACCAATGGCGGGCCGAGATCGACGCCGGGGAGCCCGAGCGGGTGGCCGACGTGTTCACCGATGATGCGGTGTTCCAAGGTCTGCACCCGTACAGCGTCGGGCGTCAAGGTGTCGCCGACTACTACGCCAGCCAACCGAGCGGCATGACGGTCACCTACCGAATTCTCGAAATGCGCAGGCCGACAGAGGACTTGGTGCTCGGCTACGTTCTCGCCGACTTCGCGTTCCCAGACAGGCCTGCGGTGAGCCTCACCTTGGGCGTGCTCGTCACGCACACCGACGCCGGCTGGCGGATCCTGCACTACCAGGTGTCGCCCGTCGTCTAACTCAGCGCGGGAATCACCGTCTGCTCGAAGAGTTCGATGCCGGAGCGGTCGTAGGCCGCCTCGGGGAAGTTCAGGATCGCGTACTCGCAGCCGAGTTCACGCATCCGCTGAAGCTTCTCGATCACCTGTTCGGGAATGCCGCTGGCGGAATCAGGTGAAGTCACCATGTTCAGCATGCCTTCGACGGCGGCGTCGTTTGCCTTGCCGGCCAGCCGTGCGCGCAGTCGGTCAACGCGCTCCTTGACTTCGGCGTCCGACTCGCCGATCACCGCGTTGAAATTCGCCGAACGCACAATGGCGTCGTACTCGGTGCCGACGTCGCGGCAGTGGTCGGCGAGAATCTGCGACTTGTTCACGAAGCCGTCGGGCTCGGAGGTGAAGTTGGTGTACTGCGCATATTTCGCGGCGATGCGCAGCGTCACCTTCTCGCCGCCGCCCGCGATCCACAGCGGAGGACCGCCGTCCTGCAACGGCTTTGGCTCAACAATGGCGCCATCGACCTGATAGTGCTTGCCGTCGAAGCTGACTTGGCCGTCGCGCCAGGCGTCGCGCATGATCTGCACGCCCTCGTCGAGGCGCGCGAGCCGCACCCCTGCCGACGGGAACCCGTATCCGTAGGCGCGCCACTCATGCTCGTACCAGCCGCCGCCGATGCCCATCTGGATGCGGCCGCCGGAGATGATGTCGGCGGTGGCGGCGACCTTGGCCAGATAGACCGGGTTGCGATAGCTCATCGCCGTGCACATCTGGCCAAGCTTGACCCGCGACGTCGTCGCCGCGTACGCCGACATCAGCGACCACGCCTCGTGGGTCGCCTCGTGCGTCGGCACCGGCACGGTGTGAAAGTGGTCGTACACCCAAAGCGAGTCCCACGCGGCGGCGCCGTCGGCGTAGGCGGCGAGGTCGCGCATCACCCCCCACTGGCTTGCCGTCGGGATGTCCACCAGATCGAGTCGCCAGCCCTGCGGGACGAAGAATCCAAAGCGCATGGCATCCGACTCTATGCGACCGTCGGTGGGCGCCATCCGCCGACGACGTTTTCCAGAGTCTGAACTTGGGATTAGACCAGCACCCAGTGTCCGCCGGCACTATCGTGAGCTAGCCAATTTTCCGAAATCGACGTCAATTATCGGATGTGGGGCGAAATGACTTCCGCGCGTGCCACCTACGACCGTGTGCGGGCCGCGCACCTGAACGGGGTTCAGGCCGCACTCGAGGACCACACCACACGCCTGGACTGGCCGCGCGAACGAATCGACCGCTATCGAGATCACCGGTTGCGCATGCTCCTTGGCTTCGCGCGGGAGCGCTCGTCCTTTCACGCGCGACGCCTCCGGGACCTTGATCCGGCCCACGCCACGGTGGCAGATCTGGCCTCGGTGCCGATCATGACCAAAATCGAAGCGCAGGACTGCTGGGACGACATCGTCACCGACCGCGAAATGAACCGCGAGCGCGCAGAACATGTTCTGGCACAACAGGAATGGTATTCGTACACGCCCGACGGCTATCAGGTGTTCAGTTCGGGTGGCTCCAGCGGCGTTCGGGGCGTATACGTCTGGGGTTGGCAGTTCTTCGTGTCCATCGCATGTCTGGCTTGGCGAACGCAGGCACGGGCGGAGCGGAGCGCGCCACCGCTTGGTCCGACACGCCTGGCCGTGCTGGAGGCCGGCGCGCCCCCGCATGCCAGCACGCCACTGTTCGACGTGCCGACCGCTGCGGGCATGGAGACCGTCGTCATCGCGGCCGGGGCGCCGTTCGACGAGGTGCTCGCCGCGGCGGCGGCCGCCAGGCCCACGCACCTTGTCGGCTACCCATCGGTGATCGGACAACTGGCACGCGCGGTGCTGGCCGGCGATTTGCAGCTCCGCCCGGTGCGGGTGAGCACCAACTCCGAGCCGATGCTCGACGAGGACCGGCAGGCGATCGCCGAGGCATGGGACGTCCCGGTTCACAACGTCTGGGGATCCACCGAGATCGGGGTCCAGGCGGTCGGTTGCGGGCTCGGCGAGGGACTACACGTCTGCGAAGACGAGGTTGTGCTCGAACGGGTCGACGAGAAGGGCGCACCGGTGGGCCCCGACGAGCCTGCGGCGCGGACGCTCGCGACGGGGCTGGCCAACCAGACGTTCCCGTTCATCCGCTATGACCTCGGCGATGACGTGGCGTTGCTGCCGGGTCCGTGTGAGTGCGGCAGCGTGTTCGCGCGAGTGGCAGACATTGGCGGGCGACAGGACGACGACTTCCGCTACGGCGCAGTCACTGTGCCCGCCATCACTTTCCGTCATGTGCTTGGTACCGATCCACGCGTGTCCGAATACCAAGTGGTGCAGACAGCCACCGGCGCCGACATCCTCGCCGTCGGTCGCCCGGACGTGGATGCACTGAGGGCGTCGGTGGTCGGCGCACTGCGTCGTTGCGGTTTGCCGCACCCGACGGTCGCGATCCGGGCCGTCGACCGCATCCCCCGCCACCAGGCCAGCGGCAAACTGAAGCGCTTCATCGCCCTGCCGCCGTGACTAGCCTGGGGAGCATGGCCCTTTCAAAGGAAGAACGCGAACAGTTTCTGGCCGAGCCCCACATCGCAGCGTTGTCGGTGAGCGCAGGTGACAAACGCGGACCGTTGACGGTGCCGATCTGGTATCAATACACACCCGGCGGCGAGCCGTGGGTGATCACCGGAGTGGGCTCCCGCAAGCACCGGCTCATCGAGACGCAGGGCGAGTTCACACTGATGGCGGAGCGCCTCGACCCCTCGGTGCGCTATGTCGCGGTGGACGGTCCCGTCAGCCGCATCGAACCGAGCACCGACGATCAGCTCGTCGAGATGACCAAGCGCTACCTGGCGCCGGACAAGGTGGACGCCTACCTCGAGTTCGCTCGCCGTGAGCACGGTGAAAGCGTTGCCATCTGGCTGAAGCCCGAGCACTGGCTGTCGGCCGACCTCGGGTCGATCTGACCCATGGCGTCGCGGCACTTGCTTTTCAAGACGTTCTACCGGCTCGGCTTCCTGCCATGGGACGGGCACCCGCTTGCCAAGAGCCTGCAGGACCTGGTCGAGGGCGACGGCGCCCTGGGGCCCGGCGCTGCGCTGGATCTAGGATGCGGCACCGGCGACAGCTCCATCTACCTGGCCAAGAACGGCTGGCGGGTCACCGGCGTTGACTTCGTCGCAAGGGCGGTCGACAAGGCGCGCGCCAAGGGCGAGGCCAACAAGGTCGCCGTCAACTTCGTCCGTGCCGACGTAACGCGCCTGAGCTCCGAGGGCATCGGGTCGACCTTCGGTCTGATCATCGACAACGGTTGCCTGCACGGCATGAGCCCCGACGATCGCGACGCGTACGTACGCGAGGTCACCGCCGTTGCGGCCCCGGACGCACGGCTGCTGCTTGTCGAGTTCGTCCCCGGCGGGACCTACGGCGTGCCTGGCATAGATCCGGATGAGGTCAAGCGGCGGTTCGCCGCAGACTGGACGCTGTTGTCGTCAGGGAGTGAGCCGGCTTTGGACCACAACGGCAAGGACCCCGCACGGTTCTATCTCTTTGCGCGCGCGTTGTAGAGCGCGGCGACGTCGGGCATGCTGACCTTCAGCGCCGGGTTGCGCGGCAACTCGTCGACGACGGCGAACGCGACGGGCACGTTGTACACCGGCAACGATTTGCGTACCAGCGCCTTCAGTTCGTCGTCGGACGGAACCGGCAGACCTGGCGCGGCCTCGATAGCGGCGAACGGCACCTGGCCGAGCCGCTAGTCCGGCACGCCCACCACGCAGGCGTCGCGGACCGCGGGATGCGAGATCAACACGCGCCGAACGGTTTCCGGCATGATCTTGAACCCGCCGCGGTTGATTGCTCCGTCGGCCCTTCCGTGTAGGGTGACGAACCCGTCGGCGTCGATCGAGGCGATATCGGTGGTGCGGATCCAGTCCGGGCTGATCGGTGCCACCTTCGCCTCCAACAACCCCTGCTCGTCAGCGGCCAGCTCGGCTCCGGTGTCCGGGTCGACGACGCGCACTTGGGTATCGGGCAGCGGTCTGCCGACGCTGTTGCGTTTGGCTTCGCCGAACTCCTCGACGAGGTCGGACGTCCACGCACAGAGTGAGCCCGCGAATTCGGTTGCCCCATAAGCCAACCTGACCGGAATCTGGAAATGCGCCTCGAACTCGTCGCGGGTTTCAGGGTCGAGCGGACCCGATGCGCTGATCAGGAATTCCAGCGATGCCAAGTCTTCCTTGGGCACGTCCGCGTCGAGCAGCATGCGAAAGACGGCGGGCTGCACACCGGATCGCTTGATGCCGTGCGTCTTTATCGCGCCGACGAACCCGTCGACCGTGAACCTCTCGAGGATGACGATCCGCCTGGAGTTGTAGACGCCTGCGATCAGCTGACACACCCCGATGCCGCCGAACTGCCAGTAGGAGAATTCCGGTGGCGCACCGGCGGAGCCTTCTCGCCGCTCGTCACGCTGAACACGGTTCGCTCCAGCACGGGCGTCTTGATCGCCTGCCGCTTCGGCGGGCCGGTGGTGCCGCTTGTCAAAATATTCAGCGCCACACCGGGTTCGGCTTCTGCATGCTCGACGGGATTCGTCGCGTCGCTCCAGTCCTTCCACGGCCGCGACGGTCGGAGACGTCAACGCGATCGCGACGCCCGCACTACCCGCACGTTTGGCGGCCTCGATCACCGGTTCCGTCCAGTCCTCGCGATCGGCGATGACGGCCGACAGCTCCAGCTTCTCGATGTCGCTGGCGATCGATTCCGGCGACTGGAAGGAGTAGATCATCGAGACGGGGCGAGCGGCGGCGAGGAAGCCGACGATCGCGGCGGAATGCTGCAGCCGATTGCGGACCACCAGACCGACCGGGGCGCCGTCGGCAACGCCGCCGTCGCGCAGTGCCGATGCGATCGCGTCGGCATACGCGGTGATGTCGTTTCCGGAATACCACTGACCCTCGAACTCGATGCATGGCCGGTCGACGTAGCTTGCGAGCCCCGCCGCGAAGGTCTCAGTAAAGCTTTCGGGCACCCATACATTGTGGGACCCGGCCGTAACAAGATATTCACGGGGCCATAACAGCAGGCAATTTGGTGCCGCCACGGTAGAGGAATGACCAGTCCAGCATCGGCCGAGGGCCGCCTCGAATCCGGCCTCGGCGAGGAGTACGAACACCAACCCGTTCCCGCGGTTGCCCGTAAGTCGTTGTTCTCCGTGTCGGCGGTATGGGTCGGCTTCCCGATGATCATGACGTCGGCGGTGTTCTCCGGCATCATCGTTTACAACCTCGGCTTCGTCACCGGGCTCATCGCGATCCTTCTCGGCGACGCAGTGCTGACGGTCTATGTGGGAACGCTGAGCTACCTGGCGGGCCGGTCAGGCAAGAACTTCGCGTTGACGGCCGCAGATACGTTCGGCAGCAAGGGGTTCCGCATCGTCTCGGCATTCCTGTCCACCTTGGTGATCGGCTGGTTCGCGTTCCAGACCGGCATGGTCGGCTCAACGCTGAATGCGTCAATGGGCTGGAACGCCGCGGGGATCACGCTGCTGGCGGGTGTGCTGTTCGTGGCGCTGACGTTCGTCGGAATCAGGGCCATCTCCTGGATTGGCGTTGTCGCCTCGGCACTGTTCATTCCACTCGGCGTGGTAGCGGTTGCGATAGCCGCAGGCGGCAGCGCGTTTGGTTCGGCGTTCTCCTACGCCGGAGGCGCAGGGGCGAGTGCATTCAGCTTCGGCGTCGCCGTGACGATGACGATTGCCTGCTTCGCCGACTCCGGCACCATGACAGCCGATTTCACGCGCTGGGCGAAGAACGGCGCCCGGGGCGCCCTTGCTGCGTTCGCAGCATTCCCGGTCGCCTACTTCATCGCCCAACTCGTTGGCGCGTTCGTCGTCGCCCTTGGGGCCTCGGCGGCGGCGCAGACCACTGGCGGCGACTTTCTGCACGTGCTCGTGAACAACGGCGGCATCCTGGTGCCACTCGGTGTCCTCTTCGTGTTCGTCAACCTCGGCAGCGTGTGCGCCCACTGCCTGTACAACGGTGCGGTCGGCTACGGTCACATCACCGGAAAGACCATGCGACAGTTGACAATCGTGCTCGGCGTCATCGGCACAGCCGCCGCCGTCGCAGGCATCTGGTCATACTTCGCGACCTGGTTGAACATTCTCGGCGTGTTGGTGCCGCCGATCGGCGTCATCATCATCCTCGATCAGCTGGTGTTCGCCTCACGGCGCCCACCGGCGGGATCGGGTCTGTATTGGAAACCGTTCGCCGCGTGGGCGATCGGCGCCGCCGTCGCGCTGATGACGCACTTCTACGCGCCGCAGCTCTCGGATGCCGTCGTCGCGATGGTGACGGGCGGGATCGCCTTCAGCGCACTGACATTGCTCACCGGATCGGCCGCCACCCCAACCGACTACGAGGCCGAAGCGTCGGCCCTGAGCAGAGAAACCGTATGACCATCACCATCGACGCGAATCCGTATGTGTGGCCGTATGACGGCGACATCCCCGTCGGGCACACCGCCCTGATCAATATCGACTGGCAGGTCGACTTCTGCGGCGAAGGCGGCTACGTCGACGCCATGGGCTATGACCTGTCGCTGACCCGGACACCGCTCGGCCCGGCCCAGAGGGTGCTGAACGCCGCGCGGGACGCGGGTCTGTTCGTGCTGCACACCCGGGAGGGTCACCGGCCCGATCTGTCTGACCTGCCGGCCAACAAGCGATGGCGGTCGGCACAGATCGGCGCCGAGATCGGATCACTTGGGCCGTGCGGACGCATCCTCACCCGCGGCGAGCCCGGATGGGAGCTGGTGCCCGAAATGGCTCCGCTGCCCGGCGAGCCCGTGATCGACAAGCCGGGCAAGGGCAGCTTCTACGCCACCGACCTCGAGCTGGTTCTGCAGAGCAAGAACATCACTCACATCATCTTTACCGGCATCACCACCGACGTGTGCGTGCACACCACGATGCGCGACGCCAACGACCGCGGCTACGAATGTCTGGTCGTCTCCGACGCCACCGGTGCCACCGACTACGCCAACCACCTTGCCGCGCTCAACATGATCACCATGCAGGGCGGCGTATTCGGTGCGCACGCCCCCAGCACCGCCGTTGTCGCAGCGCTGGAGGCGATGTGGGCACGTGTTTCGGTTCCGTCGGAGCCGGCGCCGGTCGGCTAGATCTCGGAGCCCGTCGCGCAGCATTGCCAATTCAGAACCAACCCCGGCCGTTAACTGGATACATTGCATGCCTACCGGGCGAGAGGTGTGCAATTGTCCACGAAGCGCGTGCGGCTGCTGAATACCGGCAGGTTTACCCTTCATTGGTGGTTGCGGCTGACTCGTTGCCGCTTTCCTGCTGTCAGCCTGGGTGGCGGTCGGGTTCGCGGCGGTGTCGCCCACGCCGACGACCCGTCACCTTCGGGTAGTAAATCGAGTTCGGAGAGCTCGGCAGACGCGCCGAAAGCTGCGAAGGCCGATCCCCCGAAACACTCCACCACCGGCACCCCCGATCCCACGACGCCCAGCGAGAGCACGACAACCGCTGACGAGACAAAGGACACCAAGCCGACCACCGTCGACCAGCGGTCCGACCCGGCATCGGAAGCGAACGCAAACCCCGAAGACCCGCCGAAGCCATCCGCGCAGCGCAGTACACATCGACCCGGCGTGACCATCGCATCGGTCACACCGGCGAAGCCGGCGAAGACTGCCTCCGCCGAACCGCAGCCCTCTGCGACGCCCGCGACGACTTATCGCAGCGCAGTTGCACCCACACCACAACCGTCGACCCAGGCTTCCACCCAACAGCCTGCGGTCACGAAACTCGCGGCGGTCACGAAACTCGCGCAGCGGCCGCAAACCCCGCGCCGTCGACCATCGGTCCGAACCCCCAGCAAGTCATCGGGCTGGTAACCGATGTGGGGACGGTGGCGGCGTCAGTGGTGTTCACGGTGGCAGACACCATCGCTCAGGCTTTCGGACCGCATAGCTTCCTCGGTGTGCCGTATGCACTGGCCACCGCGGTGGCGAATTCGGCTGCGGCAGTTAGCAGAACGCTGATCGGGGCGCCGCCCGGTTCCCTAAGCACAGGACCGTTCCAGGTCAATTACGGGATCATCAACGGGCTGACGTTCTTGACTCCGCAAAAGCCGCCGCCGGGCGCGAACGACCCGTCGATCACGGTCACCGCCGCGCATCCGCTGCCGATCATTCTCATCAATGGAACGATTGCCACTCAAGGAGAGAACTGGGGTGTCGGTGCGCCCGTCCTCGCCAACGCCGGATACAAGGTCTACTCGTTCAACTACGGCAACGTCACCTCGGATCCAAATTTCCCAATCCAGGCGACGGACGACATCAGGCAGTCCGGCCTCCAGCTTGCCGCCGAAGTCGACAAGGTCCTCGCCGAAACCGGTGCACCCAAGGTGATACTCATCGGCCATTCGCAGGGCGGCGGGATCCTGCCCGTGTACTACATCAACAATCTCGGTGGCGCCGACAAGGTGTCGCAGCTGATTGGCATCGCCCCGAGTAATCACGGCACCGATGCCGACGGCCTGATCGGTTTGCAGAATCTGCCGATCCTGGGGCCGCTGGTCATGGCGCTCGCGAACTCGCTCGGGCAGGCCTTCGAGCAGCAGTCGCTGGGTTACGCCATTCCAGCAGGAGGTCTACGGCAACGGCGACACTCGGCCCGGCGTCCTGTACACCACGATCGCGTCGATGAGATGACGAAGTGGTCACCCCGTACACGCAGCAGGCGCTCGATGGCCCCGACGTGACCAACATCGTCGTTCAGGACCTTTATCCGGGACTGCCGGTCGGGCACCTCGGCGTGGTCTTGAGCCCACAGGTGTGGTCCGTCGTTCTCGACGCACTTGCGAGCAATCCGCAGGCCAATCCCCTGGCTGATCCGATGCAGAGCGAGGCGCTTGTCGCGTAGCAAAACCCCCCGAGACGCCGTTGTCTCAGGGGGTTTGCGTACTACTGCTAGCTGGTCAGTGAATCCGGCGGCAGGAAGCGGTCGCCGTACTTGGCGGCGAGCTCCTTGGCCCGAGCCACGAAGGCTTCCTTGCCCGTGCCTGCCGGGCCTTGGTAGCCGACGATGTACTGCGCAGAGCCACCGGTCCACGGCGGGAAGCCGATGCCCATGATCGAGCCGATGTTCGCGTCGGCTGTCGACGTGAGCACGCTCTCGTCGAGGCACTTCTGCGTCTCCAGCGCCTCGGCGAACAGCATCCGGTCGATCATGTCCTGCAGCGGCGGCTGCGGGGTGCCGGACTTGAACGTCTCGCGCAGGCCCGGCCACAGCTGGGTGCGCTTGCCGTCGACGTACTCGTAGAAGCCGGCGCCCTTCAACCGCGACGGGCGGCCGATCTCGATCATCTTCTCGACGACCGCCTCGGCCGGATGCGGCTCGTAGGAGCCGCCGGCATCCTCGACACCCTTGCGGGTGGCGACCGCGATCTTGTGCATCAGCTCGAGGTTGAGCTCGTCGGACAGCTGCAGCGGCGGTGCCGGGTAACCGGCCTGGCTACCGGCGTGCTCGATGCTTGCCGGCTGCACACCCTCGCCGAGCATGGCGAGTGCCTCGTTTACGAAGGTGCCGATGACACGCGAAGTGAAGAAGCCGCGGCTGTCGTTGACGACGATCGGCGTCTTCCCGATGGCCAGCGTGTAGTCGAACACCCGCGCCAGCGCCTCGTCAGATGTCTTCTCGCCCTTGATGATTTCCACCAGGGGCATCTTGTCGACCGGCGAGAAGAAGTGGATCCCGATGAAGTCCTCCTGCCGCTTCACGCCGGTCGCAAGACCGGTGATCGGCAGCGTCGAGGTGTTCGAACCGAGCAGCGCGTTTGGCTCGACGATGTCCTCGATCTCCTGGAACACCTTGTGCTTGAGCTCGACCGACTCGAACACGGCCTCGATGACGAAGTCGACGCCCTTGAAGTCGGCGGCGTCGGCCGTCGGAGTGATGCGGTCGAGCAGCGCCTTGGACTTCTCCTCGGTCGTCTTGCCCCGCTGCAGCGCCTTGGCTTCCAGCTTCTCGGAGTAGCCCCTGCCCTTCTGTGCGGCCTCAATTGAGACGTCCTTGAGCACAACGTCATAACCGGCCTTGGCCGACACGTAGGCGATACCGGCGCCCATCATGCCCGCACCCAGCACGCCGATCTTCTTGATCGGCATCTTGGCGATGCCATCGGGCCGCGAGCCACCGCCGTTGATGGTCTGCAGGTCGAAGAAGAACGCCTGGATCATGTTCTTGGCGACCTGACCGGTGACCAGCTCGGTGAAATAGCGGCTCTCGATGCGGCTCGCGGTGTCGAAGTCCACCTGCGCACCCTCGACGGCCGCGTCAAGGATCTTGCGCGGCGCGGGCATCGGCGCACCCTTGAGCTGCTTGCGCAGCAGCGCTGGGAACGACGGCAGGATCGCCGCCAGCGCCGGGCTGGCGGGAGTGCCACCAGGCATCTTGTAGCCCTTGGCATCCCACGGTTGCGTGTGGCTGTCCGGGTTGGCCTTGATCCACGCCTTGGCGGCGGGCACCAGTTCCTCAACCGTCGGCACCACCTCGTCGACCAGGCCGATCTCCTTGGCCTGGGCCGGCTTGAACCGGGTGCCCTGGGACAGGATGTTCATGAACGCGGTCTGGATGCCGAACATGCGCACCGTGCGGGTGACCCCGCCACCGCCGGGCAGCAGACCCAGCGTCGCCTCGGGGAGGCCAACCACAAGGCCCTTCACGTCGGCAGCGATGCGGTGGTGACACGCGAGCGCGATCTCGAGACCGCCGCCGAGCGCGGCGCCGTTGATCGCAGCCACCACCGGCTTGCCCAGCGTCTCGAGCGCACGCAGATCCCGCTTGACTGCCTCGACCGTGTCGAAGGCCTCACCGGCGTTCTCCGGGCCGAGGTTGATCATGCCCTTGAGGTCACCGCCTGCGAAGAAGGTCTTCTTCGCGCTGGTGATGACCACGCCGGTGATCGAATCCTTCTCTGCGACAAGGCGTTCGACGGTGTTGTGCATGGACTCGGCGTAGTGCTCGTTCATCACGTTGGCCGACCCGGTGGGGTCGTCCATCGTCACAGTGACGATGCCGTCGGCATCCTTATCCCACTGAATGGTGTTCTCTGCCATGTTCTTTCCTCAGACTCGCTCGATGATGGTGGCCACGCCCATGCCGCCGCCGATGCACAGCGTGATCAAGCGCGCGACGGGCGTTGCGGCGCTCGAGCTCGTCGACCATGGTGCCGGTGATCATGGCGCCGGTGGCGCCAAGCGGGTGACCCATCGCGATCGCGCCGCCGTTGACGTTGAGCTTCTCGTCGGGGATGTTCAGATCCTTCTGGAACTTCAGCACGACGGACGCGAACGCCTCGTTCAGCTCGAACAGGTCGATGTCGTCGATCGTCAGGCCTGCGCGGTCAAGCACCTTGCGGGTGGCCGGGGTCGGGCCGGTCAGCATGATGACCGGGTCGGCGCCGCTGGTGGCGGTCGCGACGATGCGGGCCCGCGGCGTCAATCCCTGTGACGTGCCTGCCTTCTCGCTGCCGACGAGCACCAGCGCGGCGCCGTCGACGATGCCGGAGCTGTTGCCGCCGGTGTGGACGTGGTCGATCTTCTCGACGTAGTGGTACTTCTGCAGCGCCACGTCGTCGAAGCCGCCCATCTCGCCAATGCCGTCGAACGCGGTCTTCAGCCTGCCAAGGCCCTCGAGCGTGGTGTCGGGGCGCATGTGCTCGTCGTGGTCGAGGATGGTCAGACCGTTCTGGTCGCGCACCGGCACGACGGACTTGGCGAAGTAGCCGCCCGACCACGCTTCGGCCGCCTTCTCCTGCGACCGGAGTGCGTAGCGGTCGACGTCCTCACGCGAGAAGCCCTCGATGGTGGCGATGAGGTCGGCGCCGATGCCCTGCGGCACGAAGCCGATCTGGTAGTTGGTCTCCGGGTCGGTCGCCCACGCGCCGCCGTCGGAGCCCATCGGGACCCGGCTCATCGACTCGACGCCGCCGGCCAGCACCAGGTCGTCCCATCCGGAACGAACCTTCTGGGCGGCGGTGTTGACGGCCTCCAGACCCGAGGCGCAGAAGCGGTTGAGCTGCACGCCGCCGGTGGTCTCGGGCAGGCCCGCCGCCAGCACCGCGGTGCGGGCGATGTCGCCGCCCTGGTCACCGACCGGGGACACGACGCCAAGGATCATGTCGCTGATCAGGGTCTCGTCGAGGTCGGGGTTGCGCCGGCGGAGCTCGTCGACCAGGCCGACGACCAGGTTCAGCGGCTTGACCTCGTTCAGCGAACCGTTGCGCTGCTTGCCGCGCGGCGTGCGGATGGCCTCATAAATGAAGGCTTCTTCGGACATGAAGATTTTTCCTGTTCAGGTGGGGTTGTTGGGAGCCCTGCCCACATGGGCGGTAGTCCTCTGCCCAGGCAGCCTAACAGGCCCACCCAACCGGGTGGTTGGGTGGTTGCTCAGCACCGCGAACGGTCCGTACCGCTCGACAATTTGGGCCCTTGAAGTTCGAGCGGTACGGAACGTTCGGCAAAGCCTAGGCTGGTCGACCATGACGGTGCGGCGCCTTGAGCCTTATGCGGTCACGATTTTCGCCGAGATGTCGGCGTTGGCCGCGCGGATCGGCGCGGTGAACCTGGGCCAGGGTTTCCCAGACGAGGACGGGCCGCCCGCGATGCTCAAGGTCGCCGAGAACGCGATCGCCGAGGGCGTCAACCAGTACCCACCCGGCCTGGGCATCGCGCCGCTGCGCGAGGCGATCGCCGCGCAGCGCAAGCGCCACTTCGGCACCGACTACGACCCCGACACCGAGGTGTTGGTGACCGCAGGCGCCACCGAGGCGATCGCATCGGCGGTCCTCGGGCTGGTCGAACCCGGCTCCGAAGTCCTGCTGATCGAGCCCTTCTACGACTCCTACTCCCCGGTCATCGCGATGGCCGGCTGCCAGCGGCAGGCGGTGCCGCTGGTGCAGGACGGTCGCGGCTTCAGGATCGACGTCGACGGACTGCGGAAAGCGGTCACGCCAAAGACCAAGGCGCTGATCGTCAACTCGCCGCACAACCCGACGGGCATGGTGGCCTCCGATGAGGAACTGAAGGCGCTGGCCGAACTCGCCGTCGACGCCGACCTGCTGGTGATCACCGACGAGGTCTATGAGCATCTGGTGTTCGACGGGCACCGGCACCTCCCCTTGGCCAACTACCCAGGGATGGCTGACCGCACGGTCACCATTTCCAGCGCGGCGAAGATGTTCAACTGCACCGGCTGGAAGATCGGATGGGCTTGCGGTGCGGCGGAACTCATCTCGGGGGTGCGTGCGGCCAAGCAATACCTCACCTATGTGGGCGGTGCGCCGTTTCAGCCGGCGGTGGCCCATGCGCTCAACACCGAGGAGCAGTGGGTGGCCGCGCTGCGGGAGTCATTGCAGGCCAAGCGCGACAAGCTGGGCTCGGCCCTTGCCGATCTGGGATTCGACGTGCACGACAGTTTCGGCACCTACTTCCTGTGCGCCGATCCGCGTCCGTTGGGCTACGACGACAGTGCGGCGTTCTGCGCTCAGTTGCCGGAACGCGCAGGCGTGGCGGTGATCCCGATGTCCGCGTTCTGCGATGCGGGTGCCGAGCACGCCGACGCGTGGAATCACCTGGTGCGCTTCGCGTTCTGCAAGCGTGACGAGACGCTCGACGAAGCGATCCGGCGGCTATCGGTACTACACGACTAGCTGTCGTCCTCCGGGCAATTCACATCGACGGAGACAGTACCCGCCTCTGCTGGAGTGAGCGGCTGTCCTGCGGAGTTCGTGCCGTTCAATCCCGATACGTCGAGCACGGTGCACTCCGACAACGGAACGTCACGCGGCCCGTTGGTGACGTCGACGGAAACACTGTATCCCTGGGCTTTCAGTTGATTTACAGCGTCGAGGGCATCCTGGCCGCCGAGCGGGGCTGCGGTGGCCACGCCCGCGATTCCCACGGTTGCGGCGGCCGCAATGCCGAATATCGCTGTGCCAATCGCCAAACGTCGCATGACCCAGGATCGGTCTATTGGCGCCACATGTCGTTGGCGTTGACACCCCAGTTGCGGTGGCAGCTAGCCGGTAGACCGCAGAATTACAGCGAGGCGGCGACGGCCCATATCTTCTCGGCCACCCGGGCATCGGCGCGCTCCAGTGGGCTGAGTACGACATCCGTCGCACCCGCGTCCAGGTAGCGTTTCAACTGCCGCACAACCGACTCCGCAGGACCGATCGCGGCGAGGTCGGTCGCGCTAGCGACGCCTTCACGCGCAATCACCTTCTGATACGACGGGATAGCCTCGTAGAAGCTCAGCTGCTGAGCGGCGAAGGCACGCACGGCATCTCCGTCGTCGGAGACCAGCACGGGTACCGCAGCGATGATTCGGGGCTTCGGCCGTCCAGCGTCGGCCGCGGCTTTCGCGATCGCAGGTTCGATGAACTCGGCGATGGTGCGCGGCCCCGCGAGGTAAGGCAGCGTGCCGTCGGCGAGTTCGCCGGTGACCTGCAACGCCTTTGGCCCCATCGCCGCCACATACACCGGCACCGGCGTTCCACCGGAGACCGTGACCGGCCAGCCGGGGTTGGCACTGAGCTCCTCGCCGTGGAAGTCGACGGCTCCGTTGTCGAACACGGACCGCAGGATTGTCAGGTGTTCGCGCAATCGCCGGATCGTATTGGGCCACGAGGTGCCGAACGCCACACGTTCCGGCTCGTGAGCGCCGAGCCCGAGGCCGAGGCTGAAGTCGCCGTGCGCGGCGGCCTGCGCCGTCTGCGCCAACGACGCCACGATCAGAGGGTGACGCGGGTTGACGGGGACCACCGACGTGCCAACACCGAGCCCAGGAACCGCAGCCCCAACCAGCCCCGCCAGCGCGATCGCGTCATGGTTGAACTGCTGAGCCAGCCACACCTGCCGGACACCGATGTCGTAGGCGCGGCGGGCCTGCGAGACGACGTCGTCGACGACGTTGGCGGCCTGCGGGTCGGGATGCAGCATTATTCCGGTCGGCATACGCAGACCAACCTCTGCACAAGAGCCCGCATTCCGAGGCGACGGAACCGCGCGCATCTGTGACGATGGTCGGATGCCCTCGACGGATTCGCCGCCCGACTTCACGTGGCTACCGGACCTGGCGTTGCGTCCGCTGGGCGGGGCGGTGATCTGGGCGAACGACGAGACGTTCGCGGAGAAGGACAATCTGATCAGCCCAGGGCCTGCGGATTATCAGCCTGCCACCTTCGGGCACCGTGGCCAGGTCTACGACGGCTGGGAGACCCGGCGCAGGCGCGAGCCCGGCCACGACGAGGCGATCGTGCGGCTCGGTGTGCCAGGCGTCATCCGCGGCGTCGTGGTCGACACCGCGTGGTTCAAGGGAAACTATCCCCCGGAGATCTCCATCGAGGCGAGCGAGGTCGACGGCTATCCGCCCGCCGAGCAGCTCGCCGCTGATGGCGGCTGGGAAACGGTCGTGGAACGCGCCAAGGTGTACGGGGACAGCCGCAACCCATTCGTGGTCACGTCCGAGAAGCGTTGGACCCATGTGCGATTGCGCATTCATCCCGACGGTGGGGTCGCACGGCTGCGGGTGCACGGGGAGGGCAGGCCCGATCCGCGGTTTCTCGGCATCGGGCCGCTCGATTTGGCCGCGCTGGAGAACGGCGGGCTCGTGCTGGACTGTTCTAACCGCTTCTACAGCTCGCCGCAAAACATCATCTTTCCCGGACTCGCGCAGGTGATGGGTGACGGCTGGGAGACCGCCAGGCGCCGCGACGATGCGAACGACTGGGTGCTCATCCGATTGGCCGGCGCGGGCCGGGTGCGGGTCGCCGAGATCGACACCTCGTACTTCGTGGGCAACAGCCCGGGGGCGGCGATGCTATCCGGGCTACGGGCCGACGGTGTATGGGTCGAATTGCTTCCGCGCACCGACCTGTTGCCCGATACCCGGCATCGGTTCATCGTCGATGCGAAAGACGTAGTCGAACAGGCGCGTCTGGACATTTATCCCGATGGCGGCCTTGCCCGCCTTCGGCTGTTCGGTGAGCTGGCATGACGTACCCGAGGGACATGATTGGCTACGGCCGCAACCCGCCTGATCCGCAGTGGCCTGGCGACGCCGTGGTGGCCGTGCAGTTCGTGCTCAATTACGAAGAGGGCGCAGAGAACTCCGTGCTGGACGGGGACGCGACGTCTGAGACATTCCTGTCAGAGATGACGCCAGCCGACGCGTTTCCGAACCGGCACATGAGTATGGAATCGCTGTATGAATACGGGTCCCGCGCCGGATTGTGGCGGGTGCTGCGGGTTTTCGAGCGCCGCGAGATTCCCCTGACGATCTTCGCGGTGGCCCAGGCGATGCAGCGAAATCCCGAAGCGGTGGCCGCTTTTAGAGAACTTCACCACGAAATCGCCTGCCACGGCTTGCGGTGGAAGTCCTACCAGCTGGTTGACCGCGACACCGAACGCGCGCACCTCGCCCAGGCCGTCGCCGTCCTTCGCGAACTCACCGGAGCGGCGCCGCTCGGTTGGTACACCGGGCGGGATTCGCCGCATACCCGCGAGCTTGTTGTCGAGCACGGCGGCTTCGTCTACGACTCGGACTCCTACGCCGACGACTTGCCCTACTGGGTAAGGGTGCATGACACCGATCATCTGGTGGTGCCCTACTCCCTCGACACCAACGACATGCGGTTTGCCTCTGCGGCAGGGTTTTCCAACGGTGAAGAGTTCTTCGCGCACCTTCGCGACGCGTTTGACGTGCTCTACGCCGAGGGCGTCGCAGGCTACCCCAAGATGCTATCCATTGGCCTGCATTGCCGCCTGGTCGGTCGTCCGGCCCGAACCGCGGCGCTCGAACGATTCTGCGACCACGTTCAGTCCCACCGCGGGGTCTGGCTGGCGCGTCGCATCGAGATCGCCGAGCATTGGCGATCGGTTCATCCCGCCTTGTAGGCCTTGGGCGGGGGCGGTGCGTACTCGCCGCGCGCCGACGTGCGAAGGCCCATTGTGACGAGCGACCGCACGATGAGAGTCGCCGCGCTGACACCGTCGACTACGGGGACTCCCAGTTCCGCGGAAATCTCCGAGCACATATCCGCCATGCCCGCGCAACCCAGCACCATCGCGTCGGAGCCGTCCGATTCGACGGCGTTGCGGCACGCCTGCGTGATGATCTTGCGGGCGTCCGGGTCGGTGTCGAGTTCGAGCACCGGTATCTCGCAGGTGTGGATGCCGCGGCAGAACCGTTGCATGCCATAGCGTTCCGCGAGATCGGTGGCCCGACCGATGGTGCGTTCCAGGGTGGTGACGACGCTGAAACCGCGACCCAGATGGCTGGCGGTGTGCATGGCCGCTTCAGCGATGCCGATGACCGGTCCCGTCGCCAGTTCACGTGCCGCATCAAGGCCGGGGTCACCAAAGCAGGCGATTACGTACCCGTCGACGCCCTCGCGCTCACCGCGCTCGATCGCCCGCAGCACGCCGGGGACGCTGAGCGCCTCGTCGTAATGGCTCTCGATCGACTCCGGGCCGATGTCCGACGTGATGCCGGTGACGGACGTATCGGACCCGACGACCGCCCTGGCGCAGTCCTCGATCTTGGCGGTCATCGCCGCGGTGGTATTGGGGTTGATCACCCATATCCGGGTCACGACAGCGGCGCGACAGCGAATCTGCCGCGAGTGGCGAGCAGGTAGTAGATCGCTAGGCCAAGGCCGCACCCGATGAACCAGCTGTATTGCGCCGCGGTGTGCATGCCGGGCACGCCGACGGCCAACACCGGGACGACGGCAACCGTCGCCGAGACCGCCGTAGCGATGACGGCAGCCGGGTTGTATCCCTTTGTGTACCAGTATGTTCCATCCTCAGAGAGGGTGAACATGTCGTCGACGATCACCTTCTGCTTGTGGATGAGATAGTAATGCCCGATCAGGACCCCGAACAGCGGGCCGATAAACGCGCCGAGGATCTCCAGCGTGTAATGGATGACCTCAGGGTTGTTGTATAGGTTCCACGGGGTGATCAGCACTGAGCCGACCGCGGCGATCATTCCGCCTGCACGCCAACTGATCCGCTGTGGGCTGACGTTGGAGAAGTCGAACGCAGGCGAGATGAAGTTTGCGACGATGTTGATGCCGATCGTGGCAATGGTGAAGGTCAACGCGCCCAACACGATTGCGAACGTCGAGTCGATGCGTGCGACTGTCGTCACCGGATCGGTGATGAGCTCGCCGAATACCGGAACGGTGAGCGACGCGGTGACCACGACGAGAATCGAGAACACCAGGAAGTTCACCGGAAGGCCGAGGAAGTTACCTCGTTTGACCGCGTCGAACGACTTGCCGTAGCGGGCGAAGTCACCGAAGTTCAGCATCGGCCCTGAGAAGTAGGACACCACCAAGGCGATCGCACCGAGCGTGACGGGGATCGACTCGAGACCCGTGTACTTCACCTCGCCGAGATTGAGGTCGATGGCACCCCAACCCGCCTTGTAGATCAGGTAGCCGCAGAGCAAGAACATCACGACATAGACTGCCGGGCCGCAGAAGTCTATGAACTTGCGGATCGATTCCATGCCGCGCCAGAACACGCAGGCCTGCAGCACCCACAACAGCAGGAAGCTGCCCCAACCAAGCAAGGGCAGACCAAGGAAGCCGTACTGGGCGACATCGGAGTACGGACCCAGTCCCGGTAAGAGTTTGAGCAGCACGATGTCCAGCGCAGCCGACGCCAGATAGGTCTGGATGCCGTACCACGCCACCGCGATGAGACCCCGGATGATCGCCGGGATGTTGGCGCCGAGCACGCCGAACACGCTGCGGCAGATCACCGGGTAGGGCACGCCGGTGGCCTGGCTGGGTTTGGCCACCAGGTTGCAGAAGAAGTTGACGATCACGATGCCGATGAGCAACGCCACCAGCACCTGCCAACTGGCCAGACCTAGCGCGAAGAGGCTGCCCGCGGTGACATAGCCGCCGACACTGTGCACATCAGACATCCAGAACGCGAAGATGTTGTACGACGACCAGGTCTGCTTGCTTCAGCGGCGCGAGGTCCTCATTGGTCAGGCGTGGGTCGTAACCCGGCTTGATCACCCCCCCGCCGACCGGGTGACCAGCGGCCTCGACGAGGTCGTCCGCGCCGACAACGGTGCCCGGCGGCAGTTGTTTCGCGCTCTGCGGTGTGTCGATGTCGGTCATGGGCGGACGCTATCGACGGCGTATTTCAGCGCGATGTCCTGGGAAATACCTGGCTATTGCGTGAAAGATATATCGGACGGAGCCAACAGTCCGGTGTCGGTGGGCAGTGTCGCGATGACCGAGTTGAGACGCTGGGCATGCAATTCCGATACTGCCAGCAGTTGCTCAATGTCGCCGGCGAGAAACGCGTCGACCATCTGGCAATGATCGGTGTGCAGATGCACGCGGTCGGACGGCGAGACATGAATCATCGACTGCACCGGTTCGGTGACATTCCACGCCGCTTCCAGCATGTGCAGCAACCGGTACATGCGAGACGGGCGAGTCAGCGCGATGTGAAACTGCCGACTCTGCCGATGATAGGTAAGCGGATCGTCCTCACGGATCGCCTGCTCCAGAACATCGTTCACGGCCACGATGGCGGCGCGATCCGCATCGGTTGCATTGGCCACAGCGGCTGCCAATGACGCGGACTCCAATGTCTCACGCACGATATACATTTCGCGCAGCTCCTGAACAGTGAGCTGTGCGACGGTGTAACCGGAGTGGCTGCGGTGGGTGACCAGGCCTTCACCGATCAACGTCTTCAGCGATTCCCGAACGGGGATCTGGCTGACCCCGAACAGATCGGCCACCTCCGCCAATGGGATTGGCGTGCCGGGAGGAACTGCGCCGTCGAGGATCACACGGCGCAGTTCGTCCAGAATTTCCTGCTGCGGACGGCCCAGTTTGTCGACCACCAGCCTGTCGACCAGTGCCGACCGTCGTCGCGACGGCATCCCGAAACGGTAAGCCTGGTTTGTTTCGCTGGTGTTGCACCGCATGCCCGATCGTGCCGAGCGTCTAGGACAGGTCCGACGGGCAGTTGATGTTGACGTGGACGGTGCCAGCCTGTGCGGGTGTGAGCGGCTGGCCGGCCGCGTCGGTGCCCGCCCTTCCGCTGATGCTGTCGAGCGAGCACTCCGACAGCAGCGAAGACTGTGGGCCGTTGACCACGTTGACCTGCATGGCATAGCCGAGCTCCCGCAGTTGGCTGATGGCCTCGCAGGCCGAGTTGTATGGGACGGGGGCGGCCGATGCCGGGCCGGCGAGTCCAAGACAGCCGGCAGCCAGCACGCCGGCAGTCGCCGCACCGATTGCGAACTTCTTCATGATGAAACTCCTTTGTTTCCTTTGACTTTGGATGGGTGGTGGTGCTGGTGTTGCGGCCGGGTGATCCGGCTCAATCAGAATCCCGTTTCCACCAAGAGGAGTCGTCAACGCTGGCACCCAAATGAGTTTGCTGACACCGGGTAGTTCAATCGGTCAGGCGGGTGTCATCCGTTTGTGCGCATACCCTGTTGCGCAGCCCCTCGATTGCCGCGTCGATAATCGTCTTGCCGGCTCGCTTTATGAAGAAGTCCGGGATGAGCGAGTCGGGTTCGACGGTGACGTCGACCGTCAAGGCAGTCGACGTGCCGGTGTGGTCGGGCCGCAGCGTGTACTCGACATGCTGGGCGTACTGCTGCTTTGTGCGCTCCGCGTCCCACACCAACCAGTTTGGGCCCCAGCGGAATTCGAGAACTTCCTCGTCGAGTTGCCCGAGCACCCTCACCGCAAGGCGCACGTGGTGCGGGCGGCCGTCGTCGTACCTGTCGACGACCTCAGCCCGGCGGTATGCCGGCGTATCGGCCAACAGGGCCTCGACGTCGGCGAGCGCATCCATGATGGCTTCCGGCGGTGCCTCGATCACGATCTCTCGTGACGCCCGGACTGCCACGATCCGAACCTACGACGCGTACTTCTCCATGACGCGCTGGCGCAGGCTTTCCGTCGCAACGTCGAGCACGATCTTCTTGGCACGCTTGATCAGAAACTCGGGGATCGGCGCGGCCAGATCCATGATGATGTCGAAGCGCACCCGGGTCTTGTCTTCACCCTCGGGCGTGAGGTTGTACTCGCCGTGCTGGCCGCGCTGCTGGAGATTGTCATGCGCGTCCCACACCACCCACCGGGGGCCCCAGTGTACTCGAGGACCTCTTTGTCGCTGATGCCCATGATCTTCAACGTCGCCTTGACGTGATGCGGGCGGCCGTCGGGGTGCCGGTCGAGCACCTCGGCGTGTTTGTGGACCGACGACCACGTCGGCACCTCGTCGATGTCGGCGAGCGCGTCCAGAATCGCCTCGGGCGGCGCCTCGAAGACGACTTCTCTCGATGCTCGGACAGCCATGTGGCAAAGTCTAGCTAACTCGGAGGCCTCGCGCAGCGTATTCCGCAGCTAATTTTTCCCTACCAGTTGATTTCCGTCGATCGGCGTGGTGGCTTTCGGCGGCGCACCGACTGGAGCCTGACGGCGTGCGCGAGAATCGCGGAGCCGGTGCGGCCTGGTCGACGCCATTGCTGGTCACCATTGTTGAGCGCGCCCTGAGGTGTTCGTTCTGCGCTGCTTCACCCCACGTGAGCACGGGTGTGACGCACGCATCGGTGCCCGCGAAAATCTCCGTCCATTCGTCGCGGGTCTTGCCCGCAAACTTCTCTGCGAACAGCTTGTGCACTTTCGGAAAAGCCGCCGCGTCGAGTTGGTTCGGAACGTCGGCGGACGACACGCCGAGGCCGGCCAGCAGTTGAGCGAAGAACTGCGGTTCGATCGAGCCGACGGCCATGTACTTACCGTCCGATGTTTCGTAAGTGCGGTAGAACGGCGCGCCGCCGTCGAGCATGAACGATTCGCGCTCGTCCTTGAGCGATCCGGTCGACTTCATCGTCCACGCCATCTGCGCAAGGATGGACACGCCGTCGACCATCGCGGCGTCGATCACCTGACCCTTGCCCGAGCTTTCCCGCTCATAGAGCGCGGCGACGATACCGAGCAGCACGAACATCGACCCGCCGCCGAAGTCCGCGACCAGATTCAGGGGCGCGACCGGCGGACGGTCGCGGTAGCCGATGGCCGACAGCGCCCCGGTCTGCGACAGGTAGTTGATGTCGTGGCCTGCGGTGTGCGCAAGCGGGCCGTCCTGGCCCCAACCGGTGATCCTGGCGAAGATCAGCCGCGGGTTGACCGCCGCGCAGTCGTCGGGCCCGATCCCGAGTCGCTCGCAGGTGCCCGGCCGGAACGCGTCGACCAGGACGTCCGCCTTGGCCGCCAGCTCCAGCAGCTTGGCCGGCTCGCTCTTCACGTCGAGATCGACGATGCGCTTGCCGCGGTGCAGTAGGTCCATGTCCTCGGCGGGCATCTGCAACCCACCCGGCCTGCGCACCCGCACCACGTCGGCGCCGAGGTCCGCGAGCACCATGGCGGCGTGCGGACCTGGGCCGATGCCGCCGAGTTCCAGTACCTTCACCCCCGCCAGCGGCCCGGCGTCAGCCACCCTTCTTGACCTTCAACACCTGCTTGCGCAGGCCCTCGGTGGCGGTCTCCACGCCACCCTTCATCGCACGCTTGAGCACGAATCCCGGCAACGGGATCGCCAGGTCGACGGTGATGTCGAACCTGACCTTTGTCTTGTCGCCGTCGGGTGTCAGTGTGTACGACGCATCCTGGGCCTTCAGTTGACCCGCACTGATCAGGGTCCAACTGACGACGTCGCCGGACCAGGTGTACTCGATGACCTGCTCGTCGGAGACGCCCGCGGTCTTGATCTTCATCTTGACTCGCTTCGGCCTGCCGTTGTCGTAGGCCTCGAGGACCTCGGAGCTCTGATACTGCGGGGACCACGACGGCGTCGACTCGACGTCGGCGATGACGTCGAGGATCTCCTCTGGACTCGCTTCGATCACGACCTCACGGGAATCACTGGTAGCCATGGCGCGACCCTAGCTGGTTTACGGTTTTCAGTCATGGAGCTTTGGGAGCTGGCCGCTCGTGAACGCATCAGGGACACATTGGCCCGATACAACTGGTCGGGTGATGCATTGCGTCTCGACGACCTTGCTCAAACCTTTTGCGAGGACGGCGAGCTCGAACTCCGCAGTAACGAGCCGGTCCGCGGGCGCGCCGCGATCGTCGCGCTCTTGGGTGGCGTCGTGACGGGCTCCAACGCGGCGGCCGAAGCGACTGGCGCCAAGCGCATCGTGCGCCACAACGTCACGAACATCCGCTTCACCGAAGTGACACCGCAAGAAGCAAGAGTCGCCTGCTATTTCACCGTTCTCACGGAGATCGGCCTCGACCACTACGGCCGCTATCGCGACGTGGTCGTACCCGTCGGCGACGACTGGCTGATCCGCCACCGGTTCGTCTCGACGGACTGGAGCGCACCCGAGTCGACGATGGCGCGGTAGGGCTAGGGCGCCGGCGGCACCAGCATCGACTGCCACGTCTGGTCCTGCGGGTGCGCGAGGTCGGCCTGGGTGTACCTCTTGCCGTCCGGGCCGATGTAGCCGCCGGTGGCCGGGTCGTAGGGCACGGCGGCGACGGGTGCCGAGCGCGGGTCCCCGGCGGCGGCAGCCGCGGATCGGTGCCCGGCGCATACTGCGGCACGCCCTGACCGGACAGCGTCGCGTTGGGGTCGCCCTTCCAGTTGTAGCCGTCGTTGAGCGGGACGTACTGCTCGTCGCTTTCGCACAACTCGACCGTCGGTGCCCGCTTCGCCGGCTTGGTCTCGCACGGAATATTGCGCACGCCACGGACATTGAGGTCCGAATCCTGCGGAACCCGGCAGTACAACTCACCGGCTGGCCGCTCGGGATAGTCCTGATCGCTTGGCGACCGCTGCTGCCGCACCGGCAGGAATCCGGTGTTGCATGGCGGCGGCAGATTCAGGTTGAGGTTGAAGTCGAGGTAGATACCCCGATAGGCCTGCTTGACACCGGAATCCGCGACGGCGATCGCCGACATGACGGCCGTCCCCTGCGGGAAGAGCACCAGCAGCTGCTCGAGATCATTGCGGTAGGTCACCGCGATATCGCCGAGACTCACCAGATTGGCCAGCAGCACCGGCAACGCGGGGGCGACCCGATCGAACAGCGCTCTGCCTTCTTCCAGCGCAGGGCCGCCCTGGTCGAGGAGATCCGCGAAGGCAGTGTCCTGCGCCTTGAGCTGGCCGGTGATCGCAGCAGTGCGCTGCGCCCAGGTCGCGATCGAATCCGCTGTCTGCACTTGAGAATTGAGGACAGGCGGCGACTGGTCGATCAGCTGCCCGATCTGGTCGCGCGACTTGCCTGCCTCGATCGCCAACGACGTCGAACCGTCGACGATGCGTGACAGTTCCGGCCCAAGGCCGCCGACGGCCTTGTCTGCTTCGTCGATGACGATGCGCAGATTGTCCTGCGGGATGGCTTGCAGCGCTGTGTTGGTGGCGTCGAGCAGACTTCCGATATCGGGGGGAACCTGCGCCTTGCCAACCGGAATGACGTCGCCGTCGTGTAGCTTGTGCGCGGCGTCGACCGTCGCATCGCGTCTGAGGTGTCAATTCGAGGAACTGCTCGCCGACGGCGGAGCGGCTGTGTACCGCTGCCCTCACGTCGGATGGCATCGCGGTGGCCGAGTTGAGTGTCAGAACGGCGCGAACACCGTCGCGGGTGACGTCGACGGATTTGACTCTGCCGATCTCGGTGCCGCGATAGGTGACGACCGATGTCGGATACAAGCCTCCAGTCGCGGGAAGATCGACCGTCACGGTGTATCGCCCGATCCCGATCAACGCGGGCACATTCACGAAGCCGAACGCCATCACGCCGATGGCGATAGTGGTGATCGCCGCCAGGATCACCAACTGTGTCCACACCTGACGGGGCAAGCGCAGCATGCTAGTAACCCCCCCAGTGATAGGGGGCGATCAGCGGGTTGCCCGCCGTATACGGGCTCGGCATCTGGCCGATCGTGCGGCCCCACTGCAGTTCCAGTTCTGTGAGGTTGCCCTCCCACCTCGTCCCGGTGAACAAACTGCTGTCGATTCGGCTCAAAGTCAGGTCGATGACGAGAGTGATGTTGGCGAAGTCACCACGGAACCAGTTGGCAAGGGTGCTCTTCACCCACGGATACGTCGAAAGGAAGTCCAGTCCCTTGGTGAGTGCGGGCCCGGCGTTGGCCAGTTCCCTTAGCACTGGGGCGATGTTGCGGAAGTTGTTGACGAACGACTCTCTAGTCTGGTTGACCGTCGACGTGGCGATGGCGCTGAACTTGCCAAGCGCGTCGATTGCGTCCGCAATCGTATTGCGCGAATCCGACAGCACGGCCAACGCCTGCGGGATCGTCGTGAGCGCCTTGTCAACCGTCTGATCCTTTGCCGCGACCTGTCCGGCCAGCGAGTTGAGATGCTCGGTGGCGGCGATGATGTCGTCGGTCTGGTCGTTCAGCGCAGATATGAAGGTGTCCAACTGGTTTAGCAGGCTGCGGAGGTCATTCTCTCGACCGGCCATTGCTTTGGCGAACGACTGGGTGATCTCCTGGAGCTGGCCAAGCCCGCCACCGTTGAGCAGGATCGACACCGATGCCAATGTCTGCTCGGTGGTCGGATACGTGGACGCGGACGAAAGAGGAATCACCGAACCGTTCTTTGAGTTCACTCCTCGGCGGCTCGTCGGTGGGTGGGGCCAGTTCGATATGCATGGACCCCAAGAGGCTGGTCTGCCCGACCTTGGCGGTGCTGTTGGCAGGCAGATGGACATCGCCGTTGATGCGCATAGTCACAAGGGCATGCCAGTCCTGCACCTCGATCTTGGTGACGTTGCCGACGTTGACGTCGGCGACGCGCACCCGAGTGTTCTGCTGAATGACAACAACATCGGGCAACTGAGCCTGAATCGTGTACGAACCGTCGCCAGCGCCTTCAGTTCCAGGCAACCGCAACGAGTTGAGGCCGCGCCACTCACAGCCTGGGATCGCGAAGATGCACGCGAAGATGAGCGCCGCCGCCAGCACGCGCCTCATGGCGTGCCTCCCGAAGGCGCAGGCGCGGGCGGAACCATCAGCCCCTGGAGTCCCTGGCTGGGGTCGGTGGACATTGCCTCCGGCGGGAAATCTCCGATTGCCGCTTCTGCCGCCAGTGGTTCTGCCGGATCATTCAGCCCCGCAGGGGCATTCGGAGGCGCCAGCGGCGGCAGGTGCGGATTCAGCCGGTCTTCGCTGTAGGTGATCTCGTTGGGGCGCGCCGATGCTCCCACGAAGGGGTTGATACCCAGCGGCGGGAAGTTGTACTGGCGGTTCTTGATGATCGGCGCAAGATACTGGACACACAGCCTCGACGATTGCTCCCAATTCTCCCGTGACGCGGCCTGGATTGCGCTGCAGATGAATTGGACGGTGTTTGCGAAGTTGACCGGGGCCAGAATGCCGGTGACCGCGCTCTGCGCGGGCTGGTAGATGTTCATGAAATTCTGAAACACCGTCGGCGCGATATGAAGGACCTGCTTGACGTCACCCTTGCTGTCGTTCAGCGCCGTGGTGATCGCGTTGAGGTGATCGAAGGTGACGCCAAGGCCCTCTCGGTTCTCGGCGACGAAGCCGCGCAGATCTTTCACCGCGCCGTCGAGACCCTGCGCCGCATTGGCCACCTCGTTGGGCGAGTTGGACAGCACGGTAGTGATGTCGGCCAGGTTCGTATTGAACGCGGCAAGCAGATCGCTGCTGGAAGACAGCGCCGACACCAGCACCTGCAGGTTCCGCACAGTGCTGAAGATGTCGGTGCTGTGGTCGCCGAGCGCCGAAACCGCTTTGGAGAGCTTGATGACCGTTTCCCGCGCGGTATCGCCCTCGCCGCGCAGGTTCGCCGCGGTGCTGTTGATGAACTCGCCAACCGCGCTTGGCCCGCCGGGGGTGGTGGGCTGCAGGGAGTCGGTGAGCTTCTCCAGTTGTGCGCGCAGGTCGTCCCACTCCACGGGGACTGCGGTGCGTTCCTTCGGAATGGTCGCGCCGTCAGCCAGTTTCGGGCCACTCGAATACGCGGGCACGAGCTGGATCGCCCTTGCGCGACACGAGTGACGGCGACAGGATCGCCGCCTGGGCGTCGGCGGGCACCGGATATTGGCTGTCGACCGAGAAAGTGACCTTGGCGGCGTTCGGCTGAGGGTCGATCGCTTCAACAGTTCCAACGGCGACGCCGAGGATACGCACCTCGTCACCGGTATAGAGACCGTTGGTGTTGGCGAAGTACGCGGTGTAGGTATTTCTGGCGATGCCTTTCCACCACGGTGTGCCGACGACCGTTAGGGCTACGGCCAGGACCACGACGAGGGTTGTCCCGATGGCGATTCGCGCTGCACGTTTGCTCACCGTCACTGCCCCCCGCCCGCGGGCTGAGGGACCGGTGGCCCGACGGTCGGCGGCGGCAGCTCGCCGGGTGCGGGCCCCAACGCGGGCGGCCCTGGTGGAGGCCCACCTGGCGGAGGCGCAGGCAGCGGCTCACGGTACGGATAGCAGCCAGTGGGGCCGGGCAGCGGCACGCCAGGCGGACCGCATCCCTGATCGCCAGGTTTACCCGTAATGGCATCGGGCAGAGTCAAATTCGGATCTCCGCCCTGTCCGGTGCGTGGATAGGGCACCGGCAGTGCCGGGGTGCCGGGCTGGCCCACGCCCGGGTCGACCAGTTGCGACGGCAGCAGCACATTGGGGTCGATACCGAGATCGGAGAACGCGGAGTCGATGAACGGCTGGGCGAACTGGCCAGGCGCGAGGTTGACCAGTGAGGCCTTGAAGAACGGTCCCGCGCCAAGCACCTCACCGAATGACATCGCATACCGCCGAAGCAGATACAGCGTGCGCTGCAGTTCCTTCTTGCGGTTGTCTAGGATCCCCAGCACGCCGTTGAGTTTGTCGACGGCCGGTTTGAGCTGCGTTCGATTGTCGTTGACGAGGCCGGATATCTGGCGTGACACGGCGGTGAGGTTGTTGAACAGAGCGTCGACGGAATTGCGTTGCGACAGAAGCTCGGCCAGCAGGGCATTGGTGTTGACGACGAGGCTGGCAATCTGATCACTGCGTTTGGCCAGCACCGCGGTGACCTTGTTCGCGTTGGCCAGCAAGTTGCGCAGTTGTGTGTCGCGGGTGTTGAGTGTGTCGGAGAACCTGGCCACGCCTTCCAGCGCGATCTTCAGGTCGGGTGGGGTGTCCTTGAATGTGTCCGCCAACGTCGTGAGCGCAGAGGACAACTGTGTGGTGTCCAAAGCGCTGATGGTGGTGGTGAGATCGCCCAATGCGTCTGGGAGGTCGTAAGGAGACTTGGTCCGTTCGATCGGAATGGTGCCGGTGAGGTTGCCGTCGCCGCGTGGAGTCAGTTCCAGGAACTTGGTGCCGAGCACAGTTTCGGTCTTGATCGCGGCTTCTGTCCTGTCACCCAGTTCGACGCCGTCGCGAACCGTGAAGTCCACGAGCACCTTTGTCCCCTGTAACCGGATGTCGGAGACCCTGCCGACGCCGAGGCCCGACACGCGGACGTCACTGCCGGGCTTGATGCCACCGGCTTCGGTGAAGTAGGCGGAGTAATCGGAGGTGCCTTTGACGAAGGGAATCTTGTCGTAGGAGAAGACGGCGATCACCAAGGCGACCAGAATCAGAGTCCCGACCGCGCCAACGGCGACCCGATTGCGCTCGCCCAGCGGTTTGATTCTGGGCTTCTTCAAGGCGATTCGCGTCATTTCGGTGTGCACCGTCCCGAGTCTTGGCCGGCGAGTTTGACGAACACGGGCTGGCCGCCTTTACCGTTGACTTTGAGAATCGCGTCGCAGAGGTAGAAGCCGAAGTAGTCGCCGTATAGGCCGTTGCGGGCCAGCACCTGGTAGGCGTCAGGCAGCGTCCTGACCAAGTCGTCGACGTAGTCGTGATCGGCCATGATCTGGCCGGCGAATCGGTCGGTCTGCTGGACGGTGTCTTTGATCGGTTGGCGCGCGGCCGTCAAGAGGTCGGCAACGGATCCCGCCGCGGCGTTGATGTACGCCGTGCCAGTCGCTATGTCGCTCTTGCGCTCCGCCAGTCCCTGCACGAGCTGTGACAGCTTGTCCAAGCCTTCGGAGAACTGATCGTCGTCGTGCGCCGAAGGTGCCGAGCACGGTGTCGAGGTTCGTGATGACTTGGCCGATGAGCTCGTCGCGGCCTGCGAGTGTCGAAGTCAGTGCGGAGGTCTGGGACAACACCGACGAGATGGTGCCCCCCTGCCCCTGGAACACCTGCAATAGTTGCCCGGACAGCGCGTTCACCTGGTCGGGATCCAACGCGCGAAAGAGTGGGCGAAAGCCGCCGATGAGTGCATCGACGTCAAGCGCGGGCGAAGTCCGTGCCAGCGGAATCGTCTGTCCCGGTTGAAGTTTCCGCACCGACCCCGGCCCATCTTCGAGGGATAGGTAGCGGTCACCGATGAGGTTCTCATAGCGCACCGCCGCCTTGGTGCCCTCTGTGAGCGTCAGGTTCTTGTCGATCGCGAAGTCGACTGTGACGGTGCCGTCCTTGTGCAAGGTCAGGTCCTTGACCTTGCCGACCTCGACACCGGCGATCCGGACGAAGTTCCCACCCTTGAGGCCTGACACATTCGTGAACACCGCGCTGTAGGAGGCACGCGAGTCGAATCGAAATTGGCCGAACACCGTCACCAGAACGAACATGGAGACCAAGCACAGCACGGTGAACAACGCCACGCGCATGGCGTTGCGCGCAGTGTCCTTCTTCTCATGGCTGCCCCTCCGGCGGCGGCGGCGGCGCCAGGGCCGGCGGTGGGTAGAGCGGTGTTCCGTCAGGCCCGTATTCCGGTGCGCCGTACGCCGGTGCACCGGGGTAGGCGGGGTACGGGCCGGGCGCGGGGCCGCCGGGGTACCGGATCCTCGGCGGCTCCGGATTTGCCTTGGTGACAGGGAAGTAGTTGGCAATGCCGGGGAAGCCGATGCCCGGATTGGGCCGGATATCGAGGCCAGTGCCGAACCCCGTGTCGGTGACTAGGTACTTCACCGGGAAGTTCTTGCTGACGTCGGGCAGCGAGCCGCAACTCGGCTTGCCACCGGGCCCGCCCGTAGCGTTGACGATCGGCAGGTTGTCCGGATAGCGGTAGGGATCGTCGCCCATCAGCAAGCCGGCGTCCATGATCACTGATTTTCCGTTGCCGCCCAATGCATCTCGGCCGCCATGATCCAGGAACCACTGGGCACCCTGGAACAGGCACTTGTAGGTCGGCGAATACTTCATGAACAGTGCGGTCGTCGGATCGAGGATGTTTATCGCGCGCACCAGGTTCGACTGGTTTCCGCCGATCGTGTCGATGCCCGACTGGGAGAATCCGACCGCGGAGAGGAGCAGCTGCGTCGAGCGACTTCGCGTGGTACTGATCGTCGCGCTTGTCGTCGAGAACGAGTCCAAGATCGACAAGATGTCCTTGCGCCGCATCCGAATACGCTTCGGCGGTCTTGCCGAACAACTGCCAGTCCTGCCGAACCGTCGGCATCCTCGGGTTGACGGTGAGCAGCACGTTGTTCGCATCGGTGATCGCCTGACCGATGCGCTCGCCCTTGCCGCGCACTGATTCGGCGATCGCGGACAGCACCGAGTTCAGCTTGGCCGGGTCGACGGAGTGGACGACCGACTGCAGGTTCTCGAACACGGTGTTGACCTCGACGGTCACGTTGCGGGAGTGCAGCACCGCGCCCGGCGCCAACGGCTTCGAACTCGGATCGTCGGGCACGATGAGATCGACGTACTTGGCGCCAAACGCGGTGCTCGACTTGATCTCCGCCTCGACATTGCTCGGCAGGTACTGGAAAGGCCCAGGGTCCATCTTCAGATTGCAGCTTCGACAGATCGTTCCCGGCCGCGGTGTCCGCGCCGATGGACGTGACCTCGCCGACCTGGACGCCGCGCAACTTCACCTTCGCGCCGTTCTCCATGACCAGACCGGCCCTGTCGGAGACCAACGTGAGCGGAACGTTGTCGCGCAGTGTTCCGTTGAACAGCAGGACCGTCAGCGTCGGACAGTGCCACGATGACAAGAAGCAGCACCGGTGCCCACCAGATGGGATCGATCCTGTCGCGCCGGGATGAGTTGGTCCCCTCGATGGCCATACCCGTCACCCCGACAAGTGGAAGTTGCCGGACTGTCCGTACACCGACAGCGTGATGGTCAACAGAATGAAGACTCCCGCGGTGATGGAAGTGCGCACCGCACGGCCGACGGCCTCGCCGACGCCGGCCGGACCGCCCGTCGCGGTGTACCCGTAGTAGGTGTGCACCGCCATCACGGCGGCCGCCATCGACAGCGCCTCCACGAAGGACCACAACAGGTCCGTCGGCTGCAGGAACGTCGTGAAGTAGTGGTCGTAGACGCCGCGCGACTGCCCGTAGACGAACGTCGTGCCGAACCGGGTCGCCAGGAACGACATCAAGATGGAGACGGTGTAGATCGGGATGACCGCCACCACCCCGGCCACGATGCGGGTGGAGGCCAGGTAAGTGATTGGCCGGATGCCCATCACCTCCAGCGCGTCGATCTCCTCGTTGATGCGCATGGCGCCGAGCTGCGCGGTCGCGCCTGCACCGATGGTCGCGGCAAGCGCCACGCCCGCGGTCGCCGGTGCGATGAACCGGACGTTGAGAAACGCCCCGAGGAAACCGGTGAGGGCCTCGATCCCGACGTTGGACAGCGTGTTGTAGCCCTGCGCGGCGATCAACGCGCCGGTGCACAGCGTGAGGAAGCCGATGATGGCCACCGTGCCGCCGATGACCGCCAGCGCCCCGGTGCCCATCCCCATGCCTGCGATCAGCCGCAGCACCTCGGCCGGATAGCGCCTGATGGCATCGGGCGTAGCTCGCGAGCGCTTTGCCGATAGAAGGCCGTCTGCTCACCCAGCCTGCGGGTCGCCTCGACCACTCGATTCAGGGTGGCGCTGCCCGGCGCTGAGTTCTCAACGTCGGTCATGGCGCCACCTTCACGCCGAACGCCGTGGCAAGAATGTTGATGACGAACAGCGCCATGAAGGCGAACACCACCGTTTCGTTGACGGCGTTGCCGACCGCTGTCGGACCGCCGCCGACGTGCAATCCCTTGTAGCAGGCGATCAGGCCGGCAGAGAGACCGAAAAGCAGCGCCTTGACAAGGGAAACGACCACCTGCGGCAAGCCCGTCAGCAGCGTCATCCCGGCGACGAACGCTCCCGGCGTGACGTGCTGGACGAAGACAACGAAGAAATAGCTTCCTGCGAGTCCGACGACCGCGACGACCGAATACAGCATCAGCGCAACGAAAGTCGCGGCAATGACCCGTGGCACCACGAGAGCCTGGATGGGGTTGACGCCGATGACCTTCATCGCGTCGATCTCCTCGCGAATCGTCCTGGCGCCCAGATCAGCACACATCGCGGTCGAGCCCGCACCGGAGACGACGATCGCCGTCACCACAGGACCCACCTGCGTGACCGATGCCAGCGCCGCGCCTGCCCCAGACAGGTCGCCTGCACCCACCTCGATCAGCACGATGTTCAGCGTGAAGACGATGAGCACCGTGTAGGGAATCGAGAGCACGAGCGTCGGGACGATCGACACCCTGGCCACGAACCAGATCTGATCCAACAACTCGCGCCAGGCGAAGGGTGGGCGAACCATTGCGCCGAAGGTCTCGCCCGCGAGGACTACGAAATCACCAATCGCCAAGGCGGGCTTGGACCAGGCGGTCCCCGTCACGGTTGACTGCCGAGAGATTGTGGCACCGGGGTTACCCCGATCGCCGAGCGGCGCACACGCATGCCGACGAGCGGCACTCGTCTACAGGTCCCACACGCAGTCCAATCGTCGTCAAGCTTGAGCCGCACGCTAAGAGACCGATGGTTAGCTGTCAATCTGACCTGCGCCGCAAACGACACCGTCAAATACGACAATCGGCTGGTTACCCCAACGCATTTGGTTTCGCTCAGTTTGATCAGATCGACCTGATTTAAAGTCTTGCCCGAGGCCGCGTCGGCCACCGGTAGGCTCGCGTGCATGAGCACAGCCGTGGACTCAGCGGTCCCTCCGAGCGGCACGGGTTGCGTCGAATGCGAGGCGATCGGCGGCTGGTGGGTGCACCTGCGGCGCTGCGCGGCATGCGGGCACATCGGATGTTGCGACGATTCGCTGGCCCGGCACGCGTCGGCACATTGGCGCGAGACCGGACATCCCATCATTCGGTCGTTTGAACCGGGCGAGGATTGGTTCTGGAACTACGACGAGAACGAGTATTACGACGGACCGGAACTCGCGGCGCCGGAATCCCATCCCGAGGACCAGTCAGTTCCAGGCCCTGCAGGCAGAGTCCCGCGCGACTGGGTCAGCCAGCTGCGTGCACGTAGCGACTGAGCGCCCGTGGTCAAGGCCGGCGGCGAAAGCACACTGACCGTACTGGTCGCGTTCGGAGCGAATCTCGCTATCGCCCTGGCGAAGACGACTGCCGCCAGCGCTCACGGGGTCGGCGTCGATGCTGGCCGAGGCGGCTCATTCGTGGGCCGACACCGGCAACGAAGTGTTCTTGATGATCGCCAATCGGCGCAGCGCCCGTCCGCGCCGACGAACGTCACCCCCTCGGCCACGGTCGAGAGGCGTACGTGTGGTCGCTGCTCGCCGCGATCGGGCTGTTCGTCGTCGGTGCGTCTGTGTCGATCTGGCATGGCGTCAGCGAGCTCGTCGGCGGCGAACAGGCCGAAGGCCGCAACTATGCGCTTGCCTACGGCGTGTTGGTTATCTCCTTTGTACTGGAAGGAGTCTCGTTCTTGCAGGCCGTCCGGCAGCTGCGGGCCGAAGCCCATCGTTTTGACCGCGACCTGCTTGAACACGCACTGGTGACATCGGATCCGACGACGCGGGCGGTGTTCGCCGAAGATGCCGCGGCGCTGATCGGCATCGGCATTGCCGGCGCCGGTATCGGCCATGCACGAACTGACGGGTGTCGCTGCATGGGACGCAGTGGGCTCGATCCTTGTCGGCGTGCTGCTCGGTGTGGTCGCCGTGCTGCTGATCGACCGCAACCGCCGCTTTCTGACGGGTGAGCCCGGCTCCGAGTTCTTGTACAACGCGGCCATGACGCGGATTCAACAGCTGCCGGAGGTCGCGTCGGTTCGGTACCTGCGACTCGAATTCGTCGGCCCCAAACAGCTTTTCCTCGTCGCCAGCGTCGATCTTGTCGGCGACCAGGCCGAGTCGTCGGTGGCCAAGATGCTCCGCAGACTCGAAGACGAGTTGGAGGCCGACCCGTTCGTGGTCAAGGCCGTGCTGACGGTTTCCGAGCCCGACGACGGAGACCGTCTACTAGAGCGCTAGCGGGCGTCTGCGAGCGCCTGCTGCGCGGCGTTGTAGCCCGGAATGAACGTGATGCCGGGCCCGCCGTGACACCCCGCGCTGGCCAGGTACAGCCCGTCGATCGGAATCGGTTGATCGACATAGCCTTTCGGCCCGGGCCGGTTGATGCCGATCTGGTCGGGATGAATCAGCCCGTGGCAGTAGTCGCCACCGGGCGCGCCGAACATCGTGCCCATGTGCTTCGGGGTGAATGTGGTGTGCCGGATGATCAGGCTTTCGAAATTCGGCGCGAGTCGGGTGATCTTGTCGATCACCCGCTGGCCCATCTCCACTTTCATCTCGCCGTAGCTCGATTGGGCTCTCCTCGATCGGGAACCACAGCGAGAACGCCGAGACGGCGTGCTTCCCCGGCGGCGCGAGGTCCGGATCGTTGACCGACGGAATCTGCAGCGCTATCGCGGGATCGGCGGGCACGATCCCGCGCCTGCAGTCTTCCCATTGCTGCTGCAGTTCCTCGGGCGTGCTGAAAATGCCGATGTTCGACTGCATCGCGGGATCGTTGAGCAATTCGTACGGCGACGCGAATTCCGGGATGCCGTCGAGCGCGAAGTGCATCTGCAGATAGCTGCCGCGGTGATCGACACGGGAGAACCGTTCCCGGATGTCGGTAGGCACCGCAGCTGCCGTCGACCAGCCCGTTGACCGTGAGATCCGGTGCGACACCGGAGATGACGATCGGCGCGGTCAGCGTGGAGCCGTCCTCGAGGCGGACGCCGGTGACCCTGCCGTCGGCGACGGTGATCTCGTCGACCTTGCTGCGCAGCCGCAGTTCGCCGCCGTTGGAGGTGAATACGTCGCACAGGTGTGTCGTCAGTGTCCCGATGCCGCCGCGCAGCTTCTTGACGAGCAGCGCGTTCTCGTCAGGAACCGCGAACCCGTATGCCAGCGCCGCGGCGGTGCCCGGAGTCGCGGGTCCGCGGTAGGTGGTGTTGCACGCCAGGAGCGACAGCATGCCCCGCAGCGCACCGTTCTTCTCCTTGTCCGGCAGGTATCGGTCCAGCACGTCGGTGACGGACCCGAACAGCAGATCGGTGATCGTCGACCGTTCGAATTCGTTTGTGGCGCAGGCATACATCTCGTCGAGCGTCTTCGGTGGCTTACCCGCGTCGAAACGGCCAAGCGCCCGGGTCGGCGCCTGACACCAGGCCATCAGACCGGCCATCCCGTTGACGGCCTCAGCGCCGTGCACCTCGTTGATGTGCGTCAACAGCTTCATCGGGTCGGTGTAGTAGACGAGGGGTTCGTCGCCGACGCCGCGCAGCGATACCGACATCACGTCGAGGTCGACATTGGGCAGATCGTCGAGCCCGAGTTCCCGGCTCACCGTCGCCGACGTCGGAATCTGCACCGACCCGGCGATCTCGAACTTGAAGCCGTCGAACAGTTCCACCGTCGACGCCATACCGCCGGCATAGAGCTTGGAGTCGAGGCACAGAGTGCGCAGGCCGGCCTGCTGGAGGAGCACGGCGGCGGTCAGCCCGTTGTGGCCGGCGCCAACGACAATCGCGTCAAAGTCCGTCATTGGCTGAGGCTGACACGCGTAGCCGCAGTTTTGTCAATATTGACGAAACTTCGCGGTTTCAGTGCGAGTCGCCGATCCCCTTGCTCAACGTCTCAAGGGCCTCGCGGCACAGCCGGGACAGCTCTGGCAGCGACCGTTCCTCGCTCAGCATCCAGACCTCCATCGCGCCGAAGACGGCGGCTGCGATACAACGCGCCGTGACGGTGATGTGCATCCGTTCATCAGTGCCCGGCTTCGGCGGGTTCTCGACCCGTGAGGTGTTCCTGGATGGCCTCGGCGAAGTCGGCCTCGACCTGGCGGATGTGCCGGACGATGCGACTCGGGTCGAGCTCTTGGGCACGCAGCGAGGCGATCTGCGTGACCGCCCAATCGTCATAGGGCCTCGCCATGATCGCCGACTGCACGGACTCGATGATCGACTCGTCGGGCGACCGGTCCGCCAGCGCGCTGCGGAACCAATGCGCACCCGCGTCGTAGTCGGCGAACAACAGATCGTGCTTTGAGGCGAAGTGCCGATAGAACGTCCGCAGCGATACCCCGGCGTCGGCAGCGATCTCCTCGGCCGACGTGTCCTCCACCCCCTGCGCGGTGAACCGAACCACGGCAGCCCGCCGCAGCGCATCGCGCGTGCGCTCGCTGCGCGCCGTTTGGGCAGGCCGGACCATGTGCAGAAAGTACCGCACCCGCGTTATGTCAATATTGACAAAACTTAATTCGGTCGAGAGACTCCGGCTATGGTCTCGCTACTCGTGCACGCGATCCTCGGCATCGTCGTCATTGCGATCATCGTCAGAACCAATCCGGCGTATCTTCAAGCGCGCTCCCGAAGGGCCGAAGCTGTCGGCGTTGGAGCTGATCTTCTACATCGTTGGCATCGCATCGCTGCCTCTGTGCTGGTACTTCAACATCCGCTACGTGTACGGGTACGCCGAGAACCCCTTCTGGGGCCAGGGCGACTGGTCGGAGTTCATCAAACTCGGGTACGCGAACCCTGCGGCCAGCTCGCAGGTTGCCGACTACACCATCGCCAATGTGATCCTGTTGCCCCTGTTCACGATATCGACGGGCGCAGGCGCGGCATCCGCCGTCCGTGGCTGTTCTTCGTGGCGAGCCTGTTCACCAGCTTCATGTTCGCCTGGGCCTTCTATCTGGCGACCGTCGAACGGCAGCGCCGACACAACAAGTAGCGGTGACCGTCAACTCGCCCGCGTAGGGAGAAGCGGTCCAGCAGACTGCACGTGTGAACGTCCACCACCTCAACTGCGGAACGTTGTACCCGCTCGGCTGCGGCGAGATGGTGTGCCACGTCTTGCTCGTCGAGACCGGCAGCGGGTTGGTATTGATCGATACCGGCTTCGGGCCGAACGACTGTGACGATGCCGCCCGGCGGGTTGGACCGTCCCGATACCTCATCCGCCCGGTGCTCAAATATGGGGAAGCCGCCGCCAATCAGGTCGCGCAGCTCGGGTTCCGCCGCGACGACGTGCGCCATATCGTCATCACCCATTTCGACGGTGACCACATCGGCGGCCTATCCGATTTCCCCGAGGCCCAGATCCACGTCACCGCCGCGGAGGCGTTCGCCGCGATGCGGGCACCGTCGCGCAGCGAGCGGTTCCGCTACCGCGCGGTCCAGTGGGCGCACGGCCCGAAGATCATCGAGCACACGCCGGACGGTGAGATGTGGCGGGGATTCGCCGCGGCGAAGGAACTCGACGAGGTGTCGCCGGGCATCGTGCTGATATCGCTTCCCGGACACACCCGCGGCCACGCCTGCGTGGCCGTCGACGCAGGCCACCGCTGGGTGGTGCACTGCGGAGACGCCTTCTTTCACCACGGTACTGTCGACGGAACCGGCCCGTATGCCGCGAGCACTCGCCGCATTCGAGTCGGTGACCGCATTCGATCGGAAGATGATGCGGCAGAACCACGCTCGGCTCACCGAGCTGTATCGACGACGGGAGCCAGACATGCTGATGGTCTGCTCACATGACCGCACGCAGTACGTACAAGCCCAAGCCACCGCCTAAGGAGTCTCGAATGCACGTCACATCGCAAACCACTGTCGCCGCACCGATCGAAACCGTGTGGGACAAGCTGAGCGACCACGTCGGAATGAGCCAGTGGGGTCCTGTCACGGTGACGATGGACAGACTCGGCACCGCAGACCCCAACGGCGTCGGGGCGGTTCGGCGTATCGCGTCGCGCGGCCCGGGTCCGGACATCGTCGAGGAGGTCGTGACTTTCGAGGCGCCAAACCTGTTCGGCTACAAGGCCCTTTCCGGAACCCCGTTTCCGGGCTACGCAGGCGAGGTGCGGCTCACCCCGGCGGGTTCTGGCACGCACATCGACTACACCGTCTCCACAACCGCCAGCTTCCCGCTGGTCAAGGCGCCGCTCGCGGTGGTCTGTCAGGTGCTGCTTCGCTTGCTCGCGCGCGCGTCCACAAAGAAAAGCAAGTAATCAAGGAGCGCTCATGATCACCGACGATCTGCGGCAACGTCGCCTCGCTGTCATCCGCGAGCACATGGACACCGAGGTGTCCAAAGAGTTCGACGCCACGCTGGCGACGTTCAACGGCCATCCGCATTACGAGATCATGGCCACCGGCCAGATCTTCGACGGCGACGAAGAGGTCATGGGCTACTACCTGACGACACGAACAGCGTTCCCCGACCAGCGTCACGACAACGCCCGCTTTCACGTCTCCGATGACGCGGTCATCGTCGAATTCGATCTGCTGGGAACAAATCTCGGCGAGTTCTACGGCATGCCGCCGACGGGCAAGGCGTTCCGGGTACCCATCATCGCGGTCTTCTTCTTTGAAGACGACCGCATCGTCAACGAGCGCATCTACTTCGACACGGCCAGCCTGGTCACCCAGATCGGGCGCGCAGAACTGCTCGCCCTGGCCGCAAGCGGGGATGCCTGAGTGCCGGCATGAAGGTCCACCACCTCAACTGCGGCACCATGACCATGCCGACCGCCCCGATGGTCTGCCATGTGCTGCTGATTGAAACCGACGACGGACTGGTGATGGTCGACTCCGGCTTCGGCTCACATGACTGCCGGGATCCCGCGAAGCGCGTTGGCCCAACCCGGCATGTCGTCCGGCCGCTGTTCGACGACGGGGAAACCGCCGCACACCAGATCGAACGCCTCGGCTTCCGTCGAGAAGACGTCCGCCACATCGTGATAACCCACTTCGACGTGGACCACATCGGTGGGCTTTCCGACTTCCCCGATGCCCACATCCACGTCACCGCCGCCGAAGCCCTCGGCGCGATCTGGTCGCCGTCCTGGCGCGAGAGGATCCGCTACCGTTCCGCCCAATGGGCGCACGGACCCAACATCGTCGAGCACGATCCGAACGGCGAGAAGTGGCACGGGTTCGCCGCCGCCAAGGAACTCGACGAAATCTCGCCTGGCATTGCGCTCATCTGCGCTGCCCGGCCACACCCGCGGTCACGCGTGCGTCGCCGTCGACGCCGGCCACCGCTGGGTGCTGCACTGCGGGCGATGCGTTCTATCACTACGGCACGCTCGACGGGAAGTCCCACGTACCCCGCGCGCTGACGGTGATGGAGTCATTCGTCGCGTGGGATCTGAAGAAGGTGCGGGAAAACCACGCCCGTCTGGCCGAATTGTACGAGCGGCAAGACCCCGACCTGTTCATCGTCTGCTCCCACGACCCGACGCTCTACGAGCGCGCGCTGGCGACCGCATAAAAGAATCGCTAGGGCACCAACACGACCTTGCCGACATTCTCGCGTGCCGCCAGAATCCGGTGCGCCTCAGCGGCCTTCGCGAACGGCACCGCGGCGTGGACTACAGGTTGGACGACACCGTCGGAGATCGCCTGTGACAACGGCTCGATCCACGGTTGGAGCGTGCCCCGGTCATCCCACAGCGCAAGCATGTTCAAGCCGATGACGGCCTTGGACTCGCTGAGCTGCTTGAGCAGGTTGAACCCGCGCAGCATCGGCAGCAGCTGCGGTAGCGCAGTACGTATCGACCGCTTCTCCCCCTGTTGCAATGCGGAGACGCCGTAACCGACGAGCCGGCCGCCTGGACGCAATAGATCATACGAGCGCTTCAGCGACTTGCCGCCGATCGCGTCCAACACAATGTCGTACGGCGGCAAGCCTTTCCACCAACCGTCGCGCCGATAGTCGATGGCGCGGTCGACGCCCATCTCGATGAGTCGCTGATGCTTGCCTGGCGACGCGGTGCCGTGGATCTCCGCACCGGCGGCCTTGGCCAACTGGATCGCCGCGATGCCAACACCGCCTGCCGCCGCGTGGATCAACACCCGCTCGCCGGGGCGCAGCGATCCGTAGCCGTGCAGGGCTGCCCACGCGGTGGCGTAGTTCACCGGGATCGCGGCACCCTGCTCGAAACTCAGTGCGTCAGGCATTGGCACGGCATCTGCGGCCTGCACGTTGACGATCTCCGCGTAACCACCGAACCGGGTACCGGCGAAAACCCGCTCCCCCGCCCGTGAGGGATCGACGCCATCGCCGACGGCGTCGATGGTCCCTGCCACTTCGTAGCCGACTACCGACGGCGGCTTCGGTGCCTCGGGATACAGGCCGACCCTGGCGAGATGGTCGGCGAAGTTGACGCCCGCGGCGCGCACCGCGATGCGTACCTGCCCTGGGCCGGGTGGCGGCAGATCCGGACGTTTCTGCACCTGAAGGACCGAAAGGTCACCGTGCTTTGTGATTACGACCGCACGCATACGAATTCAACCCTCATGAAGTAGTCGTGACGTCCAGCACTTCGGCTTGCCGCTCTGAGCTGATCTGGATCCGACGATAGACCACTGCGCGGCCGCCTTCGCTCGGCGCGAATGCGACGCCGCGACTGTGCAACCGTTCGTCCCGCGAAGTCGTCGGCACCAGCCGGAACTCGCGCAGGATGGTGCGAAGGACCACGTTCATCTCCATGTTCGCGAACGCGGCGCCCAGGCATCGGCGGGTTCCGCCGCCGAACGGCACCCACGAGTACATATCCGGGCTCTCGACCAGGAACCGGTCTGGGTCGAACCGGTCGGGATCCGGGTAGGCGTTCTGGTGGGTCAGTGGGATATCGACCTGGACGGTGTACCCGCGCGGAATCACCCACTGCCCCAACGGCATGATCGGGCGCGATGACCTGCCGGGCCGCGCCGTCGATGACCGGTCGACTGCGCTGCACTTCGTGGATGGTGGCCTGCAGCAGGCCCGAGCCGCCAGCGTCGACCTCATCGACCAACCGCGACAATACGCTGGGATGTCTGCGCAACCGTTCGACCGCCCACGCCAATTGCGTTGCAGTGGTTTCGTGTCCGGCGGCAAGCAGGGTGAAGAGCTCGTCCGCGACATCGCCGCGCGACATCGCCGTTCCGTCCTCATAGCGGGACTGCAGCATCAGTGACAACACGTCGCCGCGCTGTTCGAGGTTCGGGTCCGCAGCAACGCGATCGATCAATGACGCGACGATGACGTCGAATTGCCTCCGCAGGCCGAGGAATCGACCCCACGGGCTCCACGGACCGAGATCGCGGTGCAGGAACGGAAGGAAAACAAGCTGCGATCCCAGTGCCACCAACGGAGGCATCACCTTACGCAATGCGTCGAACTCGGCACCCTGAGCTCCGAACACCGCGCGCAAGATCACGTTCAAGGTGATCCGATTCGTCGAAGGGAGCACCGCGAACTCCAGCCCTTCAGGCCAGGTGGCGATCTCCTTGAGCGTTTCCTCTTCGACCAGATTCTCGTATGCCCGCATCCGCTTGCCGTGAAACGGCGGCACCAGCAGCTTGCGGCGCCTGAGATGCTCCTCGTCCTGCAGCCCGAACGTCGAGCCCGGACCGAGCACCAGGTCAAGATTGGGCTCCACGTTGCGCACGACGTCGGTTCGAGTTTGGAAGAACTGCTTGACCATGGTGGGGTCGCTAATGATCACCGTCGGGCCGAAGAACGGCAGCTTCACCGTGAACGCGGTGCCATAGCGTCTGCCCAGCGCGTGCATGAAACGTCGCCGCGAGGCGATGTACGCGGCGCCCTGGAGTGCTACCGGCCACCGAGGCCCTGGAGGCAGGTGCGCCTCCGCGGTCATGAAACCGTGACCTCTGCCGCGGCGCTTGCCCGGCTCCGACGACGCAGGACCGACTCGAGCCGGCCGAGAAGGTCGTAGTAGCTCGTCGGCGCCAGGCGCCCGAGGGTGTCGAACAGATACGCGTCGGGGCCGACGAGGATGCGCGCCTTGCCCTGTTCCACGCCGCGGTGAATGATCTCGGCGGCCTTGGCCGGCTGCGTCAGCGTGATCGCGGCGAACTCCTGCACCATCTGGTCCTGGGTGCGGCCGCGGCCCTCGGGGTCCTTGCGCCACCGGGCATTGCGAACGATGTTGGTGTTGATTCCGCCGGGATGGACGTTGATGGCGGTGACGCCGGTCCCACGCAGTTCCTGGCGAAGCGAATCGGTGAACCCGCGGACAGCGAATTTGGCCGAGCAGTAGGCACTTTGGTTGGGCATACCGACGAGGCCGAACACGCTCGACGTGTTGACGATCGCGCCTTCGTCCTGTTCGACGAGGATCGGCAGAAACGCTCGGGTGCCGTTGACCACCCCGTGGAAGTTGATGTTCCACAGCCAGTCGTCGTCCTCGGGTACGGTGTCCAGCACGCTGGAGGAGGTGGCGACGCCTGCGTTGTTGAACACCGCGCCGAGCGGCCGCGGCGCCCAGTCGTGCACCTCAGCGGCGAAGTCACGCTGCGCTTGGGCGTCGGCCACGTCAAGCACCCGCAGAAGAGTGGGTCCGTGCAGTGAGGCCTCGGTCTCCTTGAGGCCCTTCTCGTCGATGTCGGCGATGGCGACGGGGCAGCTGTGCGCCGAAAGCCGTTGCGCCAGCGCCCTGCCGATGCCCGACGCCGCGCCGGTGATGACGACCGTGCGGCCGCTGATGGTCCTGCGCTGGGACTTGC
>CAWIEE010000047.1:0-18185 GCA_963835075.1 uncultured Actinomycetota bacterium | reverse complement strand
GCACTCTACGCCCAACTCGTCGACGACAGCACCGGCCTGGTGCTCGGCAACCAAGTCACGCCAATCCCGGTGACGCTGGACGGACAGTCGCACACCATCACCGAACCGCTACAGATGGTTGCCGAAACGCTCAGTCCAGGACAGTCAGTGACGCTGCAACTGGTCGCCTTGGCCGCGGACTACGAGACGATCACGTCACTGGGCCAGCTGACGGTGTCGAGCATGTCGCTCTCGTTGCCGACCAGCCGATCCGTCGAACATCGCCATCGTGCCGGCATCGCAGACACAGCTTTAATCGGGAGGCTCACAGACCGGCGAGGCCGTCAGCGAACGTCGACCGCGTACTTCTCGCGGTGGAGCCGAAGCTTCGACCGTTCCTCGAAGCGGGTCTCGTCGTCCAGATTGGGTACAGCGCAGGCACCGTCCTGTGCGGATCAAGGCAGCGACTCGCAGCTGTTGGGCACGCACCGTAACCGGTTAACGGTAGCGAGTTGCATTGCACCACAACGCCAATCAGCGATCGCCGCTGGCCAAGCTGTTGAGCTGTCGACGTCGACGCCTGTCTCGCTGTTATGTAGAGGCGACAGCGAACAGGCAGCACTCGCCGGGTTCTCTCTTGAGCTCATGAGCGCTTACTGTCCTCGTTTCGGCCCGTGGTGGATCGGTGCCGCCTGTTGGTGGGCGTAGGCGGCGGCTTGGGTGCGGTTGTGGACGCCGAGTTTGGCGATGATCGCGCACACGTGGGTGTTGGCGGTCTTGGGGCTGATGTGGAGGGCGGTGGCGATCTCGGTGTCGCTGTGGCCGGCGGCCAGGAGTTCGAGGACGTCGCGTTGGCGCTTGGTGAGGCCGTGTGGGTCGGCGCTGGTGTCGTTGCGGCGTAGGTCGGGATTGCGGCCGCGCAGCTGGTTGAGGCGTTGCTGGGCGCGGCGGGCCGCGGTGCGGGCACCGAGGCGACGGAAGGTGTCCAGTGCGGCGTGCACGGCGCCAATGTCGCCGCCGAGTGAAGCGATGGCGGCGTTATACGGGCACCCGAGGCGCGACCACGCGTCGGCCGCGGCCTGCCAGTCCCCGCGAATCTCCAGGTGGTAGGGGGTGACCACCTCGCCGAGGATCGGCTGAGGTGGGTCACCGGCCAAATGGGCCCACCGCAGCAGGTGACCGACCAGCCACGGGTCGGCGTGTTCGGTGGCCGCCGCCAGCCCGGCCTGTGCTTCGGCGCGGGCGGTGTCGTCGTCGCCGGCCAGCCACGCGACCTCAGCGCGCGCGGCCCACACCGCGCCGCTACGAAAGAAGTCGCCGGGTTCGGCGGCCGCCAACGCCTCGTCCAGCAGCGAACCCACCGGTCGGGTCGGCGGGCGGCGATCAGCGCCAGGGTGATCAGCGGCAGGAAGCGACTCAGCGGAGACAGTGCCGGCCCGGTGAGCACGTCCTCGGCGCACGCGGCGGCGCGATCCCAGGCACCGCGGTGCAACGCGAGCAGCGCGTCGGCCCCAATCACAGCGACGCGAAGCCGGCCAGATCCTGTTCGCGGCAAAATGGCGCAGCTTCGGCGATTTTGCGCTCCGCGCGGTCCAAGTCGTGGTGCAGTGCGGCGATCCAGCAGATGAACGCCCCGATCGTGGCGGCGAGTTCGGCCTGTCCGTCCATCGCGATGGCGTCGCGCCACCCGACTTCCAGCTCGTCCCACCCGGTGTCGGTGCGAAGCACCGTGGCCAGCGCGGCGCTGCAGCGCCCCCGAATCACCATCGCCGGCTCACCCAGCTGGGTGCCCAGGGTGATAGCCCGTGCCGCGTACTCGGCGCAGGCCGGGTCGTAGCCGAATGCGGTCTGCTCGGCCATATTGAGTAGCGACCAGGCCAGCTGCGGGGTGGGTCCGAGGTCTTCGAGCAGGCGCACCGACGCCCGCCCTGCCTGGATGGCCTCGGTGGTGCGGCCCAGCGGAAACAGCATGCGGGACAGCCAGCGTAGGTCATCTCCCTCGCCAAGCCGGTCACCCAACGTGTGGCGCAGGGTAACCGCGGCGTGAAGCGAGCGCACCGAGGCATCGGCCACGCCGCTCAGGTAGCTGCTGAATGCGTGTTGCTCAAGCCATATCACCTTCTGCTCGGCGGGGATGGCGTCGGCGTGGCGCAGCGCCAACGCATACAACGCGGCGGCTTCCCGGTTGGCACCCAGTGCGCTGGCCCGCTCGGCGGCCACTGGCCCGTAACGGATGACCGCGTCGGTATCGCCGGCCTGGTCGGCGTGAAACGCCAACACTCCCAAGGTATCCGGGTCGATCGGCGGTTCGGCCAGCACCGTCAAAACCTGTTTGTGCAACACGCGGCGCTGATAGTCGGGGATGCGCTCGGCGGTCGCGCGTCGGGCCAGCTCGTGGCGAAACCTCACGGTGTCGGTGTCGGTGTCGGCGAGCAGCACCCCGGCGGCCAGGCATTCGGCCAGCGCGCCTGCCGCGTCGGGGCACACCGCCTGCAGTAGCGTCGGGTGCGCCCGCGGCCCGCACACCGCGGCCGCCTGCACGGTCTCGCGCGCGGGCGCCGACAGCCGCGCGAACCGGCCGGCCACCGCCTCGGACACACTGCGTGGCAGGCCGCCATCGTGCAGCGCGTCCGGCCCGGCGGCCAGGACCTCGGTGACGAAGAACGGGTTACCGCCGGTGAGCCGATACAACACCTCGGCGTTGACCCCGCTGCCGGCGGCCAGCTGTGTCACTGCATCGCCGCTGAGCGGCTCTAGCCCGATCCGCGTGACCGCCGCCGTGGTCGCCACGTCACCCAACAACAGCGCCAACGGATGGGTTGGGCCGATCTCGTCATCGCGATAGGACACCACCAGCAGCACCGGCAGCGCGTCGATGCGCCGGGCCAGAAAGCGCAGCAGATCCAGGGTGGCGCCGTCGGCCCAATGGGCGTCTTCGATCACCCACACCCACGCATTGCCATCGCCGAACATGGCGACCAGTCCGGTATAGATCGCCTCGTGATCCCCGGCGTCGATGCCCGCCCGCACTCCGGCGGCCTGCTCACCGGACAGCTCCGCGAGCACGTCGATGAGCGGGCCCAACGGGCGCGGCGTGGCCAGCGCATCACACCACCCCCGGACCACGCGCGCCGGCCTGCCCAGCCCGGCGATGAACCGGGCGATCACGGCGGTCTTGCCGACCCCGGCCTCCCCGCGCAGCAACACCACCCGCCCGCACCCGGCGGTGGCTTACCGTCGGCACCGATCCAACTCGGCCAGCACCTGATCACGTTCGAGCAGCCGGTCCACCAGGGCCACCGCCTCCCGCCTCGGATTCGTTGCCCCGGGCCAGCCTCAGGTCCGGGGCGCACGGTTCGGGGCAAATATCAGGTATTTACCTGATGCGCCGAGACGGGCCGGGCCGCCACACTACCCAGCAGTGAGCGTGGCGGATGGCCTGTCACGGGCATCAGCACACCGTCATCGGATCAGGATGCGCAGTGAAGCATAGCCCGCCAGCCCCCGCCAACTGTCGCGTCCCAGCTAAGGATACAGAACATTCACAACGCAAAGTCGGCTACCCAGTACCATACCGCGGGGGTCGCACTGGCCGGGGCCAGCGACAGCCGATACGTGTTGGGATCAGTTGCAACGGTCCGATGTCCATTTATCGCCAGAACGTGCGGTAAAGCCCCGATGTGCAGCCCGCCCGGTCGGCAACACTGTGCAGGAGGTCCGACAGTGGCGGCGATCAGCCAAGGCAACGGCGACGGGGCAGATAATCGCAGGGCTGGTAAGGGTGCCAACCGGCTTCGCGTGCGTCAAAGGAGCCAGTAACCAAGGGCTACAAGGGAAGCCCCAGCCAACATGTTCGGCGGCGGCAACAGCGGCAGGACGGAAAGGCCTGGCACCACTCTGACGGTCACAGCGCCGACAGCGGCACCGGTGCGACGACAACGGACGGCAACACCGGCTACCCGGACGGCAGCGGCACGACCCCCGACGGCACCTTCTTCAGCCCCGACGGCAGCAGCACGACCTCCGACGGCAGCGGCATGACCCGTGACGGCACCGGCACGGCGCCCGAGGGAACCGGACACTATGCCGGCGGCATGCAGCGGAACCCGACGGCACCATCCACAACGCAGCGGCAGTGCGCAGTACCCCGACGGCAACACCGGCAACCCGGACGGCAGCGTCACAACCCCCGACGTCACCAGCTTCAACGCAGACGGCAGCACCACAACCCCCGACGGCACCACCACGACGGCCGACGGAACCGCCGACCATGACGGCGGGCTGTCAGTGGAATCCGACGGCACCATCAACATCGCAGACGGCAGTGTGGCAATATCCCGACGGCAACACCGTCAACCCGGACGGCAACGTCACAACCCCCGACGTCACCACCCTCAGCCCCGACGGCAGCATCACAACCAACGACGGCACCACCACGACGTCCGACGGTACCGCCCACTATGCCGGCGGCCTGTCAGTGGAACCCGACGGCACCATCACAACGCAGACGGCAGTGTGGTATACCCCGACGGCAACACCAGCAACTCCAACGGCGGCAAGAGCAGGGCCGAGGGCTCGGCGGCCAATCCCGGTTCAACGGGTTGGATCGACAACTTCGCGGCGGCGGAACCGCACCGACACACCAACGACGACCAGCCCCGACGGCACGCCGACGCCAGCGCCGGCGGCTGGGCGGCCAACCCCGGTTCAACGGCTTGGACCGACACCATTCTCGGCGGCGGAGCCAGCACCGACACACCACCATCGGCGGGCAACCCCGTGGCCCGGGCGACCCCAGCGCCGGCGGCTCGGCGGCAATCCCGGTTCAACGGCTTGGCCTACACCATTCTCGGCGGCGGATCCAGCACCGACACAGCAACGACAGCCAGCCCCGATGGCCCCACCGGCGCCAGCGGCGGCGGCGACAGCGGCGGCGGAGACAGCGGCGGCGGAGATAGCGGCGGCGGGCGATAGCGGGGAGAGCGGCAGCAATGGCGGTGACCCTGGTGGCGACGGAGCCCAGCAGCGGCCCCGGGAGCAGCGGACCCCGGGAGCGACCCGGTGGCGGCGACACCGGCGGCGGCGACACCGGCGGCACGGATAACCCCGACGGTGGCGGCGATGAGGGTGCCGACCTGGGGAGCCATTCACATAGTGCTGGACGTCATTCCCATACGGGTGGCGGGTCGACTCTCGGCAGCGGCGGTGATGCCGAAAGTGGCGGTGCGGCTGGGGTTGGTCGCTATCGGCATCCGCGCGCCGACGGCGGAACCGACGGTGGCGGCGACGAGACACCGGGGCTCGGCCACCACGCATCGCCTCGACACTAGCTGCACGCGGTCAGGCCGGCGCAACGGCCTACCGGGCAGCGGCGTCGACCGGAGGGGGAGGGATACGTCGGCGGCGGCTCGGCTCAAAATTTACCCTTGGCGCGCCGCGCGGGACACCCCGGTGCCCGGAACCGCTAGCGCTGTTTCTACCCGACTGGGGGCGTCGGTGGCGGACCTAGCGGGTGGAACCGCGCTGACCGTCGACTCCGCCCCGCGCCAAGCCGGCCCGTCGACACTGGCATCGGCGGCGCGCGCGTTGGGGCCGCGCCCGCTGGTGGGTCCTGGTCGGGGCGCTGCCGCGGGCATTACAGATCGCGATAGTGGGATTCGGGCGGGCTCAACAGCACGACCGAATGGTGGCTCCCGCAGTGGTCACTGGGACCGCGCCGACGCCCACACCCACCCGAAAGGGGGACAGGGAAGGACGGTGTCCCGAGCCGGCCGACCCTGTCCGCCTGATCGACGGCCCCGCCCACGCAGGGCACCACGATCAAGCCCTCACCGCGCGAACGCGTCTGCGCCGATTTGACCCCGTAGTTACCGGCCAAATCTATACCCCCCCAATGCTTCAGCCACGTCGCCACCTGCTCGACGGTGACCAGAAACCCCACACCCGCGACCACCGCTCGAGGCCACCACGGCCCTGCGTTCACGTCGCCGACCACTACGAGGCCAAGCAAGCACGGCGGCGTTACCAGCAGGAGCGGCCCGGGCACCGGCTAGCGGCTCGGACGGGGGCGCCGGCATCACCCGCCGCGGTAGACGCTTTCGGCTCTCGCACCACAGCATATCTCAGTGACCGATCGCATCCGTTACATGAGACGTATTTGGTGCGCAGAGGCCGGTGGGCTTGGTCCCGGCCGTAGACCTGCAGGCGATAAGAGACGGGCAGGGCTGTGCGCGTTCGGAGAGTCGGGTGCCGTCGGCGTCAACGTCGGTGACGTTCGGGTTTGCGGTGTTGGTGCTTCGCTGCATCCTTCCCCGATGACGACGCTGTCGGTCCCGGGCGGCGCCTTCACCTCATTGTGGGCGGGCCCGGCCGCCGCCGGCGCATCAGCTGACCACCGGATGTTTGCTTATCGTGTGGTCGAGGTGGGCGCGAGGCGACGTCGAGGAGAGTCAATCGCTTCTCCGTGCAACGCATGTATCCGAAGCGGTAACCACGACCGCAATCACGGCGCCCAAACCGGGACTTAACACACCGTCCTCGACCAGCCCTCAAAGCCTTCTGATCAGCGCAATCATTCCGAGAAACGTTAATTGCACAACGACGTTGAGAAAGACTTCAATATAATGAAGTTGTCAAACATTTAGCGGCCTTTGTCAATCTTCGTTGCATCTCGACCGTTAGGCCTTGGCCATGTTGGTGAACCGCGACAGATGCAACTGATGCGCGACGGTCACCGTCTTCGTTGGTCCGTTGCGGTGCTTGGCCAGAATCAAATCCGCCTCACCACCACGAGGATCATCTCGCTCGAAGGCATCCGGCCGGTGCAACAGGATGACCATATCCGCATCTTGTTCGATGGCGCCTGATTCCCTTAGGTCGGCTAACATTGGCTTTTTGTCGGTGCGCTGCTCCGGACCACGGTTCAGCTGACTCATCGCCACGACGGGAACCTCCAGTTCCTTCGCCAAAAGCTTGAGCTGCCGGGAGAATTCGGACACTTCCTGCTGGCGCGACTCGACCTTCTTGCCGGATGTCATCAGCTGCAGATAGTCGATGACGATCAGGCTCAGCCCCGCCTTCTGCTTGAGTCGGCGCGCCTTCGCCCGGATCTCCATCATCATCAGGTTCGGCGAATCGTCGATATACAAGGGTGCCTCGCTGATTTCACTCATCCGCCGCGCGAGCCGGGTCCAGTCGTCGTCGCTCATCCGACCCGACCGCATATCGGCAAGTTTTATTCGCGCCTCCGCTGACAGCAGCCGCATCACGATCTCGGACTTGCTCATTTCCAGGCTGAAGATCACGCTGGCCATCTGGTGCTTGATCGAGCACGACCGCAGAAAATCCAATCCCAGAGTCGACTTGCCCATGCCAGGACGAGCCGCGATGACGATCATCTGGCCCGGATGAAGGCCATTAGTCACCTCGTCGAGATCGGTAAAGCCGGTCGGCACGCCACGCGCCAGGCCTCCGTTGGACGCGATCGCATCGATCTCGTCCATCGTTGGCTGCAGCAAGTCCTCAAGCGCCACGAAGTCTTCCGAAGTGCGCCCCTCGGTGACGTCGTAGATCTCGGCCTGGGCCCGGTCCACGATCTCGGTGACGTCCGCACCCTCGGCGCCGGCATAGCCGTACTGCACCACCCGCGTGCCGGCCTCCACGAGGCGCCGCAGCAACGCCTTCTCCGCAACGATGCCCGCATAGAATCCCGCGTTGGCAGCAGTCGGCACCGTCGAGATCAGCGTGTGCAGATAGGGTGCCCCACCGATCCGCCGCAGCAGGCCCCGGCGATCCAACTCTGCGGACACAGTCACCGCGTCGGCCGGCTCGCCACGGCCGTACAGATCGAGAATCGCGTCGTAGACGTTCTGATGGGCGGGTTTGTAGAAGTCGCCCGGACGCAGCCGCTCCAGCACGTCGGCGATGGCGTCCTTGCTCAGCAGCATGCCGCCCAGCACGGACATCTCCGCGGCGTTGTCTTGAGGTGGCTGACGCCCGTAGTCCTCACTCGGCGGTGGTACATCCATACCCGAATGGCCAAGGTCATCCACGACAGCCATGGACAGTCCCACCTCCCCTCGCTCAGTCGAACGTATGTTCGTTTACTGCCGTCCCGAGCGTAAGTCAGCCAACCGACATGTGCCACCCCGCGAACTGCAAGCGTGCCTTGCGACGGCCAACGCTAGACGTTGCTGAGAGCGGGTCAAAGCGGCCCTGTTTATGAACTTGTGTATGGAGTGTGGATATCTCTGGACAGCCATGTTGAGTCGTTGGGGAGAACCTGTGTATGAACGACTTTGTTCAGTGCATCCGTGCAGATAAGCGCACGATAGAGCCAGTGACCATCTGTGGATGGCAATTGCCTCGGCGTGTCGGCCCAGGTTGCGGCCCCGGGCGTGTTGTGTTTCAAGCGAGGGCCGTACAGGTTAACAGCCCGTTAGCTTCGCTGCCGACTAACTAGTTGGGGAAGTTCGCCAGAGCGCACAGCAACGACCGGGTGAAGATCGATCATGGTCTTCACCCGGTCGAATTGACGCTGGAGTAATTACACCGCGACGACGCTCAGGGACACCGAAGCGTCCACCTCCGGATGCAGCCGGACTGCGATCGGGTGGCTGCCGACCGACTTGATGTGCGCCTTTGGCAACTGCACCGTCCGCTTGTCCAGACTCGGTCCGCCGGCCTTCTTGATCGCCGCGACGACGTCCGCGGCCGTCACCGAACCAAACAGCTTGCCGGTATCCGCCGCCGCCTTCACGGCCAGCTCCACCGCGCCGAGGTTCTCGATCGCGGTCTTGAGCTCGTTGGCATGGTCAAGACCCTTCACACCCTTGATCTCTCGGGCGCGACGGATCTCCTCGGCCTGGCGCTCGGCGCCGCGCGACGCCACGATCGCCAGCCCGCGCGGCAACAGGAAGTTGCGGCCGTAGCCGTCCTTCACCTCGACGATGTCGCCCGACGAACCCAGGTGGTCGACCTCAGCAGTAAGAATCAGTTTCATTTCTACGTCTTTCTTGGTTTGACGCTGCTGGCTCAGCGCGTCGACGAGCTGAACGGCAGCAGCGCCACCTCGCGGGCGTTCTTGACGGCGATCGCGATGTCGCGCTGGTGCTGCACGCAGTTGCCGGTGACCCGCCGGGCGCGGATCTTGCCGCGCTCGCTGATGTAGGTGCGCAGCAGCTGGGTGTCCTTGTAGTCGATGGTCTGCCCCTTCTTGGAGCAGAACACGCACTTGCGGGTCTTGATCGGCTTCTCGGGAGCCGGGCGTCGTTTAGTGGCCTTGGCCATGTATCTATCTCTTTCTGGAATTGCTAATTAATTGTTGTCAGAAGGGCGGTTCGTCGTCGCCGCCGGAGAACGATCCCGATGCCGGGGCGCTGCCCCACGGGTCGTCGGACTTGGCCTCAGCAGAATCGCCGCCGCCGCGCGAACCGCCGCCGCCACTGCCGAATCCGCCACCACCACCGCCACCGCTGCGGCTTGCCTTGTTCACCTTGGCGGTCGCATAGCGCAACGACGGGCCGATCTCATCGACCTCGAGTTCCACGACGGTGCGCTTCTCGCCCTCACGGGTCTCGTAGGACCGCTGCTTGAGCCTGCCCTGGACGATCACCCGTGAGCCCCGGGTGAGGCTTTCCGCCACATTCTCGGCGGCCTCACGCCAGATGCTGCACCGCATGAACAGCGCGTCGCCGTCTTTCCACTCATTGCTCTGACGGTCGAACATCCGTGGAGTCGACGCGACAGTGAAGTTGGCAACGGCCGCCCCGGACGGCGTGAACCGAAGTTCCGGGTCGGCGGTCAGATTTCCGACGACGGTGATGATGGTGTCACCAGCCACGAGTTCCTCCTGGGCAAGATTGTCGGCTCTTCGCGCGAGCGCTCATCGCTGGGCGGTGTGCGCGAAGTCAGTCGCAGGCGAGCCTACGTAAGCACTACGACGAGTACACGCCGTTCGGCTAGTGCTTGTCGGTCCGCAGAACCTTGGTCCGCAACACGGACTCGTTCAGGGACAGCTGGCGGTCGAGCTCGGACACCGTGGCCGGAGCGGCCTTCACGTCGATCACCGCGTAGATGCCCTCGCCATGCTTGGCGATCTCGTACGCCAGGCGGCGCTTACCCCAGATGTCGACCTTGTCGACAGAGCCGCCGTCCTTGCGGACAACGTTGAGGAATGCCTCGAGCGACGGAGCAACGGTGCGCTCGTCGAGAGTGGGGTCAAGGATGACCATGATTTCGTATGGACGCATGAGGAACCCATCACCTCCTACGGTCTCGTGCGGCCACGGTCGTTCCGTGGCAGGAGGGTCGCCTGCGTCGGCAACCGGCCCAGGCTACAGGAACGCCCGCTGATCTGCGAAATCGCGCTGCTTGTCGTGCTTACACTTCCGCCGTGTTCTCGGAGACGCGCTATGCCCTCAACGGTGACTTGCGCGTCGCCTATCGCGCATCGCGTGAAGGTCCTCGCGACATCCTGGTTGTGCCGAACTGGTTCACCATGCTCGACGACCTCGGCAGCCGCGAAGCGGTCCTCGTAGTGTTCGGCGGCGCGGTGTCGCCCGCGGCACTGTTCGCAGCGACCTATCCGTCCCGCACCACCGCGCTGGTAGCGCTCGACGCCTTCGTGGATCAGATGGCTGAGCGCACCGACGGGCTCACCACGAAGGGTATATACGACGCCTCGGTCGCCCTGTGGGGATCAGGCGAACTGCAACGCTGGCTCAACCCGGACATGCCGTGGAACGAGGAGATCCGGGCAACGTGGGCCCGACATGAACGCCTGTCGGCGAGCCCCGCGACCGTCGCGGGCATGCTGCCGCTCCTGTCGGAACTGGACGTGCGAGCGGTGCTTCCCACAGTCCGCGTCCCAACCCTCGTCGTCCATCACACCAACGATGTGCTCACCCCGCCAGCGGCGGGCAAGTACATCGCCAACCGCATACCAGAGGCCCGATACGTCGAGCTGCCCGGGCGCAACATGTACCACTTCGTAACCGTGGCGTCAGTCGTTTCAGGTGATCCACGAGTTCCTCACCGGACAACAGCCCGACGTGGCCGATGATCGGGTGCTCGCGACGGTGTTGTTCACCGACATAGTGGATTCGACGCGCCGGGCCGCGGAGATGGGCGACCGGGACTGGCGCGCGCTGCTCGACGCGCACGACGCCGTCGTCCGCGCGCAGCTGTCTCGGTTTCGAGGCCGCGAGGTAAGGACGGCGGGGGACAGCTTCCTCGCGACGTTCGACGGCCCTCAGCGAGCGATCCGTTGCGCCATGGCAATTCGCGACGCGGTGCAGTCCCTCGGCATCGAGGTACGTGCCGGTTTGCAGACGGGCGAATGCGAGATCCGCGGCGACGATATCGGCGGGATCGCCGTGCACATCGGAGCCCGGGTCAGCGCACGGGCTGGGCCGAACGAGGTCCTGGTGTCCAGCACCCTGCGCGACTTGGTGATCGGATCAGGACTCGAGTTCGACGACCGCGGCGCTCACGAGCTCAAAGGCGTACCCGGCGAGTGGCATTTATTCGCCGTAGCGTCTACTTAGCGTCGGCAAGTTCGGGTTCCGCTTCAGGCGAACGCGTCACCCGGATTCGGTCCGCCTGTGGGCGCAGCCAATCGGGCAACCAGGCCGGCGGCGCATCAGCTGCCCACTCGAACACTCCACCCGACGGATCGTCGACCTGACCGCGGCGTCGCACCAGATCCAATTCGGGTCGATAAATCTGTCGAATCACCAACGCGCACAGTGCGATCACCGCGATATCGCGTAGCAACACCGTCGCTGTGAACCACTGCTCGGGTAGGCCACGGTTCTGCTCGCCGTACAGGAACATCATCCGCGGCACCCAAACCAGCGCATCGATCGTCATCCACGCCAGCAGAATCCGGCGGTGCGGCAGCGCCAGCACCGCCAACGGCACCAGCCACAGCGAGAACTGTGGGCTCCACACCTTGTTCGTCAACAGGAACGCGGCCACCACCAAGAACGCCACCTGCATCAGACGCGGCCGCTGCTTGGCCGTCAGCGCGATGTAGGTGATTGCGACACAACACGATACGAACAGAACGGCGGTGACGGTGTTCAGCACCGTCGGCGGCTGCCAGAATCCCAGGTGTTGGTCGAAGCCGCCCCAGCCGGTGAACGACTTCACCACGTTGTACAGCGAGTCCATGTCGTCACCGCGGCGGGTGTTGAGCCGGAAGAACTCCGACCATCCACGTGGGAACAGCACCATCACCGGGAGGTTCACGGCGAGCCACATCAGCACCGTCGCGATCGCCGTCTTACCCACTTCTCGGAGTCGTCCCGTTCGCACACCGAGGATCACCAACGGCACAAACAGCAGCAGCGGATACAGCTTCGCCGCCACACCGAGCCCGATCAGCACACCGGCCAGCCACGGTTTTCGCCGCGCCCACGCCAGCAGCGCGCCCGTCGCGAAAGCCGTTGCCAGCGCGTCGAAATTCGTGAACACCTGGAAGATCAGGATCGGCGACCCCGCCACCAATGCGGCATCCCAGATGCGTCGCGAACCCGCCAGTCGCGCGGTGGCCCACACGGTGGTCAGCCACGCAAGCGCCAGCCCAAAGGCAGCGATGTTGAAGAACATCACCACCTCGGCGATGATCGGCCCCGACACCAATTTGGTCAGCGCGGTGTATGTCTTGGCCAGCGACATCGACATGTATTGATACATCCCGGTCAGCACCGGATATTCCATGTAACGCACCGCGATAGTTGCCGTCGTACTGAGTGCTGGGCTTGCCGTCGCTGTCGGTTTCGATCCAGCTGGACTTGTACGGAAACTTGCCAAGGTTCAACAACTCCGCGGTGTACAGCGGAACGGTGTCGGAATAGCAGAGCTCGTAGTAGGCCCTCTGGTTCTGCCAGTTGCCCACCCGTTGATCGGCGGTCCCGGTGCCTGTGGTCTGCAGGCAAGCTGCCTTCGTCGAGTAGCCCAACGCAAGGAACACCAGCGCGATGATCAGCATCACCCGCAGCGGCGTGAGAAACCTCGCGCGACCGATCAGCGCGTGCCGGCCCACCGGCCCGCCGATCACGCCCGAGAGCGCTGCGCCGATCGCGTCGGTGCGGCTGGGCAGGTCACGGTCGTCGAGGCTGCGCCGGTCGTCGGCCAGCGGCAGCGGCGAAACGGTTGTCGGTTCGCGCTCGGTCACGGGGGCGGAGGAGGTCCAGGCGGCGGCGCTCCCGGCACGGGTCCGCCTGGCGGCGGAGGAGCGATGGGAATAGTGGTCGGTGGGCCGATCGGGATCGTAATACCAGGCGCCACTTCGATTGTCGGCTGAATGACCGTCTCGGACGGGATGGGCGGCGCCGTAGTGGTCGGCGGCGGTGGCGGTGCCTGAGGCACGCCGGCGTAGCCGCCGATCTCGGTGGGCTTCGGGAACGACTCTTTGTCGGTGCCCTCCAGCGCCCCGTCCATCGTCGACTTCCAGATGTCCGACGGCAGGCCTGAGCCGTAAACCGGTGAGCCCGAGGCGGTCTCGAGCGGTTTGGTGCCCGCGGTAGTTCCCACCCAGACCGCGGTCGACAACGACGGCGTATACCCGACCATCCACGCGTCGCGGTTCGCGTCGGTGTCGCCGAGCTGGTTGGTGCCCGTCTTGGCCGCCGACGGACGGCCACCGGCGAGGTTGTGGCCCCTCGACCATCCGGCGATCGGCTGCATCGCGGACGTGACGTTGTCGGCCACCCCCTTGTCGATACGCTGCTCTCCGCTGTTGTCCTGCTGGCCGGCGTCGAACAACACCTCGCCCCGCGCGTTGACAACTTTCTGCACGAAATGCGGCTTGTGATAGGTGCCCGATGCCGCCAGCGTGGCGTACGCCGACGCCATGTCCAGCACGCGAGTCTGGTACTGGCCCAACACGACTCCGTTGTTCGGCGGTCCGCCCTTGCCGTCCTCGGACAGCGTGTGGTCGACGCCGGGAAAGCTTTCCGCGATGCCCGCCTTGTGCGCGGCGTCGGCGACGTCTGCGGGGCCGTTCTTGAGCTTCAGCATCAGCCGGTAGTAGCTGGTGTTCAGCGACCGCTTCAGCGCCTCGGCGATGCTGCAGGTTCCGCAGCCCTTCGCCTTCGACGTTGGTGATCTTGATGCCGTTGACCGTCACCGGCGAGCTGTCCACCTGGTAGCCGAGGCCCATGCCCTGCTGCAGCGCCGCCACTAACGCGAAGACCTTGAAGGCCGAACCCGTCGGCAGCCCGGCCTGAGCGAAGTCGAAACCGTTGGCGTCGGCGCCGCCGTAGTATGCCTTGACCGCTCCGTTGTGCGGATCAACCGAGACCACGGCCGCCCGCATGTCGGCGTCCTGGCCTTCCAGGTACTTCGACACCGCTTGCTCCGCGGCCTTCTGCGCATTCGGATCGATCGTGGTGGTGACCTGCAGGCCCTGGGTATTCAGGGTCTGCTCGTCGATGTTGAAGAGGTCCAGCAACTCCTTGGTCACCTGCCGCTCGATCAGCCCGTTCGGGCCGCTGGGCTGGTCCTGCGAGCGGGACTGCTCCGGAGGCACCGTCGGCGGGAACTGCTGAGCGGCACGGTCTTGCCGTGACAGCGCGCCGATTTCGACCATGCCGTCGAGCACCCAGTTCCACCGCTCCGCCGCACCCTCTGCGTTGACCGCGGGATCCAGTCCCGACGGCCGCTGGATGAGCGCGGCCAGCAGCGCACCCTCGGCGACGTCGAGTTGCTCGACCGGCTTGTCGAAGTACGCCTTGGCCGCCGCGGAGATGCCGTATGCGCCTCGCCCGAAGTAGATGATGTTCAGATACGACTGCAGCACTTGGTCCTTGGACCATTCGCTGGACATCTTCGTCGAGATGACCAGCTCCTTGGCCTTGCGGACGATACCGCCGAGGCCCGAGCGCGCGTCGCCGACCAACGCGTTCTTGACGTACTGCTGGGTGATCGTCGAACCGCCCTGCAGATCGCCGCCGAAGATGTTGTTCTTGAACGCGCGGGCGAATCCGGAGAACGAGAACCCCGGGTTGGAGTAGAAGTCGCGGTCCTCGGCGGCCATCACCGCGTTGCGGACATGCACGGGAATTTGGCCGATATTGACGTCGGCGCGGTTACCTTCGGGCGGAACGATTTTCGCGAGCTCGCTGCCGTCGCTGGCCAGAATCGTCGACACCTGGTTGGTCCGGATGTCGCCGGGCTTTGGCACGTCCACGATGAGATAGGCCATCCCAAAGGTGACGATCGGCAGCACGATCAGCACGGCCACCATCGCGTACAGCCCGCGGCGCACCAACTTCCAGTTGATCTGGTGGCCGGCACTTGGCCTCGGCGCCTGCGGGGGACCCCCGGCGGGCCACCGCCGCCGGGAGGCCTGCGCGGTGGGGGAGGTGGTGGCGGTGGCTGCTTCGGCGGCGGAGCGCCGTCCAGCGCCGCCTTGACGACGTCGATCGGATCACGAAGGTGTGGAGGCGTTGGCGGCGCCGCACCGGCGGCAGCACTGCGGTCAGCCGGTCGTCGGGCGGAACTCCTGCCGCGCCGGTGCCGAGGCGGCCCGTCGGAACGCTGTTGTGGCGCTGCGCCGCCGGGCCGGCTCACGCCATCAGCCGCGCGTCCTCCGCGGACTTCATTGGCTGACCGGTCGTGGCGCCCTTCGCTATTCACTGGCCGTGCGCGCCCGACCGCGCGCCGTCCGGGTGCCGCGCGATCCCTTGGGCGGTGGGACGGCGCCGAGCACATATGACTTGACCAAGTGATTCCAACTGCAGGTGCGGCATACCTCCACCACGTGTACCGAAAACTCGGCGTAGCGGGTCGCCAGCAAGACCAACTCCTCGGCGGTGCGCGCCGAACCGGACACGGCGCCCAGATGATCGCCGAACACCCACGACACCAAGGTGAGCTGTTCCTTGCGGCAGATCGGGCACATCACCGAACTGGGCTTCCCATGAAACTTCGCGGCCCGCAGCAGAGTAGGGATTGGCGTCGCAGACCTCCGTGACGCCGGTGCGGCCCGAGTAGACCTCGGCCAGCAGGGACCGACGCCGAAGCGCATAGTCCACCACCTGTCGCTGCAGTCGCACGGTGACCAGAGTACGTCGGCCTCCCGACCGCCGAGGCGTGACTACGCCGCCGCGCTTCGCCGATGTCCATCTGGTCTGCGCCGATGGCAACCGAACTCCTACGATCATCGACGTGGCCGAGCGGCAGACGGCGGGAACCCGGGCGAAGGACAGCGACAGGAACGACACCTGTCAGGTTCTCGACAGCGCATTGGCCGAGGGTCAGCTGTCGATGGAGGAGCATCGGCAGCGGGTGGCGACCGCCACCACCGCCACCACGCTCGGCCAACTGGCGGACCTCGTCTCCGATCTGCAGAACTCGAACGCGCCGGTCAAGATGCCCGACCTCAAGAAGCCGGTGCGCGTCGGCGCCGGCGGCGGATGGGGCCTGCGCGCCGCGGTGGTAGGGGTGCTGGTGGTGCTCGGCATCGCGATCGGTTGGGGACTCTACGGAAACACCAGTTCGCCGTTGAGCTTCACCACGGATCCGGGCGCCAAGTCCGACGGCATCCCCGCGAAGGTCCTCACGCCGCCGAAGCAACTCCAATCGCTGGGTGGGCTGAACGGTCTGCTCGAGCAGATGCGCCAACGCTTTGGCGACACGAAGGGTACAGCCTCACGATCTACCCCGACTACGCAGTGCTGTCCCGGCCTGATCCCTCCGACGATCGTCGGAAGCTGAGCTACTCCTACCGCGGTGGGTTCGACGATCCTTCGGCGTCGGCCAAGGACGCAGAAGACGTCGTCGTGGATCTCGCTGCGTTCAACGTGGAGACCACCGTCGGCATTCTGCGGGGCGCGGCCGAAACGGTCGGGCTCCAGCAGAAGGACGTCAAGCCGAACAGCACGTACCTCAGCATCGACCCCAGCCGTGATCCGGTGACCCCCGGCGCGCTGACGCTGCGAGCCAGTGTGTCCAGCGACTTCGGGAGCGGAGCGATCACGTTCGCCGGCGACGGCACCGTCAAGCGCATCGATTCGGCTATCGACTGACCTGCGGCGACGCCGGTCGAATGGAATGATCGGCCTCACTGATGTAGCGCCGAATATATCGGCGCGATACACTTTCGCGAGGTGTCGGACCGTCGTAACGGTCAAGCAAAGTCCTTTCAGGGAGGTGATTCGATTGCTGGAGCTCGCCATCCTGGGCCTTCTGCTCGAATCGCCGATGCACGGCTACGAGCTGCGCAAACGTCTGACGGGTCTGCTCGGCGCCTTCCGCGCGTTCTCCTACGGTTCGCTCTACCCGGCACTGCGGCGCATGCAGGCCGACGAGTTGATCGTCGAGGACGCCGCACCTGACGGCATCCCCAAGATGCGCCGCGCACGCCGCGTTTACCGGCTCAGCGAAGCTGGTAAGCAGCGCTTCGCCGAACTGGTGGCCGATACCGGTCCGCAGAACTTTTCGGACGATGGTTTCGGCGTGCACCTCGCCTTCTTCAACCGCACGCCGGCGGAAGCCAGGATGCGGATCTTGGAGGGCCGCCGTCGTCAGGTGGAAGAACGCCGTGAGGGTCTCCGTGAAGCAGTGGCGCGGGCAAGCAGCTCGCTCGATCGCTACACCAAGCAGCTGCACCAGCTCGGGTTGGAGTCCAGCGAGCGCGAAGTGAAATGGCTCAACGAATTGATAGCGGCAGAGCGAACGGCGCAAGGTCGCGCCGAGCAGCCGTAGATCTACGACAAACAGCACGAATCCGCACGAGAGGAAGAACGTCCATGACTGTGAACACCGAGGTCCGGGTCGCGATTGTCGGTGTCGGCAACTGCGCGTCCTCGCTCGTGCAGGGCGTGCAGTACTACCAGGACGCCGACGAGCACGCGACGGTTCCCGGCCTGATGCATGTGCGTCTGGGCCAGTACCACGTGCGCGACGTCAAGTTCGTCGCCGCGTTCGACGTCGACGCCAAGAAGGTCGGCTTCGACCTCTCCGAGGCGATCTTCGCGTCAGGAGAACAACACCATCAAGATCGCCGACGTGCCGCCGACCAACGTCGTCGTGCAGCGCGGCCCGACGCTCGACGGCATCGGCAAGTACTACGCCGAGACCATCGAGGTGTCCGACGCCGAGGCCGTCGACGTCGTCCAGACGCTGAAAGACAACAACGTCGACGTCATGGTGTCCTACCTGCCGGTGGGCTCCGAGGAGGCCGACAAGTTCTACGC
>CAWIEE010000046.1:0-41406 GCA_963835075.1 uncultured Actinomycetota bacterium | reverse complement strand
GCCCAGACCGTGAGCGACGGGCATCGGGGGCAGCGGTTCGCCTGCGACTTCGTATGCCGCGAGCAGGTCGCTGGCTGGGGCACCGGGCTTGCATGCCGCAATTAGCTTATCCCACAGCATATTCGAACGATCAAAGAGCTCGTCGGCGCCGGAGACATCGCCGACCGGCACGGTGCGGCCCACCTCTGCCACGTAGCCGTCGGCGAGTGCGCCCGACGCGAATGCCACCAGGTCCCCTTCGGCGATCTGACGGTCCCTGGGAGCCTGCCGCCACGGGTGCTCGCGCGATGTCACCCACGCACCATCCTGAGTGGCCGACGTGCTCACCCCGCCGGCGGCCATGGCCTCCAGCATCGCGCCGGTCAACGACTGCTCCGTGATTCCGGGCGACAACTCGGAAAGGGCTGCGGCCAGGCCGGCTTCGGCCACCCGGGTCGCCCTCCGCAGCGCCACGACTTCTTCTGCGGTCTTGATCCGCCGAGCGGTGCGCATTGCGAGTTCACCGTCGACGAGTTCTGCGTTCGGGAACGCGATCGGCAGGAGCTGCCCAAAAGTCGGTGACAGGGCGTCGGTTCCGACCCGGCCCGCCGCTGCGGCCCCGTCGATGTTTTTCAGCACTTCGATCAGGGTCATCGGGTTCCACGCCAGGCCGTAGAGGTGGTCGTGGTCGATCTCCTCCGGCATGCCCTCGTCCCAGCTGCTGTTGAGGTGGATCTCACCGGTGGCACGGACCACAACGCAGATCGGCGCGAAGGGCCGCGTCCCGGCGACCCAGAGTTGGGGCGCGCCGGTTACGTAGCGGACGTTGGCCTGTCTGCCGAGCACCAGGACGTCGAGGTCGAACGCCTCCATCTGGGCCATTGCGCGTGCGCGCCGCCCTGTTCGCAGCGCCAGGCCGTCGGCGACGATTTCGTCGGCCATCAGAGGTCTGCGCCGTAGGGAGCGTACGGATAGTCGGTGATCGGCGTGAAGCCGTCCTCGGTGATGACCACGATCTCCTCGCTTCGATAGCCGCCGGTGCCGTCCTCCCAGATCACCGGCTCCAACACCAGCACCATTCCAGCGGGGAACACGAAGTTATCGTCGAATTCCTCGCCGAGATCGGTTCCGATCATGGGCATTTCAGCGGCGTTGGTGCCGATACTGTGGCCGAGGTAGAAGTGCGGCAACCACGGCCTGCGGCCGCCGTTGGCTGCGATTGCCGCGCGCGCCAGGTCCCCGGAGGTCGCCCCGGCCTTCGTGACGGCCAGCACGGCGCCGAGGATCTCGCGCCACTTCAAGTACTGATCCTGCTGACGGGCGCTCGGTTCGTGACCCACCACCCAGGTGCGGCCAAAGTCCGAGCAATAGCCCTGGTAGGTGATGCTCACATCGGTCCACAACACGTCACCCTTGGCCAGCGCGCGTTCGGTGGTCAACAGCGGCAGGGCCAGATCGCCGGTGGTGGTCCAGGTCCCCTCCGCCTTCGAGTTGGGCATCACCTGCCAGATGGCCTCGAGCATGTTCGCGGTAGCTCCGAGCTCGAACGCCCGCCGCACGAACTGCGCGGACAGGTCGATCTGACGCACCCCGGGCACCAGTGACTTCTGCACCTCGACGACGGCCTGTTCGGTGATCCGGCATGCCTTGCGAATGCAGGAGATCTGATCGCGCGTCTTCACCAGCTTGGCGGGACCCACGACCAGGGCGGCATCCGACGGCGGGCCGTCGGGGAAAAGTCCTCTTGCCTTGCGCATCGCGCCGGTCATTTCGTCGACGGCGACCGTTGCCCCCGAGGGGACGAGATCAGCCAGCACCTTCGCGAAGTATTCGACGCCCTCGTCGAATTCGAGATACAGCGGACCGTGTACGTGGTCGGCGGGCAGGTCCGACTCCCACGCCGCGCCCTTTCGAAACGGCATGTACAGGTGCGGATGTTCGTCGTCGGCCAGCACGATCGCCACCGGCCGCTCCACATGGGACAGGCCTGCATCGAGTAGCGGCCAGCTCGCGCCGGTCGCGTACACGACATTGCCGTTGCCCAGCAGGACCAGGGCGTCGACACCCTTCTCCTTCATCGCAGCGCGCAGGCGAGCGCCGATCTCGCGGTACATTCGAGCGCGGTCCGGCAGGTCGGGAATGTCGAGCAGGGTGGCACCCGGCTCCAAGAAGGTGGTCATCGCGCCAATCCCCTAGACGCCCAGGAACTTCTTGATGTTTCCGCTGACGATCTTCACGGCATTCTCTGGACCGACCGCCTCGACGACAGCGGCAAGCGACTTCTCCGAGTAGCCGAACGTGCTCTCGTTGTGCGGGTAGTCCGACGACCACATCACCTTGTCGACGCCGATCTTGTCGATGAGCCGCAGCCCGAGCGGGTCGACCATGAACGAAGCGCTCATGTGGTTGTCCCAGTAGTGGCGCACGTCGTGGGAGAGCTCGTGGTTGAACATGTGCCGGTAGGACGCGAGCATGTGCTCGGCATCCTGTAATGCTGTTGGTACCCAAGCGATTCCACCTTCAAACCAGCCGATCTGAAGCTTCGGATGCCGGTCGAGGATTCCGGAGAATACGTACTTGGCGAACTGCTCGCGGAACGAGTCGACGTTGACCATCATGCCGACGACGACGCTGTTGTTCTCACAGGGCGTCTTCGGGGGCGTCTCACCGATGTGGTGGGAGACCGGTATTCCCGCGTCCTCGATCTCGTCCCAGACGGAGTCGAGTGCCGCGCCGCCATAGTCGTAGATGTTGCCGTCGTCGTCCTTACCCGGATTCAGCGGCAGCAGGAAGGTCTTGAGCCCCAAGGCCTTGAGTTCGGCCAAGGTGCTCCTGGTGCCCTTCGGATCCCACCAGTTGATCAACCCAACACCGTAGAAGTGGCCCTTTGACCGTTCCTGTAGTTCCGCCATGTACTCGTTGTAGATGCGGAACACCCGCTCGCGCAGCGCCTTGTCCGGGTAGTGGAACAACGCCAGCACGGCATTGGGGAAGGCCAGTTCCCTGTCGATGCCGTCCTCGCCGAGTTCGCGGATGCGGGCCTCGATGTCATTGGACGACGCACCGGCCATGTCGTCGTACTGCATCAGCACCCGGCCGAAGTCGCCGCCCGTCCAGGCCTTGCCCTTCATGCCCACCATGTAGGCGCCGTCCTCGTACCAGATGCGCGGAGCGGCACCCTTAAGTTCTTCGGGGAAGCGCTCGTAGAAGATGTCGTGAGCGACCGAGATGTGGTTGTCCGCCGAGAAGATCTCGGTGCCGACCGGCAGTCCGACCACCGTTCCGTCGGAGTGGCCGTGCCGATTCTTGGGTGCCCCCCAGCCTTCCGGGGGATACAGCATGGCGGCCTTGGTTGGCGATGATGTGGTCGGGGTTGACATCGTTGGAACTCCAATCGGGCTGTGGGACTTTAGTTTTCTGGTGGCCTTCGGCCACGGCGTGTTCGGGGGTCTTACCAGGTCACGGGAAGTTCGTATACGCCGTAGGCGAGGCGGTCGTGCTTGAAAGGCACTTCGTCGAACGGGATCGCCAGGCGCAGCGTGGGGATGCGCTTGACCAGGGTGTGGAACACGATCTGAAGCTCCGCCCGTGCGAGCTGCTGGCCCACGCACTGGTGGCGGCCGTAGCCGAAGCCGAGTTGCTGGCCGGCGTCGCGGCCCAGATCAAGCTTGTCGGGCTGCGGGTAGGCGGCCGCATCCCAGTTGGCCGGGGCCAGGTCGATGATGATGCCCTCGCCGGCGCGGATAGTCTCGCCGCCGATCTCGATGTCCTCGACGGCCACCCGGCGCTGACCGTTCTGGATGATCGACAGGTAGCGCATCAACTCTTCGGCGGCGTTGGCGATGAACTTCGGGTCGTCGGAATCACGCAGCAGTGCAGCCTGTTCGGGGTTCTCCAGCAGAGCCAGCACTCCGATGCCGATCATGTTGGCGGTGGTCTCGTGCCCGGCGATCAACAGGCCGGTGCCAAGCTGCGCGGCTTCCTTGACGCTGATCTCACCGGCGTTGACGCGTTCGGCCAGATCCGAAACCGCATCCTCGGACGGGTTGGCCATCTTGGTTTCGACGAGGTTGATCAGGTACTGGGCCAGGCTCATCGCTCCCTTTTGGCCGTCCTCCGCGGTGGCGTAGCGGGCGAGCCCCACATTGGCGTGGTGCTGGAAGAACTCGTGGTCTTCGTAAGGGACGCCGAGCATTTCGCTGATCACTCGGGTGGGCACCGGCAGCGCGAGCTTCGTGACGATGTCGGCGGGCTGCGGGCCTGCCAGGATCGCGTCGATGCATTCGTCGGTCACCTGCTGGATTGCGGACCGCAACCCCTCGACGCGCTTGAAGGTGAACGGCTTTGACAGCATCCTGCGGAACCTGGTGTGCTCCTCGGCGTCGGAGGTGAACACCGACCGTGGCCGCTTGTTGACGGTGGACAGCATGTGCTCGTTCCAGTGCGGGAAGCCGTCGCGCCGGTCGTCGACGCTGACACGGGCGTCGGCGAACAACTCCCGTGCCACCTCGTGGCCGGTGATCAGCCATGGTGTGCTGCCGTCCCAGATCTTCACGCGGGACAGCGGTTTGGCCGCACCCATCTCAAGTATCCGAGGCGGCGGCGCGAACGGGCACATCGCGTCCCGGTCCATCGGGTACTCGGGGATGTCGGTTGCGGTTCCGGTCAAGGTTTCGGACATGGAGTCCTTCTCATTCCTTGATGTCGATGGCTAGGGCAGGGCAAGCCGCGGCGGCCCTGCGGGCGTTGTCGGCTTGGTCGTGTAGCGGGCTCTCAACCAGCAGGACGACGACTCCGTCGTCATCGCGTTGATCAAACACGTCGCTGGCGTACGACACGCACTGGCCTGACGAGACGCATTTGTCTTGGTCGACGGTGACCTCCACGTCAGGGGTGCTCCGTGACTGGCGCCCGCCAAATCCCGACAATCGCGTCGATGAGCCCGGATCCGACTGCGCTCCAATTGGTTCGCGGGACATCGGCGCCCTCGGCGAACGCACGCTCGAAGTCGGCGCACGTGTGCATCATCAGGTTGCGCGCCATGATGTTGCGCTCTGTCACCACGGCCATTGGCAGATCGGGCAGGCAGCGGGTGATGCCGTCAACGACCTGCACCAGCGACGGTGACGCGAGCGCATCCTTGATCACGATCTTGTGATAAGCCGGGTCCGTCAACGCCTGGGCTGCAAAGCGCGCATACCAAGTCGGGTTCCCGAGCTGCGCCAGGTGTTCAGTCAGCGAGCACACCAGACAGGCGATCCAGTCCCGCAACTCCGTGGAGTCGCCGGTCGCGGTGACCATCAGCTCGAGGAGCCGCTCAATCGACGCCCTGTGTTTCTGCTCGATGGCCCGCACCAGGTCGGTCTTTGTGCCGAAGTGATAGCCAACCGCAGCGTTATTGCCTTGCCCGGCGGCCTCGCTGACCTGTCTGTTCGACACCGCGAAGACGCCGTGTTCGGCGTAGAGGCGTTCGGCCGCCTTCAGGATTGCCTCTTGCGTGCTTGTCGCCCGATCGGCGCGCACGGTCCTGGCTGTCGTCACAAGGCAAGTCAACTCCGTCCCAGCCATTAAGTCAAGCGACTGATTTAAACGACGCCGTGTCGAGGCGTAGGCCAGACTGTTCGTGATGGTGAATTCGCGCTTTACCGACAACGGCGACGCTCGTATCCACTACCTGGACTCCGGCGGAGACGACCGCGGCGCGCCGATTGTCTTTGTGCCGGGCATGACCGACATCGCCGACGACTATGTCGAAGTCATGCCACTCTTTGGTCGCCGGACACTCGTCGTCGAGCTCAGAGGTCATGGACGCAGCGGCGCTCCGGTCAACGGGTACGACCTCGCGATGCTGAGCGGCGACGTTGGAGCCGTAGTCGATGCGGTGACTGACGGTCCGATTCACATGGTCACGTTTTCTCGAGGAACGAGTTACGCGGTCGCGTGGGCACTTGCACACCCCGACCGGGTCCTGTCACTCGCAATCGGCGACTACATCCCTGAGGAACGCGTCCTCCCTGCGGAGGTGTCCCACCGCCTTCTCAGCGGCCGTTGGCGCGGATCGCCCGTTCACGAGCGCCTCAACACCGATGCCGCGAACAAGACGTTCAGGGCTGCGCGGGCACGGTCCTTCTGGGACGAGCTGTCCCCGTTGAAGATCCCGCTGCTGGTAATACGAAGTGGCAATAGCGTGCTCGTCGGCGACGACGAGTGGGCGCGGTACATGCAGCAGTTCCCAAACGCCCAGCTGGTCGAGTTTCACGACTCCCCCCACGACATCTTCCGCCCGGACCGTGGCCGCTACCCTCGGCTTGTGCGCGAGCACGTCGAGCGAGCAGACGGAGCTCGCTAACTCGTCGACTTACGTACGATCACTTTGCCCGCCGACGTCCCGCCATCGATCGGCAGCACAGTGCCCGTGACGTAGAGCGACCGGTCACCGGCGAAGTACAGGGCCGCTTCGGCGACATCGTCGACGGTGCCCTCCCGCTTCAGCGGCCGGTCGGCGCGCATCTGGGCGCGAATCCTGGCTTCGAACTGTTCGAGTTGTTCTGCGTCCTCACCCGCAGCCGACTTCCGGACGATCGCCGTCCGGATGTTCCCTGGAGCGATAGCGTTGACACGAATCTCGTAGTGCGCCAGTTCAATTGCGGCGGATTTGGTGAACTGGATGACCGCGGCCTTCGACGCCCGATAGGTCATCACGCCGCCCCCGGCCTGGATACCTCCGATCGACGTCAGGTTGATGATCGACCCGCCACCGTGTTCGGACATGTGCCGGGCGGCATCGCGGGTCCCGGCCATAACCGCCTGAACGTTGATCGCCATGACCTTGTGAAAATCCGCAAGGTCGTCGTCGAGGAAGCGGCGGTGCATGGTGCCCGACACGCCTGCGTTGTTGACCATGACGTCAAGGCCGCCGAAGTGCTCAACGGCCGTCGACACCAGGCCGCCCACCTGCTCGATATCGGAAACGTCGGCTTCGACAAATCGTGCGGCGCCGCCGATTTCGGCGGCCAACGCCGCACCGCCGTCGCGGTCGATGTCGCCGATCAGCACTTTCGCCCCCTCGGCCACGAACCGCCGCACAATGCCTTCGCCCAATCCGGAGGCGCCGCCGGTGACGACAGCGACCTTGCCCGCCAGTTCGCCAGTCATCAGGCCGACACCTTTCGTTGCACCTCGGTCAGAAAGTCGACCAATAAGTGGTTGACAACCGACGGTTGCTCAATCTGCGGGCAATGACCCGCGTTTGGGACTGCAATCGAACGGCCGCCGGGAATCTGATCTGAGATCTCTGCCGCCCACCCGCGTAACAGCAGCTTGTCGCACTCCCCCTCGACCACGAGCGTCGGAACGGCGACGCGGTCGTATGGCCGTGCACTCGACGGCAATGGCGGCGGCTCCAACCCCGGCCGCCGAAACCGTGCCGCCGCGAGCGCCTCCCACGCGCCAGGCGCGATGCTGGACTCGTAGCGTCGTTGCACATACGCGTCGTCGGCAAGATATGACGGGTCGTGGAAGAGCGCCTCGACAATTCGACGCATGCCGGAAAGCGTTGCGTCGTAGTCGTAAAGGGCGACCGAGTGCTCGTTGCGCTGGATCTCTCCGCCGCCACAGATCGTCACCATGCTCCGCGTCGGCAACACCGAGGATTTTGACGTGGCGTCGACGAACAGGTTGACCGCACCCATCGAGTTACCGACAAAATGCGCTGACTCGATGCCCAAGACTTTACAGAATCGCGCGATGTGCCTGATCCGCATGCCGCGGCCGTCATTAAAGTCGATGACCTTCGCGGAGCCACCGAAGCCCAGCATGTCCGGTGCGAGCACGCGAAAGTGCGCCGCCAACCCGGCGATGTTGTTCTCCCAGCCGAGCTCCGCGCTGACGCCGAACTCTCCGCCATGGAGCAGAACGACCGGATCGCCCTGTCCCGCTTCGAGATAGCTGGTGACGAGGCCGTCGACCAAAACCTTCTTGTGCTGGACGTCCGTCACGCCGTTTCCCAGGCGGCACGCGCGAAGGTGAGCAGCTGGGTGGCGAGCATGTCGAGCTGGCCTTGCACCATCGTGTCGACGAACAGGCCCGCGTCATCCCAGATCTGATCGGCGGAGTTGATCGCCACGCCGAGCGGAGTCGGCCATGCCCGGAGCGCATGTCCGATGCTGCGCAGCTGCCCCAACGTGCCGACCGCTGCTTGCCATCCGTATGCGCAGCTGATGCAGCCCCACGGCGCGTTGTCGAGGTAGACCCGTGGATCTTCGCGGAGGTCTTCGATGTAATCCAGCGCATTCTTGACCAATCCGGATATCGCGCCGTGGTAACCGGGTGATCCGACGACGACGGCATCCGCGCCACGCAGCGCACCGACCAGTTCGAGCGCCTTCGGAGTGCGCTCCAACTCGTGCGGTGCGTACATCGGCAGGTCAAGGTCCGCACCCCTGAAGAACTTCGTGCGTCCACCCTGCTGTTCCACCGATTCCAGGCAATACCGCAGCGCGCGTTCCGTGGACGAGTTGGCCCGCAATGTGCCGCCGAGGCCCACGACGAGCGGAGCGCCGCCCATGGTTGTGCTTGCAGTCATGTCCTACCTACTTGATCGCGATGGGGTTGATGGGTGAGCCGACCGCGCCAGTGACCCGCAACGGTGGTGCGATGAGCTGGAATTCGTAAACCCCGTCGGCGGCGCAGTCCGCGGCCAGCGCGGTGAGATCCCAGTACTCGCCGAGCATCAGACCCATGTCGCGCAGGCACAACATGTGCATGGGCAGGAACGCACCTTCGATGCCGGACATCGGGTTCTCGACCATCAGGTTGTCGGCGGCGACGGCGGCCACCTCGTGGTCGTGCAGCCACGACGCGCACGTCCAGTCAAGGCCCGCACCCGGCTCGCCGCCGTCACCGGTCTCCAAAAACCTTGCCCACCAACCGGTTCGGACCAACACAATGTCACCCGGCCGCACCGTGACGCCCTGCGCCGTGGCCGCCGCATCGAGTTCGTCCGGGGTGATCGGGTTGCCCATCTCGCAGAAGGTGTCGACGCCGCGCAGTCGGACGATGTCGAGTAGTACGCCCCGTGACGTGATGCCCTTGCCGTCGACCTTGTCGATGCCGCAGTAGAAGGCACCCGTGCTGGTCACCGAATTCGCCGGGAAGCCATTGTAGAGGTAGTCCTCGTAGTAGACGTGCGAGAGTGCATCCCACTGGGTGGCGGCCTGCAACGGCATGATGATGATGTCGTCGTTGAACCGCATTGGGTTGCCCTCGAAGTACCCGGCCAGCTGGCCCGCGGCCGGGTTCTGCAACCACTTCGGCCCGTATTCGAGCAACGTGGCCGCGTCGCCGCCGTCGATGGTCATCACGTGCAGCGGGTTTTGCCGGAAGTGGAACGCGCCCTGCGGTCCCGACGAGCCGAAATCCACCCCAAGCGGAAAGACCTTGCCGTGCTTGACGAGGCCTGCCGCCTCGATGACGTTCTCCTTCGTTATGAAGTTCAGCGTCCCGAGCTCGTCAGCGTCGCCCCAGCGCCCCCAGTTGCGGACGTCGTCGGCGACGCGGCGAAAGTCACTCATGCTGGCCATTACTCGCCTCTCCCACTCTTCAACGTCATCGTCGACCTACCGATCCGGCGAGGTCCGTCTCACCAATCGTGCCGCCGTCCACCCAGATCACCTGTCCGGTGATGTAACTGGCGGCCTTGCTGTTCAGGAAGACCAGAACACTGGCCTGCTCGTACGGCCCGGCGGTACGGCCGAGCGGGGTACGGAAGGCGTCCAGGAACTCCGGTCCGTATGCGGTCCGAAGCTGATCAAGGATCGGTGTATCGGTGACCCCCGGCGCGGTGCAGTTGATCCGAATTCCTTTGGCGCCCAGCGCTGTGACGTTCGCCATTCCGTACAGGATGGTCGCCTCTTTGGACAGCCGGTAGCCGCCTCCGTCGGCGACCGCCTCCGGATTGCGCTGACACCATTCAATGCCATCGGCCATTGTCACAGTGTCCAGCAGACCCGCCGTGACGTCGGCGTTTTCCCGGTAGCCCGATGCCGCCAGCGATGACACATTGGCGATGGCCGAGCCGGGCGGCATCTGGGGAACCAGCGCCTCGGTGAACCGCCGGGTGCCCAGGAAGTTGATGGTGACCACGCGCAACGGATCGCCGATCCCCGACGACACCCCTGCGATATTGAACAGGGCGTCGATCTGGCCCCCGATCGATTCGGCGGCCGCATCTATCGACACTGGGTCAGCAAGGTCGACCTCGTGGAACTCCTTGAGCGGCAACGCCGGCTGCCGGACGTCCAGCCCGACAACGTCGGCGCCGAGCTCGGTGAGCTGGCGGGCGACGTGCTCACCGATGCCGGACGCACACCCGGTGACGACCGCTCGGCGGCCGTCGTAGCGCCACAGCTCGTCAATCTGTCCCATGCGTCATTTCCGGTCAGCTGCTGGGTTTCTGCTGTCCCATCCTTCTCCCGACTTGAGTTTCGCGGCCGCCTGCTCGATGCCCGCGTTCATCTCGTCCATCGCCAGAGACACCTCGTTGGCGGTGTAGTTCTCCCGCCCAGTCGGCAGACCGCCGAACGCATAGCTCTCGTCGAACGCGGGGGCCTTCGACGGCTGCCTGCGGGCCTCGGCCTTCTCGAGGATCGGCTCGAGGCGCTTCGCCTTCTCGGCGACCGCCTTTTCGTCGCGTTCGATGAACTCGGGCAGCACCTGCTTGCCCATCAGCTCGATGGATTCCATGGTCGCATCGTGGGTTCGCGGGGTGAGCAGCACGATCAGTTCGTCGACACCGCTCTCCTCGTAGCCGCGCAGGAACTCGCGCACTGTCGCTGGGCTGCCGATCGGCCCGCGGCCCGGGCCGTACACGATGGTCGGATCCTTCTCGATCTCCTCGAGATGCCGCTTCCAGACACCCGTCCGTCCCGGGGTGTGCATGCCGGTCATGTAGTAGTGCATGATCCCGAAGGCGAAGAATCCGCCACCCATCCCGAGCCGTTCGATGGCTTGCTCATCGGTAGGGGCGACCATCATCGAGAGATCGCCGCCGATGGCAAGGATGTTGGGGTTCATCTGCGGCGTGACGGGTGCGCCGTTCTCCTCGAACTCCTTGTAATAGCCGTTGACTCGCTCCGCCAGCGGTCCGGGTCCGGTGTAGGCGAAGCTCAACGCGCCGAGCCCCCGCTGCGCGGCCATCTGCACCGACGCCGGGCGCGTACAGGCGACCCACACCGGCGGGTGCGGCTTCTGAAGCGGTTTGGGAACCACATTGCGCGGCGGCATCTCGATGTGCTGGCCCTTGAAGCCGGTGAACGGCTCCTCGATCATGCAGCGGACCGAGACTTCGAGCGCCTCTTCCCACATGGTCCGCTTGTCCGCGGGATCGATGCCGAATCCGCCGAGCTCGCCCACCGACGACGACTCTCCTGTGCCGAACTCGACCCGGCCGTTGGAGATGAGATCGAGCGTCGAGACACGCTCGGCAACCCGGGCCGGATGGTTGACGGCGGGCGGAAGGTGCATGATGCCGAACCCCAGCCGAATGTCCTTGGTGCGCTGGCTCGCTGCGGCGAGGAAGATCTCCGGCGCCGTGGAGTGGCAGTACTCCTCGAGGAAGTGGTGTTCGGTCAGCCACACCGTCGAGAAGCCGGCCTTGTCGGCGGCCTCCACTTCGTCGAGGCCATCCTGGAACAGCTTGTGCTCGTCGTCGTCACTCCACGGCCGCGGCAGCGGAAATTCGTAGAACAGCGAGATCTTCATGTAGTTACCTCCGATTGGGATCGAGAGTCGGACTGTTGATGTGCAATGTGTTTGGCGGCGACGTAGCCGAACGTCATGGCCGGGCCGATGGTGGCGCCCGCCCCGGCGTAGCTGCGGCCCATCACGGCCGCCGACGCGTTGCCGACGGCGTAAAGGCCTTTCACGACGCTGTCGTCGTCGCGGAGCACGCGGGCGAATTCGTCGGTGCGCAGGCCTCCCGAGGTACCGAGGTCGCCGAGGATGATCTGGAACGCGTAATACGGCGGCTCGCCGAGGGGATACAGGTTCGGGTTGGGCAGCGTCGGGTCGCCGTAATAGTTGTCGTACGCGCTGTCGCCGCGGTTGAAGTCGTCGTCGTGGCCGGTGCGCGCCAGCTCGTTGAACCGCTCGGCGGTGGCACGCAGGTTCTCCGCAGGCACCTCGATCTTCGCTGCGAGGTCCTCAAAGCTGTTGGCCTCCTTGACCACACCGGATTCCAGCCACGCCTTGGGTACCTTCCAGCCGGTGGGTACGGGTGCGAACGGGACCTTCGGGATCGGGAGGTGACCTGCGACAACGTAACGGTGGAATGACCGGATGTCGGTGATCAGCCAGCACGGGATGTGCGCGACGCCGGAGCGCTGGCCCTCGATCATCGCGTGTGCGAAGTCCATGTAGGGCGCTGCTTCGTTGATGAACCGCGTGCCGTCACCGTTGACGACGAACTGCGACGGCATCATCCGCTCGTTGAGCATGAACTGCAGCCGACCGTCCGGCCAGCAGATCGCCGGGAACCACCAGGCCTCGTCGAGCAGGTCGGTTGAGCCGCCGACCTTCTCCCCCGCGCGGATGCCGTCGCCCATCGCGGCGGGATTGCCGAAACTCCAGTTCTTCTCGAGCACCGGCAGATGCTGCTGACGCCAGGCCATGTCGTGATCGAAGCCGCCGCTGGCCAGGATCACGCCTCGCCGCGCATGGATGCGCTGCCGCACGCCGTCCTGCTCGATGACGGCACCCGTCACCGTCCCGTCCTCGTCGGTGATGAGCTCCGTCATCGGCGAGTCCAGCCACAGCGGGATGTTCTGCTGCTTGAGCGCCAGCCGCATCCTGGCCGCTAGCGATTGACCGATCGCGGCCATCCGGTCGCCGAACACCCGCGCCCGGAACATCCGCCAGATCAGCTTCACGAGGACGGCCTTGCCGTGCCAGTTTTGGCGGACCTGGTAGAAGAGTCGAAGATCTTTGGGGGCGAACCAGATTCCCTTGGGCGCCATTGCCAGCGGATGCAGCAGGTTCTGTTCCTCGTCGCCCAGCTTGCGCAGGTCGATCTCAGGAACGTTGATGGTGCTGCCGAGCTCGGATCCGCCGGGAAGTTCGGGGTAATAGTCGGCGTACCCCGGCTTCCAGACGAAATCGAACCACGGGCTGAGGTTTTCGAGGAACTCCATCATCGCGGGCGCGCTGTCGACGTACGTGCGCAGCCGCGCGTCGCTGACAAGCCCGCCGGTGATCCGTTGCAGATACTGCAATACCCCGTCAGGGTCGGGAACGTATCCCGCCTTGCGTTGGCTTGGCGCACCTGGCACCCAGATGCCCCCGCCCGACAATGCGGTGGAACCGCCGAACTGTGGCGATTTCTCGACGACGAGCGTGTCGAGGCCGGACGCGTCGGCCGCCAGTGCTGCGGTCATACCGCCGCCGCCCGACCCGACGACCAGCACGTCGACGGTATGGTCGAACTCGTTCGTTGTCACGGGTGCAGCACCGCCGTCCGGACGGCGAAGCCTGCGATCAACTCGGGCGCCGCCCGGTAGAACCGCTGCTGCGTCTCGTAGCGTCCGTGCGCTGCGATGGCTGCGAATGCGGCCACCCACGTTCGGATTTCGTGTGCCGAGTGGCCTGCCTTCTGCTCGATCCACGTGTTCGACCAGGCATCGACCTCGGCGAGGCGGTTGGAGTCGAGCAACTCGAGGAACGCGTGATCCCATTCGGGATTGAGCGGCTGGAGCGATCCCTGCCCGTCCGCGAACTCGCGCGCGGCTTCCATCACCGCGGCCTGACGGGCCTGTCGTTGTTCGGGTGTCATCGGGTTGCCGTGCACGATGCGGCCCAATGCGGCAGGCGGAGCCGTCGCCAAGGTCGGCACTGGCGGATCATGGGACAGCCCACCGGATCCGATGATCAGGACCCGCTGACCCAGCGTCGCCAGGTAAGTGCCGACGGCTGCGCCCAACGCCCGCACCCGGCGCATCGGGCCAAGCGGTGTGGCCACGGAGTTGATGAAGATCGGGATCACGGGCCGCGCCGTCGCGTCTGAAAACAGCTTCTGCAGCGGCTGTACCGTTGCGTGGTCGACGTCCATGCTGGCCGAGATCGCGACGTCGATGCCGGATTCGAGAACGGCCGTCGCGCAGTCGGTTGCGAGACCGGTAGGCACGTCGAGCGGTCCCGCATAGGTGCCGTAGTCTCCGACGCCCGTGGCCGCGGTGCCGATGCAGAACGGCGGCATCGTCCTGTAGAAGAAACCGTTGTAGTGATCCGGCGAAAAGATGACGACGAGTTCCGGGTCATACGACATGACGAACTGGCGGGCATCGGTAAGGGCGGAGTCGATGTCGTCAAGAAGATCCTGTGACGGTCCCGGAAGATTCAGTAGCGGGCTGTGCGACATACAGCAGAGGGCGAGTGGCACCGGTGCCTCCTCCCTGAGTCAGACAAAGAACGTTGAACAGTGATGCGGACAGTTCGGGTGCGCGTTGGGCGATGCAGGCTCCGGCGACGCACCGATCGGGGCGCAGGAACACCACGGAATCGGTGTTGGCGTCGAACCACGCCTTGAGCGCGCCGGTGCGGTCGCCGACAATGACGACATCCGGGTCGTCGTGCCCGGTCCAGTGCAGCTGGGTTATGGGCCGTGCGGTAACGAACTTGGCTCCCAACGCTTTCCACCGGTCAAACGCGTCATCACCCAGGAATGCGCGCGGGTTGTTGCTCCAGCACAGCACGGCGAAGCCGGTGCCCACGACGTCGTCGAGCAGAACGTTCTGTTCCTCGCGCGTGTCGACGCGCGGCTGGATGAACAGCGTGCCGGTGGGCGAGGTGTCCGCCGGCGTTTCGGCGTGGAAGACGGCACCCTGCTGGTAACGCGGCATCGGCTTGAACCGCATCTCCAGGATGTAGCGCTTCAGAGACGGCACGACCGACGCGGCGTGGATGACGCGGTCCCGCAGCGCGGCGACCCGACGATTGGTCGGCGAGATGACCCGTCCGACCATGGTGGACAGGTCGATCATCGCCCTGGCGTGTTTGCGGCGTTCGACGTCATATGTGTCGAGCAGCGCATCGTCGGCGTGCCCGTTCACCACTGCCGCGAGTTTCCAGCCGAGGTTGGCCGCGTCGCGGATACCGCTGTTGTAGCCCTGTCCCTGCCACACCGGCATCAGATGTGCGGCGTCGCCACCCAACATCAGGCGTCCCTTGCGGAATGCCCCAGCGATGCGCGAGTGGTGCGTGTACACCCGGTGCCGAATGATGTCGACGCGCTCCGGATGCGGGACCAGCTGTGCGAGCATCCGCCTGACGAACGCGGGATCCTCGGCTTCTTCGTCGGATTCGTCACCGTGAATCATGAACTCGAAGCGCCGAATTCCGTGGGCGATGGAGATCGAGACGTATGGCCGAGCGGGATCCGCGCCCACTTCGCTGTTGGGATGGCCGAGCGGATCGTTGGCGCAGTCGATGACGAGCCAGCGCGTCGAGGATGTGGTGCCGTCGAACGACACACCCATCAGCCTGCGGGTGACACTGCGGCCGCCGTCGCAGCCGACCACGTAACGGGCGTGCAGGGGCTCTTTTCCGTCGGCGAACTCGACCGTCACGCCGTCATCGGTTTCCGTGCAGTTTTCCATCTGACGGTTCCACGCCACATCGACGTGGTCGAACCGGTCCAGCCCGACCAGTAATTCGGCGTCGACCATCGGCTGGACGAAGCCGTTGCGCTTGGGCCAGCCGAAACGCGCGTCGGGTGGCGCCATTTCGGCAAGCAGTCGGCGGTTGGCGTCGAAGAACCGCAGGATCTGGTTGGGCACGGTGTGCGGCAGGATGCGCTCGACAAGACCTATCGACTGGAACGTGCGCAGTGCCTCGTCATCGAGGCCGACGCCGCGTGGATAGTCGATGAGAGAAGGTCGCTCGTCGACCACCAACGTGTGAACGTCCTGCAGGCCAAGGATGTTCGCCAAGGTCAGCCCGACGGGCCCCGCCCCGACGATCACGACATCCGGCTCGTTGCCCATCGCTACCGGTCCAGCAGGAAGTCGAGATGCAGGGAGTTGAACGTCTTGGGGTCCTCGTACTGGGGCCAGTGCCCACACCCCGGCATCACCTCGAACCGGGCCGCAGGGATCATCGACGCGATGCGCCTGCCCTCTGCGACATCGGCGGTGGGATCGTCACTGGTCCACACCACCAGCGTCGGTGCGGTGATCGCCCCGTACTCGTCGGGGCCGAGCAGATTGCGTGCGCGAATCTCAGGATCCTGAAGCGCCATAATATCTTTCATCGCGCCGACGAAGCCAGGCTGGCGATAGACGCGTTGTCTGCTCGCGACGATGTCGTCGTAGTCCTTGGATTTGTCGGCCATCAACCATTTGATGCGGGCCTGCACGGTTTCCCATGTCGGGTTCTCGGCGGCGGCCATCGACAGCGTGATGATCCGCTTCATCACCTCCGGATCGGCCTGCGAGCCGCCTGCGGTGTTGAGCACCAACCGCTCGATCCGATCTGGGTGATCGACGGCGGCGCGGGCCGCGACCCAGCCACCGAGTGACTCGCCGCTGATGTGGGCGCGGTCGGCGCCAATGGCGTACAGAAAGGCCATCAGGTGATCGACGTAGTGCCTCACCTCGAGGGGATGACCCGGCTTGTCGGTGTATCCGTGACCGAGCATGTCGATCGACCAGGTGGAGAAGTGCTCGGCGTGAGCCTCCAGGTTGCGCACGTATGCCTCGGCGTGGCCACCGGAACCGTGAAGAAACACCAGTGCAGGCCTGCCGGGGTCGCCTGCGTGCAGGTAGCGGGTGCGCACACCCCCCGCGTCGAGATAGTCCTGCGAGAACGGGACGCCCTGAAGGTCGCTCCAGACGCTCTCGAACTCCGCCACTCGTCACCCTCTCTTGACGACGAGAATCGAATTCTCGTATTTTGTAAGCACTTTGCTCATTTATCGCACATCCATGTGCACTATAGTCAGAGCATCACTCTCGTGAGTGCGTCTGTCAAGAAAGGGGCGCGATGGCTGCGGTAAGTCACGCGAGCGGCACCGCCGCACCGAACGGTGCCCCCGGCTCGCAGACCCTGGCCAGGGGTTTGGCCGCCCTGCAGTTGGTCGCCACATCCCCAACCGGGTTGACGGTCCAGCAGGTCGCCGACGACATTGGCGTTCACCGGACCATCGCATACCGGCTGCTGAGCACGCTGGCGCAGTTCCGGATGGTCGCCAAGGGAGAGGACGGCCGGTACCGGTCGGCCGCCGCACTCGCCGTGTTGGGGGCTTCGTTCGACAACAACGCCCGGCAGTTGAGCGTGCCTACACTGCGCGGATTGGCCGACGAACTCGGCACCACGGTGTCACTGCTTGTCGCCGAGGGCGATCAGCAGGTCGCGATCGCGGTGATCGTGCCGAGCAACGTCTTCTATCAGCTGTCCTTTCACGAGGGCAGCCGATATCCGCTGGAGCGGGGAGCGGCCGGGATCGCCCTGCTGGCCAGCATGCCGCCGCGCCCGGGCGAACGAGACCTCGTTCCGCAAGCGCGACAACAGGGTTGGGTCATTACGCACGGCGAGGTCGAGCCGAACACGTACGGCCTTGCCGTGCCGGTGCGGCGTCGGCCGCCGTCTCCGCCGACGTGCATCAACCTCATCTCCCATCGGGAGGACGTGGTCGTGGACGGCAGGGACGCGGTCATCAAGGCGGCCGACGAACTATCCACGATTCTCAGCTGAAGGGATGAAACCGTGACCGACTGGGATCACGACGTCGACGTAGTCGTGCTCGGAAGCGGCGGTGCAGGGTTGACGGCCGCACTCACCGCGGCGACCAACGGCGCCGCTGTGGAGGTCTACGAGAAGGCGGCGACGGTCGGTGGCACGACGGCCGTCTCGGGTGGCATCGTCTGGATTCCCGCACATCAGCGCGCAACCGACGCAGAGTTGCCGGTCGAGGACGCAATGGACTATCTGCGCGCGCAGTCGCTGGGGTTCATGGACGACGACTTGATGGAGACATTCGTCCGCACCGGCGCGCAGATGCTGGATTTCGTTGAGGAGCACAGCGATCTACGATTCGAAATCGCGGAGGGCTTCCCGGATTACAAACCGGAATTGCCAGGCGGCCGGCCCTCCGGCGGACGGTCGCTGAATGCCAAGCCGTTCGATCTGTCGCGGCTGGGCGAATTGCGGGACCACATCACGGCGTTCCCTGCGGACTTCAGCAATGTCGGCATCGATGCAGAGACCCGAGCACGCATCCACGCGTCGGTCGACACCGAGTCAGGTGACTACTGCGTGGCAGGCACCGCGCTGATCGCGGGGCTGCTGAAGGGCCTGTTGGATGTCGGTGTGGTACCGAGGACGAACGCCCGCGCCGTGGAGCTCGTCGCCGATCCATTGGGAATCACCGGCGTACGTATCACTCACGAAGGTAAGGACTTCCGTGTGCGCGCCAAGCGTGGTGTGGTACTGGCAACGGGCGGATTCGAGTGGGACTCTCAACTGGTCGAGGCGTATCTACGCGGGCCCATGCGCGGCGCGGTATCACCGCCGAACAACACCGGCGACGGGCTTCGCATGGCAATGGCACACGGCGCCGACCTGGCGAACATGGGTGAAGCGTGGTGGGTGCCGATCGTGCGGCTGCCCGGCGACACCTTCCAGGGCCAGCCGCGCAGCCGCAGCGTCCGACTCGAACGGACCCGCCCCCGAAGCATCATCGTCAACCGGGCCGGCAAGCGTTTCCTCAACGAGGCAGGCGAATACAACTCGATGGCCGGCCCGTTCCAATACCTCGATCCACGCGACGGGTACGCGAACGATCCGGCGTGGATCGTCTTCGACTCACAGCATCTCAAGCGGTACGGGTTCCTTGGGGTCGACCCGGACGGCCCCGCTCCCGACTGGTTTTCGCCGTCCAAGGACCTGGCAGGACTCGGCGAGAAGACCGGTATCGACGCCGACGGTCTGGCGCGCACGCTTGCCGAGTGGAACGAGAACGTCGCGCACGAGTCCGATCCCGACTTCGGCCGCGGCGCAAGTGCTTACGACGGGTATTGGGGTGACGGCAAGGCGACGACCACCGCCGGGAAGACGCTGGGCCCCATCGACACCGCGCCGTACTACGCGGTCCCCGTGTCTATCGGTGCCATGGGCACCAAGGGCGGCCCGCGCACGGACCGCGACGGCCGGGTCCTGCATGTCAACGGTTCCGCGATCCCCGGCCTGTACGCGGCAGGCAATGCCATGGCAGGCGCGACCGGTAAGGCATATGGAGGGGCCGGCGGGACACTTGGACCCGCAATGGTGTTCGGCTACCGCGCCGGCCTGGCCGTATCAGCGCGTTCCTAGCCGGAGACCGCCGAGCCGACGAAGTAGCTGCCCAAAAGGCAGACCGCGATGAGAACTACCCAGGCATCCGTAAGGCGACACAGCAATGCGGGGGCATGCCGCACCTCCATGAACTCCCGAAAGATGATGCGCACCTTGATGAGCGCGATCACGATCGCACTCACGGTGACCACGGTGCTGGCTCGTAGCGTCCCGTTCTGATCGAGGGTGTGATCAATCCAGACGTACGCGAGCGTCATCGACGTCAGGATCAACCAGACGATCAGCAGTCTCTTGTTGAACGTGGTGTTCACAGGTCACCTCACAACGTAGAGCAACGCAAAGATCAGAACCCAAAGGAAATCGACGGTGTGCCAGTAGGTCGCGCACGTTTCGACGAGCTGCTGGGAGCGCCTCGCCGGGCTCCACAATTGGTAGACAAGAACGCCAAGCACGACGAACCCGATCAACACGTGTATGCAGTGGATCGAGGTCAGGAAGAAGTAGTGCTGAAAGAACTCGTTGCTGGTGAACGTGTTTCCCATTCGGATCTCCTTGACCCACTCCAGCACCTTGGAGGTCAGAAACACGAGCCCGAAGAAAACCGTCAAGAAGGCATTGATCAATGCAGACCGGTACGCACCGTTGCGGGCCGCTTGGACGCAACGCGCGACGGCCCACGAGCTCAGCAGCAAGGCGATGGTGTTGAAGACCCCGATGCGAAGATCCAAGTCTGCCTGAGACTGCAGGTAGAGCTGCTCGTTCTGTGTTCGGGAGACCAGGTAAACCGACAAGTACCCGGTGAAGAGAAGCGACTCGAAGAGAACGAACATCCACATGTCGGGCTGTCCGGGCACGAACCTTGTCGGCTTCTCATCGAGTTGCGGCCGCGAGCCGGCGAGGTTGGTCATCGGACGGCTTCAGGTAGCGGACCGGTGCCGAAGTCTTCGCGCTGAATCATCCTGCGCAACAACACAATGAAGACACCCGTGTAGAGAACGAACACAACCATGTTGATCCACCAGGCGATCGCCCCGTTCCACGCGAAGGCGCCGCGATGAAAGATCCACGCAGGCGCGACGACGACTTCGGTGAGCGCGTTGCACAGACTGAGGTAGCCGAACCACTTCGGAAACACGCGGTTCTTGTCGAGCAGAATCGCCACCATCCACACCAAGGAGCCGATCATGAACACTCCCATGGTTCCGCTGAACGACAGGAACGCGAAATCGTAGAGCCAGTGAATCAACTCGGGGTCACGGTCCGGCCGAAGGGCACCAACGGTCATCGCGATGGCCATCACCAGCATGCCGGGGATGGCGGCCAACGAATAGATGATCAAGTACGAGTACCCGAACAGACGACTCACTGACATCCGTCGCATCGAATACGCGAGGAGGGCATTCATCGGCGCGCACATTCCTGCGACGAGAAACACCACGCCGAAGCCTGCGCGAATACCGAGGCCGTGGTCATCGAACCACTGCGCGACCGTCGCGGTATCCCATGCGGGGCTTGGCGGAGGCTGGACGCGAGTGACGAAGAAGAACAGCACGCCGTACAGCTGGTAGAAGATCACCATCACCCACCACGCGAACCACAGCTCGCGCTTGGGATGGTGACGGAGGTTCCAGACGAACAGGCTCACCCGTGAATCAGCGGGCGGGTCTGGCGTCGTCACCGACTCCGTAGGCTTCAACGTCGGCGGACTCATGCTCTGACCATGTCCTGTGCTCGCTGGCGTCGAATCGTCTGGCCGAGAACGATTCCCATGACGATGATCCATACGAAGATCGCAATGTTCTTGACCCAGAACGACAACACGCCGTCCCAGGCAAGTGGCCCGGTCGACGCCAGCGCAGTGAAGGCGGCAGGTGCAAGCGCGGCCGCGATCAGTAGATTGAAGTGTGCCACCCACGGTTTGAAAACCGGTCGATCCTGCCGATCCCAGTAGATTGCCAGCGCCAGCAGCAGGCACTGCGCGATCAAATAGGGAACCAGAACGGTGAAGGTCAGCCACGCGAGATCGTTGAGCAACTGCGTCAGCTCGGGGGCGCGGTCCGGGCGGAAGGCGCCGAGCAGCCAGAACATGTTCGCGATGAGGAAGAGCGTTGGCGGGCCGCCTGCGCAGGCGATCAGGCTGTAGGACAGGATCGGCGTGCGGTGGGCCATCCGGCGGATCTGCATCGCCAAGAGGATCACGACGGGGATCAGGCCCACGCCGAACCAGTTGAACAAGATCATGCTGTAGCGGATCCGTGCGGTGTCATCGCGATAGAAGGACGCGACCTCGTCTGCGGACATCGTCGGCGACATTGGATGCAGGAAGCCGGGAAACAGAAGGAACGCGGATACCCAAATAATCGCCACCACGGGCAGTGTCCAGAAAAGGATCAACTCACCGTCAGTGCGTCTCATCGTCGAAGCCTCTTCATAGATCGCCTTGGTTGCCGATCGGCAACTTGGACGGTAGCCGATCGGCAACCAAGCGGTCAATCCTCGGCTACCCTCGTCGCTGTGACGTCCACTCAGGAGGAGCGCAGGTTCAGCGCGATCACGCGCACCGCGGCTCAAACCCGTGTGCTGGACGCAGCGCTGAAACTGATTGCGGAGCGCGGCGTGAGCGGGACGTCGCTGCAGATGATCGCCGACGCGATGGGCGTGACGAAGGCGGCGGTGTACCGCCAGTTCAAGACGAAGGAAGAGATCGTCATCGCGATCACCGAACGGGAGATGAGCAGGCTCGAGGATGCGCTCGAGGCGGCCGAAGCGGAGGGGCATCCCCTGCGGGCGCGAGAGGTTCTGCTCGACCGGATGATCGAGCAGGCCATCGATCGCCGCGGCGCATTCAGCGTTCCGATGTTCGATCCGGTCATCATTCGTCTGCAGGCCGAGTACGAACCGTTTCAGCAGTTCATCGAACGCCTCTACGCGGCCCTGCTCGGCACGGAGGCCGGAGTCGAGGCGCGCCTGCACGCGGCCATGCTGTCGAGCGCGATCAGTGTCGCCGTCATGCACCCGCTGCTCGCCGATGTCGACGGCGAGACCCTGCGCGTTCAGTTGAAAGAAATGACGCGCCGGATGCTCAATCTGCCCGCGTCAACCCGCAGAGGTCGCTAGGTCAAGCGTTCCGGTTCGGACGGCCGCGACCACGCCACCGTCAACCAACAAGTCGACCCCAGTGATAAATCCGGCCGCGGGACTGAGCAGGAATTCGGCTGCGGCGGCGATGTCGTCCGGTGTGCCGAATCGTCGGACGCCAGAAGCGTTGACCATGGAGCGCATGGCATCGCCCGACGGCCCAGCGAGTTCGCGTCGTCCCATCGCCGTCGCGATGACGCCAGGGCTGATGGAATTGATTCTGGCGCCGCGAAGGCCCCATTGCGACGCGGCGGCGGCCACCCGAAGTTGATTGGCACGCTTGGCGAATGGATATGCCGCTTCGCTGCTCGTGATCGCCGCGGGCGAGCATGCAGGCAAACCGAGAAGTTCGTCGGCGGGTGCGGTTGCCAACTGCTGCTCGACATCTGGCGGTATATGCGGCTGGAAGTGGCCCGCCATGCTGGAAATCACGACGCCGGCCCCAGCAGGCTCGATTACGTCGCCGAACACTTCCAGGGTCAATGCGACGCCAAGAAGATCCACGGCGAGTATCACTTCCGCTGGGGCCTGCTGGGGCGACAGACCGGCGGTGTGAACAACCGAGGACACGCGACCGGACGAGGCGGCCAAACGCGCGAATTCGGTGACCGACTCCCGCGATGTGACATCGACGTGGCCCGTCACGACGTGATGACCGTCATCGGTCAACTGACTGGCAACGCTGTCGACCTGCGTGGTGTTCACATCTCCGAGAACGACGACACGTCCCGCGCCCATCCGGCGGGCCACGGCGACGCCCATGCCCCCGACACCGATGATCGCGAGCACTTCACTTGTTGGCATCGTTGACCTTTCCGGTTTGCGACGGTTCTACGGGAATGGCGAAGAGTTGTGCCGCCGCAGTGTAGGGATCGCATCGACCCTCGGCGACCGCTTCGGACAGGCGATCCACTTCGGGATGGCTGCGCAGCTGCGTCTGCGCCAGCGACAGGATCTGCGCACGGGCACGCGCGGCGCGCCGCTCAGGTGTGTCGGAGCGGTGAAATTCGTCGATCGCCTCAACCAGCTCCGGTATGCCTTCGCCCTGGGCGGCAACGAGTTTCAGGATCGGCGCCCTGGTCTCGGCGTGCAGGTCGCGGACCGTCTGATCGGCTCCGTCCCGGTCGGCTTTGTTCACGACGACGATATCGGCGACTTCGAGGAGTCCCGCCTTGGCTGCCTGGATGGCGTCGCCCGCACCGGGATTGAAGATCACCACCCTCGGGTCCGCGATCGCAGCGATCTCGATCTCCGACTGTCCGACGCCGACGGTCTCCAGCACGATCAGGTCGTACGACAACGCCGCAAGCAGCCGGATCGCGGCAGGCACCGCCGCCGCCAAGCCGCCAAGGTGCCCACGCGTCGCAACTGAGCGGATGAGCACATCGGGATCATTGATATGTGCGGCCATTCGGATCCGGTCACCGAGCAGCGCTCCCCCGCTATAGGGCGATGACGGGTCGACGGCGAGCACCGCGACCCGCATGTCCCGTTCGCGGTATGCACTGACGAGCGCCCCGACCGTCGTCGATTTCCCTGCGCCCGGTGGGCCTGTCACGCCGACAATGCGGGGCGGGCCGGTCGCCCCGAGTGCGTCGAGAACCTCCTTGCGGCGTGGGACTTTCAACGAGGCTCAACAGCTTTCCGGCCGCTCGGGCGCATCCCGCTGTGCGGCCGAGCGATGAGCTCGTCGATGGTCATCCGATTCGAAGTGTGCCGACGGGTTTCTCCGTTTCAGCGTATGAGAATGCTATTCTCTCAGTTCGAGAGTGTCAGTTGCAAGAAGGGGAAGCAGCATGCAAATCGCAGGTAGCTCGGCGATCGTCGTCGGGGGTGCGGGTGGCCTTGGCGAGGCGACCGTCCGGCGTCTGCACGCCGCTGGGGCCAAGGTGGTGGTCGCCGACCTCGCCGATGACAAGGGCAAGGCGCTCGAGAGTGAGCTTGGCGTGCGCTACGTGCCCACCGACGCCACCTCGGAGGAGTCGGTCAACGCGGCCATCGCCGAGGCGGCGTCGCTGGCTCCCCTGCGGATCTCCGTCGACACCCACGGCGGTCCCGCCAGCGGCGGGCGCCTGATCGGTAAGGACGGCTCGCCGCTCGATCTCGACGGCTTCAAGAAGACGATCGAGTTTTACCTGACCGCGGTCTTCAACGTGATGCGGCTGTCTGCTGCCGAGATCGCGAAGTCGGAGCCGCTGGAAGAGGGTGCCCGCGGCGTGATCGTCAACACCGCGTCGATCGCAGGCTACGAGGGCCAGATCGGACAGCTCCCCTACGCGGCCGCCAAGGGCGGTGTGCTTGGCATGACGCTCGTCGCCGCCCGCGACCTTTCGCCGCTGGGCATCCGCGTCGTGACAATCGCGCCCGGCACCATCAACACGCCGGCGTACGGCAAGGCGGCTGACCAGCTCGAGCAGTACTGGGCACCGCAGATCCCGTTCCCGAAGCGCATGGGCCGCTCGACCGAGTACGCACAGTTGGCACAGAGCATCATCGAAAACGACTATCTGAATGGAGAGATCATCCGCCTCGACGGCGCGCTGCGGTTCCCGCCGAGATGACCCTCGGTGGGAAGGTCGCCTTCGTCGCCGGTGCCAGCCGCGGCATCGGGGCGACGGTCGCCGAGGCGCTGGCCGGCGAGGGAGCTGCGGTTGCAGTCGCCGCGCGTTCCGAGCAAGTGGGCAAGGTGCCGGGCACGATCCATGCCGTCGCCGATCGCATCACGTCAGCGGGCGGGCGGGCATTGGCAGTGTCGTGCGATGTCACCAGCGAGGAGTCGGTGGAAGCCGCTGTAGCTCATACGGTTTCGGAGTTCGGCGGTATCGACGTTCTCGTCGCGAATGCGGGTGTGCTGTGGCTCGGGCCGATCGAGTCGACGCCGCTCAAGCGGTGGCAGCTGTGTATGAACGTCAACCTGACTGGCGTCTTTCTGGTGACGAAGGCCGTCATCCCGCACGTGAAGGCGCGCGGTGGCGGGTCGCTGATCGCGATCACCACCACCGGCGTCGGCATGATCGAGCACGGCTCGAATGCCTACTGGGTGTCGAAGGCAGGCGCCGAACGGTTGTACCTCGGGCTGGCCTCGGATCTGAAGGCCGACAACATCGCCGTGAACTGTCTGAGCCCGTCGCGTGTCGTGCTGACCGAGGGCTGGCACGCCGGTGGCGGTGGTGTGGAGATCCCGCCCGAGATGGTCGAGCCGCCGGAGGCGATGGCCAACGCCGCCGTCCTGCTGGCGCATCAGGATGCGAGCGGTATCACCGGAACCATCCAGCGCTCGGAAGAACTCAGCCGTTAAGCGCGAGCAGACGGAATTACTACTTCCCCTTGGCGATGAGCCCATCGACGATCTTGTTGAAGTCAGCGGTCCCGAAGGACACGTACTCGGCGAGGTTCGCGTAGTCCAGCGAAGCCATCACGGCCTTCTCCAGCTGTAAGTTCATCAACCGCTTCGTCGCCTCGACGGCCTGCTGCGGCAGCTCCAGGATCTTCTTCGCGCACGCGATCGCCTCGGCAAGCGGGTCGGCGACGACGTGATTGGCCAGCCCCAGGTCAGCCGCCCGTTGGGCCTTGATCCGCACGCCGGTCAAGGCGAACTCCTTGGCCTGCAACAGGCTGATCTGCGAACCCCAGACCAGCGGACCACCGTCAGCGGCCACCAGCCCGATCTGCACGTGCGGGTCGGCGAAGTGCGCGGTCTCGGCGATGTAGACGATGTCGGACAGCGCCGCCAGGCTGCAGCCGAGCCCCACCGCCGGCCCGTTTACCGCGGCGATCACGGGGATGCGGCAGCGCAGCATGCCGATGACGAGGTCGCGGCCGTGCTTGATCGTCTTTTGCCGCAGCGCCTCGTCGTTACGAAGCTCGTCGAGGTAGTTGAAGTCGCCGCCTGCCGAGAACGCCCGCCCCGCACCGGTGATCACTGCCGCCCGCGCACCGGTGTCCTCGTTGAGTGCCTCCCAGATCTTGGCCAGGCCCACGTGCAGGTTGTCGTTGACCGCGTTGAGGGCGTCGGGGCGATTGAGCGTGATGATGCGCAGGGCGCCGTCGGCCTTGACGTCGATTTCCTCTGGCATGTCGTACATTTAGACTCCTAGTCCAAGAATGCGCGAAGCGATGATGTTCTTCTGGATTTGTGAAGTGCCGCCCATCACGCTCTGCGCGCGGCTGTACATGTAGGCACCGAACAACTCGGGATCGCCGGTGCCGACGGTTGCCAGCGCGGCGTGGCCGACGGACTGCTCGACCCACGTCATCAACAGCTTGTCGAGCGATCCCTGCGGGCCGTGGGTGATGCCGTCGAGTTGTTCGGACAATCGACGCCGCACATGTAGTCGCAACATCTCGGTCTGCACCCACGCCCAGGACAGTTCTTCGGGTGTCGCACCGTCGACCCGGGATGCCAACTGGCGCACCAGCTTCCCGTACCGAGCCGAGAATCCCAGCGTGGACGGTTCGCGCTCATGGCTGACGACGGTCATTGCAATCTTCCAGCCATCCCCCGGCGCACCCACCATCTGATCGGCGGGAACGCGGGCGCCGTCGAAGGCCACCTGACCGAATTCCTTGGTGACGCCACTGATCATCTTCAGCGGCCGCTGCTCGACGCCGGGCTGGTGCATCGAGACGATGAACGCCGTGATGCCGCGATGCTTGGCCACGTCCTTGTCGGTGCGCGCGAGCAGCAGACACCAGTCGGCGACGTCGGAGTAGCTGGTCCAGATCTTGTGGCCATGAATGACGTACTCGTCACCCTCGCGAGTGGCGGTGGTCGTCAGCGACGCCAAGTCCGACCCTGCGCCTGGCTCGGAAAAGCCCTGGCACCAGCGCTCGGTCCCGTCGATCATGCCGGGCAGGAATCGCTGCCGCAGCTCCTTGCTGCCGTGATGGCCGAAGGCGACGACGAGGTAGCCGAGGCTGGGCCGCGCTGCAGCGCCCGCCTTCGCGATCTCCTCGTCGACAATAACGTCGTAGACCGGCGGAAGATCCTGCCCGCCATACTCCTTCGGCCACGACGTGCCGAAAAAGCCAGCACCGTATAGCGCTTGATGCCAGTCGCCCTGGGCGGCCCAGTACTCGTCGCCCGACGTCGGGAACTTGCCCTTCTGTTCGACCAACCAGCCGCGCAACCTCTCCCGGAACGCGGCTTCCTCCGGCGAATCACGAAAGTCCAATGGACAGCTCCTCCAGCTTCACCGGCCACATCTCGGTGGCCGTCAGCACCCGGCGCAGGTAGACGTGCGCGAGGCATTCCCACGTGTTGCCGATGCCGCCGTGGACCTGGATCGACGTCTCGCAGACAGTCAGCGCTGCACGCGCACAGTAGATCTTGGCCACTTTCGCCGCCTCGATTGCCTCAGCGAAAGGAAGTTCGTCGACGGCCCATGCAGCGTGGCGCAATACGCTGATCGATCCCTCGATCAGGGCGAGGCTCTCGGCGAGCAGATGCCCGACGGCCTGATAGGAGCCGATGGTCGCGCCGTACTGTTCGCGGACCTTGGCGTACTCACAGGCCAGCGCATGCGTGCCGCGGGCGGCACCGACCAAGTCGGCGCAGGTGACGGCCAGCGCCAGGGCACGCCAGCGTCCCGCGCCGTCCTCGGAGAGCCCACCCAGCTCGGCAGGCGACTCGACCACTGCGGCCACGCTTCTCGTCAGGTCGACCGACTCCCGCTCCTCGATTGGTGCGGACGGCTCGCGACCGAGCACCCGCCTCAGGTCGTCGGCGAGCACCGGTCCGAGGAATGGCACGTCGATCAGGCCCCGTGCGAACTCCTCTGCGACGATGGCGACCTCGACCCCGGATGCACCGTCGGACCGCAGCGTGCGAAACCCCGTGGCGTCGACGGCCTTCTCCAGCCGGGTGAGCCGATTCGCGTCGTCGAGGTCTGCGACCGACCCCGGCCCGAGATCGTCGGCCAGCTTGGCCGCGGCCTCCCGCAGCTGCTGCTGTTCACTGGTCAGACGGACGTCCACGCACGCTCCTTAAACACTCTTCGCAATACCTTGCCCGATGGCAGCCGCGGTATTTCGTCAACGAACACCACTCGGTTCGGTCGCTTGTACGACGCCAGTCGGTCCCCAACGAGCGCGATGAGCTCGTCAGCCTCAACCGGCCGACATGTCGTGACCGCGGCGACGACGGCCTCTCCGTTCGCGGCGTCGGGGACCCCGAACACCGCGCAGTCCTCGACGGCGGAATGCCCGTGCAGCACGGCCTCGATCTCGGCTGGCGCGACCTGAAAGCCCCGCACCTTGATCATTTCCTTGGCTCGGTCGGTGATCCGTAGCCAGCCGTCAACGTCGAGGTATCCGACATCTCCCGTCCGGTACCAGCCTTCCGAAAATGCCTCGGCTGTAGCCGAATCCGGCAGGTAGCCCGCCATCACCGAATCCGAGCGCACCTGGATCTCACCCACTGCACCCGGCGACAGCGGTTCGCCGTCCTCCAGCGACACGATGCGTAGGCGAACCTCTGGCACCGGCCGTCCGACGGTGTCGAGCCGCGCGCCCTCGATCTCATTGCAGGCGATGACCACCAACTCGCTGGTCCCATATGCGGTCACCCAGTTCACGCCCGTTCGCTGGGTGACGGCCTCGGCGACACTCGGCGTGACGGGGGTCGCGCACCACATGATGTAGCGCAGCGACGACAGGTCGTAGCTTTCCAGTTTCGGATGGGCGGCCAGCGCCAAAGCGATTGGTGCGACGGCCATCTCGATGGTGATCCGGTCGGTCTCGATGTGGTGCAGCATCAGGTCGATGTCGAAGCGGCGGTGCAGTCGGATCCATGCGCCGGTTTCCAGCGCCATCACGATGTTGAGCAACCCGAGGATGTGTGACGGCGGGGTCATGATCTGCATCCGGTCAGCCGACGACAGGTGTAGCGCGTCACGCCAGTGCCGCACGGCGGCGGCGAACGACCCGTGGGTGTGACGTACCGCCTTGGGCATGCCCGTCGTCCCCGAGCTGAACACGAACAGCGCATCGGATTCGGGTGAAGGGGATTCGAACGTCCGCTGCCCGGGGATGATCGCCTCGTCCAGTGACAGCAGCGGCATCAACTCGGCGAGCAGCGGATGGTCGCCGACCGCGTTCGACGGCGCGGTCAGCGCCAGCGCGTTCTCGACTTCGGCCCGCTTCCACGCCGGGCTCAGCAAGACTGCCGACGCACCGAGCCGCCATATCGCCAGCAGCCCGATCACGAACTCCGGCCGGTTGGACGACATCAGGGCGACGCGTTCTCCCGGCCGCACGCCGCGGTGTTCGAGCACTGTTGCCATGCCGTTGGCGAGGGCATCGAGCTGCGGCAGCGTGTATTCACGCTCCTCGAAGGCGAGCGCGATCGGCTCACTCACACCCTGTCCTCACTGGCCGTCGTCAGTTCACGTTACGATGGAGAATAGCGTATCACTTATGGAGAATGGTATTCTCTATTTGTCAGAATGCAGATGCCAGGAGGGGCTTGATGACGGCAGAACCGGTGTCGACTTCGTCCGCCGGAGAGCCTGGCAGGCAAGTCACAATCGTGCTCGATCGCAAGAAGGTGACCGTGCCCCAGGTGGCCGGCGAAACCCTTCTGGAGAGCGCCCGGCGTGCCGGCCTGAACCCTCCGTTCTCCTGTGAAGCAGGCAACTGCGGGACATGCATGGCCATGCTGACCGAAGGCCACGCCACGATGCGGGTGAACGACGCCCTTGAAGAGGACGAGGTCGAAGAGGGGTACGTGCTGACCTGCCAGGCCGTGCCGGATACGGAGACTGTCGGCGTCTGCTATGACGATTGAGTCGACTGAACCGTGACGTCCGCGTGCTCGTCGAGGCTCGGCGGGTTGCGATAGTCGGGTTCGTACCCGTCGATGTGGATGGGACTGCCAACCAAGCGGAACTCACCTGCTGTGACGATGGCCGCGGGTGTCGCCTCAAGCGCTTCCGGCAGCGTACGGACAGCCGCGGCGGGAATCCCGAGCGGGCGCAGTCGCGACTCCCAGTTCGCCGCGCTATCTGTTGCCAGCGCAGCGGTCACAACGGCCAGCACCGCGTCTCGGTTCGCCGCCCGTTCGGCCATCGTCGGGAAGCCATCGATACCTGCCTCGCCGGCAAAAGACCGCCAAAACGCATCGTGGGTGATGAACAAAGCCAACACCCCGTCCGCGGTCCGAAACAGCTGTGCCGGAACGTAGTACGAATGCGCGCCGAACGGGTACCGCTGCGGCGCGGCACCGTCGTTGAGGTACGCCGACGCCCGGTAGTTAAGCTGCGACAGCATGACGTCGCGCAGCGATACATCCACTTGCCCACCGCGACCCGACACGATCTGCGCGAGCAATCCCAGCGCCGCGGCCAGCCCAGTCGAGTTGTCGGCAGACGAGTACCCCGGCAACATCGGCGGCCCGGACGGATCGCCCGTCATCGCTGCGACACCCGTCGCCGCCTGGATGACGTAGTCAAACGCGGGGTCGTCGCCGCCGTCCAATCCGAAACCCGTCAACGCAACGCAGACGATGCGTTCATTGAACTTCCGCAATGCCTCGTAGGTGAGGCCGAGTCGTTTGATCGCCGATGGCTTCATGTTCACAAGCAGCGCATGCGAATTCGCGACGAGTTCGCCCAGTCGCTGCTGCCCTGCCTCTGACAGCAAATCCAGACACACACTCTGCTTGTTGCGGTTCAGACTGGCGAAGTAGCTGTCGCTGACCTGGCGTGAGATCTCGCCGCCCGGCGGCTCGATCTTGATGACTTCTGCGCCGAGGTCGGCCAGCAGCATGGTCGCGTACGGGCCTGCCAGCATCACGCCGACTTCGAGAATGCGGATCCCCGCGAGGGGGGCGCTCACCGAACCTCCACCGCCAACTGCGAAACAACTTCGCGGGTACGGTATTTCGATGCGATCAGCTCGTCGCGCGTCTCGCCGATAGGGAGAAGCCGTACCGACAGATCCGTGACGCCTGCATCGGCGAACTTCTTGAACCGCGCCAGTATCGCCTCCTCGTCGCCTGCCGCCGTCAGGTCACCGACATCGCGCGCGTCACCGCGATCGAGCAGCTTCTGATAGTTGGGCGACGTCTCAGCCTCTGCCAGAATGCGGTTCGCGCGCTCCTTGGCGGCGTCGATCTCGGAATTGGCGCACAGACACACCGGAATGCCCGCGACGATGCGCGGTGCCCGGCGGCCCGCGTTGTCGGCGGCCTTGGTGATCCGCGGCGCAATGTGATCTCCGATCGCACGCTCGTCGGCCATCCACAACACCGTCCCGTCGGCGAGTTCGCCTGCGATCTGCAGCATTACCGGCCCGAGCGCGGCCACCAGCACCGGCATCGGCGACTGCGCACCGAGGACAGTCGGGTTGTGCACGGTGAACGACTCGTTCTCCACATCCACCTCGCCGGGTCCGGCCACCGCGGCGCTGAGCACCTCGAGGTAGTCGCGGGTGTATGCCGCGGGCTTCTCGTACGGGATGCCGAGCATGTCGCGCACGATCCAGTGATGCGACGGCCCGACGCCAAGCGCCAGTCGCCCGCCGGTGCCGGCGTGGACCGACAGCGCCTGGCGCGCAAGCGCGATCGGATGCTGCGCCTGCAGCGGCACTACCGCCGTGCCGAGCTCGATGCGCGACGTGCGCGCGCCCATCAGCGCCACCATGGTGAGGCAGTCGAAGTCGTTGGGCACCTGAGGCATCCACGCGGTGTCGAAACCAGCGCCCTCCGCCCACTCGATGTCCTCGAGCAACTTCTTGACCTTGCGGGCCATATCGCCGCGCTCGGCCCCGACCATCACGCCAAGGCGCATATCAGTCCACCTTCTCGGACGTCAGCTTGCGCACCTCTTGGACAAGGACCTCCAACGGTGTGCCCGTGGGAAAGACAGCTGCGGCACCGGCCTCCAACAACTTGGGCACGTCTGCTTGTGGGATCGTGCCACCGACGACAACCGCGATGTCGCCGGCGTCGGCGGCCCGCAGCGCGTCGACGGTGCGAGTAGTCAGGGCTACATGCGCGCCGGACAGGATCGAAAGCCCCACCAGCGCAACGTCTTCCTGCAGCGCGATCGACACGATGTCCTCGATGCGCTGCCGGATGCCGGTGTAGATCACCTCGAAACCCGCATCGCGCAGCGTGCGGGCGACGATCTTGGCGCCGCGGTCATGGCCGTCGAGACCGGGTTTCGCGACGAGAACACGGGTGGCCATCTAGAACACCACCGGCTGCTGGAACTCGCCCCACACGGCCTTGAGTGCGGAGACCATCTCGCCAACAGTGCAGTATGCGTTGGCGCAGTCGATCAGCTTGTGCATCAGGTTGTCGGTCCCCTCCGCCCCGGTGGCCAAGGCCGCGAGACTGGCCGCAACGGCTGCGGGATCCCGCTCCGCCTTGACCTTGGACAGTCGCTTCAGCTGGAGGTCGCGGCCCTCCGCATCCAGTTCATAGGTGTCGATATCGGGCGCCGGCTCGTCGGCGACGAACCTGTTCACGCCAACCACCGGACGTTCGCCCGATTCGATCTCGTGGTGGATCTTGAACGCCTCGTCGGCGATCAGGCCCTGCAGGTAGCCGTCCTCGATGGATCGCACCATGCCGCCGTGCTTCTCGAGGTCGTCCATGATCTCGATGATCTTGGCCTCAGTGGCGTCGGTGAGCGCCTCGACGAAATAGGACCCGCCCAGCGGATCGGCGACCTTCGTGACGCCGGTCTCGTAGGCCAGGATCTGCTGGGTGCGCAGCGCCAGCGTCGCGGACTCCTCGCTGGGCAGCGCGAACGGCTCGTCCCAGGCGGCGGTGAACATCGACTGCACGCCGCCCAACACCGCGGCCATGGCCTCGTAGGCCACCCGGACGAGGTTGTTCTGGGCCTGCGGCGCATACAGCGAGGCGCCGCCCGCGACACAGCCGAAGCGGAACATCGACGCCTTGTCCGTTGTCGCGCCGTAGCGTTCGCGGACGATCGTCGCCCACCGCCTGCGGCCTGCCCGGTACTTGGCGATCTCCTCGAAGAAGTCGCCGTGGGTGTAGAAGAAGAACGAAATCTGCGGCGCGAACTGGTCGATGGTCATCCGGCCGCGCTCGACGACGGTGTCGCAGTAGGTCACGCCGTCGGCGAGCGTGAAGGCCATCTCCTGAACTGCGTTCGCGCCGGCGTCGCGGAAGTGCGCACCGGCCACCGAGATCGCGTTGAACCGGGGTACCTCGGCCGCGCAGAACTCGATGGTGTCAGCGATCAGGCGTAGCGACGGCTCCGGCGGCCAGATCCACGTCCCGCGAGACGCGTACTCCTTGAGGATGTCGTTCTGGATGGTGCCCGTGAGCTTGGCCCGCGGCACACCCTTTTTCTCCGCGGCCGCGACGTAGAAGGCCAACAGGATCGCCGCTGTGCCGTTGATGGTGAAGCTGGTGCTGATCTTGTCCAGTGGGATGCCGTCGAACAGCACCTCGGCGTCGGCAAGGGTGTCGACGGCGACACCGACGCGTCCGACTTCCTCACCGAACTCTGGATCGTCGGAGTCATAGCCGCACTGGGTGGGCAGATCCAGCGCCACCGACAACCCGGTCCCGCCCTGATCCAGCAGGTAGCGGTAACGGCGGTTTGACTCCTCGGCCGTGCCGAATCCCGAATACTGGCGAAACGTCCACGTCTTGCCGCGATACCCGCTCGCGAAGTTGCCCCGGGTAAACGGATACTCGCCGGGCGCGGGAGGGTCGCCGGCGAGCTCGGCCGGTCCGTAGACGGGCTCGAGCGGGATGCCGGAGGGGGTCTGCACTGGCTCGGTCATCACTGGATAACGTACTTGCAGAAAATGAGAATGCCAATACCGCACACCGGAAACATGCACGCAGTAGCACCCGCCCGGACCCTCTCACCGCGACCGAAGGCCCCGTACACAGCGATTATGGCACTCGCGTAAAATGAGAATGCCACTACCATCAAGGGGCGGCGTCCGAGGAGGCCCATGTCCACGTTCACTGACCGCACGCTCGTCGTCTCGGGCGGCAGCCGCGGCATTGGGCTGGCCATCGCGCTCGGCGTCGCCAGCCACGGCGCGAACGTGGTGCTGCTGGCCAAGACGGCGGAACCGCATCCCAAGCTGGCAGGCACCGTCTACACCGCGGTCGCCGACGTCGAGGCCGCGGGCGGCACGGGCGTCGCGGTGGTCGGTGACGTCCGCAAGGAAGAAGACGTTCAGCGGGCGGTGGACACCGCCGTCGAGCATTTCGGCGGCGTCGACATCGTGATCAACAACGCCAGCGCCATCGCGACCGAACCGACCGAGGAACTGTCGGCCAAGAAGTTCGACCTGATGATGGACATCAACGTCCGAGGCACATTCCTGCTCACGAAGGCCGCCCTGCCCCACCTGCGCAAGTCGGCGAACGCCCACGTGGTGACCCTCGCGCCGCCGCTGAACATGAATCCGCACTGGCTGGGCACTCATCCGTCCTACACGCTGTCCAAGTACGGGATGACGTTGCTGTCGCTGGGCTGGGCCGAGGAGTATGCCGACGCAGGCATCGGCTTCTCCTGCCTGTGGCCCGAGACGTACATCGCGACGGCCGCGGTGACCAATCTCGCCGACGGAGACCAGATGGCCGCTCGATCGCGCAGCCCGCAGATCATGGCCGACGCCGCGGTCGAGATCCTGTCCCGTCCCCCCGCGGACGTCAACGGCAAATGCTTCATCGACTCCGCGGTGCTGGCCGAAACCGGGGTGTCCGACGTGTCCCGCTATGGCGGCGGCGACGACCCCATCCTTGATATCTTCGTCGACAAGCTATGAGTATCTCGTTGCTGCTGGAAATGGCGGCGTCATCGAATCCGGACCGAATCGCGGTCGTGTCTGGCGAGATGCGGCTGACCACAAATGAACTGAGCGTGCTCGCCGACGGCGGTGCCGGAGTCATCGCGGCATCGGGCGCACAGCACGCCGCCTATGTCGGCACCGGCGGAGCGATGTTGCCGCTGCTGATGTTTTCCTCGGCAAGGGCGGGGGTCGCGTTCACCCCGCTGAATTACCGGCTCAGCGAGGACGGCCTGCGGCAGTTGATCGACCGCCTCCCGACCCCGCTCGTTGTCGCCGACGCCGAATACCGCGATGTCGTCGCCGGTGCAGGCAAACAGGTGATCTCCTCCGACGAGTTCGTCGCGGCCGCGCGCAGGGCCGAGCCTGCGGCCGAGTTCCCCGACCCGGACGATGTCGCGGTGGTGCTTTTCACCTCGGGCACCACCTCGCAGCCGAAAGCCGTTGAGCTGACTCACAACAACCTGACCAGCTACGTGACCGGAACGGTCGAGTTCGATGCCGCGGACCCCAATGACGCGGCGCTGATCTGTGTGCCGCCGTATCACATCGCCGGTGTCTCGGCCGCGCTATCTAACCTCTACGCGGGCCGAAAGATCGTCTATCTGCGGCAGTTCGACGCCAGCGAATGGGTCCGCCTTGTGCGCGTCGAGGGCGTTACGACGGCGACCGTGGTGCCGACCATGCTGGACCGCATCGTGTCCGTGCTCGAGACCGATGCTGTCGAACTACCGACCTTGCGCAACCTGGCCTACGGTGGCTCGAAGGTCGCTCTTCCCTTGGTACGCAAGGCTCTTGGTCTGCTGCCCGACGTCGGCTTCGTTAACGCTTACGGACTCACCGAGACCAGCTCGACGATCGCGGTGCTCACCCCCGACGACCACCGGGCCGCGCTCGGCGCCTCCGACGATGCGGTGGCTCGGCGGCTCGGATCGGTCGGACAACCCGTGCCCAGCGTCGAGGTGCAGATCCGCGGCGAGGACGGCACGGTCCTTGACCCGGGCCAGACCGGTGAGCTGTTCGTGCGCGGTGAACAGGTGTCGGGACGCTATGCCGATATCGGCTCGGTGCTGGACGCCGACGGATGGTTCCCCACCAAGGACGTTGCGATGCTTGACGAGGCCGGCTACCTGTTCATCGGCGGCCGTTCCGACGACACGATCATCCGCGGCGGCGAGAACATCGCCCCCGCCGAAATCGAGGATGTCCTCGTCGAGCATCCCTCGGTACGTGATTGTGTGGTCGTCGGCCCCGAGGATCCCGAATGGGGCCAAATCATCGTCGCCGTGGTGGTGGCCGCCGATGGCGCTGTACCAGACCCCGACGAGCTGCGCGAGCACGTGCGGGCGCACCTACGTGGATCACGCACACCCGATCGGGTGGTCTTCCGTGATGAGCTGCCGACCAACGCGACCGGCAAGGTGCTTCGCCGCGAACTGATCGACGAACTGAAACGCGGACGTGAGGAGCACGAAATGTTTAGGAGCCGAACATGATCAAGAACGGCACACGGCTGCAGAGCCAGGTCTGCGACACGCAGGTGATCGTCGTACGCAGCGCCGACAGCCTCGACGACCTGCGCGCAGGTGGGGTCCCGATGGTGCCGATTGACGCCGACAAGTCCGCCGACGCAACGCTGAATCCGGACTTCTCCGCAGGCAACGCGATGGGCAAGCGCTACGTCGACGAGACCGGCGCAGAAGTGCTCGTCACCAAGGCAGGAGCGGGGACGCTGAGCATCGGAACCACCGCCCTGACCTTGAAGGAAGCAAAGCCGCTACCGGCCAGCGACTGATACCTTCCAAAATGTGAGGCCACGCAGCCTGCTCGTTCGGTACGCGGCAGGTCTGGCGTTCGCTTACCTTCTGACGTCGGCCGAAGTCATCGCGATCGTCATCTCGGTGAGCGACGAAGCGGTCATCGGCGCGCAAGCCGTGCTGAGCATGAAGAACCTGATCGCGGCAGTGGCGGTTGTGGTCGTCGGAACCGTCAGCGTCACCGTTGGCGGCATAGCATTGGTCGCCCTTGCTCTCCACCGACCTGATCCGGATCACGAACCGAGCGCGGCGCCGCCGCGCAAATCCCTGAATGTCACCCGGCGTCAATCTGTAATCCTGCTGACGCCATGGGCTGTCGCAGCCGTTGTGGTGATTCCGTTGAACGTCGACGGCGGTCCCCGAGTCATGACCCTGATCGTTTCGTCAATTGGTTTTGGCGCAACGGCGACGGTGTGTACGGGCTTTCTGTTCACCCAACGTCCTTTGCGCGCCCTGATGGTCGCCGCCACAGTGGATTTCGACCACGCCGAGAGGGCGCCGGGAGTGCGCGCCCGGTTGATCCTGATGTGGGCGATGTGTTCCGCCCTCCCCGGCGCGGGCATCGTGGTGCTCGTCGTGTTGCGCGCCAAGGGCTGGATCGTCTCAGCCGACGCGCCGATCGAGGTGCCCGTGATGGTGCTTGCGCTCGTCGCCGTCATCCTGGGATTCCGCGCGATGATCTTGGTGTCGTCGTCGATTTCGGATCCGCTGCATGAGGTCGTCGGCGCAATGGGTGAGGTGGAACGGGGGCACATCGACCACGCGATCGACGTCTATGAGCGGTCCGAAATCGGGCAACTTCAATTGGGATTCAATCGCATGGTCGCCGGCTTGCGGGAACGCGACCAACTGCGGGATCTGTTCGGCCGTCATGTCGGCGAAGATGTGGTCCGCCGCGCGATTGAGGACAACGAATCGCTGTCTGGGGACGAGCGGGATGTCGCGGTCCTATTCATCGATCTGGTGGGTTCGACGCAGCTGACGTCGACCCGTGAGCCCCACGAGGTGGCAGTAGTCCTGAACGAATTCTTCCAAATCGTCGTGGCGGCAGTAGACGAGCGGCGCGGTCTGATCAACAAGTTTCAGGGCGACGCCGCGCTGGCAGTCTTCGGCGCACCGTTGCGCACCGACGATCCCGCGTCAGCGGCGCTGGCGACCGCGCGGGCACTGGCCACCGACTTGCATCGACTCGGTGTCGACTTCGGCATCGGAGTATCGGCGGGGCCGGTGTTCGCAGGCAACATCGGTGCGGAGAATCGATACGAGTACACGGTTGTGGGCGACGCCGTCAACGAGGCGGCGCGGTTGGCGGACCGGGCCAAGGACTTTGACGGCCGGGTGCTGTGTTCCGCCGCCGCGATCGAAGGCGCCGACGAGGTGGAGCGACGGTGCTGGGCCGTGCAGGGCTCGGAAATGTTGCGTGGCATGTCGCGGCTCACGCAGATCTCGGCGCCCACGCGCGAGGCCTAATACGCGTTTGCGGCACGCCGACGTGCAAAAATGCTGGAGACATGCGGGTCGACGGGCGCGACATCACGGTGTCGGGCAGCTTGCTTCAGCCACTGACCCGGCGCACGAACGACATCCTGCGGCTGGTGTTTGCCGCGATCTTCCTGGCCGCGGTAATCACCAGCTCGTTGATCACCCGAAACGAGTGGGTCGCACTCGAAAAGTCCATCTCCGAGATCGTCGGAGTCTTGACGCCCACGCAGTCCAACCTGGTGTATCTGGTGTATGGCGTCGCGATTCTCGCGCTGCCGTTCGCGATCCTGATCGGGCTGATCATCTCGCGGCAGTGGAAGCTGCTCGGGGCGTACGGGGCTGCCGCATTCATCGCGTTTGTTTCGCTCTCGATCACCGGCAACGGCATATCCGCGCCGCGATGGCACTTCGACTTGTCCGATCGGCTCGACACGCTTCTCTCGCAGTTCCTCGATGACCCGCGGTGGATCGCGATGCTCGCTGCCGTGCTCACCGTCTCCGGACCATGGCTGCCCGCACGTTGGAGGCGGTCGTGGTGGACGCTGCTACTTGCGTTCGTGCCCATCCACCTCGTCGTCAGCTCGGTGGTACCCGCCCGCTCGCTGCTGGGTCTTGCGGTCGGGTGGTTCGTCGGCGCGCTTGTTGTGCTCGTGGTGGGGACGCCTGCACTCGAGGTACCACTCGACGGCGCCGTTCGGGCCCTGGCCAGACGTGGATTCTCGGCGGCGTCGTTGAGCGTGGTGCACCCTGCGGGGCCTGGGCCGTTAGTGCTCTCCGCGCGCTCACAAGACCGGCATTCGACGGCCATCGTCGAGATGTACGGCCCCAACCAGCGCAGTGGTGGATTTCTGCGCCAGTTCTGGCGTTGGCTGCGGCTGCGCAACAGTGAAACCGCACCGCTGCAGCCCTCCATGCGGCGTGCCGTTGAGCACCGGGCGCTGATGGCTATCGCGATCGGCGACGTCGGTGTTGCGTCTTCCTCGACCCTGGCGATGGCTGCACTCGACCGGGGATGGACGTTGTACGCACACACTCCCCCTTCCGGCACCGGAATCAAGGACTTCGCCGGTGAGGGCGCCGTCGCCCAGGTGTGGGAAGCACTCGGCACACTGCACAATCACCAGATCTCCCACGGCGACCTTCGCAGCAAGGAGATCACCATCGACGACGGCACCGCTCGCTTCGGCGGATTCGGCAACGCCGAATACGGTGCCAACGAAGAACAGCTGGAGGCCGACGTCGCCCAGCTTCTGGTGACGACGACCGATGTGTACGGCGCACCGGCAGCGGTCGGCGCCGCGGTCGATGTATTCGGCAAGGACGCGGTCCTGTTGGCGTCGCGACGACTGACCAAGTCCGCCATGCCATCCCGCATCCGCAAGTCGGTGGCCGACGCCGGCGCGGTGATTTCAGCCGCGCGCGACGAGGTGAAACGCCAAACCGGCGCCGATCAAATAAAGACCGAGACGATCACCAGATTCAGCCGCTACCAGGTCATCCAATTGGTGCTACTTGTCGCGCTCGTCTACGTTGCCTATCCGTTCATCAGCACGGTGCCTGCGTTCCTCTCCGAACTGAGAACGGCGAACTGGTGGTGGGCATTGCTGGGACTCACCGTGTCGGCGTTGACTTATGTCGGTGCCGCCGCCGCACTGTGGGCCTCCGCGGACGGCATGGTGAGCTTCAGGAATCTGACGATCGTGCAGGTGGCCAACACGTTTGCTGCGACCACCACTCCGGCCGGCGTCGGCGGCCTCGCGCTGTCCACTCGGTTCCTACAGAAGGGCGGGCTTGGTGCGCTGCGCGCCACGGCCGCGGTGGCGTTGCAACAGGTAGTGCAGGTCATCACGCACGTGGCATTGCTGATCTTCTTCACTTTCGCCGCGGGAGCTTCGGCCGACCTGTCCCACTTCGTCCCCTCGCCGACTCTGCTGTACCTGATCGGCGGGCTGCTGCTCGGTGTCGTAGGGGCATTCCTGTTCGTGCCCAGACTGCGGCGGTGGCTGGGGACGGCGGTACGGCCCCGGCTCAAGGAAGTGCTGAGTGACCTCGCGGAGCTCGCCCGCGAACCCAAGCGCCTCGGGATCATCGTGCTCGGTTGTGCAGCAACGACTCTCGGCGTTGCCCTGGCGCTGTGGGCCAGCATCGAGGCGTTCGGCGGCCACACATCGTTCGTCACGGTGACTGTCGTGACGATGGTCGGCGGCACCCTCGCCTCGGCGGCTCCCACCCCCGGCGGGGTTGGCGCCGTCGAGGCGGCATTGATCGGTGGTCTCGCGGCGTTCGGCCTACCCACCGCCATCGCCGTGCCGTCGGTGCTGCTTTACCGGATCCTCACGTGCTGGCTGCCTGTGTTCATCGGCTGGCCGATCATGCGCTGGCTCACCGACAAAGACATGATCTAAGAGTTGACCCGTGACGGGTCATGCAGCGTCAAACAGTGTGTGGTGCTGTTGTTTTCGGGTCCCGCTACGCCCAGGCCCTGGCATGGCTTAGCGCCCGCGCCCGCCACCCCCGTGGTCGCCGCCATTGAACCCGGGCGAAGCCACCTCTGCTTCGGTGAGCTGGTAGGGAGGGTCGAAGAGGCTCGGGTTGTTGAGAGACGAAACCACGTCATTGACGTTGCCTTGCGGAAGCCCCAGGGCAGCGGACGAGTTGTCCGTGGGCGGAACGCAGGTGCCGTCCAACGCTACTTCGCCGTCCGAGCACGTCAGGTCGTCTGCGTGGGCCACTGCGATCGGGACACCAATCACGGCAAACGCGGCGGACAACGCGCCCGCTGCCACTGAAAGTCGAACTGTGAGTGATGTTGTTGGGCCCATTGAACGCCTCTTTTCTTTCCGCGTCTTCTCACACCTAG
>CAWIEE010000045.1:0-24941 GCA_963835075.1 uncultured Actinomycetota bacterium | reverse complement strand
GGCCAGCCGCGACACGGTCGGCCCGAGCCGGTTCGGCCAGCGGCAGCCACAGGAAGTACGACGCCGGGTAGCCGACGACGGGCAGCCCGGCGAAGACGTCACGCGCGATCGCTTAGCGATATGGGCATCCGTGCGCTTGTGGGCCTAAAGCCGGTCGACGGTGCCGTCCTCCAACCAGCGCCGGACCAGCGCGACGGTGAGGGCCGGCGTGTTCCAGGTGGTGGCGCGGATGACCTGTTCGATCGGCGAAACCTGTTCTGCCACCACAAAACCGACCCGCAGCCCGGTGGCCACGCTCTTGGACAGGCTGGAGACGTAGACCGTGCGTTCCGGGGCGATGGCGTCCGCCGGGGAGTTGTCGCCGCACCGCGAGGCCGAGCCGTTGGACCCGTACATGCTGATCTTCACCTCGGGCACCAGCGGTGACCCGAAGGCGGTGAAGGTATCGCACTTCATGGTGCTGATGTCGGGTGCGAACCTGGTGCAGAAGTTCGACGTGACGGCCGACGACACCTGCTACCTCTCGATGCCGCTGTTCCATTCGAATGCGTTGGTGGCGGGGTGGGGGGTGGCCATCGCAACCGGTGCGGCGATGGCGCCCGCCAAGTTCTCGGCGTCGAAGTTCCTTGATGACATCCGGCGTTACGGCGCCACCTACATGAACTACGTCGGCAAGCCACTGGCCTACATCCTGGCCACGGCCGAACGACCCGACGACGCCGACAATCCGCTGCGCGTCGCGTTCGGAAACGAGGCGAGCGACCGCGACATCGACGAGTTCAGCCGCCGGTTCGACACGTTGGTGTGGGACGGCTTCGGCTCCAGCGAGAACGCCGTCATCATCACGAGGGAGCCGGGAACCCCGAAAGGCTCTCTCGGCAAAGGCTTTCCCGGTGTCGCCATCTACAACGCCGACACGCTCACCGAGTGTCCGGTGGCCCGCTTCGATGCCGACGGCGCATTGACCAACGCCGACGAGGCGGTCGGAGAGTTGGTCAACACCACGGGAACCGGCTTCTTCACTGGCTATTACAACAGCGAGGAGGCGACCGCGGAGCGCATGCGGCACGGCATGTACTGGTCGGGAGATCTGGCATACCGCGACGCCGATGGTTGGATCTACCTGGCGGGCCGGACCGCCGACTGGATGCGCGTCGACGGTGAGAATCTGGCCGCGGCCCCGATCGAACGCATCCTCATCCGCCTGCCGGACGTCAGCCAGGTCGCGGTGTACGCGGTGCCCGACGGCAACGTCGGCGATCAGATCATGGCCGCCTTGGTCCTCAACGACGGCGCGACGCTGACACCCGCGGGTCTGGAGGCGTTCCTGGCCGGACAGCACGATCTGTCGCCGAAGGCGTGGCCGCGGTATGTCCGCATCACCGCCGCCCTGCCGACCACCGCGACGCACAAGGTGCTCAAACGCGAACTCGCCGCGCAGGGGCCGACTCCCGGTGACGGCGAGCTGTGGGTGCGTGAGGCGCGCGGCATCCGCTACGAGCACGTGGACTAGCGCCGAACGCCGGCAGTCAGACAATGCGTGACGTCCGGCCCTGCCAGTAGCGCTCGCGTATGCGCCTCTTGTAGAGCTTGCCGTTGGGATCCCGGGGCAGTTCGGAATCGAATTCGACTGTGCGCGGGCATTTGTAGGTCGCGACGTGTGCTCGGCAGTACGCGATGAGTTCAGCCTCGAGTTCGGGCCCGGTTTCGACTCCGTCGGCAGGCTGCACGACGGCCTTGACCTCCTCGCCGAATTCCTCGTTCGGCACACCGAACACCGCCGCATCAACAAGCTTCGGGTGCATGACCAGCAGGTTCTCCACCTCTTGCGGGTAGATGTTCACCCCGCCGGAGACGATCATGAACGTCGACCTGTCGGTGAGGTAGATGTAACCGTCCTCGTCGACGTAGCCCATGTCGCCCAACGATCCTCCAGCCCCTGTCGTTGGAGATCGACGCCGTCTTCGCCGGCGCCTTGAAGTACTCGAACGCGGGGCCGCCCTCGAAGTAGAGCTCCGCCCGATTCACCGACGGGAAGCTCCGCCCCGTCCTCGCCGATGACGTGCACAGGGGTCAGCGGCCGTCCCACCGAACCCGGGTGGGCCAGCCACTCGTCCGGCCCGATCGTGGTGCCCGCCGAATCCCTCGGTCCCGCCGTAGTACTCGTGGATGATCGGGCCGAACCACTCCATCATCCTGTGCTTGACGTCGACCGGGCACGGGGCGGCCGCGTGCAGCACGCACTCGAGGCTACGAGACGTCGTAGGACTCGCGGACCGCGTCGGGCAGCTTGAGCATCCGCACGAACATCGTCGGCACGAACTGCGCATGCGTGACGCGGTGCGTTTCGATCAGCGCGCAGCACGGACTCGGCGTCGAACCTGCGGCATGACGACCGCCGCGGCGCCGACGCGATGAACCGCCATCGTGTAGTTGACGCCCGGCAGCGTGATAGAGCGGCGCGGGCGACAGGTACACGCTCGACTCCGTCATGCCGTAACGCTGCGTGAGCGCACCCTCCAGGACCTTCTGCGCCCACGAGCCCGTTGCCGTCTTCCGGCAGAGGCCTCCGGACGGCCTTGGGCCGGCCCGTGGTGCCCGACGAGTACAGCATCTCGGAGCCGTCGGACGCCTGCGGCGCGTCTCGCCGCATCGCCGAGCGCCTCCTCGTACGGCCGCCAGCCCGGGAAGCTCCCTCCGACGACGATGCGCACGTCGACGCCCGGGTTGCGCTTCGAGGATTCGCTCGCCAGCTCCGCCATCGACGCGTCGATGAACACCGCCCTTCGCCTCGCGAGTCGTCGACGATGTAGTCGACCTCGTCGGGCGTGAGGTGGGTGTTGACCGGCGTGTAGTAGAGCCCGGAAAGCTGGCAGCCCCAAGTGACTTCGAGGAACTCCGGCCGGTTCGGGAGCACCAGTGCGACCCCGTCGCCGCGCCGCAGCCCCGCCGCGTGGAGAAGCGCGGCGACCCGTTGGCTCCTCGCGTACAGCTCGCCGTAGGAGACGGCTGTCGCCGCGCCGCGATGATCAGCGCCGGCGACGTCCGCGGCCCCGATCGCGTGGTCGGCGATGTTCACGGCGGGCCTAGTGCGGCCTTGCCGTCGGCGCTTGCGGCGGCCTGCCGCCGGCGCCATCTCCTTCGGCAGCATGCTTGCCCTTGAACACCTGCCGATCAGCGCCTGCACGTCGTTGCCGATCGACGCGAGCGCCACGAGATCGTTGGAGCTCTGCCAGTGCACCCGCATGCCCATCAGCTCCCACGCCCGCTTGAGGTTGGCCTTGGTCGCCATGAGCGTCGTCAGCGGTGCCTGGGCGATGTGGCGGGCGATCTGGTCGACGCGCGCGTCGAGGTCCTCGCGCGGGACCACCTCGTTGACCAGGCCGACCTCCAGCGCCTTCTTGGCGTCGATGACCTCGGCGGTGAACAGGTAGTAGGCGGCACGGCGCCAGTTCATGAACACCCACGGCTCGATCGAGCACTCGCCCGACGGCATGCCGAACCCCTGCAGCGGCGGGTACGGGAAGTAGGCGTCCTCGGAGGCGATGACGATGTCGGTGGTCAGGCCCTAGTGCGTACCGCCGCCGACGCAGTAGCCGTGCACCTGGGCGATGGTCGGCTTGGAGAACTCCCAGAGGTTCAGGATCGGCTTGACGAACAGGTCGGTCTGGGCCTTCCACGGGTGGCCGGTCACCATGGCGTTCTCGACGAACGCCGGATAGTCGACGGCGTTGTTGCCGATGGCGTGGCCCGGAGCAGAACCCCTTGCCGTTGGCCTTCAGGACCAGCACCTTGATGTCGTAGTCGCGGTCGGCGTCCAGTAGCGCGGCGTCGACTTCCTCGGCCATCTTCTGGTCCTGGGCGTTCGCCTTCTCGGGCCAGTTGAGCGTGATCTTCGCGATCGGGCCGTCCTTTTCGAAGATGATCCGTTCGCGGGTCTCGTTGAGATCCATTCCCTCTCCTATGACTTGATGACGCCGATCTCGACGCCGATGTCGTACGTGGTACCGACTTCGCCGGTCCATTGGACGGTGCCCGATGCACCGGCCTCGATCTCCTGTTCCACCTTCTCCGTCGCGATCACGTAGATCGGCGTGCCCTCCTCGACGTGCTGACCGTCCTCCACAAGGAACTGGACGAGTTCGGCTTCGGATACCGCCACCGACACGCGCGGAATGCGAATGAGGAAGTCAGCCACGGGCGCCTGCCTTTTCGAGCGTTCGTTGGACGGCAGCGACGATGCGCGCCGACGACGGGTACATCTGTGCTTCGAGCGCGGCGGCCGCCGGGGTCGGGACGAACCGCGGCCCCGACCCGCTCGATGGGTGCGGCAAGCTCGCTGAAACATTCCGATTGCAGCGTCGCGACGATCTCGGCTCCAGGACCGGCGAATTGGACCGCGTCGTGCACCACCACTGCCCGGCGGGTGCGCCGCACTGATTCGACGATGGTCTCGATGTCCAGCGGCACGAGTGTGCGCAGGTCGACGACTTCGGCGCTGATCCCGAGTTCTTGCAGCGCGGCGGCGGCGCCGAGCGATTCGTGCACGCTGCGCCCGTAGCTGATCAGGGTGACGTCGGTGCCCGGACGTTTGATTTCGGCCAGACCGAGCGGGATCGAGAAGCCGGGATCGGTTGGTACCAAGCCTTTTTGGCCTTGCAGACGAATCGTCTCGACGAACAGGCAAGGATCCGCGTCGAAGATCGCCGACGTCAGCAGGCCTTTCCCGTCGCGCGGGGTAGACGGCACGATCACCTTCATCCCGGGAATGTGCATGAACCAGGCCTCAAGCGTCTGCGAATGCGTTGCGCCGGTTGACAGCCCGCCGTACACCTGGGTGCGGACGGTGATCGGCGCCGTCGTCCGGCCTGCCGTCATGAAGCGCAGCTTGGCGCGCGTTGTTGATCAGCTGGTCGGCGGCGATGCCGATGAAGTCCATGATCATGATCTCGGCCACCGGCAACAGCCCGTCGATCGCGGCACCGATGGCCGCACCGACGATCGCGGCCTCCGAGATCGGGGTGTCCAGCACCCGGTCATGGCCGTACTTCGTCGACAGCCCCGCGGTCGGGCCGGATGCACCGGGGTCGGCGATGTCCTCACCGAGCAGGAACACCCGGTCGTCGGCCGCCAACGCCTGATCCAGCGCGAGGTTCAGCGCCTCGCGCATCGTCATCTCTTTCTCGTCCATGCGTCTTCCTCAGACCGGGAACCGGATCGGGGTTGCGTACACGTCCCGGTCGAGTTCCTCGATCGACGGGGCCTCCGCGCTCAGCACCGCCTGCAGCGCCTCCTCGACCTTGACCAGCGCGCTCTCGTCGATGCGATCGAGTTCTTCGTCGCTGCACACGCCGGCGTCGGCCAGTCGCGCCGGAACCGCGGCACGGGGTCGGCCGCCATCGCGTCTGCGAGTTGATCCTTGGGGATGTAGGGCATCCGGTCACCGAAGTAATGGCCGCGGAAACGGAAAGTCACGCACTCGATGAAGGTGGGTCCGCCACCGCTGCGCGCCCGGGCGAGCGCCTCGTCGAGCGCGGCTTTCACTGCCAGCGGGTCGTTGCCGTCGACGTGAACGCCGGGCATTCCGTACCCGGCAGCACGGTCGGCGACGTGCTCGATCTTCATCGTGTCCGACGTCGGGGTCATCTCGGCGTAGAGGTTGTTCTGGCAGACGAAAACCAACGGCAAATCCCACAGCGCGGCCATGTTGGCCGCCTCGTGGAATGAGCCGGTGTTGGTGGCGCCGTCGCCGAAGCTGACCACTGTGACCCGGTCGAGGCCTTTGCGCTTGGCGGCCATCGCCAGCCCAACGGCCACCGGTGGTCCGGCGCCGACGATGCCGGTCGACAGCATCACGCCCTTGTCGGGTTTGGCGATATGCATGGTGCCGCCCTTGCCGCGGCCCGCGCCGACGGTGCGGCCCATCATCTCGCCGTAGATCTCCTCGAGCGGAACGCCCTTGCCGATGAGGTCGTGCAACCCGCGGTAGGTGGTCACCAGCTGGTCGTCGGGCCGCAGCGAAACACCCATCGCCGCGGCGATCGCCTCCTGGCCGCGCGACGGCCAGTACACGCACATGAACTCCCCGGTGCCGATTCCCTTGGACAGCCGATCGTCGGCCGCTTTCATCAACACCATCAGCTGGTAAAGGCGACGCTCAACGGACTGCGCGTTGCCGGTCGTTCACTGAATTCCTCCGGTCCTGGCGCACAGTTCGAGTTACTAAGCAGGACAGTCGCATCCGCGGTCACGAACCTGACCAGGGTTTGACCTTGAGGAAGCCACCCGCATCTACCCGCAGCTGCTGACCGGTGACGTAACGGGCGGCGTCGGAGGCCAGGAACAGCACGGCCTCGCTGATGTCTTCGGGTTCCACATAGGGGACCGGCATCGCCTGCACCAGCGGGAAGATGGGCTCGGCATCCTCGCGGGTCGGATTCGGTAGATCGGGCCGAAACGCCCGGTACATCGGCGCGCTGTGCAACATATCGGTGTTGACGTTGGTGGGGTGTACGGCGTTCATCCGGATCGAGAACGGCGCAAGCGCCCGCGCAAAGTCATTGACATAATGCGACGCAGCAATTTTCGCGAAGGCATACCCGGCACCGCCGGGACCGCCGTCGATGCCGGTGGTGTTCATCGACGACATGAATGCCGCGTTCGATCCGATGACTATGACGGACGCGCCGGCCTGTAGATATTTGAGGCTGCCGTGCACCAGGTTGAGCACACCGACCAGATCGACGTCCACGGCGTCGGCGAAGGCCTGCGGCGGCAATCCCGCGGTCAGCGGGCAGATGCCGGCGTTGGCGACGACGATGTCCAGATGACCGAATTCGGCGACGCCGTCGTCGATTGCCGTGCACAGGCCCGCGCGGTCGCGAACATCGACGATCACGGAGAAGATCCGTTGCCCCTCCTTCTCCACCAGACGCGCGGTCTCTTCGAGGTCCTCGGGCCGCGCCAGGGGATACTCGTTGGTCTCGATGTCCTCGCAGAGGTCCACGGCAATGATGTCGGCGCCTTCGGCGGCCAGCATTCGCGCGTGTGAACGACCCTGCCCGCGCGCCGCTCCGCTGATCAACGCCACCTTGCCCGTTACCCTGCCCATCGCGCGTCCTTTCTCAGACCGTAACCCAGGGAGCCGCAGTTCGGCCGCCCGTCATACCCTTATCTCGGAGGATCTTCGAGGAGCCGACCCGGCTTGGACACAGGGGCACGCCATCGAAAACCCATCCACGTAGTTGTCCGGCAACATTGCTGCAACTGTAACTGCAGCGGTAGCTATACTACCTAAAATTATAAAGAAACGATTTCGGCCCCTTTCGACAGGACACCGTGGACTTCTCTTACCCGCCGGAGGTCAAACAGTTCCGTAAGGAGCTGCGCGCCTGGTTCGCCTCGAACCTGACCGATGACGTGGTCGCCGCCGGGCGGCGGCGCGGCCGCGACCCGCGACGTTCGAGACGCTGCGTGACGTGGAACGCGACCGATGGCCGACGCCGGCTGGGCCGCCGTCTCCTGGTCCCGCGAGTACGGCGGCCGCGGAGCGACGGTTCTCGAACAGCTGGTCTACACCGAGGAAACCACGCGTGCGCGGGCGCCGTTGCCGCTCAACGTCATCGGGATGAACAACATCGCTCCGGCGATCATGCAGTACGGCACCGGATTCCCAGAAGCAGACGCTGCTACCCCGCATGATTCGCGCCGACGACATCTGGTGCCAGGGGATGTCGGAGCCCGAAGCGGGATCCGACCTTGCCGCCCTGCGCACCAGGGCGGTGCGGGACGGCGACGACTTCGTCGTCAACGGCCAGAAGATCTGGACCTCGCTGGGCCATCGGGCCAACTGGTGTCAGCTCTATGTGCGCACCGATCCCGACGCCCCGAAGCACAAGGGCATCTCGTGCCTGATCGTCGACATGGCGCTGCCCGGCATCGAGGCCCGCCCGCTCGTGACGCTGAACGGCGACGCCGATTTCGCCGAGGTGTTCTTTCACGATGTGCGGGTGCCGGCCGACGCGTTGCTGGGTCCGCTGAATGCGGGCTGGCAGGTGGCCACCACCACGTTGAGCCACGAACGCGCGGGAGCCGCCCGACTCTATGCGCAGCTAGAGGTGCAGTTGCAGGATCTGGTCGCCGACCTGGCCGACTGCGAGGTCGACGGAAGGCCGGTGCTGGAGGACACCGCGACACTGCGCCGCCTCGGCGAGGTGGCGGTTCGCATCAAGTACCTGGAGGTGCTCTGCCAACGGTCGATCTCGGCGACGCTGCACGGTGGTGACGCGCTCGGATCGGCCAGCCTGGCCAAGAGCGTGTGGGCCGAGGGCGGTCAGGAGCTGGCCGCGTTGGCGTTCGACGTGCTCGCTGGGCAGCGACGGTGGTCGGACCGTCGACTGACGTCGCGATCCCTGACCATTGCGGGCGGTACGACACAAATCAATAAAAGCGTCACCGCGACGCGCGTGTTAGGGCTGCCGCGGCGATGAGCGCTTGCGCGAAGAGCAGAGGGCACAGATGAACCTCGAGCTCACCGACGAGCAGCTGGCGCTGCGTGACACCGTGCGTCGCTTTCTTGCTGAAAAGGCAAGCGTGACAACCCATGTTCGGCCGATGCTAGAAGATTCGACCGGCATCACCCGAGAGGTGTGGGGCGGGTTGGCCGACCTTGGCGCCACCGGCGTGCTGGTACCCCAGGAGTTCGGCGGGTCGGGCATGACCATGGTCGAGGCTGGCGTTGTGGCCGAGCAACTCGGTGCCGCTTTGCATCCAGGTCCGTGGCTGTCGAGCGCGGTGGCAGCGGCGCGTGCGCTGATGCGGCTGGTTCCCGAGGCCGAAGGAGCCTCTTTGTTGACGGGCATCGCCGACGGTTCGACGATCGCGGCGGTCGGCCCGCTGATGGGGCCTCGACCGACGGCTGATGGCGGGGTGCTGCGCGGCGAGATCTCGGCGCTGCCCGACGCCGCGGCTGCGGGGGTCGTGTTGGTATTGGCTGACGACGGCAACGGCACAGGACTCTTTGCGATCGATACGACCTCGGCGGGTGTGTCCGTGACCGAGCAGACGCACGTGGATCCGACGCGCAAGCTGTTCGATGTCACGTTCGACGATGTTGCTGTGCAGCAGCTCGCGTCCCCGTCCGCGGAGGACATCGGCGGGCTCGTTGACGACGTGCTGATCGCCTACGCGGCGGACGCGCTGGGCGCGGCGACCGCGGTGATGAACCTTGCCATCGAATACGCCAAGGTGCGTCGGCAGTTCGATCAGCCCATCGGGAGCTTTCAGGCTGTCCAGCACATGTGCGTCGACATGTACGAGACTGTCGAACTCGCACGCAGCGGCGTCCTGCATGCACTGTGGGCGGCGGATGCCGCGCAGCCAGCGGAGCGCCACCTAGCCGCGGTGCGCGCCAAGGCATTCGCGGGCCAGTTGGCCAGTGTCGCCGACACCGCGATCCAGGTTTTCGGCGGCATCGGCTACACGTGGGAGCACGACGCACACCTCTACCTCAAACGCTTGCTCGGTTGGAGTGCGTTTGGCGGCGGCTCCGATAGATACCTGCAGGAGGTCGGCAGGCAACTGACGACGACCGTGTCCAGCTAACGAAAGGCTTTGCAATGTCCGGGGTTTTGCGGGGAGTGCGCGTCGTCGAGCTGGCATCGTGGACGTACGTACCGTCTGCGGGTGCAGCGCTGGCGGATTGGGGCGCGGACGTCATCAAGGTGGAGGACGTGAAGGGCGGTGACCCCGGCCGCGCGCTGGTGATCGGCGGATTCACAAAGGACAACGCCAGGGCACATATCGACTTCATCCTCGAGATCGGAAACCGCGGCAAGCGCAGCATCGCGATCGACGTCAAATCCGACACCGGCCGCGAGTACCTTGGTCGCCTGCTGGCCACTGCCGACGTGTTCCTGACCAACTGGCTGCCCGCCCCGCTGGAACGGGCGCGGCTGACGGTCGACGACATCCGCTCGTTCAACCCGAACATCATCATCGCCCGCGGCACCGGCACAGGAGTTCGCGGACCCGATGCAAACAAGGGTGGTTTCGACGCAGCGACCTACTTGTCGCGCGGCGGGGTGTCCTACACGATGACACCGTTCGGCACCGAGACGCCCGCTGTGCAAGGCCCTGGGTTCGGCGACCTGCAGGGCGGGATCACCCTTGCGGGCGGAGTGTGCGCGGCGCTCTTCCATCGCGAGCGCACCGGCGAACCCTCCGTCGTCGACTCATCGCTGTTGGCCCAGGCGATGTGGACCATCGCGCCGTCGATATCCGTGGCCGACCTGTTCGGCATCGACGGCATTCCCGGCGCACCGCCAGGCCTGGCGATCAACCCACTGGTCAATCGGTACAAGACGCGTGACGGCAGGTGGCTTCAGTTGGTGTTCCTGCAGCCGGACCGCTACTGGGCCGGCTTCTGTGAGCGGATCGGCCTTCCGGAGCTCGCCGCCGATGAACGATTCGTGCCCTCGAGCAACCTGATCGCCAATGCCACGGAGGCGTGCGCTCTGGTCGGCGACGCCCTCGCCAGCCAGGACCTCGCGCACTGGCACAAGGTGCTTGCCGACGAACCGGGTGTGTGGGCGGCGCTGGCGACACCCAGGGAAACGTTGAACGACCCGCAGGTCAAGCCGAACGGGTACACGATCGCCAACGTCGACGATCAAGGCAACGAGTACCAGATCGTCGCGGCACCAGTTCAATTCGATGAAACGCCGCCGCCCCCCGCGCGCGCTCCGGAACATGGACAGCACACCGAGGAGATCCTGTTGGAGCTCGACCTCGACTGGGACGACATCTCGGCGGCCAAGGACAGCGGCGCGATTCTCTAAAAGGAGAACCCAATGATGGAGCGGCGTGAACTCGAATCGGTCATCTATGAGCGGGAACCGCCGATCGCGCGGATCATCTTGAACCGGCCCGACAAGGCCAACACCAAGGACGCAACGCTGGTACAGGAAGTCGATGCCTGCCTTCGCGAGGCCGATCGCGACAAAGAGATCAAGGTGGTGATCCTCAAGGCCAACGGGAAGGGATTCTGCGGCGGGCACGTCGCGCGCTGGGGTCCCGACGAGAATCCCTACCCGGACTTCGGCGACTCCTTCGAGGACCTCTACAAGGGAACGGCTGACCTGTTCCTGTGGCCGACGCTGTACCTGTGGGAGTTCCCGAAGCCGACGATCTCGCAGATCCACGGGTACTGCATGGGCGGCGGGATCTATCTGGGTTTGCTGACCGATTTCTGTGTCGCATCCGAGGATGCGTACTTCCAGATGCCGCTCGCACAAAGCCTCGGCGAGCCCGGCGGGCACACCATGATCGAGCCGTGGTTGCTGATGAACTGGCATCGCACGATGGACTGGTTGCTCTTGGCGCCAACACTTTCCGCGCAGGAGGCCCTCGAGTGGGGGCTACTTAACAAGGTCGTGCCGCGCGATGACCTCGAGGAGACCGTCGAGGAGATGGCCCGCAAGATCGGGCAGATCCCTCTGACCACGTCGATGGCGGTGAAGAACAACGTGAAACGCGCGTACGAACTGATGGGCATGCGCGTGCACCTGCAGGTCAGTCACATCCTGACCAACATGGTCGGCGCGGCCTCCGACGTTCAGGAGCGCCGCCGAAAGCTCATCGAGTCGGGCCTGAAGCCAAGGGATTTCATCGAGGACGACGAGTCGAGCGCGCCCTGAAACGCGCGAGATCTGCGTGAGGGTCGTGATTCCGGCTCAACCATAGCCCTGGTGCAGAATTCGGCGCCGTTTACCCGCGCCCTACCGGCCAGCGGCGTGGCGTGCCGCGACGTAGCCGAACACCATCGTGTAGGCAATGCTGCCGCCCGCACCCAGATAGTTGCGACCCATCACCGTTGCGGTGATGTTGCCCGTCGCATACAGGCCGTCGATCACCTGGTCGTTCTCGTCGAGTACCTGTGCGTGCTCGTTGGCGACCAGTCCGCCACATGTTCCGACGTCGGCCGGAAACACCTGGGTAGCGTAGAACGGGGCGCGATCGATGGGCCCGAGAGCGGCATTGGGCTTGTACCCGGGGTCACCCAAGCAGATGTTGTACGCCGACTGGCCGCGCCCGAAATCGGGGTCGAGGCCCCTGGCGGCGAACTCGTTGAAGCGGTTCACCGTGTGTTCCAGTTCCTCTGCGGGAACGCCGATCTCCCCTGCCAGGCCGGCGATCGTGTCGGCGCGCTTGACGGCGCCCTCTGCGATCACCGCTTCGGGGATGGTGCGCTTCTGGAACGGGTTTGCGCCCGAAACGTATCTGCCGAGATAGCCCTCGTCGAAGACCTGCCAGCACGGCACGGCGTTGTTGGCGTACATCGCCTTGCCGACCTCGACATAGGAGTTCGACTCGTTGCAGAACCGCTTGCCAGCCCCGTCGACGTAGATAGCTCCCGGCCGCTGCCGCCCGGAGCCGACGGAGCGGGCGCGAGGGTCTGCGACGAAAACCGTTGGAAGCCACCAGGCCTCGTCCAGTAGGTCGGTCTTCGCGCCCAGCCGCATCGCCGTCTGCAGCACTTCACCGGTGTCGCCGGGATTCGAGAGCGACCACTGTGCCTCATTGGGCTGGTCGCCGCTGTACCGACGGCGCATTTCCGCGTTGCGACTAAAGCCTCCTGCTGCGAGCAGAACTCCCTTACGCGCCTGGATGTTGAGGGAGGTGCCGTTTCGAGTGAGTCGGGCGCCGACGACGCGGCCGTCATCGACGATCAAGTCGTCCATCGCCGTATTCGTCCAGATGGGCGGTTCACCCCTTCCTTTCATTGGCGGCCCGCCGCCGTGATCGATCAGCACCTTCAGCATCTGACCGATGAGTGACGCACCGTTGGTCAGGACGTCGCGACGCCGGAGTCGGGCCACCCTGGTGCGTAGGAAGACCCGCATGGCTAGTGCGAACGCTCGCGGCGAGCGGTTGAAGTACTGCACGATGACCAGCTCGCTGGTCTTCACCACGAATCCGCGGTTCCAATTCTTGTCCATCCGCTGGAGCTTGTCCCTCCAGTCCCCCAAGGCTGCGGCGTCGTACGGGATACCCTCGACCGAACGTCCTGCCGCGTTGCCGCCCTTGTGATTCGGGTAGTAGTCGCTATACCCGGGGCATCGCGCGAGGCGAACGCCTCTGCCGACCAGGAAGTCGATCATCTCGTTGCCTGCGGTGAGGAAAACCTCCCGGCGGGCAGGCGATGACGCTTCACCGATGTCGCCGACGACGTCGTCGAAGTACGCAAGTCCGTCCTCGTGAGAGTCGGGAACACCGTCGGCCCGCATCAGCGGGTTGTTCGGCAGCCACAGCATGCCGCCCGACATACCGGTCGCCCCGCCGACGAGGGCCTGCTTTTCGACTACCAGCGGCTCGATCCCGGAGTCGAGAGCCGCCAGCGCAGCGACCATTCCGCCGCCGCCACTTCCCGCGATGAGCAGATCGACGGACTTATCCCAGGCAGTCATCGGACCTCCGACCCGACGCGCTCGGAGAGTCCGAGGTCGGCGATGGGCACATCGATGGTGGTGTTCGACTTCTGGATTGCTCCGACGAGCTGTTCATAGGGCACGCCTGCGAGGAAACCGTCAACGACCCGCTCGAAATTCGAGATCAACCCTTCGACCTGGTTCGACAGCCGCATGAAATCAAATCCCTTGGCGTGCAGGCCTTTCTGCTGACGCGGGAGATTGGAGAAGTCCTGGGCGGGTATGGCAGGCCAGCTGGGGTCATCGGGAGCGAGCGGTTCCGGCGGCGTTGGCCTTCCCTGTGAGCGGTCGCCTGGGTATCGGGTGAGCGACCAGACCTCGAAAAGCGTTTGTTCCGGCCCAAGCGGCCTAATGCGATACGACGATGCGCTGCTGTACTGCGGCAGCAGAAAGTAGTGCGGGAAGCAGAACCCGATCGGGTCGATCACACCGCGGCGGTCCAGGTCGTTGAGGTCGGGGAAGTCGCAGCCGCGCGCCCGGTGCCACTTGGTGACGGCATCGTTCACCGCGCCGCGCCACGCCGCCATCCCCTCGGCCGGATCCTTCGGGAGCGACATGTTCTGCAGCCCTTCGGCAATCCGAACGTCGTTGTCGTGGGTCATCCCTGCCATGCCTGACCCAAGGGTCCGCATGAAGTGCAGGCTCGTCTCGATGATCGGATGTACTGACGGATCAGGGGTGTGCGACGACGGCAACAGCTGCGGATGGGTCTGCGGCACGTGGTAGCCCTCCATGAAGGCCGCGGTCGCCAGTTTCCAGTTCACCGGCAGTAGGCACGACTTCCACCACTCGACACGCAGCGCCTCCACGTTCCATTCGTCATGCCTCGAAGCGAACGGCTCCACACAGTCGCGCAGCGGCGGCGCATCGTCGTCGAGGTTGATCCAGGCGCACCCGCCCCACAGCTCGCACCTGACAGGGGCAAGGCGCAGATCATCGGCACCGAGATTGCCCTCGTCGAAAATCTCGGGCCGCAATACGAAGGTGTTGGCACCATCGAGACCCCAACACCATCCGTGAAACGGGCAGACGAAGTTGCGGCGCGACCCGCTGCCCTCGACGATCTTCATTCCACGGTGGCGACATGAGTTGTAGTAGGCGCGAACAGTGTCGTCGTCGAGCCTGACGACGATCACCGACTGGTCGAGGATCTCGTACTCGACGAAGTCGCCGCGCGACGGGATCTCCTCGAGCCGGCACGCCATCTGCCACACCCTTGGCCAGAACAACTCGGCCTCGAGGGCGTAGAACTCCTCGTCGTAGTAGCGCTGTTTGGGGATCCGGTCGGCAGCACGCACTGCCCACGGAACGGGAAGCGGAGTCCAGTGCACATCGGTCAATTGGCTCACCTTCTGCCTCGGCGATGGGAATCACGATCGGCGAGCGATTTCGTATCTTACTAAAAATAGCAAGTTCGAACCCGGGACCTCACGACTCTCCGACCGAACTGGGACATCGCCCTTTCCTGTTGTTGGGCGATCGCCCAAAGGTTAGGCTGCCTACCATGTCGAGCAGCCCCCCTGACGAGCGGTCGAAGGTTGGCCGGGAGGCGACGCGGGAGGCGCTGATCGATGCGACCGCCCAAATCATCGTCAACGAGGGATACGCCGCTGCGACGTCGCGGCGGGTCGCCGCCAAGGCCGGGGTCAAGCCGGCCCTCGTGCACTACTACTTCCCCAGCATGGACGACCTGTTCGTGGCTGTCCTGCGCGATAAGGCCGAGACCAACCTGCAGCGGCAACGCCAGGCGATCGCTGCGGCGGAGCCTCTGCACGCACTGTGGCTGCTCAGCGGCGCGACCGACGCGCAGTTATTCACAGAGTTCCTGGCGATGGCCAACCACCGGAAGGCCATCCGCAGCGAAATCTCGTCCTACGCAATGCGTTTCCGCGACCTGGAAGAGGGTGCGATGACGTTGGCGCTGAAGGCCCGCGGCATCGACCTCGAGAAGTTTCCGCCGGTGGTCATGTCGATGATCATGGGCAGCCTCGCACGCATGGTGCTGCACGAACAGGGACTGGGCATCACCCGCGGGCATGACCTAGCGAGGGCCTTCATTGAACAGTGCCTGGACCGGTTCGAGATGCCTGCGTGGGACCAACAGCGGCCTGCGGCCGAACGTTCCAGTGACCCAGCCCGCTCAGGAGCTGCGGAGGTGACCAGCAACACAATTACTTGAGCTAAACCGTTTCGCGATGAGAAGTTATACCAGCTAAGTTAAGTGAAACTGCCTGCGACAGGCACTAGAAGAGGGCGGATATGGGTAGCGAAGGTCGGGGGCGAGCGGATCGATGCTGAAGCTCGCCAAGCGCACGTGGGTGCTGCTGGTGATCCTGCTGGTGGTATTCATTGCTGCGTTCTGTGTCGACCGTTTCCGCGGTTTCTTCGGCCGCACCGAGCTGACCCGACCGGGTGCGGGGCTGGTCAATGACCCCGAGCCGTTCAACCCCAAGGAAGTCAAGTACGAAATCTTCGGCACGGGGACGGTGGCGACCATCAACTACCTCGACCTCGACGCACAGCCGCAGAAGGCCGAGAACGTGTCGTTGCCGTGGACGCTGGACCTGACCACGACCGCACCCGCGGCCAGCCCCAACATCGTCGCGCAGAGTGACGGCGGCTCCATTTCCTGCCGCATCACCGTCGATGGTGTCGTCAAGGACGAGAGGACGACCGACGGCGTGAACGCCCAGACCTTCTGCCTGGTGAAGTCCGCATGAGCAACACCCACGTCGGCGCGCACCCGATGATCCCCCGCTTCATCCGACTGTTCTCGGTACCCATCCTGCTGGGCTGGCTGGCGCTGACCGTCCTCGTCAACGTCATCGCCCCTCAATTGGAGAAGGTCGGCGAGGCGCACTCGGTGTCGCTGGCCCCCAGCGACGCTCCGTCGATGCAGGCAATGCAGCGCATCGGTAAGGATTTCAAGGAGTTCGACTCCAACAGCTCGGCGATGATCGTGCTGGAAGGCGACCAGCCTCTCGGCGACAGTGCGCACAAGTACTACGACGGCCTGATCGCCAAACTCGAAGCCGACAAGAAGCATGTCGAACACATCCAGGACTTCTGGGGCGATCCGCTGACCGCGTCGGGCGCGCAGAGCGGCGACGGCAAGGCCGCATATGTTCAGCTGTACCTGGCAGGCAACCAGGGTGAGAGCCTGGCGAACGAGTCCGTGCAAGCGGTCCGCGACATCGTCGCGAATACTCCTGCGCCAGCGGGCATCAAGGCCTACGTCACCGGCCCTGCGCCGCTCACCAGTGACCAGCACCACGCGGGCGATAAGAGCATCAAGCTGATCACGATGATCACCATTTGCGTGATCTTTGTGATGCTGTTGTTCGTCTACCGGTCGATCGTCACGGTGCTGCTTGTCTTGGTGATGATGTTCATCGAGTTGTCGGCGGCGCGGGGAATCGTTGCGGCCCTTGGCTATTACGACTTGATCGGGTTGTCGACGTTCGCGGTCAACCTGCTCACGACGCTGGCCATAGCGGCGGGAACGGATTATGCGATCTTCCTCGTCGGCCGCTACCACGAAGCACGAAACGCCGGCGAGGATCGCGAAACCGCCTTCTACACCATGTATCACGGCACCGCCCACGTCATCCTGGGGTCCGGTTTGACCATCGCCGGTGCCACGTTCTGCCTGCACTTCACGCGGCTGCCCTACTTCCAAACCCTGGGCATCCCATTGGCGATCGGCATGCTCGTCGCCGTTGCGGCGGCCCTCACAATGGCGCCGGCGTTGCTGACCATGTGCAGTCGGTTCGGCCTGTTTGATCCCAAGCGGACGACGCAGGTGCGCGGTTGGCGCCGGATCGGCGCTGCCATCGTGCGGTGGCCGGGGCCGATCCTTGCCGCGTCGGTGGCTCTGGCGCTGGTCGGTCTGCTGGCGCTGCCGTCGTATGCGCCGAGCTACAACGACCGCAACTACCTGCCAAAGGACATCCCGGCGAATCTGGGCTACGCGGCCGCCGACCGGCACTTCCCGCAGGCCAGGATGAACCCCGAGATGCTGTTGATCGAGACCGATCATGATGTGCGCAATTCCGCGGACATGTTGGTCGTCGACCGGGTCGCCAAGAGCATCTTCCACATCCCGGGCATCGGCAGGGTGCAGGCCATCACCAGACCGGAGGGAACGCCGATCGAGCACACGTCGATCCCATTCCTGATCAGCATGAATGGCACTGGCCAGCAGATGAACCAGGACTACATGGACAAAGTCATGGGGAACATGCTCACGCAGGCCAACGACATGCAGACGTCCATCGACACGATGGAACGAATGCAGAGCATCACTGTGCAGATGGCGGCGACCACGCACAGCATGGTCACGAAGATGAAGGGCATGACCGTCGACATCGAGGAATTGCGGGACAACATCGCCAATTTCGATGACTTCTTCCGGCCCCTGCGCAACTACTTCTACTGGGAGCCGCACTGCTTCGACATCCCGGTCTGCTGGTCGATCAGGTCGATCTTCGACACCCTCGACGGCATCGACACGATGACCGACGACATCAAGAACCTGCTGCCCGACATGGAGCGCCTGGACACGCTCATGCCGCAGATGGTCGCGCTGATGCCATCGATGATCGAGACGATGAAGAGCATGAAGAACATCTCGCTGACGATGTATCAGAGCCAGAAGAGTCAGCAGGACCAGATGAAGGCCATGCAGGAGAACCAGGGGGCGATGGGCCAGGCCTTCGATGCGTCCAAGAACGACGACTCGTTCTACCTGCCACCCGAGGTGTTCGACAACGCGGACTTCAAACGCGGCATGAAGATGTTCGTGTCACCGGACGGACATGCCGTGCGGTTCATCATCTCTCACGAAGGTGACCCCGCGACCGCCCACGGCATCTCGCTGATTCCGCAGATCAAGAATGCGGCGTTCGAGGCCATCAAGGGCACGCCGTTGGAGGGCTCGAAGATCTATCTGGCGGGCACCGCGTCCACCTACAAGGACATGCAGGAGGGTTCGAACTGGGACCTTCTGATTGCTGGGATCGCGTCGCTGTGCTTGATCTTTATCATCATGCTGTTGTTGACCAGGGCGGTGATCGCCTCGGCGGTCATTGTCGGGACGGTGTTGTTGTCGCTGGGCACATCGTTCGGGCTTTCCGTGCTCATCTGGCAGCACATCCTCGGTATGCAGCTGCACTGGATGATCCTTGCGATGTCGGTGATCATCCTGCTGGCCGTGGGCTCGGACTACAACCTGTTGTTGGTGTCGCGGTTCAAAGAGGAGATCCACGCAGGCATTAACACCGGTATCATCCGGTCGATGGGTGGCACCGGATCGGTGGTGACGTCCGCTGGCTTGGTCTTCGCATTCACGATGATGTCGATGGTGGTCAGCGACCTCGTCGTGGTGGGCCAGGTCGGCACCACGATCGGTCTCGGCCTGCTGTTCGACACATTGATCATCCGATCGTTCATGACACCGTCCATCGCGGCGCTCATGGGCAGGTGGTTCTGGTGGCCGCAGCGAGTGCGAAAGCGTCCCGTGCCGTCGCCATGGCCGCAACCGCCGCGGCACTCGGCCGAGACTCCGGTCAGCGTCGGCGTCGGTGGCGGCGATGAAAACCCAACGGGTCCAATTAGATAGGGATGTCATGAAGGGATTACGCCTCGCGTCGATCGCTGTAGCGGCAATTGCGCCCGCCCTGGTGTTTGCCGCGTCGGCACACGCCGACCCAGATACGGATTTCGCGAACGAACTCCACACGTACGGGATATACGGGCAGAAGGACTACAACGCGTGGATCGCCAAGATCACCTGTAAGCGACTGGACAACGGCACCGATCTGGACGCCGACAAGTCCGCGAAGTTCGTCTTCCTCCAACTGCCAAAGGGCAGCAACACCGAGCAGGCGTGGCAATTCCTCGGTGCAGCGCTTCGCACATACTGCCCCGACAAGTTGCCGGTCCTTTCAGCCGCCGCGCAACAGTCGCAACAGTAAGGAGACAGAAATGTTGATCAAAGTGAGTGTCGCGGCGGCCGCGGTAAGCGTGGCTGCAGTTGCCCTACCCGCGCTGGCGTCGGCCGACGCCAGCGATGACTATCCCATCCCGAACCGGATACTGAAGACCACCTGCACGGTCGATCAGTACATGGCCGCGGTGCGCGACGTCGAGCCGGTCTACTACGAGCGCTACATGACCGACTACAACAACAGGCCGCCCGACATTCAGCAGGGCGCCCGCGACCGAATCTACTGGTTCTTCTCGCTGGACTACGCGGGACGGCGGCAGTATTCGGAGGACACCGCGACCAACGTCTACTACGAGCAAATGGCAACACACTGGGGCAACTGGGCGAAGCTGTTCTTCAACAACAAGGGCGTCGCGGCCCACGGCACCGATATCTGCGCGGGGTACCCGCCGTCCGACCCGGGTGTGTGGAATTGGTGACGTCGGCGCCGCGCCGAACCCTCAACGAAGCCGTCACGCAGTTCTGGAGCATTGCCGCGCCGCTATACGACCTGCCATTTCTTCAGCAGTGGGTCTACCGCCCTGCGCAGAACGAGGTGATCCAACAGCTCGACGCTATCGGCGCGCGCAGGGTGGCCGATATCGCCTGTGGCACAGGGATTCTCGCCGATCGAATCAGCAACGAGTTGCATCCCGACGAGGTCTTCGGCGTCGACATGTCCGACGGCATGCTAGCCCAGGCCAAGGCACGCTCGTCGGACGTGCAGTGGCGCAAGGGCCCTGCCGAGCACCTACCGTTCGAGGATGGGGTGCTCGACGCCGTCGTGACGACCTCGGCCTTTCACTTCTTCGACCAGCCTGCCGCGCTGCGTGAGTTCCACCGGGTGCTGACTTCTGGTGGTCTCGTTGCGGTTGCGACCTTGAGTCCGCATCAGCGGCTCCCCCTGCATCGGCTGTCCGCCAATCGGCTAAACCCGGCACATAATCCGTCGCCCGATGACATGCGGGCATTGTTCGAAGGCGCGGGCTTCCGCGTTGGCGATCAACATCGAGTGCGCAGGCCAGCCTGGACGCGGGTGTTGCCGGACCTCATCACCATCGGCATCAAGCCCCAGCGATTCGGGGTCTGATCAGGGCAGCGCGCTCAACAGCGGACTCATGACGACTTGCACGGGGTCCGGCGGGGTCGGCGGTTCCTCAGGTTCAGGGGGCGGCGGTGGAGCCGCCAGCGGTGCTGCGGGTGGCGAAGCAATAGGTGGCGCCGGAACGGCGTGCGGCGCTGCGGGCGGCGGAGCGGAAACCGTCTGTTGGCGAACCGGGACGGAAACGGGTGCAGGCACCGCTGAGGGAAGAGGCTCAGCCGGGAGCTGAGGGGATTCCGACGGGGCAGGTGGCGCGGGTGGCGGCTCGACTGCCAGCGGTTGGACTGGTGCGGGTGGCGGCGCGGCTGCCAGCGGTTGGACTGGTGCGGGTGACGGCGCGGCTGCCAGCGGTTGGACTGGTGGTGGCGGCGCCGAGATCCGGGTGGGGACGGTTTGGACGCTGGCGGATGTCACCGAGGCGCCCTCCGCCTGCGGGTCTGCCGCCTGCGCGGACACAGATTCGCCGTTGAGCGCCGAACCCGCTGCGAGCGAGAGCGCCGCCCCGACAATCGCGATAGCGGCTGCCCAGACGACCACCTTTTTGGCGTGCGTGGCGAACCAGAGTCGGTCCGGGCCCGAAGGCGGCTTGTCGGCCGGCGTCTCGTCTGCTTGCGCGGGACGGACGGCGGCCGGAGTGACCGTCACCAGTGCCGCACCGCGGGCGAGGGCCAGTTGCGTGTCGACGGAGTCGAAAACAGGTATCGGCAAGGCTTCGCCGATCGGTCCGGCGACAGCGTCCAGATCATCGCGTGCGCCGACAAGGTGCAGGCTTTCCGGAAACCAGCCGTGTTTGTTGAAAATCGTGGTCAGCCAGTCAACGAGGTCGGATGCGTGGTCGCGTGTGTTGGTGACGGCAGTGCGCACCGAGCCTGCACCGGTGACGACGACCATGACCGTCGCTGTGCCGGGCTCGAGAATGCACAGCGCGGTTCGGTCGTGCCCGTTGGCATGCCCGACCTCGATCCCCCATGTCTGGGCGGCCTGATTCAGCGGGATGGTCAAGACGTTGTCGAACCCCGAGTCCGCCAATGACTTCAGCATGTCGGCCGCGGCCGCCCCCATGCCCTCGCTCCACGTCACCTGGACGGCGCCCACCTTGTGGCCACTTGCCGTGGCGATGGCCTGCACGCCCCGCGCGGCCGCGGCGTGTTGTGACGGATCGGGAGTCGTGCTGTCGGCGGTGGACTGGACATCAAAGACATCGTGGTCGAGGGTGAACGCGTCGGGACCTTCCCGGTCGAGGATCACCCAGCCGACGCTGGTGGACGTCATCGACAGTCCCAGCACTGTTTGCACGTCAGGCCCCACTCTCGTCGCCAAACCGGCGTCACCGCCACGGGTCAAGCGCACACCCGAAGCGAGCATAGTTTGCCCTGTCTTGCACGTCATCCCGTGGGGGGAGAAGCGCAACACGGGCGTTTTCGGCGTTTATCGACGGGCCGACCTGGGGCGTTACCACGTGCCGTCGCCACCAATATTGACGCTCGCCGACGAAAATTCCCTCTGGGCAGCCGCGGTTTCCGGCGTTGCTCGTTTCACAGGGGCCGCGTTTACCGTCCCGGCTTGCTTTGGATGACTTCCATTGACCAATCCTCTGAGGCGACGCCCACTATCGTTCTCTGACCAAAGGCGCTGCCGCCCTTACTGAACAGGAGCCTGGTCCGTGGACATGAGACTAGAGGTCGTGGTGCTGCCGGTTTCCGATGTAGACCGGGCCAAGGAGTTCTACGCGGGGTTGGGCTGGCGGCTGGACGCCGATTTCGCCGTCGATGACGACTTTCGGGTCGTGCAGCTCACCCCGCCTGGCTCGCCCTGCTCGGTGATCTTCGGGACGGGAGTCACCGACGAAACGCCCGGTTCAGCCGGCGGCTTGTACCTGGTCGTCGATGACATTGACGCGGCGCGCGCCGAGCTCGTAGGTCATGGTGCGCAGGTCAGCGACGTCTTTCACGACGCAGGCGGCGTTTTTCACCACGCAGGGACGACTGCGCGGGTGCCCGGACCCGACCCGGAACGCAACAGCTACGCGTCATTCGCGTCGTTCAGCGATCCCGATGGCAACGGCTGGATGCTTCGGGAGATCACTAGGCGCCTGCCTGGCCGCTGATACCGCAGGCGTCGGGCGCGTCGACAACGGTGATCGAGTCTCGGTCGGGAGCGGTGGGCGGCTACGTCAACTACGCCGAGCCGGACACCGCTGCCGCGCGCTATCTCGGCGATAATCTGTTGCGGCTCAACAGCATCCGGCAGATCAAGCTGTAGCCCCGCAGACCAATCAGCCCGACAGCTTCAGAGCGACTCGATGAACCGGCTCGCGGTGGGCAGATCGACGTTGGCCTCATCCCGATATGCCTTGATCGCGCCCATCTTGTCGCCGTAGGCAAGCAGCTGCTGTACGTGCGTCGACACCTGGGATCGGGCGAGTGACTGCATGTCGGGCATCGGCACCCCGGTCTTCGCGTAGAGGTGATGGACGAGCTGCTCGAGCACGCCAAGCCGTTCGTAAACGTCGTTCGATGTCATCGCGTCAGTGTGTCATCGGGTTGCGGATTGCCCTGTCCGTTCGCGCCGTCGGGTGGCGCCCCAGAGTCCTACCCCGATGCCGACGACCGCGCCGCCAAGGCCGATGATCTGTTGCGAGCGCTTCATCTCGTGGTGGACGCTCATTCCACCGAGCAGGTCGGCCGCTTCGGCTCCCCCGGAGGCGAGGAACCAGCCTGCGGGTGTCGCGGCCCCGCAGTGCGGCCGACACGAGCAACCCACCGATCAGCGCGTCGCGGTAGCCCATCGAGCGCAGCAGCAGTCGCGCCGTCGGCGCCGGCTCGTTCGGATCACCCCAGAATCGGTTCGCTCGAAGAGGGTCGACGAGAAACGAGATGCCCGAAGCAAGGCGGATGCTGCCGGCGGCGAGCGCGGCACGATCGATGGACATGGCTGGCAGCCTAAAACGTCAGCGCTTATCCGAGAGGCCTAACCGCGCGCCTGCCGCCGCGGCCAGGAAGCACCCAAGCGCCGTCCACCCGGTGTAGCCACTCAGGCCGTCCTTGGCCATCAGCAACAGCGCAATACCTGCAATGCACACCAGCGCGCCGCCAGCCGTCGATCTGGCACCTGCGGCCCGGGCCGGCGTGTCCCACCATGGCAATGGGCGATGCTCAAGCGGTGCGAGCAGTCGGAAGGCAATGGCCATGACAACGGCGAACACGAGCGCCCGTAGCGCGAGGATGCCCCAAAACCACGGCGCGTCAACGTCGTACGCATCAAGGCCGATGGCGTGAAGGGAGAACGTGGCGACCGCGATCGCGGGGATGTGCCAGAGATAGAGCGTCATCGCTCCCCCGTTACCCACCGCGACGATGTGCCAGACACGCGGCCGTGCGGCCCACCGCCGGATCGCGCCCGCGGCAGCGACGAAGGCCATCGACATCCAGATGCAGTGCAGCGCGAGCAAGAGCGTTGGCGGTGAGACGTTGGACATCCGCTCGGTTCCGGTGACGACCAGCGAGACGTCGTACGGTCCGGCCATGGCGAGCACGATCTGTGCGGCCAACCCTGACACGGCGACGGCGATGGCGGCCCGCGGCCCGATCAGTCGGCGTGCGTACGCCACCCCGATAACGATGGGGATCAGCCAGACGATGAGGTAGTTTGCGATGCCGGCGGTGGGCGTGCCCGCGGCGATCCGAATCGCGTCGACCACCGCCGCAGCAGCGAGGAGAGAGACCAGGACGCCTGCGACCGCGCGCCCAGTCGATAGCCGCGTCAGCGCAGGAACGTAGGCGAGCACGACGAGGTACACGCCGAGAAACCACAGGAGTGCGACGCACTCGCGTCCGAGTCCCGCCGCGGAGTCCGCTCCGAGTGTCACGCGCGCGACGAGGAGACCGACCGTCCAGGCCGCGAGGTACCAAAACACCGGCCGGCAAAGTCGCTGTGCCCGGGTGAACAACCAATTGCCCCACGGCGTGCCCTCGCGCCATCCGTATGCACCCGCGGCGCCGCCTGCGAGAAAGAAAAGCGGCATGACCTGGACGACCCAGGTGATCGGGGCGATCGCGGGCAGTTCGCCGAGCAGGTTGCCGATGCGCAGACCGCTGGTGTCGACCGTGGCGAGCAGGAGCGCGCAGTGTCCGAACATGACCACCACCAGCGCGGCGAGTCGCGCCACGTCTACGGCGCGGTCTCGGCCGGGCGGAGTTTGCGCGGTGACCTTGCCCGGATCGGACATGGAGTTGGTCAGCGTCATGCGCTCAGGATGCCGGGCGTGCGGCCACGGCGGATGAGTAGTACTACGCGCTTCGCCGCACTCGATGCGCAAAAGTTAGCGGACGTTGGACGGCGGACTACGGCAACGAGACGGCCAATT
>CAWIEE010000044.1:0-14073 GCA_963835075.1 uncultured Actinomycetota bacterium | reverse complement strand
CCGGATCAACTTCAAGGCGCACAACCTCGATCAGGTGCTCGACGGAGACCTCGACGCGCTCTTCGACGCGCTGGCCGCCGCCGACAAGCAATCCAGGCTGCAGCAGGCATGACCAGGCTCCGACAGGTGATCGACGCTGCTGCGGTGGCGCTGGCCGAGGCGGGGGTCGGATCGCCGCGCGTCGACGCCGAACTCCTTGCTGCCCACGCGGCATCCACCGACCGTGGTCGTCTGGCGCTCGCCGAGCCCGGACCCGAGTTCTGCGAACGCTATGACGAGCTCGTCGCGCGGCGCGCCAAGCGGGTGCCGCTGCAACACCTCACCGGTACCGCGGCATTCGGCCCGGTGACCGTGCAGGTCGGACCCGGCGTTTTCATCCCGCGGCCGGAGACTGAGTCGTTGCTGGAATGGGCTGTCGCCCAACCACTCTCGCAGCGCCCGGTGATCGTCGACCTGTGCACCGGCTCCGGCGCACTCGCCGTGGCGCTCTCGAAACATTGGCCTGACGCCCGCGTCATCGGCGTCGACGACTCGGAGGACGCGCTCGGCTACGCCCGACGCAACACCGCAGGAACACCCGTCGAACTCATCCAGGGCGACGTCACCCAGGCTGGACTGCTTGCCGAACTCGACGGCCAGGTGGACCTCGTCGTCGCCAATCCGCCTTACATTCCCGACGGCGCGGCACTGGAACCCGAAGTGGCCGAGCATGATCCGCCGCATGCGCTGTTTGCGGGGCCGGACGGGATGGCGGTCATCCACCGCGTTGTCGAGCTGGCCGCACGGCTGTTACGTGACGGCGGTCGCTGCGCCGTCGAACACGACGACACCACGTCCGCCCGCACCGTCGAGGCGTTCACTCGCACTGAGCGATTCGTCGACGTCACCGCGCGGCTCGATCTGGCCGACCGGCCCCGGTTTGTGACCGCGACGCGTGAGAGAGTCGAGGCATGATTTCGCGAAGGCGAGTGCGAGTGAGGATCGCAGCGAGGAACGAGCGAGGACCGGAGGGAGCGGGAGTCGAGACATGACAGAGGTGTTCGACTGCACCGACCCGCGACAGCGGGAGACGGGAATCGCTTCGGCGGTCAGTGCCCTTAAGGGCGGTCGGCTTGTCGTGCTGCCGACCGACACGGTCTACGGCATCGGTGCAGACGCGTTCGACAACGACGCCGTCGCCGCGCTGCTGTCGGCGAAGGGACGTGGCCGCGACATGCCCGTCCCCGTCCTGGTGGGTTCGTGGCACACCATCGATGGCCTGGTGTACACCGTGCCGCACAGTGCGCGCGAGCTCATCCAGGCGTTCTGGCCCGGTGCCTTGAGTCTCGTGGTGCGCCAGGCACCGTCGCTGCAATGGGACCTCGGCGATTCATACGGCACGGTGATGGTGCGCATGCCGCTGCACCCTGTCGCGATCGAGCTGCTGCGCGAGGTCGGCCCGATGGCGGTGTCGAGCGCCAACATCTCCGGCCGCCCTGCCGCGGTCACCGTTGAGGATGCGCGTAACCAACTCGGCGACCTCGTCGAGGTGTATCTCGACGGAGGCCCATCGGAACAACAGGCGGCGTCGACGATCGTCGACCTCACCGGCGCGCATCCGCGCGTGCTTCGCCAAGGCCCGGTCACGGTGGACGCCATCGCGAAGGTCCTCGGTGTCGAACCCGAGTCGCTCACGGACTGATCAGGTTCGCACCCGCACACCGAGCAAGTGGAAGACGTAGTCGGGCGGTACCCCGAATGCCAACGACCGCGACGGCAGAGCCGCGAGCACGTCGTCGGGCAGGCTCGTCTTGAAATGCAGCGACAGATGCCCGCGAAACCGGGGATCGACATGACCGATGTCGATGTCCATCTGCGCGCCCGACTCCGCGATCTCGACGCGCACCGGTCCGTCTTTCGGGTCATCCCAACGCCGGTCGATGGCTGGTCCCTTCAATCGCGGGACCGTGGGCAGCAGCGCATAGAGACGTTCGCGGGTAAAGATCGCCAACCCGATCTGACGGTTGACGCTCAGGCTGGAGTGCACTCCCGGGGCCGATCCGCTGAAGCGCTGAGTCACGTGGATCCGTTCCGCCACATGAACAATGCCTTCAGGCCAACTGCGCTCGCAGAGGTTCTGGCAACCTGCCGATGCGGACGAATCTGCTGAAGAACGACGGCATGCGCGAACCGTACCGTCTCATCTTCGTCCAGTACGGTTGCGCCAATGGTGAGTGACCTGGCCGGCGGATTGCTCGCGCTTTCCGATCGGGGCGCGGGTGTCCCGCTGCGCGAGCTCGCGCTCGTCGGTCTGACGGCGGCGATGATTACCTACTTCGCGACCGGCTGGGTCCGGGTGCTTGCCAGGCGGCTAGGCGCGGTCGCCTATCCGCGCGAGCGCGACGTGCACCTGCAGCCGACGCCGCGTATGGGTGGCCTGGCGATGTACATCGGCGTGGTGGCGGCCGTACTGCTGGCGTCCCAACTGCCCGCTCTCACCAGGGGCTTCGTCTATTCGTCCGGCATGCCCGCGGTCGTCGTCGCAGGCGGGCTCATCATGGGCATCGGGCTGATCGACGACAAGTGGGGCCTGGACGCGTTGACGAAGTTCGCAGGCCAAATCACCGCCGCGAGCGTGCTCGTCACGATGGGCGTCGCGTGGAGCGTGCTCTACATCCCGATCGGCGGCGTCGGCACCATCGTGCTTGACCAGGTGTCGTCGATCCTTCTCACGCTTGCGCTGACGGTGGCGATCGTCAACGCGATGAACTTCGTCGACGGCCTCGACGGGCTGGCCGCCGGACTCGGCCTGATCACCGCGTCGGCCATCTGCATCTTCTCGATCGGTCTGCTGCGTGACCACGGCGGCGACGTCCTGTTCTATCCGCCCGCGGTGATCTCCGTCGTGCTGGCGGGCGCGTGCCTTGGCTTCCTGCCGCACAACTTCCACCCCGCCAAGATCTTCATGGGCGATTCCGGGTCGATGCTGATCGGGCTGATGCTCGCCGCCGCGTCCACCACCGCGGCAGGCCCGATCTCGCAGACCGCCTACGGCGCACGCGACGTTTTCGCTCTGCTGTCTCCGTTCCTGTTGGTGGTTGCGGTGATGTTCGTGCCGGCGCTCGACATGCTGCTCGCGGTGATTCGCCGGACCCGCGCGGGCGTGCATTTCTCGACGCCGGACAAGATGCATTTGCATCATCGGTTGCTGCAGATCGGCCACTCGCACCGCCGAGTGGTGCTGCTCGTCTACCTGTGGGTGGGCATCATCGCGCTGGGCGCGGCGAGCACCATTTTCTTCGACCCCCGCTACACCGGCGCCGTCATGCTGGCAGCGATTCTGGTCGCGATCGTGGTGACTCTGATCCCGCTTCTGCGCCGCCGCGACAGCCAGTTCGAGGAAATGTACGACGAAAAGTAGTAGACCCCCTTTTATGGCCCCACCATGTGTTAGGGTGCAATCAGAACCCGAAAAAACCTCGCGGGTTGCCGGCCTCCGAGCCGTCGGTTCACCGCCGATCGGAACGGAACAACGACCGACAAAGGGAGCTACCCCTTGGGTGATTCCAGCGAGCCTGTCGCCCTCCGATACGCTCGGGGCGCCACGCACAGAATCATCGGGATTAGCTCTCGTGACCGCGGGATTGAGGTGAAGCAGTGACGACGCCAGCGCAAGACGCGCCGTTGGTGTTTCCCTCCGTTGCTTTCAGGCCAGTGCGCCTGCTGGCGATCTGCATTGTGCTGACCGGCCTGGCATCGCTGGCCGCCGGACTGCTCGGCCACGTAATGGTCGGCGTCTTCTTCGGCGTTGGGCTCGCGCTTGGTTTGCTCAACGCCGTATTAGTGCAGCGGTCGGTGGATGCCATCACTGCCGAGGCGCATCCGCTGAAGCGCAAGATGGCGCTGAACTCCGCTACCCGCCTATTGGTGCTAACGGTGATCGGGCTGACGATCGCGTTCATCTTCCGACCGCAGGGGCTCGGCGTGCTGTTCGGCATGGCCCTGTTCCAGGTGGTGTTGGTGATCTACGACTGCGCTGCCGGTGATGAAGAAGCTGAAGGCCGGTGACCCGGATAGCGCTGGCGGACTCGAAGGGGAGGCCACACAGAAATGACCGAGACGATCCTTGCCGCCGAATCCGGCATTGAGGTCGGTCACCACGAGACCGCCAATTGGTTCGGGCTGACAGTCAACACCGACACGGTGCTAGCGACCGCTATCGCCGCGGTGATCGTGCTCGGGCTGGCATTCTTCCTGCGCGCCAAGGTCACATCGACGGGCGTGCCCGGCGGTGTTCAGCTGTTCTGGGAAGCCATCACGGTCCAGTTGCGCGACCAGATCGAGGCCGCGATCGGTATGAAGATCGCGCCGTTCGTGCTGCCGCTCGCGGTGACGCTGTTCGTGTTCATCCTGGTCGCGAACTGGCTCTCGGTGCTGCCGGTGCAATACACCGACTCCAGCGGTGCGATACACGAGCTGATCAAGCCGCCCGCATCCGACATCAACTTCGTGCTGGCGCTCGCGCTGTTCGTCTTCATCTGTTACCACGCGGCAGGCATCTGGCGTCGCGGCCTCCTTGGGCCACCCCCTCAAGCTGCTGAAGGGACACGTCACGCTGATGGCGCCGATCAACCTGGTCGAGGAGATCGCCAAGCCGATTTCGTTGTCGCTCCGACTCTTTGGCAACATCTTCGCCGGCGGCATCCTGGTCGCGCTGATCGCGCTGTTCCCGCCGTACATCCTGTGGTTGCCCAACGCGATCTGGAAGAGCTTCGACTTGTTCGTCGGCGCGATCCAGGCGTTCATCTTCGCGCTGCTGACGATCTTGTACTTCAGTCAATCGATGGAGCTCGATGAGGACCATCACTAGCCGACCCGAACATGCAGGACCCACAACCTGGTAGGACACCTACCAGTTATCAAGGAGGATAAGGAATGGATCCCACAATCGCTGCTGGTGCACTCATCGGCGGTGGACTGATCATGGCCGGCGGCGCAATCGGCGCCGGTATCGGTGACGGCATCGCGGGTAATGCGCTGATCGCCGGAATCGCCCGGCAGCCGGAGGCGCAGGGCCGACTGTTCACTCCGTTCTTCATCACCGTCGGTCTCGTTGAGGCCGCCTACTTCATCAACCTGGCGTTCATGGCGCTGTTCGTGTTCGCCACCCCGGTCAAGTAGTCCACCTCCATGGCTGATCCGAACGTCGTGGTTCTGGCGGCTGGGGAAGGTGGCGGCACCAGCAACTTCCTCATCCCCAACGGCACCTTCTTCGTCGTGCTGATCATCTTCTTGATCGTGCTCGGCGTGATCGCCAAGTGGGTCGTGCCACCTGTCTCCGAGGTGCTGCGCGAACGCGACGCCATGGTGAAGCAGACCATCGACGACAGCCGCAAGGCCGCCGACCAGTTCACCGCCGCCGACAAGGACTACCAGGCTGAAATGTCCAAGGCGCGCGGGGAAGCCTCGAAGGTTCGTGACGAGGCGCGGGCGGAAGGGCGAAAGGTCCTGGAGGACATGCGAGGTCGGGCTTCCGACGAAGTGGCGTCGACGCTGCAGCAGGCCGACTCCGAGTTGAAGGAGCAAGCGCTGTCGATCCAGCCAGACCTGCGGTCGTCGGTGGACAACCTTTCCGCGACCCTGGCCAGCCGGGTGCTCGGCGTCGAAATCGACCCGGCCACATCGACTTCGGGGCGGTAAGGCCATGTCGACATTCATCGGTCAGCTCGTCGGATTCGCGGTCATCGTGTAGATCGTGTGGCGCTACGTCGTTCCGCCGGTGCGCCGGATGATGACCAACCAGCAGGAAAACGTGCGCAAGCAGTTGGCGGACAGCGCGGAAGCCAAGGAGCAGTTGGCCAAGGCGGAAAAGGCGCATGAAAAGGCCGTGGAGCAGGCCAAGGCAGAGGCCAAGCAGGTGACCGAAGAGGCCAACGCAGACGCCGCGCGCCTCGTCGAGCAGCTCCGTGCCCAGGCCGATGCAGAGGTTGAGCGGATCAAAGTGCAAGGCGCTCAGCAGGTTCAGCTTCTTCGTGCCCAGTTGATCCGCCAGCTGCGCCAAGACCTCGGTGGCGAATCCGTCCGCCGCGCGGGCGAACTGGTCAATGAATACGTCTCGGATGCAGGTAGGCAGTCGGCGACCGTCGACCGGTTCATCGACGAACTCGACGCGATGGCACCGTCCGACGCGGTGGTCGCAGACCGGGCGACGGCGCGGCTGCGCGCCGCGAGCCGGGAGTCGCTTGCGACGCTGGTGGAGAAGTTCGACCAGGTGACGGCCGACCTTGGACGCCGACCAGTTGTCTTCGGTGGCCGATGATTTGGCGTCGGTCACCAAGCCTGCTGTCGCAACGAATCGGTGCTGACGCGTCATCTCGCCGACCCGGCCGACGACCCGACCCCCAAGCTGGGCCTGCTCGAGACGCTGCTCGAAGGCAAGGTCGGCGACACCTCGCTGGAGGTGCTGAAGGCCGCAGTGTCGGGACGCTGGTCGTCGGATGCGAACTTGGTCGATGCCGTCGAGCATGTCGCGCGGCTGGCGCTGCTCGTTCGTGCGGAGCGCGAAGAGGCGGCAGGCGACGTCGAAGAGCAACTCTTCCGGTTCAGCCGCATCCTCGATGCGCAGCCGGGGCTGGCCACTCTGCTTGGCGACTACAGTGCGCCCGCCGAGGGCCGGGTGAAGCTGCTGCGCGACGTCCTTGACAGTGGCTCAGGCGTGAATGCCACAACGGTCCAGCTGCTTTCGCAGACGATCGAGCTGCTTCGCGGCGAGCGCGCCGACGAGGCGGTGCTTGAACTGGCCGAGCTCGCGGTGGCCCGCCGAGGCGAGGTGGTTGCGCACGTCAGCGCAGCGGCCGACCTCAGCGACGCGCAGCGGACCCGGCTGACAGAAGTATTGACCCGCATCTACGGGCACCCGGTTTCCTTGCAGCTGCACATCATCCCGCAGCTGCTGGGCGGCCTGAACATCGCCGTCGGCGACGAGGTGATCGACGGCACGCTCTCATCGAAACTGGCGGCCGCCGAGACCAAGCTGCCCGACTGACCGACAACGAACCACAGACCCCACACCGCAAGAGCAGGAAGACGAAAACCCATGGCAGAGTTGACCATCTCCGCTGACGACATCCAGGGTGCGATCGAGGATTACGTCTCGACTTTCACCGCCGACACTGTGCGCGAGGAGATCGGTACGGTCATCGATGCCGGCGACGGTATCGCGCACGTCGAGGGCCTGCCCTCGGTGATGACGCAGGAGCTGCTGGAATTCCCTGGCGGCGTGCTCGGCGTCGCGCTCAACCTCGACGAGCACAGCATCGGCGCGGTCATCCTCGGTGACTTCGAGAAGATCGAAGAAGGCCAGCAGGTCAAGCGCACCGGCGAGGTGCTGTCGGTGCCCGTCGGCGACAAGTTCCTGGGCCGCGTGGTCAACCCGCTGGGGCAGCCGATCGACGCCAAGGGCGACATCGAGCCGGAGGCCCGTCGCGCACTGGAGATTCAGGCCCCGTCCGTAGTGCAGCGTCAAGGCGTGAGCGAGCCGCTGCAGACCGGCATCAAGGCCATCGACGCCATGACCCCGATCGGTCGCGGGCAGCGCCAGCTGATCATCGGCGACCGCAAGACCGGCAAGACCGCGGTCTGCGTGGACACCATCCTCAACCAGCGTGAGAACTGGGAGACCGGCGACGAGAAGAAGCAGGTCCGCTGCGTCTACGTCGCGATCGGGCAGAAGGGCACCACCATCGCCGCGGTGGCTCGGGCGCTCGAAGACGGCGGCGCGATGGAATACACCACCATCGTGGCCGCACCGGCTTCGGACTCGGCGGGCTTCAAATGGCTTGCACCCTACACCGGTTCGGCCATCGCCCAGCACTGGATGTACAGCGGCAAGCACGTGCTGATCGTGTTCGACGACCTGAGCAAGCAGGCCGAGGCCTACCGTGCGATCTCGCTGCTGCTGCGCCGTCCGCCTGGTCGCGAGGCCTACCCGGGTGACGTGTTCTATCTGCACTCGCGGCTCCTCGAGCGCTGCGCGAAGCTGTCCGACGAGCTCGGGGGCGGCTCGCTGACCGGTCTACCGATCATCGAGACCAAGGCCAACGACATCTCGGCCTACATCCCGACCAACGTCATCTCGATCACCGACGGTCAGTGCTTCCTCGAGAGCGACCTCTTCAACCAGGGTGTGCGCCCGGCCATCAACGTCGGTGTGTCGGTGTCACGGGTGGGTGGTGCCGCGCAGATCAAGGCCATGAAGGAGGTCGCAGGCTCGCTGCGGCTGGACTTGTCTCAGTATCGCGAGCTGGAGGCGTTCGCGGCCTTCGCCTCGGACCTGGACGCCACCTCGAAGGCGCAGCTGGAGCGCGGTGCCCGACTTGTGGAGCTGCTCAAGCAGCCGCAGTACCGGCCGTTGTCGGTCGAGGAGCAGGTCGTCTCGATCTTCCTTGGTACACAGGGTCATCTGGACTCCGTTCCTGTCGAGGACGTCGGCCGCTTTGAAACGGAATTCCTCGATCACCTACGCGCGTCCGACGACGGCATCCTCAAGGAGATCCGCGAATCCCAGAAGCTCGGCGAAGAGCTCGACGCAAAGCTGACCGATGCGATCAACCAGTTCAAGAAGGGCTTCGCGGCGTCCGACGGCAGTTCCGTCGTGCCCGACGAGCATGTCGACCCGCTTGCCGATGAAGACCTCGAGAAGGAATCGGTGAAGGTCCGCAAGCCCGCACCGAAGAAGAAGTAGTCAGCGATGGCGGCGCACACTTCGAGAATTGCGCGGGCGCATCCGCTCCGCCGGGTCGATCAAGAAGATCACCAAGGCGCAGGAGCTGATCGCGACGTCGCGTATCGGCAGGGCGCAGAGTCGCCTGCAGTCGGCGCGCCCGTACGCGGCCGAGATCACCGACATGCTGACCGCGCTGGCCGCCGAGGCGGCGCTGGACCATCCGCTGCTCGTCGAGCGCGATGAACCCAAGCGGGCAGGCATTCTCGTGGTGTCATCCGATCGGGGTCTGTGTGGTGGATACAACTCGAACGTATTCCGTCGCGCGGAGGAGCTGTTCTCCCTCATGCGGCAGGAGGGCAAGACCCCGGTCGTCTACACCGTGGGCCGTAAGGCGCTGAATTACTACAGATTCCGCAACTGGAAGATCACCGAGTCGTGGAGCGGATTTTCCGAGCAACCCTCGTACGAGAACGCTCAGGAGATCGCCTCGACGCTGGTCGATGCCTTCATTGCCGGGGCGGACGACGTGGGTGATGATCCGGGACCCGACGGGATCCTCGGCGTCGACGAGCTGCACATCGTTTCCACCGAGTTCAAGTCGATGATGTCGCAGTCGGCCGTGGCAAACCGGATCGCCCCGATGGTGGTGGAGTACGTCGAGGAAGATACGGGGCCGCACACGCTGTACTCGTTCGAGCCCGACGCCACCACGCTTTTCGACGCACTGCTCCCGCGTTATCTGGCGACGCGCGTCTACGCCGCGCTGCTCGAGTCGGCGGCGTCGGAGCTGGCAAACCGCCAACGGGCGATGAAGTCGGCCACCGACAACGCCGACGATCTCATCAAGGCGCTCACACTCGAGGCCAACCGCGAGCGGCAAGCCCAGATCACCCAGGAAATCAGCGAGATCGTCGGTGGCGCGAACGCGCTTGCCGGCGCCAGCCGTTAGCGACTGAGAAAGAAGAAGAGATGACTGCTACCGCCGAAAAGACGGACAACGCAACGAAGAAGGACACCAACGGACGCGTGGTGCGGGTGACCGGGCCAGTGGTCGACGTCGAATTTCCGCGCGGCTCGGTGCCCGAACTTTTCAACGCGCTGCACGCCGAGGTCACCTTCGAGGAGCTCGCCAAGACGCTGACGTTGGAGGTGGCCCTGCACCTCGGCGACAGCCTGGTGCGCTGCATCTCGCTGCAACCGACCGACGGCCTGGTCCGCGGTGTCGACGTGGTTAACACCGGCGCGTCGATCTCGGTGCCCGGTCGGCGACGGCGTCAAGGGGCACGTATGGAACGCGCTCGGCGCGTGCCTTGACGACACGTCCTACGGAAAAGACTTCGAGCGCTGGGAGATTCACCGCAAGCCGCCCCCATTCGCTGAGCTCGAAGCGCGTACCGAGATGCTCGAGACGGGCCTCAAGGTGGTCGACCTGCTGACCCCGTACGTGCGCGGCGGCAAGATCGCCCTGTTCGGCGGCGCCGGCGTTGGCAAGACCGTTCTCATCCAGGAGATGATCAACCGCATCGCCCGTAACTTCGGTGGCACTTCGGTTTTCGCCGGAGTTGGCGAGCGCACGCGCGAAGGCAACGACCTGTGGGTCGAGCTCGCCGACGCAGACGTTCTCAAGGACACCGCATTGGTGTTCGGTCAGATGGACGAGCCGCCCGGCACCCGTATGCGCGTCGCGCTGTCCGCCCTGACCATGGCGGAGTACTTCCGCGACGAGCAGAGCCAGGACGTGCTGCTGTTCATCGACAACATCTTCCGGTTCACCCAGGCCGGCTCGGAGGTGTCCACGCTGCTCGGCCGCATGCCGTCCGCGGTGGGTTACCAGCCGACGCTGGCCGACGAGATGGGTGAGCTGCAGGAGCGCATCACGTCGACACGTGGCCGCTCCATCACATCGATGCAGGCCGTCTACGTGCCCGCCGACGACTACACCGACCCCGCGCCAGCAACCACGTTCGCCCACCTCGATGCGACCACGGAGCTGTCCCGTGCAGTGTTCTCGAAGGGCATCTTCCCTGCAGTGGACCCGCTGGCATCCAGCTCGACGATCCTCGACCCGGCCATCGTCGGCGACGAGCATTACCGAGTGGCACAGGAAGTCATCCGAATCCTGCAGCGGTACAAGGACCTTCAGGACATCATCGCGATCCTCGGTATCGACGAGCTCTCCGAAGAGGACAAGCGGTTGGTGCAACGTGCCCGTCGCATCGAGCGCTTCCTGTCGCAGAACATGATGGCGGCCGAGCAGTTCACCGGCCAGCCTGGTTCGACCGTTCCGATCAAGGAGACCATCGAGGCGTTCGACCGGATAACCAAGGGCGAATTCGACCACGTGCCGGAGCAGGCGTTCTTCTTGATCGGCGGCTTGGACGATTTGGCGAAGAAGGCCGAGAGCTTCGGTGTGAAGCTCGAGGGCGGCGACAAGTCGGACAGCAAGAGCGACGAGGGCGAGCAGAAGGATGACTAGGCCCTGCCCGCACCGAAAGGTGATGTGAGATGGCCGAACTGAACATCGACATCGTCGCTGTCGATCGCAAGATCTGGTCGGGTCAGGGCACGTTCCTGTTCACCCGGACCACCTCAGGCGAGATCGGCATCCTGCCCAACCACATCCCGTTGGTCGCGCAGCTGGTCGACGACGCGATGGTGCGGGTCGAGCGCGAGGGTGAGGACGATCTGCGTATCGCGGTGGACGGAGGCTTTCTGTCCGTCACCGATCAGGCGGTAACCGTCCTGGCCGAGAGCGCCGAATTCGATTCGGAGATCGACGAAGCCGCCGCACAGCGCGACGCGGAATCCGACGATCCCGCTACCGCCGCCAAGGGTCGAGCTAGGCTTCGCGCCCTGGGCCAGATCGACTAGAGGGCCCGCCGATGAGCGCGTCCATGATGGTTATGGTCGCGCTGGTCGGTGTACTGCTGTTCGTTGTCGTCGCGCTCTGTTATCGGCTCTGGAAGCTACGCCAAGTGGGCGGTACGGCGGCGATCCTGCGCGATGTGCCCGCCGTCGGCGGGCACGGGTGGCGCCACGGTGTAATGCGTTACCGCGGTGGGGAAGCCGGCTTCTATCGGCTGTCCAGCCTGCGATGGTGGCCCGATCGAACGCTGAGTCGCCGCGGACTGGAGATCGTGTCGCGACGGGCCCCCCGCGGCGACGAATTCGACATCATGACCGACCAGATCGTCGTTCTGGAATTGCGCGACACCAGTCACGGAACGCCGCCAGGGCTATGAAGTGGCGCTGGATCGCGGTGCGTTGACGGCATTTCAGTCGTGGCTCGAGTCGCGACCATCGCCGCGCGCTCGGCGCCGCACGTACTAATCCGTTGCGGGACCGCCCGGTTGCCACAACACGTCACCGGCGGGATTGGCGACCCGCGACAAAATGAACAGCAGGTCCGACAGCCGGTTGAGGTACTTGGCAGGCAGCACGCTGATCGAGTCTTCGTGGGTGTCCACGGCCTGCCACGCCGAGCGTTCCGCCCGGCGAGCCACCGTGCGGGCCACGTGCAGCAGCGCGGAAAGCGGCGTACCCCCTGGCAGCACAAACGAATTCAGCGCAGGCAGCGGCTCATTGAACTCGTCGCACCACGACTCCAGCCGATCGATGTAGCTCTGAGTGATCCGCAGCGGCGGATGTTCGGGATTCTCGACCACCGGGGTGGACAGGTCAGCGCCTGCGTCGAAGAGGTCGTTCTGAATCTGCCGCAGTACGTTGCGAATTTGCTCAGCGGGGTTTCCCAATGCGACGGCGACGCCGATCGCGGCGTTGGTCTCGTCACAGTCGGCATATGCCGCGAGCCGAGCGTCATTCTTTGAGACCCTGCTGAAATCGCTCAAACCGGTGGTCCCGTCATCGCCGGTCCGGGTGTATATGCGGGTCAGATGAACTGCCATGGTTAAACGGTAGCGGGACCGACTGGCTCGGGAAACTGACAGGGCCCAATCCGCTGTTTACACTGACCCGCGTGAGTGAGCGATTCGTGGTGACCGGCGGAAGCCGGTTATCGGGCGAAGTCGCTGTCGGGGGGGCCAAGAACAGCGTATTGAAGCTGATGGCGGCGACGCTCCTGGCGGAGGGCACCAGCACGATCACCAATTGCCCCGACATCCTGGATGTGCCGCTGATGGCGGAGGTGCTGCGGGGCCTGGGCACGACGGTCGAGCTCGATGGTGATGTCGTGCGGATCACCTCGCCCGACGAACCCAAGTACGACGCGGATTTCGCCGCGGTCCGCCAGTTCCGTGCATCGGTATGCGTGCTGGGACCGCTGGTCGGCCGGTGCAAGCGGGCCAAGGTCGCGCTTCCAGGCGGCGATGCCATCGGATCGCGTCCGCTGGATATGCATCAAGCCGGTCTGCGACAGCTGGGTGCGCGCTGCAATATCGAGCATGGCTGCGTCGTGGCCGAGGCAGATCACTTGCGCGGCGCGGAAATTCAGCTGGAGTTCCCGTCGGTGGGTGCGACCGAGAACATTCTGATGGCTGCAGTGGTCGCCGAGGGTGTCACGACGATTCACAACGCCGCACGCGAGCCCGACGTCGTCGACCTGTGCACGATGCTCAACCAGATGGGCGCCCAGATCTCCGGGGCGGGGACGCCGACCATGACGATCAACGGAGTCGAGCGTCTCTATCCCACCGAACATCGGGTGATCGGCGACCGCATCGTCGCCGCCACATGGGGCATCGCCGCGGCGATGACGCGCGGGGACATCTCGGTGACGGGTGTAGACCCGCAACACCTGCAATTGGTGCTGCACAAGCTGCACGACGCCGGTGCCACTGTCACGCAGACCGACGACGGCTTCAGGGTCGTCCAGTACGAGCGGCCCAAGGCCGTCAACGTCGCGACCCTGCCGTTCCCGGGTTTCCCGACCGATCTGCAGCCGATGGCCATCGGGCTGGCGTCGATCGCCGACGGCACGTCGATGATCACCGAGAACGTGTTCGAGGCGCGGTTCCGGTTTGTCGAGGAGATGATCCGGCTGGGCGCCGACGCCCGCACCGATGGCCACCACGCGGTGGTGCGGGGCATCCCGCAACTGTCGAGCGCACCGGTGTGGTCGTCCGACATCCGGGCCGGCGCGGGGCTGGTGCTGGCAGGCCTGGTCGCCGACGGGGACACCGAAGTGCACGACGTGTTCCATATCGATCGCGGCTACCCGCTGTTCGTCGAGAACCTCGTCAGTCTGGGCGCGGAAATCGAGCGCGTCGTCTAGCACTGCGACCCCGGCCGCAACACATCAATTTAGGGCGGTTTTGGGGCTTGGCGGGAGAAGGCGTAGTCTTTAACGAGAAGCCAACGGCCCCAGGCCATTAGGACTGGAGGACGGGGTTTGACGTCTCTGTCCATGTGGA
>CAWIEE010000043.1:0-23709 GCA_963835075.1 uncultured Actinomycetota bacterium | reverse complement strand
AACCCTCGGCGACTCTGTCAGACCCCGCTATGACACTGCGGACATGCTCGACCTTGTCCTCCCGCTGGAATGCGGCGGCTGCGGCGCGCCCGTCGACGCGGTGGTGCCCGAGCCTGCGCGCGTCAACTGGCGGTCAAGGCCGACGAACCGCACCCTGATCACCCCGCGGGTCGATCCCGGTGTGCCCGTGCTGTCGCTCGGCCGCTACGCAGGCGCGCGACGGGAAGCCATCGTCGCGGTCAAGGAACCGGACTCGCCACTTGATCGCGCCGCTCGCCGCCGCCGCTGCAGGTCGGGCTGGATCGCCTGCTCGCGTGGGGGGTGATCGAACCGCCGCTGACCCTCGTGCCCCACCCACCCGGCGTTCCGCGGCTCGGCGGCGCGGCGGCGATCCGGTACCGGGACGGCGCAGTGGCCACGGCGGCCAGAGATCACCGTCGGGGTCGTGCAGGCCCTGCGGCTGCGGGCCTGGTCCGCGACTCTGTCGGCCTGTTCCGGCGCCGATCGCCACGCACATCGTCGGCCGCGTCAAGATCGCCAAGCCCGTCGACAGGGAGCGGCTCGTGGTCGACGACGTCGTGTCGACCGGCGCCACCGCGAGCCAACGGTCCGGGTCCTGCAAATCGCAGGTGTTCAGGTGGCCGGAGTCCTTGCGATCGCGAACGCTTCATGGCTGGCACGATTCTCCGAGATCAAGCCGACGTGAAGAACTGAAAACAGGTCCGCGAATCTACTGGCACTACCCGGTGAACACGGACTAACGTCGGCACAAACCATCCGTGAATGCCTCACGGCGGCGCTCAACCCGAAGCGCCAGCATCGCCTAACAGCGGTAGGAGGTGAGTACTCGACACCTTGCGCCGGCGGCGGAGCGACATACAGGCCTGCCGACGCGTATCCGAAGACAAGCCGGGCACGCCAAGCGTGCGACTCCGCAGAGAAACGAGTTGTCAAGCATGTCAAGCCAATCCGTGGACTGAGACCGCATACTGCTGGTTGAGGACGAGACACCCGAACCCGCCCCCACAGCTGAGGTCGTGGTCAAGGGCCGAAACGTCCAGGTTCCGACACTTCCGCCTCTACGTCACAAACTGTCACGCCAACGATTTGATCGCACCATCTACCTCTTCGACGTCGAACTCGACCATGAGCGCAACCGGCGCCAACGCAAGAACTGTCAACACGTCGAGATCACCGCGCGAGGTCGGGGCCGTCGTCCGCGGCGAGGCCTGCGCGGACAGCTTCTACGCCGCCCTTGAGTCGGCGGTCGCAAACTCGAGAGTCGGCTGCGTCGCAGCAAGGACCGCCGCAAGGTGCACTACGGCGACAAGACGCCGGTGTCGTTGGCCGAGGCCACGGCGCTGGATCCGCTGCCCGAGACGCGTGCCGACGACCCGTCGCAGTCAGACGGTGTCGGCGTCGACGATCACGAGCCGGGCCGGGTGGTCCGCACCAAGGAGCATCCGGCCAAGCCGATGACTGTCGACGACGCGCTCTACGAGATGGAGCTCGTCGGCCACGACTTCTTCCTGTTCCACGACCAGCAGAGCGACAAGCCATGCGTGGTGTACCGCAGGCACGCCTACGACTACGGCTTGATCCGGCTCGCCTGACGCTTTTCAGCGCCTCCGGCGACTCAGCTATTTCGACGAGTCACCTACGATGGACCTCGTCTGATGCTCCGTGAGATACATCGAACCCAAAAGAGGAAATAGCGTGCTGTCGAAGTTGCTCCGTCTTGGTGAAGGCCGCATGGTCAAGCGCCTCAAGGGGGTGGCTGACTATGTCAACACCCTGTCCGACGACATCGAGAAGCTCTCCGATGCCGAGCTGCGGGCCAAGACCGACGAATTCAAGAAGCGCTTCAGCGACGGCGCCGACCTCGATGACCTGCTGCCCGAGGCGTTCGCCGTCGCCCGCGAGGCAGCATGGCGCGTGCTCGACCAGCGGCCGTTCGACGTCCAGGTGATGGGCGGCGCTGCGCTGCACTTCGGCAACGTCGCCGAGATGAAGACCGGTGAGGGCAAGACCCTGACCTGCGTGCTGCCTGCGTACCTCAACGCGCTCAACGGCAAGGGCGTGCACGTCGTCACCGTCAACGACTACCTCGCCAAACGCGACAGCGAGTGGATGGGCCGCGTGCACCGCTTCCTGGGCCTGGACGTCGGCGTGATCCTTGCCCAGATGACGCCCGATGAGCGGCGCGTCGCGTACGCCGCCGACATCACCTACGGCACCAACAACGAGTTCGGCTTCGACTACCTGCGCGACAACATGGCGCATTCGCTGGACGACCTGGTTCAGCGCGGCCACCCCTTCGCCGTCGTCGACGAGGTCGACTCCATCCTGATCGACGAGGCCCGCACGCCGCTGATCATCTCCGGCCCCGCAGACGGCGCGTCGAACTGGTACACCGAGTTCGCCCGGCTGGCGCCGCTGATGGAGAAGGACACCCACTACGAGGTCGACCTGCGCAAGCGCACCATCGGCGTGCACGAGATCGGCGTCGAGTTCGTCGAGGACCAGCTCGGCATCGACAACCTCTACGAGGCCGCCAACTCGCCGCTGGTCAGCTACCTCAACAACGCCGTCAAGGCCAAGGAGCTGTTCCAGCGCGACAAGGACTACATCGTCCGCGACGGCGAGGTCCTGATCGTCGACGAGTTCACCGGCCGCGTGCTGCTCGGCCGCCGCTACAACGAGGGCATGCATCAGGCCATCGAGGCCAAGGAACACGTCGAGATCAAGGCCGAGAACCAGACGCTGGCCACCATCACGCTGCAGAACTACTTCCGGCTCTACGACAAGCTCGCCGGGATGACCGGCACCGCCCAGACCGAGGCCGCCGAGCTGCACGAGATCTACAAACTCGGCGTGGTCAGCATCCCGACCAACAAGACGATGATCCGCACCGACCAGTCCGACCTCATCTACAAGACCGAAGAGGCCAAGTACATCGCGGTCGTCGACGATGTCAGCGAGCGCTACGAGAAGGGCCAGCCCGTCCTGATCGGCACCACCAGCGTCGAGCGCTCCGAGTATCTGTCACGCCAGTTCCAGAAGCGGCGCATTCCGCACAACGTGCTCAACGCCAAGTACCACGAGCAGGAGGCCGGCATCATCGCCGAGGCGGGCCGTCTCGGCGCGATCACGGTCGCGACCAACATGGCAGGCCGCGGCACCGACATCGTGCTCGGCGGCAACGTCGACTTCCTGGCCGACAAGCGACTGCGCGAGCGGGGCCTCGACCCGGTCGAGACTCCCGAGGATTACGAGGCGGCCTGGCACGAAGTGCTGCCGCAGGCCAAGGCCGACGCGGCCGAGGAAGCCGAGGACGTCATCGCCGTCGGCGGCCTCTACGTGCTTGGCACCGAGCGTCACGAATCCCGCCGCATCGACAACCAGCTGCGCGGCCGCTCGGGCCGCCAGGGCGACCCCGGCGAGTCGCGGTTCTATTTGTCGCTCGGCGACGAGCTGATGCGACGGTTCAACGGCGAGACGCTGGAGTCGCTGCTCAACCGGCTGCAGTTGCCCGACGACGTGCCGATCGAGGCAAAGATGGTCTCCCGCGCGATCAAGAGCGCGCAGACGCAGGTCGAGCAGCAGAACTTCGAGGTCCGCAAGAACGTCCTCAAGTACGACGAAGTGATGAACCAGCAGCGCATGGTCATCTACGACGAGCGTCGCCGCATCCTCGAAGGAGAGAACCTCGCGGAGCAGGCCCACAAGATGCTCGTCGACGTGGTCACCGCCTACGTCGAGGGCGCCACCGCCGAGGGCTACGCCGAAGACTGGGACCTGGAGTCGCTGTGGACGGCGCTGCGCACGCTGTACCCCGTCGGCATCGACCACCACGACCTGGTGGATTCTGACGCGGTCGGCGAGGCGGGTGAGCTGACCCGCGACGAGCTGCTCGATGCGTTGGTCGCCGACGCCGAGCGTGCATACGCCGAACGCGAGACGCAGCTAGAGGAGATCGCAGGCGACGGCGCGATGCGCCAGCTGGAACGCAACGTCCTGCTCAACGTTCTCGACCGCAAGTGGCGTGAGCACCTGTACGAGATGGACTACCTCAAGGAGGGCATCGGGCTGCGGGCGATGGCGCAGCGTGACCCGCTGGTCGAGTACCAGCGCGAGGGCTACGACATGTTCGTCGGCATGCTCGAGGGGCTCAAGGAAGAGTCGGTCGGCTTCCTGTTCAACGTCACCGTGGAAGCGACGCCAGCGCCTGCCGTAGCACCGGTCGACGCGCCTTCCGGGTTGGCGGCGTTCGCCGCGGAGGCCGCTGCCAAGGCCCAAGAGAGTGCCGTCGCCACCAAGGAACGTCCGGCGGCGTTGCGCGCCAAGGGAATTGACGACAACGCGCCACCGCTGACGTACACCGGGCCATCCGAGGACGGCTCGGCGGCGGTGCAGCGGTCGAGCGGTGCTGCCAAGCCCGCCGCACCCAGCGGAGCCAGTCGGCGTGAGCGGCGTGAAGCCGCGCGTCAGCAGGCCAGGGAAGCAAAGGACAGCCGCAGGAGCTAGCGCACGTCGGTCACGGCTCGAGGAGTGCGGCGATGCGCTTCAACGTGGCGCGCATACCGTCCTCGGCCTGCTTGGGCATCGCGCCCATCTTGAGCATGGGCCGCTGCCGGTCCCGCGAGACATCCCACGTCTCACGCACCAGCGTGCCGCCGTCGCCCGGGGTGAGCTCGTAGCGCCAGATCCGCCCGCCCACCAGGCCGAGGGGGCCCATCCTGGTCTGCCATGCGATGCGGCGGTCGGGCTCGAATTCGATGACGGTGTTGGTGGTGCGGTATGGCAGGAACAGCGTCTCCGGTCGTCCGCGCATCGACATGCCGAACTTCGAGCCGAGCGACAACGGCTGCGATTGCTCAGGCGAATGGTCCACGGTGCCGGACCCGTCGATACTGGAATGCTTTCCGGCGTCGGCGATTAGCGCGAATATCTGGGCGACAGGCGCGTTGATGACCAGCTCGACACTGACGGTATTTCCTTGCACGTGGGTAACGCTAGCCGCATCATCCGAGCTGTAAGGCGACAATTCGCCAGCGGCCACGGCGCAGTTCGATCCGTGCTGCGATGGCGAGGCTGCGGGATCCGCGGGTGTAAGAGCCGAACACCTCGGCTTGACTTTCTTCATCACCGTCGACCATGCGCAGCCGGACGCGTCGTAGCGTCGCGACTGCGGTCTGCGGTGATCGCGTCAGCCCGATGACGGTGTCGATGAGCGCGGGCGCAACCAGCGGACGCAGTTGCGCGATGGGCCTGCGCCGATCCGCGACCTCCAGAACGCGGCGCAGCGCTGCGTCGGCGAACACCAGCGCCGAGCGGGGCGGCAACGGCTCGCGGGGCACTGGGCGCGGCACCGACCGAAAGCGAGCGCGCAGTGCGTCGATGCAGCGCGGCCGGTGAGGGCGGCGGGCACGCGGTGATACCGACCGGTGGTGGCTCACAGTCGATGATCGGCGTCGTGAGCGATTCGGGGTGGGAGAATGGACTGAATCCGGGATGCGGTCATCGGTGATCTCCAGCGTTCGAGTGCGATAGCGACGGCATCTGCTGGAGAGTCGCAGACATATTCATGATCGCACGGCTCTGGGACATTCCTGACGCCTAATGTACCCGTGATGCACGGACCCTGAACCGGCCGATAACCTGCACGGGGGTTCGTCGAGAGCGACATGCGTCAAAGGGGGGTTGCACTTCAATGGTGACCAGGTTGTCGGCGTCGGACGCGTCGTTCTATCACCTGGAAGACTCCGCAACCCCGATGTACGTCGGCACGCTGTCGATCCTGCGTAAGCCGCGGACCGGGCTGAGCTACGAAGCCCTGCTTGCCACTGTCGAGCAGCGGCTGCCGCAGATCCCGCGCTACCGCCAGAAGGTGCGCGAGGTGACGCTGGGCTTGGCCCGCCCGGTGTGGGTCGACGACCGCGACTTCGACATCACCTACCACATCCGGCGGTCGGCGCTGCCGTCGCCGGGCAGCGACGCGCAGCTGCACGAGCTCATCGCCCGGCTCGGCTCGCGGCCACTGGACAAGTCGCGGCCGCTGTGGGAGATGTATCTGATCGAGGGCCTGGCCCGTAACCGCATCGCCGATCTACACCAAGACGCACCAGGCGCTGGTGAACGGGATGACGGCGCTGGAGGTCGGCCACGTCGTCGCCGATCGCACCCAGAAGCCGCCGGAGTTCGGTGAGGACATCTGGATTCCCGCGCGTGAGCCGAGCGACCGTCAGCTGTTCCTCGGCGCCGTCGGCGAATGGGTGACGCGTCCTGCCGAGCGGCTTGGGGCCGTGCGCTCGGCGGTGACGGAGGTGACGACGAACGCGGGCCAACTCGTCGAGGTCGGGCGCCGGTTCGTCGACGTCGCGCGCACCTTCGCCCGCGGCACCGCGCCGAACAGCCCGCTCAACGCGACCGTGTCGCGCAACCGCCGGTTCGCCGTGGCCGGCCACCGGCTGGAGGACTACCGCATGGTCCGGGCGCGCTACGACTGCGACGTCAACGACGTCGTGCTGGCCGTGGTGGCCGGGGCGCTGCGCAACTGGCTGATGTCGCGCGGCGAGCCGGTCGACGGCGACGACGACCGTGCGGGCGATGGCGCCGATGTCGGTCTATCCGGACGCCGACCTCGACACGACGGGGCCGGGGCAGGCGATCAGCGAGGTGTCGCCGTTTCTCGTCGACCTGCCGGTCGGTGAGGGCAACGCGGTGGTGCGGCTGTCGCAGATCGCGCATGCCACCGAGTCGCATCCGACCGCGGCCAGCCTCGTCGATGCGAGGACCATCGTCACGCTGTCGGGCTTCGCGCCACCGACGTTGCACGCCATGGGAATTCGCGTTGCCACCAGTTTCTCGGCGCGGCAGTTCAACCTGCTGATCACCAACGTGCCAGGGGCGCAGAAGCAGATGTACATCGCGGGTACCAAACTGCTGGAGACGTACTCGGTGCCACCGCTGCTGAACAATCAGGTGCTGGCGATCGGGGTGACGTCCTACAACGGCATGCTCTACTTCGGCATCAACGCCGACCGCGATGCGATGAGCGACGTCGACGTGCTGCCGTCCCTGCTGCGGGAATCGCTGGACGAACTGCTGGAAGCCGCGCAGTAATCGCTAGCAGTCGCCTCGTGCGCGTCTACGTCCCTGCGACCCTGGCCATGCTGCAGCAGCTCGTCGCCGACCAATCGCTGCATGCCCGCAGTGGAACCGCGTTCGCGGTGACGCCGAAGCTGCGGGAGTCCTACGCGGAGGGCGACGACGACGAGCTTGCCGAGGTCGCGCTGCGTGAGGCGGCGCTGGCGTCGCTGCGGCTGCTGGCGGGCGAGGGAACGTCCGGTTTGCCGCCGCGGCGGGCTGTGGTGGAGGCCGAAGTCGAGGACGCGACGGCCCGTCCGGATCTCGACGACGCCGTGGTGCGGCTGGCGGGTCAGGTCGCGTTCGGCGACGTGGTCGCGGCGTACGTCGACAATCCCGACGCCGAGTCCGTGGTGCTGCCCGCCGTCGAGGCGATCGACGCCGCCGACCTTGGCGATGAAGACGCCGACTTCATCGTCGGCGACGCCCAAGACCACGATCTGGCCTGGTACGCGCCGCAAGAGCTGCCGTTCCTGCTCGAGCTGCTCTGATGGTTCTCCGTTGGCTCAAGCATCAAACCTACGGTACCGTAGGTTATGTCTCCCGTGCGACAGGGAGCGCAATCCTGAAACTGGGGCAGGAGCTTTCGTTGGGCAACAAATACAGCACCAGCAGGCCCGCGGCGGTCCTCACGGACACCGCACGGCCCTCTGTCGCTGGTGCGGGTAGACATCGCGGCTGGGATACGGCGCGTGCGATCGCCGAACGGATCACCACGCCGCTGCTGCCCGACGACTATCTCAAGCTGGCGAACCCGTTGTGGTCTGCGCGGGAACTGCGCGGTCGCGTGGTGGAGGTGCGCCGCGAGACCGTCGACTCCGCGACCTTGGTCATCAAGCCGGGGTGGGGGTTTTCCTTCGACTATCAGCCCGGCCAGTACATCGGGATCGGGGTGTTGGTCGACGGACGCTGGCGGTGGCGGTCGTACTCGCTGACGTCGAGCCCGGTGACCGGGCCGCTGGGCCGGCGACATCAAAACCGGCGGCCGCACCATCACGATCACGGTCAAGGCGATGCCCGAGGGGTTCCTGTCGACCCATCTGGTCGGCGGGGTGGCGCCAGGCACGATCGTGCGGCTGGCCGCGCCGCAGGGCAACTTCGTGATGCCCGATCCCGCGCCGGCGTCAGTGTTATTCATCACAGCCGGCTCCGGCATCACGCCAGTGATATCGATGCTGCGCACGCTGGCCCGTCGCGATCAGGTCACCGATATCGTCCACTTGCATTCGGCGCCAACGGAATCCGATGTGATATTCGCGGCTGAACTGGCGAAGATGCAGACCAGTCACGACGGCTATCGGGTGCGGCTGCGGTCCACCCGTGCCGAGGGCCGCCTGGACCTGGCCCGGCTTGGCGACGAGGTGCCCGACTGGCGTGAGCGCCAGAGCTGGGCCTGCGGCCCGGAGGGCATGCTCAACGACGCCGTGCGGGTTTGGACGGCTGCAGGGATCGTCGGCCGGCTCCATCTGGAGCGCTTCGCGGTATCGAAGGCCGCCGCGCACGGCCAGGGCGGCACCGTTGAGTTCGCACGCAGCCAGAAGACGGTCAGCGTGGACGGCGCGACGCCGTTGATGGACGCAGGCGAGGGCGCCGGAATCCAGATGCCATTCGGCTGCCGGATGGGCATCTGCCAGTCGTGCGTCGTGAGCCTGGTCGACGGGCATGTCCGCGACCTGCGCACCGGTGCCGAGCACGAGCCCGGAAGCCGGATACAGACCTGCATCTCCGCAGCATCTGGCGATTGTGTACTGGACGTTTAGCCTTTACTGGCTGGTAACCTACGGATCCGTAGGTTACGGTAGCGTAGATAAGAGAAGGGGGTAGAACAATGGCAATCACCGACGTACCGGCATTCGCGCATCTGACCGAAGCCGACATCGAAAACCTGGCCGTCGAGCTCGACGCGATCCGCCTGGACATTGAAGACTCCCGCGGAGAGCGGGACTCGCGCTACATCCGCCGCACCATTGCCGCCCAACGCGCCGTCGAGGTCGCGGGCCGGCTCATGCTGGCCGCCAGCTCGCGGCGTTCGGCGTGGTGGGCGGGCACCGTGACTCTGGGCGTGGCCAAGATCATCGAGAACATGGAGATCGGCCACAACGTCATGCACGGCCAGTGGGACTGGATGAACGATCCCGAGATTCACTCCTCGACGTGGGAGTGGGACATGAGCGGGGCGTCCAAGCACTGGCGGTTCACCCACAACTTCATGCACCACAAGTACACCAACATCCTCGGCATGGACGACGATGTGGGCTACGGCCTGCTGCGCGTCACCCGTGACGAGAAGTGGAAGCCGTTCAACCTCGGCAACGTGCTGTACAACACCATCCTTGCGGTCGGCTTCGAGTGGGGCGTCGGGCTGCAGCACCTGGAGCTCGGCAGGATGTTCAAGGGTCGCGACGACCGCGATGCGACCATGCTTCGGCTGCGCGAGTTCTCGGCGAAGGCAGGCCGCCAGCTGGCCAAGGACTACGTGGCATGGCCTGCCGTGACGTCGTTGTCGCCTGGAGCGACATTCACGTCGACGCTGAAGGCCAATGCGGTGGCCAACGTGATCCGCAATGTATGGGCGAACGCCGTCATCTTCTGTGGCCACTTCCCTGACGGCGCAGAGAAATTCACCAAGACCGACATGATCGGTGAGACCAAGGGTGAGTGGTACCTGCGGCAGATGCTTGGCAGTGCCAACTTCGAGGGCGGACCTGCGCTGCGGTTCATGAGTGGCAATCTGTGTCACCAGATCGAGCACCACCTCTATCCGGACCTGCCGAGCAGCAGGCTGCACGAGATGTCGATTCGGGTGAGGCAGATCTGCGACAAGTACGACCTGCCCTACACGACGGGCTCGTTCCTGGTGCAGTACGGCAAGACGTGGCGGACCATCGCCAAGCTGTCGCTGCCGGACAAGTACCTGAGCGACACGGCCGACAATGCGCCCGAGACCCGCAGCGAGCGGATGTTCACCGAACTGGAACCCGGGTTCGGTGTCACCGATCCGGCCACGGGTCGCCGTCGCGGGCTGAAGACCGCGATCGCCACGGTGCGCGGTTGGCGTCGCGCCAAGCGGGCCGACAAGCGAACCCAGCGCGACGACCTGGCTGCATAACGCACTAAGACCCGCTGAAAAAGCCCTCCCTTAAAGGCGAGTTCACGCGGTCGTCGCAACACTCTCGATTTGAGAGGTTGCGGCGACCGTGTCGTTTTCCGAGGACTGTGTTCAGTTTGGGGATCAGTTAGCAAAGTGGGTCGATGCCGGCGTTGGGGTCCGCGACGCGGGTGGAAGGCTGGGTATCTCACACCAGCGGTGTTATGCGATCCTGCGTGCGACAGGGCGCTCGGCCGGGACGGCGCGCGCAGCTCGGCGCCCAGCTGACGCCGCCGAGGTGGTGGCGGTCTTCACCGCGACGGGCTCGATCAATCGGGCCGCCAAAGCGGGCGGTGTTTCGCATGCGGCGGCCCGCCGAGTGCTGGTCGAGCGGGGTTTGGTCAGCCAGGATCGGCAGCTCTACGGCAAGGCGGTGGCCCGGGGGCGTTTCCTGGAACTCGTTGAGTCAGGCTGGTCGGCGGCTCGGGCGGCCCGCGAGGTCGGGGTTCATGTGCGCACGGCCCGCGATTGGCGTGACGGCATCCGCAAGATCGGCAACACGCGGGTACGTCCAGATGGCACGGTCATCGAATACGGTGGTTCAGGGCGCTACACACAATCGGTGAACAAGACCGTTGCTGCCGCGCCGGCGGTGATCAGTGACCGGTATCTGTCGTTGCCTGAACGACTCGTCATCGCCGACGGGTTGCTCAACGGGATGAATATCACCCAGATCGCGGCGCGGATCGGCAAGCACAAATCGACGGTGTCGCGGGAGGTCCGCGCCCATGGCGTCGAGGGCCTGTATCTGCCGTATCAGGCCGACCGGGCCGCCATCACGTGCCGCGCTCGCCCGAAGCGGTCCAAACTGGTGACCAACCACAAATTGCACCAGGCGGTGGAAGACGGGTTATCGCGGCGGTTGTCGCCAGAACAGATCTCGCATCGTCTGGTCAAGGATTTCCCGGACGACGAGAGTATGCGGGTGAGCCACGAAACGATCTACCAGGCGTTGTATTTCCAAGCCCGCGGAGGATTGAAACGTGAAGTGGCCCAGGCTCTTCGGTCTGGACGTACGCGACGAAAACCGCACAAGCACCCCGATCAGCGCACTCACCGTTTCGTCGATCCGATGATCATGATCTCTGAGCGCCCCGCCGAGATCGAGGACCGGGCGGTGCCTGGCCACTGGGAAGGCGACTTGATTATGGGCGAAGCCAACAAGACCGCGATCGCCACCCTCGTGGAGCGCGCGACCCGCTACACGATGCTGGTGCACCTGCCTGACGGGCATCACGCCGAAGCCGTGCGCGATGGACTGATTACCACGATCTCGAGCCTGCCGGCGCACCTGCGGGGATCGTTGACCTGGGACCAGGGCGCTGAGATGGCGCGCCACAAGCAGTTCTCGATGGCCACCGACATGGCGGTCTACTTCTGTGACCCGGCCAGCCCCTGGCAGCGCGGCACCAATGAGAACACCAACGGCCTGCTGCGCCAATACTTTCCCAAAGGCACCGACCTCAGCCTCTTCGGTCCCGCAGACCTCGAGCACGTCGCCCAGCAACTCAACGGCCGCCCACGCAAAACGCTCGGCTGGGATACCCCAGCCGAGCGCTTGCGTGATCTACTACTGCCTACTTAACCAGCAGTGTTGCGACGACCCCTAGAAAACGCCAAACGGGGAGGGCTTTTTCGTGTCCCGTTCCCCCGATTGGGGGACAAACGATTCCACCGGTGCGATGGCCGATCACCGGACATACAACGTGAGCTGACCAGGGCATTCTTGTGTCATCGCCGGAGAACACGGACGCAAGACATGAAAATCCAACGCACACAAAGGAATTCGAAATGACCATCAACATCACCCGCAACTTCGCCCGCTACATCGCCCTGCCGATCGCCTCGGCAGGCATCATCGGCGGCGCTGCCCTCGGCATGGCAGGCATGGCCAACGCGGCCACGCAGACCGACCCCAGCAACCCGGGCCACTCAGACGCCCCGGTCGTCAAGGCCCACCCCGCGCCTCAGGCGCAGCCGGGCTGGCAGGGCCACCACGGCCCGGGCAAGATCCAGCACCTGGTTCCCAGCTACCACCGTTAATCACAACCGAAGCCAACTGAGGCCCTCCCGTCCCCCGGCGGAGGGCCTCAGTTTTCGCGGTTAGTAGCTTGACTCCGAGAGTGCACCGAGCAGCCGTCGCGCCGCGGCGACACGACCCGCGGCCGGGCCGGTCAACGTGTCCAGCGCGCATTCGGGATCGGCGGGCGGGCCCATGTGCCCGCAGCCGCGTGGGCAGTCCTTGATCGCATCGGCGAGGTCGGAGAACGCCAGCATCACGTCGTCGGGTTCGATGTGGGCCAGCCCGAACGACCGGATACCGGGCGTGTCGATCACCCAGCCGCCGAAGTTCAGCGGCAGCGCCACCGACTGTGACGACGTATGGCGGCCCTTGCCAACGCCCGATACATCGCCCGTGGCCCGATCTGCTTCTGGTACAAGGCGATTCACCAGGGTGGATTTGCCGACACCGGAGTGCCCGAGGAGCACCGTCACCTTGTCGGCCAGCAGCGGAGCGACGACGTCCAGTGGGTCGTCGCGGCCCGCGATGGTGATCGTGAGGTCGAGGTCGGCGAACTGCTCGGCGAACGGCTCCGGCGGGGCGAGATCGGTCTTGGTCAGACACAGGATCGGCTCGAGCCCGCCCGCGTAGGCGGCGATCAATGTGCGCTCGACCAAGCCGGTGCGCGGTGGCGGGTCGGCCAGAGCGACCACGACGAGGAGTTGGTCGGCGTTGGCGACGATGACGCGTTCGGTGGGATCGGTGTCATCGGCGGTGCGCCGCAACACCGTTCGCCGCTCACCGCGCCGGACGATCCGGGCCAGGGTGTCCGTTTTTCCCGACAGGTCGCCGACGATGCCGACGTCATCGCCGACGACGATCGACGTGCGCCCCAGCTCCCTGGCTCGCATCGCCGTCACGAGGTGGTCGGGGTCGCGACCGAGCGCGCATCCCCACCGGCCGCGGTCGACGGTGACAACCATGGCTTCTTGTGCGTCTGCGTGTTCGGGACGAGTCTTTGTCCGCGGCCGCGAGCCCCGGCCGGGTCGCACCCGGACATCGGACTCGTCGTACTCGCGAGGGCTCAAATTGCTTCAGTCCTCCTCACGTCCGGCGCCCCCTGCCAGCATGTCGGCCCACATCTGCGGGAAATCCGGCAGCGTCTTTGCTGTGGTGCCAATGTCTTCCACCTCGACGCCGGGAGCCCGCAGCCCGACAATGGCACCCGCTGTCGCCATCCGATGGTCGGCGTAGGACTGCCACACCCCACCGTGCAGCGGCCGCGCGGTGATCACCAGGCCGTCCGGAGTTTCGACGCATTGCCCACCGAGCCCGTTGATTTCGGTACTCAGCGCGAACAGCCGGTCGGTTTCATGCCCGCGCAGATGCGCGATCCCGCGCAGCTGTGACACGGAACCGGTCGCGGCCAGTGCGGCCAGCGCTGCCACCGCCGGGGCCAGCTCGCCGACGTCATGCAGATCCACGTCGAAGCCCTGGTATGCGCTCGCTCCTTGCACCTCGATATACGAACTGCTGTGCCGCACAGCCGAACCGAGCTTCTCGAGGATAGCGAGGATCGCGCCGGCAGGCTGGATGCTGACTTGCGGCCAACCCGTGACTCGCACGCATCCTGCGCTGACAACCGCGGCGGCCAGAAACGGCACGGCATTGGACAGGTCGGGCTCAATGATCCAGTGCCGCGGCGCAATCGGGCCCGGCGCGACGCGCCATCGATTGGTCTGCGTGTCGTCGACATCGACGCCTGCGTCGCGCAGCATCGACACCGTCATCGCGACGTGCGGCGCCGACGGCACCGACCTGCCCGTGTGCACGATCGTCAGTCCGTCGGTGAACGCCGGCCCGGACAGCAGCAGGCCGGAGACGAACTGCGACGACGCCGAGGCGTCGATCTCTACCGTGCCGCCTGCCACCGACCCGGTGCCGCGCACCGAGAACGGCAGAGCGTGGCCGTCGATCGCCACGCCCAGGCCGCGAAGCGCATCAAGCAGCACTGCGATCGGGCGGGTGCGGGCCTGCTGGTCACCGTCGAAAACGACGCTCTGGTTGCTCAGCGCGGCCACCGGCGGGACGAACCGGAGCACCGTGCCTGCCAGGCCGCAATCCACGCGCGCACCGGGCTGCGGGGCGATGGCGCCGCTGATCGTCAGCTCACTGTCGGCGCCATCGACAGCAACGCCGAGCGCCTGCAATGCGCCGATCATCAGGTCGGTGTCGCGGCTGCGCAGCGCGCCGCTGAGGGTCGACGTCCCCTGCGGTGTGGCCAGCGCTGCGAGCACCAGGGCGCGGTTGGTTTGCGACTTGGAGCCGGGCACCCTCACCGTGGCATGAACAGGAGTCGACGTCGTCGGCGCCAGCCAGGTGCTCACAGCTATATCCTGCCCTGTCGGCTCCGCGTGCCACCATGGGATATATGTGTGGGCGATTCGCGGTGACCACCGATCCGGCGCTGCTGGCGGAGAAGATCCAGGCCATTGACGAAAGCACGGCTGCCACAACCAAGGACGCAGCCAGCGGCCCAAACTACAACGTCGCACCGACCACGACGATCAGCGCGGTCGTGAAACGGCATACCGAGCCCGACGACAAGTCGACGCGGCGGGTGCGCTCGATGCGGTGGGGCCTGGTGCCGCCGTGGGCCAAGACCACGGAAGACGGTGGTCCCGACACCAAGGGACCGCTGTTGATCAACGCCCGCTCCGAAAAGCTGACCACCTCACCGGTGTTCCGCACGTCCGCTAAGGCCAAGCGGTGCCTGGTGCCGATGGACGGCTGGTATGAGTGGCGGCCCAACGGCGAGCTGGCGTCGGGCAAGAAGGCGCCGAAGACGCCGTTCTACATGTTCGGCGGCGATGGCGAGCTGCTGTTCATGGCGGGGTTGTGGTCGACGTGGCGGCCGAAAGACTCTCCCAAGGACGCCCCTCCGTTGCTGAGCTGCACCATCATCACCACCGATGCCGCAGGCCCGCTGGCCGAGATCCACGACCGGATGCCGCTGACGATCAGCAAGAGCGACTGGGACCGTTGGCTCGACCCGGACGCTCCGATCGACGAAGGACTGCTGCGCGGGCACGGCGACCTCGACCGCATCGAGATACGCGAGGTGTCGCGGTTGGTCAACAGCATCCGCAACAACGGCCCCGAGTTGATCGAGCCCGTCGAGCCGGAACCTGAGCAAGCGACCCTGCTCTAGGCCTACCGAGGAATCCTCGGTAGGCCTAGAGTATTTCTCGTGCCACGTTCGGGTGCAAAAGTGTCAGACGCGCGGGACCGGTTACTGCAGGTGGCGCGGCGTCGGTTCGCGGTCGACGGCCCGCTTGGCCCCACGGTGGACGAGGTTCGGCGCGAGGCAGAGGTGAGCGTCGGCGCGCTGTATCACCATTTCCCGGACAAGTCCGCTCTCGCCGCGGCCGTCTACGCACAGTTGATCGGCGAGTATCAAGGGGGGTTCGTCGCCATGCTGCGCGAGCACGACACTGCGCAGGGCGGCATCCGAGGGGGAGTCGCGTATCACCTGCGGTGGGTGACCGAACACCGCGGCGAGGCCGGGCTGCTGCTTGGTGACCGGCTCGACAGTGCGGCGTTGCGCGGCTCCAATCGGGACTTCTTCTCAGCGGTCCGGGACTGGTGGCGTCCGCATCACACCTACGGAGTGCTGCGGCCGATGCGGCTCGGTATCACGGCTGCGCTCTGGCTCGGCGCGGCACAGGAGTACAGCCGCTATTGGATCGCAGGCGGCGAAGCCGAGATGCCATCGGAGACGGTCGAGACCTTCGCGGCTGCCGCATGGGCAGTGTTGCGGGCCAACGATATTGAGGAGCGAGGCCAATGAACGTGAAATCGAACTCGATGTACGCCACGATGGTGGCGAGCGGCGACGACCCCGATGCGCCCGAACGGATACGCGTCGATCATCGCGGCGACAGGGCCGTGGTCACGCTCGACGAATCCGACCGGCTCAACGTCCTTTCCGCGCCGCTGGTGCGTCAGCTGCGCCGCGCGCTGCAGGCCCTCGACGCCGACGCCGATATCCGCACAGTCGTCTTGACGGGCGCCGATCCCGGTTTCAGCGCGGGCGGCGACTTGAGGATGATGCAGGTCGCCGTCGAACAACTCCGCGCGCCCGAGGGAGTGGCCGATGTCTGGCGGTGGATCCGTCGCGAGTTCGGCGGGATCGCCCGGCTCATCGCCGGGTCGGACACGATCTTCGTCGCCGCGCTCAACGGCGCTGCTGCCGGAGTTGGCTTGGCGTGGGCCCTGACTTGCGATCTCGTTGTCGCCAGTGACCGCGCGGTGATCGTGCCCGCATTCGGCCGCCTCGGCCTGATCCCCGAGGTCGGCACCAGCTGGGCGCTCACCCGCCGCCTTGGTTATCCGGGAGCGCTGGCCTACTACCTACGTGGCGACCACATCGATGCCAACACAGCCCTTCGGCTGGGCCTCGTGCAGGAGGTCGTCGAACATGACCGACTGCTGGCCGCCGCCGACGAATGGTGTTCGCGCATAGCGCGACTGCCTGCGCACGCGGTTGCGATGACGAAACCATTGCTGCGAGCTGCCGCCGACGCCGACTGGAACGACGCGCTCACGCTCGAGGAGTTCGCCGAGCCGACATGCTTCACCACCGCCGCATTCGCCGACAGCGTGCAGACGATGCTCAAGTAACTGCGTCAATCGCGTCATCTCGATTGACTCGAGCGAGTATGCGAATACCCGTTACGGGGTCTATCGGCGGTGGGATTCTGACACTCGGCGCACCATCCGTAACGCCGTGGAATGGGGGACCCCGCATGACCGCTATCCAGCCAGACACCCGACAAAGCACCATTGAGGTGCGCAATCCCGCCGACGGCACCGTCGTCGGCGGCGTACCGAACGATTCGGCCGAGACCGTTACGGCCAAGGCCCGCGAACTGCGGCTCGTCCAACCCGAGTGGGAGGCGCTCGGTCCGAGGGGCCGTAAGACATGGTTGTTGAAGTTCCAGGCCTGGATCCTCGACAACGCCGAGCACCTCACCGACGTCGTGCAATCCGAGACCGGCAAGGTACGGGCGGACGCGTCGATCGAGGCGCCGTTGTCCGCCGACCTGTTGAACTACTTCGCGAACAACGCCGAGGCGTTCCTGAGCGACCGCCACCCGAGGCCGCACAACGTTTTGATGATGACGAAGCGGCTGACGACGGTGTACCGGCCGTATCCCGTCGTCGGGTTGATCATCCCGTGGAACTTCCCGTTCGCGAACGCGGCGCTCGACGGCATTGCCGCGCTGGCCGCCGGTGCCTCGCTGCTCCTCAAACCGTCGGAGGTGACGCCGCTGAGCGCGGTCGAATTCGCCCGCGGGTGGTCCGAGATCGGCGCACCGCCGGTGCTCGCCCTCACCACCGGATACGCGGAAACCGGAGCCGCAGTCATCGCCAACTCGGACTACGTGCACTTCACCGGTTCGACGGCGACGGGTCGCAAGGTCGCCGTGGCGTGTGCGGAACGGTTGATTCCCTACAGCCTCGAACTCGGCGGCAAGGACCCCGCCCTGGTGCTCGCGGATGCCGACCTGGAACGCGCCGCCAACGGGATCGCCTGGGGTGGGATGACCAACTCGGGTCAGGTGTGCGTGTCAATCGAAAGGGTTTACGTCGAGGCCCCCGTGTACGACGAGTTCGTGGCCAGGCTCACCGAGAAGGTGGGCCGGTTGCGTCAGGGCCAGGACGACGACAAGTACCGATTCGACGTCGGCGCGATGGCCACCGCGGCACAGCGTGACATCGTGTCGCGCCACGTCGACGACGCTGTCGCTGGCGGCGCGCGGGTGACCACCGGCGGTAAGCCAACCGGAATCGCGACGTTCTTCCAGCCCACTGTGCTGGCCGACGTCGATCAATCGATGTCGTGCATGAGAGAGGAGACGTTCGGACCGACCCTGCCCGTGGTGAAGGTGGCGGACGAAGCGGAGGCGATCCGGCTGGCCAACGACTCCCGCTACGGACTTTCGGCGACGGTGTGGACGCGCGACCCCGCGCGGGGCGAGCGGGTGGCCCGCAAACTGGAAGCGGGCGCGGTCAACATCAACGACGCGATGGCCAACGGGTCGCAATTCGGCCTACCCATGCCGGGCTGGAAGGACTCCGGCATCGGCGCCCGACACGGAGGAGCCGAAGGAATCCTGAAATATTGCCGGGCACAAGCTATTACGACGCCCCGGCTTCCTGCCCAGGAAACCGAACCGCTGTGGTATCCGTACTCGCGGCGCAAATTCCGGTTCGCGCTCGGCCTGATGCGGGCCGCCGTCGCGCACGGCGTTCGTCGCGTCGGCCTCAAGCCTCGCGGAGGTGCGCGATGAAGTGTCAGGGCGCGGTCATACGCGGCGTCGGTCGGGACTGGGACATCGATGAGATCACTCTCGACCCGCCGCGCGAGGGCGAAGTGCTGGTGAAGATGGCCTTCGCGGGCGTCTGCCACTCGGACGACCATTTCGCGACCGGCGACATGGTCCCCACCCCGGACCTCGCGGCGATGATGGAGGCGATGGGTATTCCCCGCCTTGACTACTTCCCGCTGCTGGGCGGTCACGAAGGCGCAGGCGTGGTCGAGAAGGTGGGTCCGGGTGTCCGGTCCGTGCAACCCGGTGATCACGTGTCCATGTCGTTCATCGCGGCGTGCGGGACCTGCCGGTTCTGCGTGACGGGCCAGACGTACCTGTGCGACAACGGCGCCGCGATGCTGGCCCGGGAGTCGGTCACCGACGGCACCGTGAGGCGGCGGGTTGGCGACGAGGGGCTGACAGCCTTCTGTCAGCTCGGCACCTTCGCCGAATATGCCGTCCTCGCAGAGGAGTCCGTCATCAAGATCGACGAGTCGATTCCCCTGGAGGCGGCCTCCCTGGTGTCGTGTGGCGTGACGACCGGATGGGGCTCCGGAACCGTCGGTGTCGGGACGGAACCCGGCGACACCGTGGTCATCATCGGGACCGGCGGGGTGGGAATCAATGCCGTGCAGGGTGCCCGCGCCGCCGGTGCCATGAACGTCATCGCCGTGGATCCCCTTGATTTCAAACGCGATACGGCGAAGTTCTTCGGGGCGACCGACACCAGCCCGTCGATCGAGCAGGCCATCCCTCTGGTGCAGGAGCTGACCCGCGGGGTGATGGCCGACCGAGTCGTGCTCACCCCCGGCGTGGTGACTGCGGACATGCTGGCCCCGGCGTTGATGCTGACACGCAAAGGCGGCACCTGCCTGATGACCGGCGTGCCGAAGTTCGAAATCGCCAACGTGCCACTGATACTCGTCGACTTCCTGCAGAGCTGCAAAACCTTCAAGGGTTTGATATACGGCGGCATGAATGCCCGTGCGAGTACGCCGATGCTGTTGGACATGTACCGCAGCGGCAACCTCAAACTCGACGAGCTGATCACCCGTCGTTACCGGCTGGATCAACTCAACGAGGCCATCGCCGACTTGCGCGAAGGCCGCAACATCCGCGGCATCGTCGAATTCGCCTAAGGGCGACCGACGAGCGCTTGCGCGAGTAGCTAAGGGCCTGTGTATCCGGGCGGGTTCGGGGTGTCGACCCACAGGTCGACGCCCAGTTCTCCGCCGGGCACGCAGTCATAGACCGACAGGTCGGTGACGCCGGACTCCAGCAGTACGTCCTCGCAGAGCAGACTCTTGCCGGTGTACTCGCGGGCCGGTTTGTTCAGCACGGCGTAAGCGGCGTCGGCGTACACGTCAGGCTTGCGGGCGCGCGCCATCGCCTCCTCGCCGCCCAGCAGGTTCTGCACCGCGGCGGTGGCCACCAGCGTGCGGGGCCACAGCGTGTTGGAGGCGATGCCGTCCTCGCGTAATTCCTCGGCGATCGCCAAGGCGCACAACGACATTCCGTACTTGGCCATCATGTATGCCGTCGGCGTGAGCCACTCGGGTTCCAGCCGGACCGGCGGCGACAGCGTAAGGATGTGCGGGTTCTCCCTGCCGATCATGTGCGGGATGCAGGCCTGCGACACCGTGTATGTGCCTCGCACCTGGATGCCGTTCATCAGGTCGAAGCGTTTGAGCGGCACCTCTTTGATCGAGCCGAGGTTGATCGCCGAGGCGTTGTTGACGCAGATGTCGATGCCGCCGAATTTCTCGATGGTCTGCGCCACCGCGGATGCGACCGATTCCTCGTCGCGGATGTCGCCGACGATCGGCAGCGCCTGCCCGCCGGCCTCCTCGAGTTCCTTGGCCGCGGTGTACACCGTGCCGGGAAGCTTGGGATGCGGCTCGGCGGTCTTGGCGATCAGCGCGATGTTGGCGCCGTCGGCGGCGGCACGCTTAGCGATCGCCAACCCAATGCCACGGCTGGCGCCGGAGATGAACATGGTCTTCCCAGACAGAGAAATCGTGGCCATGCGTTCACTCTAAATTGCGCGGATGTCGGCAGTGACCGCGTTGGTCACCTGGATCAGGTCGTGCGGGTGAACGCCGACGTCCCAGCCACGCTTACCCGCGCTACACAGCACACGGTCCCAGCGCAGCGCCGACGCATCGACCACGGTCGGCAATGGCTTGCGCTGGCCGAACGGTGAAATGCCGCCGATGACATAACCGGTGGAGCGTTCCGCTGCGGCGCGGTCGGCCATCGTCGCCTTCGGCACGCCCAACGCTGCGGCAGCTGCCTTCAGCGACAGCTTTGACGGCACCGGGATCACCGCGACCGCCAAACCCCTGGGAAGGGCGATGACGAGCGTCTTGAAGACCTGCTCCGGGTCGACACCCTCGACCTGCGCCAGCTCCTCGACGGCCTCGTCGCCGAAGGACTCGTTGCGCGGGTCGTGGTGGTACTGCAGCACCTGGTGAGGGACCTCAGCGGCCAGCAGGGCCGCGATCGCCAGGGTTGCCGCGCGCGCCACCCGCTCAAGCGTAGTGCGGGAACAACAGTGCGTGTCCGTGCTGTTATGGGAGGCAGTTCGGCCCGTGAACGGGTCGTGTCGGTCTCAACCTCTAGGATCGAAGGAAGGGGTCTTTGGTGCCTACTATTTGCCTGGACCGTCCGGTGGATATACCGGGCCTGTTTGGTGGCACCGCAACAGAAGGGACGGTGTTCCCCACGATGACCGACATCGACGGGTCGGCGCCCGATTCGGTGCCCGACAGGGCCGCCGAAAGCGACGCCGAACTGACGGCGCGATTCGAGCGCGACGCGATTCCGCTGCTTGACCAGCTCTACGGTGGTGCGCTGCGAATGACTCGCAACCCGGCAGACGCCGAGGACTTGCTGCAGGAAACCATGGTGAAGGCCTACGCCGGGTTCCGCTCGTTCCGCGAGGGAACCAATCTGAAGGCGTGGCTGTACCGGATTCTGACCAATACCTACATCAACAGCTACCGCAAGAAGCAGCGGCAGCCCTCCGAGTACCCGACCGAGGAGATCACCGACTGGCAGCTGGCTGCCAACGCGGAGCACTCCTCGACCGGCCTGCGCTCGGCGGAGGTGGAGGCGCTGGAGGCGTTGCCGGACAGCGAGATCAAGGAAGCCCTGCAGGCGTTGCCGGAGGAGTTCCGGATGGCGGTGTACTACGCCGACGTCGAAGGCTTCCCGTATAAGGAGATCGCCGAGATCATGGACACGCCGATTGGGACCGTGATGTCCCGGTTGCACCGCGGCAGACGTCAGCTGCGCACTCTGTTGGCCGACGTTGCCAGGGACCGCGGCTTCATTCGCGGCGAGCAGCAGCTCGACGCACCTGAGGAGGTGTCGTCATGAGCGACGACGAGCGCTGGTCCGCGCCGATCGGGCCCGTCGATCCCGACCACCCCGAATGCGCGGCGGTGATCGCGGAGGTGTGGACGCTGCTCGACGGCGAGTGCACGGCCGAGACTAGGGACAAGCTCAAGCACCATCTCGAAGAATGCCCGGCGTGCCTCCGTCACTACGGCGTCGAGGAACGCGTCAAGACTCTGATCGCTAGGAAGTGTAGCGGTGAGAAGGCGCCCGAAGGGCTGCGCGAGCGGCTGCGCATCGAGATCAGCCGCACCACGATCATTCGTCGGGGCTAGCGCACCGACTTCGAACCGCAGTTGGGCCGCTTTCCGTGGTTGGCCTTGGAATGCTTGCGGTCGCGCTTCTTGCGGCCACGCTTGGCCATGGTGTTCCTCCGTACGGTCAGGGGATTTCGGGGGCCCGTGTCGTGCGGGCGCGTCACAACATTCTCTCACGACCCGGCCACAGCTCCGTCCACCCGGGGTTGTGGTTCGATAGGAGCTGGTAAGCAGCCGGAGCCGGAACGCCGGCGACCTGAGACTCCCGGACGAAGTGGGGTGAAGATGGCCGAGGATGTTCGCGCCGAGATCGTGGCCAGTGTGCTCGAAGTTGTGGTTCACGAGGGCGATCAGATCGGCGAGGGCGACACCCTGGTGCTGCTGGAGTCGATGAAGATGGAGATCCCGGTGCTGGCCGAGGTGGCAGGCACCGTCAGCAAGGTGAGCGTGTCCGTTGGCGACGTCATCCAGGCTGGCGACCTCATCGCGGTGATCAGCTGACGGCCTTCCCGCCGGAGCACTGACCGATGTCGACCCTCGGTGACCTGCTCGCCGAGCACACGGTATTGCCCGGCAACGCCGTCGATCACCTGCACGCCGTGGTGGGAGAGTGGCAGCTGCTGGCGGACCTGTCGTTCGCCGATTTCCTGATGTGGGTGCGCCGCGACGACGGCGCGCTGGTGTGTGTTGCGCAAGTCCGTCCGAACACGGCGCCGACGGTGCTGCTGGCCGATGCCGTCGGAACCAGGAACGACGCCGATGAGATGCCGTTGGTGACCGACGCGTTCAACTCCGGCGCCATCGGCAGGCAAAACCCAGCGGGACAACAGGATTCGCAGAAGGATCCGCTAAGTCTGAACGTGGAAGCCGTTCCCGTGCGCTACAACAACGACGTGGTGGCGGTGCTGACGCATCAGACCGCCTGGGCCGCACGCAAGGCCAGCCCACTGGAGACCGCCTATCTGGACTGCGCAGGCGATCTGCTCCACATGCTGTCCGAAGCCACCTTTCCCAACGTCGGCGACCTGGCGATGTCACGCTCAAGCCCGCGCGTCGGTGACGGGTTCATCCGCCTCGACGAGACGGGTGGCGTTGTTTTCGCCAGTCCGAACGCGATCTCGGCGTACCACCGCATGGGGCTGGCCTCCGAGTTGGAGGGCCACAACCTGGTCACGATCACCAGGCCGCTCATCGGCGACCCGTTCGAGGCCCAGGAACTGGCCAATCATGTCCGCGACTCGCTGTCCGGCGGGTCGAGCATGCGCATGGAGGTCGACGCCGGGGGAGCGGCCGTGCTGCTGCGCACACTGCCGTTGGTGGTGCACGGCAAGGCCGTCGGAGCGGCGGTGCTGATCCGAGACGTCACCGAGGTCAAGC
>CAWIEE010000042.1:0-216503 GCA_963835075.1 uncultured Actinomycetota bacterium | reverse complement strand
CGTCCAAGCCCGGCCACAGCGCATGACCGGGGTCCTCTTACCAAGCAAAGTCAGCAATGATGCCGTTCCTACGGCTATAGGGGTCATCGTCATCGGGGGTGAGGAAAGCCTTGTTACGGGCAATCCGCCGAGGAACCGTGGAATGTCGAGGGGGTAGCCGTGTCGCAATCTGAACAGTGGATAGCGACCGCACGCCTACTCCGACGGACGGGATTCGGCGCCTCAGGCCGACAAATCGATGCGGTCGTTGCGCAGGATTGGTCGACGTACCTCGACGCTGCCCTCAACTCAGACCCCGAAGCCGACCCCGGGGCGAAGGCCACGCCAATGCCAAAGCTCGTAATTCCTCCGGATACCGGCCTTCGACCCGACTCCGACTCTCCTGCCATGGTTGATTACAGGACCAAGCTCGACAATCAGATGTATCAGCTGTCCGGCTGGTGGCCGCGCCGAATGGTCGCCGTTCAGCAGCCGATTCACGAGAAGCTGACGTTTCTCTGGCATGACCACTTCGCGACTTCTCGAGAGAAAGTCGGGAGGCCGGATTGGATGGCGACGCAGAACCAGACGCTGCGCACCCTCAAGCTGGGCGATTTCCGTACATTGGCCTACGCGATGCTGATCGATGCCGCGATGCTGAAGTGGCTCGACGCCATCTACAACGTCGCCGCGGCGCCGAACGAGAACCTCTCCAGAGAGTTCATGGAGCTTTTCGCACTCGGCCACGGCAATGGTTACACCCAATCCGACGTGCGAGAGGGAGCCAGGGCACTGACCGGCTGGACCGTGCCCTACGACGGAAAAACCTCGCTGGATGCAAGTCAATTTGATTCCGGAGGAAGACCGTGCTCGGCGTGACAGGCAAACTCGACGCAGCGGGTTTTTGCGACGCCGTGCTTGCCCACCCCAACTCCGCGAGCTACGTCTCTGCACGACTGTGGCGGCGACTGGCATCGGACGATGATCCGTCGCCGGAGGCATTAGACCGTATCGTCACCGCCTATGGCCCGAAACGCGATCTGAAAGCGCTGACCAAGGCCATCCTCACGGATCCTGAGTTCATCGCTCGATCGGGCACAGTGGTGAACACACCTGTTGAATGGCTGATCGGGGTGATTCGCTCGTTATCTGTCTCGATTGATGACGTGGAACGGCAGAAAGTCCTCTACGCGACTTTGGCAAAGCTAGGCCAGGAGCCATTTTATCCGCCAGACGTCGGCGGCTGGCCGTCCGGCCAGGCGTGGCTGTCAACCGCCAGCGCTGGCGTTCGGGCATGGGCTGCACTCCAACTCGCGAAGGTCGGTGACCTGTCGGTGGTCGAAGGGGTGGCCCGGGGCGACCGCGTCGACGCAGCCGGCTATTTGATTGGGATCGGCGCCTGGTCCGACCGCACCGCCGCTGCACTCAAGCCCCTTGCCGATAATCCGGAGCAGTTGGTGGCCGCTGCAATCAACTCGCCCGAATACCTCACGTCGTAGGAAGCTTCGATATGGCCGAAATCAATCGCCGCAAATTCTTGCTCGCCAGTGCTGGGGTCGGTGCCGCGGGTCTCCTTTCGGGAGCGATCGCGATCGCATGGCCGGAGCTGCAACGGGCCGCACACGACAACCCGCTTGCCTCCGGTACAGGCATCCTTGTCATCGTCACCCTGTACGGCGGCAACGACGGACTCAGCACCGTGATCCCGTATACCGACAACGCCTACTACGACGCGCGACGAGACCTCTCATACGCTGCAGAAGACGTCATACACCTCGATGGACAGCTCGGCTTCAACCCGGCATGGACGGGACTGGCGGAGATGTGGAACGACAAGCATCTGGCGATCGTTCGGGGAGTCAGTTACCCGACGCCGGACCGCAGCCACTTTCGGTCGATGGACATCTGGCAGACAGCCTCCCCCGCCGACCCGGTTCGCACCGGATGGATCGGCCGCTGGCTCGACGCGACAGGCAACGACCCATTGCGCGCAGTCAACATCGGCGCCGTACTCCCTCCTATCGCGATCGGCGAACACAACACCGCCGCCGCGCTTTCGGGCGGCCGTTGGTCCTCGACCTCGGATCAAGTCGCCGAGACCATAACTGCACTCAGCGCCGACAGTCCGCATGACACCGCAGCGATGTCGGCAGTATGCACCTCATTTCGTTCGACCCAGATGGCCGACGCGAGGTTCATGCCGATCGTAAATGATGGGCCACCGGTTGAATTCAGCGCGGCGACCGGCAGCTTCACCACAGTCGCGAACAACACGAACCCCCTGGCCGACGAGCTGAACATGGTTGCCAGATGCGTGAAGGCTGGCGTGCCGACCACGGTTTACATGGTCAAGCTGGGCGGATTCGACACGCACGCCAACGAGCGCGGCACCCAAGAAAGGCTGCTCAAGACCGTCGATGCCGCGCTGACACCGTTCCTGCGTGATATGGCCGCCGACAAATACGGCAAGAACGTCGTCGTCATGGTGTACTCAGAATTCGGACGCCGCTTGGCGGCGAACGGCTCGCAGGGCACGGACCACGGCACCGCCGGGCCGGTTTTCATCGCCGGAGCGCCTGTTAAGGGGGGTTTCTACGGCGACGAGCCGAGCCTCATCGACCTCGCCGACGACGACCTCAAGGGCACTACGGATTTTCGCGACATCTACCACGAGCTACTGTCGAAGACATTGAACAGCGACCCAACGCCATCGGTGGGAACGGGGCGACGCGAGATCGGTTTCCTCAGTTCCGCGGCCCCCGCCTAGCGAACCTGAGTCCCTAGGACGTTGAGAGCTGTCTTGAGTTTTTCACGCTGCCTTCGGCAGCAGGCGAGCCTGGTCGATGGTTTCTGTGATGTGAATGTCGATGGTGTGCAATGCTTTTCGTACAGAAGCTCGACAATTTCGGCAGCGACACCACGGGCAGGGGCTTGCAAGTCGTCGACTGGATTCGGCAGTAGGGGATTGGGGAAATGCCTTGTTTCGATCCTACCGTGATCGTCATGCTGCGGGCTTTACGCCGACGACCATTGTCGACACGCCGAATCTCCGCAGCGCGGGAACATGATCCCAGGAACGAAAGTGCCTCTGGTAGAACGCAACCCCCTTGGCCGGCAGCCACGGATAGTCTCGAGAACGGGCCAGATAAAGCTTGTCTCCTTGATGGCAAAGCCCGCGTCACATACGCGACGCTCCAACTGCCGCGGCCAGTAATTGCGAGCCGCGGTCCAGGTATGCGTGAGCCGCTCGGGTAGCCATGGAATCAATGGGGCCGGGCAAATCGTCATCGAACCGATGGTGACGTTGTGTCCCTCGATCGGAAACCATCGGTTGGGCTGATAAGCTCCAGGTACCCACCCGGCCTGAGTTCGCGTCAAATCTTCGGAAAGTGGCGAGGTCTTCGTCGAGAACGTGTTCGTAGATCTCGTTCATGAATGTCCCGTCGAACAGCCGTCCTGAACCGGCAGGGTGGCCCGTCGAACACCGTAAATCGGTGTTCGGAACGTTTCGTCGCTGAGCTTCGGCGGATACGGCCCCTCGACGTCCACGCCACTGACGGCATCGAGCCCGCGGGCCAGCATCTCCGCCTCGTACCCACCATCGGCGCAGCCGAAGTCCAGCCAGTGGCCGGATAGGTATTTCGAGATCCGGCCGATCCGGTAGCTGACGTTGAGGGGCGTCGCCGTAGCGTCACCGCGGTCCGGCTCGCGATTCACCATGTCATTCCCCGTTCGCTACCGCGGTCATGTGCGCGATTGGTCCGGTCAAGGTTACCGAGGTTTCGATGGGGGCAGCTCAGCCGGTAACGCATGTGCAATTGGCATGCGCCTGTATTGGGGGCGTCATAAGCTCTAGTGTGAGACGTCGCGTGACCCCAGCGCGTAGCCGCTGGGTCGTTGCCTCGGTAGTCATCACCGCACGCGGGCAGTCAGCTGATGAGCCAAGCGCTGCCGGCGAAGAGGCATCTGCCGCCGGGTCCCGGCTGGCCTCAGCTCGCGATGACGTCGCCTACTTGACGAGGGGCCGCTGGCTTCTCCAGACCTTGGCGAATCGTTTTGGCACGGCCTTGACGATGGGGGGTGCCCGTGTCTGGGCCCACCGTCGTGATCGGCGATCCGGGACTGATCAAGGCGTTGTTTCAGCATCCCTTGATGCGGCGCGGGGGTGGATCAGAACCTCGGGCTGAGGCTGGGCGCGCGGCTCGATGTTTTGGACTACAGGGCGAGGCACATCGGCGGCACCGCAACCCGCTTTTCCCTTCAATTTCATGGCGCGCGGATGCGGGCCTACGAAGGTCTGATCGAGCGGGAGACACTGGGGAGATCCGTAATTGGGCAGGGGGCCGGGACTTTTCAGTCTTGCGATTGATGACGCGGAGCACGTTCATATACGATCCTGCGCGCCGTCTTCGGAGCGGAGGGCGCCGAGTTCGAGGCGCTGCGCAGTATTGCCTCGGACGGTGACCACGGGAAGCTGGTTGGCGCTCATACCTAACGGCGATGCGGCGAGGACTCGACGACATCATTGAGTCCTTGATCCTTCGTGCCGAGGCAGACCCCGTATTCGGGCAGGGCGACGATGGGTTCTTGCTCATGCTGCTTGCACGCTTCGACGACGTAGCGCGACGTCGCACGGCGTATTGCTGACGAGCTCTTCATTTTGTTGGCGGCAGGCCACGAGACCACCGCCACCGAATTGGCTTGGGGTATCGAGCGGCTGCGGCGGCGTCCTGAACTTTTGGAGCGGTTCGGCCGACGAGTCGATGGGGCGAGTTGACGCTGTTGAAGGCCACCGTGCACAGGGTCTTTCGGACCCGCGCAGTGATCAACGGATCCGCCCGGATAGTTGCGGCGCCGTCGATCTCGTTGGGACCGGGGGTAATTCCGCGCGGTCACACCGTCGGGTTCAACATCAGCATGACCAATCACAATGAAGCCCTGTAACGCGACGCCGCATCGTTCAACCCCGGCCGATTCGTCGACGTCAGTCCGGACGTGTATGCCTGGGTGCCGTTCGATTGGGGGAATAGGCTGTCCCAGCGCGGCGTTCGCCAACTTGGAGATGCTGGCGGCACAGCGGACGATACCGCGCGAATTCCGGTTGACGCCGACGGATGCGCCCGCTAAGCGATGGCATGACCACCTCGTAGCGGTTAGCGATTTCATCTTCCGGCATCGTTTCCACGATGACGAGACGCGCTACCGCTGGCCCCAGACTTCGCGGGCCGGTCTCATTCTTGCTCCTTTAGTGCACGGCGAGCGAAACTCTAGGGTGCATATCGGTTCACCTCGTACCGTCGGAACCATGGTCGGTTTCTGGGTCGTCGGCAGCCGCACGGCCGTTTGCAGGTGCGCGCACGACCGCCGCGCTCACGACCACTATCGGTCGGGTCACGACTGCGGTGTGTGCGATTGCGCCAGCTTCCGCCGGACTCGCCGGAATGCCCGCATCGGCCTTGCCAAAGTGGCTCCATTGCGACGAGCGGCGTAGTCCTGCCGGGACGGCGCGGCCCGCCGGATTCCTCAGCCGGTTCACAGCTGTGTTTCAGGTCGTGCATACGGGGAACCCACAGAATGTGCGTATGCGGGGTAACTGCGTTTGCGACCACGACCGGGCTGCCCACCGGACACTATCGGGCCGGCTCGGAATGCGCGGGTGTGCGCCGGGCAGGTGTGGGCGCTATCGAGCCGACACACCCCTTCGCCGTAGGACGACCATTCTGACCCGTCGGCACGCGGTCCCAGAAACGATCAAAGGTCGTCACCCTGGGTCGAGGAGTCAATCCGCAGCGTGATCACGGCCGACAGCGCGGATGATCCGACCCAGCAACCAGTACCTACCGTACTGCCGCCGCCGCGCGGTAGGTACTGGAGCCTACTCGCCGGCATCTGGCCTTGCCTATCGCTGACGTCAACCGGTCCGTTGCCCGCGATTGGCGCAACGCGCGTCGCGCGCACGTACACGGTGTCGCCTTGCCGAAGGCCGAGGGCTTCGGCGTCGCCGCGGGTGATCTGTGCCGTGAAGGCGGCGTTGGTGGCGGCGTTGACAATTCGAGCCGCACTTCGAACCCCAGCATGACCAACCGGTCGATCGTGGCGCACACAACCTCAGTGGCCCCGCCCGCGCTATCACCGGCCATTGCCAGCTGGGGACTTCGGCCCACGCGAATGTCGTGCGGGCGCACCAACGTGCCGTTGAGCGAGGAAACGGCGCCCAGAAAGGACATTACGAAAGCATTGGCTGGATAGTCGTAGACCTCTGTCGGAGGCCCTACTTGTTCGATACGGCCCTTGTTGAGTACCGCGATCCGATCGGCGACGTCCAGCGCCTCGGACTGGTCGTGGGTAACCAGGACGGTGGTCACGTGCATCTCGTCGTGCAGCCGGCGCAGCCATGCGCGCAGGTCCTCGCGAACCCTGGCATCGAGCGCGCCGAAGGGCTCGTCTAGAAGCAAAACTTTCGGTGCGACGGCAAGCGCGCGTGCCAGCGCCATGCGCTGGCGTTGGCCGCCCGACAGCTGTGAGGGATAGTGGTGCTGATAGCCGATAAGGCCAACAGTGCCGAGCAAATCGTCTACCGTCTTCGCGACTTCGGCCTTGGGGCGCCTACGGATCTTGAGCCCGAACGCGATGTTTTCGCGGCATGTCATGTGCTTGAACGCGGCTAGCGCGAAAAACGAACCCGATGCCGCGGTTTTGCGGCGACACACCGGTGAGGTCGCGGCCGTTGATTGTGACGACGCCGGTATCAGGCTTATCGAGGCCGGCGATGACGCGCAACAACGTGGACTTCCCCGAACCGCTGGGTCCGAGCAACGCAGTCAAGGTACCCGTCGGAACGGTAAAGTTGACCTCATCCAGCGCCGTGAAGTCACCGTAGCGTTTGTTCACGCTACGGATCGTGATCGCGTCGCTCATTTTGAAATCCCCACGCACACTTTCTCCGGCCGCCCGCGTCCGATCGAAACCGCACGACAAACGCCGGCACCACCACGGCTCAAGTACCCGTTGAAAGCGTGTCCGACGTGCAACCAGCCTACATTTGGTTGTGGCGTCGTTGCCTAAGAATGTCAGGATGCGCCACAGCGCACGGCAAGTTGGGCGGCATGAATTTAAGGAACACGGAATCTGTGTGCACGTTGTGAGAAGCGCTCGATGGCGAAACTCGGGGGCGTGAATACCACCCGACTCCCAGCACGGTGATCAGTAGGTGATTAAAGCAGTCAGATTTAAACTCGCCGACTCTTTCTAGCAAAGCTCTCTGGTGGACCGGCGGGGGCGGGCTGCGGGTCGAATTCGGCAGGACATGGCAGGTGATATGGCTCGACGGCGCCGCTATCACCGAACCCGCACGGGATACGGCAAAACGATTGAGCCTGCTCTCAGGCAACATTCAGGTTCCTCTTGCATTACTGCGAGGATCGATGAGTACTTTCGGGTACGTGATCGACGTCTGCCGTTGCGAACATGAGCGCCGCGCCCATACTCACTATCGTGCGGGCTCCGAGTGCGTTCTGTGCGTGCCGGGACAGTGTAGCAACCGCTTCCGATCGGCCAGGCGATTCGTAGCTTGATGGCCCGCCTGGTTTTGCGCCGCAACGTCGGCGATTCCGCAGCGCCCGATGGAGCTGCACCGCGCGTCGTCACACCGTCGACCTCATCGGTGGCGCGATAACGCAAAAATGCGACCGTGTGGGTCTCCGGACCACCCGGTGGCTGTGGCGATGTGCGCCTGGGCGATCGGAGCATTTCAGTGGCCAGTTCGACGGGGCAGCGGCGCCGTTGCGTGCCGACCGGCGGCCGCGCTTATTTCCTGGCGGCTTCCGCATCGCGCAACTCGTCGGAGATCGTCCGGATGGTTCGTATCGGGCTCGCTAGTGAGCATCCGCGTCACGCAAATTTAACGCCTACATCAATAATTTTGGACGTGATGGCTTCGATGGTGCGGCTATGGCGCCCACGAACGACGAGAGATTTATCGCTGTTGGCGCGCCACGCGCCGCGCTCATGCAGTGCGCAGAAGGGGCGGTGGGAGTACTCTGCTCGCCCTGCGGAGTCTCGTGACATGCCCGCCAGTTCAGCCGATTTCAGCGACCAACCACTACCAGCAGCCGTCGGTAGCTTCGGTGCCACGCGCGCATGCGGTGCGATAGCCGACACACCCATCCGGTGGGCACAGAGTGTAGTCGCGGCTGTGCCGGTAGTGGCGGTGGGCGGCATGCGCGTGACCGCCCACGCAAGATCGATGACCTCCAAATCCGACTCGTCGTGACTGGCGTCACCAGTGCTACCCCGATTACGAGCGGGATGTGCGCACCATGGCAGCGCAAGTGCCCGACGGGCGCATCACCTTCTGCGGCAACCGCGACGACATGACCACGCTCTTCCGAGCGAGCGACGTGGTCCTCCACGCCGGTATCGTCGAGGGCATGCCGTTGGGACTACTTGAGGCGCAATCGTGCGGCAAACCAGTGGTCGCGTACGGCGTTGCGGGTGTCCCGGAAGCCACGCTTGACGGGGTCACCGGGCTGTTGGCACAGCCCCGGGATGTGACGGGTCTTGCGGCCGCTCTCCGGACCCTGGCCGATGACCACAGGTTACGAGCCGAGATGGGTGCCGCCGCGCGCGCGCATACGTTGGCGCATCACCGGATCGAAACACAGGCTCAGGCCAACGCCGCCATCCTGACCGAAATGTGCGGCGCGCCAAGAGCGATGGGCGAATGATCAAGCGTCTACTGGCTTGCGTCTGTGTTTTTCTGAATTGATTGGGTTGACCGGCTGCGGCGACCCTCGGCCGAAGCCGCTTTACGGCATGGCGTTCGAGTCTGCGGAGGTCGCCGGCCCTGGAACGCTGGGGCTGTCAGTACCGAACATGCCGATCAAGGGGCTGATCGTGTACTTCCACGGCAGCGACCAGAATGCGAGATTCATCGAATACGATCGGAGGCACACCGACCTGTTCGACCCTTTCCTGCGCGCCGGATACGCCGTGGTGGCGTCCGACGCGCAGGGAAACGCCTACGGCAACTTCGCATCGCGGCAGGACTACCGGCGACTGATCGTGGCGGCCCAGAAGAAGTACGGTGAGGGCCCGCTGTTCTTCGTCGCGGAGTCGATGGGTGCTCTTGCTGCGCTCGCACTGCTCAGCGAAGACAGCAATCGACACGTCGTGGGGATGGTCGGGATCTCGCCGTTGATGGGACTGCCCCCGGAATCACGAACGGTCAGCTACATCAACTACGTCTGGGGCAACCACGGCATCCCACCCATCGCCAACCCGCTGGCGTGGCAACCCGAGACGTTCGCGGGCCGCAGATTCCGGCTATATGCGGCTAAGGACGACAAAGTCATTCCCCCGGTTGCGTCGGCGCGAGCGTTCGCGGACAGATTCGGTACGGTGGCCCAGATTCAGGTCATCGATTGCACCGGGGGGCACGTCTCATCCGACTGCACTCGCGGCCCTGACGCGGAGAAGTGGATCAGCGGTCTTAGCTGGTTTGGGTGAGCAGCGTTAGTGTGCAGCATGTTTGATCAGATCTGGCGTAACTAGCCGCGGCCGACGAGGCGGTGTACGTTTGTCTGCGGCGGGGATTGGATGAGCGAACGGGAGCCATCGGAAATGGTCAGCGAACGCATACGCGTCCACCGGCTGGCCGTCGCTGCATCTGGTCTGGTCGCCTGCGTTACCGGAGCGCTCGTGTGGGCTGTTATCGGCAACGCCGATCCATTCCGTTCGCAGACCAACTGCCCGAACACGGCCGCCGAGACGCACAACTGGGGCGTGCCGAAGCGCGACTTTGAATTCGACAGTCCTGCGTCGCTCGATGAATGGTGGCTCTACGACGGCCCCGGGCACACCGGCAACGGTCGCCGCACCCCAGCGGCCATCAACGTGGCCGACGGTCAGGTGACCATCACCGGCGACGAGCAGGGCAACTCGGGCGGAATGGCCCCGAAAGGGCCGGGGCAGAAGTACGGCCGCTGGGAAGTCTGCGTGAAGTCTCCGCCGTCGGCAGTCGCCTATCACTCGGTCCTGCTCTTGTGGCCCGATGCCGAGAACTGGCCAGTCGGCGGCGAGATCGACTTCATGGAGATCTCGGATCCTGCGCGCCAGAGCGTCGACGCGTATCTGCACTACGGAGCCGACGACCAACGCGAGGGCGGCAACATCCACACCGACGCGGGCCAGTGGCACAGCTGGGCGGTCGAATGGACGCCCGCACGCATCACTACCTACCTCGATGGCGTGCAGTGGTGGGAAACCACTGACGCTGCCCACTTCCCGCCAGGACCGATGCATCTGTGTATGCAGCTGGACGACTTCGGCGGTGAGACCCGTGGGGGTGGGCAGCAAAGCATCGACTGGGCCCGCGAGTATCAACCGGGCACCTAATGCGCCCTCAACGCACTGTCCGCCTATGCTCCCGCGGTAGCGTGATCAGCAAACGCAGGTGCTCTTACAACGGGGACTCCTGACATGACCGAACCTGCGGCCGTCGAAGCCAAATTGCCACCCAGTCCGCGCTGGCCGCAGTTCGCGCAGAACGTCGCCTACCTCACCGTGGGCCGCTGGTTCATGACGAGAATGACCAGGCAATTGGGCACCGCCTTCACGATGCGGATCCCTGTCTTCGGACCAACCGTCACCATCACCGACCCGGCGCTGGCCAAGGAGCTCTACCAGCAGCCCACCGACGCTGTGCAAGGGGTCGATGCCAACCTAGGGCTGGTTCTCGGCCCCGGCTCGACATTCGGCCTTCAAGGGCAAAAACATCGCGCGCACCGGAAGCTCTTCTGCCGCAGTTCCACGGCAATCGGATGCGTGCTCACGAGGGCCTGATCGAGAGGGAAGTGCTGGACGAAATTGGTGGCTGGCCCGAGGGCCGGGAGTTTCCGGTACTGCCATCGACCATGCGGATCACCCTGAACTCCATCCTGCGCGCGGTGTTCGGCGCAGAAGGTCCGGAGTTCGACAGTCTCCGTGCGCTCTTGCCCAGAATGGTCAAGGCGCCAACGGTTCGCGATCCTTCCGTGGCTGCGTCGGGACTGGGGCCGGTGGAGTCCGTGGGGCCGGCTCGTGGCCATGCGCGCTCAATTCGACGGCATGGTCGGCTCGTTGATTGACAGAGCGATGGTTGATCCGGATCTTGACCACCGCACCGACGTACTCTCGCTTCTGGTCCAGGCCCATTACGACGACGGAACTCCGATGTCGCGACGCGACATCACCGACGAGTTGTTGACCCTGGTTGTTGCCGGGACACGAGACCACTGCGACCGAGCTCGCGTGGGCGATCGAACGGCTGCGTCGACATCCAGTGTGTTGACGCGTCTCGCGAAGAGATCGACAGCGGGCGGGTCGGATCTTCTGCGCGCGACGGTCCAGGAGGTGCTTCGCACTCGCCCTGTTATCGACGGATCGGCGCGGAAGGTGATAGCACCGTCAATTAATTTGGGACCGTGGGTGATTCCGCACGGGCACAACGTCGCGGTCAGCATCAGCCTCATGCATTTCAACGAGCAGGTGTACGACGACGCCACCGCGTTCAAGCCGGACCGTTTCGTAGGCAAAGGCCCGGACCTCTATGCGTGGTTGCCGTTTGGCGGCGGTAACCGCCGTTGCCTCGGCGCAGCGTTCGCGGATATGGAGATGCAGGTGGTGCTGCGCACGATTTTCCGCGAGTTCGCGCTGGTGCCGACCACCGCACGCAGTGAGCGATGGCGGCACAAAGGGGTCGCGTTCGGTCCCGCGGGCGGGGGCAAGGTGGTTGTACATCGGCGGCGCGGCACCCGCCCGTAGGGATGTCCCGAATTACGTGATCGCTAATGAGCAGACTCGGTCGTGTGTCGCGGTAAAACGACCGCCGCGGCAAGTGCCCGGTGATCGCTTCCCGGAATATGAAGCGTGCGAACCGATGTCGCCCTGCAACCGTGGGTGAGCATATGGTCGATCGCGAATACCGGCGGTAGGAGACGAGCGTCGGACGGGTAGGTCCGCGTCAACCCGGCGCCTGCCTGCCGCGCGGCGTCGTCGTACCCACCGTGCAGCAGTCGGTGAAAGTCGAGGTTGTCGGGGGTGGCGTTCAGGTCAGCCGCCAGCCACACGGGTCCGCCTGCAGAAGCAGCGATGTCCCGCAGGGTCGCGCCCAGTCGCGTGAGATCGTCGCGCCAGCTGTTGAGCGGAGTGTCCCCTGGTGCCGACATGTGTGCGGCGATAACGGTTGCTTCCGAATCCGTGCGCACCCGTGCGGTCAGCAGGCCGAGTCAGAATTCGTCGTACTCGGTGCCGCGGGACATCGGATATCTGCTCTAGATGCCGACTCCGGCCGCTTCATCACGGGCCCGCAGCGCGTGGTAGGGGAATCCTTGTCGATGCCCTCGCCCGCCAGGAGATCGACCAACTCTGGCGTAAGTTCTTGTACCGCCAGGATATCCGCGCGGGCTGTGCCGCAAGGTCAGCCAGTGCAGCGGCGTCTGCGCGACCGTAGCGCAGATTCGCCGATGCGACACGAACGGTCGGCGCGCCACCCACCTTGGTGCCGACATGCCATGGCGGCTGTACCGCGGCGGTCGCGACGGTCAATATGCCGTGGACGTGACAAGCGGCCAGTTGCGCAACCAGATGAACAGAATCATGGCCACAGGTGCACCGAGCATCAGGTAGGGGCCAGCGCCGCGGTCGCCACCACCGGAAGGATTACGCCGGGGACATAGCGTGCGATCAAGGCGACGGCGGCCACGACAAATGCGGCAATGCCGATCGCCGTCAGTACCGAAGCGCCGATTAATCGCGTCCAGCACACTCCGCGACGCGCCGCAGCAGGAACTCCCTTGCAGGGCCGGGCCCATTGCTCTCCCGAGCAGGTCGGCGCGGATCGATGCCCCGGCATTAGACCGCGCAAGTCGTGGGTCGTCGGCCACGCCATCCAAAGCGGATCGGCCAGCCGCAAACCCGTCGCGGAATCCGATTGCGAGTGCCCGGTTCGCTCGCGTCAGAGGAGTCGACGATTTCGATCAGCCGTTCGTAGGCCATGCAGATGGCGGTCCGGTCAGTCTGCTCCCAACTCGGCGCCGTCGCGTGTAGCGCCGCGATCACCGCCTGCGGCAGGTATGCGCCCGTCGCGCCTGCGGCCAGTGCAAGCTGGTCGAGCCCTCGCGCGATTCGGCTGCGGTCCCAGCGGTTGCGGTCCTGTTCATCGAGGGGCACCAGTGCGCCGTCTGCGTCCATTCGGGTCTGTCGTCGCGAATCATGGAGCAGGACAAGGGCAGCCAGAGCATGCGCATCGCGTTCGTCAGGCATCAACGAACACACTTCGCCGGCCAGGCGCACGCCCTCGTCGCACAGTTCGTCGCGGATGGCCGACGGTCCTGCCGTTGACCAGCAGCCCTCGGTGAATACCGAGTAGATACAGGCCGGCACGTTGGGTGTGCGTTCTCCCAGCAGCTCGGCGGGCGGTACCCGGAGCGGGATGTTGGCGTGCCGGATTTTGTTCTTGGCTCGGGTGATTCGCTGACCGACGGCCGCTTCGGACTGCAACAGTGCGCCCGCGATCTCTGCGACGGTGACGCATAATCAGAGACTACCGCTTGCTCTTGCGGCGCATTCGAAAATAGTTGGCCGATAGAGATTCAACGCGGAGCCCGGGCTACGCCTAGCCCGTAAAGGTCGGGTGTGCTCAGCCCTGCCGGCCAGCTGGGTGGCACCGGCGATCGGCCCTGCGCGGTGCGCCGCCGGTGTCGCCGTAGCGGTTGTCCACCGCGTGTCGGTTTCTCGATGTATGAGCTCGGGTGCGGTTGTCGCGCGTCGAGCGGCCAGACCCATCGCCGCTGCCCTGCGCGCTGACCACGGTTCGACGGGCGTGCAGGCGGCAGCCGGGTGCAGCGGTCGGCGGCGATGCGTGCGGTGGCGAACCGTCAAGAATGATTAGTAAAGCTCACGGTGACAAAAGTTCACGATCCCGACACGCGGCGGTGCAGCAAATAATCGGGCATCAATTTCCGCACGGTAAATTCTTTGATGAATCTCCCAGTGGAGCACTATTTCAGCGGACATGCGGGTCCGCGCTGCCCGGATCCAAACAAAACGCGCAAACGGTGCTGGCGTGAACCCTCAGCAGATCGACAATTTTCCTCGGCCTATTTTAAGGTTTGCCGGGTACGGTCTGTCGTGTGGATGACAAGTGTCTTTGTGATCACTTGCGCTCCGCCCACGCGCATTACCGGCCGGGCTCGGAGTGCGGGTTGTGCCCGCCTGGCCAATGCGAGCGCTTCCGGTCTCCGAAGCCGATCCGCGGTTGGGCCTCTCGGCTCGTCGCAAGGTCACGCCGTGTGGGAGCCGATAAGCACCGTGAGGGCGCAATCGATGGCGACCACAATCTGGCCACGATTCCGATCCGTGCGTGACGCGTCCCGGCAACGGGATAGCGAAATCGGGTCAACGGCCGTAGCTGTGGCCATCAATCGCGTCCGGCGCACTCCGCGACGCGCCGCAGCAGGAACTCTCTCGCCGGGCCCGAGCCATTGCGGTCCAACGCGATGCGATACCACTCAAGCGCCTCGTCATGCGCGGCCTGCGCGCCGCAGTAGATCCGCGCGGATCGAGGCCACGGTGTTCGACCGGGTCAACCTGGGGTCGTCGGCCACCGTGTCCAGCGCCGCCAAACCGGCCGTGAACCCGTCGCGGAAATCCGATCGCCAGCGCGCGGTTGGCCTGGGCGACAGGGGAGTCGAGTGATCGCGATCAAGCCGGTCGTAGGCCATGCAGATGGCGGTCCAGTCGGTCTGCTCCCAACTCGGCGCCGTCGCGTGTAGCGCCGCGATCACCGCCTGCGGCAGATACGGACCCGTCGCGCCTGCGGCCAGCGCAAGCCGATCCAGCCCCCGCGCGATTCGGCTGCGGTCCCATCGGCTGCGGTCCTGTTCATCGAGCGGCACCAGCGCCCCGTCGGCGTCAACCCGGGTCTGCCGTCGCGAATCATGCAGCAGGACAAGGGCAGCCAGAGCATGCGCATCGCGTTCGTCAGGCATCAACGAGCACAGTTCACCGGCCAGGCGCACGCCCTCGTCGCACAGCTCGTCGCGGATGGCCGACGGTCCTGCCGTCGACCAGTAGCCCTCGGTGAACACCGAATAGATACAGGCCAGCACGTTCGGTGTGCGTTCTCCCAGCAGCTCGGCGGGTGGTACCCGCAGCGGGATGTTGGCGTGCCGGATTTTGTTCTTGGCTCGGGTGATTCGCTGACCGACCGCCGCTTCGGACTGCAACAGTGCGCGCGCGATCTCTGCGACGGTGAGCCCCGAGATGAGTCGCAGTGTCAGCGCCAGTTGTGAGGTCGGGTCCAGCGCGGGGTGAGCGCAGGTGAACATCATCCGCAGTTCGTCGTCGCGAACGGGATGCACGTCAGCGTGATCGGTGCGGGCCCGGATGTCGTCCACCACGGCTGCGAGTTCCTTTCCGGGACGGCTGGATTCGCGCCGTAGCCGATCCAGGGCCCGGTTGCGGGCAACCGTCACGATCCATCCGCCGGCGTTGTGTGGCACGCCGTCGCGGGGCCAGGTGTCTAGCGCCTGGGTGAAGGCTTCCTGGACGGCGTCCTCGGCGATGGTGATGTCACCCGACCAGCGGGCGAGCGCCGCCACGGCCGGGCCCCATTCGCGCCGAAAGACGCCGTCCAGGTTGGCCATTGAGTGGCTAGAGGCCCGAGATGCCCATGAGCTGCCGCAGCTCGACCGTCGTCGCCGGAATCATCGACGCGACCTTGACGGCCTCGTCGCGGTCGCTGACGTCGATGAAGTAGAAGCCGTTGGCCACCTCGGCGCCCTCGATGTACGGGCCGTCGGTCAGCAGCACCTCGCCGTCGCGCACCCGCACCGTCGTCGCCGTCGTCGGCGGATGCAGTGCCGCGCCGCCGTTGGTGCGGTCACCCGCGGCGGCACCGAACTTCTGATGCGCCGCAACACCGGCATCCCATTCCGGGCTGCCGGGTACGTGGACGTCGGCGGGCGGCTCGAGCAGCAGTGCCAACCAACTGGTGCCCAACGGTTGGCTCGGCGGGGTGTAGAACACCGTCGGCCAGACCTCGACCGCGCCATGCTTTGCGGCGGGGATGTCGCGGGCCAGTGCCAGTGCCTCGTCGAGGTTTTCGGCCTCGAACACGTAGTAGCCGCCGGCCACCTCGGCGCTCTCCGCGAACGGGCCGTCGGTGATCGTCGGCGAGTCAGGCCCACCGGTGATCCGCACGCCGGTCGCCGACGGAGTGAGCGCGTCGCCAGCCCGGATCGCTGACGCGGCCTTCGCATGAAACGCCTCGTATGCCGCCATCTCGGCGGCGTGTGCGTCGGGGTCGGGCGCCGACGTGGGCTCGGGGCCGAGCAGCAGGGCGAAGTAGTGCATCGTGGTCACCTTCCGGAAGTGAGCAGAACCCTTCTGTTCCACTCTCTACCCCTCCGACGAACGGCACCGCGCAAATCCGACAGCCGCGCCGAAGCTTGCGCAATCAACTTCCTAGTTCCGCCAACCGGGGCCACCCCCTTGTGTGATCGTTGACACATGCGTAAGTGGGCGCGGATTGCGTTTTTGTTTGTCCTGGGAATGCTGAGCTCTGTCGTCCTCGGCGTGGCGATGGCGCTGACCGCGGCCGTCAGCCTGGCCGCGACGGCGTTGATCGTGCCAGGCACCGGCACGCCGAACGCAAACATCGTCGCTCTGTACCGAGAACACGCCACCGACCGCTACATCGCGCCGTTCAACCCGTCGTGCACATCCACCACCTGCACCATGACGGGGATCAACTACCCGGCGTCATTCTTTCCGCTGGGGTTTATCGGCAATTGGTGTCCCGGGATATTCGTGTCCCACGTGGAACGCCTCGGTAGGCACGGGCGTCAACAACACGATCACGGCACTGCAGAACCTGACCGACCCGAACGGCGCGATCCTGTTCGGCTACTCGCAGGGCGGCGCCGTCGTGTCCGACGCGCTACGCAGGCTCGAGGGCAACCCACTACTGGACAAGGTGAAGTCGGTGGTGATGATCGGCAACGCCTACAACCCCGACGGCGGCATCTTCACACGGCTCGGCTTCCTACCGACGATCCCCTCGCCCCTCGACATCACCTTCGGTCCGGCCACGCCTGTCAACACCGGGATACCGATGACCAGCATCGGCTTCCAGTACGACCCCGTCATGTACGCCCCGGAGTTCTGGGGTAACCCATTCTCGATGTTGAATGCGCTGGCGGCGTTCGAGACGGTCCACGGTTTCTATCTGACGCCCAACGGCAACGGGCCGACCGATCCGATCGCCTACGGGTATACCGAGCCAGAGCTGGCCGCGGTACTTGCGACGCCCTGTCCCGGCCCCAACTGCCGCGTCGACTCGTTCGGCAACAAGTACTACATGATCCCGGCCAAGAGCCTGCCGATCATGGACTTCATCTCGTCGATGCTGCCCGCCCCCCTGCAGCCGGTGGCCAAGCCGGTCATCGACCTGGTCTCGCCGGTGTACAAGGTATTGGCCGACCTCGGGTACGACTGGAGCGGCGATCCCGGTCAGCAGAAGTTCCTGTCGATATTGCCCTTCAATCCCATCCAGAACTGGCCCCTCGTCGGCGTGAAACTCGTCGTGGCGACGATCCAGGGCGTCCAGGCCTTCATCGGTGACCTCGGCGGGCTGACGTCCATCCTCCCCGCGCCTCTGGCACCCACGTCGACCACACCGGTGTCGACGTTGGCATCGGCAAGGACGGCGCCGACCGACGTCGTCCACTGACACCATCGAGACGACCGCGAAGGTCACCGACACCAAGAAGTCGACGTCGAAGCTGACGCTGGTTAAGGACACCGAGACGACGGTGCAGCAGACGGCGGACACATCCGGCGACGCAAGCCGGCGGACACACCAATCACCAAGCCGGCAGACACGCCTGTGACGAAGCCGGAGGACGCGACCAAGCCGGAGTCAACGGTGGACAAGACGAAGTCGGGCGGCAAGAAGGACGCGACCGATACGAAGGACGCGACGACAAGAAGACCGACACCGACAAGAAAGTCACGACCACCGACAAGAAGACCGACACCGACAAGAAGAACGCTAACGACAAGAAGGCGGACACCGACAAGAAGGATGCTGATTCGGCCAAGGCCGCGGCCTGACCGCATAAGCAAAATCCCCCGACACACCAGGTGGTGGCGGGGGATTTTCCTTGTGACGTGAAGGCTAGGCGGCCGCGCCCGGCTTCAGGTAGGTGACGAGGCTGACGTCGATGGCCTCGTCGACGAAGTAGTACTGGCAACCCGTCAGGTACTTCATGTAGCGGTTGTAGTTCTCCTCGTCCGTGGCGGCGATCGCCTCGTCCTTGTGCTGCTCCAGACGGCTGGCCCAGATGCCGAGCGTCTTGATGTAGTGATTGCGCAGCGACAACGTCTCAGGCACGACGAAGCCGGCCTTCTCGCCATGGTCGACCATCATCTGGGTGGTCGGGACCCGGCCGCCCGGGAAGATCTCGGTGATCATGAACTTGACGAACCGGGCCAGCTCGAAGGTCAGCTTCTTGCCCTTCTCGGCCAGGTCGTACGGGTGATAGCCGACGCTGCTCTGGATCGTCATCCGGCCTTCGTCGGGCAGGATCTCGAAGCAGGACTTGAAGAAGTCGTCCCAGCGGTCCCTGCCGAAGTGCTCGAACGCCTCGATCGACACGATGCGGTCGACGGGCGTGTGGAACTGCTCCCAGCCCTCCAGGCGGACGTCGAACGTGCGCTTGGTGTCGAGCTTGCTCAGCAGTTCGTTGCAGTAGGCCTGCTGGTTCTTGCTCAGCGTCAGCCCGATGACGTTGACGTCGTACTTCTCCATCGCGCGCTGCAGTGTCAGGCCCCAGCCGCAGCCGACCTCGAGCAGCGTCATGCCCGGCTTGAGGTCGAGCCTGTCGAGGTGCTGGTCGACGTTGGCGATCTGCGCCTCGGAAAGCGTGACGGTCGGCCCGGTGAAGTAGGCGCAGCTGTACTTGCGCGTCGGGTCCTGAAACACACCGAAGAAGTCGTCCGAGAGGTCGTAGTGAGCCTGGATGTCCTCGAAGTGGGGCCGCATATCCTTCGTGCCGGTTGAGTTGTCAGACATGTTTTCCCTGGTTGGCCTTTCTCGGTGATGCGCTGGCGCTGCGACCAGCAGTCGATCACGTACGGGTATTGCTGCGACCGTACCCCCGGCACGGTCCGTCGACGTGCGAACACGCGTCTCAAGCGGTCCACCCTAGCGTTTAGCGGGGGTCGCGACTCCAATTTGGTGCTACTTCCGCAGCGTGAACTGGTTTACCTCGGCCTGACGCATCTCGAAGGCCTTCGCACACCCGCTCAGGTATGTCATGTAGCGGTCGTAGACGTCCTCGGAACGCAAGCGCGACGGCCTCGTCGCGGTTAGAGCGCAACGTGTCGGCCCATATTGCCAACGTCCGGGCGTAGTGGGGTTGTAGCGACTGCGTCTGCGTGACTGTGAAGCCGGCCGCACCGGCGAGTTCGCCGACCCTTGGGGTCGTACACAGCTGCCCGCCGGGGAAGATCTCCTTCATGATGAATCTCACCAACCGGGCGAGCTCCATAGTGAGCGGAATGCCCTGCTCCCGGGCGTACTCCATCGACACGCCGCAGATCGTGTGCAGCAGCATCACCCCGTCGTCGGGCAGCGCCGCGTAGGCCATCTTGAAGAATTCGTCGTGCCGGTCGTGGCCGAAGTGCTCGAATGCGCCGATCGAGACGATCCGGTCGACCGGCTCGTCGAACTGCTCCCAACCCTTCAGCAGCACCCGCATGGACCGTGGACTGTTCAGATCCGCCAACGCCTTCTCGGCGTGGTCATGCTGATTCTCGGAAAGCGTCAGCCCGATGACGTTGACGTCGTACTGCTCGACGGCCCGCGGATGGTGGCGCCCCAGCCGCAACCGACGTCGAGCAACGTCATGCCGGGCTGCAGACCCAGCTTGCCGAGCGACAGGTCGATCTTGGCGATCTGAGCCTCTTCGAGCGACATGTCGTCGCGTTCGAAGTAGGCACAGCTGTAGGTCTGCGTCGGATCCAGGAACAGCCGATAGAAGTCGTCGGACAAGTCGTAGTGCGACTGCACATCCTCGAAATGAGGAGTCAGTTCGGTCATGCGTCTACTTCGCCAACGTGAATTGGTGAACGTCGATGTAGCCCATCCGAAAACCCTTGGCGCAGCCGGTCAAGTAGTGCATGTAGCGGTCGTAAACCTCTTCCGACTGCACGGCGATGGCCTCGTCCCTGTGCGCTTCGAGCGCCTCGGCCCAGGTGTCCAGGGTCCGCGCGTAGTGCAGCTGCAGCGACTGGCGGCGGGTCAGCGTGAAGCCTCCCGGTGTCGCGTACTCCTCGACCTTCTCGATCGACGGCAGCCGCCCGCCCGGGAAGATCTCGGTGAGGATGAACTTCACGAACCGCGCGACCTCGAAGGTCAGCGGAATCTTGCGGTCGGCCATCTGCGGCAGCGTCAGCGCGGTGATGGTGTGCAGCAGCATCACGCCGTCATCGGGCAGCACCGTTGTAGGCCATCTTGAAGAATTCGTCGTAACGGTCGAAGCCGAAGTGCTCGAAGGCGCCGATGCTCACGATCCGGTCCACCGGCTCGTCGAACTGCTCCCACCCCTGCAGCAGCACGCGCTTGGTACGCGGACTGTCGGATTTCGCGAAAACCGTTTCGACATGGGCCTTTTGGTTCTCGCTGAGGGTCAGCCCGACGACATTGACGTCGTATCGCTCGACCGCCCGCATCATCGTCGAACCCCACCCGCAGCCGACGTCGAGCAGCGTCATCCCAGGTTCCAACCCGAGCTTGCCCAGCGCAAGGTCGATCTTGGCGAGCTGCGCCTCTTCCAGACGTCATATCGTCGCGTTCGAAATACGCGCAGCTGTAGGTCTGTGTCGGATCCAGCCACAGCCGGAAGAACTCGTCGGACAGGTCGTAATGTGCCTGGACGTCCTCGAAATGCGGTTTCAGATTGGCTGCTCGAGCCATGATGGGTGCCTTCCTGGCTGTTCAGAAGCTCTGCCGGCGTCGCCGTTGACTTTGCAAAGCCTGAAGCACTCAACTCCGCATGCTACGCGGAAGTGGCGTTAGCTAACGACTCGAAAGGCTCGCCGCAGGTCCTAGCCGGTCTCGGCGAAGTTCGTCTTGAGTTCCCCCACGATGTCGTCCCACAGCTCCCGGGGCAGGTCGTGGCCCATGCCGTCGAACAGCACCAGTCGGGCACCCTTGATTGCACGCGCGATCGCCCGTCCGCCGAACGGCCGCATCAGCTTGTCCGCCTTCCCGTGGATCACCACGGTCGGGACGCTGATCTGCCGGTTGTAGCCGAGCAGGCTGCCGGTGCCGAGAATCGCGGCGAAATGGCGTCCCACACCGGCGGGGTAGTAGGACCGGTCGTAGCCCTCCAGCGCCTCGGCGCGGATGCGCTCCTCGGGTGCCGGATAGCCGGGGCTGCCGGTGATTCTGGTGACCCGGATCGCGTTTTCGACGATCGCCTCGCGCGTCGTGTCCTTGGGCTTCTGCAAGATGGCCAGCAGCTGTTTGGGTCCAGGCGGCGGCAGCAGCGGCTGGTTGTTGCTCGAGAAGATGATCGCCAGTGTCTTGGTGCGCACCTTGTGCCGGGCCGCGAAGACCTGCGCGATCATGCCGCCCATCGAGGCGCCGACGATGTGCGCCGTGTCGATCTTCAGGTGGTCCAACAGTGCTGCGGCGTCGTCGGCCACGTCCTCCAGTGTGTAGACGGCCGGGCTCTTGCAGGCCCAGGAACGAGCGGACCATCCGCGGCACCAGCGACGCGCCGGTGTGCTGGCCGGTCACCTTGGTCGAAAGGCCGACGTCGCGATTGTCGTAGCGGATGACGCGCAGGCCCTGATTGACCAGCTTCTCGCAGAACTCCGTGCGCCACAACAACAATTGCGCGCCCAGACCCATGACCAGCAGGACGGCCGGATCGCTGGGATCGCCCATGTCCTCGTAGTAGATGTCCAGATCGCCCGAGCGGGCGGTCCCGGTGCGAATCTCCATTTAGGCCTCGACCTCGGTGCTTGATTTCTCCTCGGGCAAGCCCTCGTCGGCGGTGTGCTCGCGGCTGACCTCGACCATGAAGTTGGCGAAGTACCCGGTCAGCTGCGGGTCGGACATCATCTGCCACTTGGGCGCCAGCAGCTTCATGTAGCGCTCGACGTAGAGGAACTGCTTGCCGATCAGCACCAGCTCCCGCGGCAGCTTCACGTCGTAGGCATCGGCCAGCGTGGACAGCTGCTTGCCGATCTCGGCGTAGCTCATGTCGCCAAGGTTCTGCATGGTCAGCGGGGTGGCGAACTTCTCCAGGTCCTTGGCGGCCTCGGCCTCGGGCTTGACGTTGCCGACCGCACCCATCAGCACGACGATCTTGCCCGCCGCGGCGTGGTCCTTCGTGACCAGCAGCGCGTACACGAGTTCTCGCAGGAGCCAACGCGTTCGCGGATCGATGCGGCCCATGATGCCGAAGTCGAAGAACACGATCTTGCCGTCGTCGTCGACGTAGAGGTTGCCCGCGTGCAGGTCGCCGTGGAAGAGGCCGTGGCGCAGCCCGCCCTCGAAGAGGCTGAACAGCAATGCCTTCACCAGCTCGGTGCCGTCGAAGCCGGCCTTGCGGATGGCGGCGGCGTCGTCGATGCGGATGCCCTGCACGCGTTCCATCGTCAGCACGCGCTCGCTCGTCAGATCCCAATACACCTGCGGCACACGGATGTTCTTGCCCAGTGGCGAGGCGTGCATGTGCGCCACCCAGGCGTCCATCGACTGCGCCTCGAGCCGGAAGTCGAGTTCCTCGGCGAGGTTGTCGGCGAAGTCGGCGACGACGTCCTGGGCGGACAGCCGCCTGCCCAGCTTGGCCAGCTCGACGATCTGCGCCCCGCGCTTGAGGATCTGCAGATCGGCGGCGACGCGGCGACGGATGCCCGGCCGCTGGATCTTGACCACGACCTCCTCGCCGCTGTGCAGGGTCGCGTAGTGCACCTGCGCGATCGAGGCCGACGCGAACGGCTCCTCGTCGAAGCTCTTGAACAGCTTGGAGGGCTCGTCGCCGAGGTCCTCCTTGAACAGCTTGTGGATTTCGTCGGTGTCGGCGGGCGGGACCGCGTCGAGCAGGCTGCGGAACTCGCGCGACATCGACTCACCGAATGCGCCGGGGCTGGACGCGATGATCTGGCCGAACTTGACGTAGGTGGGTCCCAGGTCGGAGAACGCCTTCGGGATCTGCTTGATGATCTTCTGCTGCAGCGAGCCCTTGCCTGCCAGCTTGGTGACGACCCGTGCGCCGGTGCGAGTGATCTGCCAACCCGTCGCGCCGATGCGCGCGGCCTCGACCGGCAGGGGCACCCGGTCCAGCTTGGCTAGCTCGCGGTGCTTATTACTCATAGGTGCAGTGTCTCAAAGCTCGGGGTCATGCTCCGAATCTGTGTGGAGCCGGTCACAGGTCCCTATTTCGCCGCGAAGTTCTCCGTCAGCGCCTCGACGACCGGCCGCCACACCGGCTCGGGCAGGTCATGGCCCATGCCGTCGACGACGACGTAGGTTGCGCCGTCGATCACGCGGGCGACGTTGCGACCGTTGCGGGGCCGCACCATCGGATCCTCGGAGCCGTGGATGACCACCGTCGGCGCGGTGATGCGGCGGGTGTAGCGCTGCAGGCTGCCGGTGCCGAGGATGGCGTCGAATTGCCGCAGCATGCCCTTGTGGGTAGTGGCTGCGGGCAGTCAGTTCGTCGACCCGGCGGCGCAATTGGTCAATGGGCGGAAGGAAATTCGGGCCGTTGATGATCGAGATGTTGCGGACCTCGTACGCCAGCCTTCTCTTCGGCCGGTGCGTCTTTCGCGGGTGCGCCGAACGCCAGCCTGATCACCTTCCACCGCGGCACCGACGAGAATGGCTTGCCCGCGCTGGTCATGACCAGGCCAAGCGAGCGGATCCGGTCGGGATGGCGGCCCGCGAGCACCTGGGCGATCATCCCGCCCATCGACGCGCCGACGACGTGCGCGCGTTGGATCTCCAGGTGATCGAGCAGGCCCCGGACGTCGTCGGCCAGGTCGACGAGGGTGTACGGCACCGGGCTGGTCCGCCCGAGCAGGTAACGCAGCACCCGCGGGTAGACCGAACCGTTCGCCCGCTTGCCGTGCATCTTCGTCGACAGCCCGGTGTCGCGGTGGTCGAACCGGATCACCCGGTAACCCTGCTTGAGCAGCCGCGCGCAGAAACCGTCGGGCCACATCGGCAGCTGCGCGCCGACGCCCATGATCAGCAGGACGGGCGGGTCGGCGGGGTCGCCGAGGTCTTCGTAGAAGATCTCGACGTCCCTCGCCGCACACCGCCGTCCCGCTTCGGGTTTGCACCCCTTCTGTCTACACCCCGCCGGCCTTCCACGGCTTGATCCATTCCGTCTCTTCCCAGCCCTCGATCCCGGCGACCAACTCGTAAAGCGTTGCACCATCGATCGATTCGCGGATGATGTCGGCGTGACCGGCATGCCGGGCCAGTTCGTTGATCAGTGGTGGATCACCCAGCGCACGGTCCAGTTGTCGATGTCCTTGGGAAACCACGGCACGTCCTGCGGCACAGGGACCGCCGTGTCCAGGTCGGCCGCGTCAAGGATTCGCAGCGTCTCGGCATTCTGCGCCGTGAACTTGTCCAACAGCTCCGGCAGCGTTTCGTCGTCGCGCATGACGTGCTCGTCTTGATAGCGTGGCGACGACCTCCTCGAAGGGCCGGGTGTCCTGCGGAGGAAAGTCCGGAGCCGCCTCGACGCGTTCCATCCACGATCGCTGTACGCCGGTGGCGTGCTTGATCAGCCCGCCGATCGACAGCGCGCTCACCGTCGGCGTGGACGGGCCTGGTCGTCGGTAAGCCCGAAGGCCACGGCGGGGTATGAGCTCTGGTGGTACTCGAGGAAGACCCGCAGGGCGTCACGCTCGTCGCCGACGATTGGGGCTTGTCCCGGCATTGTTACTTCTCCTTCTTGCTGGTTGCGGTGTGTGCGTAAAGATCTCGGATGCAAGCGATTTCGGCGCCGTGGTGGATGACCTCTCTGTTGATGTGCAGGATAAGTTCCGACATCGCGTGCTCGGCCCATGGCCCTTCGTTGGGTCCGATCGGGCGCTCAAGGGCCTGCGCGTCGAGGCCGCGTACCCCGGTGATCCAGTTCGCGTACGCGTCGTCGAGCTGCTGCAGCGCCGTCTTGGCGTCGGTGGCGTAGGTCCAGGTCTGGTAGTCGGCGGCAGGGCCGTCGAAGTGGAAGTGGTTGCGCATCGCGAGTACGCCGACGATCACATGGGCCAGCCGCCACGCGATGGTCGTGAACGGCTCCGGGTCCGGCGCCGGAAAGCTGAAGTCGATCGACCCGTCGGGATGAATCGTCCAGCAGTCCGGCACCGGCTGCCAGAAGTACTCCTCGTCGGTCAGGCCGTCCAGCCGCGGACGCAGCTGGTTCGTCCAGTGCCAGTCGAGTTGGTCGGCCAATTGGGTCGATCACATCGCTCATAGGTTCACCCTGTCAGGCACATAGGACAGGTTCTGTCCTATGACTGTGTCAGGGTGGTTGTGTGTCCGAAACGACGAGCCGCGTACTGCAGCTGCTCGGGTTGCTGCAGTCGCGACGGGTGTGGACGGGTGAGGAGCTGGCCGAGCGGCTGGCCGTGACGACGCGCAGCGTGCGCCGCGACGTGGAACGGCTGCGTGAGCTCGGCTATCCGGTGCATGCCAGTAAGGGCCACGGCGGTGGGTATCAGCTCGGCGCGGGCGCGGCGTTGCCGCCGCTGCTGCTCGACCCCGACGAGGCGGTCGCCATGGCGGTGTGCCTGCGGCTGGCCGCGGGCGGCAGCGTGGCAGGCGTCGGCGAATCGGCGCTGCGCGCACTGAGCAAGCTCGACCAGGTGATGCCGGCGCGGCTGCGGTCGCAGGTGGCCGCCGTGCACGACGCCACCGTGACGCTGCCGTCGAACTATTCGGACTCGCCCGTCGAACCCGATGTGCTGATGACGCTGGCGCGGGCCTGCCGCGACCATGAGCACGTCAGTACGGGATACGTCGACCGGGCAGGCAACGGCACCCAGCGGCGGCTGGAGCCCTACCAGCTGGTGACGACCGGCAGACGCTGGTATCTGCTGGCCTACGACCGTGATCGCCAGGACTGGCGCAGCCTGCGGCTGGACCGGATGGCCGATGTGCGCGCGCTCGGCAGTACCTTCACACCGCGAGAGGCGCCCGACGCCGCTTCCTACGTGCGGCACGCGATCAGCTCGTCGCCCTACCGCTACGTCGCGCGGGTGCGATATCAGGCTCCCGAAGACGTTGTGGCCCAGCATTTCTCCCCGGCATCAGTCGACCATCGAGGCGGACGGGCCCGATGCCTGCATCGTCACCGCCGGTGCCGACGATCCCGAGCGCATGGTGTTCTACCTCGCGCTGCCCGGGTGCGATTTCGAGGTGCTCGAGCCGCCCGAGGTGGTGCGGGCGGTGGGTGCGCTTGCGGAGCGTCTGCAGCAGCGCTGCCCGCGGGAGCGGGTAACGCCCGTACAGTGCGGGTGTGCACGTCATCTCCGCGGAGTCGACGGAGCTGTTCACCGGGCCGTCGGATGCGCCGCTGCAGCTGGTGCGGGTCACCTATACCGACGGCGCGGGGACGGTACGCGTTGACGGCGATGGTCTCGAGGGACATGTCCCGTGCCGGGTCGGGGGACGGCAGCGTCGAAGTGCCGGTGTCCGTGACCGATCCGGTCGTCGGCCAACAGCGCGACGCACGCATCGTCGCAGGCGACGCCATCACGCCGTTCGTGTTCACCGTCGCCGAACCCGGCTGGACGATGCACATGATCAGCCACTTCCACTACGACCCGGTGTGGTGGAACACCCAGGCGGCCTACACCAGCGTGTGGTCCGAAGACCCGCCCGGCCGCCAGACCAACAGCTTCGAGCTGGTGCGCGCGCACCTGGAGATGGCCCGCCGCGAGCGCGAATACAAGTTCGTCCTCGCGGAGGTCGACTACCTCAAGCCGTACTGGGACACCCACCCCGAGGACCGCGCCGACCTGCGCCGGTTCATCGCCGAAGGCCGCGTCGAGGTGATGGGCGGCACGTACAACGAACCGAATACCAACCTCACCAGCCCCGAGACGACGATCCGAAACTTCGTGCACGGCATGGGTTTCCAACGCCACGTACTCGGCGCGGACCCCGCCACCGCGTGGCAGCTCGACGTCTTCGGACACGACCCGCAGTTTCCCGGCATGGCGGCCGACGCCGGGCTGACGTCGAGTTCATGGGCGCGCGGCCCGCACCACCAGTGGGGTCCGGTGTCCATGCAGGGCAATGCGCGGGGCATGCAGTTCTGCAGCGAGTTCGAGTGGATCGCCCCGTCCGGACGCGGGCTGCTCACGCATTACATGCCCGCGCATTACGGGGCGGGGTGGGGGATGGATTCGGCGGCGACGCTGCAAGAGGCGAAGGACGCGACCTACCGCCTCTTCACGACCCTGAAGACGGTCGCGTTGACGCGTAACGTGCTGTTGCCCGTCGGCACCGACTACACGCCGCCGAACAAGTGGGTCACAGAGATTCACCGCGACTGGAACGCCCGCTACACCTGGCCGAGATTCGTGTGTGCGATACCGAAGGATTTCTTCGCGGCGGTGCGCGACGAACTCGCCGAGCGCGGCGTCGAGGCGTCGCCGCAGACGCGCGACATGAACCCGATCTACACCGGATGCCACGTGTCCTACATCGACACCAAACAGGCCAACCGGGCCGCCGAGGACGCGGTCCTCGACGCCGAGAAGTTCGCGGTGTTCGCCGGCCTGCTCGGCGGCGCGAAGTACCCGGAGGCAGCGCTTGCCAAGGCGTGGGTTCAGCTGGCGTACGGCGCCCACCACGACGCGATCACCGGCTCGGAGTCCGACCAGGTCTACCTCGACCTGCTTACCGGATGGCGCGACGCGTGGGAGCTCGGCAGGACGGCCCGCGACAATGCGCTGGCCCTGCTGTCCAGTGCGGTCGACGACCCGGTCGTGGTGTGGAACGCGTTGGCGCACAACCGCACTGACGTCGTCACCGCCAGGTTCTCCAAGCCCGTCGCCGCGGCGGTGCACGTGTTCGACTCCGAGGGCACCGAGCTTCCCGTCCACATCGAACACGGCGGACAGGTCGGTCAGCTGGCTGGCGCGCGACGTGCCGTCGCTGGGCTGGCAGTCCTACCGGCTGGCCCCGGCTGCAGGCCGCCGACGGCTGGGAACCGTTGGACGGTAACGCTATTGCCAACGAGCACTACCAGCTTCGGGTGGACCCCGCACGTGGCGGCGGGGTGAGCTCGCTGATCGAATCCATGTCCGGCCGCGAGTTGATCGGCGACGGCAAGGTCGGCAACGAGCTGGCCGTCTACGACGAGTATCCGGCGCATCCGCAGGCAGGCGAAGGCCCGTGGCATCTGCTGCCCAAGGGCCCTGTCGTCTGCTCGTCGGCCGGCGCCGCTCGACGTGCAGGCCTACCGCGGCCCGCTCGGCGAGCGGCTGATCGTGCGAGGCCGTATCGGTGATGTGCTGCGCTACACGCAGACTCTGACGCTCTGGCACGGTGTGGCGCGCGTCGACTGCACGACCACAGTCGACGAGTTCACCGGCGCCGACCGCCTGCTGCGGCTGCGCTGGCCGTGCCCGGTGCCCGGTGCGCTTCCGGTGAGCGAGGTCGGCGACGCGGTGATCGGGCGCGGCTTCGGGTTGATGCACGAGACCGGATCCGAGACCGCCGTCGACTCCGCGAAGCACCCATGGACGCTGGACAACCCGGCCTACGGCTGGTTCGGGCTGTCGTCGGCCGTGCGGGTCCGCGTCGGTGAAGGGCGACGCGCGGTGTCGGTTGCCGAGGTGGTGTCGCCGTCGGAGGCGGAGTCGGCTGGGTTGGCGCGTGCGCTGATGGTGGCTCTGGTCCGCGCCGGTGTGACCGCGACCTGCAGCAGCGCCGACAAGCCGCGCTACGGCGATCTCGCCGTCGACTCAAACCTGCCCGACGCGCGCATCGCGCTCGGCGGCCCCGACGAGAACGCCTTCACCGCAGCGGTTTTAGCCGAAGCCGACCCGGTGTACGCCGAGGAACTCAAGCGCCAGCTGTATAGCACCGGTGGGGCCAGGGTGTGGGTACCGCCCGTCGCGCCGCTGATCGACGAATGGGTGCCCGGCGCGGATCTGCGCGGGGTGCGGACGCTGCCGGTGCTGATCATTGCGGGATCGAAGCTCTCGAGGTCGCCGTCGCCTCAGTGGTCGAGGACCTTGGCGACTTCGAAATCGTCGTCGAACAGGAGGCGCCGTCGGGGCTCGGCGCCTTCGAGGACCGCACCGTCGCGGTGCTCAACCGCGGAATGCCCGGCTTCGCCGTCGATTCCGACGGGACGCTGCACACCTCGCTGATGCGCTCGTGTACGGGCTGGCCGTCCGGCACCTGGATCGACCCCCCGCGGCGCACCGCCCCTGACGGCTCCAACTTCCAGTTGCAGCATTGGACCCACACCTTCGAATACGCGCTGGTTTCCGGCGACGGGGACTGGCGGGAAGCCGGCGTTCCCGCGCGCAGTGCGGAGTTCTCCCGGCCGCTGCTTCCCGTCGCCGAAAAGACTGAGGCTGCAGGCGGATTGCCGCACTGGGGGTCGCTGCTGGAGATCGAGCCTGCGGGCAAGTCCAGCTCGGCGCACTGAAGGCGGCGGGCAACCCGTTGGCCTCCGGCAGCAGCCAGACCATCCATCCGTCGGACGGAGTTGCGATTCGTCTGGTCGAAACATCTGGCACCACAACCGATGTCGTCGTCCGTTCGGGGTTGCGCCGGGTTTCGGCGGCGGCTCGCGTCGACCTGCTCGAACAGCCACGCGTACAGCATCTGGCTTCCGACGGGCTGACGCTGCACGGCTATGAGATCGCCACCGTGCTGACCCGGCTCAACATGCCGCAGGTGATCGAGGCCGACCACACCGTGCTGGCACCCGAAGCCGAGGCAGCGCAGCCACTTTACGCGCGGTACTGGCTGCACAACCGTGGCCCGGCTGCGCTCGGCGGACTGCCTGCGATCGCCTACCTGCACCCGCAGCACATCGCCGCTGAGCCGAATTCGCAAGTACAGCTGCGGCTTACCGCATCCAGCGACTGCAGCGACACGATGCTGCACGGCAAGGTCCGGCTGCTGTGCCCGGACGGCTGGACGGCCGAGCCCGCCGAGCTGTCGTTCGTCCTGCCACCGGGTGAGCACCTGGAGGCGGATGTGTCGTTGGCCGCGCCTTCCGCGGCCGAGCCCGGGTTGTATCCGGTGCGTGCCGAACTCGGACTGACGGGCAGCCACCTACCGTCCGCGTGGCGGCAAGTGGTCGAGGACGTTTGCGTCGTCACGCTCGGAACGCCCGCCGATGCCAGCGTGCTGCGGCTGATCAGTGAGCCGGAGCCCGTCGACGTCAAAGCCGGTCGAGACTGCGCGGCTGGCCGTCACCGTCGGCACCGACGCGTACGCAGACCTTGCCGTCGAGGCGCACCTCATCAGCCCGTGGGGCACATGGGAGTGGATGGGGCCCGCGGCGTACGGCGTCGAGCTGGCGGCCGCGCGGCACGGCGGACCTCGGGTTCGACGTCGCGCCGCCGGTGTGGGTGGAACCCGGCGAGTGGTGGGCGCTGATCCGAGTCGGTGGCGCCGGGCAGCTGCTCTACTCGTCCGCGGTGAAGGTGACGGTCCGATGAAAGCATCGCGGCGATGGTCGGGGGCATGCCGGTGCGTGTCGACGAGGTCGATGCCCGCGAAGACCGGTTGCGTGGCTCCCGGCTTGCGTCGTCGCTGCCGCGCCGCGACACCAGCGAGGGCAGGCAACTGCGCCGTTGGCTGACGCAGCTGCTGGTCACCGAGCGCGTGGTTGCGGCGGAGGCGGCGGCGCGCCGACTTACGGCCGACGGTGCGCCCGGCGAGGACGAGCTGCTCCCGGACACGCCGACCCGGCTGGAGATCGGCAGCATCGCCGCGTCGGTGCTGGCCGATCCGATGGCCCGGGCGCTGTTTGTCAGCGTGACCGCCGCCGTCGACATCACCGACGCCGAGGTGCAGGACTACCTCGAGCGCAACCCGCGGCGCTTCGCCGATACGGCACAGATCGCCGACCACCTGCGCGGCGCGGCGCGGCGCCGCGCGTTCCGGCTGTGGCTGGACGCCCGGTGCGCCGAATTGGTCGAGCTTGCGCCGGGTTACGAGCATCCCGGCGACCCGCGTCAACCCGACAACACCCACAGGCACTGATGGACCGTTACGCTTGCGACTCGACATCGGCGGCACGAAGATCGCCGCGGGGCTCGTCGATGCCGACGGCACGCTGGTGCATCACGCCAAGCTGCCGACGCCGGACGGCGACGCCGAAGCGGTGTGGACGGTGGTCGACACCTTGGTCACCGAGGCTCTCGCGGAGGCCGGCGGACGCGTGCGCGGCGTCGGCATCGGCTGCGGCGGGCCGATCGACGTGCTACGGCCGGAACCGTCAGCCCGATCAATATCACTGCGTGGCAACGCTTTCCGATCGTCGACCGGGTGCGACGCTGACCGGCGTGCCCGGTGCGGCTGCGCGGTGACGGGCTGTGCATGGCGCTGGGCGAGCGGTGGCGGGGTGCAGGCCGCGGTGCAAAGTTCATGCTCGGCATGGTGGTGTCGACCGGAGTCGGCGGCGGGCTGGTGCTCGACGGCGCGCCCTACGACGGCCGTACGGGCAATGCCGGGCATGTCGGCCACGTCGTCGTCGACCTCGACGGCGCAGCCGTGCTCGTGCGGTGGGCGCGGCTGCGTCGAGACGATCGCAGCCGGACCGCGCATGGCGCAATGGGCCCGCGAGCAACGGATGGGACGCCCCGGCCGAGGCCGACGCCAAGGAGCTCGCCGATGCGGCCAACGCCGGCGACCCGTCGCGCAGCAGGCTTTCCGGCGCGGCGCGACGGCGGTAGCGGCGATGATCGCGTCGGTCGGGGCGGTGTGCGACCTGGACCTCGTCGTCATCGGCGGCGGCGTGGCCAATTCAGGGGCGCTGCTGTTCGACCCGCTGCGCGAGGCGCTGGCGACCTACGCCCGGCTGGACTTCCTGCGCGGGCTGCGGGTGCTGCCCGCCGAACTCGGCGGCGACGCAGGCCTGGTCGGCGCGGCGGCTCTCCTGGAAACCTGAGAAGGCTTGCGCGCCATGTGCTTTCTGCCCCAGTCGCAAAGGCTCTGAAGCACGGGCGCGAGGGTCATGCCGTACTCGGAGATCGAATAGTGCACGCATGGCGGGACGGTGCCCGCGTCGTGGCGGATCAGGATGCCTGCGTCGACCAGTTCATGCAGATGGCGGATCAGCATGCGCTCGGTCATGTCAGGGATGCTGCGGCGTAGTTCGGCGGTGCGCATCGGCCCGTCGAACAACCGCCACAGGATCGTGCCTTTCCACCGCCCGTCGATGACGGTCAGCGCCGTGTCGATCGGGCACTCGTTGATGCCCTTCTTTGACACCGCCATCGCAGACCTCCATGCTGACTAATTTGTCAGTACCTTGTTTTTTGTCAGCATAACCCCAAGGCTCGACGGTATGGAACATGTCATCGCAATCGTGGCCCTCGTGCTCGCCGGCCCGCTGGTCGGAGTGGAATTGGGCGTCGCGGCGTTTACCAATCCGCTGGTCTCCAAGCTGCCCGACGAGGCCTACCGCCTGTTCCGCACCGGCGGAAGTCGACTGCTCGGTGCGGTGATGCCGTTCTGGTACGTCGGCACACTCGTCGTCCTGATTGCCTGCGCCGTGCTGACCCGAGACGCGCTGGCGATCTCCGCCGTCGCGCTGATGGGGGTGGCCGTGCTGTTGTCAGTCGCCGTGCTCGTCCCGATCAACAACCGGACCGCGGCGTGGCGGTCCACCGATGATGTGGACCGCGACCTGGCAGGTCGCTGGGACCGGCTGCACTGGGTACGGGTCGGCCTGCTGTTCGCGATGTTTGTTGCGATTTCGGCGGGCTAACGCCCGCTCACGTGCGTAACCGCGCCCAAATCGCATCGTTTTGGCTGATCGGCGGGCGGCACGCTATTCTTGACGAGTTCCACCGAAGACCGTCGGTCACCGAGAAATCGGTTGAAGGTCCCGGACTACCCGGGCGGCCCACGCAGGAGGACGAGGCTACTGCTCATTTGCGCGCCCCGACCTGTCTGCGTCGGGGCGTTCGTGTTTCTCGGCCCTCCTGTTGGCCGACGCGAACCCAACCACGAGGAGGCATGCATGGCCAAGGCTGAAAAGGCCACCGCGGTTGCCGACATCGCCGAGCAGTTCAAGGAGTCGACGGCCACGCTCGTCACCGAGTACCGCGGGCTGACGGTCGCCAACCTCAAGGACCTGCGCCGTTCGCTCGGTGACTCCGCCACCTACACAGTCGCCAAGAACACGCTGGTCAAGCGTGCCGCGGCGGAGGCGGGCATCGAGGGTCTCGACGAGCTGTTCATCGGCCCGACCGCGATCGCGTTCGTCAAGGGCGAGGCCGTCGACGCCGCCAAGGCGATCAAGAAATTCGCCAAGGACAACAAGGCCCTCATCATCAAGGGCGGCTATATGGACGGCCGCCCGCTGAGCGTTTCCGAGGTCGAGAAGATCGCTGACCTGGAGTCGCGTGAGGTGCTGCTGGCCAAGCTGGCCGGCGCGATGAAGGCCAATCTGTCCAAGGCCGCCGGCCTGTTCAACGCTCCGGCGTCGCAGGTCGCCCGGCTGTTCGCCGCACTGCAAGAGAAGAAGGCCTCGGAGCCTGGAGCGGCACCCGCCGCCGAGGCACCCGCCGAAGCTCCGCAGGCAGCTGCCGAAGCTCCCGCCGAGGCACCCGCCGCCGAAGCTCCCGCCGAGGCAGCAGCTGAAGACCAGGCACCGGCCGACGCGGCCGAGTAGCCCGACCACACAACCCACAAGCAAGAAGAAAAAGGAAGGACCACACCATGGCCAAGCTTTCCACCGACGACCTGCTCGACGCGTTCAAGGAACTGACGCTGCTCGAGCTCTCTGAGTTCGTCAAGAAGTTCGAGGAGACCTTCGAGGTCACCGCCGCCGCTCCGGTCGCCGTTGCGGCCGCAGGCCCCGCCGCCGGTGGCGCCCCCGCCGAGGCCGCCGAGGAGCAGTCGGAGTTCGACGTCATCCTCGAGGGTGCCGGCGAGAAGAAGATCGGCGTCATCAAGGTTGTCCGCGAGATCGTCTCCGGCCTGGGCCTCAAGGAGGCCAAGGACCTGGTCGACGGCGCTCCCAAGCCGCTGCTCGAGAAGGTCACCAAGGAGGCCGCTGAGGAGGCCAAGGCCAAGCTCGAGGCCGCTGGCGCGTCGGTGACCGTCAAGTAGTCCAAAGCTGCACGTCGGCTCGCAACGCCGACAAAGCTGCACTGTGGGGTCGATCTGGCAAACAGATCGGCCCCACAGTCATATCTGCCTGCAGTGAGAATGTGATCGTCAGACGAGTGTTACCGTCTGTCGACGTAAGCTACAGTGACTCAAGCCACAGGCGGGAGGCATGTGGCGGGGACCAGGCACTGGCGGAAGGATCGCGCGTGGGCATCGGAATTCAGGTTGAGGGACTGACGAAGTCCTTCGGGCCCCAGCGAATCTGGGAAGACGTCACCATGGAGGTCCCGGCCGGTGAGGTCAGCGTGCTGCTGGGACCGTCCGGTACCGGTAAGTCGGTGTTCCTGAAGTCCCTGATCGGCCTGCTGCGCCCGGAGCGCGGCAAGATCATCGTCGACGGCACCAACATCATCGAGTGCTCGGCCAAGGAGCTCTACGAGATCCGCACGCTGTTCGGCGTCATGTTCCAGGACGGTGCGCTGTTCGGCTCGATGAGCCTGTATGACAACACCGCTTTCCCTCTTCGTGAGCACACGAAGAAGAAGGAAAGCGAGATCCGCAATATCGTCATGGAGAAGATGGAACTGGTCGGCCTGGCCGGGGATGAGAACAAGTTCCCCGGCGAGATCTCCGGCGGTATGCGCAAGCGCGCCGGCCTGGCCCGCTCGCTGGTGCTCGACCCGCAGATCATCCTCTGCGACGAGCCCGACTCGGGTCTGGACCCGGTCCGTACCGCCTATCTGTCTCAGCTGCTGATCGACATCAACGCTCAGATCGACTGCACGATCCTGATCGTCACGCACAACATCAACATCGCCCGCACGGTGCCCGACAACATGGGCATGCTGTTCCGCAAGCACCTGGTGATGTTCGGCCCCCGCGAGGTGCTGCTGACCAGTGAGGAGCCGGTGGTCAAGCAGTTCCTCAACGGCCGCCGGATCGGGCCGATCGGCATGTCGGAGGAGAAGGACGAGTCGCAGATGGCCGAAGAGCAGGCCATGGTCGACGCCGGCCACCACGACGGCGGTACCGAGGAGATCGAGGGCGTGCCGCCGCAGATTCAGGCGACGCCCGGCATGCCGGAACGCCAGGCCGTTGGCCGTCGCCAGGCGCGGGTGCGCGAGATGATGCACACCCTGCCGCCCGCGGCTCAGGCAGCGATCCGCGACGACCTCGAGGGCACGCACAAGTACGCAACGCACTCGATTCCCGACGACGCGACGACCGCACGTCATCGCACCGACGACGACGCGCCCACCGGACGGATCCCGGTTACCGGGGAGCGCTAGCCTCCAGGTATGCCCGGCGAGCAGAAGCCCAGAGCAGAAACAACCTTCTGCCGGATCTGTGAGCCGCTGTGCGGCATGATCGCGACCGTCGACGACGGTCGGCTGATGTCGCTGCGTCCCGATAAGGACCATCCGCTGTCGGCGGGCTTCGCGTGCCAGAAGGGCATCGCGTTCACCGAGATCGTCAACGACCCCGACCGCGTCACCACCCCGCTGCGCCGGCGCGCCGACGGCGGCTTCGAACCGGTCAGCTGGGACGAGGCGATGGCCGACATCGCCCGTCGGCTGTCCGACATCCATCGCAGGCACGGCTCCGGTGCGATCGGTTGGTACTTCGGCAACCCGGGTGCCTTCAGCTACTCCCACACCCTGAGCCTGAACACGTTCATGCTCGGATTCGGTCCGCGCATGCACGTGTTCACCGCCGGGTCGCAGGACATCAACAACCGGTTCGTGGCCAGCCAGCTGCTGTACGGCTCGCCGCTGGCGCTGCCGATACCCGACGTGCTTCGCACCGATCTGCTCGTCGTCATCGGTGCGAACCCGATCGTCTCCCACGGCAGTGTGCTCACCGTGCCGCGGATCAAGGACCGCATGCACGACATCGTCAAACGCGGTGGCCGGGTCCTGGTCATCGATCCGCGCAAGACCGAGACCGCCGCGCAGTTCGAGTGGCTGGGCATCATTCCCGACGGCGACGCCTACCTGCTGCTGTCGCTGCTGCACGTGCTGTTCGGCGAGAACCTCACCGACCGCGCCCGTCTCGCCCGCCAGGCCGACGGCGCAGTGTGGCTCGAACAGTTGGCCGGGCCGTTCAGCCCGGAGGCCACCGAGGCGCGCACCGGCATCGACCCGGACACCGTGCGGTCACTGGCCCGCGACCTCGCCCGAACCCGGCGCGCCGCGGTGTACGGCCGCGTCGGGACCAGTACCGGCGAAAACGGCACGCTCACAACGTATTTGCTCGACGCGGTCAACCTGGTAGCGGGAAACATCGACGTGCCCGGCGGCACCATGTTCGGCAGCTTCGGCATGCCGGGGGAGCGCTGGGGGATGAAGGCGCTCGGCGCGGTGCTGCGTGCCAGCTACGCCCGCAAGCGATCCCGGATCGGTGGCTTCCCTTCGGTGCTGTTGTCGGAGCCCGCGGGAGTGATGGCCAAGGAGATCACCACACCGGGGCGCGGCCAGGTCCGGGCGCTGTTCGTCAGCGCGGGCAACCCGGTGCTTTCGGTGCCCAACGGCAACGAACTCGAGGCAGCACTGGAGGGCCTCGATCTGATGGTCGGCGTCGACCTCTACGTCAACGAGACGCTCGCGCACTGTGATTACGTGCTGCCCGCCGCGACGATGTATGAGCGCGACGACTTCCCGCTGCCGTTCCAGACGCTGCAGCCAACCCCGTTCCGCCAGGCCACCGAGGCCGTCGTCGCCCCAGCAGGGCAGGCCCGCGCAGAGTGGGAGGTGATCGACGACCTCACCCGCCGGATGTGGCGCCGCACCCCAGGTTTGGTCGCGCTGGCGGCAATGCGAAAAGCTTTCGCGCTCTTCGGTGTTCGGCTGACGCCGCGGCTGCTTGTGGACGCGGTGATCCGGCTGGGGGAGGGCGGCGACCTGTTCGGGCTGCGCCGTGGCGGGTTGACCTTCGCCCGGCTGACGGCCGACCATCCGCACGGCAAGGTGCTTGCGCCGAACCTGCGCGACGGCGTGCTGCGCAAGGTGGTCGTCTACCGCGGTGGGCGGGTGCGGCTGCGGCACGACGAGATCGCGGCCGAGGTCGACGCGCTGTCGCATCGCCAGGTTCCCGACGGGTATCCGATGCGGCTGATCGGCATGCGCGAGACGCGGTCGGAGAACTCGTGGATGCACAACGCGCCGCTGCTGATGCGCGGCGACCGCATCCAGGCCGCGCGCATGCACGTCGACGATGCGGCCGCGGCCAACATCGTCGACGGCGACAGGGTGCGGATCGCCTCGCTGCACGGCGAGATCGAACTGCCCGTCATCGTGACCAAGGACATCGTCGCCGGGGTGGTCGCCGTCCCGCACGGCTGGGGCCACAAGGGCACCGGCGGCTGGCAGGTGGCCAACGGCGCCGGCGGCGCCAACGTCAACCAGCTGATGTCCAGCGCGCCCGAAGACCTGGAGAAGCTGGCCGGGATGGCTCGCCTGACCGGCGTGCCCGTGCGGGTGACTAGTTCTGGACCGTCGGGCGAACGGTGATCTCGCCGATTTCGACGCCTGAGGGCTGATCGACCGCGAACGCGATGGCTTCTGCCACCGCCTCGGGCGGAATGCCGAAGGCATCCATGTTTCTGCGGATCCCCTCGCGGACGGTCGCGTTGTCGATCGAGCTGTCGAGCTCGGTGTTGACGAATCCCGGCGATACCGCCGTAGTGCGGACCACGCCGTCGGTGGACTCTTGACGAAGTCCCTCCAGCACGGCGCGCACGGCATTCTTGGTGGCCGCATACACCGCCATGTCGGGCACGATCTTCAGGCCTGCAGTCGAGACAGTGGTGACGAAGTGCCCGGAGCCCTGTCGCCGAAACACGGGAAGCGCCGCGGCAATACCGTGCAGAACGCCCTTGAGGTTGACGTCGATCATCGCCGACCAACCCTCGACGTCGAGGTCTGACATCGGGCCGATCTTGCTGATGCCCGCATTGCTGACCAGAACATCGAGACGCCCGAACTGCTCCACGGCCGTGCCGACGAGCCGCTCGAGATCGCCTTGGCGGGTGACGTCAGTCGCGCAGACGACCGCCTGTCCTCCTCGCTCGCGCAGGTCGGCGGCGACGCCTTCGAGGCGGTCCACCCGCCGGGCGCCGAGGACCACCCGCGCGCCACGCTCACCGAGCACGCGCGCTGTCGCTTCTCCGATGCCGCTGCTGGCACCGGTGATGGCGACGACTTTTCCGGCGATGCGTGACATGTAAACCAGCTTGCCAGGCGTGCCCCTCGGGACGCCGTGTGCGCGAGCCGACGTGCAGGAGCCCCGTCGAGCCAAAGTGCGCAGCCGCCTCGTCGATGGGGCCCTTGGCTTCCTGACAACCTAAGCGCCTTGTGTAAACCACCTCACCCGGTGGGGGCGTCGGGTTACCGGTTGCTGCGGTTGGGGATGGGAGACAGCATGTTTGACCGGTTCGCGCTGTGGCTGGGCGCAGGTGTCGTCACTGCCGGTGTATCGATGGCAATGCTGGCTGGGGTGGGGTTGGCGGTCGCCGACGACGGCTGGCATGCCGACAGCCTGCAGGGCGGCAACCCGCTGATTCAGGCCATCGAGAACCTCGTCAGTGGCGTCCCGCGGGCGGAGAAATCGCGGCGACCCAGATTCTGGCTTCGGGATGGATCAACGACATGTTCCACCCGACACACCACGGCATCTACGCCTCGCCCGGCGACGTGTTCACGATCGACACTCCCGCAGGGCCTGCCACCGCTTACGCCCTTCCCGACACCCACCACCAGGCCTCGCCGTTGCAGGTGCTGCTGACGGCACTCGTCGACTTCCTGACGGCCGGGTTGGGCAGCCAAGGTCCGGTCGCAGTCGCTGCCGTGCCGCCGTCGCAAACGCAAAATTAACGGAAAACTCCACACCAAACACGGCGTTATCTCTTGACGGACGGAGGTAAACGGGCCAATCTGTTGGGCAGCATGTGTGCACGGGTAGAGGACGCCAGCCAGCGCCCGGTTACTTTTGCATGCGGTGGTTGAGGAATACGCCGTCCTGCGGTACTGTTGGACGTTGCGCTGGCTGCATCCTGCCCACCTAAACCCGCACCTGACACCGATGTCCTAGCCTGAGCCCCGCTCAGTGATCTAGTCGCGTGCCGTGCGTTCGGGAAGCTTGTGGTCTCGAGAGGCCAGCCGAACCGACGCAGATATAGCGACATACAGGACCGGCAGCGCCGTCTCTTCGATAGTCGCATGAGGTGCTGGAAGGATGCATCTTGGCAGGCTCGCGCCAGATCAAGTCAGCAGTAGCTACAAACAACTCCGTTCCCGGAGCACCCAACCGAATTTCATTTGCAAAGCTCCGTGAGCCGCTCGAGGTTCCGGGGCTCCTTGAGGTGCAGACCGAGTCGTTCCAGTGGCTCGTCGGCGCCGACGCGTGGCGCGAGAAGGCCAAGGAGCGCGGCGACGTGAACCCGGTCGGCGGCCTCGAAGAGGTGCTCACCGAGCTCTCGCCGATCGAGGACTTCTCCGGCTCGATGTCGCTGTCGTTCTCCGACCCGCGCTTCGACGAGGTCAAGGCCCCGGTCGACGAGTGCAAAGACAAGGACATGACGTACGCGGCTCCGCTGTTCGTCACCGCGGAGTTCATCAACAACAACACCGGTGAGATCAAGAGCCAGACGGTCTTCATGGGCGACTTCCCGATGATGACCGAGAAGGGCACCTTCATCATCAACGGCACCGAGCGTGTCGTGGTGTCCCAGCTGGTCCGTTCGCCGGGTGTGTACTTCGACGACTCCATCGACAAGTCCACCGAGAAGACGCTGCACAGCGTCAAGGTGATCCCCGGCCGCGGTGCGTGGCTGGAGTTCGACGTCGACAAGCGCGACACCGTCGGCGTGCGCATCGACCGCAAGCGCCGTCAGCCGGTCACCGTGCTGCTCAAGGCGCTGGGCTGGACCAACGAGCAGATCGTCGAGCGCTTCGGCTTCTCCGAGATCATGATGGGGACGCTGGAGAAGGACAACACCGCAGGCACCGACGAGGCGCTGCTGGACATCTACCGCAAGCTGCGCCCGGGCGAGCCGCCGACCAAGGAGTCCGCGCAGACCCTGCTGGAGAACCTGTTCTTCAAGGAGAAGCGCTACGACCTGGCCCGCGTGGGCCGCTACAAGGTCAACAAGAAGCTCGGGCTGAACACCGGCAAGCCGATCACCAGCTCGACGCTGACCGAAGACGACGTCGTCGCCACCATCGAGTACCTGGTGCGCCTGCACGAGGGGCAGACGTCGATGACGGTGCCCGGCGGTGTCGAGGTTCCTGTCGAGACCGACGACATCGACCACTTCGGCAACCGGCGCCTGCGCACGGTCGGCGAGCTGATCCAGAACCAGATCCGCGTCGGCCTGTCCCGTATGGAGCGCGTCGTCCGCGAGCGGATGACGACGCAGGACGTCGAGGCGATCACGCCGCAGACCCTGATCAACATCCGTCCCGTCGTGGCGGCGATCAAGGAGTTCTTCGGCACCAGCCAGCTGTCGCAGTTCATGGACCAGAACAACCCGCTGTCGGGTCTGACCCACAAGCGCCGCCTTTCGGCGCTGGGCCCCGGCGGTCTGTCCCGTGAGCGCGCCGGCCTTGAGGTCCGCGACGTGCACTCCAGCCACTACGGCCGGATGTGCCCGATCGAGACGCCGGAAGGCCCGAACATCGGCCTGATCGGCTCGCTGTCGGTGTACGCGCGGGTGAACCCGTTCGGCTTCATCGAGACGCCGTATCGCAAGGTGGTCAAGGGTGTCGTCACCGACGAGATCCACTACCTGACCGCCGACGAGGAGGACCGCCACGTCGTGGCGCAGGCCAACTCGCCGATCGACGAGAAGGGCCGCTTCACTCGAGGAGCGCATCCTGGTCCGCCGTAAGGGTGGCGAGGTCGAGAACGTGACGCCCGACCGAGGTCGACTACATGGACGTCTCGCCGCGCCAGATGGTGTCGGTCGCGACCGCGATGATCCCGTTCCTCGAGCACGACGACGCCAACCGTGCCCTGATGGGTGCCAACATGCAGCGCCAGGCGGTTCCGCTGGTGCGCAGCGAGGCCCCGTTGGTCGGTACCGGCATGGAGTTGCGCGCCGCGATCGACGCGGGCGATGTCGTCGTCGCCGACAAGGCGGGCGTGATCGAAGAGGTCTCCGCCGACTACATCACCGTGATGGCCGACGACGGCACCCGGCACACCTACCGGATGCGCAAGTTCGCCCGCTCCAACCACGGCACCTGCGCCAACCAGCGTCCGATTGTGGACGCCGGGCAGCGTGTCGAGGCGGGCCAGGTCATCGCCGACGGTCCATGCACCGAGAACGGTGAGATGGCGCTTGGCAAGAACCTGCTCGTGGCGATCATGCCGTGGGAGGGCCACAACTACGAGGACGCGATCATCCTCTCCAACCGCCTGGTTGAAGAGGACGTGCTCACCTCGATTCACATCGAGGAGCACGAGATCGATGCCCGCGACACCAAGCTGGGCGCCGAGGAGATCACCAGGGACATCCCGAACGTCTCCGATGAGGTGCTGGCCGATCTCGACGAGCGCGGCATCGTCCGCATCGGCGCCGAGGTCCGCGACGGCGACATCCTGGTCGGCAAGGTCACCCCGAAGGGCGAGACCGAGCTGACCCCTGAGGAGCGGCTGCTCCGCGCGATCTTCGGTGAGAAGGCTCGCGAGGTTCGCGACACGTCGCTGAAGGTGCCGCACGGTGAGTCCGGCAAGGTCATCGGCATCCGGGTGTTCTCCCGCGAGGACGACGACGAGCTGCCCGCAGGCGTCAACGAACTGGTCCGCGTCTACGTGGCCCAGAAGCGCAAGATCTCCGACGGCGACAAGCTCGCCGGACGTCACGGCAACAAGGGCGTCATCGGCAAGATCCTGCCCGTCGAGGACATGCCGTTCCTGCCGGACGGCACCCCGGTGGACATCATCCTGAACACGCACGGTGTGCCGCGACGGATGAACATCGGCCAGATCCTCGAGACGCACCTTGGCTGGGTCGCCAAGGCCGGCTGGAAGATCAACGGCTCGCCGGACTGGGCGGCCAATCTGCCGAAGGAACTGTTGGAGTCGGAGCCGGGCAGCATCGTCTCGACGCCGGTGTTCGACGGTGCCCGCGAAGAGGAGCTTCAGGGTCTGTTGTCCTCCACGCTGCCCAACCGCGACGGCGACACGCTCGTCGACGATGACGGCAAGGCGATGCTGTTCGACGGCCGCAGTGGCGAACCGTTCCCGTACCCGGTGACGGTCGGCTACATGTACATCCTCAAGCTGCACCACCTGGTGGACGACAAGATCCACGCCCGCTCCACCGGTCCGTACTCGATGATCACCCAGCAGCCGCTGGGCGGTAAGGCGCAGTTCGGTGGCCAGCGGTTCGGTGAGATGGAGTGCTGGGCCATGCAGGCCTACGGCGCGGCGTACACGCTGCAGGAGCTCTTGACCATCAAGTCCGACGACACCGTCGGCCGGGTCAAGGTCTACGAGGCGATCGTCAAGGGCGAGAACATCCCCGAGCCGGGCATTCCGGAGTCGTTCAAGGTGCTTCTCAAGGAACTGCAGTCGCTGTGCCTGAACGTCGAGGTGCTTTCCAGCGACGGCGCGGCGATCGAGATGCGTGACGGCGACGACGAGGACCTGGAGCGCGCTGCCGCGAACCTGGGAATCAACCTGTCCCGCAACGAATCTGCGTCTGTTGAGGACTTGGCGTAGATCTCTCCGATTACGAATTTAGTTACTAATCCCGAAAGGGGAAAGGGAGTTACGTGCTAGACGTCAACTTCTTCGATGAACTCCGCATTGGCCTTGCCACCGCGGACGACATCCGCAACTGGTCCTTCGGCGAGGTCAAGAAGCCGGAGACCATCAACTACCGCACGCTCAAGCCAGAGAAGGACGGCCTGTTCTGCGAGAAGATCTTCGGACCGACTCGCGACTGGGAGTGCTACTGCGGCAAGTACAAGCGCGTCCGCTTCAAGGGCATCATCTGCGAGCGCTGCGGCGTCGAGGTAACCCGCGCCAAGGTGCGTCGCGAGCGGATGGGCCACATCGAGCTGGCCGCGCCCGTCACGCACATCTGGTACTTCAAGGGTGTGCCGAGCGCGTCTCGGATACCTGCTCGACCTGGCGCCCAAGGATCTCGAGAAGATCATCTACTTCGCGGCCTACGTCATCACCGCCGTGGACGACGAGATGCGCCACAACGAGCTGTCGACGCTCGAGGCCGAGATGGTCGTCGAGAAGAAGGCCGTTGAGGATCAGCGCGACGCCGATCTGGAGGCCACGGGCGCAGAAGCTCGAGGCCGACATGAAGGAGCTCGAGGACGAGGGCGCCAAGTCCGACGTGAAGCGCAAGGTTCGCGACGGCGGCGAGCGTGAGATGCGTCAGATGCGCGACCGGGCCCAGCGTGAGCTGGACCGGCTCGACGAGATCTGGACCACCTTCACCAAGCTGGCCCCCAAGCAGCTGATCGTCGACGAGGTGCTCTACCGCGAGCTCGTCGACCGCTACGGCGAGTACTTCCAGGGCGCCATGGGCGCGGAGTCGATCAAGAAGCTCATCGAGAACTTCGACATCGACGCCGAGGCCGAGAGCCTGCGCGACACCATTCGTAATGGCAAGGGCCAGAAGAAGCTTCGCGCGCTCAAGCGCCTGAAGGTCGTCGCCGCGTTCCAGTCCAACAGCAACTCGCCGATGGGCATGGTGCTCGACGCGGTTCCGGTGATCCCGCCGGAGCTGCGCCCGATGGTGCAGCTCGACGGTGGCCGCTTCGCCACGTCGGACCTCAACGACCTGTACCGCCGCGTGATCAACCGCAACAACCGGCTCAAGAGGCTGATCGACCTCGGTGCGCCCGAGATCATCGTCAACAACGAGAAGCGCATGCTTCAGGAGTCGGTGGACGCGCTGTTCGACAACGGCCGTCGCGGCCGCCCCGTCACCGGGCCTGGCAACCGCCCGCTCAAGTCGCTGTCCGATCTGCTCAAGGGCAAGCAGGGCCGGTTCCGTCAGAACCTGCTCGGCAAGCGCGTCGACTACTCCGGCCGTTCGGTCATCGTGGTCGGCCCGCAGCTGAAGCTGCACCAGTGCGGTCTGCCCAAGCTGATGGCACTCGAGCTGTTCAAGCCGTTCGTGATGAAGCGTCTCGTCGACCTGAACCACGCGCAGAACATCAAGAGCGCCAAGCGGATGGTCGAGCGTCAGCGTCCGCAGGTGTGGGATGTGCTCGAAGAGGTCATCGGTGAGCACCCGGTGCTGCTGAACCGCGCACCAACCCTGCACCGCCTCGGCATCCAGGCCTTCGAGCCGATGCTGGTGGAGGGCAAGGCGATTCAGCTGCACCCGCTGGTGTGTGAGGCGTTCAACGCCGACTTCGACGGTGACCAGATGGCCGTGCACCTTCCGCTGTCGGCGGAGGCGCAGGCCGAGGCTCGCATCCTGATGCTGTCGAGCAACAACATCCTGTCGCCTGCGTCGGGTCGTCCGTTGGCCATGCCGCGTCTGGACATGGTGACCGGGCTGTACTTCCTGACCACCGAGATCCCCGGCGACACTGGCGAGTTCGTGTCTTCGGCCAAGGACAAGCCGGAGTCGGGCGTCTACAGCTCGCCTGCCGAGGCGATCATGGCGCTGGACCGCGGCGCGCTGAGTGTGCGCGCCAAGATCCGGGTGCGGCTGACCCAGCTGCGTCCGCCTGCCGACCGTCGAGGCCGAGCTGTTCGGCGACACGGGCTGGAGGCCGGGCGACGCCTGGACGGCCGAGACCACGCTGGGCCGGGTGATGTTCAACGAGCTGCTGCCGATCTCGTATCCGTTCGTCAACGAGCAGATGCACAAGAAGGTGCAGGCGCGGATCGTCAACGACCTGGCCGAGCGTTACCCGATGATCGTGGTCGCGCAGACCGTGGACAAGCTCAAGGACGCCGGCTTCTACTGGGCCACCCGTTCGGGTGTCACCGTGTCGATGGCCGACGTGCTGGTGCCGCCGCAGAAGCAGGAGATCCTCGACCGCTACGAGGCTGAAGCCGACGGGATCGAGAAGAAGTACCAGCGTGGTGCGCTCAACCACGACGAGCGCAACGAGGCGCTGGTGAAGATCTGGCAGGACGCGACCGAAGAGGTCGGTAAGGCGCTTGAGGCGCACTACCCGGCGGACAACCCGATCATCACGATCGTGAAGTCGGGCGCCACGGGCAACCTGACCCAGACCCGCACGCTGGCGGGCATGAAGGGTCTGGTGACCAACCCGAAGGGTGAGTTCATCCCGCGTCCGATCAAGTCCTCGTTCCGCGAGGGCCTGACGGTGCTGGAGTACTTCATCAACACCCACGGCGCCCGAAAGGGTCTGGCGGACACCGCTCTTCGTACCGCGGACTCGGGTTACCTGACCCGTCGTCTGGTGGACGTCTCGCAGGACGTCATCGTGCGCGAGACCGACTGCGAGACCGAGCGCGGCATCAACGTCGTGCTGGCCGAGCTGCAGTCCGACAAGTCGCTGGTTCGCGATCAGCACATCGAGACGTCTGCCTACGCGCGGACGCTGGCGACCGACGCGGTCGACAAGAAGGGCAACGTCATCGTCGAGCGTGGCCATGACCTTGGCGACCCCGCGATCGACGCACTGCTGGCCGCGGGCATCACCGAGGTGAAGGTCCGCTCCGTGCTGACCTGCACCACCGGCACCGGCGTGTGCGCGATGTGTTACGGCCGTTCGATGGCGACGGGCAAGCTCGTCGACATCGGCGAGGCGGTCGGCATCGTCGCCGCGCAGTCCATCGGCGAGCCAGGCACGCAGCTGACCATGCGTACGTTCCACCAGGGTGGCGTCACCGGCGGTGACGACATCACCGGTGGTCTGCCTCGCGTGCAGGAGCTGTTCGAGGCCCGCGTTCCGCGGGACAAGGCGCCGATCGCCGACGTCACCGGACGCATGCAGCTCGAAGAGGGCGACCGCTTCTACAAGATCACCATCATCCCGGATGACGGTGGCGAGGAAGTGGTGTACGACAAGCTCTCCCGCCGTCAGCGTCTGAAGGTGTTCAAGCACGACGACGGTTCCGAGCGGCTGCTCACCGATGGCGACCACGTCGAGGTGGGCCAGCAGCTGATGGAAGGCTCGGCCGATCCGCACGAGGTGCTTCGTGTCCAGGGCCCCCGCGAGGTGCAGATCCACCTCGTCAAGGAGGTCCAGGAGGTCTACCGCGCTCAGGGCGTGTCGATCCACGACAAGCACATCGAGGTGATCGTCCGGCAGATGCTGCGGCGCGTCACGATCATCGATTCGGGTGCGACGGAGTTCCTGCCCGGCTCGCTGACCGAGCGTGGCGAGTTCGAGGCGGAGAACCGTCGGGTGGTTGCCGAGGGCGCCGAGCCCGCGGCGGGTCGCCCGGTGCTGATGGGTATCACGAAGGCATCGCTGGCCACGGATTCGTGGCTGTCGGCGGCGTCGTTCCAGGAGACCACTCGAGTGCTGACCGATGCGGCGATCAACTGCCGCAGCGACAAGCTCCAGGGTCTGAAGGAGAACGTGATCATCGGCAAGCTGATCCCGGCCGGTACCGGCATCAACCGGTACCGCAACATCCAGGTGCAGCCGACCGAGGAAGCCCGCGCTGCGGCGTACACGATCCCGTCCTACGAGGATCAGTACTACAGCCCGGACTTCGGCCAGGCCACCGGTGCCGCGGTTCCGCTGGACGACTACGGCTACAGCGACTACCGCTAGTCACGACGAGAGAAAGCCCCCGCTTCGTGCGGGGGTTTTTTCGTTGGCGAACGTGCACACTCGACGTGTGCGGGCTGCTTCCCGTGGGTTCACCATCCACTACACCGTCGAAGGTGATGGTTCCCCGCTCATGCTCGTTGCACCGACGATGTCGGCGGCTCGGCACTGGGACGACCTGGGATACGTGAGTGCGTTGTCGGGCGAGTGGCGCGTCATCAACGTCGACCCCCTCGGCCACGGCGACAGCGACCTTCCGCACGATCCGGATGCATACGATCCGGCAGGAGTTGCCGCCGATCTGGTCGCGGTGATGGACGCAGAAGACGTGAATCGCGCGACGGTGTGGGGCTATTCACGTGGAGGCTGGCTAGCCTGCAATCTGGCGAGCCGCTATTCGGAGCGAGTCGAGCGGATCGTCGTCGGCGGTTACGCAATGCACGCGCACGAGGAGGAAGCTGACCGGCTCTTGACGCCACTCGCCAGTTTCCTGCGGCAGGGCGATTGGGCGGCCCTGTGGCAGGCGTTCGGCACGACCGACACGGCGCTTCAGCAGATGATCGAGGACAGCAACGACCCGCTCGCCCTGGCTGCGGCGATCGAAGGATCAATGCGCCCGACCCGATTCATCGATCCGGCGTCGATCCGCTGTCCCGCCTTGTACTACGTCGGATCCGAGGACTGGATCCTTCCGCATGTGCGCGCCGACGCCGGAGCACTCGACGCGTCTGTTGACGTCATCGGGGGACAAACGCACCTCGGCTGCTTCTTCGACGCGGTCAAGCCCGTCCTCGCTGCGGTGACCCCAAGGTTGGGCCGCACACTCGGAAGTGTCTGACGGCCCGCCTAGACTTGGCGCCGTGTTGATTGGTTCACATGTCCACGGAGACGACCCCCTGGCCGACGCTGCGGCCGATGGCGCCGATGTGGTGCAGTTCTTTCTCGGCAACCCGCAGAGCTGGAAGAAGCCCAAACCGCGCGACGACGCCGAGGCGCTCAAGGCGTCGAGCCTGCCGCTCTATGTCCACGCGCCGTACCTGATCAACGTCGCGTCGGCCAACAACCGGGTGCGCATCCCGTCGCGCAAGATCCTGCAGGACACCTGCGACGCTGCGGCCGAAGTGGGCGCCACCGCGGTCATCGTGCACGGCGGCCACGCCGACGACAACGACATGGAGGCCGGCTTCGAGCGGTGGGTCAAGGCGCTGGACAGCCTGAAGACCGATGTGCCGGTGTACCTGGAGAACACCGCCGGCGGCGATCACGCCATGGCCCGCCATTTCGACGTCATCGCCCGCCTGTGGGACCACATCGGCGACAAGGGCATCGGCTTCTGCCTCGACACCTGCCACGCCTGGGCGGCGGGCGAGAAGCTCGTCGACGCCGTCGAACGGATCATCGCCATCACCGGTCGCATCGACCTCGTGCACTGCAACGACTCTCGAGACGCCGCGGGCTCCGGAGCGGACCGGCACGCCAACTTCGGCACTGGCCAGATCGACCCCGAGCTGTTGGTAGCGGTCGTCAAGGCCGCAGGCGCGCCGGTGATCTGCGAAACCGCCGACGAGGGCCGAAAGGATGACATCGCGTTCCTGCGCGAACACTTGGACTAGACGCGCCTGAGGCACGGTTCGATAAACGAACGATTACCCAACCCCAGGTTACGGCGCGGCGAACTACGCTGACTTGAGTGTCAGCGGTTGACCAATCCTCAATTGTGTTGCCGCGCGCACCAGATGCGGGCAATACACGCGACCGCCGGCTGACGATTGCCCGGCGGATCACCGTTGCGACGTGGGTCGCTGTTGTCGTCTACCGAACCGCCACAACGGGATTCGCGTTCAACCGAGAGCTGTTGCTGCTCTACATCTGCACCGGACTGCTCGCGGCAAGCATCGGTCAGGGCCGCCGCATGCTCCAGGTGATCCGGGACTGGCTGCCGTTCGCACTGGTGCTTCTGGCCTACGACCTCAGCAGGGGAGCGGCCACCTTGATCGGGCGGCCGACATTGTGGCACTGGCAGGTCGACGTGGATCGCTGGATGTTCTTCGGCACGGTGCCGACGGTGTGGTTGCAGGAACGACTGAAATTGCCCAACCCGCCGTGGTGGGAGATCGCCATCAGCACCGTCTACATGTCGTTCTTCATCCTTCCGTATGTGATCGCCGCGGTGCTGTGGCTACGCGATCGTGAGGAATGGAAGGCGTTCGTCCGCTTGTTCGTCGGGCTGTCCCTCGTCTCGCTGATCGTCTACGCGCTGCTACCCGCCGCACCGCCGTGGGCCGCAGCGCGGTGCACCCCGGACGATGTCGCCGGAGGTCCGTCGGGTCCGCAGTGCATGTTCCGCCCCGCACGCGGTGTCCCCGACGGTGGGCTGCTCGGCGCGATGCAGAGCACACGGGATGGCGCCAACGGGTGGGTCGAGCGCATCATCGGGCGGGGTTGGGGCAAGCTGAACCTCCATTCGGCCAGTGCGCTGCTCGATCAGGGGCAAGCCAGCGTCAATCTGGTGGCGGCGATACCGTCGCTACATGCCGGTCTGACCGCCGCAGTCGCGGCTTTTCTGTGGACTCGTGTTGGTCGGCGGTGGCGTCCGCTGTTGGTGACGTATGTCCTGGTGATGGCCTTCGCGCTGGTCTATACCGCTGAGCACTATGTCGTCGACATTCTCCTCGGATGGGTGCTTGCCGCCGTGGTGTTGCTGGTCATCAGACGCTACGAGTCCCGGCGACACCGCATGGCCGATGCTGAAAATTGGCTGAATTCTGTTCCACCTCGGCGGCATTCGGGACTGTTGATGCCTACCGTGGAGCCGTGACCGCCCGGATCGCCGCGCTGCTCGGTGTGCTGCTCGTAACGGCAGGTTGTGCCGCTTCGGGTTCGGCTGCGCCGCAAGGTTTCGTCGCAGGCTCGACGTTGCACACGATGAGCTTCGGTGGCCTCGACCGGTCCTACCGGCTGTACATCCCCGCCGGGCTGTCATCGCCTGCGCCGCTCGTCGTCATGATGCACGGCGGCTTCGGCAGCGCCCAACAGGCCGAAAGGGCTTATGGCTGGGACGAATTGGCCGACAATGCGAAGTTCGTCGTCGCCTATCCTGACGGCGTCGGCAGGGCATGGAACGTCGGCGGCTGCTGTGGGCGGCCAGGTCGCGAGAACATCGACGACGTCGGATTCGTCAACGCGGTCGTCGACGATATCGCAGCCAACGTGACCGTCGACCCGAAGCGGCGCTACGCGACCGGTATCAGCAACGGCGGCATGCTGGCCTACGCGCTGGCGTGCGACACCGGCACCTTCGCCGCGATCGGTCCCGACTCGGCCACCCAACTCGACAAGTGCGCCGCGCCGCACCCGACGTCGGTAATGCACATCCACGGCACGGCCGACCCGCGGATCCGCTACGACGGCGGTCCCGGCTCGGGGGTGGCGACGCCCGACGGTGGGCCGTCAATCCCTGACCTGAACGCCTTTTGGCGCAACGTCGACCGATGCGCGCCGCCGGCCACCACCACTAACGGCGCGGTCGCCACGTCGACCGCCGACTGTCCCGACGGCCGTAACGTCGTCCTGCTCACCGTGGACGGCGGGGGGCATGAGTGGCCGTCGTTCGCCACACAGGCGATGTGGCAGTTCTTCGCCGCGCACTAGCGCGCATCGACGGATATTACGACTATTGTGCAGCTGTCGAAAAACTGTAATATAGGGGCATGTCAGACACGCATGTCGTCACCAATCAGGTCCCGTCATTGGAGAACTACAACCCCGCGACGTCACCGGTACTTACCGAGGCGCTCATCCGCGAGGGCGGCGAGTGGGGCCTCGACGAGGTCACCGAACTCGGGGCGCTCTCCGGCGGCCCGCAGGCGCAGCGCTGGGGTGAGCTCGCCGACCGCAACCAGCCGATCCTGCGCACCCACGACCGCTACGGCCATCGCGTCGACGAGGTCGAGTACGACCCCGCTTACCACGAGCTGATGAAGGTCGCGGTAGGCCACGGGCTGCATGCCGCGCCGTGGGCCGACGACCGGCCCGGCGCGCACGTCGTCCGCGCCGCCAAGACTTCGGTGTGGACGCCCGAGGCCGGCCATATCTGCCCGATCTCGATGACGTATGCCGTCGTGCCTGCACTGCGCGCCAACCCAGAACTGGCCGCCGTCTACGAGCCGCTGCTCGTCAGCCGCGAATACGACCCCGAGCTCAGGGTGCCCGCCACCAAGCCCGGCATCACCGCGGGCATGTCGATGACCGAGAAGCAGGGCGGCTCCGACGTTCGCGCAGGCACCACGCAGGCGACGCCGAACGCCGACGGTACCTACAGCCTCACCGGCCACAAGTGGTTCACCTCGGCGCCGATGTGCGACATCTTCCTCGTGTTGGCCCAGGCGCCTGGCGGACTGAGCTGCTTCTTCCTGCCGCGAATTTTGCCCGACGGCAGCCGTAATCGGATGTTCCTGCAGCGCCTCAAGGACAAACTGGGTAACCACGCCAACGCCTCCAGCGAGGTCGAGTACGACGGCGCCACCGCCTGGATGATCGGCGATGAGGGCCGCGGGGTGCCGACCATCATCGAGATGGTCAACCTCACCCGGCTGGACTGCACGTTGGGCAGCGCTACCAGCATGCGCAGCGGGCTGACCCGCGCCATTCACCACGCGCAGCACCGAAAGGCGTTCGGCGAGTATCTGATTGACCAACCGTTGATGCGCAATGTGCTGGCCGACCTCGCGGTGGAAGCCGAGGCCGCGACCATCGTCGCGATGCGGATGGCCGGCGCCACCGACAGCGCGGTGCGCGGTGACGAACGCGAAACTCTGCTGCGTCGCATCGGCCTTGCGGCCAGCAAGTACTGGGTGTGCAAGCGCGCCACCCCGCACGCAGGCGAGGCGATGGAGTGCCTTGGCGGCAACGGCTACGTCGAGGAGTCGGGCATGCCGCGGCTGTACCGCGAGGCGCCGCTGATGGGCATCTGGGAAGGATCCGGCAACGTCAGCGCGCTGGATACGTTGCGCGCCATGGCAAGTCGACCCGAATGTGTCGACGTGCTGTTCGACGAGCTGGGCAGGACGACGGGCCACGATCCGCGCCTCGACCGCCATGTCGCCGCGCTCAAGCCGGCCCTTGAGGATCTTGAGACCATCCAGTACCGAGCGCGCAAGATCGCCGAGGACATCAGCCTCGCACTGCAGGGCTCGCTGCTGGTCCGCCACGGCCACCCCGCGGTCGCCGAAGCGTTCCTGGCCACCCGCATGGGCGGCCAATGGGGCGGCGCGTTCGGAACCATGCCCACCGGGCTGGATCTCGCGCCGATCCTGGAACGTGCAATGGTCAAAGGATGACGCACTCGATCCGTCCCGTCGACTTCGACAACCTCAAGACGATGACCTACGAGGTCACCGGCCGAGTTGCGCGCATCACCTTCAACCGCCCCGAGAAGGGCAACGCCATCGTCGCCGACACCCCGCTGGAGTTGTCGGCACTGGTGGAACGGGCCGACCTCGATCCCAATGTGCACGTGATCCTGGTATCCGGTCGCGGAGAGGGCTTTTGCGCCGGGTTTGACCTGTCCGCCTACGCAGAGGGGTCATCCTCGGCGGGCGGGGGCAGTCCCTACAAGGACACGGTGTTGTCGGGTAAGACACAGGCCGTCAACCACCTGCCCGATCAGCCGTGGGACCCGATGATCGACTACCAGATGATGAGCCGGTTCGTCAGGGGCTTCTCGTCGCTGATGCACGCCGACAAGCCGACGGTCGTCAAGATCCACGGCTACTGCGTGGCAGGCGGTACCGACATCGCTCTGCACGCCGATCAGGTGATTGCGGCGGCCGATGCGAAGATCGGCTACCCGCCCACTAGGGTGTGGGGTGTGCCCGCAGCGGGTATGTGGGCGCATCGCATCGGCGACCAACGTGCCAAACGCCTTCTGCTGACCGGTGATTCCATCACCGGCGCGCAGGCGGCCGAGTGGGGACTCGCGGTCGAGGCACCCGATCCCGCCGAACTCGACGAACGCACCGAGCGCCTCGTCGAGCGGATCGCCGCCGTTCCTGTCAACCAGCTCATCATGGTCAAGCTGGCGATGAACAGCGCGCTGCTGAACCAGGGCGTCGCCAACAGCGCGATGATCTCCACAGTGTTCGACGGCGTCGCCCGACATACGCCGGAGGGCCACGCGTTCGTCGCACAATCGCGAGAGCACGGCTTCCGGGAGGCGGTCCGCCAGCGTGACGAGCCCTTCGGCGATCACGGCCGCAAGGCGTCCGGGGTGTAGCAATGCCGGCGCTTTCGCGGATGACGGCCCGCTCGGTCGTGCTGAGCGTGTTGCTCGGCGCCCACCCGGCCTGGGCCACCGCCAGCGAACTCATCAGGCTCACAGCAGATTTCGATATCCGCGAGCCGACTGTGCGGGTTGCGCTCACCCGCATGGTTGGCGCGGGTGACCTGGTGCGCTCTGCGGACGGCTACCGGCTGTCCGATCGGCTGCTGGCCCGGCAGCGCCGCCAGGACGACGCGATCAACCCGCGGCTGAGCAGATGGGACGGCACATGGACCACCGTGGTGATCACCAGTGTCGGCACCGACGCGCGCACCCGCGCCTCCTTGCGAACCACGCTGCAGGACAAGCGGTTCGCCGAGCTTCGCGAGGGGATCTGGCTGCGGCCCGACAACCTCGATGTGGAGCTATCGGCCGGGGTGCTGGACCGGGTACGGGTACTGCGCGCAAGGGACGACGACCCCGCAGGGCTCGCCGCCCGACTGTGGGACCTTGCGGAATGGATGCGCCGTGGCCGTGAACTTCTCGACGAAATAGCAACGGCCAGCGATATTCCCGGCCAGTTCGTCGCAGCGGCGGCCATCGTGCGCCACCTGCTCACCGACCCGGTGCTGCCCGCCGAGCTACTGCCCGAAGACTGGCCCGGTGACACACTGAGGAACGCCTACACGGACTTCGCCACGGAACTGGTCGCGCGGCGAGACGGCGTCGAACTGATGGAGACAACATGACGAGTGGTGGAGTGCGGGTCGAGCGCAGCGGCCCGGTGACGACCGTGATCATGAATCGGCCCGATGCGCGCAACGCCGTCAACGCGCCCGCAGCGGCGGGACTGTACGAAGCGTTCGACGAGTTCGACAAGGATGCCTCGGCTGCCGTGGCCGTACTCTGGGGCGACAACGGAACATTCTGTGCTGGAGCCGATCTCAAGGCTTTCGGCACACCGGATGCCAACCAGGTGCATCGCACCGGACCCGGTCCGATGGGGCCGAGCCGAATGGTGCTGTCCAAGCCGGTGATCGCAGCCGTCAGTGGCTACGCGGTCGCGGGCGGCCTGGAGTTGGCGCTGTGGTGCGACATGCGCGTCGTCGAAGAGGACGCCATCTTCGGCGTGTTCTGCAGGCGGTGGGGCGTTCCGCTGATCGACGGCGGTACGGTGCGACTCCCGCGGCTGATCGGTCACAGCCGTGCGATGGACCTGATCCTCACCGGCCGCGGCGTTGACGCCGCCGAAGCTCTCGCGATGGGGTTGGCCAATCGCGTCGTGCCCAAAGGCCAAGCGCGCCAACGGGCCGAGGAGCTAGCCGCCGAACTCGCCGAGCTGCCGCAACAGTGCATGCGATCGGATCGGATTTCGATGCTCAACCAGTGGGGCGCATCCGAGGCCGAGGCGATGGACTTCGAGTTCGGCAGCATCTCGCGCGTCGCGGCCGAGTCAATAGAAGGCGCAGCCCGATTCGCAGCAGGCGCGGGCAGACACGGGGCGAGCGCCTAGCGCTCAGCCCTTCGAAATCTTGTTGCCCGAGCCGAAGTCGTCGACCTTCGGGTCGCCGTTCTTGTAGGTGACGGTGTTGTTCAGGCCGACGACGGACAACTCCTTGTCGATGGTCTCGAGGGTGACCTTGTTGTCGGCGCCGCCGATGTTCACCTTGGCGCAGGTGCCCTTGATGGTCAGCGTGTTGTTGGAACCACCGACGTTGAGCGATTTTCCGGTCGCGCAATCGAGGTTGGCCGTCGTGCCGAATGACCCGTAGTTGATCGTGTTGCCGATTTCGACCGCTGCGCCGGACGTACCTGCTGTCGCGGTCGGGGCGGGGGTTTTGTCGCCCCCCGAGCCGCAGCCGGCCAGCCCGACTGCGCAGGCCGCAACGGCGAAGCCTGCGATTAAGGAACGTGTCTGCATATCAGGCGGGTACCCGATCGATGCGGTTCGTCATACCCAGTTCACGGCCACGATCCCACACGGTCGGATCGCCGTTCTTGTAGAACACCGTCTGGTCGCTGCCGTACACGATGATGTTGTCGACGACGTTGTCGGCGACGACGACGTTGGACGAACCCTGCACGGTGACCGCCCAGCAGGAACCCAACGCGTTGATCGTGTTACCGGTTCCCATGACGTAAAGCGTCGACTCGTTGCAGTCCATCGTTTGCACGATGCCATGCCGGTGATGTGGGTGTCGCCGTTCTTGGCATGGGCCGCGGGCACTGCCGACACCGAGCACCGCCGGGATTGTGATCGCGCATGCCGCAAGCGAGCGGCCCACAGCTTTCGAAATCACGATGGTCCCCTTTGGTCGGGAGCCCCGATGGAGGTAGAGCGTACGTCGCCCGGCGACCATCGTGGCAGTAGTTCGCACGAGTCGCCATCGTTGACGGTGCTGGGTAGCGTGATGACGCGATGCGTTGGCCCGTGAAACCGGTTGCTGTCGTGACGGTCACGGCGGCAGTGACCGTCGCTGGGTGTTCTCAGACCGTCAGCGGGACCGCGCTACGGGCCGAATCCGCCGTCCCCGATCCCAACCGCAGCTATGGATATGTCGACGACCGGTGTGGCTTGCTGGTCGACAGCTCGATCCAGCAGGCAATCGGCGCCGACCACGTCGTGCGGCCCTACAGCGGCGCGGTCTGCCAGTACGTGTTGGCCCGAGGCTCGGCGATGGTCGACGTCACCTTCTCCTGGTACGAGACCGGCAGCCTCGACCGCGAACGCTCGCTTGCCACCCAGCGCGGAGCGACGGTCACCGAGAAGGTCGTCGAACGACACCAGGCGTTTCTAGCGCGCCGCGACACCACCGGCGCGGCCTGTTCGGCGACCGCGGCCGCAGGCACCGGCGTGCTCAGCTGGTGGGTGCAGTTCCGGGGCCAGCGCGACGGCGATCCCTGCCAGGACGCCGAGAAGCTGCTCACCGCGACCCTGCAGTCGGACATGTGACCATGGCCGTCCGAGATCGCCCTCGCGGCGCTGGCCCGCGCTTGCCGCAGCGGCGGCCCTGCTGGTCGGCTGCGGCCCGTCGGACCGATCGGCGACGCCCACCTCACCGGCTCCGCCGCCGCCTAGCGGTGTTTTCCGCAGCGCGGACTGCAACGGGATCACCGACGCCGACGTGAGCAAGGCCGCCGGATCGTCGATGTTCACCAAGACTGTGGTCAGCGACGCCGGGTGCTTCTGGCAGGAGAACACCGTGCTTGGCAATTTCGGCGCGGGCATGGGCATCTCCACCTGGTGGTACCGCGGCAGCGACATGGATACCGAACGGTCGCTCGAGCAGCACGCCGGCCGCACGCTCACCGAACTGTCGATCGACGGCAACAAGGGCTTCAAGGCCTACGACGCCAACGCGTGCAGCATCTACGTGGCCAAGGGCGCCGACGTCATCACCTGGTCGATCCAGACGATGAATCCGGCGATGCTGCCCGATCTGTGCACGATCACCGGCCAGCTCGCCGAGCTCAGTCAACAGCGCGTCAACTGATTCGCCGAAACTAGAGGTGTTAGTTTTTCGTGACCCGACGGAAACTAGAGGTGTTGTTTTCCGCTGACCCGATCTCGTGGTCCCACCGACGACGCGAAGGACGAACCTCACATGGCAGCTCGGCCGGCGGCACGTCCGACCAGGTTGAGCCGCGATGCCATCGTCAATGCGGCGCTGACGTTCCTCGACCGTGAGGGCTGGGACGCGCTGACCATCAATGCGCTTGCCAACCAGCTCGGCACCAAGGGCCCGTCGCTCTACAACCACGTCAACAGCCTTGAAGACCTGCGGCGGACCGTGCGGATGCGGGTGGTGGGCGACATCATCGACATGCTCAACAACGTCGCCCAGGGCCGCACCCGCGACGACGCGGTGATCGCGATGGCCAGTGCGTACCGCAGCTACGCCCACCACCATCCCGGCCGCTATTCGGCGTTCACCCGGATGCCGCTGGGCGGCGACGATCCCGAATTCACCGACGCCACCCGCGCGGCGGCCGAGCCTGTCATCTCGGTCCTGCAGTCCTACGGGTTGGAGGGTGAGGCGCGTTCTATGCGGCGCTGGAGTTCTGGTCGGCCATGCACGGTTTCGTGCTGCTGGAGATGACCGGGGCAATGAACGGGATCGACGCGGATTTGGTGTTCACCGACATGGTGCTGAGGCTGGCGTCCGGCATGCAACGGTGATGAGCGCTTGCGCGAAGAGCATCCGGCACCGATGAGCGCTTGCGCGAAGAGCATGCGGCACCGATGAGCGCTTGCGCGAAGAGCATCCGGCACCGATGACCGCTTGCGCGAAGAGCCGATGGGCTTGAGCTAGGGTCTGACCTGCGGTTAGGCCCCGTCGACGGGTTTGGAGCGCTGCGACTGCCCTGGTATTGTGGACGATCGTGCCTGGCAAATAAGGCGCTTGCAGCTCGGAAGTAACGCAAGCATGCCTGCACGCCGGGCCAATTCGCATGTCCACCATGCCTTGGAAATGTCTCGAATATTCCGCGGCGGGCGCATGCGACACACCCGGTCGCGGGGTAAGCGAGCGCGACATAACTGCAGTACAGAGACTTAAAAGACGAACAAGCAACACAGAAAGCCGGTAGATGCCAACCATTCAGCAGCTGGTCCGCAAGGGTCGCCGCGACAAGATCGCCAAGGTGAAGACCGCGGCCCTCAAGGGCAGCCCGCAGCGCCGCGGCGTGTGCACCCGCGTGTACACCACCACCCCGAAGAAGCCGAACTCGGCGCTTCGGAAGGTCGCGCGCGTCAAGCTGACGAGCCAGGTTGAGGTCACCGCCTACATCCCCGGCGAGGGCCACAACCTGCAGGAGCACTCGATGGTGCTGGTGCGTGGCGGTCGTGTGAAGGACCTGCCGGGTGTGCGCTACAAGATCATTCGCGGCTCGCTGGACACCCAGGGTGTCAAGAACCGCAAGCAGGCCCGCAGCCGCTACGGCGCCAAGAAGGAGAAGAGCTAATGCCGCGCAAGGGGCCCGCACCCAAGCGTCCGTTGGTCAACGATCCGGTCTACGGGTCGCAGCTGGTCACCCAGTTGGTCAACAAAGTCCTGCTCGACGGGAAGAAATCACTGGCCGAACGCATTGTTTATGGTGCGCTCGAACAGGCCCGTGACAAGACCGGCACCGATCCGGTGGTCACCCTCAAGCGCGCTCTCGACAACGTCAAGCCCGCCCTCGAGGTGCGCAGCCGCCGCGTCGGTGGCGCGACCTACCAGGTGCCCGTCGAGGTCCGCGCCGAGAGCGCTCGACCACGCTGGCACTGCGTTGGCTGGTCAGCTTCTCGAAGGCGCGCCGGGAGAAGACGATGGTCGAGCGTCTGGCCAACGAGATCCTCGATGCGAGCAATGGCCTGGGTGCCGCCGTCAAGCGACGTGAGGACACCCACAAGATGGCCGAGGCGAACCGGGCCTTCGCGCACTACCGCTGGTGATCTAGCGCCGGCGGGGCTGCCGGGCGCAACTGAAACAGCAAACCAAGCAAGCGAAAGAGTGGGAAAACTGCCGTGGCACAGGACGTGCTGACCGACCTCACCAAGGTCCGCAACATCGGCATCATGGCGCACATCGATGCCGGCAAGACGACGACGACCGAGCGCATCCTCTACTACACCGGTATCAGCTACAAGATCGGTGAGGTGCACGACGGCGCCGCCACCATGGACTGGATGGAGCAGGAGCAGGAGCGGGGTATCACCATCACCTCGGCTGCGACCACCTGCTTCTGGAACAACAACCAGATCAACATCATCGACACCCCCGGACACGTCGACTTCACCGTCGAGGTGGAGCGCAGCCTGCGCGTGCTCGACGGCGCCGTTGCCGTGTTCGACGGCAAGGAGGGTGTCGAGCCGCAGTCCGAGCAGGTCTGGCGTCAGGCCGACAAGTACGACGTCCCGCGCATCTGTTTCGTCAACAAGATGGACAAGATCGGTGCGGACTTCTACTTCTCGGTGAAGACCATGGAAGACCGCTTGGGCGCCAACGTGATTCCGATCCAGCTGCCCGTCGGCTCCGAGGGTGACTTCGAGGGCGTCGTCGACCTGGTCGAGATGAACGCCAAGGTGTGGCGTGGCGAGACCAAGCTCGGCGAGACATACGACACGATCGAGATCCCTGCCGATCTCAAGGACAAGGCCGACGAGTACCGCACCAAGTTGCTCGAAGCCGTCGCCGAGACCGACGAGGCACTGCTGGAGAAGTACTTCGGTGGCGAGACTCTGTCGATCGAGGAGATCAAGGGTGCGCTGCGCAAGCTGACCATCAACTCCGAGGCATACCTCGTGCTGTGCGGCAGCGCGTTCAAGAACAAGGGCGTGCAGCCCATGCTCGACGCGGTGATCGACTACCTGCCGTCGCCGCTCGATGTGCCGCCTGCCGTTGGCCATGCGCCCGGCAAGGAGGACGAGGAGATCGTCCGCAAGCCTGCGACCGACGAGCCGTTCTCGGCACTGGCGTTCAAGGTGGCCACCCACCCGTTCTTCGGCAAGCTGACCTACGTCCGGGTGTACTCCGGCAAGGTCGACTCCGGCGCCCAGGTCATCAACGCCACCAAGGGCAAGAAGGAGCGGCTGGGCAAGCTGTTCCAGATGCACTCCAACAAGGAGAACCCAGTGGAGTCGGCCTCAGCGGGCCACATCTACGCGGTGATCGGCCTGAAGGACACCACCACCGGTGACACTCTTTCGGACCCGAACAACCAGGTTGTGCTGGAGTCGATGACCTTCCCCGATCCGGTGATCGAGGTGGCCATCGAGCCCAAGACCAAGAGCGACCAGGAGAAGCTCAGCCTCTCGATCCAGAAGCTCGCCGAGGAGGATCCAACCTTCAAGGTGCACCTGGACCAGGAGACCGGCCAGACCGTCATCGGCGGCATGGGCGAGCTCCACCTCGACATCCTCGTTGACCGCATGAAGCGCGAGTTCAAGGTCGAGGCCAACGTCGGCAAGCCCCAGGTCGCCTACAAGGAGACCATCAAGCGGGCGGTCGACAAGGTCGAGTTCACGCACAAGAAGCAGACCGGCGGTTCGGGACAGTTCGCGAAGGTCCTCATCTCGATCGAGCCGTTCAGCGGCGAGGACGGCGCGACCTACGAGTTCGAGAACAAGGTCACCGGCGGCCGCATCCCGCGCGAGTACATCCCGTCGGTGGACGCCGGCGCGCAGGACGCCATGCAGTACGGCGTGCTGGCCGGCTACCCGCTGGTGAACCTGAAAGTCACGCTGCTCGACGGCGCGTACCACGAGGTTGACTCCTCGGAAATGGCATTCAAGATCGCCGGTTCCCAGGTGCTGAAAAAGGCTGCGCAGCAAGCGCAACCAGTCATCCTGGAACCGATCATGGCCGTCGAGGTCACTACGCCCGAGGACTACATGGGCGACGTGATCGGCGACCTGAACTCCCGCCGTGGTCAGATCCAGGCCATGGAGGAGCGGAGCGGTGCCCGCGTCGTGAGGGCGCATGTGCCGCTGTCGGAGATGTTCGGCTATGTCGGCGACCTTCGGTCGCGGACCCAGGGCCGGGCGAACTACTCCATGGTTTTCGACTCGTACGCCGAAGTTCCGGCGAACGTGTCGAAGGAGATCATCGCGAAGGCGACGGGGCAGTGAGAATCGAGGCGCGCCAGCGCCGAGGCTCGGAGCTGACCCGGAGTCGAGCAATGGAATCAGCGAAGGCGACGGGGCAGTAGTTCTGACCCGTCGGTTTGGCGAGACTACACAACTGCAAAGATCAACACTGCTTAACAACAAGCACCAACACAGTCCAGGAGGACACAGAAGTGGCGAAGGCGAAGTTCGAGCGGACGAAGCCGCACGTCAACATCGGGACCATCGGTCACGTTGACCACGGCAAGACCACGCTGACCGCAGCAATCACCAAGGTTCTGCATGACAAGTACCCGACGTTGAACGAGTCGCGCGCATTCGACCAGATCGACAATGCGCCTGAAGAGCGTCAGCGCGGCATCACGATCAACATCTCCCACGTGGAGTACCAGACCGAGAAGCGTCACTACGCGCACGTCGACGCCCCCGGTCACGCCGACTACATCAAGAACATGATCACCGGTGCCGCCCAGATGGACGGCGCGATCCTGGTGGTCGCCGCGACCGACGGCCCGATGCCGCAGACCCGCGAGCACGTGCTGCTGGCCCGCCAGGTCGGTGTGCCCTACATCCTGGTCGCCCTGAACAAGGCCGACGCCGTGGATGACGAGGAGCTGCTCGAGCTCGTCGAGCTGGAGGTCCGCGAGCTGCTGGCCGCCCAGGAGTTCGACGAGGACGCCCCGGTCATCAAGGTCTCGGCACTCAAGGCGCTCGAGGGCGACGAGAAGTGGGTCGCGTCGATCGTGGAGCTGATGGACGCAGTCGACGAGTCGATCCCGGACCCGGTCCGCGAGACCGACAAGCCGTTCCTGATGCCCGTCGAGGACGTCTTCACGATCACCGGCCGCGGCACCGTGGTCACCGGTCGTGTGGAGCGCGGCGTGGTCAACGTGAACGAGGAAGTCGAGATCGTCGGCATCCGCCCGGACACCACCAAGACCACCGTCACCGGTGTCGAGATGTTCCGCAAGCTGCTCGACCAGGGTCAGGCCGGCGACAACGTCGGTCTGCTTCTGCGCGGCATCAAGCGCGAGGACGTCGAGCGCGGTCAGGTCGTCGTGAAGCCCGGCACCACCACGCCGCACACCGACTTCGAGGGCAGCGTCTACATCCTGTCCAAGGACGAGGGCGGTCGGCACACGCCGTTCTTCAACAACTACCGTCCGCAGTTCTACTTCCGCACCACCGACGTGACCGGTGTGGTGACGTTGCCGGAGGGCACCGAGATGGTGATGCCCGGCGACAACACCGACATCTCGGTGAAGCTGATCCAGCCCGTCGCCATGGACGAGGGCCTTCGCTTCGCGATCCGCGAGGGTGGCCGTACCGTCGGCGCAGGCCGGGTTACCAAGATCATCAAGTGATCTAGAAGTACCGCGAAGCGGCGCTCACCTTCGGGTGGGCGCCGTTTTCGTTTGGCTCGCAACGGACACATGGGCGCAGAAGTGCGAGTGGTCTCACGCGTGATGACGACTGTGGCACAGTCAGCTGATGGTACATGACGTCGCGAATGCGTTCCCCTGGTCGGGGCAACGAAGGGTTGGGGTTGATGTTCCGTCGAATCACCACGCTGGCATCCGCCGCCGCTGTGTGCCGGCGCCGCATTTGTGGGTCTTGCGGCCGGTACCGCGAATGCGGCTGCCGGCTGCCCCGACGTGCACTGGATCGGGGCCGCGGGTTCGGGCGAGCGTGAAGGCTCCGACCTGACCGTCTACAACGGAATGGGTCGTGTCGTCTACCAGTCCCTGACCGAGCTGGCGACGCAGCTGCAACGCGACGGCCGCACCCTGACCGCGGAGGCTATCGACTACCCCGCGGTTCCGGTCCCCGATGACAGATGGCGGTGTGGGCGCGTGGATGGGTTTCATGGGCAGCGTTGACACAGGTACCGCGGCGTTGGGCAAGCAGTACAACGACTTCGTCCAGCAGTGCCCAACCTCCAAGGTCGTGTTGGCCGGATACTCGCAGGGCGCGATGGTGGTGCACCGCAATCTGCAGGCCCTCGCCGCGAGCCCCAACCTGGCCGCCGTGCTGCTGGTGGCCGACGGCGACCGGCGGCCCGATGACCCGACGCTCAACCTGGGCACGGTCTCCGGCCTGCCCGAAGCACGGCAAGGGTGTCGCACAGGATTGGCCGATCCTGGCCCATGCGCCTGCCGTACTGTCCCCAGACATCGGCGCCAAGACGATCAGCGTGTGTGACCTCAGCGATGCCGTGTGCGACCCTGACTCCGACGCCGACGACAAGGTGTCGGCGCTGCGGTCGCCGTTCACAAGAGTTATGGCCAGCCAGACTCCGGGACTGGAGCTGGACGGCGCCGCTGTACTTCCTCCTTGGACCTGCGCCGACCGCACCTCAGGGACCGTTGCCAGGGCCGGACGCCCGCGCGATCACCAACACCACCGCGCCGGCGGGCAGCAATAGCGCCGCCAGCACCACGACGATGGCGTCGACCGCACCCGCCTCCGACAATCCCGCGCGCTGAAGCATCTCCAACACCGTTCCGGATACCGCGACACCGACACCGGCGAGAGTTACCAACGCCGTCAAGCGTCACGCCCGCTGCCTCGCCCGCGCGCTCGGGACGGACGACGGCCTGCGTTGCCACCGTCGTGAACGCGTACACCAACCCGAGTGTGAACCCGCACGCCGTCAAGTGCCGCAGAGGTAGCCGACCCAACCGCTGGAAGCCGCAAGGGCCGCAAGTGACAGCGCGGCCGCCACGGTTGTCAGTCCCATGACCAGAACCGGCGGCCGGCTCGCCGCGAGTCTTCCGGAAATCGCGCCGCCGACAGCGGCACCGGCAGACGGGCCGAGGAAGGCCAGGCCCGCCATCAGCGGATCAAGCCCACGCACCTGTTGCAGATATATCGTCGACAAGAAGATCGTGACACCGTAGGCGATGTTCGAGATCGTCCCGGCGATCACCAGGATGGTGAATCTGGGGTTTCGCGCCAGCGACAGGTCGACCAGTGGCCAGCGCACCCGGCTCTCCACCACGACGAACGCGACCAGCGCGGCCAGTGAGCACGCGAACGCGATGACCGTCGGCGCCGACAGCCAGCCCCAGGTTGGCGCCCGGTCAAATGTCAACGTGAACAAGCCAATTCCGACGGTGATCAGCGCAAGCCCGGTGACGTCGATGCGACGCGGCACGGATTCGTCGAACGATTCGGTGATGCTGCGCGCGCCGATGGCCAGCGCGAATGAGCGTGAGCGGAATGTTCAGCCAAAATATCCACCGCCAACCGACTGTCTCGGTCAGCAGGCCACCGATGAGCGGGCCTGCCGCATTGCCCAATCCCGCTATGCCGTAAGCCAACCCGATCGCGTGACTGGCACGCACAGCTGGAAATGCATTTGTCAGCACACTCACAGAAACCGGAAAGATCAGTGCTGCGCCAAGTCCCTGCAGGGCGCGGGATGCGATGACGAGCGTCGCCGACGGCGCCACCGCGCACAGCGCGGATGACAAGCCGAACAAAGCGATGCCCGCCAAGAGGGCACGCCTGCGGCCGAAGATGTCACCGATGCGGCCCGCGGGCACCATGAATGCGCCAAGCGCCAGCATGTAGATGCTGATCACCCATTGCAGGTCGGTTGCGGTGGTGTGCAGATCGGATGCCATTCGCGGCAACGCGAGATTCATGGCGAAGTAGTCGATTTGCACGCAGAACAGCGCCATCGATACGGCCGCGAGGATCCATCGGAAACGCACAGGCTCTTCCGTTGCGGTCACCGCCCGACGATACGACTCACCATCGTCGGATTGGCGCTAATCTGACACGCGAACCGGGCAAACGACAGGAGCGTGGCAGATGTTAGGGCGTTACATCAAGTCTCAGATCATGGTTCTCATCTGTGGCGGCCTCGTCGGTCCCATCTTTTTGGCCGTCTACTTCGCGACAGGCCAGAGCGGCCTGTTGAAGTGGATGTTCTGGGTCGGCCTCCTCATCACCGCCGCAGACGTGCTGATCGCGCTGGCGTTGGCGAACTTCGGCGCAAAGTCGGCCGCCAAAACGCAGGCCCTTGAGCAGAGTGGTGTGCTGGCGCTGGCACAGGTTGTCGGCATCCACGAGACGGGCACCCGCATCAACGAGCAGCCGTTGGTGAAGATCGACCTGCAGATCTCCGGTCCTGGAATCACACCGTTCGCCACCCAGGATCGGGTGATCGCGTCCATCACGCGGCTACCCATGATCACCAACCGCAAACTGGTCGCACTTGTCGATCCCGCTACCAACGAGTACCAAATCGACTGGGAGCGAAGCGCTTTGGTCAGTGGCGTGATGCCAGCGACCTTCACCATCGCCGAGGACAACAAGACGTACGACCTGAGCGGGCAGGCCGGCCCGCTGATGGAGATCCTGCAGATCCTCAAGGCCAACGGCATTCGGCCTGAACGGCATGGTCGACCTGCGCTCCAACCCGGCGGCCCGTGCGCAGGTGCAGGCCGTTATCCGGCGCGCGGTGGCGGCGACAACAGGCGCCGGCCGCCGCGCCCGCTGCGCCGTACGTGGCACCGCCCGCGCCGGCGTGGCGCCGCCCGCCCCGAGCCAACGACCGCGCAGCGGCTGCAGGAACTGGAAACCCTGCGCGCCACCGGCGCGATCTCCGACGACCGAGTACAACGCCAAACGTCAGCAGATCCTGACCGATCTCTAGCCGGATCGTCCGCAGGGCCGTCGCGGTGTGGTGTCCTTGGCAAGTGGGTCGTCCGCCGTTCAGCGGCCCGCGGCACGAGAGGAACCGCAGTGACGAATCCGTCTGCTAATTACGGGGTTTACTCCGAGGTCGGCAAGCTGCGCAAGGTACTGGTGTGCTCGCCCGGCCTCGCGCATGAGCGGCTAACCCCGACCAATTGCGATGACCTGTTGTTCGACGACGTGCTGTGGGTACAGAACGCCCGTCGAGACCACTTCGACTTCATCGACAAGATGCGAGACCGCGACGTCGAGGTGGTCGAACTGCACGACGTGCTGACCGAGACGATGAAGGACCCGGCAGCCAAAGCCTGGCTGCTGGATCGCAAGATCGTCCCCAACGAGGTGGGCCTCGGCCTTGTCGACGACACCCGCGGGTTTCTCGACTCGCTGCAGCCGCGCCGGCTCGCGGAGCTGCTGATCGGCGGCATGTCCACCAGAGACCTGCCCGCCGAACTGCGGTCGGGTTACCGCGCGTTGGCCCGCGAAAGCACCGGTGTCACAGAGTATTTGATGCCGCCGCTGCCGAATACGCTGTACACCCGCGACACCACCTGCTGGGTCTACGGCGGGGTGACGCTCAATCCGTTGTTCTGGCCGGCGCGGCATGACGAGACCTTGCTGATGAAGGCGATCTATGAGTTCCATCCCGATTTCGTCGGCTCGCGAGTGTGGTGGGGCGATCCCGAGCAGCAGTGGGGGATGGCCACCATCGAAGGCGGCGACGTCCTGGTGCCCGGCAACGGGGTCGTGATCATCGGGATGAGCGAGCGCACGTCGCGGCAAGCCATCACCCAGGTGGCCGCGACGTTGTTCGCCGAAGGCGCGGCCAGCCAGGTGATCGTCGCGGGCATGCCCAAGCGCCGCGCCGCCATGCACCTGGACACCATCTTCACGTTCGCCGACCGAGACGTGGTGACCATCTATCCCGACATCGTCGACGCGATGCAGACCTTCACCCTGCACCCCAGCGATAACGACGTCGGCGTTGAGGTCGTCGAGGCGGACAAACCGTTCGTCGAAGTGGTGGCTGCGGGGCTTGGGCTTGGCAAGCTGCGGGTGGTCGAGACCGGCGGCACCGCCTACGACTCCGAGCGCCAGCAGTGGGACAGCGGCAACAACCTCGTCGCCGTCGAACCTGGCGTGGTGTTCGCCTACGACCGCAACACCCACACCAACACGCTGCTGCGCCGGGCAGGCATCGAGGTGATCACCATCGTCGGCGCCGAGCTCGGGCGCGGGCGCGGCGGCGGCCACTGCATGACCTGCCCGCTGATCCGGGACGCGGTCAACTGAGGTAGACGGGGACTAGAACACGTTCCAGTTCGGCTGTTAGCCTGGTCCGCAGGCTCACGAAAGGAGCAGCGGTGACGGCAACTGGCGGACCCCTGGACGGGCGAGTGGCATTCATAACGGGGGCCGCGCGCGGCCAGGGCCGGGCACATGCGATCCGGCTGGCCAACGACGGTGCCGACATCATCGCGATCGACGTCTGCGGCCCGATCTCGGAGACCATCACCTATCCGCTGGCGACCTCCGAGGAGCTCGCGGAGACCGTTGCCGCGGTGGAGGCCGCCGGCCGCAAGGTGCTGGCACGCGAGGTCGACATCCGCGATCTTGGCCGCGCTGCAACAGGTGGTGGCCGACGGCGTCGAGCAGTTCGGCCGGCTGGACATCCTGGTGGCCAACGCCGGCGTGCTGAGCTGGGGCCGGATGTTCGAGATGTCCGAAGAGCAGTGGGACACCGTCATCGACGTCAACTTGAACGGCACGTGGCGGACCGTTCGCGCCGCGGTGCCCGCGATGATCGAAGCCGGAAACGGCGGGTCGATCATCATCGTCAGCTCGTCTGCCGGAACGAAGGCCACACCCGGCAATGGGCACTACTCGGCGTCCAAGCACGGTCTGGTCGCCATCACCAACGCGTTGGCGATCGAGGTGGGGGAGTTCGGGATTCGGGTCAACTCGATTCATCCCTACTCGATCGACACGCCGATGGTGGAGAAGGAGGCGATGATGGCCATCTTCTCCAAGTATCCGCAGTATCTGCCCAGCTTCTCGCCGATGCCGTACCACCCGGTGAACCACGAGGGCAAGAAGGGGCTTCAGGAATTCATGACGCCCGAAGAGGTTTCAGACGTTGTCGCGTGGCTGGCCGGTGACGGGTCGGCGACGATCTCGGGCAGCCAGATCGCCGTCGACCGCGGCACTGCGAAGTACTAGCCCGGCAGCACCAGCACCGGGACGGGGCTGTGCCGCAGGATCTTTGAGCCGCGGGAGCCGAGAAACACCCTGGCGACTCCGCCCACCGGCGACGTGCCGATAGCCAGCAGGTCGCCGTCCTGCCAGTCGGCGGCGTCGAGCGCGTCGTCCCAGCCGTTGCCAGTGGCGACCTGTAGCTCGACGTCCTTGCCGATCACACCGTCGGTCTTCAACTGCGCGAGGGTTTCTCGCGCATGTGTGGCCAACTGTTCAAGGATGGAGTCCTCGGCGCGAAGCCCGACCTCGGGTGGGTACATCGTGCGGCCGCGTACCGCGAACGTGACAACACGCATCGGGACGTTCAGCCGCTCGGCAAGCGCCGCGACGCGTTCCACCACATGCAGTGTCTCAGGAGTGCCGGGGTACGCGGCTGTGATCCTTGTCAGTCCACCGGCTTTCGAGCCGCGATAGCCGCGAGTGCTAATGGCCATCGGCACCGGGGATGAATGCAGCAGCCGGTCGGCCGTCGCGCCGACCACGACCTGTCCGAGCTTGCCGTCCGCCGCCGACCCAAGCACCAACACCTCGGGTTTGAGTTCTTCTGCCGCTTCCAACAGCCCGCCGGACACCGACCGGTGAGCGACCTTGTGAAACTTCACGTCCAGACCTGTGGCGAGTGAATCGATGCACTGCTGAGCCTGTTTGGCCGAGTCGTCCGCCAATTGATCGGCGTACTGGGCGTATTCGGCGTCGATCCGCGCGATCGACGGTGTCATCCACGGCCGCGGCACAACCGTGACGACGGTCAGCGACGTTTTGAGCGTCTTCGCCGCCTCGACGGCAAGATATAACGGCGACCGGCCGCCCTTGCCCGCCAGGTAGCCGACGGCGATGGTCACGGCTCATCCTTGTGCTTGGTGACGTAGTGGTGATCCTTCGGCTCTTCGACGAACATGACGTCGTCATCACCGGGCACAGCGGTGGGGATAAAGCCATCGGCGCCACCGGCATTCAGGGCGCTGTGGCGGCGACCCCAGAACAAGTAGAACAGCAGCACGAGGGCGACACAGCCACCGAAAACGAGCCATGTCTGCCAGCGCAGGCCATAGAGAACCGCGATACAAGCGAGGACGGAGAGGACGGGTGTTACGGGATAACCGGGAACCTTGAACGGGCGTTCCAGATTCGGTTCGCGCACCCGCAGGATGATGACGCCGATCGATACCGTGATGAAGGCGACCAGCGTGCCGATCGACACCAGCGTCCAGCAGCCAGGTCCAGCGGGATGAACCCGGCCAGGATGGACGGTGACGACCGCGACGATGATTGTGTTGCTCGACCGGAGTCATGCTCCGCGGGTTGACCTTTGCGAACATCGACGGACAGCAGGCCATCGCGGCCCATCGCGAACAGGATGCGGGTCTGGCCGTACATGATGACCAGGGTCACCGAGAAGATCGAGATCACCGCTCCGGCGGCCAGAAGCGTGCTGGCCCAGGTGCCGCCGGTGATCTTCTCCAGGATCACAGAAAGCCCCGCCTCGGCTTGTTCGTTCGACCCGAACTCGGCAGGCGTCCTGCGTGCCGAGTCCGGCGAAGGCGACCAAGATGTAGAAGCTGGTGACCACGATCAGTGCCGCAATGATCGCGCGGGGCATCGTCTTTTGCGGATCCTTCACCTCGTCACCGGCTGTGGACACCGCGTCGAGGCCGATGAACGAGAAGAAGATCATGCTCGCCGCCGTGGTGATGCCGGCGATTCCCTTGTCCCAGAAGTCCGTGGAAGTGGTCGGTGTTGAATCCGGTGAGCGCGATGACGATGAACATCAGCAAGCACGCCGAGCTTGATCAACACCATGACGGTGTTTACCTTAGCCGACTCGCTTGCGCCGCGGATCAGCAGCAACATGCACATCACGATCAGAAGCACCGCCGGTAGGTTGACGATGCCCGGCGTCGGCGTCCCACGGGGCCGCCGTCAGTGCCTGCGGGAGTTGCCAACCGAACAGGTTGTCCAACAACTTGTTCAGGTAGCCGCTCCACCCGACCGCGACCGCGGCGATGGACACCCCGTACTCCAGCAGCAGACAGGCCGCCACGCCCATCGCGACGAACTCGCCCATCGTGGTGTATGCGTATGAGTACGTCGAGCCCGAAACCGGTACAGCCGAGGCCATTTCCGCGTAGCAGATGGCGGCGAGGCCAGCGGCGACGCCGGCGAGCGATAAACGAGACAAGCACCGCCGGGCCCGCCTCCGGCACCGCCTGCCGACAACACGAAGAAGATGCCGGTGCCGACGGTGGCGCCGACGCCGAACATGCGTCAGCTGGAAGGTGCCGATACTGCGCTTGAGATCCTCTGAGGCGCCGTGTGCGACCGGAGCACCGACCACCGGCCGCCGTCGCAGCATCTGCTGGGTGAAGCTCAACGAAGGAGCGGTCATGGTGCCTCCTGTAGGACTAGATTGAACTGCCATTGAGTGTGAACTCGCATCCGCCAAAACGGCGGCGAACTGGTCAATCGCCCAGTCGATCTCCGCGGCCGTGATCACCAGCGGCGGCGCGAAACGCAGTGTCGAACCGTGGGTGTCCTTAACCAGGACGCCGCGTTCGGCCAGCCGCAGGCTGATCTGCTTGCCGGTGCCCAGCGACGGGTCGATGTCGACGCCCGCCCACAGGCCCATGCCGCGCACCGCAAGCACGCCGTGCCCGATCAGTGCGCGCAGCCGCGCGTGCAGTCGCTCACCCAGTTCGGTTGAGCGCGACTGGAATTCGCCGCGCTGCAGCATCGCCGACCACCGTGGTGCCGATCGCGGCGGCCAGCGGGTTGCCGCCGAACGTCGAGCCGTGTTCGCCGGGGTGCAGCACGCCGAGGACGTCGCGGTTGGCCACCACCGCCGACAGCGGAACCACGCCGCCGCCAAGGGCCTTGCCGAGCAGGTAGATGTCGGGCACCACGCCCCAGTGGTCGCAGGCGAAGGTGCGCCCGGTGCGCGCCAGGCCGGACTGGATCTCGTCGGCGATCATCAGCACGTTGCGCTCGGTGCACAGCGCGCGCACCGCGCGGCAGGTAGTCGTCGGGCGGCACGATGATGCCCGCCTCGCCCTGGATGGGCTCGAGCAGCACGGCGACGGTGTCCTCGTCGATCGCGGCGGCCAGCGCGTCGGCGTCGCCGAAGGGCACCGACCGGAAGCCCGGGCGTGTACGGCCCGAAGCCGCGGCGCGCCGGTGTCGTCGTCGGAGAAGCTGATGATGGTCGTGGTGCGGCCGTGGAAGTTGTTGTGCGCCACGATGATATTGGCCTGCGCCGGCGGGCACGCCCTTGACGTCGGTGCCCCACTTGCGGGCCACCTTGATGCCGCTCTCGACGGCCTCGGCGCCGCTGTTCATCGGCAGCACCATGTCCTTGCCGCACAGCTCGGCGAGCGCCGCGCAGAACGGGCCGAGCCGGTCGGAGTGGAAGGCGCGGCTGACCAGGGTGACGGTGTCGAGCTGGGCGTGGGCGGCGGCGATGATCTCGGGGTGGCGATGGCCGAAGTTGACCGCCGAATAGGCCGCCAGGCAGTCCAGGTAGCGGCGGCCCTCGACATCGGTGATCCATGCGCCCTCGGCGCTGGCCGCGACCACGGGCAGCGGTGAGTAGTTGTGCGCGGCATAGCGTTCGTCGACGGCGATCGCCGCGTCGGTTGCCGTGGTCACGGTAGTTCATGCCGCCTCGGCGACGTGGATGGTCACGGATACACCTCCAGCGTGCAGCATTTGACCGAACCGCCGCCCTTGAGCAGTTCGGACAGGTCGACGCCGATCGGCTCGGAAGCCGGCGTCGCGCAATTGCGCGGCGAAACCCGTCGCGGCGGCAGGCAAGACGACGTGCAGGCCGTCGGACACGGCGTTGAGGCCGAGCACATAGGCGTCGGCGCTGCCGACCTCGATGGCATCGGGGAACAGCTCGAGCAGTTGAGCGCGCGCCTCATCGCTGAAGGCCGGCGGGTAGTAGGCGATGGTGGTGTCGTCGAGCACCGCCAGCGCGGTGTCGAGGTGGTAGAAGCGCGGGTCGACCAGCTCCAGGCTGACGACGGGCATGCCCAGCAGCCGCGGCGATCTCGGCGTGGGCCCGGCGCTCGGTGCGAAAGCCGTAGCCCGCCAACACGATTGAGCCGACGACCAGCAGATCACCCTGGCCTTCGTTGACGTGCCGGGTGTCGGCAGGGTCGAAGCCGTGGCGGGCCATCCACTCGGCGTAGGCGACGGACTCGCCGGCGCGCTGCGGGTAGGCGAAACGTGGCGACCACGGCCGTGCCGTCGACGACCAGGCCGCCGTTGGCGGCGTAGACCATGTCGGGCAGCCCGGCCACGGGCTCGACCAGCTCGACGGTGTGGCCGAGTTCGCGGTATGTCTGGCGCAGCGTCTCCCACTGCCGCATCGCGAGTGGGTGTCGACGGCGCGTCGACGTGTCCATCCACGGATTGATGGCGTACTCGACGGCGAAGAAGGTCGGCGCCGTCATGGCGTAGTGGCGGGTAGGGCGACTCGCTGCTTCATTGCGGCGACTTCGGCGTACCGGGGCCGCCGGGGCGGCGACATCAGAAATCGTCATGAATCAGACGATATGTGCGATGCGTTGCGCAATCAATCGCCACTCATTGCGTATATGCGCATGATCTGTTGCGCCAGACGTAGGATGGCGGCGATTTATTGCGCACGGAGTGGAGGTCGATGGACCGGCTGGACGAGACCGACGAGCGCATCCTCGCCGAGTTGGCCGAGCATGCGAGGGCCACGTTCGCCGAGATCGGGCAGCGGGTGAACCTGTCCGCCCCCGCGGTGAAGCGGCGCGTCGACCGCATGCTCGACAACGGCGTCATCCGCGGCTTCACCACCGTCGTCGACCGCAACGCGCTCGGCTGGACCACCGAGGCCTACGTGCAGGTGTTCTGCCACGGCACGATCGCGCCCGACGAGCTGCGGGAGGCATGGGTCGACATCCCCGAGGTCGTCAGCGCCGCAACCGTGACCGGCACGGCGGACGCGATCCTGCACGTGCTCGCCCGCGACATGCGGCACCTCGAGGAGGCGCTGGAACGCATCCGGTCCAGCGCCGACATCGAGCGCAGCGAGAGCATCGTCGTGCTGTCGAACATCATCGAGCGGCGGCCCTGAGCCTGCTACAACCGCAGGGTGGCGGACATATCGCCTCGCCGATCGTGTAAGAAAGCCCACGTGACTACTAGTGGGGGCATCGTCATCGTCGGCGGCGGACTGGCCGCGGCGCGCACGGCCGAACAGCTGCGCCGCGCCGAGTACGCGGGACCGATCACCATCGTCAGCGACGAGGACCACCTGCCCTACGACCGGCCGCCGCTGTCGAAGGAAGTGCTGCGCGGCGAGACCGACGACGTCGCGCTCAAGCCCGCCGAGTTCTACGACGAGAACGACATCACCTTGCTCGCTCGGCATCGGCGCGCGACGAGCTGGACACCGACGCGCAGACGGTGACGCTGGCCAACGGCGACGTCGTCGGCTACGACGAGCTGGTGATCGCAACGGGCTTGGTGCCCAAGCGAATTCCGTCGTTCCCCGACCTCGAGGGCATCCGCGTGCTGCGGTACGTTCGACGAGAGCCTGGCGTTGCGCAAGCATGCCGGTTCGGCTCGGCACGCGCCGTGGTCATCGGCGCGGGGTTCATCGGCTGCGAGGTGGCGGCCAGCCTGCGCAAGCTGCGGCGTCGACGTCGTGCTCGTCGAGCCGCAGCCGACGCCGCTGGCCTCGGTGCTCGGCGAGCAGATCGGCGAGCTGGTGGCCCGGCTGCACCGCGCCGAGGGCGTCGACGTGCGGTGCGGCGTCGGGGTCACCGAGCGTGACCGGCACCGACCACGTCGAGAAGGTCGTGCTGTCCGACGGCACCGAGCTCGACGCGGACATCGTCGTCGTCGGCATCGGCTCCCGGCCGTCGACCGACTGGCTCGAAGGCAGCGGCGTCGAGGTCGACAACGGCGTGGTCTGCGACGCCGCCGGCCGCACCAGCGCGCCGCAACGTCTGGGCCATCGGCGACGTGGCGTCCTGGCGTGACGCGTCTGGGACACCAAGTGCGCGTGGAACATTGGAGCAATGTCGCCGAGCAGGCGCGGGTCATCGTCCCCGCGATGCTCGGCGCGAGGACTGCCGTCCGCCGTCGTGGTGCCGTACTTCTGGAGCGACCAGTACGACGTCAAGATCCAGTGCCTCGGCGAGCCGGAGGCCGACGACGTCGTGCACGTCGTCGAGGACGACGGCCGCAAGTTCCTGGCCTTCTACGAGCGCGACGGCGCGGTCGTCGGCGTGGTCGGCGGCGGCATGCCCGGCAAGGTGATGAAGGTCCGCGGCGCAAGATCGCCGCGGCGCGCCCATCGCCGACGTCCTCCCCACCCCCTAGCGATTTCGTGCGCGTTTCCGGCGCTGAGCGCTCCGGAACGCACACAATCGCAGGGGGTTAGAACTCGCCGAGGTAGAAGCGGGTGCCCTGGTCGTCGATGCACTGCGCGGACGTGCCGTAGGACTGCTGCGACGGCTCCTCGATCACGGTGCCGCCCGCCTCGCGGACCCGTGCCACCGCGGCCTCGACGTCGGCGACCGTCCACATCGGCACCGTCACCTGCTGCGGCGCTGCCGCCGGCGATGCCCGACATCGGATGAGTCAGACTGCACCTGCCCACCCGTCGTCGATGCGACCCGGCTCGAAGGTCCAGAACAACACCCGTGCTGTAGAACGCCTTGAACGCCGCCGAGTCGGTGACCTCGTAGGTGATGTACGAAAGTTCGCCGGGCCCAGAGCCGTTCAGCTCCGGCCGGGGCTGACCGGCGGCTCGGCTGGTAGACCGCGAATGACGTGCCCTGCGGGTCGGTGGCACCGACGCAGCTTCGCCGAAGTCGAACTGCTGGAGTTCGATCGACGGTGCCGCCGCCGGCCACGATCGACTGCCGGGCGCCTGCGAGATCGGCGACCGCATAGCAGCAGAACAGGGTGGGCGGGCCTGGCGACGGAATAGATGCCGATGCGCTGTTTGGTGTTGGTGACCTGGTGGGTCATCCGGGTCGTACGTCCATCCCGAGGACATGGCCGTAGAACGCCGCCGCGCGGTCGGCGTCCGGCGTCCACACCGACACGTAGCCGACGTCGCCGTGCTGGATCGGCATCGCGGCGCCGGTCGTCGGTCCGCTGAGCATCCAGCGATGCCCGAACGGGTCGACGATCGTGGCGCTTGCGCGAGCCGTAGTTCTCGTAGGGCTCGCGCTGCACCTCGGCGCCGCGGTCGCGGGCCCGCTCCAGCGCCGCGTCGGTATCGGGGACGTGCAGCATCAGACTCACCGAAGTCGCATTGCGGGCGCAGGCGCTTTCAGGCCGATCTCGGGGTACTCGTCGGCAAGGTAGAGCACGCCGCCGCCGATCGCCAGCTCGGCGTGGCCGATGCGGCCGTCGTCCATCACGATCGGCTCGCCGACCACCGACGCGCCGAAGCGCGTCGACGTACCAGGCGATCGCGTCGCGCGCATCGGCACGGTCAGGTAGGGGAGCGCCGCAGGGCGGGGCGGAGCGGCTGCGACAGCGGGTGCTGCCGCGGGCTCGTTCAGTTCGGCGATGGCGGTATCGGTGCCACTCATGATAACTCCTCGGGTTCGATTGGGTAAGGGACACTGCGGATTCGAGGCGGGCGCGCAGCCGCGCCGCGAACGCCGGATCGGGCTGCACCGGAAGGTCGTCGCCGCGCAGCACGGTCAGCGGATCGTGGCGTTGTTCATGACGTCCCTCCTTCCGGCTCCGGTACTGCGATCTGAAGGCGCGCCGCGCCCGCACCAGCAGGGCCTCGGTGGCGTGCACCGTGCGCCCGATCAACTCGGCGCATTCGGGCACCGAACAGTCGTCGAGGTAGCGCAGCGCCAACACCGTCCGGTGGTGTTCGGGGAGTCGGGCCAGCACGCTCTCGGCGACGATGCGGTCCAGTTCGGCATCCCAGTCGTCGGCGGGGTCGACGGGCTCGGGCACCTCGGCCACCGGCACGCTGAACCGGTCGTGCCGCCGGCGGTAGTGGTCGGCGAGCTTGTGCCGCGCCACGCCGATCAGCCACGGCACGGTGATCGGCGGCGGCGCGTCGCTTGTCGCGCGGCGTCCATCGCGGCCAGGAAGGTCTCCGACGTCAGGTCCTCGGCCGTGCCGCGGTCACCGCAGCGCCGGATGAAGTACCCGTACACGGCCGGCAGGGCGTCGTCGTACAGCGCCAGCAGCGCCGCGGGGCCGTCCTGGGATCGGGTTCGGCGCTCACACCCTCATCGTCGCCGCCGCGGGCCGAACTCCGACGCCCCAATCCAGATCGTTTCGGCGACCTGACGGTCCAGCGCTGCAGCCCGTCGCTGACGGTGTCGAACGCTCGCCAAGTGCGCCGCGGCAGGGACACGGACTCGTCGGCCAGCCAGTTCTCGTAGGCCGACAGCGCCACGCCGAGCATGGTCCACGCGATGGTCTGCGGGACCAGGTCGTCGGGCTTGACGCCGAGTCGGCGGGCGACGAAGTCGGCGACCACGGCGCGCCACCCGCGCGTACATGGTCATCGAATACGCCTGCAGGGCCGCGGTCTCCAGGATCACCCGCATGCGCTCGCGGTGGCGGGCGGTCTCGGTCTCGTCGAAGCTGTTGAACGCCAACAGCGCCGAGCGCAGCGCCTCGCTCGATCGGCGACGTCCGGGGCATCGTCGTCGAGCAGGCCCCGCATGTGGTCGAGGTGCGCGTCGAAGTCGCCCCACGGGATGGCGTTCTTGGACGGGTAGTAGCGGAACAGGGTGCGGCGAGCGATGCCCGCGGCCGGGCGACGTCGTCGACGCTGACCTCGTCGAAGCCCCGCGCGGCGAACAGGTCGAGGGCCACGTTGGTGATGTGGTCCTGCGTCGTGGACCGCCGTCGACCCACCCGCGGCTGGGTCGGCCGCTCCGGACACCCTGCATCGAACCACTCCTTCCTTTCGGCACTCGATGCCATATTGTTGCGATCTCTGTCACTATTGTCAAGACCCACACGACTGAAAGGTGCACCATGGAGCCGAACCAGCAGGTGGAGACCGAGGCCGAACTCGTCACCGAGACCCTCGTCGAAGAGGTCTCGATCGACGGTATGTGCGGGGTCTACTGACGTGGCGGCGTCAGCTGCGGACGCGCGGCGTTCGATCCCGACGTCCGCTGGCGGGTGCACCACCAGGTGGCGGTGCGGCCCGAGCCGTTCGGTGCGCTGCTGTATCACTTTGGTACGCGCAAGCTTTCGTTCCTGAAGAACACGACGATCGTCGAGGTCGTCAAATCGCTGGACGACCACCCCGACGCCCGCGTCCGCGCTGCCGCGCCGCCGGCATCGACGACGCCGCAGCGGCGCCCTATCTGCACGCGCTCGGCGTGCTCGCCAAGTCCAAGATGCTGGTCCGCAAGGAGAAGCAATGACGACGATGCGCGGCCCGGTCCCCCGGCTGGTCGACCAGTTCGAGCACGGGCTCGACGCCCCGATCTGCCTGACCTGGGAGCTCACCTACGCCTGCAACCTGTCGTGCGTGCACTGCCTGTCGTCCTCGGGCAAGCGCGATCCGCGCGAGCTGACGACCCAGCAGTGCAAGGACATCATCGACGAGCTCGAGCGCATGCAGGTGTTCTACGTCAACATCGGCGGCGGCGAGCCGACCGTGCGCCCGGACTTCTGGGAGCTGGTCGACTACGCGACCGCCCACCACGTCGGCGTCAAGTTCTCCACCAACGGCGTGCGGATCACCCCGGAGGTCGCGGCCGAGCTGGCCGCCAGCGACTACGTCGACGTGCAGATCTCGCTCGACGGCGCCACCGCGGAGGTCAACGACGCCGTCCGCGGCCCCGGCTCGTTCGCGATGGCGGTGCGCGCCCTGGAGAACCTGGCCGCCGCGGGGTTCAAGGACGCCAAGATCTCGGTCGTGGTCACCCGGCACAACGTCGACCAGCTCGACGAATTCAAGGCGCTGGCAGACCGTTACGGCGCCACGCTGCGGATCACCCGGCTGCGGCCGTCCGGTCGCGGCGCCGACGTGTGGGACGAACTGCACCCCACCGCCGACCAGCAGGTCCAGCTCTACGACTGGCTGGTCGCCAAGGGTGAGCGGCGTGCTCACCGGCGACTCGTTCTTCCACCTGTCGCGGCCTCGGCGAGCCGGGCGCGCTCGCCGGACTGAACCTGTGCGGCGCGGGCCGGGTGGTGTGCCTGATCGACCCGGTCGGCGACGTGTACGCCTGCCCGTTCGCCATCCACGATCGCTTCCTTGCCGGAAACATCTTGTCGGACAACTGGTTTTCGACAACGTCTGGAAGAACGCGCCGCTGTTCCGCGAGCTGCGCGAGCCGCAGTCGGCGGGCGCCTGCGGCAGCTGCGGGCACTACGACGGCTGCCGCGGCGGCTGCATGGCCGCCAAGTTCTTCACCGGTCTGCCGCTGGACGGCCCCGACCCCGAATGCGTGCCAGGGCTACGGCGAGCCGGCGCTGGCGCCGCGAGCGCGACAAGCCCAAGCCCAGCGGCGACCATTCCCGCGCGGAAGCGCACAGACGCCGGTCCCGCTGATCCCGCTCACTGCTGCCCGAGCCGTCCCGCCGCAAGCAATTCTGCAACGAAAGTCCGGTGTGAGTCATGGCCTGACGATCTGGTTCGAAACCGTCGCCATCGCCCAGCAGCGCGCGAAGAAGCGGCTGCCCAAGTCGGTCTACTCGCGTTGATCGCCGCGAGCGAGAAGGGCCTCACCGTCGCCGACAACGTCGAGGCGTTCGGCGAGCTCGGCTTCGCGCCGCACGTCATCGGTGCCACGGAGAAGCGCGATCTGGCGACAACCGTTATGGGACAGGATATTTCGCTGCCGGTGATCATTTCGCCGACCGGCGTGCAGGCGGTGCACCCCGACGGCGAGGTCGCCGTCGCCCGGGCCGCGGCCGCGCGCGGCACCGCGATGGGGCTGTCGTCGTTTGCCAGCAAGCCGATCGAAGAGGTCATCGCCGCCAACCCCAAGCTCTTCTTCCAGGTGTACTGGCTGGGCGGCCGCGACGCGATCGCGGAGCGGGTGGAGCGGGCCCGGGCGGCCGGTGCGGTCGGGCTGATCGTCACCACCGACTGGAGCTTCTCGCACGGCCGCGACTGGGGCAGCCCCAAGATCCCCGAGGAGATGGACCTCAAGACCACCATCAAGATGTCGCCGGAGGGGCTCACCAGGCCGCGGTGGCTGTTGCAGTGGGCAAGACCATGCGCCCGCCGGACCTGCGGGTGCCCAACCAGGGCGGCGCGCGGCGAGCCGGGCCCGCCGTTCTTCGACGCCTACGGCCAGTGGATGGGCACGCCGCCGCCGACGTGGGAGGACATCGCCTGGCTGCGCGAACAGTGGGGCGGACCGTTCATGCTCAAGGGCGTGATGCGCGTCGATGACGCCAAACGTGCTGTGGATGCTGGTGTTTCGGCGATCTCGGTGTCCAACCACGGTGGCAACAACCTCGACGGCACCCCGGCGTCGATCCGGGCCTGCCCGCGATCGCCGAGGCGGTCGGCGATCAGGTCGAGGTTTTGCTCGACGGTGGCATCCGGCGCGGCAGCGACGTCGTCAAGGCGCTGGCGCTCGGTGCGCGGGCGGTCATGATCGGACGCGCCTACCTGTGGGGCCTGGCGGCCGACGGCCAGGCCGGCGTGGAGAACGTACTCGACATCTTGCGCGGGGGCATCGACTCGGCGCTGATGGGCCTGGGCAAGGCCTCGGTCCACGACCTCGGTCCCGACGACATCCTGGTGCCCGCCGGCTTCACCCGCGCGCTCGGCGTGCCCGGCGGCCGGGACGCCGATCTGCAGGCGGCCGGCGTTCCGCCCGGCGTGGTACAGGCGTGGCGGACGTGGCTGACGTGGTAGCCCGGCGGGCCGACAACGGGAATCTCGGAAATCAATTCCGCAGCGCATACGCCAACAATTGGCGCACACCAGGTGAATTCGGCCTACCATCGGCGGGTGGCCTTCCCCAGCGAACTCGGGAACTCAACGTCGAGACAGCTGCACAGCCTGTCGCCCGCGTTGATCATCCCGCTGGGTTCCACCGAGCAGCACGGGCCGCACCTGCCGCTGGACACCGACACCCGGATCGCCACCGCCGTTGCCGCGGCAGTCGCCGAGCGGCTCGGCCGGCGACTGGATGCTCGCACCCGCGGTTGCCTACGGCGCCAGTGGCGAGCACGAGGGATTTCCCGGCACGGTCTCGATCGGCACCGCTGCGCTGCGGCTTCTGCTGGTCGAGTACGGCCGGTCGGCCTGCCAGTGGGCGTCCCGGTTGGTCTTCGTCAACGGTCATGGCGGCAACGTCAGGCGGTTGCTGAGGCCACGGGCACTGCTGCGCGAGGAGGGCCGCGACGCTGCCTGGTGTCCCTGCGCCGCGGCCGGCGGGGACGCACATGCCGGCCATACCGAAACGTCTGTATTGCTACATATTTCGCCGGAAGACGTGCTGGACCGACGAATGCGTCGCCCGGCAATGGCGCGCCGCTGGCCGAGCTGCATCGCCGCCGATGCGCCGCGGCGGCATCGCCGCCGTCAGCCCCATCGGAGTGCTGGGGGACCCGACCACTGCGACCGCCGCCGAAGGGGCCCGATCTTTCGCTGAGATGGTCGACGAGAGTGTGCGCCGCATCGTCGGCTGGAGCCCGGACAGCGGGGGGATGCTGAGCATGAACGGACCGCGGCTGCCCGATGGGTTCGCCGTGCAGGTGGACAGCCGGGTCAAGGTGCTCGGGGAGGGCTCGGCCCTCCTTGGCGGCTCGCCGACCCGGCTGCTGCGCCTGGCGCCCGCCGCGCAGACGATGCTCGCCGATGGCCGGCTGGAGGTGCACGACGCGCAGTAGCGCTCAGCTGGCGCGCACCCTGCTCGACGCCACGGTCGCCCATCCGCGGCCGGCGAGCGGTCCGTCTCATCGCGACGTGACCGTCATTATCCCGGTGCGGGACAACGCTTTCGGGCTGCAACCGGCTGGTCCGTGCATTGCGCGGAATGCGCGTCGTGGTGGTCGACGACGGTTCGGAGCTGCCCGTCGAGCCGAGGACTTCGACGGCACGCACTGCGACGTGGCAGTACTTCGGCACGCCAGCAGCAAGGGCCCTGCGGCGGCTCGCAACACGGGGCTGGCCGCGTGCGAGACCGACTTCGTCGCCTTCCTCGACTCCGACGTGGTGCCGCGCCGGGGCTGGCTCGAGGCGCTGCTCGGGCACTTCTGCGACCCCGCCGTCGCTCTGGTGGCGCCCCGCATCGTCGGGTCTGCGCAAGCCGGGAACCTGGTGGCCCGCTACGAGGCGGTGCGCTCCTCGCTCGACCTCGGGCACCGGGAGGCGCCCGTGGTGCCCTACGGCACGGTGTCCTACGTCCCCAGCGCGGCGATCATCTGCCGCCGCTCCGCCTCCTGAAGGACGTCGGCGGATTCGACGAGACCCTGAAGTCCGGCGAGGACGTCGACCTGTGCTGGCGGTTCATCGAGGCGGGCGCCCGGCTGCGCTACGAGCCCATCGCCCTCGTCGGCCACGATCACCGCACTCAGCTGCGAGAGTGGTTCGTACGCAAGGCTTTCTACGGCACATCGGCGGCACCGCTGGCCGTTCGTCATCCCGGCAAGACCGCGCCGCTGGTGATCTCCGGGTGGACGCTGCTGGTGTGGATGCTGATGGCGATGGGTTCGGGTTCGGCTACCTCGCCTCGACCCTCGTCGCCGGGATGACCGGCCGCCGGATCGCTAAGTCGCTGAGCACAGTCGACACCGAACCCACCGAGGTGGCAGTGGTCGCCGCCCAGGGCCTTTGGTCGGCGGCCCTGCAACTGGCGTCGGCGATCTGTCGGCACTACTGGCCCATCGCACTGGTCGCGGCGCTGTTGTCCCGGCGCTGCCGCCAGGTGGTTCTGGTCGCCGCCGTCGTCGACGGGGTGGTCGACTGGGTCACCCGCAACGGCAACGCCGACGACGAGGTCAAGCGGGTCGGGCTGCCCGCCTACCTCCTGCTCAAGCGTCTCGACGACATCGCCTACGGTCTCGGGCTGTGGCAGGGCGTGGTTCGCGAGCGCAATCTGGGCGCGCTCAAACCGCAGATCCGGACCTGAACCGCCCCCTTGCACACGATGTGCTGATCGTCGGTGCTGGCAGTGCTGGTTGCGTTCTGGCCGAACGCCTTTCCGCGGATCCGCGTGCCGGGTGACGGTCGTCGAGGCGGGCCCTGGCCCGTCCGACCCGCGGTGGTGAGCCAGATCGCGATGGACTGCGGCTGCCGATCGGCGACGGCGAGCTCGGTGGTCCGGCGCTACGCGACCACGCTGACCGACTACCCGCCGCGCCAGGCGCAGATCATGCGGGGCGCGGTGGTCGGCGGCTCAGGGGCGGTCAACGGCGGCTACTTCTGCCGCGGTCTGCCAACGGATTTCGACGGCTGGGGCATTGCCGGGCTGGACGTGGGACGACGTGCTGCCGCACTTCCGCGCCGTCGAAACCGACCTGGACTTCGACACTGCCGTGCACGGCGCCGACGGGCCGATCTCAGTCCGCCGGGTCGCCGAATTCGACGGCTGCACAGCAGCTTTCGTTCGTGCCGCCGGCGAGGCTGGGTATAGGTGGGTCGACGACCTCAACGGCGCCACGCTGGACGATCCGCTACCGACCGGCATCGGCGCCGTTCCGCTCAACATCAACGGGGGAACCCGGGTCGGCCCTGGCGGCGCCTACCTGCGGCCCGCGATGGCGCGCACCAACCTCACCCTGCTGACCAACACACGGGTCGGACGCGTGCGGATCAGCGGAGGCAGGGCCGTCGGCGTCGACTGTGTAGGGCCCGACGGCGCGATCGACCTGACAGCAGATCGGATCGTGTTGTCCGCGGGGGCAATTGGATCGGCGCATCTGCTGATGCTGTCCGGCATCGGGCCGCAGAGTGTGCTGCGGGCCGCGGGGGTGCCTGTGGTGGCGGACCTGCCCGTTGGCGTTGCGTCTGCGGATCACCCGGAATGGGTGCTGCCGGTGGACTGGTCGGCCAGCCACGGGCTGCCGCCGCTGGAGGCGGTGCTCACCACCGACAGTGGTCTCGAGATCCGGCCCTACACAGCCGGATTCGGAGCCATGATCAGCGGACGGCGACGACGATCCCGCCGACAGGCCGCACATCGGGGTCGCGCTGATGCAGCCCGCGGTCCCGTGGCCGGGTGACGTTGGCGTCCGCCGACCCGGACGTGCCGCCGATCATCGAGCACCGCTACGACCACGAGCCCGCCGACGTCGCCGCTGCTCGAGGCCGGTGCGGAGCTGGCGCGCGAATTGGCCGGCGCGACAGCAGAAGTCGGGCAGGTGTCATGGTCTACGTCGCAGCACCTGGCGGGCACTGCGCCGATGGGGCGTCGACGGGGACGCGGATGCCGTCGTGGACGCCCGATGCCGTGTGCGCGGTGTCGACGGGCTATGGGTTGTCGACGGCTCGGTGCTTCCCACCATCACCAGCCGAGGCCCGCACGCCACGATCGTGATGATCGGGCACCGGGCCGCCGAGTTCATCATCTGAAGACGGCGAGCGCGATCTCAGTCGCTGCACGAATCGGAGCTGCTGGCCGTTGCGGCCTGGCGCCCAGATGCCGACGAAAACCGCTGCGACAGCGATGATCACGGCCAAGATCAGCAGAGACAAATGCATCGACTGTAGGAAGGCACTCTCCGCGAGCTGCGCAACCTGCCTGCCCTGAGGCCCCATCTGCCCGGCGACGGCGAGCGCCTGGGCCAGGGATTCCAGAGCCGGACCTCGAACCTGCTCGGGGAAGCCGGCGAGGGCGGGGCGGAGCAGATTGCTGTACTGGGCGGCAACCACCGACCCGGCGACGGCGATGCCGATGGCGGCGCCGAGCTCGCGCGTCGTGTCGTTGACGGCCGACGCAACCCCCTGTTTCTCGTCGGGGACCGCGCCCATGATCGCCGACGTCGTCGGCGCAACGCACAACCCGATGCCCGCGCTGACGATGAGGATGGGCCACAGAAAGTCGAGATAGGTCGAATTTGCATCGAACACCCGCATGCAGAACAGGCCGATCGCGATGAGAAGCAGTCCGACCGCGACCGCCGTTCTCAGTCCGATCTTGGGCAGATACAGATGTAACGTGGCCCCGAGGATCAGGATCGGTATGGCCAGTGGCACGAGCGCGAACGCCGTTCCCAGCGGGCTGTAGCCCAGGATCAGCTGCATGTATTGCATGGCGACGAAGAAGAAGCCGAAGTTGGCGAAGAACAGGAAGGTGATCCCGACTGCGCCGGTCGCGAAATCCGGCCTGGTGAACAGCCGGATGTCGAGCAGCGGATGCGTGCGGCGTAATTCCACGATCGCGAACGCGACCGCGAGTGCGACGCCTGCGGCCATGCATCCCCACACCACCGGGTTGGTCCAGCCGCGATCGGGGGCCTGGATGATGCCGAACACGAACACGGCGACGGCGGCACCGATGAGCACCGCGCCGATCCAGTCGATCGGTGTCGCGCTTTCGTCGCGCGACGACCCGATCGTGCACGTGAGGATGAACATGCCGACCGCCGCGGCCGTGAACGCATAGAAGATCGACTGCCACGAGAAGTAGTGCATCAGTATTCCGGTGCCAAGAAATCCGAAGACGGCACCGGAGCTCGCCATGCCCGCCCAAATCCCAACGGCCTTATTGCGTTCCGACTTCGGGAAGGCGGCCGTCAAGAGCGACAGTGTCGCGGGCATGATGAACGCGGCGCCGGCGCCTGCCACCGCCCGCGCGATGATGATCTGCATGGGGCTGTCGAGCATCACCGGCGCGATGGAGGCGAGCCCGAAGATGGCCAGGCCGATGAGCAGCGCGCCGCGTCGTCCATAGCGGTCGCCGATGGCGCCCGCAGGCAACAGCAGGCACGCCAACACCAACGTGTAGCCGTCGACGATCCAGGTGAGTTGGCCCTGCGTCGCCGAGGTCTGCCAGGGCGAGATCGGGAAGTGCCGCGTTGAGCGCGACCATTGACGTGATCACCAACAGCACGTCGGTACTCGCGACCGTCAGCAGCCAGACGCGTCTGCGCTTGGACAGGTTGGTGATTGACGCGTCGTTATCCTGATCGGATCGGTCGAGCGTGTCGACCATCGTCGCCGCCTTCCTACGGTGGATACTTTTGAGACTAACAGTCTCGGTCAGAGACCGATAGTCTCATTTGGTGGGAAGGGTGGTGGGAGCATGGATGTGCAGCCGCGGACGTAGCGATCCGCGGCCTGCCCGCTCGCGGGCGCGATTGCTCGATGCCGCGACGGCGCTGCTGCGTTCGGGTGGCCCAAGCGCGGTGACCATCGACGCGGTCACCCGCAGCGCCAACGTCGCGCGGGCCACGCTGTATCGCCATTTCTCAAGCGCCAACGACCTTTTGGCCGCGTCGTTCATGAGCCTCATACCGCCTGCGCCGATGCCACCGGACGAGGGGTCGCTGCGCGATCGTCTTATCGCCATCGTCGGGGCGTGGGCCCAGTCGATCGCCGAGGTGCCGACGATGTTGACGGCGATGGCGTGGCTGTCGCTGGGGCCGGACATCGGGCAGCTGCCCGACCGTCACGAGGCTGACCAGCCCGGAGATGCGATCGCTTGCGCGAACGCCTCGCTGAACAGTATTCGGCGCCGTTCGACGAGATCTTCGACAGCCCCGAGGCCGCCGCGGAGCTCAAACCCGTCGACCGCTCGATGGCTTTCGCGCTGCTTATCGGCCCGCTGGCCTTCGGCAGGATCAGTACGCTGGCAGACTTCGATTACCAGGCGGTTGCGATCGCCGCCGTCGACGGGTTCCTCAAATGCTTCGCGAAGGATCCCTCCGAGATCACTTCAGTGAGTAGCGAATCGGCAGGTGTTTGAGTCCGCCGACGAAGGTGGTGGCGGCCAGTTCTGGCTCACCGGCCAATTCGATGGACTCCAGCCGCGGGATCAGTTCGGAGTAGAGGCTGTTCATCTCCATCCGCGCCAGCGCGGCGCCGAGGCAGAAGTGCACCCCGTACCCGAACGCGACATGTTTGTTGGGGTCTCGGCCGACGTCGAAGCGGAACGGTTCGTCAAACACCTCTTCGTCCCGGTTGCCGGAAACATAAGCCAGGTAGACGGATTCACCCTTGGCGATGGGCACACCGCGAACGGTGGTGTCTTCGGCGGCGGTGCGCATGAACTCCTTGACCGGGGTGGTCCACCGGATCATCTCCTCGACCGCGGTCGGCATCAGGTCCATGTTGTCGCGCAATCGCGTTAGCTCGTCGGGGTTTTCGATCAGCGCGAGCAGCCCGCCGGAGATCGCGTCCTTGGTGGTGTCGTGGCCTGCGCTGGCGACGATCACGTAGTACGACGCGGTGTCGACATCGGACAACGGCTCGCCGTCGATGCGGCCGTTGGCGATCGCCGACGCCAGGTCCTCGGTCGGGTGTTCGCGGCGTGACGCCGTCAGCGCAGAGAAGTACGCGAAGAAGTCGAGCAGAATCTGCGAGCTGCTCCTCCGGGGTGGTGCCGCGCTTGTTGTACTCCTCGTCGTCGCCGCCGAACATCTCCTGCGTCAGCTGGTGCATCCGCGGGAAATCCTCCTCGGGCAGGCCGAGCAGCGACATGATCACGTAGAGCGGGAAGTTCACCGCGATCTCGGTGACGAAGTCGCATTCCGGGCCGATGTCGCGCATCCGGTCGACGTAGCGCTTGGCCAGAAGGTCGGTTTGCACCTTCAGGTCGCGCATGGCCTTGGGGCGGAACCAGTCCGCGCCGATGGCCCGGACCTTGCGGTGATGCGGATCGTCCATGTGGATGAGGGTGCGCAGACCCATCCCGGCGTCGAGTTGCTCCTTGGCGAAGTCGTCGGCCGCGGCGGTGGAAAGCAGCGGCCGCGGCTCGGACAGGAACAGGTTGTTGGCGCGCTCGATGGCCATGATGTCGGCGTGCTTGGTGATCGCCCAGAACGGTCGGTACGGCGGGTTGTCCACCCACGCCACGGGATTGTTCGCCCGCAGATGGGTCAGCGCCGCGTGCAGACGTGCGTCATCGGCATAGGCCGTCGGATCGGCAAAAACCTTCGCGGCGTCGTCCATCGTCGGCGTGCTCATACAGGCTCCTCGCAGTCAAACTTGACGGGTGTCAAGTTTGGAGTGTATGTGATGGGGGCCACGTTAGGGAAGGCCTGGTTTCGAGCGGTGCCGTTAGGCTCGGACCTCGTGCTGCCCGCAACGGTTCACCGCCCAGGCCGTCGCGCGCTTGCGCTCGTGCTGGCGGTCCTGCTGGCGGCGGGTTGTGGCCGCGGCGGTGACGCCGCCACAAGTTCCGCCACGTCGACGCCGGCTGATCCGGCCGTGGTGCAGACCGCTGCCGGGGCGGTCCGGGGCGTCGTCGCGCCGGATCACCGCCTGTTCGCGGGAATCCCTTATGCCGCACCGCCGATCGGGCCGCTGCGCTGGCAGCCGCCCGCTCCGGTGCCTGCGTGGCAGGGGGTTCGTGACGCCACCCGATACGGGCCCGCGATGTATCCAGGATCCGGGTGCGGACCTGGAGCTTGGCAGACAGGACCAGCGAGGACTGCCTGACCCTCAATGTGTGGACCCCGCGCACCAACGACGAGCACCGTCCTGTGATGGTGTGGATCCACGGCGGCGGGTTCGCCAACGGCGACGGTGGCCTCTACCTCGCCAACAGGCTGGCATCGCGGGGCAACATCATCGTCGTCACGCTCAACTACCGACTCGGTGCGCTTGGCTTCCTGGCCCACCCCGCCCTCGGCCCGCAGGGCGCCGTCGGCAACTACGGCCTGGCCGATCAGCAGGCGGCGCTGCGGTGGGTGCGTGACAACATCGCCACGTTCGGGGGCGACCCCGCACAAGGTCACCCTCGCCGGTGAATCGGCGGGCGCCACAGTCGGTGTGCGATCACCTCGTCGCGCCGGACTCGGCCGGGTTGTTCCGGGCGGCGATCATCCAGAGCGGGCCGTGTCAGGCGCAGGTGGCGTTGCCCGTCGCGGAGAAGGTCAGCCTGGACTACGCGGCCGAAGTTGGTTGCGGCCAACCCGAATCCGCTGCGCAGTGCCTGCGCGCATTGCCTGCGGACAAGCTGCGAGTGCCGGTCTGGTACTACAACATCGGCCGTGACGCGCTCTCGGGCCCTGCCACGGCAACGACGGTGCTGCCGGTTGACCCGATGACCGGGTTCGCCGAGGGGCGGGCGGCCCGCGTTCCCGTGATGATCGGCAGCAACCACGACGAGTTCACGCTGTTCGTCGCGCTGCAATATATGCGCGGGAAGGGATATACGGCGGACCAGTATCCGGAACTTCTCGCGGACACCTTTGGGCCGAATGCCGGCGCCGTCGAAGCGCACTACCCCTTGGACAGGTATGCAAGTGTGCCGCTTGCATATTCGGCGGCGGTGACCGACGGTGATTTCGCCTGTCTAGCCGACCGCATGGCCGACACGTTGGCAAGAACCGAACCCGTCTACGCCTACGAGTTCAACGATCGCAGACGCGCCCGCGCCAGACGCGATGCGCCAGTTGCCGTTCCCGGTGGGGGCGAGCCATTCGCTGGAGCTGCGATACCTGTTCGACATCGGTAACGCTCCGCCGCTGAACCCCCCGCAGCAGGCGGTGGCGGATCAGATGATCGACAACTGGGCGCACTTCGTCAGCACCGCCGAGCCCGGTCCGCAGTGGCCGGCGTTCGGTGCCGACGAAAAGCGGTTGTCGTTTCAGCCGGACGGAAGCAGAGTGATCACCGACTTCGACGAAACGCACCAGTGCGCGTTCTGGGCGAGCATGAAAGGTTAGGGCGCTGTGCCGACTCCCGATCCGGACACGTATGCCGAGGAATGGATGGGGGCGTGGAATGCCCACGACATCGAAGCCGTGCTGGCCCATTTCAGCGACGACGTCGTGTTCACCTCGCCAGTGGCAGCGCGTGTGGTGCCCGAGAGCGGGGGAGTGGTGCGCGGCAAGGCCGCGCTGCGCGACTACTGGACGGCCGCGTTGAGCCAACAAAGCGAACTGCACTTCGAGCTGATCGGTGTGTACAGCGGTGAGTCGACCTTGGTGATCAACTACCGCAACCATCGCGGCCAGTTGGTCAACGAGGTGCTGACCTTCGGCGGCGACGGCCTGGTGCGCGAGGGCCACGGCACGTACCTCGACCCGTGAGCTCGGCGCGGATATCCACGCTGAGCGAAGTGCCAGCGAAGGTTAGCGCGCCAAAATCGCTCAGGCCGGGGTGACCCAACACGTGATGTCGGCGTGCACGACCTCGGTTCCGGACTTGTCGACGACGCTGACGGGCACGATGATCTCCGACGCCGTCGGTGATCCGATCGAAGTCAGGGAGCTCCAGCCGTGCCTGCGCCCGCAGCCCGGTCGTCGCCTTCTGGAGGTACTGCACATTCATCGCCTTGGGGATCCAGCGATGGCTGGTCGGCACCGTGGCCTCCATCAGCATGCCCATCGCGATCTCGGCGGCGTTGCACGACGCGATCGCGTGCACGGTGTGCAGATGGTTGTAGACGAAGAACCACTTGGGACCGTGACCTCGGCGAAGCCCGGCTCCATCCGCACCACGTGCGGCACGATCGACGCGAAATACGGCACCCGCACCATCGCGGCAGCCGAGAACAGCCGGCTTCCGCCTGGCCGCTCGGAGAGGCGTTTCCACATGCGATAGGTGGTGGTCGAGGCTGCCATGCCGGCCTACCTTACTCTGGAGTAAGGTAGTCGCGGGTTCTCCACGGCCAGAGATTTGGATGAGGCCCCACATCTAGGGCATACTGTTCGGGTTGCCTTGAGCCGGGTTCGCGCCTGGCCGGGGCATACGACCAGCACCCTAACGGGCGCATCCGGTCCCCATCTCTCGATCGCGACGATTTCTGCCGCGGCTGAGTGTGCGTAAGGGCGACACGCCCGACCGCGGGGGCCGGTGGACCACAGACAGATGAACAGCGGCGGCATACCAGCGCGACATGCGCGGGGACCCCAGTAGGAGTGAGGTAGGAGAAGCGTGGCGGGACAGAAGATCCGCATCAGGCTCAAGGCCTACGACCACGAGGCTATTGACGCCTCGGCGCGCAAGATCGTGGAAACGGTCACCCGTACCGGCGCCAGCGTGGTTGGTCCTGTGCCGCTGCCGACTGAGAAGAACGTGTACTGCGTCATCCGGTCCCCGCATAAGTACAAGGACTCGCGGGAGCACTTCGAGATGCGTACGCACAAGCGACTGATCGACATCCTCGACCCGACGCCGAAGACCGTTGACGCCCTGATGCGCATCGATCTGCCGGCAAGCGTCGACGTCAACATCCAGTAGGAGACCCAAGAGAAATGGCTAGAAAGAGCATTCTGGGCACCAAGCTGGGCATGACGCAGGTGTTCGACGAGAACAACAAGGTCGTGCCGGTGACGGTCGTCAAGGCCGGCCCCAACGTCGTGACGATGATCCGTACCCCGGAGCGCGACGGCTACAGCGCAGTGCAACTCGCCTACGGCGAGATCAGCCCGCGCAAGGTGAACAAGCCCCTCACCGGGCAGTACGCCGCGGCGGGTGTCAACCCGCGCCGTCACATCGCCGAGTTCCGGCTCGACGACGAGGCCGCCGCCGCCGAGTACGAGGTCGGCCAGGAGTTGACCGCCGAGATCTTCGCCGACGGCACCTTCGTCGACGTGACCGGCACCTCCAAGGGCAAGGGCTTCGCAGGCACCATGAAGCGCCACGGCTTCAAGGGCCAGGGCGCCAGCCACGGCGCCCAGGCGGTGCACCGTCGTCCCGGATCCATCGGTGGCTGCGCCACCCCCGGCCGGGTGTTCAAGGGCACGCGCATGTCGGGCCGGATGGGCAGCGACCGCGTGACTACCCAGAACCTGGTGGTGCACAAGGTGGATGCCGAGAACGGCGTGCTGCTGATCAAGGGCGCGATCCCCGGACGCAACGGCGGACTGGTGATGGTCCGCAGCGCGATCAAGCGAGGCGAGAAGTAAGATGGCTGCCAACACTCTCAAGATCGACGTCCACACCCCGGCGGGCAAGAAGGACGGCTCTGTCGAGCTGCCCGCCGAGCTGTTCGACGTCGAGGCCAACATCGCGCTGATGCACCAGGTGGTCGAGGCGCAGCGGGCCGCGGGCCGTCAGGGCACGCACTCGACCAAGACCCGCGGCGAGGTTCGCGGCGGCGGCAAGAAGCCGTACCGGCAGAAGGGCACCGGCCGCGCCCGTCAGGGTTCGACGCGTGCGCCGCAGTTCACCGGCGGTGGCGTGGTGCACGGCCCCAAGCCGCGCGACTACAGCCAGCGCACGCCCAAGAAGATGATCGTCGCCGCCCTGCGCGGCGCGCTTTCGGACCGGGCGCGCAACGGCCGCATCCACGCCGTCACCGAGCTGGTGGAGGGTCAGACCCCGTCGACCAAGAGCGCCAAGGCGTTCCTGGCCACGCTGACCGAGCACAAGCAGGTGCTGGTCGTGATCGGCCGCAGCGACGAGGCAGGCGCGCTGTCCGCGCGCAATCTGCCTGGTGTGCATGTGCTTTCGCCCGACCAGCTCAACACGTACGACGTGCTGAAGGCCGACGACGTGGTGTTCAGCGTGGAGGCGCTGAACGCCTACATCAGCGCCAACACCGAAGACTGCACGAGGAGGTTTCGGCCTGATGGCGACCGTCACTGACCCCCGCGACATCATCCTGGCCCCGGTCATCTCGGAGAAGTCCTACGGGCTGATCGAGGACAACGTGTACACGTTCGTCGTGCACCCCGACTCGAACAAGACGCAGATCAAGATCGCGATCGAGAAGATCTTCAAGGTCAAGGTCGACTCGGTCAACACCCTCAATCGGCAGGGCAAGCGCAAGCGCACCCGCGCCGGATTCGGCAAGCGCAAGAACACCAAGCGCGCCATCGTCACGCTGGCCGCGGGCAGCAAGCCCATCGACCTGTTCGGAGCGCCGGCCTAGCCGGCGGGAAGCAGAGAGACCTAGAGAATCATGGGAATTCGCAAGTACAAGCCGACGACCCCCGGTCGTCGCGGTGCCAGCGTCTCCGATTTCGCCGAGATCACTCGCGACGCATCCGGAGAAGTCGCTGGTTCGCCCGCTGCACGGCAAGGGCGGTCGTAACGCGCATGGCCGCATCACCACCCGGCACAAGGGCGGTGGCCACAAGCGTGCCTACCGCGTGATCGACTTCCGTCGCAACGACAAGGACGGCGTCAACGCCAAGGTCGCGCAGATCGAGTACGACCCCAACCGCACCGCGAACATCGCGCTGCTGCACTTCCTCGACGGCGAGAAGCGCTACATCATTGCGCCGCAGGGGCTTTCGCAGGGCGACATCGTGGAGTCCGGCGCCAATGCCGACATCAAGCCCGGCAACAACCTGCCGCTACGCAACATCCCCGCAGGCACCGTGATCCACGCGGTCGAGCTGCGGCCCGGTGGCGGCGCCAAGATGGCCAGGTCTGCCGGCGCCAGCATCCAGCTGCTGGGCAAGGAGGGCACATACGCCTCGCTGCGCATGCCGTCCGGTGAGATCCGCCGCGTCGACGTGCGCTGCCGCGCCACGGTCGGCGAGGTCGGCAACGCCGAGCAGGCCAACATCAACTGGGGCAAGGCCGGCCGCATGCGGTGGAAGGGCAAGCGCCCCACCGTCCGCGGTGTCGTGATGAACCCGGTCGACCACCCGCACGGCGGTGGCGAGGGTAAGACCTCCGGCGGCCGTCACCCGGTCAGCCCGTGGGGCAAGCCCGAGGGCCGCACCCGCAATCGCAACAAGCAGAGCGACAAGCTCATCGTCCGACGCCGGCGCACCGGCAAGAAGCACCACCGGTAGACGTAGCCAGGAGTAAGCCGATGCCACGCAGCCTCAAGAAGGGCCCGTTCGTCGACGACCATCTGCTCAAGAAGGTCGACGTACAGAACGAGAAGAACACCAAGCAGGTCATCAAGACCTGGTCGCGTCGGTTCGACCATCATCCCCGACTTCATCGGGCACACGTTCGCGGTCCACGACGGCCGCAAGCATGTCCCGGTGTTCGTCACCGAGGCGATGGTCGGGCACAAGCTCGGCGAGTTCGCACCGACCCGCACGTTCAAGGGTCACATCAAGGACGACCGGAAGGCTAAGCGCCGGTAATGACTACGACGACTGAATATCCGTCCGCGGTCGCCAAGGCGCGCTTCGTGCACGTCTCGGCGTCGAAGGCGCGCCGGGTCATCGACCTGGTGCGTGGCAAGTCGGTGACCGACGCGCTGGACATCCTGCGCTGGGCGCCGCAGGCCGCCAGCGAGCCGGTCGCCAAGGTGATCGCCAGCGCCGCGGCCAACGCGCAGAACAACGAGGGTCTGGATCCGTCCACCCTCGTGGTAGCCACCGTCTACGCCGACGAGGGCCCGACCGCCAAGCGCATCCGGCCGCGCGCCCAGGGGCGTGCGTTCCGAATCCGCAAGCGCACCAGCCACATCACGGTGATCGTGGAGAGCCGCCCGTCCAAGGAAGAGCGGGGTGGCGGCCGGTCGGTCAGCGCCGCGCGCGCACGTCGCGCCCAGGGCAGCAAGGCTGCCGCGGCCAAGACGGCGCCTGCGACCGTCGGCGCGTTGAGACGACGGCTCCTGAGAAGGCGCCCGCCAAGAAGGCGGCCGCCAAGAAGGCACCTGAAAAGGCAACCGCCACGGCGGCTGCGAAGAAGGCTCCGGCCAAGAAGGCCGCCGCCAAGAAGACTGCTGAAGCTTCTGACGAAGCGAAGGAGGGCTCGGAGTAGTGGGCCAGAAAATCAATCCCCACGGCTTCCGGCTGGGTATCACCACCGACTGGAAGTCTCGGTGGTACGCCGACAAGCAGTACAAGGACTACGTCAAGGAAGACGTGGCGATCCGTCGGCTGCTGGCCACCGGTCTGGAGCGCGCCGGCATCGCCGACGTGGAGATCGAGCGCACCCGTGACCGGGTTCGCGTTGACATCCACACCGCGCGGCCGGGCATCGTCATCGGCCGCCGCGGCACCGAGGCCGACCGCATCCGCGCCGACCTGGAGAAGCTGACCGGCAAGCAGGTGCAGCTGAACATCCTCGAGGTGAAGAACCCCGAGTCGGTGGCTCAGCTGGTGGCGCAGGGTGTGGCAGAGCAGCTTTCGAACCGCGTGGCGTTCCGTCGCGCGATGCGCAAGGCCATCCAGTCGGCGATGCGTCAGCCCAACGTCAAGGGCATCCGGGTGCAGTGCTCGGGCCGCCTCGGCGGCGCCGAGATGAGCCGCTCGGAGTTCTACCGCGAGGGCCGGGTGCCGCTGCACACGCTGCGCGCCGACATCGACTACGGCCTGTACGAGGCCAAGACGACCTTCGGCCGCATCGGCGTGAAGGTGTGGATCTACAAGGGCGACATCGTCGGCGGCAAGCGCGAGCTGACCGCGGCGGTTCCGGCCGGCGCGGATCGTCCGCGTCGCGAGCGCCCGTCGGGCACCCGCCCGCGTCGTAGCGGCGCATCGGGTACCACCGCGACGAGCACCGACGCCGGTCGTGCCGCAGGGGGAGCCGAGGACGCCTCGGCTGCGCCAGAACCGGTCGTTGAGGCTGCTCCCGAGGCTGCCGTCGAAGCTCGCCGTGCAACGGAGAACACGGAGAGCTAGTCATGTTGATTCCCCGCAAGGTCAAGCACCGCAAGCAACACCACCCGCGTCAGCGCGGCATGGCCAGTGGTGGCACGTCGGTGAGTTTCGGCGAATACGGCATCCAGGCACTGGAGCACGCCTACCTCACCAACCGGCAGATCGAGTCCGCTCGTATCGCCATCAACCGGCACATCAAGCGTGGCGGCAAGGTGTGGATCAACATCTTCCCTGACCGCCCGCTGACCAAGAAGCCCGCCGAAACCCGCATGGGTTCGGGCAAGGGCTCGCCGGAGTGGTGGGTGGCCAACGTCAAACCGGGCCGCGTGCTGTTCGAGCTGAGCTACCCCGATGAGAAAACCGCACGGGAAGCACTGACCCGCGCGATCCACAAGCTGCCGATCAAGGCACGCATCGTTACCCGAGAGGAGCAGTTCTGATGGCAGTGGGAACCTCGCCAGGCGAACTGCGCGAGATGACCGACGTCGAGCTGACGGACAAGCTGCGCGAGTCCAAGGAAGAGCTGTTCAATCTGCGCTTCCAGATGGCGACCGGTCAGCTCGCCAACAACCGTCGGCTTCGTACGGTGCGTCAGGAAATTGCGCGTGTGTACACAGTGCTGCGCGAACGTGAGTTGGGTCTGGCTTCCGGACCCACCGGTGAGGAATCGTAATGGCAGAGAAGACAGCAGCTAAGGCCACGGAGAAGGGCCCGAAGTACACCCCGCCCAGCGAGAAGCCGCGCGGTCGCCGCAAGACTGCACATCGGGTATGTCGTCAGCGACAAGATGCAGAAGACCATCGTGGTCGAGCTCGAAGCCCGTCACCGGCATCCGCTGTACGGCAAGATCATCCGGACCACGACGAAGGTCAAGGCGCACGACGAGAACAGCATCGCCGGTATCGGCGACCGGGTTTCGCTGATGGAGACCCGTCCGCTGTCGGCCACCAAGCGCTGGCGGCTCGTCGAGGTCCTCGAAAGAGCCAAGTAGTTCTTAGCGACAGAAGCCCCCGGTATGCCCGGGGGTTTTGTCGTTTGCGCCGAAAGTGCGGCCACTGCGACGAATTGGACTGATTTCGCAGTGAGCGCACATTCGACGATTAGTCGCCGTTGTTCTTGGCCTCGCGCCAGCCTCGCTCGAACGGCAGCCGCCACGCGTTGGGCGCGATCAGTTGGTGAATCGCGTTGGGGCCCCAGGTCCCCGGCGGGTACGGCTTGGAGGGCGGCGGGTCGGCCAGCAGGTCGGCCGATCGCTCCCACAGCGATTCGATGCCCTCGGCTGTGGTGAACAGCGTGTGGTCGCCGCGCATCGCGTCCAGTATCAACCGCTCGTAGGCCTCAAGCACATCGCCGGCCGTGTCGACCTCCTGCGTCGAGAATTGCATCGACAGTTTGTCGAGCTTCATTCCCGGCCCCGGTCGCTTTCCGTAGAACGACAGTGACACCTTCGACGCGTCGGCAAGGTCGAACGTCAGATGGTCGGGACCCTGGGAGCCGACGCCGGAGCCGGGCGGGAACATCGTGCGCGGCGCCTCCTTGAACGCAATCGAGATGATGCGAATGCCCTCGGCCATCCGCTTGCCGGTCCGCAGATAGATCGGCACACCGGCCCAGCGCCAGTTGTCGATGCCGACCTTGAGCGCGATGAAGGTCTCGGTGTCGGAATCCTTTGCCACACCGTCGCATTCGCGGTAGCCGGTGTATTGGCCACGAACGACGTTGGCAGGCTCGATCGGCAGCATCGACCGGAAAACCTTGTTCTTTTCCTCGCTGATGGCGCGGGGCTCCAACGCGGTCGGTGGCTCCATCACGACGAACGCCATCACCTGGAACAGATGCGTCACCACCATGTCCTTGAAGGCACCGGTGCTCTCGTAGAAGTTGGCGCGTTCGTCCAGACCCAGGGTCTCGGGGATGTCGATCTGGATGTGGTCGATGAAGTTGCGGTTCCAGATCGGCTCGAACAGGCCGTTGGCGAACCGGAATGCCAGGATGTTCTGCGCGGCCTCCTTGCCGAGAAAGTGGTCGATGCGGAAGATCTGCCTCTCGCGGAACGTCTCGTGCACAAACGCATTCAGCTCCACCGCGCTCGCAAGGTCGGTGCCGAACGGCTTCTCCATCACCACGCGCGACCGGTCGACCAGGTTCGCGTCGCGCAGCATCGTGATCACCGCGCGGGCGGCCTTCGGCGGTACCGAGAGATAGTGCAGCCGCCGCACGTCGGACCCAAGCTTCGCTTCGGCCTTCGCGACGGCGTCGGCCAGCGCCTGGGGGCCCGCGCCCTGTGGCACGTAGTCGACGGTTTCGGCGAAGCGGGTCCACTGCTCCTTCGTCAGCTTGTGGGTCCCGAAGTCCTCGATGGCCTCCTTGGCCAGCTCGAGGAACTCGTCTCTGGTGAAATCCTCGAGCGAGGTCGCGACGATCTCGATGTTGGGTGTCAGCTCGGACTGGTCCAGAAAGGCCAGGCCCGGGATCAGCTTTCGCCTCGCCAGGTCGCCCGTCGCGCCGAACAGCACGACCACGTGCGGGTCCACCGCGAAGTCGTCGTGGCCATGCGGGCGCGAACCCGGTGCCGGATATGCGATGGTCTGCGGTTTGCTTGTCGCCACGCTCGGCATACTTCCACCGCTGCCATGTCCCCGCAGCGCTACCGGCTACGTCGCCACCGCGAAGTCACGGGCCGAACGACCGTTCTTAACCGCGAACGCGCCTAAGTGACCTTCGCGGCGATGCCGTCGAGCAGCTGACGCAGCCCCGAGCGGAACTCGGCCCGAGGGTCGTCGTTCTGCTGATCGAACACTCCGGCTGCGACGGCCGCCGTCAGCGCAGGGAACCGGTCGGCGGTCAACAGCCGTCGAAGCAGCGCGGGATAGTTGGACAGGTTGGTCTGGATGGCCTCGATGTCCAGTGCGGCGGCGCCGCGGACGTAGTGCAGTACCGCCATGACGGCGGCCAGCTTGTCCCGCTCGGCAAGGCCGGTACCGCCCAGCGCGGCAAGCCCGGCGTCCAGCCACGCCAGCTGTCCCGGGTCCGCGGGCGGGCCTGCGGCGGCGGTCTGCAGGATCCACGGGTGCCGGTGGTAGATGTCCCACAGCCCGGCGGCCCAATCGGTAAGCGCGCCATGCCAATCCGACTGATCGGCCGGTGTGGGTGGTGGCTCCGGCGCGGTCGACAACATGAACGTCACCAACTCGTCCTTGTTGGCGACGTGGCGATACAGCGACATGGTGCCGCAGCCAAGCCGCTCGGCCAGCCGCGCCATCGACAACGCGCCGAGGCCCTCGTCCTCGACCAACTCGATGGCCGCCGCGACGATGGCTTCGCGGCTCAGTCCCCGGGTGCGCCTGGCCGGCGGTGTGTCGCGCCACAGGATCTCCAGCACTCGGGGCAGCGGCTCGTCGGTCGTCATCACCCGTCAGCCTAAACGCTAGGCGAACCGGAAGCGTATGCCGTACGCTTATGCGTATGGCATACGCATCTCTCGCTCCCGACAAGAAATGGCCCGCTCGCGCGCTCGCGGTCGTCGTCGTCGCATTCTTGGCCTACTCGCTTCCGCCGTACTTCACCGGCGGGACGCGGGTGCCCGCGACGTTCGCGTTGCACTATCCGCTGCTGGTGGGCCACGTCATGTTCGCCAGCGTGGCGATGGTGTCGGCGGTGGCGCAGATCTGGCCAGGACTGCGCGTGCGCCGGCCTGCCTTGCACCGACGGGTCGGGCGGGTCTACGTCTGCGCGGCGATTCCCGCCGCGGTGTGCGCCATGGTGATCGGGGCTGCGACGCCCTTCGGCCCGTTCCTGGCCGTCAGCAATGTTTTCCTCGCGTCGCTGTGGCTGTGGTTCACGACCAACGGTTACCTTGCCGCGCGGCAACGGCGGTTCGCACAGCATCGGCGGTACATGATCCTCAGCGCGACGCTGGCGTTGTCCATCATCACCAACCGGATCTGGACACCGGTGTTGTTCATTGCGCTGCACTGCCGTTGCAGGACAGCGTCTTTGGCGGCAACGAGGAGCACTTCGTGTGGTTCGTGGCCGGCCTTGGCGCGTGGCTGGGCTGGAGTATCCCGTTCCTGGCGGTGCGACGGTGGCTGAACCGCAAGACCGTAGTGCCGCCGTCGTCAATTTCTCAGTCTCAGGTCACATCACCGGGGTAACCTCCGGGCCATGGCGACGGAATTCAACGGCAAGATCGAGCTGGACATTCGGGATTCGGAGCCGGACTGGGGCCCCTACGCCGCGCCGACGGCGCCCGAGGATGCGCCCAACGTCTTGTATCTGGTGTGGGATGACACCGGCATCGCGACATGGGACTGCTTCGGCGGGCTGGTGGAAATGCCGACCATGAGCCGCATCGCCGAACGCGGTGTGCGGCTGTCGCAGTTCCACACCACCGCACTGTGCTCGCCGACCCGCGCCTCGTTGCTGACCGGGCGGAACGCCACCACGGTCGGGATGGCCACCATCGAGGAGTTCACCGACGGCTTTCCCGGCTGTAACGGGCGCATCCCGAACGAAACCGCCCTGCTCTCAGAGGTGCTGGCCGAGAACGGCTACAACACCTACTGCGTCGGCAAGTGGCACCTGACGCCGCTGGAGGAATCCAATCTGGCTTCCACGAAACGACATTGGCCGCTGTCGCGGGGCTTTGAACGGTTCTACGGCTTCATGGGCGGCGAGACCGACCAGTGGTATCCCGAACTCGTCTACGACAATCACCCAGTCGCCCCGCCGGGGTTGCCCGAGGACGGCTACCACCTGTCAAAAGACATCGCCGACAAGACAATCGAATTCATCCGCGACGCGAAAGTGATCGCGCCCGACAAGCCGTGGTTCTCCTACGTCTGCCCCGGGGCTGGGCACGCACCGCACCATGTGTTCAAGGAGTGGGTCGACAAGTACGCGGGTAAGTTCGACATGGGCTATGAGCGTTATCGCGAAATCGTGCTGGAGAACCAGAAGAAGCTCGGCATCGTCCCGGCCGATACGGACCTTTCGCCGGTAAACCCGTACCTGGACGTCAAGGGACCCAATGGCGAGCCGTGGCCTCCGCAGGACACGGTGCGCCCATGGGATTCGCTCGGCGACGACGATAAGCGGCTGTTCTGCCGGATGGCCGAGGTGTTCGCCGGCTTCCTGAGCTACACCGACGCCCAAATCGGCCGCGTCCTCGACTATTTGGAGGAATCCGGCCAGTTGGACAACACCATCATCGTGGTGATCTCCGACAACGGAGCCAGCGGCGAGGGTGGTCCGAACGGCTCGGTGAACGAGGTCAAGTTCTTCAACGGCTACGTCGACACCGTGGAAGAAGGACTGCGGTTCATGGACAACCTGGGCGGGCCGGAGACCTACAACCACTATCCGATCGGTTGGGCGATGGCGTTCAACACGCCCTACAAGCTGTTCAAGCGCTACGCCTCCCACGAGGGTGGCATCGCCGACACCGCAATCATCTCTTGGCCCAAGGGAATTGCTGCCCACGGCGAGGTGCGCGATAACTACGTCAACGTCTGCGACATCACCCCGACGGTGTACGACCTGCTCGAGATTACCCCGCCTGCCACCGTGAAGGGCATAGCCCAGAAGCCGCTCGACGGTGTGAGTTTCAAGGTGGCCCTTGATGATCCGGCTGCGCCAACCGGCAAGGAGACCCAGTTCTACGCCATGCTGGGCACGCGTGGCATCTGGCATAAGGGATGGTTCGCCAACACCGTGCACGCCGCCACACCCGCAGGGTGGTCGCACTTCGACAAGGATCGCTGGGAGCTGTTCCACATCGAAGCCGACCGCAGCCAGTGCCGCGACCTTGCCGCTGAGAACCCCGACAAGCTCGAGGATCTCAAGGCGTTATGGCTGAGCGAGGCACAGAAGTACAACGGGCTGCCGCTGGCGGACCTGAACATCCTCGAGACGATGACGCGGTGGCGGCCCTACCTGGCAGGCACCCGGGAGTCGTACTTCTACTACCCAGGCACCGCCGATGTCGGCATGGGTGCCGCCGTGGAGATCCAGGGTCGGTCGTTCGTGGTTCTCGCGGAGGTCAGCATCGACACCACGGGCGCCGAAGGCGTGATCGTCAAACATGGCGGCGCGCACGGCGGGCATGTGCTGTACATCCAGGACGGACGACTGCAGTACGTCTACAACTTCCTAGGCGAGGAGGAGCAGCAGTTGTCCTCGCCGGACGCTGTGCCGCTGGGCATGCACACACTCGGAGTTGCCTTCACGCGGACGGGCACGGTGGAGGGCAGTCACACTCCCCTCGGAGACGTCGCGCTCTATATCGACGATGCCGAGGTGGCCTCGCGTTCGGGCATCAGGATCCATCCCGGTACGTTCGGCCTTGCCGGCGCCAACCTGAGTGTCGGTAAGAACAACGGATCGCCGGTCTCGCGCGCGTACAAGGCACCGTTCCCGTTCACGGGTGGCACCATCGCTCAGGTGAACGTTGATGTGTCGGGCAAGCCGTATGTGGATTTGGAGCGCGAGTTCGCCCGAGCATTCGCGAAGGACTGATGTATCGGCTTGGTTTGGTCGCGCTCTGGCTCGCCTGCTTGGTGGCGGGTTGCGTCCGAACCAGCGACGGTGCGCCCGTTGCCGCTGATCATCTGGGCACGTCGGTTCAGCCGTCGGCGCCGTCTGCGACGACCCAGCCGACGCAAGAGTCCGACCCTTCCGCTTTCGGCGTCGTCCCGACCACGAGGGCGCCGGTGCCACCGAACACCGTTGCCTGCTCGCAGCCGATCAAGCCGGGCGTGCGGATGGCCGCCCAAGTCAAAGACCCTCAGGCGCCCAAGATCACCGTTGGCGTTCCCGACGGCTGGTCGATGTCGGCCGGCTCTGGCGATATCGGTGGCCAACTGGCCGGGCCGGATGGGATGACGGCGACCGTCACGATCGCCGAGACCCAGCTCGACCCTGCAGCTGCGTTCAAGAAGTACGCCGACGACCTGATGGAGGAAGCGGCCGTCAGCAGCGTCAGCGTGCTGCCCGGCCAACTATGCGAGTTCAGCGGACAGAAGCTGATGGGTGCGTGGTCCGATACGCCCCAGAACGCCATCGAATTCAAGGACCGCATCGCCCATGTGTGGACCAATAGCGGCAACGACTATCTCGTCGCGGTGCACGTGCAGGCGCCGACGGATACCGCCGGATTCGATGACGCCGCTTCGGTTCTGACTGAGGACTTCGAGATCGTCCTACCGTAAAGCCATGCTTACCGAGCTCGTCGAGCTGCCTGGCGGGTCCTTTCGGATGGGCTCCACGCAGTTCTATCCAGAAGAGGCGCCGGTGCACACCGTGACGGTCGGCGCATTCGCCGTCGAGCGGCATCCGGTGACCAACGCCCAGTACGCCGAATTCGTCGCCGACACCGGTTATGTCACCGTCGCCGAACGGGCGCCGGATCCCGCGCTGTATCCGGGTGCGGCGGCCGCAGGATCTGGTGCCGGGCGCGCTGGTGTTCCGGCCGACGGGCGGTCCGGTGGATCTGCGCGATTGGCGGCAGTGGTGGGAGTGGGCGCCTGGCGCGAATTGGCGCCATCCGTTCGGCCCGGAAAGCGGGATTGAGGACAGGCTTGATCACCCCGTGGTGCAGGTCGCCTATCCCGACGCGGCCGCCTACGCCCGCTGGGCGGACCGTCGACTGCCGACCGAGGCCGAGTGGGAGTACGCGGCCCGCGGCGGCGCCTCGACCACCTACTCGTGGGGTGACGAGGCAACGCCTGGCGGTCAGTTGATGGCCAACACCTGGCAGGGCCGGTTCCCGTACCGCAATGACGGTGCGCTGGGCTGGGTGGGCACGTCACCGGTCGGCACCTTCCCCCCGAACGGATTCGGCCTGCTGGACATGATCGGCAACGTGTGGGAGTGGACGACGACGCAATTCTCGGCGCACCACCGGCCCGACGGTCCGGTTCAGTCCTGTTGCGGCCCGGCCACGCCGGACCCAACCGTGAATCAGACGCTCAAGGGCGGCTCGCACCTGTGCGCGCCGGAGTACTGCCACCGCTACCGGCCCGCGGCCCGCTCGCCGCAGTCACAGGACAGCGCGACGACGCACATCGGGTTCCGCTGTGTGGTCGGTCAGGCCGTATCGCCCTGACCGCCGAAGCGGACGCCAAGGCCCGGAACGCGCCGGGCGCCAATGCGCGCACGGTGGGGGCGATCCGAAGCCACCGCGGTCTCCACTCTTCGGCGCGGTCGCGCTGCACCGCTCGGACCACAGCGTCGGCCACCGTCTCGGCGGGTATCGGCCGCGGCCGCGTACGTGTGTAGGGACTACCGCGCGTCTCGAAGAAACCCGTGTCGACGACACCGGGCACGACGACGCTGATATTCACGCCGGATCCGGCGGTCTCGCCCCGCAGGCTCTCGGCGAACGCGTCGAGGCCGGCCTTGGTTGCCGAATAGACGGCCTCGCCCGCGACTCCGGTGCGGCCGGCGATCGACGTCACGAAGCAGATCGCGCCGTGTTTCCTTTCAACCATCCCTGGCAACAGGCGTGCGTGAGCTCGATCGAGGCCAGAAGATCGACCTCGACGAGTCGCCGAATCACGTCGACGGCCATAGCCGACACACGTCCGAAATAGCCGAAGCCGGCATTGTTGACCAGGACGTCGACGCGTCCGAACGCGTCCAGTGCCTCGGTGACGAGCCGCTGCCGGTCCGCCGGTGAGTTCAGGTCCGCGATCAGGGCGCGCCCGCCGACCTCGCGTGCGACGTCGGCCGTTCGGTCCTGGTCGCGGCCATGGACGAGCACGTGCGCGCCTCCTGCGGCGAAGCGGGCCGCCGCGGCGTGGCCGATTCCGGCCGATGCGCCGGTCACGAGCACGACAGCGTCGGTCAATTGCATGCCAACCATGATCAGCGCAACGCGGCTGCGGTGTGAATGAATCGGTCGGCCCGGTACAACCGCCGCGTGCTCGACGCGTTGGCCAAGCCGACGATGCCGACCGTGATCAGCACTCCGGACACCGCGATGGCCGAAAGCACGCCGAGCTCCGCGTGGTGCGGGCGCGTCGAAGGCGAATATCCCCAACACGAAACTGGCGACGGGGTTGGTGACGCTCATCGCGGCAACGGCCGGCGGCAACGGACCGCTGGCAAACGCTATCTGTACCAACAACATTCCACTCACCGCGGTCACGACCAACGCATAGACGGGCCAGTCGAACAGCGTGGCCGCCGCGCCGCCGTGATACAGATCCTCGACCGTCAGCTTCAGATAGACGGCATTGAGGGCGTGGCACAGACCGGCGGCGACACCGACAATGGGCCCGCCAGCGACGCGAAAGTGCGCCGACTCAGCTGGCGAAGAATCACGATGAGGCCGACCATGCACACCGTCGCGATCAACACGCGGTGCCGGTGCGGTGCTCCGGTGAGCGGAGAAGCGCCTGCCGTCAACAGGAGCACCAGTCCGGCGCAGACCGCCAGCGCCGACAGCCAGTCACGTGCCGACGGCCAACGGCGCTGCTCGCCAGACGCCAGCGCACAGCACGAACAACAGCTGCGACGCCATCAACGGCTGGACCGCCGCCACCGACCCGACCTTGAGCGCCGCCGCCTGGGTTGCGACGCCGAACAGGTTCGTGATCCACCCGACCAGCCAGGTCCGATTCCGCACCAGGTTGCCCAACAGCCGCACGACGCCGGACGCATCGCGAAGCTTCGAAACGTCCTCGCCGATCGCGGCGCGCGCGGCGCGTTGCTGCAGGAACGCCGACAACGCGAAAAGGAACGCGGCCGCGAGGCCAAGCGCGGTAACGGCGATCATGATGGCATCGCAATCCAGTCTGACCGGGCGCAGTACGTCCAGATGAACGTGCGCGAAATGTCAGGTTTTGACGGTGTGTCGGGTGCAAACACGCACCTCGCGGCAGAAGGGCTGACCAGCGGCGATTTGGTTCTGAGCTGGTCGTCGCCTAGAATTCACTGGTTGCCTTGGGCAGACCTCGGCCGGCCGTTCCGGCAGGCCCTGCGTGCCCTTAGGAAACAGCAAGACCGCGCATGTCAGGTCGGAATCTGCCATGCATACATAACCAGGTCGAGGAGATCGAGTGATTCAGCAGGAATCGCGGGTGAAGGTCGCCGACAACACGGGCGCCAAGGAGATCTTGTGCATCCGCGTGCTCGGCGGCTCGTCGCGGCGCTATGCAGGCATCGGCGACATCATCGTGGCCACCGTCAAGGACGCCATCCCCGGCGGCAACGTCAAGCGCGGCGAGGTCGTCAAGGCCGTCATCGTGCGCACCGTCAAGGAGCGCCGCCGCGCCGACGGCAGCTACATCAAGTTCGACGAGAACGCCGCCGTCATCATCAAGCCCGACAACGATCCGCGTGGCACGCGCATCTTCGGCCCGGTAGGCCGCGAGCTGCGCGAGAAGAAGCTTCATGAAGATCGTCTCGCTCGCCCCGGAGGTGTTGTAAATGAACGTCCACAAGGGCGACACGGTGCTCGTGATCTCCGGTAAGGACAAGGGCGCCAAGGGCAAGGTCCTGGTGGCCTTCCCGGACCGCAACAAGGTGCTCGTCGAGGGCGTCAACCGGATCAAGAAGCACACCCCTGTTTCGCGCACCGAGCGTGGAGCGTCCTCCGGTGGCATCGTCACCCAGGAGGCGCCGATCCACGTCAGCAACGTGATGCTGCTCGACTCCGACGGCAAGCCGACCCGGGTGACCTCCCGCGTCGACGAAGAGACCGGCAAGAAGGTCCGCGTCGCCAAGACCAATGGCAAGGACATCTGAGATGACTACCGCTGAGAAGACCCTGCCGCGCTTGAAGCAGCGCTACCGCGAGGAGATCAAGGACGCGCTGCTCAAAGAATTCGACTACGCCAACGTCATGCAGATCCCCGGCGTGGTGAAGGTCGTCGTGAACATGGGTGTCGGCGACGCCGCCCGCGACGCCAAGCTGATCAACGGCGCCGTGAACGACCTCTCGCTGATCACCGGACAGAAGCCGGAGATCCGGAAGGCCCGCAAGTCCATCGCCCAGTTCAAACTGCGCGAGGGCATGCCGATCGGCGCGCGCGTCACGCTGCGCGGCGATCGGATGTGGGAGTTCCTTGACCGGCTGATCTCGATCGCGCTGCCGCGTATCCGTGACTTCCGCGGGCTGTCGCCCAAGCAGTTCGACGGCACCGGCAACTACACCTTCGGGCTGACCGAGCAGTCGGTGTTCCACGAGATCGACGTGGACAGCATTGATCGGCCCCGTGGCATGGACATCACCGTCGTCACCATCGGCGACAAACGACGACGAAGGACGAGCGCTGTTGCGGGCGCTGGGCTTTCCGTTCAAGGAGAACTGAACAGATGGCAAAGAAGGCTCTGGTCAACAAGGCCAACAAGAAGCCCAAGTTCAAGGTGCGCGGATACACCCGATGCAACAAGTGCGGTCGCCCGCACGCGGTTTACCGCAAGTTCGGGCTGTGCCGCATCTGCTTGCGTGAGATGGCACATGCCGGCGAGCTGCCGGGTGTGCAGAAGTCCAGCTGGTAACAGCACACAGTCCACAGACCAACCAGAAAGTTGCGGTAGGCCTCCCAAAATTTGAGCACGGAGGGGAACCGCCGCGAGGAAGGTGAACCGGCTGTCATGACTATGACGGACCCGATCGCAGACTTCTTGACACGTCTGCGCAACGCCAATTCGGCGTACCACGACGAGGTGACCCTGCCGCACTCGAAGATCAAGGCCAACATCGCCGAGATCCTCAAGTCGCAGGGCTACATCAGCGACTTCCGCACCGAGGATGCTCGGGTGGGCAAGTCGCTGGTTGTGCAGCTCAAGTACGGCCCCAGCCGTGAACGCAGCATCGCGGGACTGCGCCGGGTGTCCAAGCCCGGTCTGCGCGTCTACGCGAAATCCACCAACCTGCCAAGGGTTCTGGGTGGCCTCGGCGTGGCGATCATCTCCACGTCGTCGGGTCTGCTCACCGACCGTCAGGCAGCGCGCCAAGGCGTGGGCGGCGAAGTCCTCGCGTACGTGTGGTGAGGGAGAACTAAACGATGTCGCGTATTGGAAAGCAGCCGGTCGTCATTCCCAGCGGGGTTGACGTGACGATCGATGGGCAGAACGTGTCGGTCAAGGGACCGAAGGGCACGCTGGAGCTGGCGGTCGCTGAGCCGATCACCGTGTCGCGCAACGACGACGGAGCGATCGTGGTGGCCCGGCCCGACGACGAGCGGCGCAACCGCTCGCTGCACGGGCTGTCGCGCACGTTGGTCGCCAACCTGATCACCGGTGTCACCGAGGGTTACACGACCAAGATGGAGATCTTCGGCGTCGGCTATCGCGTGCAGCTCAAGGGCAACACCCTCGAGTTCGCGCTTGGCTACAGCCATCCCGTGCTGATCGAGGCGCCGGAGGGCATCACCTTCGCGGTGGAGACGCCCACCAAGTTCTCGATCACGGGTATCGACAAGCAGAAAGTCGGCCAGATCTCGGCGAACATCCGCCGCCTGCGGCGCCCAGACCCCTACAAGGGCAAGGGCGTTCGCTACGAGGGCGAGCAGATCCGCCGCAAGGTCGGAAAGACAGGTAAGTAAAATGGCTTCTACCACAAAGGATAAGGCGTCAGCGACACGTAAGCCAGTGGGGCAGAACGTGTCCGAGGCTCGGCGCGCCTCGCGGCTGCGTCGGCACGCCCGGCTGCGCAAGAAGATCTCGGGTAGCGCCGAGACGCCCCGCCTCGTGATCAACCGGTCGGCCCGCCACATCCACGTGCAGCTCGTGGACGACCTCACCGGCACCACGCTGGCCGCCGCCTCGTCAATCGAGGCCGACGTGCGCGCGTGTCGACGGCGACAAGAAGGCCCACAGCGTACGGGTCGGACAGCTCATTGCGGAGCGCGCGAAGGCAGCAGGGATCGACGCGGTGGTATTCGACCGCGGTGGCTACACCTACGGCGGACGCATCGCGGCACTGGCCGACGCGGCGCGCGAAGGCGGGCTGAAGTTCTAATGACTGATAACGGAAGGACTGCATGATGGCCGAGCAGGCAGCAGGAGCAGCCGGGCCGCCGACGTCCGACAACAGGGGTTCCCGCGGTGACCGTGACGGCCGGGGTCGTCGCGACGACCGTGGCGGTGGCCGCGGTGGCCGCGACAGCGGCGAGAAGAGCAACTACCTCGAGCGCGTCGTCGCGATCAACCGCGTTTCCAAGGTGGTCAAGGGTGGCCGGCGGTTCAGCTTCACCGCCCTGGTCATCGTCGGCGACGGTAAGGGCATGGTCGGTGTCGGCTACGGCAAGGCCAAGGAAGTTCCCGCCGCGATCGCCAAGGGCGTCGAGGAGGCACGCAAGAGCTTCTTCCGGGTTCCGCTGATCGGCGGCACCATCGTCCATCCCGTGCAGGGCGAGGCCGCAGCCGGTGTCGTGATGCTGCGACCGGCCAGCCCCGGTACCGGCGTGATCGCCGGCGGCGCCGCACGTGCGGTGCTGGAATGCGCTGGCGTGCACGACATCCTGGCCAAGTCGTTGGGCAGTGACAACGCGATCAACGTGGTGCACGCCACCGTTGCCGCGCTCAAGATGTTGCAGCGTCCTGAAGAGGTGGCGGCCCGACGCGGCCTATCCCTCGAAGACGTCGCGCCGCCCGCCATGTTGCGGCAGCGGCGCGAGGCCGAGGCGCTTGCCGCGTCGGCAGCACGTGAAGGGTCGGCATAGCGATGGCTGGAAGCTCTAAGATCACCCAGACGCGTAGCACCATCGGTGCACGCTGGAAGCAGCGCGAAAGCCTGCGGACACTCGGACTCCGGAAGATCCGGCAGTCGGTGGTCCGTGAGGACAACGCGCAGACACGTGGACTGATCAAGACGGTCCACCATCTCGTCGAAGTAGAAGAGGTCTGAGATGACCATCAAACTGCATGACCTGCGCCCGCGCCCGGCTCGAAGACCGCGAAGACCCGGGTGGGTCGCGGTGAGGGCTCCAAGGGCAAGACCGCAGGCCGCGGCACCAAGGGCACCAAGGCGCGTAAGAACGTCCCTTCGACGTTCGAGGGCGGCCAGATGCCGATCCACATGCGGCTGCCGAAGCTCAAGGGATTCAAGAACCGGTTCCGTACCTACTACGAGGTCGTCAACGTCGGCGACATCAACAAGTTGTTCCCCAAGGGCGGCGACGTGGGTGTCGACGAGCTGGTGGCCGCCGGCGCGGTGCGCAAGAACTCGTTGGTGAAGGTGCTTGCCGACGGCAAGCTGACCGTCAAGGTCAACGTCACCGCTCACAAGTTCAGCGGCAGCGCGCGCGAGAAGATCACCGCCGCAGGCGGTTCCGCGACCGAGCTGTAATTCACAAGCAGGTGGGCCCCGCACGCTTCGGCGTGGCGGGGCCCTTCTGCTTGGACGTAGCTACTGGCCCCAGTTGAAGCAGCCAACAGCCGGGCACGCAGCCGCCGCCGCCCCATGGGCCACCACTTCCGCACACCCCGGCGGCAGTACAGCCACCGCCGCCGAGTGGACCGCCATTGCCGCATGTCCCGTCTGCAGTACACCCGCCGCCACCACCCGGGCCGCCGCTGCCGCACGACCCCGTTGTAGCACCCGTTACCGCCGGGATGAGTGGAATCGGTGATGCTTGATAGGCCCGTCGCCGCGGCGAAGGACTCTGCTGCTGCAATCGGTGCCGCGGCGATAGCCGTCGCGGCCGCACCCGCCATGACCAGCGGGGCGATGTATTTCAGTATCGCCTTCATATTGCCGGTTTACCACGGAAAAGCACGAAGTTAAACCACCTAATTTCAGCGAAATTCTATGAGTCAGCTGAGCAGCGGAATCACGTCTGCAGCAAGCCGTTCCATTTGCTCACGATCCTCCGCGACGTGCTGGCCGACGGGGTTCAGCAGGACCATCTCGGCGCCGGCGTCGATGACTTCGCGGACTCCGCGCACCACGTCGTGCAGGGGTACCCGACACCGGCACCGCCTCGATGCCCGGCATCTCGCCGTAGATGCGGTGCAGTCCGGCGAGCACCCGTTCGCGGGCACGGCCTGCGTCGTCGTCGACCATCAGAGTAGACGCGTTTGCCGATGGTGAAACTCGCCGGGTCTTTGCCCTGCTTCTCGAGTTCGTGGCGCACGGATCTTCACGGCTTCGACGAAGCTCGCGGTCGTCGACGAACCCGCGCCGAGGAACGCGTCGCCGAGGCGCACGGCGCGCGCAATCGCCTTAGGTGCGTTGGCGCCGAACCAGATTGGCGGATGCGGCCGCTGCACGGGCTTGGGCTGGATCGGCAATCCGTCGACGTCGCGGAATCGGCCGTGATACGTCACGGTCGGCTCATCGGACCACGCCGCCTTCATCAGCTCGAGGCCCTCGGTGAAGCTGCTGATGAAGGTCGACCCGTCCACGCCGAACGCCTCGAATTTTCGGAAACCGCCTCCTGGCGCGACGCCTACGTCGAGCCTGCCGTGGCTGAGCCGGTCGACTGCTGTCACATTGGCGGCCAGCTGCAGCGGATCATGCAGCGATGTGATGAGCACCGCGACGCCGAGCCGAAGCCGGGTCGTGCACGCGGCCGCGTATGCCAGTAGTTCCAGCGGTGCGATCAGCGGTGCGGGCCAATCGTCTGTTCCAGCGTCCAGCCGCCTTCGAAGCCGAGTTCCTCGGCGCGGGCCAGATAGCTCTTGAAGCCCGCATCGTCGAAGCCGTCGGTATCGCGCTGGGGGAGCGAAATGGAGAATCTCACCAGTCCACCGTAGGCGCCGCGGCGACGTGATGTGATGGGCGATGGCCGACATCGTTGAGCGCTACCTTGACGCGATCGCATCACACGACTGGGACATGCTCGATGAATCGATTGCGGACGACATCGTCCGTGTCGGGCCCTACGGCGACCGCTATACGGGTCGGGACGATTACCTCGCCTTCATCGCCGACCTGATGCCGAAGCTGCCGGGATATGCGATGAAGCTCGACCGAGTGACCTACGTCGGTGACGCGCGCGCGTATGCAGAGCTCAGCGAAACCGTGGAGCTCGACGGCAAGCCCATGCGCACCCCGGAGGTGCTCGTCATCGAGCTCAACGGCGACGGCCGCATCGCGCGTGTCGACGTCTTCATCCAGACGCCGCAGGGCTGAAAAAGTCGCGTCGGTACGCTCGGATCATGTTTGGTTTCCTGTCCGGCATCCCCGGCGCCGACGACCTGCGCACTCTGGCCCGGCGGGTGGACACCGCCCGACACCACGGCGTTCCCCGACGGCTGTGTGCTCGAACTGGATCTACAGGTGGTGCCGCAGGAAACAAGCGGCTTCGATCCATTCGCGATGATCGCGAGCGGTGGTAAGCCACTGCTATTGCGCGAAGCGATCGCGGCCATCCACCGCGCAGCCGAGGACTCGCGGGTGGCCGGGCTCATCGCGCGGGTTCAGATTCCCGCCGCCTCGGCGGGCCCGGTGCAGGAGCTGCGCGAGGCCATCAGGGCCTTCAGTGACGTCAAGCCGTCGCTGGCGTGGGCCGAGACGTATCCCGGCACGCTCTCGTACTACCTGGCTTCGGCGTTCCGTGAGGTGTGGATGCAGCCGTCGGGCACCGTCGGGCTTGTCGGTTTCGCCACCAATGCGATGTTCCTGCGCGACGCGCTCGACAAGGCGGGTATCGAGGCGCAGTTCATCGCCCGCGGCGAATACAAGTCTGCGGCAAACCTTTTCACTCAGGACCGCTACACCGAAGCCCATCGCGAGGCGGACAGTAAGCTGATCGAAAGCCTGCACTCCCAGGTGTGGAAGGCGGTCGCCGAGTCACGCCATCTGGAATCCGCCGAGGTTGACATGCTCGCGGACAAGGCGCCGCTGCTGCGCGACGACGCGGTCACCGGACGCTTGATCGACCGCATCGGTTTCCGCGACGAGGCCTATGCGCGGATCGCTGAACTCGTTGGGGCACCGGGCATTTCGCCGGAATCCGGCGATGCCGACTCCGATGACGCGCCGCCGCGGCTGTATCTGTCGCGGTATGCCCGCGCCACCGCTTCGCGGCCTACGCCGTCGATGCCGCCGATCCCGGGTCGCAAGACAAAGCCGACCATTGCCGTCGTCACCCTGCACGGCCAGATCGTAAGCGGCCGCGGCGGTCCGCAGGTGCTGCCCATTGGCAACTCGAGCGCAGGTGGCGACACCATCGCCGCGGCGCTGCGTGAGGCAGCCGCCGATGACGCAGTGTCGGCGGTCGTGCTGCGGGTCGACAGTCCGGGCGGTTCGGTCACCGGCTCGGAAACCATTTGGCGCGAAGTGAATCGGGTTAGAGACAGTGGCAAACCGGTGGTCGCATCGATGGGCGCGGTCGCGGCATCGGGTGGCTATTACGTTTCGATGTCCGCCGATGCGATCGTCGCCAACGCGGGAACGATCACCGGCTCGATCGGCGTTGTGACCGGCAAGCTGGTGGCCCGCGAGCTCAAGGACCGCCTCGGCGTCGGGTCCGATTCGGTGCGAACCAACGCCAACGCCGACGCGTGGTCCATCAACCAGCCCTTCACCGACGAGCAACACGCGCACGTCGAGGCGGAGGCCGACCTGTTCTACACCGACTTCGTCGAGCGAGTCGCGCAGGGCAGGAAGATGACCGTCGAGGCCGTCGACGCGATCGCCCGCGGCCGGGTGTGGACTGGCGCTGACGCCCTGGAGCGCGGTCTGGTCGATGAGCTCGGCGGGTTGCGCACCGCGATCAAGCGCGCCAAGGTACTGGCCGGGCTGGAGCCCGACGCCGACGTCCGCCTTATCGGCTATCCGGGCTCGTCGCTGAGGGATCTGTTGCGTCCGAAGGCGTCATCGCAGCCCGCCGCCGCATCGCTACCGGACGCGGTGGGTGCGCTGCTCGGCCGCTCGGTGGCAGGCGTGCTCAGCCAGGCCGAGCGATCGTTGACCGGCATCAGCGCGCTCTGGCTAGGCGACTACCGCTTCTGAGCCGACTTACCGCCACCGCGGACGAAGACGCCGACAAGGACACCGACCGCTCCGACGATCGTCAGGGAATCGCCCAGTGACGCCGTCCCGATATCGCGTCTGCGCATGCGGCGACGAAGTCGGGATGCTGGATATTTGCTGTGAGTCGATCGAGTGTCGATTTGTTGTCGCGAATTCGCCCAATTCCGCGCGAAAAGCCGACGCCCGCGGCCAGCCTTGAGCCGTGGCGTTCTCGTCAGCGGGACAGCGGGTGCTGATCACCGGCGCCTCCTCCGGTGTCGGCGCAGCGCTGGCCCGTGCGATGGCCGAGGACGGCGCGGTTGTCGGGTTTATCGCCCGTCGGCGCGACCGGCTCGCCGAGGTGCTCGCGGATTGTCGGGAACATTCGCCCGACTCGACGATGTGGGTGGCCGACCTGGCCGACAGCGCATCCGTCGGTCCCGCTGGCGCAACAGGCGTGGGATCGACTCGGCGGGATCGATGTGCTCGTCAACAACGCAGCGATACCCAAGCGCAGGGTCGTGACGGCTCTGGAGCCGTCCGAGGTCGGAAGCCGTCATGCGGGTGAACTTCTTCGCCCCGATGCGGCTGACGCTTGGCGATCCTGCCCAGGATGTTGGCTCGGGGAGCGGGCATGATCGTCAACGTCTCCAGCGTCGGCGGCAGGCTGGGCATCATTCACGAATCCGCCTACTGCGCAAGTAAGTTCGCACTGTGCGGGTTCAGTGAATCGATGGCCGTCGACCTGCACGGAACCGGGATAACGGTGAAGCTGATTGAGCCGGGACCCGTCGACACCGAGATCTGGGACCGGCCAGGCAACGACGACCCCATCTACGACGGCCCAAAGTTCAGTCCGGACGAGGTGGCGCGAGGGCATCCTCGAGGCCCTCGGCGATGGCGGGTTCGAGCATTACGTGCCCGACATGAAGGCGGTCGTCGACATGAAGAATGCCGACATCGACACCTACATCGCCGGGGCGGCAGGCATGGCCAGGCCATGAGGGCGTTGGTATTCGGCGTGCCGCCCGAGCCGTTCGACGTGCCCGACGACGCCAACACGCTCACCCGCAACCTTGCCGACTCACCCGTAGGCCTGCGGGATGTGCCGGATCCTCAACCGCTGCACGATGATTGGGTGATCACCCGACCACGACTGACAGGCATCTGTGGCTCGGACTCCAAACAGATCTTGCTCGACTTCGGCGAGGGCGACACCGACAACGCGATGGCCGCGTTCTGCTCGTTTCCCCAAGTGATGGGCCACGAGGTCGTCGCCGATGTGGTTGCGCTGGGTCCGACGGCGCGCGGACTCGAGATCGGGCAGCGCGTCGTCCTCAACCCATGGTTGTCGTGTGGTCCACGCGGCATCGAACCACGTTGTCCGGCATGCGAAACCGGCGACTACAGCCTGTGCTGGAGCTTCACCGACGGCGACATCAAGCCGGGCATCCACACCGGAGTGTCTGCCGATGTGACCGGAGGCTATGCGGAGCTGATGCCTGCACACGACAGCATGCTGTTCGCGGTGCCGGATTCGGTGCCCGACGAGGTCGCGGTGTTCGCCGACCCGTTCTCGGTGTCGCTGCACGCAATCACCCGGCATCCGCCTCCGCCGACCGGTCGGGTCCTCGTCTACGGGGCTGGCTCCCTCGGCTTGTGTGCGGTCGCGGTACTGCGCGCGCTGTACCCCCAGGTCGCGGTCGCGGTGGTGGCACGCTTCGACGCCCAGGCGGAACTGGCACGCCGGTTCGGCGCGGACACGGTGCTCGCGCACGAACCCCGCCTAACCGTCATCGAGGAACTGGTCGCGTGGGGCGGCGGCCGGCTGCGGCGGCCGTTGCAGGGGCTGCCGATGGCCTACCCGGGGTCGATCGACGTGGTCTATGACACCGTCGGCAAGCCGGAGACCTTCGAGGTCGGCGTGCGAGTGCTCGCGTCGCGTGGAACCTTGGTAAAGGCGGGCGTGCACGCGCCGGGGCGATGGGAATGGAGTCCGCTGTACTTCAAGGAGATCAACTGGGTCGGCTCCAACGCGTTCGGCGTCGAGGAGGTTTCGAGGGCCAACGCAAACATGCGATCGAGCACTATCTCGCCCTTGTCGCCGCCGGCCGAGTGACCTGCGCCCCATGCTGACTCACACGTTCCGGCTCGACCAGTGGCGCGAAGCGTTCCTGGCGATCGCGAATCAGGAAGAGTCCGGCGCGGTCAAGGTCGCCATCGACTATCGCTAGGCCGCGTTCAGCGACGAGGCGCGCCCGCTGGTGTCGAACCGGGAGCGGGTGGCCGCGACGTAGTCCTCCACGGTGATGGGCTTGACTCCGCCAATCACCTCGACGAGGTTGTTTTCCCCGGCGAAGACTCCGTCGCGGTAGTCCTGTGCCACGCTGCTGATGTGCTGCACGAAATGCGCCGAGGCGCCGGAGGCGGCCAGGCCAGCAGCGAATGTGGGAATGTCGATCGGCTCGTAGTGCACCGGGATGCCCAGGGTCGCTTGGACTTTCGCTGCGATTTCATGCCAGTTGAGTTCTTCGGCGCCGAAGAGCGGGTACACCTGGCGGTCATGCGGATCAGGGTTCTGCAGAATGGCCGCGATGACATGGGCTTGATCGGCGGCGTCGATGGGGGCGTGGCGGCCATCGGCGAAGGGCAGCCGGTAAATCCCTTCATTGTTGTCGCGGGTCCAGAACATGTTCAGGAAGAACGTGAAGAAGGTGGGCCGCAGATGCGTGGTGACGAGCGCGCTGCGGTCCAGCAGTTGCTCGGCGAGCCAATGGTGGCGCGCGGCATTGCTCCTGGCTTCCCGGCGTGCCGAGATCTGGGACATGTTGACGACCGCGTGCACGCCGGCCTCGCTGGCCGCCTGCACGAAGTTCGCGGTGGCCTCCACCAAACCCGGGGCGACGGGGTAGTTGAAGTACGCCGATGTCACCCCTGCCGTGGCCGCGCTGACCGAGGGAAAGTCCAGCAGGTCGCCCGCCACGACGTCGGCGCCCAGTTCACGTAGCCCGGCGGCGCGGTCATCGAGGGTGTGCACCATGCGCGCACGCGGAGACCGCGTTCGCGCAGCAATCTGACGGTGTGGGCGCCGGTGTTGCCAGTGGCGCCGGTGATCAGGAACAAGTCGTCGTTGTCGGTCATGGTGGTGCCTCTCTTACTCTCGGAGTGCTGAGGTGATGCCCTGGACAACCGAGGTAAACCGATCGGTATTCCCATTAGAGGTGCATTTGCAGGTGTATTTGGAATATATGCACCGTTCGGTGTACTTGTTCTGGCTATGAACGCTTCCGATATCGCCACGACGTCGCCCAGTCGCGGGGCCGAGATGCGGATCCTCGACGCCGCACACAACCTGTTCTATCGCGAGGGAATCCATGCGACCGGCGTTGAACTTATCGCCGAGCAAGCGCAGGTTTCGAAGCGCACGCTCTACCGGCACTTCCCAAGCAAGAACCACCTGGTGGAGCAGTATTTGCGTCGGATCAACGACACCGGCGGGATCCGTTACGAGCAGGCCCTCGACACCCCGGGCGCGACCGCACGCAACCGGCTATTGGCGATCTTCGACGGCCCGCCTGTCGACCGCTTCCGCGGTTGCCCGTTTCACAACGCGGCCGTGGAGGCTGCAGACGAGATGCCCGGCGTTCACGACATCGTTCACGACCACAAACTGCAGTTCATCGCGCGCCTGACCGACGCGGCGGCCGAAGCCGGTGCCGCAGATCCCTACCAGTTGGGCCATCAACTGGCCGTGCTCTTCGAGGGTGCGCTGGCGTTGGCCACCTCGCTCAACGACACCGCGGCCATGATCCACGCACGATCGGCGGCCGAAATCCTCATCGACGCGGCCTGACGACCGGAGGTGGCTACATCGGGTTTTGGCGCAGGTAGCCGTACACGGCGCCGAAGTTCTTGTTGACCTCGTCGGGAATTGGCACGGGCCCACCGAGAGCCCTTGCACCCCAGACGATCTGCGCTGTGCGCTCGACGAGTGCAGTGATATGCAGCACCTTGTCGGGCCGGGGCCCCACCGCCACCAAGCCGTGATTGGCGATCAACGCGGCGCCCCTGCCCTCCAACGCCTTCACAGCGTTATGGCCGACATCGGGCGTGCCCGACGCGGCGTACTCGGCACAGCGAATATCTCCGCCGCAGTAAACCGCGAACTCGTCGACGGCAGCGGGAATCGACTGATGCGCGACGGCGAACATGGTGGCCCACACGGGATGGCTGTGGATCACGCTGCCGATGTCGTCGAACGCGCGGTAGCACGCGAGGTGAAGTGCCATCTCCGATGACGGGGACCGGCCGTCCTTGGCGTCCAGCACGCCACCGTCCGGGTCGATAACAACGAGGTCGTCGAGCGCCATGTCCGAGTAGTCGACCGACGACGGCGTGATGACGACGTTGCCATCTTCGCGGCGGGCCGAGATATTGCCCGCCGTGCCCTCGACCAGTCCGCGCCGCAACATGTCCTTGGCCGCGGCCAAGCACCGCCGTGTCCGGATTCTCAACGAATCTCATGTGAGCACCTCCGGGTTGACGATGTGCGTGGGCGTGCGTCCGGACAGGATCGCATCGAGGCCGTCGGCCACGATCTGCGCCTGCCGGGCCTCAGTGTTCCATGTGGCCCCGCCGATGTGCGGCGTGAGGACGACGTTCGACATGCCCACCAACGGGTGATCGGTCGGCAGCCATTCGCCGACGAAGTGGTCCAGCCCCGCGGCGGCCACCTTGCCGCTGCGCAGCGCGTCGACCAGGGCATCGGTGTCGTGCAGCTGAGCCCTTGCCGTGTTCACGAACACCACACCGTCGCGCATCGCCGGCGAACTGCGAGGCGCCGATCATGCCGACGGTCTCCTCGGTGACCGGCGCGTGCAGCGAGACGATGTCGGCCTCGGCGAGCAGCTCGTCGAGGCCGTGGCTGGCCTCGTCGGTGTACGGGTCGTACGCGATGACCTCGACGCCCAGCCCCTGCAGGCGCCACCGCAGCGCCCTCGCGACGGCGCCGAGACCGACCAGCCCCGCCGTTTGCCCCGCCACCTCCCACGCCCTGAACCGCTGGTAGGGGATCGTGCCGTCGCGAAATGCCTGGCCCGCCCTGACATCCGCGTCGGCGGTCAACAGATGCCGGGTGACACCGAAAAGCAGGGCGAGCGTCATCTCCGCGACGGCGTCGGCATTGCGGCCGGGGGTGTAGAGCACGGGGACGCCAGCGTCGGTGGCGCCGGGGACATCGACGTTGTTCGGGTCGCCGCGGGTCGAGGCGATGGCCCGTAGCGGCAAGTCGAACACCGGGCCGCCCACCGAATCACTCTCGACGACAAGCACATCCGCGTTCTCCGACGATGCGCGCTCGGCCAGCTGCTCGGCGGTGTAGATCCGAAGCGGCGTCTGATCGATCCACGGGTCGTAGACCACGTCGGCAAGCTCGCGAAGCTTGTCGAAACCGGGACCACGCAATGGAGCCGTCACCAGCGCTCGAAGTCGCGTCACGCGGCCCATTCTCCAGCACCGCCGCGGCACCATGACCATCTCCGGAAACGTGGTCCCGTATGCGGGACCACGTGTCGGAAGATCCTAATCCTCGGGAGATGTCCGTAGGACCGATCATGCTGGCGTACGGTGACGCGCGTGTCCGCCAACGAGGTCACAATCGGCATCGACATCGGCACCACCGCCGTCAAAGCCGTGGCCGCCGACGAGGACGGCCATGTGGTGGCAAGGACACGAATTCCACATCAGCTTCTGGTGCCCGCTCCCGACCGTCTCGAGCACGACGCCGACGAGGCGTGGCGGCGAGGCCCGCTGGCGGCGCTGGCCGAACTCGGCAGGCCCGACGCGGTTGCGGTCGCGGTCACGGCCATGGTGCCGTCCCTGACGGCCGTCGATGACGAGGGTGAACCGCTGACAGGCGGCCTGCTGTACGGAGACAGCCGGGGGAGGGGACCGGCGGGCGCCGACACCACGCTCCTCAGCCGTGAGACGGTCGAATTCCTGCGCTGGACGGTGCGGGCGGCGCCCGACGCCAAGGGCTACTGGCCCGCGATGGCGGTGGCCAACCACGCGTTGGCTGGCGAGGCGGTCCTCGACAACGCCACCGCGAGCACGACATATCCGTTGTTCGACGGCACCGGCTGGAGCGAGGAGGCCTGGCGCGGAGTGCGGTGCGACCGCCGATCGCATGCCGAGGGTCGAGCCCACCGGCGTCGCGATCGGCCAACTGCGCGACGCCGATGCCATGCTTGCCGCCGGTTCGGTCGATGCCCTGTGCGAGCAATTGGTCTCCGGCGCAGGCCGGGACGGCGACGTGGTCGTGCTGTGCGGCACGACCCTGATCGTGTGGATGATCGATCCCGGAATACCGGGAAGTGCCCGGCCTGTGGACTCTGCCGCACAGCCTGGCGGGAAACTTCCAGATCGGCGGGCCAAGCAACGCCGGTGGCCTGTTTCTTAACTGGATGAATTCCCTTGTGGCCGATGATAACTCGACCGTCGATCCCGGCCGGGTGCCGGTGTGGTCGCCGTACGTTCGCGGCGAGCGCACGCCGTACTTCGACCCGGATCGGCGGGCCGTGCTCGACGGGCTTGACCTCACCCACGGCGGTGCATCGGTGCGGCGGGCGGGCTACGAAGCATCGGGCTTTGTCGTGCGTCAGCTCATCGAGATGAGCGGCGCATCCGCTACTCGCATCGTCGCGACCGGTGGTGGGACCCGCGTGCAGCCATGGATGCAGGCGATCGCCGATGCCACCGGTCTGCCCGTCGACGTCTCCGCCGTTCCGGAGGGGGCGGCCTTGGGGGCCGCATTCATCGGCCGGATGGCGGCAGGCCTGGAAACGTCAATGGCCGGCGCCGCCAGGTGGGCGTCGACGGAACGCGTCGTCGAACCCGACCCTGCGTGGGCCATCCCGATCCGGGACCGTTACGCGCGATTCCTCGAGCTGGGCAACGGCTAGCGCTTGACCGCGCTGACGTAGCTCATCTCGGCGAAAAAACCCATGGCGCCGTCTTCCGGAAACTCGAATCCGTTGGCGGCGTACGCGTCCGGTGTCTTCTGCGCCGTCACGTCCCAGCCGTGCCCGGTCAGGTACTCGATGACGTCGCTGCGCTCACCGTGGTAGATCAGGTCGCCCATCTCGATATCGTGGCCGTACTGCTTCAGGCGTTCGGAGATCTGTTGCGACCGCTCGTCACCGAACATGCTCACATCGGGAATGTGTTCGGTGGCCACCCGGCTGCCGGGCGCACTGAGTTCGTTGATCCTGTCGAACAGCAGGTCCTGTGCCTCGGAGGGTAGGTAGATCAGCAGCCCCTCGGCGATCCACGCCGTCGGCTGCGTGGAATCGAAGCCGTTGTCCCGCAGCGCTTTCGGCCAGTCATTGCGTAGGTCGATCGCGACGGTGCGCCGGTCGGCCCTCGGCTTGGCGCCGAGTTCGGTCAGCGTCTTGGTCTTGAAGTCGATCACCTCGGGCTGGTCGACCTCGTAGACGACCGTTCCGTCTGGCCATGGCAACCGGTACGCGCGAGCGTCCAAGCCGGCGGCAAGGATCACCGCTTGGCGGACACCGGCGGCAGCGGCATCGGTGAACAACGCGTCGAACCAGCGGGTGCGAACCGCCATGCCTTGGGCGGCGCGCTGCATGTTGAATCTCGGGTCGACGTCTCCCAGATCGATCTCGCCGTCGAGTGCCCGAACGAAAAAGTCGAGGCCGACCGCGCGCACCAACGGCTCGGCGAACGGGTCGTCGATCAGTCCTTCGCGATTGCTCAGCACTCGCTGCGCGGCCACCATCGTGGCGGTGGCGCCCACGCTGGAGGCCAGGTCCCAAGTGTCGTCGTCGGTGCGTGCCATTAGGTCTCCTACTTGAGTGTTGCCGAGAGATAGCCGGAGTCGCCTTCGAGGGCGGTGAGTTCGTGTTCCGGTAACTCGAAACCGTTGGCAGCATATGCTTCCCGGGTCGGCCGGATCGTGACGTCCCAACCCTTCGAGGTCAAGTAGTCACCTGCGGAATTGCGCTCGCCCCAGTAGAAGAGCTGGGTCAGGTCGAGGTTCGACCCCATGCGGCGGGATCGCTCAGTGAGCTTCTCGGCCCATTCCTCGGGTGAACCCTGAATATCCATGTGTTCGGTCGCCAGCCGGCTGCCAGGGGCGCTGAGTGTGGTGACGTTGTCGAACAAGCGGTCCTGGGCTTCGGGCGGAAGGTAGGGTAGCAGGCCTTCGGCGATCCATGCGGTTGGCCGGGTCGCATCAAATCCGCTGTCCCGCAACGCCGTCAGCCAGTCGTCGCGGAGATCGATGGCGACGGTGCGATGATCGGCCGCGGCGGCGGCGCCCAGACCCTCCAGCACACCGGACTTGAACTCGATGACCTGCGGCTGGTCAATCTCGAACACCACCGCATCCGGCGGCCACGGCAGCCGGTAGGCGCGGGTGTCGAGGCCGGACGCGAGGATGACGGCCTGCCGGATGCCCGCCGATGCGGCACCCGCGAAGAAGTCGTCGAAGAAGCGCGTGCGTACCGCGATCTGCTCACATATCCGCTCGCGGTTGAAGAGGGGATCGTCGTCGCTGAATTCCAGTTCGCCATCTGCCATTCGGTTGCAGTAGCTCGACGCCGACGGCCTTGACCAGTGCATCGGCGAACGGATCGTTGATGAGCGGATTGGGTTGTTTGGATGCCAGTGCGCGGGATGCGGCCACGCCGGTGGCGGTTGCGCCGACGCTGGATGCCAGATCCCAGGTGTCACCTTCGGTTCGGGCCACCATGTTCTCCTATTTCAGTGTCGCGACGACCGCGAACGAATTACGCAGCGGCGCAAGCTCTTCGGCGTCGGGAAATTTGCGGCCGTAATCGGCGAACACCTCTGGCCGGGAACGGGCGCTGACCTGCCAGCCGTGGTCGGTCAGATAGTCGACGACGGGATTGCGCTCACCCGGGTAGAACAGGTTCGACAGGTCGACGTCGAACCCGTGCTGCTCCCATTGGGCGCGCATCGCCTTCGAGCGTTCCGCGACGGTGGCTCCGCCGTCGGGGTGGTACTCGGTGGCCAGTTGGCTGCCTGGCGCGCTGAGCGCGGTGATGTTGTCGAACAGCCGGTCCTGGGCGTCTGGCGGAAGATAGTTCAACAGCCCCTCGGCACTCCACGCCGTCGGCTGGGTCTCGTCAAACCCGCTGCGGCGCAACGCCGCAGGCCAGTCCTCGCGAAGGTCGATGCTGACCGCGCGGCGTTCTGCTGTCGGCGTCGCGCCGATCTCCGTCATCGTGGTGGACTTGAATTCGATGACCTTGGGTTGGTCGATCTCGTAGACCGTGCTGCCCTGCGGCCACGGCAACCGGTACGGCCGGGAATCCAGCCCCGACGCAAGGATCACCGCCTGCCGGATGCCTGCCGCACCGGCGTTGATGAAGAAGTCGTCGAAGAAACGGGTGCGGACCGCCATCACGTCGGCCATCACGCGGGGGCCGTCGCCTTCGATGGTCGACAACGGAATCTCGCCGTCGACGAGCTTGGTGAAAAATTCGACGCCGACCGCGCGCACCAGCGCCGCGGCATACGGGTCGTCGATCAGCCGATCGGGCTCCCTGCTGGCCAGTGCGCGGGCCGCGGCGACCATGGTGGCCGTCGCGCCAACGCTGGACGCCAGGTCCCAGCTGTCGGAGTCGGTGCGGCTCATCGTTGTGCGCCCTTCAGCACCCCGCTGACGTATTGCAGCTCCCCGAAGTTGGCGTCGTCATCAACTTCAAGGGGCGGCAAGCCGTAGGCGGCGAACAACTCCTGGACGCTCTGTCTGCTGAGCTGCCAGCCGTGGTCGCCCAGATAGGCGGCCGCCTCGTTGCGGTCGCCGAGGTAGACGAGCTCGGCGAAGTCGAGGTCGAAGCCGTGGTCGCGCCACCGGTCGGAGGCGGCCTGCATGCGCTCGACGGCCTTCTCGTGATCGGCAGGGTCGATATTCGGCACGCTTTCCACGGCAACCCTGCTGCCGGGCGCGCTGAGCTCGGTGATGGTGTCGAGCAGCCGGTCCTGCGCATCGGGCGGCAGATAGCCCAGCAGGCCCTCCGCGCTCCAGGCCGTCGGCTGGTTCGGGTCGAAGCCCTCTTCGATCAGTGCCGACGGCCAGTCGTAGCGCAGATCCATCGCGACGGTGCGCCGCTCGGCGGTCGGTTCGGCGCCAAGCTCGCCCAGCGTCCTGGTCTTGAACTCGATGACGTCGGGTTGGTCGATCTCGTACACCGTCGTGCCCGCGGGCCAAGCCAGTCGGTAAGCCCGCGAATCCAGGCCCGACGCCAGGATCACCGCTTGCCGGATGCCGCCTTCGGTAGCGGTGAGGAAGAACGCGTCGAAGAACTTGGTCCGCACCGCCATGCTGTCGGCCATCCGCTGCACGCCGACCGACTCAGTGTCGCTGTCGATGTCCTCTGGTCGCAGCTCGCCGGTGACCAGTCGGCTGAAGAAATCCACGCCAACCGCACGCACCAATGGCTCGGCGAACGGATCGTCGATCAAGGGGTCGTCGGCCTTGGAGGCCATCGCGCGGGCCGCTGCCACCATGGTGGCCGTCGCCCCGACACTCGATGCCAGATCCCACGTGTCGTTCTCCGTGCGTGCCATCCGATGACCTCTTTCTACGTGGTACAAACGCCGTTACTTAGGTGATGTAACGACCCGCCGCCGACTGTACGCTCCGAATCTGAAGGCTGGCTTGGCCGTCGTTGCCTGCAACGGATGCGGGTCGGCGCAACCTCAACTGTTAGTCTCGTAGACTGTTTGACGAGTGACTCCGCAGGCTGCGCGCTTGCCGGGGCACCGCGCATGACTTAACCAAGACGCTGGTCACACCAGCCCCATCCGCACGCCGCGATCCACAGGTCGGCTGCGCAGGAGGAAGAGTGCTCTCGGCTTTCATCTCGTCTCTGCGGACACCCGACCTGCGGCGCAAGATCCTGTTCACCCTGGGCGTCGTCATCCTGTACCGGGTGGGCGCCTCGATCCCTTCGCCGGGCGTCAACTACCCGAACGTGACGAAGTGCGTGGCGCAGGTCAGTGGCGGCGACTCGGCTCAGATCTACTCGTTGATCAACCTGTTCTCCGGCGGCGCGCTGCTGCATCTGACGGTGTTCGCGGTCGGCATCATGCCGTACATCACCGCCAGCATCATCGTTCAGCTGCTTGGCGTCGTGATCCCGCGCTTCGAGCAGTTGCGCAAGGAGGGACAGGCGGGCCAGGCGAAGCTCACGCAGTACACCCGCTACCTGACGGTGGCGCTGGCCATCCTGCAGGCCACCAGCATCGTGGCGCTGGCCGCCAACGGCGGGCTGCTGCAGGGCTGCACCCTCGACATCATCCAGGGGCAGAGCGAAGGCCTGAACATCTTCACGCTGATCGTCATCGTGTTGGTGCTGACGGCAGGCGCGACGCTGGTGATGTGGATGGGCGAGCTGGTCACCGAGCGCGGCATCGGCAACGGCATGTCGCTGATGATCTTCGCAGGCATCGCAGCCCGCATCCCGATCGAAGGCAAGACCATCCTGGACAGCCGCGGTGGCATGGTGTTCGCCGCTGTCTGCGTGGCCGCACTGATCATCATCATCGGCGTGGTGTTCGTCGAGCAGGGCCAACGGCGCATCCCCGTGCAGTACGCCAAGCGCATGGTTGGCACGGCGCATGTACGGCGGCACATCGACGTATCTGCCGCTCAAGGTCAACCAGGCCGGCGTTATCCCGGTCATCTTCGCGTCGTCGCTGATCTACATCCCGCACCTGATCACCCAGCTGATCACCAGTGGCAAGCCGAGCGCGAGCAACGGCTGGTGGGCGCGGTTCGTCGCGAACTACCTGACCAACCCCGCCGACCCGGTGTACATCGCCATCTATTTCGGGCTGATCATCTTCTTCACGTACTTCTATGTGTCGATCACGTTCAACCCCGACGAACGTGCCGACGAGATGAAGAAGTTCGGTGGCTTCATACCCGGCATCCGTCCTGGCAAACCCACCGCCGACTACCTGCGATACGTGCTGAGCCGGATCACCCTTCCAGGCTCGATCTACTTGGGCGTGATCGCCGTGTTGCCGAACCTGTTCCTGCAGATCGGCAACGGCGGCGGCGTGCAGAACTTGCCGTTCGGCGGAACTGCGGTTCTGATCATGATTGGCGTCGGATTGGATACCGTCAAACAGATCGAGAGCCAGCTGATGCAACGCAACTACGAAGGGTTCCTGAAGTGAGACTTGTTCTACTCGGGCCGCCCGGTGCGGGCAAAGGCACGCAGGCACTGAAGCTGTCCGAGAAGCTCGGCATTCCGCAGATCTCGACGGGCGACCTGTTCCGCAAGAACATCAGCGAGGGCACCCCGCTTGGCGTCGAGGCCAAGCGCTACCTCGACGCAGGCGACCTGGTGCCGTCGGAGTTGACGAACAAGCTGGTCGAAGACCGCATTGAGCAGCCCGACGCCGTCGACGGCTTCATCCTCGACGGCTACCCGCGCTCGGTGGAGCAGGCTCGGGCGCTCGACGAGATGCTCAAGAACCACGACACCAAGCTCGACGCGGTGCTGGAGTTCGCCGTCTCCGAGGCGGAGCTGCTCGAGCGGCTGAAGTCCCGCGGCCGCGCCGACGACACCGAAGAGGTCATCCACAACCGGATGCAGGTGTACCGCGACGAGACCGAGCCGCTGTTGGAGTACTACCGCCACAACAACCTGCAGACGGTCGACGCGGTTGGCGCGCTGGACGAGGTGTTCGCCAGGGCCCTGCGGGCTCTCGGAGCAAGTAGTCGATGATCGGCCTTCCTGGGCTGCGTAACCGCAAGGTCGTCGCGCAGCGCAGCGTCGGCGAACTCGACGCGATGGCGGCGGCCGGCTCGTTGGTGGCGTCCGCGCTGGCCGGCGGTGCGCCAAGCGGCGGCCCCAGGGGTCTCCACGCTGGCGCTCGACGAGATCGCCGAGTCGGTGATTCGCGGCGGTGGCGGCATCCCGTCGTTCCTCGGCTACCACGGCTTCCCGGCGAGCATCTGCGCATCGGTGAATGACCGTGTGGTGCATGGGATTCCATCCGCAAGCGAGACATTGGCACCGGGGGATCTGGTGTCCATCGACTGCGGCGCGATCCTCGACGGCTGGCACGGCGACTCGGCGGTCACGTTCGGCATTGGGACCCTGATCCCCGTCGACGAAGCACTGTCGCAGGCCACCCGAGAGGCGATGGATGCGGGCATCGCCGCCATGTTGCCCGGCAACCGGCTCACCGACGTGTCGCACGCCATCGAGACCGGAACGCACGCGGCCGAAGCGCGTTACGACCGCAAGTTCGGCATTGTTGCTGGATACGGCGGCCACGGCATCGGCCGCCAGATGCACATGGACCCGTTCCTGCCCAATGAGGGCGCCCCAGGCCGAGGGCCCTACCTGGCACCGGGTTCGGTGCTGGCCATCGAACCGATGCTCACCCTCGGCACCACCAAGACCGTTGTGTTGGATGACGAGTGGACCGTGGTGACCGCAGACGGATCGCGCGCCGCGCACTGGGAGCACACCGTGGCCGTCACCGACGACGGCCCGCGAATCCTCACGCTGTAGTACGGTCTTTGGTCAAATGGCCGCGCGCCGTGTGAGCCACGCGTACTAATGAACCGGATCACCACCAACGTCGTGTCAAAGACGGAGGTTGGTAGTGGACGATCCAGAGGCCGCCATGATGCGGGTGCTTTACGACGAGCACGCCGCCGCACTGTGGCGCTATGCCCTGCGGCTTACTGGCGATCAAGCGCGCGCGGAGGATGTGGTGCAGGAAACGCTGCTTCGGGCGTGGCGCCACCCCGAAGTGACCGACGAGACCGAACGATCGGCGAGGGCGTGGCTGTTCACTGTGGCGCGCAACCTCATCATCGACGAGCGCCGCAGTGCGCGGTATCGCAACGAAACGGGCACGCCCGACATGGAACTGGTCGCCGACCGCGCGGGCCCCGACGAGGTGGATTCCGCGTTGGACCGGCTGCTGCTGGGCACGGCCTTGAGCCAACTGTCCGAGGAACACCGCGCGGTAGTCCGCCGGTCGTACTACCAGGGATGGACCACCGCGCAGATCGCCAACGATCTTCAGATCGCGGAGGGCACGGTGAAATCCCGGCTTCACTACGCGGTTCGGGCGTTGCGGCTCAATCTGCAGGAAATGGGGGTGACACGATGACACAATTCGGTTTTCCCCTAGGTGGTGATCTTATGGACGGCGATCGCTATGTGACCTGGGACGCGGCCTATGTCCTCGGTTCACTGTCGAGCGCTGAACGCCGTGAGTACGAGGCGCACCTGGAGACCTGTGAGCGGTGCCGGTCGGCTGTCGCCGACATCAGCGGTATCCCCGCGTTGCTGGCGATGCTCGACCTCGAGGACGTGCGCGCGCTGGAGGAGGAAGCGCCGGCAACCCCGCCGCTTCGCCCCGAGGTTCTCGACTCGGTCCTCGACAAAGTCCGGTGGCGTCGCAGACGGTCCCGCTGGCTAACGTCGGCAGCTGTCGGGGTGGCCGCCGCGCTGCTCGCCGTCGGGGTGGTAATCGCCATTCGACCCGAGATCGTTGGCCTTGAGAACTACACCCCGCAGCCGACCAGCCAGGCGCTGGAGATGAACAAGGTCTCAGAAACACCGATCGCCGCCTCGATCTCTCTGACCGGCTTCGGCTGGGGCACTCGCATCGACATGGCGTGCACGTACGGCGATTGGGGCAAGCGCGACGCTCCGCCGCAGAATCTGGGAATGGTCGTGGTGGGTCGTGACGGTAGCCACACCCAGGTTGCGACATGGCTCGGGCTATCAGGCGCTACTGCGCTGCCAAGTGCCACATCCCCGATGCAGATGGACGAAATCGCTGCGGTGCAACTGGTTTCGCCCGATGACGGGAAGGTCCTGCTCGAAAAGCAGCTGTGATCCGGGCCACGCAGTGAACGAAACTCCGTCGCGAGTCGTGTCACTGGTGAGGATCCGGAAAGCGGGTGAAACATGGCCACTAGGCATCGGGTGGTTGACTATATCGTCAAATATCTTGCGGCGAGTGGTGTTGACTTCATCTTCGGTGTCGACGGTGCCAACATCGAAGACGTCTACGACGCCGCGTTCTTCTGTGACGACATCACCGCGGTGCTCGCCAAGCACGAGTTCTCCGCCGCCACCATGGCCGACGGCTACAGCCGCAGCGGCGCAGGCCTCGGCGTCGTGGCAGCAACCTCGGGCGGCGGGTGCCTGAACACTGTGCCGGGCCTGGGCGAGGCGTTCGCCAGCCGTGTACCGGTACTGGCTCTGATCGGTCAACCGCCGACCACGCTCGACGGCCTCGGTTCCTTCCAGGACACCAGTGGCCGCAACGGCGCGCTGGACGCGCAGGCGTTGTTCTCCGCGGTGTCGGTGTTCTGCAGGCGGATCGTGACGCCGCAGGACATCGTGTCCGCACTGCCGGAGGCGGTCGCGGCGGCCCGCACGGGTGGTCCTGCGGTCTTGCTGCTGCCCAAGGACATTCAGCAGGCCGAGATCGGTGCCAATGGCGGTGTCGCCGGATTCGAGCCGATCGGAACCCAACTCGGTGATCCGCGGGCGATCGCGGATGCGCTGCGTTACGCCGATGGGCCGATCACCATCATCGCAGGCGAGCAGGTCGCCCGAGACGACGCGCGCGTCGAACTCGAACACCTCCGCGCGAAGCTGCGGGCCAGGACTGCCACGGTGCCCGACGCCAAGGACGTCGCGGGCACGCCAGGCATGGGATCTTCCTCGGCGCTTGGCGTTACGGGAGTCATGGGTAATCCCGCCGTTGCCGACGCTATCGCCGGCAGTGCGCTGTGTCTTCTGTCGGCACTCGCCTCGGTGTGACGGCGCGCGCCGGGCTGGACGAAGCCCTGACCTCGGTTCCGCTGTTCTCGATCGGATCGGCAACACCATACATGCCGTGCACCCACGTCCATACCGACAACCTTCGCGGCTCGTTGACGATGCTGACCGCGGCTCTGTCTGGTCAGGACCGGCCGACCGGCACGCGGGTTCCCGACGAGGTCCCACAGACTGAGCTGCGGCCACCGGCATTCCGCGGCCCCGGTATTCGGTACCGCGATGCGATGACGGTGCTCGACGCCGCGTTGCCTGAAGGGGCGGACATCGTCGTCGACGCTGGGAACATCGGAGCGTCCGCGATCCACTACCTGCCGGTGCGCCGCAGACGGCCGCTTCGTCGTCGCGCTCGGCATGGGCGGGATGGGATACAGCTTCGGGGCCGGTGTCGGCATGGCTTTTGCCGCGATGAGCGCTGCAGCGAAGAACAGACGGCACGGCGGTCGCGTCATCGTCATTGCCGGCGACGGCTCATTCTTCATGCACGGCATGGAGATTCACACCGCAATTCAGTATCGGCTGCCGATTACGTTCCTGCTGTTCGACAACCATGCGCATGCGATGTGCGTGACGCGCGAGCAGATCTTCTATGACGACCTGTACAGCTACAACCGTTTCGGCCCAAGCAGATTGGGCGCTGGGCTCGCCTGCGATGTTTCCCGGCCTGGCATCGGTGGATGTCGACGACATCAGCGAACTGCCGGGCGCGGTTCGGGCCGCGATCGAGGTCGAAGGCCCCTCGGTGGTCAGCGTCGAATGCTCGGCGGACGAAATCCCGCCATTCGCAGCCTTTCTCGGCAGCGCCGTTGCTGTCGCCGCCAACAAACCGCTCATCACAAAGGAGAACCACTCCAATGTCATTGCCCGCGCTTGACGACATCACCGCCCACAGGGGCACAGTCGATCCGATCGATGACGTGGTCCGCATCGAGACCGCGCCTCGGGAGAAGGCCACCCCCATCATCATGGAGATGATGCGGTCGGTGTACCCGCACGACCAGGTGTTCGGTGAGTTCTGCACCGTCAACAGCTATATCGACTGCCCGCCCGACGAGCTGTTCGACTACATGTCCGACACCCGCTGCCTCGAGGAGTGGACGTACAGCCTGCGAGGGTTCACGCCGACCGAGGAACCCGGGCTGTGGCTCGCATACGACCGATTGGGTTCGGAGACACAGATCTTCACCCGCACGGTGGCCAACAGGGACGCGATGACCGTCGACTATCACTGCGCATGGGACCAGGGTAAGCACCTCTGGATGATCTACCTGATTCGAATCGTCGACGCCCAGGTGGTGTTCGACAAGCCGGGCTCGGTCGTGCTGTGGACCAACTGCCACCACCCGTTCTATGACAAGAATCCCTACCCGGAAGCCGCCCCGCCCGAGCGGCCGGTCTGGGTCGGGGACTTCTGGGACATGTTCGGCCCTGGCCATCTGCTGGAGCTGAAGAATCTCAAGGCCATCGCCGAATACCGCCATCACAACGGTCTGCCCGTCACCCCGGACTGGATGAAGTGAGGATCATGAATGAGCAGGCGCCCGTCAGTCTTCTCGATGTCTCGACGTATCTGCCCGGCGAGCCGATCGGCGCCGAGTACTACGCCCAGTTCGCCGAGTCCGACGACCTTCGCGACAACGTGATGTTCCGCGCGCCGAAGTTCCGCCACCACGTGGCCGAGGATGAGACGGCGATCGACATGGTCGAGCGGGCCGCGGCCGGATTGATCGAGCGCCACGGTCAGGACACGATCGCGAACGTCGACGTGCTGATCACCCACACCCAAGCAACCGGACGCGCCGTTCTATGGCGGAGGCGGCGGGATGGCGCATCGCCTTGGCATGAAACCGAATTGGGTGATCGATCTGCACAACGGCGGATGTGCCGCGTTCGTGCTGGGGCTCCAGCTGGCCCGCCAGCTGCTTTCGTCGGGCGCGGGGAAGAGCGCGCTGATCGCGATCGCTCAGAACGCCGCCGGACAGGTATTCGACCAGCCGACGGTCCGCCCCAAGGCACAAGCGTCGGTGCCGGGCGATGGCGCCGCCGTCGGGCTCGTCACGCTGTCCGACAAATCGCCGATCCTCGACTTCGAATGCCGTACCTACGGCGAGTACGCAGGAGACATGACCCTCGCGGTCGACCCGCCACGCAAGTGGTGGCAGCCAGGAGTCGGAGAGCTTCACATCGGCTTCACCGAAAGCAAGATCACCAAGGTGCTGGCCAGGGGCAACCGTCAGGTTCCTGAGGTGTCGTACGCCGTGTGTGATCGAATCGGCGTGAAGCCCAAGGATCTTGACCTGCTCGTCACGAACCAGCCAAACCGCGTGTTTCTGCGCAACTGGCGCGAAGCGCTCGAACTACCGAAGGAACGTCACCGCGACACCTTTGATGAGTGCGGGAACCTGTTCGCGGCGGGGATTCCGATCAACCTCGACCGGGCGATCTCCGACGGCACGCTCAAGAAGGGCGACGTGGTCATGATGGCGGCGTTCGCCCACGCCGGTGACTTCGCAGGGGCCGCCGCGATCAAGTGGGGCGGTCGCGACTGATGGCCACGCTCAAGCAAGAACTGACCGAAGCCGTCGAGGCGCTTCCCAGCGCACTGAACCCGTTGGCGTTGTCGCTCAACGAGAATCCGTTTCCGCCGCTTCCTGCGGTGCGCTCGGCGCTGATCGAGTCGATCGACGCGGCGAACCGTTATCCCGAGTACCTGCCGGAGCGATTGCGCACGCTGATCGCAGGACGGGTCGGGGTGCGCGACGAGCAGGTGGTGATCGGAGTCGGGGCGACGGGTGTGATCCTGCAGGTGCTACATGCCGTCACCAGCCCTGGCGAGAAGATCGTGATGACATCGCCGACGTTCGACGGGTACCCGATCTTCGCGCACATGGCTCGGCTGGAGTCGGTCACCGTCGCGCTGGATGCGCATGGCCACCAGGACCTCGACGCCATGGCCGACGCGGCAGCGGATGCCAGGGTGGTCGTGGTCTGCAGGCCGCACAACCCGACCGGCACCATCGAGCCCGCCGCAGACATCGAGCGGTTCTTGCAACGGGTGCCCTCGGACACAGTGGTGCTGCTGGACGAGGCCTACGTGGAGTTCCTTTCGCCCGCGTACCGGATCGACGGCCCCGCACTCGTCGAGCGGTACCCGAATGTCGTTGTGCTACGCACGTTCTCGAAGGCCTACGGACTGGCAGGCATGCGGATCGGCTACGGGTTCTGCGCGTCGGACCTGGCCCGCCGACTGTGGACGATGCAACCGCCCTTCGGAATCGGCATCACCGGGCTGGTGGCAGTGGCAGCCTCCTACGATGCGGAAGACCAGCTGCAGCAACGCATTCGGATGATTGCCTCCGAACGCCGCTACCTGCGTATGCGGCTGAGGTCGATGGGCGTGTACAGCACCGACGGCCACGCCAACTTCGTCTTCCTTCCGCCGTGGCGCCAGCCCTGGCGGGAGGTCTTCGACGGCACCGGAGTTCAAGTCCGCAACTACGCCGACGGCAGCGTCCGGATCACGATCGGCAACCGGCAGTCGACCCGCGCGGTGCTGGCCGCGGTGGCGCCGTTCGCGATGCGCTGACTATCCGCCCAGCGGGCAGACCTGCTTGACCTCCTGCGCCTGTTCGGCGACCGGCGATCGGTTGCGTGCGGTATGAAGAGGCGTGCCCTTGGAACCCGGTGAGCGTGATCCGATCGCGTTGGCCCGTGCCAATTGGGAGCGGTCGGGCTGGGGCGACGTCGCCGACGGAATGGTCGCTGTGACGTCGGTGATGCGGGCACACCAGATCCTGCTGGCCCGTGTCGAAACCTCGCTGCGGCCCTACGACCTGAGTTTCTCGCGCTATGAGCTGTTACGCCTGCTGGCCTTCAGTCGCAGTGGCGCGCTGCCGATCACCAAGGCGTCGGACCGGCTGCAGGTGCACGTCACCAGTGTCACGCACGCGATCCGCAGGCTCGAGGCCGACGGACTGGTGGAACGTGTCCCGCATCCGACCGACGGCCGCACCACGCTGGTGCAGATCACCGACCTCGGCCGGTCGACGGTCGAGGACGCGACCGTCACCCTCAACAATGAGGTGTTCGCCGATATCGGAATCTCCGACGACGAGTCACGGTCGCTTGCGGATTCGATCGAGACGCTGCGTCGCCACTCCGGAGACTTCTAAGCGCGAGCAGACGCAAAGGTCCCCCGACGCACGAATTAGGGCACTTCTGCGTCTGCTCGCGAGGGAGACGGAAGTGGGATCGTGGCCGTCACCGCGGTTCCCGCGCCCGGACGTGACCGGATGTTGAGCCTGCCGCCGACGATCTCGGCGCGTTCGGCCATCGACAGCAGACCGTAGCCGCCCATCTCGTCGCCGCCAAGCGGATGCTCGAAAGTGTCGAAACCCACTCCGTCGTCGATTATTTCGAGGCGCGCCGTGTCGCTGTCGGCGAAGAACGTCAGGCGCGCTCTCTTCGGCATTGGCGTGCTTGACGATGTTCTGCAGGCATTCCTGGGCGATGCGGTACAGCGCAATCTCGATGTGGTCGGGCAGCCGGGTGTCGTCGAGGTCGACCTCCATGTCGATCCCGGGAATCGAGCGCACCAGGCTGGCCAGCCCACCGGACAGCCCGAGGTCGTCGAGCACAGGTGGCCGCAGCCCACCGATCGCCGCGCGGGCCTCCTGCAGTGTCAGGTCAACCAGCTCGCGAGCCTTGCTCAGCTGCTCGGCCATCATCTCCGGATCGTCGACGGCCTTGGCCGCCGCGTCGAGCCGGTACGACAACGTGACGAGCCGTTGCGAGATGCCGTCGTGGATATCGCCTGCCAGCCTGCGCCTCTCGATCTCCTGCGCCTCGATCACCTGCTCGACGAAATTCTCATGTGCGCGTTCGCGAGCCACCAACTGCCGGTGCAGCCGAGCCTGATGCAGCGCGCCCGCGATCAGCCTGCCGATCACGAGCAGCAGTTCGACGTCGCGCTCGCTGAATTCGCGGCGTTCGACGGTGTGGACGTTGAGGACCCCGACCAGCCCACCTGGGTCGGTCTCCATCGGCACAGACACCATCGACGTGAAGTCCTTGCCACGCAACGACTCAAAGGGCATATACCGCGGGTCGGCCTCCTTGTCGTGGCTGATCACCACCGGCTCGCGATGGCTCGCCACCCATCCTGAGATGCCCTGCCCCAGCGGCAGCCGGATCTCGCCGACCGCAGCGTCGAACGGTGGAGTCGCCCCGGCGAGCGTCAGCGACCGTTCGGTGTCATCGAGCACGTGCACGAAGCACACATCGCTGGCGGTGGCGGCGGTGATCATCCGCGCCGCCGCTGCGGCCAGCGGTTCGACGCCGGGGCCTTTCGACGCGGCCTGGATCAGCTCGCGCAGCAAAGCGAGTTCGCGGTCGGCGTCGACCAAGTCGCGCACAGCGTTGGGCGGGCGGGCTCCGGGTGTCATTGGTAAATCCCCTCCCGCAGCGCGGTTGCGACGGCACCGGTGCGGTCGCTGACGCCGAGTTTGCGGTAGATCGAGCTCAGATGGCTCTTGACGGTCTCGTCGCCGATCACCAGCTTGGTGGCGATGGCACGGTTGGACAGCCCATTGACGACGAACGACAGGATTTCGCTTTCGCGCTGTGTCAGGCCTTGGCGGGCGCCCGGCCAGAATTCGTCGCGCTGCAGCCGGGCCGCGGTGTCCACCGCCCTCGCGGCCATGCCGGGGTCGATCGCGGTCTCGCCGCCGTGTACGAACTCGAGCTGACGGACCAGCTCGTCGCTGCTGATGCTCTTGAGCAGGTATCCCGACGCCCCGACGCGCAGCGCCTGAAACAGATATTGCTCGTCGTCGTAGACCGACAGCATCACGACTTTGCGTTTCGGGTCGCTCTCACGCAGCTGAAGGCACAGGTCCAGGCCGCTGGCACCCTGCATGCGGACGTCGCACAGCACGATGTCGGGGTCTAGCTCGTCCACCACGCTGAGCGCCCGCTCAGCGCCGACGGCCTGACCGACCACCTCGACGCGGTCGGAAACGCCGCGAGCATGGCTTTGAGGCCTTCGATGACCATCTCGTGGTCGTCGACCAGCACAAGGCGCACTGCAGGCCCGCTGGACGTCATGGCACCACCTTAGAGCTGGCATTTCATGGGCTAGAGGAACTTGGCCTTGTCGATCCCCCAATTGGGGGACGACCGATGGCTGTGATGTGGGCCACCCTATCCTGCATGCCTACAACGCAGGAGAAGTCGTGGCGCGCGGGTCGGTTCTGGTGGGACGCCATGCGACCCGGGTCATCCCGATGTGTACCCGTTGCGCGCAGTGATCTTCGACCTGGACGCCCTCGTGGACATCGAATGCGATGGCCACCGGCTGGCGTACAACGCCGCGTTCGCCGCGCATGGTCTGGATGTCACCTGGTCCGTCGGCCGCTACCGGCAGCTGTTGGCCCTTGGTGACGAGCGGCAGCGCGTCTCGGCCGAGCTGCGCAAGCGCGGCATCGCCACGGAATCCGATGTGTTGACCGCGTTGCTCGCCGACGAGATCTACGCAACCAAGACCATGATGTTCGACGAGTTCATCGGCGACGCCGATCTTTCGCCTCGGCCCGGTCTCGTCGACCTCGTGATGGACGCGTTCGCCTCGGGAGTCTGGGTGGGCGTGGTGACAAGTGGCCCGCGCAGCTGGGCCGATCCGCTGATCCGCGCACTGGTAGGCGACGGGCTGGTTGAAACGGTCGTCACCGCTGACGATGTGAACAAGTCCATGCCGGATCGGGAGGCCCACCAGAACGCGCTGTGGGAACTCGGGATACCTGCTGAGAACGCACTCGCCATTACGGGATCCGCGTCGGGTCTGCGCGCAGCGACCTCCGCCGGTCTGGCCACCGTCGTCATCACGGGTGACGGCACCCCCGATCTGCCCGCTGCGGTGGCGGTTCGCCCCGACTACGCCAGGCACAGCTCCGCTGCTCATCGCGGATTGTCAACGCCTGCACGGCCGCTGGTGGGCCGCCCACAAGAGGGCTGCCGCATAGCTCGGGCCCCGGCCTGACCGTTGCCGATCGTCGACCGATTGGTGAAAGTTTTGGAATAGTTCAGCGCGCCAGTCGTAGCCGCGATCCAATAGCGCCAATGACAAGTGCACGTGCGACTCTTCGACGTTGCAGAAATTTCGTGTTCGCGCCTGCGCTCTGTGCCGTTGTCTTGTCTCGCCGGTGGTGCTGCCGCGCCCGCATCGGCAGGCCAACCGGGGCGGCTTGACTTCGGCGGCCTGGCCCGCACCTACAGCCTGCACGTGCCTGCGGGTCTCGAGCATCCGGCGGGGCTCGTCCTAAACCTGCACGGAGCCGGGATGATCGGGGCAGGTTGGGAGTGGGATACGAATTACGACGCCGTAGCCGATGCGCACGGGTTCATCGTTGTCTACCCCGATGGCATCGACTTCAGTTGGGCCGACGGCCGTGGTGCTTCGGTGCCCGACCGCCAGGGAATCGATGACGTGGGGTTCATCACGGGACTGGTCGCCAAGCTGGTCTCCGACTTCGGTATCGATCCCGGACACGTGTTCGCCACCGGGATATCGGCGGGTGCGTTCATGGTCAATCGGCTCGCCTGCGAACGCGCCGACGTCTTCGCCGCCATCGCCCCGGTGGCGGGGACCCTCGGCGTCAACGTCGGGTGCACACCGTCGCGGCCGGTGGCTGTGCTGGAAATGCACGGCACCGCTGATCCGGTCGTGCCATTCAACGGCGGCCCGATGGTCGGTCGGGGCGGTCCCGAGCGACATCATCTCCGCTCCCGAAATGGCAGCTCGTTGGCGCCAGGCAGGCGGGCCCGTGGAGTTCCGCCAGATCGATGGCGGCGGCCATATCTGGCCAGGGGATGCCTCCGAGGCGTCGGCGCAATTCTTCGCCAACCACGCGAGATAGCGGCTTACGCCTTTCGCATCAGCTCGATGACGGCGCTGAAGTCCTTGTCGGCGTGGTCGGCGGCGAACTTCGGCGTAGATCTCGGCGGCGTGGCTGCCCAGCGGCGCGGTCGACCCTGTCGACTTGACCGCATCCATGGCCAGGCCGATGTCCTTGTTCATCAGCGCGGTCGCAAAGCCCGGCTTGAAGTCGTTGTTGGCGGGTGAAGTCGGAACCGGGCCCGGCACAGGGCAATTCGTGTGGATGGCCCAGCAGTTGCCGGTCGCGCCGGTGATCACGTCGAACAGTGACTGTGCGGACAGGCCCAGCTTCTCGGCCAGTACGAAGGCCTCGCCCGCGACGATCTGCTGCACGGCAAGCACCATGTTGTTGCACAGTTTGGCGGCCTGACCGGTGCCCGATGCGCCGCAGTGGATGATCTTGCCCGCCAACGGCTCCAGCACGGCCCGCGCGCGTTCCACCGCGTCGGCCTCACCGCCGACCATGAACGCCAGCGTGCCTGCGGTCGCACCCTTGACCCCTCCGGAGACCGGCGCGTCGAGCTGGGCAACGCCGCGCTGCGTCGGCCTCCGCGTGGATCTCGCGGGCGTCGTCGACCGAGATGGTGGAGGTGTCGATGAACAATGCGCCGGTTTGGCGGCCGCGGCAATGCCTCGGCGTAAACCGCCTTCACGATGTTGCCGTTGGGCAACGACGTGATCACCACGTCGGCCTCGGCCACCGCCTCGGCGCCGCTGTCGAAGATCTGTGCGCCCTTTTCGGCGGCGGCCTCGGCCAGCGCGGCGACGGGGTCGAAGCCACGCACTACGTGCCCGGCCGCGACGAGGTTCGCCGCCATCGGGCCGCCCATGTGGCCCAACCCCAAGAACGCAATTGTCGACTCCCACTCGCTCCGGTCCTCGCTCGTACCTCGCTGCGATCCTCACTCGCGCTCGTCTTCGGAAGTCGACATCTGTTCTCCTATGCGGTCGCGCGGGCCGGCGGCCTCGGCCCGACCGATGACCACTCGCATGATTTCGTTGGTTCCCTCGAGGATTCGGTGCACCCGCAGGTCGCGGACGATCTTCTCAAGCCCGTACTCGCGCAGGTAGCCGTAGCCGCCGTGCAGCTGCAGCGCCTGATCGGCCACGTCGAAGCACGCGTCGGTGACATAGCGCTTGGCCATCGCGCACAGCTCCACCTTGTCGGGGTGGTTGTCGTCGAGCGCGGTTGCCGCTCGCCACAACAGGGTTCGCGACGCCTGCAGCGCGGTGGCCATGTCGGCAAGCGTGAACCGGATGGTGGGCTCGTCGAGCAGTGCGCCACCGAACGCCTGTCGGTCGGCCAGATAGCCAGTCGCCTTGTCGTACGCGGCTTGGGCACCGCCGAGCGAGCAGGCGGCGATGTTGATGCGGCCGCCGTTGAGCCCATTCATCGCGACGCCGAACCCGGTGCCTTCGCCGTCCGCGCCGCCGAGCATCGCGTCGGCAGACACTCGTACGCCTTCGAATATGACCTGCGCCGTCGGCTGCGCATTCCAGCCCATCTTCTGCTCTTCCGCACCGAAACTCAGTCCGGGCGTGTCTTTTTCGACGACGAAGGCCGAGATGCCGCGGGGTCCATCACCGCCGGTGCGGGCCATACGACGTACACATCGGACACCCCGGCGCCCGAGATGAACTGTTTGACTCCGTCGATGACGTAGCTGTCGCCGTCGCGAACAGCCTTGGTACGCAACGCGCCCGCGTCCGATCCGGCGCCAGGCTCGGTCAGGCAGTAGGAGGCGATGGCTTCCATCGACGCCAGCCGAGGGACCCACGACTTGCGTTGTTCGTCGGTGCCGAAGGTGTCGACCATCCATGCGCACATATTGTGAATGGACAGAAACGCCGCGATGGTGGGGTCTGCCGCGGCGAGCTGCTCGAAGATGCGCACCGCATCCAGCCTGCGCAGCTCGCTGCCGCCGACATCCTCCCTGCAGTAGATGGCTGCCATTCCGAGCTCGGCCGCCTCGCGCAATACGTCGGTGGGGAAGTGGTGGTTCTCGTCCCACTCCAGCGCGTATGGCGCCAGGCGCTTCTCGGCGAACGCGGCCGCCGTCTCGGCGATCACGCGTTCGTCGTCGTCCAGCCCGAAGATGTCCATTTACTTCATTGTCGGGATGACGAACTCGGCGCCGTGGCTCCCCGCGGGCCAGCGCTGCGTCACCGTCTTGACCTTGGTGTAGAAGATGATCGATGACGGTCCGTGTTGGTTCAGATCGCCGAAGCCGGACCGCTTCCACCCGCCGAAGGTGTGGTAGGCCACCGGCACCGGGATCGGCACGTTCACGCCGACCATGCCGACCTGTACCCGGGACACGAAGTCGCGTGCGGTGTCACCGTCACGGGTGAAAATCGCTACCCCGTTGCCGTATTCGTGCTCCGACGGCAGGGCCAGCGCTTCTTCGTAGTTCTCTGCCCGCACGATGCACAGCACCGGGCCGAAGATCTCGTCGGTGTAGATCGACATATCCGGGGTGACGTGGTCGAACAGCGTCGGGCCGATGAAGTATCCGCCTTCCATGTTCGCGTCGGCGAACTGAAGGTCGTCGCTGGCGCGTTCGCGGCCGTCGACGACGGCTTCTGCGCCCGCCTCGACACCCTGGTTGATGTAGTCCTTCACCCGGGCCAGTGCGGCCTCGCTCACCAGCGGCCCGTAGTCGGCCTTCGGGTCGAGGCTGTGGCCAACGCGGAGGTTGTTCACCCGCTCAATCAGCCTGGCGCGCAGGCGATCCGCGGTCTGCTCGCCGACCGGAACCGCGACGCTGATCGCCATGCAGCGTTCACCTGCGCTGCCGTAGCCTGCGCCGATCAGGGCATCGACGGCGTTGTCGAGATCGGCGTCGGGCATCACGATCATGTGGTTCTTGGCGCCGCCAAAGCACTGTGCCCGCTTGCCGTGCGCGGCCGCGGTCGAGTAGATGTACTGCGCGATATCGGAGCTGCCGACGAAACCGACTGCCTGGATCTCGGGGTGTCTCGAGGATCGCGTCGACGGCCTCCTTGTCGCCGTGCACCACCTGGAACACGCCGGGTGGCAGGCCGGCCTGGATGAACAACTCGGCCAGCCGCACAGGTACCGAGGGGTCGCGTTCGCTCGGCTTGAGGATGAACGCGTTGCCGCACGCGAGCGCTGGCCCGGCCTTCCACAGCGGAATCATCGCCGGGAAGTTGAACGGGGTGATGCCTGCGACGACGCCGAGCGGCTGGCGCAGCGAGTACACGTCAATGCCGGTGCCCGCGCCCTCGGTGTACTCACCCTTGAGGAGGTGGGGGATGCCGACGGCGAACTCGATCACTTCGATGCCGCGCTGGATGTCGCCCTTCGAATCCGCGACGGTCTTGCCGTGTTCGAGGGAGAGCAGTTCGGCCAATTCTTCGATGTTCTGGTTGACCAGATCGACGAACTTCATCATCACGCGCGCCCTGCGCTGCGGGTTGAAGGCCGCCCACTCCTTCTGCGCCTCGACGGCGCCTGCGACAGCGGCGTCGACGTCGGCCGACGACGCCATCGGCACCGTGGCCTGAACCTGGCCGGTGTTGGGGTTCATCACGTCTGCGGTGCGCTTGGACTTTCCGGCGGTGCGCTGGCCGTCGATGAAATGCGAAATCTGTGTGGTCATGAAGTCTTCCCCTCGCCCGAATGGCTGAATACTAGGACATCCTAGTAACTCGTCGGGTCACCGCGCAAGGGGGCTGGTCGGGTTGGCGGTCAGGCCTTGCGCCGGGGCCTTCCGAACGCCCCGAGCAGAAACGCGTCGAAGACGCGGTCGTGTTCGAGCTCGAACGCCTCACGGAACGTGACTCCGGCGCTGGAAGTCAGGTAGCGCTTGGTGGCGTCGATAACTTGCCCGCGCCGACGATCCACTGCAGGGGAGTGAGCAGCGGTGGCGCGCCGAACTTGATCTCGGGGTGGGCGAACGTCGCGCCGGGCACGGCGAGACGCATGTCGCACAGCCGTCATCGGTTGCCCACTGATCGAGCGTGTCGGAGATGGCGTCGCGCATGGCGATGGAGAGCCCGTTGCGTCGCTGCTCGTTGTCGAGACGCAGGAGCAATGCCGTCGGTGGCGATGTCGGTCGCCAGCATCACCCGAGTCTAGAGTTCGTGCCGGCGGCGCAACTCGTCAACGAATGCGCGGGTTTCGTCCCATGTCGGCAGCAGCCCCGCCGCCTGTACCTGCTCGAGCGACGGCGCCTCGCGGTCGCGGTCCGACAGGATCGGCTCGCCGTCTATTGCGGGCCAGGTGATATCGAGAGTCGGGTCGAGTGGGTTGATGGTGTGTTCGCGATCCGGGGCGTAGGCCGCCGAGCACAGGTACATCACCGTCGAATCGTCTTCCAGCGCAAGGAAAGCGTGGCCGAGGCCCTCGGAGAGATAAACCGACCGATGGCGATCATCGAGCACCACCGCGTCCCACTTCCCGAATGTCGGTGATCCGACCCGAATGTCGACGACCACGTCGAACACCGACCCGCGCAGGCACGTGACGTACTTCGCCTGGCTCGGCGGCAGCTGTGCGAAGTGCAAGCCGCGCAGCACACCCGCCGACGACACCGAGCAGTTGGCCTGTCGCATATCGAGCCGGTGTCCGGCGAATTCGATGAACGCCGAGTCGGTGAACCATTCGAAGAACGCCCCCCGCGCATCGGTGTACACCTGAGGAGTGATCTCCCACGCGCCGGGGACGGCCAGTTCGCGAGCCGTCACTGGCCACGCTCTTTGTAGCCGGCCTCGACTGCGTCTTTCAGTGGGCCCCACCATGATTCGTTGTCGCGATACCACTCGATGGTGGCCCGCAGGCCATCGTCGAAGTCGGTGTGCTTCGGGGCCCAGCCCAACTCGTCATACAGCGGCAGACGCGTCGATCGCATACCGCAGGTCATGCCCGGCGCGGTCGGTGACGTGGTCGAAGTCGTCGGGGCTCACGGCCCATCAGCCGCAGGATTGTCCGCAGCACCGACAGGTTGTCCCGTTCCCCTTCCGCGCCAATGAGATACGTGCGACCGACCTGGCCGTCGGCGAGAATCCGCCATACCGCGCTGTTGTGGTCGTCGACATGGATCCAGTCACGGACGTTCGCGCCGGAGCCGTAGAGCTTGGGCCGCCGCCCGGTCAGCACGTTGGTGATCTGGCGCGGAATGAACTTCTCCACGTGCTGATACGGCCCGTAGTTGTTGGAGCAGTTCGAAATCGTCGCAGCCACGCCGTAGGAGCGCACCCACGCGCGGACAAGCAAGTCGGCCGCTGCTTTCGTCGCCGAGTACGGACTCGACGGGTTGTAGGGCGTCGACTCAGTGAACCGCTGCGGCGAGCCCAGTTCCAGATCGCCGTACACCTCATCGGTGGACACGTGATGCAACCGCACACCGTGTGCGCGTATCGCTTCCAACACCGTGAACGTGCCGACCACGTTGGCGTGCAGAAACGGCTCGGGATCGGCGAGCGCGTTGTCGACGTGGGTTTCGGCGGCGAAATGCACCACGGCGTCGGCCTCGGCGACGAGCTTGGACACCAACTCTGCGTCGGTGATGTCGCCCTGCACCAGGCGCACGTCGTGCTCGACGGGCGCCAACGATTCGCGGCTGCCCGCATACGTCAGCGCGTCCAGCACCGTCACGCAATCCTCGGGGCGCTCGCGCACAGTGCCGTGCACGAAGTTGGCGCCGATGAACCCCGCGCCGCCTGTGACTAGCAACCGCATGGCTCAAACCCTAGCGGGCACGGCCCGGTCGCCCCTTCACCCTGGGGTTCAAGACATTCGGTCGGGGAGTGTCATCATTTGTTGACAGCGCCGGACGCGATGGTTGTGTGGTCACGCCTTCGATGTCAGCCCAAGCGGTCCCGCCAGTTCGGTCAGCGTGGGGATCAGCTTGTCCCAGCCGCCAAGCACCTGAATCGTCACGTGATCGGCGCCGGAATCCAGATGCTCGCCCAGCCGCTTGGCGACGTCGTCGGCAGTGCCGTGTGCGACGACCGCGTCGATCAGCTTGTCGCTGCCCGGCTTGGCGATGTCTTCGTCGGTGAAGCCCAGCCGTTTCCAGTTGTTCAGATAGTTGGACAGGTTCAGGTAGAAGTCGACGGTGTCGCGGCCGATGGCCCGCGCCTGCGTCGGCATCCGTCGACAGCACGACCTTGTGCTCCGGCGCCAGGAACACCGAGTTCCCGATCACGTCGCGGGCCTGGGCCGTGTGTTCCGGCGTGGTCAGGTACGGGTGCGCGCCCGCGCTGCGCTGCGCCGACAGCTTGAGCACCTTGGGCCCCAGCGCCGCGACGACCCTGCGGCTGGTCGGCACGCACTGCTTCATCGAGCACGTCCAGGTACTCCACCAGTACGTCGTAGGGCTTGCGGTACTCGTCGGTGTGTTCGGGATGGCCGATGCCGATGCCGAGCAGGAACCGGCCTGGGTAGGCGTCCTCGATGCGGTGATACGCCTCGGCGACCTGTTTGGCCGGGCGCCGTCCAGACGTTGATGATTCCGGTGGCCACCTGAAGCGTGTCGGTGCGCTCCAGGATCGGCTCGACGTAGTTCAAGTCGCCCGCGGGCGACCCGCCGACCCATACCGCGCCGTAGCCCAGCTTCTCGATCTCGACGGCCTGCTCGGGCTTGGGCGAGCCGAATGTCCAGACGCCGTAACGGCCGAGCCCGGGCTTGAGTGAAACACTCGGTCATCCGATTCCCCCTCGGATCGGACATCTCACTCGCAGGCCGAGTGGCCCGGCGAATTCGGCAAGTGCAGGTACCAGCTTGTCAGGCGAGGTCAGCACCTGCACCGGCACGTGGTCGGCTCCCGCCGCGAGGTGCTCCTTCAGCCGCGCCGCGATGGCGTCCGACGTGCCGTACGCGACGACCGCATCAACAAGGCGATCGCTGCCCGGCTTGGCGACGTCTTCGTCGGTGAAGCCCAGCCGTTTCCAGCTGTTCAAGTAGTTGGTCAAGTTGAGGTAAATCTCCAGCGCACTGCGGCCGACGGTGCGCGCCTTCTCCGCGTCGGTGGTCAGCACCACCTTGTGCTCGGGGGCAATGAACGCCTCGGGGCCGAGCAGCTCGCGTGCCTGGGCGGTGTGCTCTGGTGTGGTCAGGTATGGGTGTGCACCGGCGCTGCGGCGCGCCGAGAGCTTGAGCACCTGCGGGCCAAGGGCGGCGACGACCCGGCGATCCCTCGGCACGCCGTATTGGTCCAGCGCGTCCAGATACTCGGTCAGCGCGTCATACGGCTTCTTGTATTCGTGGCCCGCCTCGGGGTGGCCGACGCCGATGCCCAGCAGGAAGCGACCCGGGTAGGCCTTGTCGATGCGGTGGAAGGACTCGGCGACGGGTCCGGCGTCGGCGGTCCATATGTTGACGATCCCGGTGGCCAGCTGCAACGTCGTCGTCGCGCCGAGGATGGGGTCGACCCACGAGAGGTCCGCGGCCGGCGAGCCGCCTGCCCAAATGGCGCCGTAGCCCAGGGACTCGATTTCGTGAAGCTGCTCAGGGGACAACCGCCGCCACTGATCATGATGGCCGAACACGCCGAACTTGCCGAGACTGGGTTTCGTCATGTTGAACTCCAACCCGTGGACTGAGCGGTGGCTATTCCTGGCTATTCGAGTGGCAGGAAGTTCGATCGGTGTTGGCAATTCGGGCGCAGGCGCCACCAAGGCAGCACGACGATGAATTTGGTGTGCCCGGGCCGGACTCCACGCGCAGATCGCCGTGGTGCTTCTCCACGACGATCCGACGAGCCAGATCCAGGCCGAGCCCGGTGCCCTCGCCGAACGGCTTGGTGGTGAAGAATGGGTTGAAGACGTTCTCGATGATGTCCGCGGGGATGCCTGGACCGTCGTCGCAGATCTCGACGCGGATCATCTCCTCGTTTTCGCGCATCGTGCGCAGCGTCAGCGTGCCGTGGCCGTCCATCGCTTGAATCGCGTTGTCGATGATGTTCGTCCAGACCTGGTTGAGATCGCCTGGGTAGCAAAGCAATTCGGGCAGCGCTTGGTCGGTGTCCTTGACCAGCTTGACTGGGCCGTCCTTGCCGATCTTGTCGCCGAACATCATCATCGTGCTCTGCAGCAGCTCGTGGATGTTGGCGCTCTGGTACGGCGCGCGGTCCATCTGCGAGTACTGCTTGGCGCCGGCCAGCAGCGTCGAGATCCGCTTGCTGGCCTCCGCGATCTGGTTCATCAGCAGCTCGGTCTCGATGGTGTAGCGCAGCCAGCCGATGGCACCCTGCAGCGACGCGGACGCGTCGACCTCGTCGACCGACGCCGAGACGCGTTCGAGCCAGTCGATGTCCAGGCCCGCGTCCACGAATGTCGGCGCGTATTCCCAGGCTCCCGCGAAGCCGTGGTCCTCCAGCCAGTCGCCGATCTGCTCCTCGCGGTCGGACGCCTCCAGAGCGGTCAATTCCATCGGACTTGGATTTCGCGACCTGCTCGGCGACCTCGTCCTGAATGCTGACCAAGACGCGCAGTGCTTGCGGGGCTGAACTTCCCGTCGGCCAGCATCGCCAGCTTGTGCCGCATGCCGGCGACGCGTTCGCGCAGATCGGCGACGGCCCGCGCGGTCGCTGCTGCCGGGTTGTTCAGCTGGTGCGTCAGGCCTGCGGTGATGGTGCCCAAGGCCAGCAGCTTCTCCCGCTGGCCGATGATCTGGCGCTGCCGCAACCCGCCGACCATGTGGCCCTCGAGCAGATGCACGGCCATCGGAAACTCCGATTGCATGAAGCGGGCGAACGCATCGGCGTCCAGCACGAAAAATCGCGACGGCTTGGTCACCCGCACCGACGCCTCGTACACAGGCGCCTCACCCGGTGTGCCCAGCGCAGACACAGCCTCGTAGATGTACGCAGACCAGGCTCCGCAATACACGCCGCGCTGGGAGGTGCGGTTGGTCTGGATGTCGACGCCCGCCGAGCGCCTGGACATCACGAGTTCGCCATCGATCATCACGTAGAAGCAGGTCGCCGGGTCACCCTCGATGCACACCGGGCCCGGCTCAAAGGTCTGGATGTGGCCGTTGTCGCACAGCGTCTGCAGTTGCTCGTCGTTCAGCGCTTCGAACAGGAACAGCGTCCGCAGTTCGTCAGGCAGGCATTTCTCGCCCATTGTCGATCTCCTAAGCCTCGGCCAAATACCGGTGCACCAACATCACCGCCATCGACCCTTCGCCGACGGCGGCGGCCACCCGTTTGGCTGACTCGGCACGCACATCCCCTGCAACAAACACACCGGGCACACTTGTTTCCAAGTGGTGCGGCGGACGCTCCAGCGACCAGCCGCTGACATCCCTAAGGTCGGGGCCGGACAGGATGAATCCGTGGTCGTCCTTGGCAATCACGTCCAGCCACTCGGTGCGCGGCTCGGCGCCGATGAAGCAGCACAACCGGTCCGACGTCACGGTCTCCTTCTCACCGGACTGTCTGTCAAGCAACACCAGGCCGGTGAGGTGGTCCTCCAAGCCGAGCGTGTCGACCACCTCGGTACAGGTGCGAACGGTGATGTTGTCGTTCTTCTCGATCTGCTGAATCAGGTAGTAGGACATCGACGTCTCCAGCGACGGGCCGCGCACGAGCAGCGTCACCGATTTCGCCGTCCGCGACATGAACATCGCCGCCTGCCCCGCCGAGTTCGCGCCTCCAACGATGTAGACGTCCTCGCCCTTGCACTCTGAGCCGTCGGAGACGGACGCGCCGTAAAAGACGCCGCGACCCACGTAGTTGCATGCGGGGTTGCTCGGGTCGTCCCAGCACCCGGTCACCTGCAACTGCCGGTACTCGACGCCGGTGGCGAGGATGACCGCCTGGGCGCTGACGCTGCCGCCGTCCTCGAATTCGATCGTTCGCGCGGTACCGCTGTCCCCGGCCTGCAGTCTGACCGCCTTACGGGTGGTGATGACCTCGGCGCCGAAGCGCTCGGCCTGGCGGCGCGCCGACGTGGTCAACTCGGCGCCCGAGACGCCGGTGGGAAAGCCGAGATAGTTCTCGATCCTGGAGCTGCGGCCGGCCTGCCCGCCCGTGGTCGTCTCCTCGATCAGCACGGTTTTGAGGCCCTCCGAGGCGCCGTACACCGCGGCCGCGAGGCCGGCAGGTCCGCCGCCGATGACGGCGAGTTCGTACATCTCCATCGACGGGTTTGTCGAAATTCCGAGCATCGCGGCCAGCTCGGTGTCCGTCGGCTCGACGAGTGTCTCGCCCTGCTCGGTGATCACGACCGGGAGCTGATAACCGTCCAGGCCCGCCGCGTCGAGCAGCTGCTTGCCTTTCGCTTCGTCGGCCATGAACGAGCGGAACGAGTGCTGGTTGCGGGCCAGGAACTGACGCACCGCCCAGGACCGCTCGTTCCAGCGGTGCCCGATCACCTTGGTGTGCGGAATGGCCCGGTCGCCCGTCGCGTGCCAGGCCTCGAGGAGCCCGTCGATCACCGGGTAGAGCTTCTCCTCGGGCGGATCCCACGGCTTGAGCAGGTAGTGATCCAGGTCGACGACGTTGATGGCGTCGATCGCCGCGTGCGTGTCGGCGTATGCCGTCAGCAGCACACGGCGGGCCAGGGGGTAGACGTCCATCGCTTCTTCGAGGAACTCGATCCCGCTCATCTGCGGCATCCGGTAGTCGGCGACGAACACCGCGACGGTGTCGCCGCGCAGCTTGAGTTCGTGCAGTGTTTGCAGTGCGTCGGGGCCGGATTCGGCGCGCACGATGCGGTACCTCTCGCCGTAGTGGCGCCGCAGATCCCTGGCGACCGCGCGGGACACCGCGGGGTCGTCGTCAACGGTCAGAATTACGGGTTTTCGGGGCTGGGGGGTGGGGCCAGTCATCATCTATAAGTATGCGCCTCTCGTCCAGCGGATATCGGGGTCACCTTGGAGGTGCTGGCCTGGCACTTCAGCGATTTTGGGGTGGACGCCCGAACAGGTAGTATGGACCAACGGTGCGGCATCCGCGCCGGCTCTTGCGTGCCCCATGTCCATGGAATTGCTGGAATTTCTGTCCACTGGCTCACGTTTTGCAGTCGGGTAATGCTGTGCCAACGATCAGGGACAACGGAGGATATGGCCAAGAAAGACGGTGCCATCGAGGTCGAGGGCCGCGTGGTCGAGCCCCTGCCCAATGCGATGTTCCGCATTGAGCTGGAGAACGGACACAAGGTTCTTGCCCACATCAGCGGCAAGATGCGGCAGCACTACATCCGCATCCTGCCCGAGGATCGCGTCGTGGTGGAGCTGTCTCCCTACGACCTCTCCCGGGGCCGCATTGTTTACCGGTACAAGTAAGACCACTACGAGAACAGGATCGAACTAGCCGTGAAGGTGAACCCGAGCGTCAAGCCCATTTGCGATAAGTGCAGGGTGATCCGCCGGCATGGGCGGGTCATGGTGATCTGCTCCGATCCGCGCCACAAGCAGAGCCAAGGCTGATAGCTACCAAGACCCGGCACCCACAACTGAATGATGAAATCCCAGCACCACTGAGCGGATACGCCGCTCGCCCACGTCCGGCACGGAGGCCGGACCCCGACGCCGTCGGGAACGGACTGGGACAAGACCTCCGCATATCAAGGAATGGCACACATGGCTCGACTTGTGGGCGTTGACCTCCCGCGCGACAAGCGCATGGAGATCGCCCTGACCTACATCTACGGCATCGGCCGTACCCGCTCCCAGGAGATCCTGGAAGCCACCGGCATCGACCGGAACCTGCGCACCAAGGACCTGAGCGACGATCAGGTCACCCAGCTGCGCGACTACATCGAAGGCAACATCAAGGTGGAGGGCGATCTGCGCCGTGAGGTGCAGGCCGACATTCGCCGCAAGATCGAGATCGGCTGCTACCAGGGTCTGCGGCACCGCCGCGGGCTGCCGGTGCGCGGCCAGCGGACCAAGACCAATGCGCGCACCCGCAAGGGCCCGAAGCGCACCATCGCCGGCAAGAAGAAGGCCAGGTAACCGATGCCACCCGCAAAGAAGGCAACAGGCTCTGCCCCCAAGAAGGGGCAGAAGACCCGCCGCCGGGAAAAGAAGAACGTCCCGCACGGCGCCGCGCACATCAAGAGCACGTTCAACAACACGATCGTGTCGATCACCGACCCGCAGGGCAATGTCATCGCCTGGGCGTCGTCGGGCCACGTCGGCTTCAAGGGTTCGCGTAAGTCGACCCCGTTCGCCGCGCAGCTGGCCGCCGAGAACGCTGCCCGCAAGGCGCAGGAGCACGGCGTCAAGAAGGTCGACGTGTTCGTGAAGGGCCCGGGCTCGGGCCGCGAGACCGCCATCCGGTCGCTGCAGGCCGCCGGCCTTGAGGTGGGCGCTATTTCCGATGTCACCCCGCAGCCGCACAACGGCTGCCGTCCGCCCAAGCGGCGCCGGGTCTAGCGGGAAGAGAAGGGGAGACTTAGATGGCTCGTTACACCGGACCCGCCACGCGCAAGTCGCGTCGCCTCGGCGTCGACCTCGTCGGCGGCGATCAGTCGTTCGAGAAGCGACCCTACCCGCCCGGCCAGCACGGCCGTGCGCGCGTCAAGGAGAGCGAATACCGCACCCAGCTGCAGGAGAAGCAGAAGGCCCGCTTCACCTACGGCGTGATGGAGAAGCAGTTCCGCCGCTACTACGAAGAGGCCAACCGCCTCTCCGGCAAGACGGGCGAGAACCTGCTGCGCATTCTGGAGAGCCGACTGGACAACGTCGTCTACCGCGCAGGCCTGGCCCGCACCCGTCGGATGGCGCGTCAGCTGGTCAGCCACGGCCACTTCACCGTCAATGGCGTCAAGGTCGACGTCCCGAGCTACCGGGTGTCGCAGTACGACATCATCGACATCAAGGACAGGTCGATCAACACGCTGCCCTTCGAGGTCTCGCGCGAGACCGCGGGCGACCGGCCGATCCCGGGCTGGCTGCAGGTGGTCGGCGAGCGCCAGCGCATCCTGGTGCACCAACTCCCGGAGCGTGCGCAGATCGACGTGCCGCTTACCGAGCAGCTGATCGTCGAGTTCTACTCGAAGTAAAGACTTCCCGACCGTCCGGATGGCGGCCGGGAACACGCGGCATCAAATAGCGGATGCCGTGAAGGAGGAAAGAAACACATGCTGATTTCTCAGCGACCCACACTGGCCGAAGAGATCAAGGCCGAGAACCGCTCCCAGTTCGTCATCGAGCCGCTGGAGCCCGGATTCGGTTACACCCTTGGCAATTCGCTTCGGCGCACGCTGCTGTCGTCGATCCCCGGCGCGGCGGTTACCAGCATTCGCATCGACGGAGTGCTGCACGAATTCACCACCGTCCCCGGTGTGAAGGAAGACGTCACCGACATCATCCTGAACCTCAAGGGTCTGGTTGTGTCCTCTGAGGAGGACGAGCCCGTCACCATGTACCTGCGCAAGCAGGGCCCCGGTGCGGTCACCGCGGGTGACATCGTTCCGCCTGCGGGTGTGACGGTGCACAACCCCGAGATGCACATTGCGACCCTCAACGACAAGGGCAAGCTCGAGGTCGAGCTTGTCGTCGAGCGCGGCCGCGGCTACGTGCCCGCCGTGCAGAACAAGGCGTCGGGTGCCGAAATCGGCCGTATTCCTGTCGATTCCATCTACTCGCCGGTGCTCAAGGTCACCTACAAGGTGGAGGCGACCCGTGTCGAGCAGCGCACCGACTTCGACAAGCTGATCCTCGACGTCGAGACCAAGAGCTCGATCACCGCTCGTGACGCGCTGGCATCGGCGGGCAAGACCCTGGTCGAATTGTTCGGTCTGGCACGCGAACTCAACGTCGAAGCCGAGGGCATCGAGATCGGGCCGTCGCCTGCCGAGGCCGACCACATCGCCTCGTTCGCGCTTCCGATCGATGACCTGGACCTCACGGTGCGGTCGTACAACTGCCTCAAGCGCGAGGGTGTGCACACGGTGGGCGAGCTCGTCGCCCGCACGGAGTCCGATCTGCTGGACATCCGCAACTTCGGCCAGAAGTCCATCGACGAGGTGAAGATCAAGCTGCACCAGTTGGGTCTGTCGCTCAAGGACAGCCCGGCCACGTTTGATCCGTCCGAGGTCGCCGGTTACGACGTCGCCACCGGTACCTGGAACAGCGACGCCGGCTACGACCTGGACGACAGCCAGGACTACGCCGAAACCGAACAGCTCTAGTAACACCGTTCTTAATAGGAGTCTGCAATGCCCAAGCCCACCAAGGGCCCTCGCCTCGGCGGGTCGTCCTCGCACCAGAAGGCGATCCTGGCCAACCTGGCCACGTCGCTGTTCGAGCACGGCCGGATCAAGACGACCGAGCCCAAGGCGCGGGCGTTGCGGCCCTATGCGGAGAAGCTGATCACCCACGCCAAGAAGGGCACGCTGCACAACCGGCGTGAGGTGATGAAGAAGATCCGCGACAAGGACGTGGTGCACGCGCTGTTCGCCGAGATCGGTCCGTTCTTCTCGGACCGCAACGGCGGCTACACCCGGATCATCAAGGTGGAGGCGCGCAAGGGCGACAACGCCCCGATGGCCGTCATCGAGTTGGTGCGGGAGAAGACGGTGACCGACGAGGCCAACCGTGCCCGTCGCGCGGCGGCGTCGAAGAAGGCCGCGCCAGCCAAGGCGGCTCCGAAGGCTGACGAGGCTGTGGCCGAAGAGGCTGTCGCTGAAGAGGTTCCGGCTGAGACGTCGGTCGAGGATGTCAAGGTTGAAGACGCCGCGATCGAGGAGGCCCAGACCGCTGAGGCCGAAGCCGAGGTTGCCGACGCCGAGGCCGACGACGCCAAGTAACGCTGACGCTGAACGCTCTTCGCGCGAGCGCTCATCGCAGCTGAACATGCCCGCCATCGATTCCGGTGGCGGGTTTGTTCGTCTTCGGCTCGACATCGCCTACGACGGAACCGAATTCGCCGGCTGGGCATCGCAGGCGGGGCAGCGCACCGTCGCGGGCATTGTAGACGAGACGCTCTCGACGGTGTTCCGCACGCCGGTGCAGTGCCGGGCGGCGGGACGCACCGACGCAGGGGTGCATGCCTCGGGTCAAGTAGTTCATCTCGACGTGCCGGACCGTGCGTCTGCCTCACGCGTACCCGCGCACGACGCGTATCGGTGACAGCGAATTCCTGCCCCTGGTGCGGCGGCTCGCGCGGTTCTTGCCCACCGATGTCCGTGTGCTCGACATCAACCGTGCCGCAGCGGGTTTCGATGCCCGGTTCTCGGCGTTGCGGCGCCACTACGTCTATCGGCTGTCGACCGCCCCGTACGGTGTCGAGCCGCAGGAGGCGCGCTACGTGACGGCGTGGCCGCGTCCGCTTGACGTCGACGCGATGGCCACGGCCTCGCGAGACTTGCTGGGGCTGAACGACTTCGCCGCGTTCTGCCGCCACCGTGACGGCGCCACCACGATCCGCGACCTTCAGCGGCTGGACTGGTCCCGCGACGGCGACCGCGTCACCGCCCATGTGAGTGCCGATGCGTTCTGTTGGTCGATGGTGCGCTCGTTGGTCGGCGCCTTGCTGGCGGTCGGCGAGCACCGTCGCGAACCCCGTTGGTGTGCAACATTGTTGACGTCGACACGTCGCTCCAGTGACTTCGCCGCCGCGCCGCCGCAGGGCCTGACGCTTGTCGGCGTGGACTACCCACCCGACGATGAACTCGAGGCGCGCACCAAGGTCACCCGCGAGCTACGGGTTGTCGACTAGAGCCTGCCTGCGACGAAGTCCGCGGCCTGGTTCGGCATACCCGCCTGGATATACGCGTTGGCGAGGTGGGCGGGCCAGTTGTTCTGCCAGGTGTCAGGATCCGCCGGATTGCAGATCGGATCCGCGCCGTGGCACAGGTCGATGGTTCTGTCCTGGTAGACGGGGTTGAAGTTCGTGATCGGCCCGACCCATTGGGATCCGTTGCCGAAGAGCGCGACGGCGGCGACGTGCGTGTCCGCGCCGTCCGGCAATGGGTTCTTGAATCCGAAGAAGCTAAACGGCAAGGCGAGTACGACGTCGGTGACCGCTGCGCCGAGGGAGTATCCGCCGAGCACCAGTCGGGTATCCGGGCAGTTGGTCATCATGGATTGAACGTGTGCGCTCATGTCGTTGGCGCCGACGTCCACCTGGTTGTCGGCCGGATATTGCACCGCATACACACCGATGTTCTTGTTGGTCTTCGACCGCAGCGCGCTGATGAACGCGTTTCCGAGGATGCCGACGCCAGGTGATTCCAATCGGCCGCGGGCGAATACGACCTCGACAGCGGGGCAGGCGGCGGACGCGGACGGCGTCATCTGCGGGGACATTGCGGGGGCGACGAGCAGGGCGGTGGCAACGAGCACAACGACGACCCCGGCGATGAGATGGCGACGGATCACCAAAACGATGCTAGCCGAAGGTATTGACGCCCTCGGCGTTAAGCCGTGAAGCGGTTACAGGTGGCCCGCTGCGAAGTTGGCCGCCTGGTTCGTCGGGCCGCCGACATAGGAGCGGTGCGCGTTCATGTTCTGACCGTCCGTCTGGCAGATCGGGTCTCCACCGTTACACAGGTCGATGGACCGGCCACCCCAGAGGGGGCTCGCGGTGAGCGGCAGGCCCAGCTTGGCCGAAGGATTGCCCAACACCGCGATGGCGGCGACGTGGTCGGGCACGTTGGGCGGCAGCGGGCTGTTGAACCCGATGACCGGCATCGGTACCGCGCTGATGACGTCGATCACCGCCGCACCCTGCGAGTACCCGCCCAGCACCAGCCGGGTACCGGGGCAGTTGTTGACCATGTACTGGATGTGGCCACTGGCGTCATTGGCTCCGTCGGCCGCCGCCAGGAAGTCGTAGTTGGCGGGGTAGTTGACGGCGTATGCCCCGACAGACCGGCCGCCGACCTTGCCGCGCAGCGAGTCGACGAACGCGCCGCCGATGTCTCCAAGGCCCGGAGCGTCGTTGGTGCCGCGGGCGAAGACCACCTCGATGTCGGGGCAGTCGTCGGCCGATGCGGTTGCGAGGTCGCCAATTGGCATGGGCGACACCGCCGGTAGTAGAACCGCAGCTGAGGCCGCTAGAGCGGCCGTTGCGGAGGCGATGAACGAGCGGCGAATTCGATTCAATGGCACAACAAATGATAGCGCCGGGGTTGGCTAAATTATGCCAGCCACGAAGTTTGCGGCCTGTTGTGTCAGGCCCGCGCTCACGTAATCGCTGTGGGCGAACGGGTTCCGGCCGCGAGAGCAAATCGGGTCGCCGTCCTTGCAGAGGTCGATAGCCCTGCCGCCGAAAACCGACGATCGTGATCGGATTGCTGAACTTGGTCGCAGGATTGCCGAACACCACTACCGCGTCGATGGCGGGGACGAGATTCGCAGGCAGCGGGGGTGCCGAACCGACCTCGCCGATCTTGTTACCGAGCGGCGGGATACCGGCGAGCATATCGACCACCGCTGCGCCCTGCGAATACCCGCCGAGCACGATGCGGGTCGACGGGCACTGCTGCGTCAGCGCCGAGATGTAGTTGGTGGCATCGGCCGCGCCGTCTTGGGCCTGGAGGAAGTCATACGACGCGGGGTAGTTGACCGCATAGGAGGTCAGGGTGCGGCCGCCCACCATCGTGCTGAGCGCATCGGTGAAAGCCTGGCCGGGCTCTCCGAGCCCAGGCGCGTCGTGGGTGCCGCGGGCAAAGATCACCTTGATGTCGCTGCAGGGCTCGGCCGTCGTTGACGGGGCGATCGCGAAAGGTCGTGGCCGCAAAGACCAGGGCCGAGGTGATCGCGGCCAGACGTGCTGACATCCGAAGCAAGGTCACGCTGGTCATCTTCACATATCGGGCTCAGCTGCTGCTAACCGTTTGCCCGGACGGCGCACCATTGACGGGGCCGTCAGGCCAGGTCACGTCGTTGAGCTTGTCGGTGCGATCACCCTGACGGGCCAGCGCCAACCCGCCAAGCACCACGACACCGCCGACGGCCTGGATGGGTGTGATGGCCTCGCCGAGCAGCAGCCAGGCGGCCAGCACGGCGAACATCACCTCGGAAAGGCCGACCAGCGACGCGAACCGGGGCCGCAGCCGGGCGATGCCCATGATGCCGATGGTGTAGGCGATTGCGGTGGGGATCAGCGCCAGTGCGATGACGGGCACCACCCACGACGTCGTCCACCCCGCGACGACGGCATCGTTGGTGGTGAAGGTCATCGGCATCAGCCCGCTGGCGCCGAGCGCCGCGACCGCTGCCGCGCCGACGAGCAGCCCGCCCGCGGCGAGGGTGATCGAGTTGAGGCCGTCGCCGTCGGCGGCGACCTCGTCGGACATCATGAAGTAACAGGCGGCGCAGACGGCCGCGCCCAGCGCCCAGCCGAGGCCGATCACATTGATGTGAGCACCGCTGAACACGTTGAGCACCAACATGATTCCGGCGATGGCCAGTGCTACACCGGTGAGCGTCAGACCGCTCGGCCGACGACGGGTGGTGGCCCACATCCAACCGACCACCAGGATCGGGGCGGTGTACTCAAGTAACAGCGCGACGCCGACGGATAAGTGAGCGACGGCATTGAAGTAGCAAAGCTGCGCGCCGGCGATCGGGATCACTCCGTAGGCGACGACGGTCTTGGCATGCTGCAGGGCTTCGCGGAACCAGTCAGGCCTGACGATGGTTGCGAAGATCGCCATCAGCAGCGCGCCGCCGGCGAGCCGGGCGGTGACAGCCGCGGTCGGACTCCAGCCGGCCTCCATCAGCGACTTGGCGAACGGTCCCGAAGAGCCGAAGGCGAACGCGGAGCTGACCGCGAGCAACAGACCGAGCCGGAAGTGGTCAACCGTTGGCTGTGTTGTTGCCATGGGTGCACCTCCGGGATGTAATGAGTAAAATCTGCTTTGGTCGTGACACTACTGGCGGAAGGGGTCATGAGTCAAATGCTTTTTAGTCATGACACCGAGCTCACTTTGCGGGCCGCATGTGGGCTGATCAACAGCGATCGGGTCGAAGGAGAGCAACTCCGCGATATGGCCGCCCTCGACGCGTTCCTGGATGGATACGGCTGGACTGGCCGTCGCGACCACGATGCCGCCGAGCTGGCGTCGATCCACCGGCTACGTGAGCGGCTGGGCAAGATCTGGGAACGTGGCCGAGGACGAGGTGCAGGCCGTCGGCCAGGTCAACGCGCTGCTCAGCGACACCAAGGCATCGCCGTGGCTGACCCGGCATGCCGGAGCAGCCGGAATGGCACCTGCACCTGGCGTCGGTGCACGACCCGCTCTGGCAGCGGATGGGTGCGGAGATGGCGATGGCGCTGGCCGACCTCATCCGCATCGGGGAGCTGCGTCGGCTCAAGATCTGCGCGGCACCCGACTGCGAGGCCGTACTGCTGGACCTGTCGCGCAACCGGTCGGGAAAGTTCTGCGATACGGGCAACTGCGGCAACCGCCAGCACGTCGCCGCATATCGGGAACGCCGGTCGAAAGCACGACGAGCGGGTAGCGTCAACGGCCATGCACGCCGGGCAGCGTGACCTTGACATAGTGATCTATGGGGCATCCGGATTCGTCGGCAGGCTCACCGCTGAATACCTGGCCAAAGCCGGGGCAGGGATCCGGGTCGGATTAGCCGGTCGCTCGGCCGAACGGCTATTAACTGTTCGGCAAGCGCTCGGCGCAGGCGCGGAGAACTGGCCGCTGATCGTCGCCGAGCTTGGCGCAACCAGAGGCGCTGAACCGCGATGGCGGCTCGAACCCAGGTGGTGATAAGCGCGGTGGGACCGTACAGCAGACGTGGGCTGCCGGTCGTTGCGGCGTGCGCCGCTGCCGGAACCGACTACGCGGACCTCACCGGTGAGGTTCCGTTTGTCCGCCAGAGCATCGACCGGCATCACGAGCAGGCCGTCGACAGCGGTGCTCGTATCGTGCACTCCTGCGGATTCGATTCAATCCCTTCGGATTTGAACGTCTATGCACTGCACCGCCGGGTCCGTGACGATGACGCGGGCGAACTGGACGAGACCACCTTTGTTTTGCGGGGATACTCCGGCGGCTTCAGCGGGGGCACGGTTGCCACGATGGTCGAACTGATGCAGATCGGCTGGGGCGACCCCGAGATGCGGCGGATGCTCGACGATCCGTACAGCCTCAGTCCCGACCGCAATGCCGAGCCCGAACTGGCGCCTCAGCCGGATCTGCCGGTGCGCAGGGGTGCAGACATTGCGCCCGAGCTCAACGGATTGTGGATGTGCGGATATCTGATGGCGCTCTACAACACTCGTTGCGTCCGCCGCAGCAACGCGCTACTCAGCTGGGAATACGGCCGTCGGTTGCGCTACACCGAGGTGTTGAGCATGGGTTCGTCCTTCGCCGCACCTATGTTGGCGGCGATGGGCAACGTCGGCCTCGTCAGCGCCTCCCGATTCGGCGGGGGATACTTGGGATTGCTGCCTCCTGGGCTGCTCGAAAGAATCATGCCGCCTTCGGACACCGGCTACGACAACGGGTCGCGGGGTTACTACAAGGTCGAGACCTACACGACGACGACGCGCGGGGCGCGGTATGTGGCCACGATGACTCAGCAAGGCGACCCCGGTTATGCGGCGACTGCGGTGTTGCTGGGCGAAAGCGCGATAACCCTTGCCTGCCAACGGGATCAGTTGTCCGACCGACATGGCGTGCTGACACCGGTCGCGGCGATGGGCGATGCACTCATGGCGCGGCTCCCCGCTGCCGGGGTGACGATCAAGACCGCTCGCCTGAACTGACAGGATTCTGGGTCAGGGCATATAGAAGCCGCGGATCCGGTAGTACCTGCCGCGGCCGAGTAGTGCGTTAGCTGCCTGTAGGCCCGACATCACCGCGGCCTCGATGCATCCGGCATTCATACCCGAATCGGTCCAGTCGCCCGCCAAAACCAAGTTGTCATAACCACTTTCATCGGATCGCAGACGGTACTTATCCGACCCGGGGACCGACTGCACGTACCGATCCGAGGGATCGATGTTTACGCTGACGTGCTGGGTGTTCAACGCGGAGACGCCTTGGTCGCCGTTTGCGCCGCACAGCAGGTGCCACCGGAACCCCTGTTCTGTCACCGCACCGGGTAGGTAGAGCCCGACATGGCTGGTCGAGGTAGTCGGCAGCGTGGGTGAGCACGCGCTCTCGGCATTGGCCGACATAGTCCGTGTGGTCGTCGGTGGTCGGCCACACCGCGTCGAGGGCACCACAGAAGTAAGCGACGGTGCGCGGCCGATCGTGTTCGGGCCACTCCTCGGCCCACAACGTCTGCGGCATCGACGCCCAGGTATCGAACGGCGCGACGTAACCGCTGGTGGTGACGCCCGGGCGGGCCCACCCCAGCGACGACTCCTCCGGCCGCAGCCACAGTTGGAATGCCTGGGTGGCGACGGTGCGCACATGCGTCGTCATGTCGCGCCATTCCGGGCTGTCGGCGACGAGTTCGGGCGCCACCAGCTCGACCATCCCGAGCGATACCGCCAGCACGACGTGATCGAAGTCGACTCCCCGTCGAAGCAGGCGTGTCTCGACATCGTCGCGCCTGCCGAAATGTGATTCCAGGTCGTCAATTCCGGATTTCTGGTTCGATCTGGTCGGCCAGCGGGGCGTTCGGGAAGACCGGAAGGCCCCTGATCCTGGTCAGCGGTTCGTAGTGGGCGACACCGTCGGCGAGCCGAACCTGGCGACCTACTGTGATCGCGTCGATGACCTGGCGGCGGCTCGTCGAGGTGCAGAGCGTCGACGCGATGGAAGAATTCGAATTGGACGCCCCGCCGTTGTAATGCCTGGTACAGGGGTGCGATCACGACGTCACCCATACCCGGCGGTCATCTTCCAGAAGAAGGCGCCCTTGTACTGGAAAAGTGCTATGCCGGTGAGCAATACGGCCAACCCTGCGGCGAATGCGGGCCGGTCATAGTCGCCGTCCTCGTAGCCGAACACCATGTCATAGAGGCCACGCACCAGCGGGAAGTCCAGCACGTCCGGGTGGGCACCGTGACGCAGCATCCACGCGCCGTAGTCCTCATCGTTGATGGCTCTGAAACCTTGAGGGTCGGTGACCAGATTGTCGGCGATCAGGCCACGAACCGTTGCGGTCAGAAGCGATATCAGCAGCCAGAATCGCCTCGTGGTCGGGCCGGTGTTCGTACTCGATCGCTTCGCGAACGGCGTCCGCCGGCCGCCCCATTAGTCCTGCCCGAATAGCCTCGGGTGGAAGGGGATTGGCGAGTACAGCCAATGTGGCGAGCGCTCCGCGCCGGACCCCTTCAATCCAGCGCGTGGACGCCGCATCGGGGGAAGTCGAGAAAGACGAGGCCGCCGGCGGTCGCCTCGCCCAGCGACTCGGAGAAGTCGAGTATCAGCTGCAGGGCTCGCCGAACGAATCCGACGACGGTAAGTTCGCGGCCCGTTGCGTTTGGCTCACCGGGCAGCTCGTCGTTGCGGGCGAACCGTCCCGCCCACACCAGCCAGTCATCGCCCGACCTGTCCGCCATCCCGAGGTTGTCCGCCGGCATCATCGCCTGGTCCCACGTGCGGATCGGTGCGTCGGGATCAGTTGTGGCACGGTCGAGTTCGGCGTAGCACTCGCGCAGCAACGCGAAGGCGTTCTCGTAGGAACCCAGCCAGACATGCAGACCGTGCTCCTCGATCCGTCCGTGTTGGCCGCGACTGGAAGCGCCCTTTCCGCCTAATCGCCATCCGCGCTGATAAACCGTGATCGACTCGATGCGATCTCGCCAACCGGGTTCGCTGAGCCGCCAGGCGGCGCTCAACCCGGCCATGCCTCCGCCGAGGATGGCGACCCGCCCGAGCCGCGTCACCCGAGCAGCGCTCGCGCGCGGGCGAGCTCGGGCCAGCTTTGGTCGGCCGGAAATCGGCTGAGCGCGGCCGCTAACGGCGCCCGTGCCGGCTCACCGATGAGTTCGAAATCGTCTGCAGCGGAGCGTAATTCGAAGACCGGGGCATCCTTGCGTTTGGGCTAGCTCGATGGCCGCGCGAAGACCCGCGTGCCGGGCGCCCGGGTCGTCGTATGTATGAGCGCGGACGCGTAGCAGCTCGGCTTCGTAGAAATGGGCGCCCGTATCCTGGGCCATCTGAAGCGCAAGGTTCACGCGTTCGCGGGCCGCCTCTGGCTTGCCTGCGGCGGTAAGAAGTCGCGCCAAGACGCTCTCGTATGATGCCAGGAACGTCTTCAATTGTGCTGCGCGCCAAACTTCGACGACGGCGGTCATGCTTTCGATATGAGGTTGCAGCGTCGCGGGATCCGTCTCGCCGGCGGCAAGCGCAGCCCGGGCGGCCAATGACGCTCGGTTCGACGCCGCCACCATCACCCATTCGCCGAAGCCGTGCTCTTCGGCTCGGTGGGCGATTTCGTCGATGAGTTCGGCGTAGCGGTCCAGTTGGCCGGCTTCGATGCGTGCCGTCGCCTCCCGGGCTTGCCCGTAGCAGAGAGTGATCGGGCCATACGGGAAGCGAAGCGTGTTACACCGCCCTTCGATCTGGGCGAATGCGCGTTCCGCGCCGGCCAGATCTCCTTGCAGGAATCGAATGTAACCGACTTCGGAGTACATCCCGGCTATCGGGTCATTGGGCGCATACCACGCGTCTTCCATCTCCGGTGCGCCCGTCCGATCGAGTGCGGCCACAGCTGCCTCCAGCGCGGCGCGCGCGGTGTCGAACTGGCCCCGGAACATCGCCAGCGCGCCGGCGATCGCGTTGTACGCCGTCGTGTACCAGTCCGACAAGTCTTCGAGACTTCGCAGCGCCTCCACCAGCTGCGTGGCTCGGTGCAGGTCCCCCCGCGAGGCGTAATAGCTCCACAGGGCACTGAATGTTCCATACAGTTCCAGGCTCGGCCCAGTCCCGATCAGTTGCAGACACCGTTCGAACTCGGCGGCGGCCTCGGTGCTGGTATGCCCGGTCGCCACCGACGTCAGGAAGCCGCGCTCGAGGCGCACGGCGATCTCTCGCCGATCGCGCGCCTGACTGGGTGCCAGCCGCTCGATGTTCGCCAATGCACGGGTGAGGTGGGAGCGGGATTCGTTGAGCGCGCCGCGTTGTCGTGCGTTGGCAGACGCTTTCTGGTAGGCCGACGCGGCCTCGTCGAAACGCTCGGCTTGCTCGTAGTGGTGTGCCACCAGCGGCCATTCCGGGGCCCCCTCGGCCGCTGCCACGAGGGCGTCGGCTATTTGACTGTGCAGTCTGCGCCGAAGACTGGGCGGCGAGAGCTCGGCAGCTACCTCGCGCAGAAGCTCGTGGTGAAAGCGCCAGCTGTCTTTGCCGGCGCGCCGGAGCACCCTGCCGCGCCCGAGCTGCTGGAGCACATCGTCGACCTGGCTTTTGCGCATCTCGACTACGGATGACAGCAGGCGCCGATCGAAACGGCTGCCGATGAGGGCGGCCGCCTCGACTACGAACAGCGCGTTCGTGCTCGAACGCAGCCGCGCGAACAACGCTTCATACAGGGTGTCGGGTACCTGCGCCGACTCTGCGGCATCGGAGGTTTGCTCTTTGAGCTTGGCCACCACCTCTTCGATAAATAGCGGGATGCCATCGCAGCGTTCTCGCACCGCCCGTCGCGCGTGGGGCTCCATTCCCGGATCCAGGGCCATGGATCAGCTCGTCGGCTTCGGCGTCGCTCAGGGGCTTCAAGTCGAACACCTCGGTGCTATCCGAAAGCGACGGAAGTTGGCGTCCGGTCATGACGACGAGCAACCGGCCGTCGTCCTCACGGAGTAGCTCCTTCACTACCTCGAGGGTGTCCTCGTCGAACCAGTGCATGTCCTCGACCAGCACCAGCCCAGGGCCCGTTCCCAGGCACGCCAGGAGGTAGCGATGGATACCCTCGGCGATCTGCTCGTACAGCTTTCCGCCGCTGCTGCGAGCGGGTTCATAGCCGCTCTCTGGACCGATGCCAAGGACGGGCGCCAGTAGCGGTACTACGCTGGCCGGATCCAACGAGCGCTTCCGGACTTCCGCCTCCAGCAGGCGAATGCGTTCTGCCGCATCCGATTCGCGCCTAATCCCACACCGCCCTTCCAGCATCCGCCGTACCGGGCGCAAGCCGACATCGGTGTGAAACGGCGATCCGAACAAACCGAGCACGACGGCGCCCGCCTGCTGGGCCATGTCGACGGCGGCATGGGCAAGGCGACTCTTGCCGATCCCACCCTCGCCCTGGAAAGCGATTCCCGGCGCCGCCAGTGTGCCTGCCGTCGCCTGCGCCCAACGATCGCGAAGGGCGGCCAGCTCACGTTCCCGGCCGATCCAGGGTCCGTGCATGATTGTTGTGACGTCGCGTTCTGACACCACGCGGTAGTGGGCGATCAGACCTTCTACGCCCTTCACCGATTTCGGCGGCCGGGCTTCTAGTGCGAAGCTGTCGCGGACCAGCCGTTCGACCGTCTCCGAGATGGTGACCGTTCCGGGGTCAGCGAGACCGCATATCCGCGCGGCGAGGTTGGCTCCGAAACCGTAGATCTGGTCGTGGGCGGTGTCGAGGTAGACGAGTCCGCGGTGAATCCCGACTCGGACGCTGATGTCGAACCCGAACCGGCTGCGCACCCGCTCGCTAAGCTCGCTGATCTCACGCGTGATGTCGAGTCCCGCTTGGACCGCGCGGTGCACGTCGTTCTCGTGGGCTTTCGGGTGTCCGAACACCGCCAACAGCCCATCGCCCTGCGTTGATCCGATGTGACCCTCGTAGCGCTCGACGACCTCTTGAACCCGGTCGCGGTATCGCCCAACCACCGTGCGATAGATCTCTGGCTCGATGCGGGTGGACAGTGCCGTGGAATCGACCAGGTCGGCGAACAGAATTGTCAGGCGGCGGATCTCACCGCTGTCTTCGGGGGCAGCGAGTAGTTCTTCGGCGTCAGTGTTGCTGCGGTCGACCGCCAGCACCTGGCCGGCCAGCGCGTCGGCAGTCGCCCGATCGCCGCGGTTGATTGCCTGCACCGCACGGTCGAGCAGCTCATCGATCGTGGGCTGGCTCACGGACGTGCGCATGGTCCGATTCTGGCTGGCATGGTCGCGAGTTTCGCTGTCTTGAGCCAACTGTGTCGGGCGCCTCGTGCGCCGTCAGACCGTGATCGAGGCCACGCCACGACGAAGCCCCCAGTCGAGCATCTCATCGTACGGCCCCCCGGCGGTAAAAATCGCTCACAGTCCGACGGTGACCTCTTTGTCATGGGGCGTTGCCTTGGGGTCGGCGGCCGGTGTCAGACGCACCGTTCCCCTATAGTTCGCGCCGACGTAGCGGTAGTCCTTGAGCACGACCCGGAACTCAGTGGCTCTCGCGGGCAGCACCTCCGGATCAAAGCCGATGCTGTGGGCGGGAATCACCATCTGCGGTAGGCCGATCCGAACGAACGCGGAGGCGGCCTGCAAGGTCCGCGGATAGTTCGTGGCGTCCACCCCGACAGGATCCGACGGTTGCGGCTCGTAGTCGACCGGTTCGGTCCACCACGGGCCCGAGAGGGCGGCCTGAACAACGGCGGCGCTGGTCCTCACCTGAAGATCGACCAGTTCGTGGATGACGCGAATCCAGGCGTCGAGCCCCCAGTCTCCAGCCTTATCGGTTTTCGATGCGTTCTCGGTGATCGTGCTGAATTCGCGCAGCGCCCCACGCATCGCGTTGGCGGTTCGCTGCATTCTCTTCCTGGGCGGCTCATTGGGCACCGCCCTGCTCTGTCTGGCTGCCTCGGCCGCGCGGGTACCGCGGCTGGTTCACCTTTTCCAGGAACTCCAGCGGTGAGCTGACCAGCCGGCCGGTGACCTTTTGGCTGAACTCCGTAACGTCGCTCAATCGCAGACCGCCGGCCATCCACTTCTCGGCCATGTCGAAGTAGTCGCTCGCCACGCCTTCAACCGCATCGGTCCAAAGGTTTACCGCGGTCGCGACGACATGGGTCGATGGCTCGGATGCGCTCGCCTCGGGTTCCGCCTGCGGCTGTCGGTCGTGCTTGTAGTACTCGAATTGGCGCGGCTTGCACCGGATCGGTTTCGGATCCTTGCTGCAGGTCGGCAGCGGGCCCGAAGAGAAACTCCGAAGACGCTGTGCCGTAACCGGTGAGGCATACCAATCGCTGTCTGCGCGAAGGGCGACAAGCCACTGATGTGGACCACCTTCCGGGTCCGCACCCGCACCCCGGTCACATCTGGCTTGCCCTTGGTCGCCCACATGTTGATGTAGCCGCGATCGACGAGCACCTGGCCATCGCCTGGGCCGGGTGTCGGGTCGTCGAGGTCGTAGTCGAGGCGGGCTACGCACGTATCTGTAGTGGGGAGTACTTGAGCGCCGTCGTGATGTCCAGGCCCCCGACTCCGCCAAAACCGACGGTTTCGAGGACACGCCGCCAGCCGTCGCTCCTGAACGGGTCACGGAAAGGCGCCATCTTGAGGAAGAAAGTCGGGGTAGTTCTGGTTCCAGTTGAAAGGGTTGACGATCGCTTTCAAGTCGTTGAGCGAAATGTCGTCCGATGAGAGGACAGTATCGATCACGGCACACCGCAAGCCGTCGACCTTGACGATTGCGGATTGGCATAACGGCACCTTCAGTGTCGCCGGGTCGACCATCGCCATGTCGGCCGTAGCTTGGCGGAAGTTCCGTGGTAGCTCGCGCGGCCGGCTAAGTCCGACTGCACCGTTTCGAAGTAATCGTCGACATGCGTCTTCGGCGTTCCGTGCGGCAGTCTTCGTACGTGGCCTTGTCGGACCCTACTGCGGCCAATGCCGGCACCAGCGCAGCCTTGAGGTCCGGCTCTGACGATGCCAACATCGGCGTCGGCGCGACTTGCTGTATGCGCGCCGCGGCGGAAAGGCCGTAGAACAGCCGTTGCTTTTGCGGGGCGCTCAGCCCTGGTTTCTTGTCCTGCTCGGCTTTCTTGGCGTGCTCGCCGAGCCTCGGCACGCCGTGGCCAGATTCGGAGACTGCTTGGCTTTTCACCGAAAAAGAAATTCTCGACCTCGCGGTACCACCCGGCGTTCGCAGAGGCCTCCGGGATGAAATTCGTCCAAAGTGGCCGATACAGAGGGGTTGCCCGACTTGGCGGCAGCCTCGTCGAGCGCACCGTAGACCTCAAGCAGATCACGCAGCGCCGTCATAGCGCCTCCTCGCCCCCGTTTGCCCAGTTAGCATACCGTCATACCTGCACAACCACGCCTGAATTCGGGGGAAGGGCTCTTTGGTGGATCGCGGGAACGGCGACGGCAGCATCAACGATCTGCCGTGGGCGTCGGTATTCGATCCAGCTGCCAATGCGCGCGCACTCAGCGCGATACAGGCGGAAGGATTTCGGGCAGCCAGTGAGCTTGTCGACCGCTTTGCCCGCATCGCCACGACAGGTCTCAACGGCACGAACGGGTCCACGACATCGGCTGCACCCCTTACGAATGACCAGCGTGCTGACCTTTTCGGCGCCACCGATATCGAGCCGTTGATCCGGTCGTGGTGGGTGATGATCGGCCAATTTCTGCTCGGATCTGCTCCCCGTGTTCCCGATCCTGTTGCCGCGGACGGGGCCAGCCTTGATTTTTCGAGTGACGAGGCCAACGGGCGACTGGATCTCGGGGCCGCGGCGCCAGGTGCCGCGACGGGCGAGGTATGGCTGCACAACAGGGGCGCAGACGATCTGGGCCAGGTTCGGCTGCGGTGCAGCGACTTACTCGCCAACGACGGTTGTGTGATCAGTTCCGGTGCGGTGACGTTGGATCCCGCCGTCGTTCCGATGCCCGCCCGGTCGAGCCGTGGAATAGACGTGAAAATCGAGGTGCCGCAAGGGGTTCGATCCGGCGTGTACCGCGGCACCTTGCTGGTCGAGGGTCACCCAGAGCTATGGCTACCGGTGGTCATGACCGTTCGCTCCTCGGTCTCGTGACCGGCATCGCGGAGACCGACCTGGTTGCCGGCGTCGAGAACCGACTGCGCGAGGTGGCGAAGGTTGTTCGTCGTTCGATGCTGGATGCGTTACCCGACGGCGAACCGAGCCAATGGCTCTACGCTCCGATGCGCGAATATCCGTCACGGCCCGGCAAGGCACTGCGGCCTGCGTTGTGCCTGTCGGCTGGCCGGGTCTTCGGCGCGAGCAACGACGACGTGTTGGGCCTGGCCGTCGCGATTGAATTGTTGCACAACGCGTTTCTCGATCCACGACGACATCGTGGATGGAAGTGAGATGCGACGTGGCAGGCCGACGCTGTCCGCGACCCACGGAATGGCGGCGGCGCTGAATGCCGGTGACGCGCTGGCAGTTGTGGCCGGCCAGGTAATGCGGCGGGCCACCCGGCGGCTGGGCCGCGACCTCGCCGATCTTTTGTGGTCAGAGTTCGACACCATGGCGATGCGCACGCTCGAAGGCCAGGCGATCGAAGTCGGTTGGCAACGAGACAATTTCGAAGCCGTCCGGCCGCAGGACTACCTTCACTTGATCATGCACAAGACGTGCTGGTACACGATCATCCACCCGCTGCGGGTCGGCGCGATCGTGGGTTCGGGTGGAACAACACCGTTAGCACCGATCGTGCGGTTCGGGTTTCACTTCGGCGCCGCCTTCCAGATCCGTGACGACTTGCTGAACCTTGTCGGCGATGAGCGGACGTATGGCAAGGAAATACTCGGGAGACCTCTACGAGGGAAAGCGGACGCTGCCGCTGGTCCATCTGCTCAGCGCGGCCAGTGGCGCGGACCTCGATCTCGTGCGCGACTATCTCCGGAGGAACCGCTCCGAACGCTCCCCCGAACTGGTCGGTGCTGTCCGCGCGTTGATGGACGACTACGGCAGCATCACGTTCACCACCGAATACGCCGAGGGCATTCTGCTGGTCGCCGAGGAGTACTTCGAGCAGGCGTTCGCGGACGCGCAACCCGGCCCAGACCTCGATTTCCTGCGCGCACTAGTGCCATATGTATGGGCACGTTGGCGCTGACGTCATTCGTGCGGCGGGACCCAGGTACGGGAACACGTCGAGCGTGTCGGTGTGCGGGCTCAATCCGGACGGCGGGCACTCGCCCTTGGTGAGGAATGCCAGCCGGTAGTCGATGACGTCATCGGTGAAGACGCGGCCGTTCGGGTACTTCGCCGGCTTCGACGGGTTGAAGGTCAGCATGTCGGGGAGGGTGCCCTCGTTGTCGATCGCTTCGATGGCCTCTTCGCGTGTGTAGCCGCCGGTGTGGCCCAGCTGATGGATGAACATGTCGATCCACCGCGTCCGGTCGTTAACCGGCAAGCTGGCGTTGTACTCCTCCTTCGTGTCATCGGTGTTGAAGAAGCTACTGACCGACGGGTGACCGGCCCGGTCGACGTGCAGCAGCTCGCCGTCGCGGCGCAGGCTGCAGCGGCCCCAGATCCTGATGTCGGCGTCGGCGCCCAGGAAGCTGGTCGGCATCTCGATGACGGTGGAGAAGACGTTGGCCTCGGTGTTGGAATCCACACCGGTCCAGGGTGATTCGCCGGGAAGGGTCAATTCGGTGAAGTTGCGCTTACCCGAGGTGTCGAAGAGTTCCTTGACGCCGTCGAAGTCGAAGAAGAACGCGTCACTGCGGGCACCGGCGAAGAACGTGAAGTCGCCAGACGTCGCGATATGGGGTTCATCGCCGACGAACGAAACCGGGACGGCCGAGAAAATCTTCTCGCCGACCGCCTCTGACCGACTCGGCGTCCTCGTTCGCCGCCAGGTACACGTCGACGGTCTGCTTGCCGTCGCTGGGGTTCGGAGAAGACGTAGCTGAAGGCGATATCGTTCTGTAGATCGCCGTCATTGTCGATCGCTAGCCGGTAGATCGCGTCGGGATGCAGGGCATCGGCGAGGGGGTTGGCGTTCAGGATGATGACGGTCCGCGTCGGGTCGGCAGGCGAGACAAACGCGTAGAGGTCGCAGAGGTCCAGACGCTGGTCACCCAGCGGCGGTCCCAGGCTGAGGCCGGTGAAATGGTTGGACATGCGGGTGAACGTACATCGGTCTCACCGCGGCGAGCCGCGATTGGGCAACAATTAACTGAATTGTCAGCGAGGCGCCCGCCGCCGAAATTTGGTGACCGCGACGCCCGCTCGGCGGCCGTTAATGTGATTACCGGGGGAGGCATGGCTTGGCAATCAACGACGCGGCTGCATGTCAGCGGATATCGATTCCTGCTGCGCCGAATGGAGCACGCGCTGGTGCGCGGCGACGTTCGGATGCTCGACGATCCGCTTCGCGCGCAATCGCTTTCGTTGGTTGCCGGTGTCATCCTCGCGGTGATCATCGTTGCCGCGTGCGCGATCCTGGCGTTCCTTCGTCCCCCAGGCGCTCTCGGCAGCGCGCAGATCGTCATGGTGCGCGACTCCGGTGCGCTCTATGTCCGGATCGGCGACGTTGTGCATCCCGTGCTGAACCTCGCGTCCGCCCGGCTCATCGCAGGCACTCCCGCGAATCCCGAAGCGGTCAGCGCCTCTGCAATCCGCAACGCCACGTGTCGGTGTCATGGTCCCTGCGCAATGGGTTATCGAGCGCGTCACGTCGGGACCTGGATCGGCACGGGTGCAAGTTATTTCGCCCACCGACGCTGACGTCGCTGTGCATGTCACACAGTCGTCGCTGCCACCGAATCAGTCGCATGAACAGGTGGCGGAGTCACTGCACAGCATGCTGGGCCAGCAGCCCGACGGCGTGTTCGTCGACTTCAATCCGTCCGGCCATCGCGCCGGCCTGACCGTGGTGACGTATCGCGAGCTACGCCCCGACCACCACATCACCTGGGTGGTACTAATCGACGCGACACTGCGCATTGCCATCGGCTGTCAGAGCGCGCCCGGGCATGAAGATGCCGTCGCGCGAGGTATGCGATCAGGCGATTCGCTCCGCGCATGCGGTGTTCTGAAAAAGGCTGCGGCGCCAATGGAACCGATCCCTACGGTTCGCGTCCTACCTAGATTTCGCACGGACAACACGGTAAGAACCATGACGCCACCAGGCACCGCTCAGACGACTTCGACCTCATGGCGGTCAACGCAGGCAGATCCGCTAGGATCCGGCGATGCTGCAGTCCGGCATCGGCCGGATGGGCGGTGTGCCGCCGTCGGTGTGGGGAGGTGTGGCTGCGGCCCGTTTCCGCGACGTCGTCGAGCGCCGGAATGGCGAGTCGATGAAACTGCATGCCGCACTGCAGCGAATAGCGGAGACGATTCGCTACAACGAGCGAACCCTGCGTGAGGCCGGCGAAAGCCATTCGCATCAAATCGGTTCCGTCGCCACCGACCTGTAAGGAATTCGATCATGGATCACGTGCTGTCCGACAACTTCGACGAAATTGAATACACGGTGCGGCAGGACATTCACACGACCTCCGCGCGGTTGAACTCGGCGATTGACGACCTACGCGCACAGATCACGCCGCTCCAACAGGTGTGGACGCGCGAAGCGGCGCAGGCCTATCGCGGGGAGCAGACGCGTTGGGAGCAGGCGGCCACCGCGCTCAATGAGATCTTGTTCAGTCTTGGCAACGCGGTTCGTGACGGCGCCGACGATGTCGCGGCCACCGACCGGACCGCGGCCAACGCGTGGGGCATTGACGCCTCGCCGGCACAAGCCCTGTGCGGTCCCGTAGGGAGGGACACGCAATCCGCCCGGGGACAGTTCTGCATCACTGTGGTCGTGGGAGAGGCGGCCACGGTGTGTGCAGACCCGTCGCTAGCCGTGCGGAGGCCGCCTACGGGACCGCACAGTTCCATGGGTCAGCTTTCGTCGGCGATGCCGTCGTGATCCCGATTCCCGGCCGTCCCCGCACTGGCTCGACGTGGGATGTCCGTTCATGGTCGCAAGCACCGCGAAAATCCGGCGTTCGGTCCCATCTGGGATTCGCGAGGCGTAATTTCCAGCTAACACTGAGCATTAGGGGGAAACGTGAACAAGTACGCAAAACTGTCGGGGTCGGCAATTATGGCAAGCCTTGGCGCCCTTGCGCTGGCACCGACGGCGACCGCCGACACCACGCTGGTGTTCTTCGAGCATGACACCGTGCAATATCAGGCCGACCTCGGCCGGCCCGGACCGGGCCCGGGTGACCAATTCATCTTCGCCGGCGACTTGTTCGACCGGCCAGGTGGAATGTTCCTGGGAACGACCAGCGGCAGTTGCGCCACGCTGACCGGCAACGACAAGTCCGGCCAGACGGCGTGCAACGGCACGTTCAACCTCGCTGGCGGCCAGATCGTGACCCAGGGCGTGGTCGACACCGCAGCCCTGTTCGTACGCGGTGACACAGTTCCGCTGTCCATCGTCGGCGGCACCGGGATCTACCAGAACGCCCGCGGCAACGGGACCGTCCAGGTACCTCCGGATGTGCCCAACCAGACCGACGCGAACTTCGTCCTGAACATCGTGAGGCTAGTCCCCACAGCGAACGCGTTTTGACCTGCGAGGACGCCCGCAGGTAAGCTGCCTCGTTGGCGTGCGGTATGCAAGCCGGGCCTCGGGTCGACGTCGGTCGCCGAGAACCACCCGAACCGCGAAACGCCTGACCGGCACCCGGGCCACCGGGATCCAACCCGAGAAGAAGAAGGTAGACGCTGTGCCTACGTACACGCCGAAGGCGGGTGACACCACGCGTTCGTGGTACGTCATCGACGCCACCGACGTGGTGCTCGGCCGGCTCGCCGTGGAAGCAGCCAAGCTGCTTCGCGGCAAGCACAAGCCGACATTCACGCCCAATGTCGACGGTGGCGATTTCGTCATCGTCATCAATGCCGAGAAGGTCGCCATCAGCGGCGACAAGCTCCAGAACAAGTTCGCCTACCGCCACTCGGGTTTCCCCGGCGGCCTGCGGGCGCGCTCACTCGGCGACGAGATGCAGAAGCACGCTGACCGGGTCGTCGAGAAGGCGATCATCGGCATGCTTCCCCACAACAAGCTGAGCCGCCAGGTCCAGAAGAAGCTGCGGGTCTATGTCGGGTCAGAGCACCCGCACACCGCCCAGCAGCCGATTCCGTACGAGATCAAGCAGGTGGCCCAGTGACCGAGAACGTTGAGACCACAGAAGAAACCGTGACCGAGACCGAAGCCCCCGAGACCGAAGCCACTGAGACGGAAACCCCCGAGGCCCAGGCCCCCGGGACACAGGCTCCGACCGAGACGGCGGCCGCGCCCGAACCGGCCCCGCGCGAGCCGGTCATCATCGACCGTCCGATCCAGACCGTCGGCCGCCGCAAGGAGGCCGTGGTGCGGGTGCGCCTGGTACCCGGCACCGGCCAGTTCCATCTGGATGGCCGCACCCTGGAGACCTACTTCCCGAACAAGGTGCACCAGCAGCTGATCAAGGCTCCGTTGGTGACGGTGGACCGGGTCGATGCCTTCGACGTGTACGCCCACCTCGACGGTGGCGGCCCGTCCGGGCAGGCAGGCGCGCTGCGTCTGGCCATCGCGCGAGCGCTGATCATCGTGCAGCCTGAGGACCGGCCCGCCCTGAAGAAGGCCGGCTTCCTCACCCGCGACCCCCGTGCCATCGAGCGCAAGAAGTACGGCCTCAAGAAGGCCCGCAAGGCGCCTCAGTACAGCAAGCGCTGATCGATCGGTGCCGACTGTGTGGCCGGCGACTTGCACACGGCGTGCGCATCGCTCAGTGCACAGTCGGCACCTCCCGTCTCCTTCCGGTACCGGTTTGGCGCCGGAATGACCGCTTACCTGGTCACTTATGTGATCGGATGCCAACTATGAGAGGTTGTCGGCGTGACTTCTCTAACGGATGAAGCCCACAGCTGCGACTCCATTCGCAGACTCTTCTCGGCTGTGCATCCAGTTGTCTCTCCGGAGCCGTCCGAAGGCCCAGTCCAGGCCCAGACGCAACCGTATGACGAGGGTCCGACACCCACGGGTGCCGCGATTCCCGCGATGGCGACAGCCACCGGTCCCCTCGGAGCGCAATGATGGCTCGACTGTTCGGCACCGACGGGGTGCGCGGAGTCGCCAATCAGGACCTGACCGCCGAGCTGGCGCTGGGACTGGGCTCCGCGGCGGCGCGCCGGCTGGGCAGCGTCGGCGGCCATGCGCGTCGCATCGCCGTGGTGGGCCGCGACCCCCGGGCCAGCAGCGAGATGCTTGAGGCGGCGGTGATCGCCGGGGTGACCAGTGAAGGGGTCGACGCGCTTCGCGTCGGCGTGCTGCCCACGCCCGCGGTGGCGTACCTCACCAACGCATACGACGCCGATTTCGGCGTGATGATCTCGGCCTCACACAACCCGATGCCCGATAACGGCATCAAGATCTTCGGGCCAGGCGGACACAAGCTCGACGACGCCGCAGAGGACCGCATCGAAGAGCTCGTCATCCAGGGTCCCGGTAGCCAGCCGACCGGTGCCGCCATCGGCCGCGTCGTCGACGCCGAGGACGCGCTTGACCGCTACCTGCGCCATGTGGGCAAGGCGCTCACCACTCGGCTCGACGACCTCACCGTCGTCGTCGACTGCGCGCACGGCGCCGGGTCCGACCGCCGCGCCTCGGGCGTACCGGGCGGCGGGCGCGAACGTCATCGCCATCAACGCTGAACCCAACGGGCTGAACATCAACGACGGCTGCGGCTCCACACACATGGAGGGCCTGCAGTCGGCGGTGGTTTCCCACGGCGCCCACCTCGGGCTGGCCCACGACGGCGATGCCGACCGCTGCCTTGCGGTCGACGCAACCGGTCAGATCATCGACGGCGACGCCATCATGGTGATCCTCGCGATGGCGATGCGCGACGCAGGCGAGCTGGCATCCAACACGCTGGTGGCGACCGTGATGAGCAACCTTGGGCTGCACCTGGCCATGCGCGCGGCGGGCATCGAGGTCCGCACCACCGGCGTCGGCGACCGCTACGTGCTCGAAGAGCTGAGGGCGGGCGAGTACACGCTCGGCGGTGAGCAGTCCGGTCACATCGTGATGCCTGCGCTCGGCACGACAGGAGACGGCATCGTCACCGGGTTGCGGCTGATGTCGAGGATGGCCCAGACCCGCTCGTCGTTGGCGGCGCTCGCCGAACCGATGCACACACTGCCCCAGGTCTTGATCAACGTCCAGGTCGCGAACAAGGCCACGGTGGCCGACGCGCCGTCGGTGCGCTCGGCGGTGGCCGAAGCTGAGGCCGAGCTCGGTGACAGCGGCCGAATCCTGTTGCGGCCCTCGGGGACTGAACAGGTCATCCGCGTCATGGTCGAGGCGGCCGACGAAGACACCGCACGGCAGGTCGCTGTCCGGGTCGCCGAATCGGTCAGCAACCAGCGCTGAAATTCACGGCGGCCGAGCCGCCCAAACTCGTTGGAACCGGCTGGTGTATGGGACACCTGACGTCGCACGCGTCGACGTGGCGGGTGTCGCGGCTGTCATCGGAATCTATGTCATCACCGCCCTCGAGCACACGGCACCCGCCGTTCCGGTGACGGTGCTGATCTACGCACTCGCGGTGATCACCTGGTGCGTGCTCGGCGACGGCCCCGGCGCCGTCTGCGGTGTGCTGGCAGCGATCGGCGGCCCGATCGTCGAAGCCGTGATCGCCGCGGCCGGGGTGGCCCGTTATGCCAATGATTCGAACGCGTTGTTCGGGGTGGCGCCGCGGCTGCCCGCCTTGTACTTCGGTCGGCGTCGTGGTGGGCGTGCTCGCTGAAATCGCTGCCAAGGACCGGGAGCCGAGCGTCAGATCGTCTGTTTCCGGCACGCCAGCGCCGAGCTGACGAACGCGTCACGAGCCGGGTTGTCGGTCGCCGCATCCCAGATCAGCGTCACCTGGCTCGGGCCGATGTCCTGGACCGGCAACACCCGAACGTCGGGCCTGCGGTACATCGCCGTCGTCGAGCGCGGCAGGATCACGAAACCCGCCTGCGCGGCAACGAGTTCCAGCTTCTCCTCTACCGTGTGCGCCATCTGGCCGGGGCGGCGGTGCTCGGGGGTGGCGATCGCGTACCACTCCGGCAACGTGGCAGGGTCCTGCAGCAGCCGCCTGGATGCCAGTTCGGCCAGGCGCACCGCGCGCTTCTTCTTTGCCAGTGGATCGTCGGCGGGTAGGACGACGTCCCGCGGTTCCTCCAGCAGTGGTGCCGTGCCAAGCCCCCGGCGATCGATGGGCTCGCGCGCATACACCACGTCGACATCACCGTTGCGGACCACGTCGACCTGCTCGGCCCACCCGACTTGCACCACGACGGCACGGCGCGACGGGTCATCGTCTTCGAACGCCGCCGCTGCGGCCGTCGCCAGCAGGCCGGGCATCACGCCGACGGTTACCGTCGCCGTCGGCTTGTCAACTCGAAAAAGGCGCTGACGCAATGCTTTCGACTCGGCGAGTAAGAAGTGGGCGTCCTTGAGCAGTTGCTTGCCCGCGGCGGTCAACCGTGTTCCGCGCGAGTCGCGGGCCAGCAGCTGGACACCGAGGTCTGCCTCGAACGAGCGGATCTGGCGCGACAGCACCGGCTGTGCGATATGCAGCCGGTCTGCGGCGCGGCCGTAGTTCAGCTCTTCGGCGACTGCCACGAAGTAGCGGAGTTTGCGCATGTCGAGGTCGGGCGCGGCCATGCCCTAAGGGTATCGCTCCGGCGACCAAAAGAGTCTTGGACGGTTCATCATTCCTGGCGGAGAGTGGAGGAGTGAGCTTGAAGAACGCGCGAGTCCTCGTCATCGGCGGCACCTCCGGCATCGGTCTTGGCGTCGCATCTGCAGTGGCCGAGCGCGGCGCCATCCCGATCGTGGTGTCACGCCGGCAGGCAAGCGTCGACCGCGCCCTGTCCCAGCTACCCGAGAATGCGCGCGGCGCCACCGTCGACCTCACCGATCCGTCGGCGCTGGAGCGGGCGGCCGTCGACATCGGCGATATCGAACACCTCGTGTTCACCGCTGGGGAGCCGCTCGAACTGGCGCCCCTCGCCGACCTCACCCCGGAAGTCATCACACGCTTCTTCCAAACCCGGTTCGTCGGGGCCTTGACCGCGGTACGCGTGTTCGGGTCGCGCATCACGCCCGGTGGGTCGATCACACTGACCAGTGGCACCGCCGCCGAACAACCCGGCTTCGGGGCGCTGCCGGTGAGCATCTGCGGCGCGATGAACGCGCTGACCAAGGCCCTCGCGTTCGAGTTGGCCCCGATCCGGGTCAACGCCGTCGCGCCCGGCGTCGTCCGCACACCACTGTGGGACGCGATGAACGAACCGGACCGGCAAGCCATGTACGACCAGGCCGCACAACAACTTCCGCTGGGCCGGATCGGCGAGGTAGCCGACACCGCCCGCGCATACGTCTACTGCATGGAGCAGGAGTTCGGCACCGGCGTCGTGCTGACGGTCGACGGCGGAACCACCCTGGTTTAGGACAGAGCCGGCATTAGCGCGTGGCGCCCGCAGGGCGCCTGCCACGAGGCGAGCGACGCCGACGCGCCTGCTGCCCCTGACGCGGCTGGTGGGGCTGGGTCGGCTCCGGCCGGGCCGCGACGATCGGACGACCGAACGTGCGTTCCCCCGGTGCGATTTCGTGCAGTACCGGATGCGACGCACCGCTGAACCTGGTGATCGTCGGCTTCACGCCCGCCTTGCGGGTGAGGCTGCGCACGTCGGACACCTGCTCGTCGATCATCAGCGTCACCACTGTGCCGTCTGCGCCTGCGCGGGCAGTCCGCCCCGAGCGGTGCAGGTACGCCTTGTGCTCCACCGGAGGATCGGCGTGAACGACGAGAGCCACATCGTCGACGTGGATGCCGCGCGCGGCGATGTCCGTAGCGACCAGAACCCAGGCAGAACCGTCGGAGAAGGCCGCCAGGTTGCGGGTACGGGCGTTCTGCGACAGGTTGCCGTGCAACTCGACCGCAGGCACGCCGCGCGAATTCAGTTGGCGAGCAAGGTTCTTGGCGCCATGTTTGGTGCGCGCGAAGACGATCTTCCGTCCCGGCGACGCGGCAAGGTCGGCCAACACGCTGACGCGTGCCGCCTTGTCGACGTGCAGGACGTGATGCTCCATGGCGGCCACAGGCGACTGCGCCGAATCGACGCTGTGCTCGACGGGGTTGGTCAGGTAGCGCTTGACGATGACGTCGACGCCGCCGTCCAGCGTTGCCGAGAACAGCATCCGCTGGCCGTTGCGCGGCGTCTTGTCCAGCAGTCGCTTGACCGGCGGCAGGAAGCCGAGGTCGGCCATGTGGTCGGCCTCGTCGAGCACCGTGATCTCGATACCGGACAGGTCGGCGTGGCGGGATTTCACATGGTCTTCGAGCCGGCCGGGGCAGGCGATGACGATGTCGACGCCCTGGCGCAGTTTCTGAATCTGGGGCTGCGGGGAGACGCCACCGAAGACCGTGACCGACCGCAGATTCGTGGCAGCCGCCAACGGCGCAAGCGCCGCGTCGATCTGCGCGACGAGTTCACGTGTTGGGGCGAGGATGAGTGCCCGCGGACGACCAGGGGCGCGCCTGGATTGGCCCGTTGTGAGTCGCGTCACCATCGGCAAAAGGAACGCGTAAGTCTTGCCGGAACCGGTCCGGCCGCGGCCGAGGACATCCCGGCCGGCAAGCGAATCCGGCAGCGTCGCTGCCTGGATCGGGAAGGGGCTATCGATGCCGTTGGCAGCGAGTACATCGACGACGGCCTTAGGCAGGCCGAGGTCGGAGAAAGTGGGCACGGTTGAGCCACTTGAGTTTTGAACAGACAAGGCTAAAGCTCCGAAAGTGTGAGTGTGGTCGTCCTGCCCGGCGCGGATGATTCCGCGGCGCTCGGTATGACGATCGAGAAGCGGCAAAAGGCAGAACAGACGTTGCCACTGCACACCACTCTACAGGGCCACCACAGATTCGCTTAATCGCCTAGGGCAGCAACGACCGCAATTCTTCTACGTAGCCCATGGATTCGTGACGGTCGCCACTCAGCGGTTGCAGCAGTAGCGTGGTCACTCCGGCTTCGGCATATGCGGCGAGTCGTTCCTGGATAAAGCCGCGCGGCCCCACCAGCGACACGTTGCGCACCAGCTCGTCGGGCACCGCCTCGATGGCTTCGGCCTTCTTGCCGTCGAGGTACAAGTCCTGGATGTGGTTGGCCACGTCTCCGTATCCGTAGCTGGTTGCCAGATTGTGGTAGAAGTTCTTGCCGCGGGCGCCCATGCCGCCGATGTATAGCGCCAATTGTGGCTTCGCCCAGGCCAATCGGTCGTCGACGTCATCGCCGATCGCCAGTGGGGCGCTGACCATGATGTCCAGCGGACCGAGGTCGGGGTCGCGCTTGGCGAAGCCCGCGCGCAACGAATCTCCCCAGACGTCGTCGGCCTTGTCCGGCTGGAAGAACACCGGCTGCCAGCCCTCGGCGATCTCGGCGGTGAGTTGGACGTTCTTCGGGCCAAGCGCCGCGATGGTGATCGGAATGCGTTCGCGGACAGGGTGATTGATCAGCTGCAGCGATTTGCCAAGACCGGTGCCCCGGTCGGCGGGCAGCGGAACCTGATAGTACCTGCCGTCGTAGGACACCCGCTCGCGACGCCACACCTGCCTGCAGATGTCGACGACCTCGCGGGTGCGGCCCAGTGGCGCGTCGAACGGCACACCGTGGAAGCCCTCCATCACCTGCGGGCCCGACGTGCCGATGCCCAGCCGGAACCGGCCGTCGGAGACGTAGTCGAGCCCGGCCGCCGTCATCGCCAGCAGTGTCGGGGTGCGGATGTAGATCGGGACCACGCCTGTCGCGAGCTCGATGCGCGACGTCTTGGCCGCCAGGAAGCCCAGCTGGCTGATCGCGTCATAGGAATAGGCCTCGGCCACCAGGGCGATGTCCACGCCGACCTTCTCGAGCTCGACGACCTCGTCGACGGCTTCGAGGAAGCCGCCTGCGTAGTTCAGAAAGATGCCTGTCCGCATGATGGAGTTATACACCCAACCGGTTGGTTGGCCGACTCAGGCCTTCAATAGCGCGACCACCCTGTCCTCGAGACCGACGGGGGCGTCGGAGAACGGATCGACGGCCGGCGCCTTGGGCAGGTCGATGTCGGGGTCGGCGAAGTCGCGGTAGGTCTTGTCGCCGGTCAGTGTATGCAACAGGTACCCGGTCAACAGCGCGCGCACCGCTTTCTGGGTGCTGCGGTCGGCGCCGGGCAACCCGACCACCCGAGCCAGCCGCCTGCCTTCGACAAGACCGCCTGCCTTGGCCTTGCTGACCGTGCGAAGCGTCGCGCCCTTCCATACCCGCGCCAGCTCAACGGCGTTGGAGCGCAACGTCGTCGGGTCGCCGGGCGCGGTGAGAATCAGGCCAGGCACCTTCAGCGTCGCGGCAGGCTCCTCAGCAGCGGGCTTGGTGACCGTCGGAAACATTGCGACGACGGCCTTCGGCTTGACCGGCATTCCCGCCGCCGCGAACACCGCCGCCGAGCCGCCGAAACCGTGTCCGACGACACCCAGCTTCGTCGGATGCACGCTGATCTTGCCCGGTCCCAGCCGCACACCGGCGACGATGTCGAGCGTCGTGCCGAGGTCGAACGCCATGTTGAGCACCGACGGCGCCAGGCCAGTCTCGGTGTTGGGAGCCGCCGCGACGATGCCCCACGACGCCAGATGTTCCAGCGTGCCGAGGTAGCGGTCTGTGCCTGCGACCCAATCGTGGCCGAACGCCACACCGGCAAGATTCATCCCCGATTCGGGGGTGTAGACGACGCCGGACAGTCCGACGAACGCGAGGTCGCCACGCAGAACCCGGTGCGGTCCGCGGCGGGTCAAGGTGCTGAACAGCTTCTTGGTGCTGGCCACGGGACGACCGTATCCCACCGCGACGCTCGTCGGAATTGGTTAGAACACTTAACTTCTACACAGCCTCTACACACGAACCCGGGCGTAGCGTCGAAGTCGGACAACAGAAAGTAACGGCGTTGTCCGGCAACAACTTTGGTTAGCACTTATTGAGATTCGCAGGAGTTCACATGAAGAATGTGAGAACTATCGCGTCGGGGATTGGAATCGCAGTGGCCCTCGGTGCCGCTGGACTCGGAATCGGGGTGGGCACGGCCAGCGCCGCGCCGCCGTCGCCCGTCGCGCACGGAGACTTCGCCGAGTGGGGCGGTCCAGGTCGCGGCCCATGGGGTCACGGCGGCGGCCCGTGGTACCACCACCGCCGCCGCCCGCGTACGGCTACGGCGGTTACGCGGACTATGGCGGTTACGCGCCCGGCCCGCCGTGCATCACCGGGCCGCTGGGGTTCTTGCAGTTCTGCCCATAGCCGCCGCCGGATGATCCGCGGTTTCCGCTGATCAACGGTCGCCTTCGCCCCCGATGAACAAGCGGGCCGTCGTCGGTCCACTACCCTGGATGCCTATGTGCGGAATCGTCGGCTACGTCGGGCAGCGTCCTGCCTGCGGCATCGTTGTCGACGCGCTGCGCCGCATGGAATACCGCGGCTACGACTCGTCCGGTGTCGCGCTCGTCGACGGCAGCGGCGGGCTGACCGTGCGTCGCCGGGCCGGGCGGTTGGCCAATTTGGAAGCTGCGCTCGCCGAGACCGACACGTCCAGCATGGTCGGCACCACCGGCCTGGGCCACACCCGATGGGCCACCCACGGCCGACCCACCGACCGCAACGCCCACCCGCACCGCGATGCCGCAGGCAAGATCGCGGTCGTCCACAACGGGATCATCGAGAACTTCGCCACGCTGCGCGCCGAGTTGGAGGCCATCGGCGTCGAGTTCGCCAGCGATACCGACACCGAGGTCGCGGTGCACCTCGTCGCATGGCAGTACAACCACGGGGAGAACGCCGGCGACTTCGCGGCTTCCGTGCTCGCTGTGCTGCGCCGACTGGAGGGCCACTTCACGCTGGTCTTCGCGAATGCGGACGAGCCGGGGACGATTGTCGCCGCCCGCCGCTCCACGCCGCTCGTGGTCGGCGTCGGCGACGGCGAGATGTTCATCGGCTCTGACGTGGCCGCCTTCATCGAGCACACCCGCGACGCCATCGAACTCGGTCAGGACCAGGCGGTGGTGCTCACCGCCGACGGTTACCGCATCACCGATTTCCACGGAGACCCCGCCGTCGACTTCCGCGAATTCCATATCGACTGGGACATGTCGGCGGCCGAAAAGGGCGGCTACGAGTACTTCATGCTCAAGGAGATCGCGGAGCAGCCCGCCGCTGTCTCGGACACGCTGCTCGGCCACTTCGCCGACGGTCGCATCGTGCTCGACGAACAGCGCCTGTCGGATCAGGAGCTGCGCGAGATCGACAAGGTGTTTGTCGTCGCCTGCGGCACCGCGTATCACTCCGGTCTGCTGGCCAAGTACGCCATCGAGCACTGGACCAGGCTGCCCGTCGAGGTCGAGCTGGCCAGCGAATTCCGTTACCGCGACCCGGTTCTGGACGGTCATACCCTTGTCGTCGCCATCTCGCAGTCCGGTGAGACCGCAGACACGCTGGAGGCGGTGCGCCACGCCAAGCAGCAGAAGGCCAAGGTGCTGGCCATCTGCAACACCAACGGTTCACAGATTCCGCGGGAGTGCGACGCCGTGCTCTACACGCGAGCGGGGCCGGAGATCGGTGTCGCGTCGACGAAGACATTCCTGGCGCAGATAGCCGCGAATTACCTTGTTGGACTTGCCCTTGCGCAGGCCCGGGGAACCAAGTACCCCGACGAGGTGGAGCGTGAATTCCGCGATCTGGAGGCGATGCCCGACCTGATCGCACGGGTGCTGGAGACCGCCGCCGAACCGGTGGCCGCGCTGGCCCACCAGTTCGCACAGTCGCAGACGGTGCTGTTCCTCGGTCGCCACGTCGGCTACCCCGTCGCACTCGAAGGTGCGCTCAAGCTCAAGGAATTGGCGTACATGCACGCCGAGGGGTTCGCCGCAGGTGAGCTCAAGCACGGGCCGATCGCGTTGATCGAAGACGACCTGCCGGTCATCGTCGTAATGCCGTCGCCGAAGAACGCCCCGACGCTGCACGCCAAGCTGCTTTCGAACATCCGGGAGATCCAGGCGCGTGGCGCGATCACCATCGTCATCGCCGAGGAAGGCGACGACACCGTCCGGCCGTACGCCGACCACCTGATCGAAATACCAGCGGTGTCAACACTTTTCCAGCCCCTGCTGTCGACGATTCCGCTGCAGGTGTTCGCCGCCGGCGTTGCGCAGGCCCGTGGCTACGACGTCGACAAGCCGCGCAATCTGGCGAAGTCCGTCACCGTCGAATAGTGCGTCTCGGCGTGTCGTCGCAATAGCCGCGGCGTCGGTGACACGATGACGTTGTGTCGCTCGTGGCTGTCATCGAGGCAATCGGCACCGGTATCGATGCCGTCGGCGTCGCCGTCATCGCAGGCGGCGCGATACTCGCCGTCTTCTTGACGCTTGCAAAGAATCGTCGCGACGAAGGCGGCGCCTACGACTTCTTCCGGCGGCGGCTGGGCCGCGCGATTCTTCTCGGCCTCGAATTCTTGGTCGCCGCAGACATCATCCGCACCGTCGCCGTCACGCCCACGGGCGAGAGCGTCCTTGTGCTCGGTGGCATCGTGCTGATCCGCACCTTCCTCAGCTTTTCTCTCCAGCTCGAGATGACCGGTGCGTGGCCCTGGCAGCAGCGCTCCACCGCCAACGCCGACAAGTCGCACGGACACTCAGCTGACTGATGCCTCCTGCTTGAGGCCGCACGACAGCACGAGCACCGACAGGATGACAGCCACCAAGAGCAGGGCGGGGACGTCGCCCAACAGGTGTTCCATCTGGTGTCCCATGTGTTGGCCGCCGCCGAAGGATTGCACCGCCATGATTGCGGCGTGTACGACGCTGGACCACACGGCAAACCAGATCAGGCTGAGATTGGCCTTCGGGTTTCGCGCCGCGTTGATCAGGAATACGCCCAGCGTCGCGTACAAGCCGACAATCATCATGAAGTAATCCGACTGGTAAGGCGAGCCTGCATGCCATGCCCACCCCGACGGCCAGACCACGGCCAGGGGATAGAGCAACAGACACAGCGTGCCAAAGACGGCGAGTGCGATTTGAAGAAGCTTGTACGCGGATGGCATCTGCCCTCCAAAGTGAGTTCCGCTACGTCGGTCTAGACACGTCGTGGCCTGCCCAATTGGTTCACACTGCCAAAGCGGACTCGGCGACTCGAGCCAAATGATCCTCCAGGAAAGGCCCGATCAGCGCCACGACTTCGGCCAGCCGGCTCTCCAAAAGGAAGTGGCCGCCGTCGAGCAGATTGATCTCGGCCCTTGGCAGATCGCGAGCGAACGCCAACGCGCCGTCCGGCCCGAAGATCTGGTCGTTGCGGCCCCACACCGCCAGCAGCGGCACCTGCGAGGTACGGAAGTATTCGTGCACGCGTGGGTAGAGGTCGACGTTGCTGCTGTAGTCGGCGAATAGCTCGAGCTGCGCGGCGACCCGTTCCTGGCTGCCTGCCACCGCTGAGTGCGCGTTGATCCAGCTGTCAGGATCGACCACCGACGGGTCCGACACGCCATGGCTGAATTGCCATTTCAAACCGTCCGGGCTGATGAGTGCGCGCAGTGCGTCGGCGTTGGCTTCGCAACGATCGCGGCCGTAGGCGAACAGCGGCTCCATCGCATCGCCGACGAACCCCTCCACGTAGGCATTGCCGTTCTGGCTGATGATCGCCGCGATGCGCTCGGGGTGGCGCATCGCCAGCCGCCAGCCAATGGGGGCGCCGTAATCCTGGACATAGATCGCATAGCGCTGCAGGCCGAGCTGGTCCAGCAGCGCGTCGACATGATCAGCGACGTTGTCGAAGGTGTAGGAGAACTCGTCGACGCCGGGGACGTCCGAGTGGCCGAAGCCGGGGTAGTCGGGGGCGATGACGTGGTACCGGTCGGCAAGGGCCGGGATCAGGTTGCGGTACTGGTGCGAGCTGGCCGGTGTGCCGTGCAGCAGGACCACGGCGGGAGCGGCGGGTGAGCCTGCCTCGCGGTAGAAGATCCGGCGTCCGGCGACTTCGGCGTAGCGATGATGCGTGATCATTTCTAACCCCTTATAATAGTTGTGATGGTTAGGAGTTAACACCCGGTAGATCTAACCCGTCAAATGTTTTATGATGGTTAGCATGGCCTCCACAGCCGATTGGCAGGCGGTACTGCTGGACCTGCTCAACACCACCCCCGTGATCAACGGTCAGATGGCCGATCGGCTTGATGGCCGCTGGCTGCGCGAACACCGCGCGCCGAAGGACGGCATGCAGGCCGTGCGGTCGCTGCGCGAGGATCTGCAGCGCGTGGTCCGCAAGGAAGTCGACGCGTCGGACCTGGGTCGCTACCTGACCGATGTCCGTCAGGTGCCCGATATCGGAGCCGACGGTCTCGCCTGGTCGCTGGAGGCCGATTGGCCCGCCCATGTCGTCCTGGCCTGGGGCGAGTTGGAAAGAGACATGCCGGGCCGGCTGCGGCCGTGCGCCAACGACGCATGCCGCTTGTTTCTCATCGATCGCTCGCGTGCGGGTACCGCCCGGTGGTGCTCGATGGGTGTTTGTGGCAACCGAATGAAGGCGCGGCGCCACTACAGCCGGACCCGCGGAGACTGAAACGTCGCTGTCAGTGTCGCCGGCATGGAATCGTGGCTGGGATGCGGCACTACTACACCGCCGATGAGATCCGCGAGGCCGAAGCGCCGCTGCTGGCGTCGCTACCCGACGGCGGGCTGATGCGACGGGCCGCCTACGGTTTGGCCAGCGCGATCATCCGTGAACTGATTCTGCTGACCGGTGGCGTCGCCGGGCGCCGGGTCTGCGCAGTCGTCGGCTCCGGCGACAACGGCGGTGACGCGCTGTGGGCGGCGACGTTCCTGTGCCGCAGGGGGGTGGCAGCGGCGGCGGTGCTCCTCAACCCGGAGCGCACCCATAAGGCGGCGATGGCGGCGTTCACCCGCGCGGGCGGCAGAATTGTGGAAAGCGTCACGACGGCAACCGATTTGGTGATCGACGGGGTGGTCGGTATTTCCGGCTCGGGCCCGTTGCGGCCCGACGCCGCCGACATCTTCGCCGCCGTCGACCAGGCGGGCATACCGGTCGTGGCGGTCGACATTCCGAGCGGCGTCGACGTTGCGACCGGCGCGGCCGACGGCCCGCATGTGCACGCCGCGCTGACGGTGACGTTCGGTGGCTTGAAACCCGTTCACGGCCTGGGCGATTGCGGTCGTGTCGAGTTGGTCGACATCGGCCTTCAGCTGCCCCCATCCGACGTGCTGGGATTCGACGCCGCAGACGTCGCCGCCAGGTGGCCGATGCCCGGCCCCAAGGACGACAAGTACACGCAGGGCGTCACGGGCATCCTTGCCGGCTCGGCGACCTATCCGGGTGCGGCCGTGTTGTGTGCCGGGGCCGCCGTCGCCGCGACGTCCGGCATGGTCCGCTATGCGGGAAGTGCGGGTCCGCAGGTGCTTTCGCATTGGCCCGAGGTCATCGCCGCGCAAAGCGCCAGCGCGTCGGGTCGGGTGCAGGCGTGGGCGGTCGGTCCCGGCCTCGGCACCGACGACACCGGAGCGGCCGCGCTGTGGTTCGCGCTGCAGACCAATCTGCCCGTGATCGTCGACGCCGACGCTCTGACCATCCTCGCCGCACACCCCGACCTTGTCGCCGGCCGCAGTGCGCCAACCGTATTGACGCCGCACGCAGGCGAATTCGCGCGACTGGCCGGGGCCCCGCCCGGCGACGACCGCGTCGCTGCGACCCGCAAGCTGGCCGATCAACTCGGCGTCACCGTGCTGCTGAAGGGCAACGTCACGGTCATCGCCGAACCCGGCGGGCCGGTCTACCTCAACCCCGCGGGCCAATCATGGGCCGCCACCGCGGGATCGGGCGACGTGCTCTCGGGCATCCTCGGCGCGCTGCTGGCCGCGGGGCTGCCGGCCGGTGAAGCCGCCGCCGCGGCCGCCTTCGTGCACGCCCGCGCCGCCAATCTGTCGGCCGCTGACCCTGGTCCGCAACCGGCGCCGACGTCGGCTTCGGGCATCCTCGCTCACGTTCGTGCCGCTATCGCCTCCCTCTAACAGAAGGACTTACCATGCCGCACAAGGCCCCTCACGTCCCGCAGATCGCCCCGGCATACACCGGGCGGCTCGCGATGGCACCTGTGCCCACCCTGCGGATGCCCGATGAATGTATGGATCCCGACAACACCTACCGCTTCATCCACGACGAGTTGATGCTCGACGGCAGCAGCCGGTTGAACCTCGCGACGTTCGTCACCACCTGGATGGATCCGCAGGCCGAGAAGCTGATGGCCGAGACGTTCGACAAGAACATGATCGACAAGGACGAATACCCCGCCACCGCCGCGATCGAGCAGCGCTGTGTCTGTATGGTGGCCGACCTGTTCCACGCAGAGGATCTGCGCGACGACGATCCGACAAGCGCCGTCGGGGTGTCGACGGTCGGATCCAGCGAGGCGGTGATGCTCGCGGGCCTGGCGCTGAAGTGGCGGTGGCGTGAGAAGGTCGGAAAGGACTGGAAGAGCCGCACGCCAAATCTTGTGATGGGCTCCAATGTGCAGGTGGTGTGGGAGAAGTTCTGCCGCTACTTCGACGTCGAACCGCGCTATCTGCCGATGGCAGACGGCCGCTACGTCATCACGCCCGAACAGGTGCTCGACAACATCGACGAGGACACCATCGGCGTGGTGGGGATCCTCGGCACCACGTTCACGGGCGAGTTGGAACCGATCGCCGAGATCTGCGCGGCGCTGGACAAGCTGGCCGCAGGCGGTGGACTCGACATCCCCGTCCATGTCGACGCGGCCAGCGGCGGCTTCGTCGTGCCGTTCCTGCACGCCGACCTTGAGTGGGACTTCCGGCTGCCGCGGGTGGTGTCGATCAACGTCAGCGGGCACAAGTACGGCCTGACCTACCCCGGCATCGGTTTCGTGGTCTGGCGCAGCAAGGAGCACCTGCCCGAGGATCTGGTCTTTCGGGTCAACTACCTGGGCGGTGACATGCCCACGTTCACCCTCAACTTCTCCCGGCCAGGCAACCAGGTGGTCGGTCAGTACTACAACTTCCTGCGGCTCGGCCGGGCCGGCTATGGCCAGGTGATGCACTGCCTGTCTCAGACGGCCCGGTGGCTTGGCGACGCGCTGAGCGAGAGCAAGCACTTTGAGGTGGTGGCCGACGGGTCGGCGATCCCGGTGGTCAGCTTCCGGCTGGCCGGTGATTTCGGCTACACCGAGTTCGACGTGTCACACGCGCTGCGCTGCTACGGGTGGCAGGTGCCTGCGTACACCATGCCGGAGGGTGCGACCGACATCACGATGCTGCGCATTGTGGTGCGGGAAGGTTTCTCCGCTGACCTGGCCAGGGTCCTTCGCGACGACCTCAATACCGTGATGGCCCATCTCGACGAGCTGAAGCCCGGCGGACACTTCGACGAGATACAGCCCTTCGCCCACTAGTCCTGGCGGCCTGCCCGCCGGATGTTCTGGGACAATCGGCGGTGGTGATATGACCATGCAGACAACCGAGCTTTCGCTGACCCCCACTGCGGCCGCCGAGGCCGTGGTGGACCTCGATGCAATCGCCCACAACGTGCGGTTGCTCCGTGAGCTCGCCGGGTCGGCCCAGGTCATGGCCGTCGTCAAGGCCGACGGGTACGGCCACGGCGCCACCCAGGCCGGACGCGCCGCTCTGGCCGCAGGCGCGGCCGAACTTGGTGTGGCCACCATCGACGAGGCCATGGCGCTGCGCCGCGACGGCATCTGCAGTCCGGTGCTGGCGTGGCTGCACGCGCCTGGCACCGACTTCGGGCCGGCACTGCAAGCCGACGTCGAGGTGGCGGTGTCATCTGTGCGGCAGCTCGGCGAGGTGCTCGACGCGGCCGAGCGCACCAGTCATACCGCGACGATCACCGTCAAGGTGGACACCGGATTGAACCGCAACGGCGTGCAGCGCCGCCGAGTATCCGGCAGTGCTGAACCTGCTGGGCCGCGCACAGGCCGGCGGTGCGGTCCAGGCTGCGCGGCATCATGTCGCATCTGGTGCACGGCGACGACCCCGACAACCCGTTCAATGATCTTCAGGCGCAGCGGCTGCGCGATATGGCTGGCGCAGGCCCGCGACAAGGGTGTGCGCTATCGAGATCGCGCACCTGTGCAACTCTCCTGCCGCCATGACCCGCCCCGATCTGGCGTTCGATATGGTGCGGCCCGGTATCGCGATTTACGGGCAGACCCCCATACCGGAGCGCGGTGACATGGGTCTGCAGCCGGCGATGACGCTGAAATGCCCTGTCGCACTGGTCCGTTCGGTGCAGGCGGGCGACGGTGTGTCCTACGGCCACACCTGGATCGCCAAACGTGACACCACGCTGGCGTTGCTGCCGATCGGTTACGCCGACGGTGTGTTCCGGACGTTGAGCGGTCGCATCGACGTGCTGATCAACGGCAGGCTGCGCCGCAGCGTCGGCCGCATCTGCATGGACCAGTTCGTGGTGGACCTCGGCCCCGGCGAGGTCGACGTGGCCGACGGCGACGATGCCATCCTGTTCGGCCCGGGTACGCAGGGCGAACAAACGGCGCAGGATTGGGCCGATCTGCTCGGCACCATCAACTACGAGGTGGTCACCAGCCCTCGCGGCCGGGTCACTCGAACGTACCGCGGAGCGGCGACGGGCCAAAGTCGTTGACCGATAAGCAGACTGTGCGGCCGCGCGGCCGTGGGGCAGGCGTGCGGTGGTTGGCGGGAGCGGCGGGGCTGACGGCGGTCGGCAGCGCCGCAGGTGTGTCGGTCGCCAGGTCCTTGCGTCGGCACGTCAGCTACCGACGATCCCTACGAGGATGAGGACTTCGATCTTCTCGACGCAGACCGCAGCTATGTGGTGACGACGCCCGATGGAGTGGACCTCGCCGTTCGTGAGGTCGGCCCCGAGGATGCGCGGCTGACGGTGGTATTCGCGCATGGCTTCTGTCTTCGGATGGGCGCCTTTCACTTTCAGCGAGCGCGACTTGCCGAGCAGTGGGGCCCTCAGGTTCGAATGGTGTTCTACGACCAGCGCGGACACGGCCAATCCGGCGAGGCCCCGCCCGACACCTATACCGTCACTCAGCTTGGCGAGGACCTGGAAACCGTGCTCACGCTGATGGCGCCGCGTGGCCCGGTCGTGCTGGTCGGGCACTCGATGGGCGGTATGACCGTGCTGTCGCACGCGCGGCAGTTTCCGAAGCGCTATCCCGACCGCATCGTCGGTGTGGCCATCATCGCGTCTGCCGCGGAAGGGGTTTCGCGCTCACCGCTGGGGGAGATCCTGAAGAATCCGGCGCTCGAGGCGGCGCGCTTCGCCGTCAGGTATGCGCCGAAAACGGTGCACCGTACCCGAGGTGCGGCGAGTGCTGTGATCGGCCCGATCCTGCGGGCGGCGTCCTATGGCGACGAGAAGATCAGCCCGAGCGTCGTGGCATTTAGCGAGAAGATGATGCACGACACGCCCATCGCCACACTGGTCGAGTTCCTGCACGCGCTCGAAGTCCACGACGAGACCGACGGGCTGTCCGCACTGGCGAAGGTGCCCACCCTGATCGCCTGCGGCGACCGCGACCTCCTCACGCCGATGGAGTACTCGCAGAGCATGGCCGTCGGCACTGCCGAAGTCCGAGCTCGTGATCGTCGGCGGTGCAGGACATTTGGTCCAGCTCGAGCGGCCCGAGGCCATCGACGACGGCCTGGTCCGTCTTGTCGAGCGGGCCACCCCCTCCAAGCTGGTCGCGCTCACGCGCCGGGTGCGCAACCGGGTGCGCAAACATGGCTGAGCGCGGCTCCGGCACCGCCGAGCTGGCCACCGCCGAGGACACCATCGCGTTGGGCGCACAGCTGGGCGGCCAGTTGCGCGCCGGCGATGTGGTTGTGTTGTCCGGTCCGCTCGGAGCGGGAAAGACCGTGCTGGCCAAGGGGATTGCGCAAGCGATGGATGTAGAAGGGCCGGTGATCTCGCCGACATTCGTGTTGGCTCGTGTGCATCGCGCGCGCCGCGCGGGTGCCCCTGCGATGATCCACGTCGACATCTACCGGCTGCTCGACCACGCCTTCTGTCGACCTGCTCGCCGAACTCGACTCACTGGACCTCGACACCGATCTCGACGACGCCGTCGTCGTGGTGGAGTGGGGCGAGGGTCTCGCCGAACGGCTTTCGGACAGCCACCTCGACATCCGTCTCGAACGCCGCCCCGACACCGAAATCCGCACCGCCGTCTGGCAATGGAACGAGCCGTGAGCACAATCATTCTCGCGATCGATACCGCGACGCCTGCGGTCACAGCAGGCATCGTGAAGCTCGACGGCATCGAGGTGCTCGCCGAGCGCGTCACCGTCGACGCGCGCGCGCACGCCGAGCAGCTCACCCCGAACGTGCTCGCCGCGCTCGCCGATGCCGGCCTTACCGTCGAGGATCTGGGTGCCGTTGTGGTCGGTTGCGGCCCCGGCCCTTTCACGGGCCTGAGAGTCGGCATGGCGACCGCGGCGGCGTACGGTCACGCGCTGGGCATTCCGGTGCACGGGGTCTGCAGCCTTGATGCGATCGGCATAGAAAGCTGCGGGCACCGTGTCCGATTTCCTCGTGGTCACCGACGCCCGTCGCCGCGAGGTGTACTGGGCGCGATACCACGACGGGGTGCGCGTCGACGGTCCCGCTGTCAACAGCCCGGCTGACGTGCCCGGCGCTGCCGAAGCGCTTGCCCGCCCGGCGCTGTACCCGACGGCGTCGGGGCTCGTGCGTGCCGTCGCCGACTTCTCGGCCGAGCCTGAGCCGCTGATCCCGCTGTATCTGCGCCGTCCAGACGCGAAGCCGCAGCAGCAGGCGGTGACCCGATGACTGCGGTGCTCGGTCCGCTCACCCGCACGGATGCGGCGCGGTGCGCGGAGCTGGAGTCACAGCTGTTCGAAGGCGACGATCCGTGGCCAGCCCGCGTATTCCTCGCCGAGCTCGAAGCCAAGCACAATCACTACGTCGCCGCGCGTGCCGACGACAAGCTCGTCGGCTATGGCGGCATCGCACGACTCGGCCGAAAGAAGCCCTACGAGTACGAGATCCACACCATTGGCGTCGACGCCGCTTACCAGGGTCAGGGCATCGGCCGTCAGCTGCTGACCGCGCTGCTCGAATATGCCAATGGCGGAACGATTTTCCTCGAGGTCAGAACCGACAACGACGCCGCGATCTCGTTGTATGAGAGCGTGGGGTTTGTCAGAGTCGGCATGCGCAGACGGTACTACCGAGCCAGCGGCGCCGACGCCTACACCATGAGACGGGATCCGCCATGACGATCATCCTGGCCATCGAGAGCTCCTGCGACGAAACCGGTGTCGGCATCGCGCGGCTCGACGACGACGGCACCGTCACGCTGCTCGCCGACGAGGTGGCCTCCAGCGTCGACGAGCACGCCCGGTTCGGCGGCGTGGTTCCCGAGATCGCGTCGCGAGCACATCTGGAGGCGTTGGGCCCAACGATGCGGCGTGCGCTTGAGACGGCCGAACGTGGACAAGCCGGACATCGTCGCCGCAACCATCGGTCCCGGGCTGGCCGGTGCGTTGTTGGTCGGAGTGGCTGCGGCCAAGGCATATTCGGTGGCGTGGCAGGTGCCGTTCTACGCCGTCAACCATCTCGGCGGTCACCTGGCCGCCGACGTCTATGACCACGGCCCCCTGCCCGAGAGCGTCGGCCTGCTGGTGTCCGGCGGGCACACCAACCTGCTGCACGTGCGGTCGCTAGGTGAGCCGATCGTCGAACTCGGCAGCACCGTCGACGACGCCGCCGGTGAGGCCTACGACAAGGTCGCCCGGCTGCTCGGCCTCGGCTATCCGGGCGGCAAGGTGCTCGACGACCTGGCCCGCGAGGGCGACCGCGACGCAATCATCTTCCCGCGCGGCATGACTGGGCCCCGCGACGATCCGTACGCGTTCAGCTTCTCCGGGCTCAAGACGGCGGTCGCGCGATACGTGGAGAGCCACCCCGACGCTTCAAAGGCCGATGTCGCGGCGGGCTTCCAGGAGGCGGTGGCCGACGTGCTGACGCGGAAAGCCGTCCGCGCCGCGAAGGAGCTCGATGTGAAGACGCTGTTGATCGCCGGTGGGGTGGCGGCCAACTCGCGGCTGCGCGAGCTGGCTCGAGGAGCGGTGCGACGCCAACGGGCCTGACGTTGCGTATTCCGCGACCGCGGTTGTGTACCGACAACGGCGCGATGATCGCCTCGTTCGCCGCGCATCTGATCGCCGCCGGAGCGCCGCCGTCGCCGCTGGACGCCGCCAGCGATCCCGGGTATGCCCGTCGTGAAAGGACAGGTGGCATGAGCACGGCAGACGACAAACTCGCCATCACCGAGCTGCTGTACCGCTACGCCGAGCTGATCGACGCGGGCGACTTCGACGGCGTCGGCCAGCTGCTGGCCCGTGCCACCTTCGGCGGGACCGGGCCGCAGGGCGTGTCGGGTGCCGGGGCATCGCCAAGCTGTTCGCGGCGACGACCCGTCGCTATCCCGACCACGGGAACACGCCGCGAACCCGCCATCTGGTGCTCAACCCGATCATCGAGCTCAGCGTCCGACGCGAACAGCGACCTCGCGGTCGACGTTCTGCGTCGTACAGAACACCGAGGCCGTGCCGCTGCAGCCGATCGTGGTCGGCCGCTATTTCGACAGCTTCACCCGCGACGATGACGGCTGGCACTTCACCGAACGCAAGGTGGAGGTCCAGATGGTTGGGGATGTGTCGGACCACTTGATGGTCGATCCGAAGGGCTTCGACGCATAGGCAGTGGCCCGACCTTGAGTGCTAGCACTCTCATGTATAGAGTGCTAGGTGGCAGGCGGCCAAACCCTGCTCCGGCACCCGCGACGACGGCGCGAGGGCACGGACGCATGCCGAACACCTGGTAATTCCGACAGTTCCGGGATCTACTCCGGACCTAACACCCGAACTAGTGGAGGGCTCCATCGTGGCGAGCGTGAACATCAAGCCACTCGAGGACAAGATCCTCGTTCAGGCCAACGAGGCCGAGACCACGACCGCATCCGGTCTGGTCATCCCTGACACCGCCAAGGAGAAGCCGCAGGAAGGCACCGTCGTCGCAGTTGGCCCCGGCCGCTGGGATGAGGATGGCGAGAAGCGGATTCCGCTGGACGTGTCCGAGGGCGACGTCGTTATCTACAGCAAGTACGGCGGCACCGAGATCAAGTACAACGGCGAGGAGTACCTGATCCTGTCGGCCCGCGACGTGCTGGCAGTCGTCAACAAGTAAGCACTCGTGTTCCGCCCCGGAGATCCCCGTAACCGCGGGTGATTTCCGGGGCGGCATGCGTACTAGCGAAAGACTCTTATGAGCAAGCAGATTGAGTTCAACGAGACTGCGCGCCGCGCATTGGAAGCCGGCGTCGACAAGCTCGCCGACGCGGTCCGCGTGACGCTGGGCCCGCGGGGCCGGCAACGTCGTGCTGGCCAAGGCGTTCGGCGGCCCGACGGTGACCAACGACGGCGTCACGGTCGCCCGCGAGATCGACCTGGAGGACCCGTTCGAGAACCTCGGTGCCCAGCTGGTGAAGTCGGTGGCCACCAAGACCAACGACGTCGCAGGCGACGGCACCACCACCGCGACCGTACTGGCGCAGGCGCTGGTCAAGGCAGGGCTGCGCAATGTGGCCGCTGGTGCGAACCCGATGTCATTGGGCATCGGCATCAGCAAGGCCGCCGACACAGTGTCGGAAGCGTTGCTGGCTGCCGCCACCCCGGTCAGCGACAAGAAGTCGATTGCTCAGGTCGCGACCGTTTCATCGCGTGACGAAGAGGTCGGCGAACTGGTCGGCGAGGCGATGACCAAGGTCGGCCACGACGGCGTCGTCACCGTGGAGGAGTCCTCCACCATGAACACCGAGCTGGAGGTCACCGAGGGCGTCGGCTTTGACAAGGGCTTTGTCTCGGCGTACTTCATCACCGACTTCGACGCCCAGGAAGCGGTGCTCGAAGACGCGCTGGTGTTGCTGCACCGCGAGAAGATCAGCTCGCTGCCCGACCTGCTGCCGCTGCTTGGAGAAGGTCGCCGAGAGCGGCAAGCCGCTGCTGATCATCGCCGAAGACGTTGAGGGCGAAGCCCTTTCGACCTTGGTGGTCAACGCGATTCGGAAGACGCTGAAGGCCGTCGCGGTCAAGGCTCCGTTCTTCGGTGATCGTCGCAAGGCATTCCTCGACGATCTCGCCGTCGTGACGGGCGGTCAAGTGGTCAACCCCGACGTCGGTTTGCTGCTTCGCGAGGTCGGCCTGGACGTCCTCGGCACCGCGCGGCGCGTGGTGGTCAGCAAAGACAGCACCGTGATCGTCGACGGCGGCGGCACCAAGGACGCCATCGAGGCCCGCACAGCGCAACTGCGGGCCGAGATCGAGGCCAGCGACTCCGATTGGGATCGGGAGAAGCTCGAGGAGCGGCTGGCCAAGCTGTCCGGTGGTGTCGCTGTGATCAAGGTCGGCGCGGCCACCGAGACCGACCTCAAGAAGCGCAAGGAGGCCGTCGAGGACGCGGTGTCCGCCGCCAAGGCTGCGGTCGAGGAGGGCATCATCCCCGGCGGCGGTTCTGCGCTGATTCGCGCCGCGGAAGGCGCTGGACAAGCTCCGTGAGGGGTTGACCGGCGACGAGGCGCATCGGCGTCGACGTGTTCGCCTCGGCGCTGTCGGCTCCGCTGTACTGGATCGCCACCAATGCCGGGCTGGACGGCGCGGTGGTGGTGAACACGGTGTCCGAGTTGCCCGACGGGCACGGCTTCAACGCCGCCACGCTGACCTACGGCGACCTCGCCGCCGACGGCGTCGTCGACCCGGTCAAGGTGACCCGCTCGGCGGTGCTGAACGCCGCGTCGGTGGCCCGGATGATCCTCACCACCGAGACCGCGGTGGTGGACAAGCCGGAAGAGGAAGCCGAGCACGCCGGTCACCATCACGGCCACGCTCACTAGGCACAACCATGAACGCCCCCGGCAACACGAGCCGGGGGTGCTTCATTCGTTGGTCCTGACCCTCCCCGCGTCAGAAGAGCCGTCGCCGGACCAGTGGCGTGCGTTTGACTCTGTTTCGTCGCATGGAATCACCGCGCTGCTCGTCCCTTGACCGAATCCCATGCCGCACGAGCGAGCGCGGCCTGGGCATCGAGGATGTTGAAATTTCCGCCTGACCGGGCGAGCCAGAGTCGGGCGTACTCGACGCTGGGTCCCATCCACAGTGCTTGGCAGAGCCTTGCCGACAGCGATTTGATCTGGCCGTGCTCGACGTGGGGCGCCAGCCACGCGTTGGCCTGCGCGTAGAACTGCTCGCTGAGGCCGGTGATTGCCGGCAGCGACTCGTCGATGACGTCGAACTCACGGCAATGGAACAGGTATTTGGCCCGATCTTCATGCTTCACAACCCAATTCAAGTGCGCCCGGACGGAGCCTTGGATACCCGCGCGGGCGCTGCGGCTGCTGTGTAGCGCCGCGAGATAGGTGTCGTAGTAGTCGCGCAGAGTGTCCAGATACAGCTCCGCGGCCACCCCTTCCTTGCTTCCGAAGAAGTGGTAGATGCTGCCGACGCTCGCACCGGACTCCCGCTGGACGGCGTCGATCGTGGTACCTGTGACGCCACTGCGCAGGAAGCAGCTCAGCGCCGCATCCAGGATCGCTTGCCGCCGAGGCGTTTCGGTGTTCGCAACACTCACCATCACGGCCACCATAGCTGGCCGCTCCGGCCTTGACTAGAATATTCGACTAGAATATATTTCTAAGCCATGTCGCTCGAGCAGGTTCGTAGCGAGGGTTACACGGTGGTCCGCGATGCGCTGAGCCCGCGCCAAGTGGGAACCATCCGCGCCGAGCTGGCGCCGATGCTGGCTTCGATGCCGTTCGGCCGCAACGACTTCGAGGGCCACCATTCACAGCGGGTGTACGCGCTGCTCGCCAAGGCGCCGGCGACGGCGGACCTGGTCACGCACCCGGCCCTCGTCGCGCTGCTTGACCAACTGCTGCACCCGGACTATCTGCTTTCGGCCCACATCGCGATCAACGTGCATCCCGGCGAGACTGCGCAGCAGTTGCACTGCGACGACGGCTACTGCGCGATGCCGCGGCCCCGCCAGCACCTCGGGGTGTCCGCGGTGTGGGCGATCGACGACTTCACCGCCGATAACGGCGCCACCGAGGTTCTGCCTGGCAGCCACACCTGGGGCGACGAAACCCCTGATCCAGACGACCCTGGGATCCGCACCATCGAAATGAGCGCTGGCTCGGTCCTCGTATTTCTCGGCAGCACCTATCACCGTGGCGGCGCCAACACCAGCGACACTGTCCGGTTGGGGATCACACCCCAGTTCTGCGAACCGTGGATCCGACCCATCGAGACGATGACGTTAGCGGTGCCACCCGAACTCGCTTCGAAGTACTCGCCGCGGCTGCAAGCCCTCCTCGGTTACGGGATCTACCCGCCCTTCATTGGATACGTTGACGGTCGCGATCCCCGACACCTCGTCGAGCCGCCTGCGGTGGTGGACAAGCCGGCCGAGGAAGAAGAACCACGGCCACGGCCACGCGCACTAGACGTATGAAACGGCAGTACCCGCGCTTCTACGCCTCGACGGTGAGCAGTTCATGCAGGTGTTCGACGACGGACTCGGGCTGCTCCTGCTGCACCCAGTGCCCGGCGCCAGGCACCAGGTGCACGCCCGTCATGTGTGCAAAGGCCCGTTCACGCATTGTGTCCAGGGCACCGGGCATCTGGTATGTGCCCCAGTCGCTTTGGCCGGCGATAAACATCGAAGGCACGTCAATTGCCTTGCCCGAGAACAGAGTCAAGTCCGCAATAAGATGCGGTTCGAGGCTGGCCCTGTACCAGTTGAGACCACCCTGAAAGCCCGTGCGCTCGTATTCTTCGGCATAGACAGCTATCTCGGCGTCTGGCAGCCACGGATTACCGGCGATCTCGGTCGCCGATGGCGCGAAGGGCCGCACGGTCTCGGCCATCGTTTCGGTCGCGATCCATGACGTAGTAGGTCGGCATCTTGGCCAACTCGTCGGCTGAAAAGCTCGCGAGCGGATGGGGCTTGTTCCCCGTCCAGTCCGCGCTCTTGTAATGGAAATAGGCGCGCAGGAATGTGCCCAGACTCTCCGGGGCGCGCCACATGTCGTCGTTGGCGGACCTGGTTGTGTAGTAGCGCTGGTAGTGCTTGCGCGGGCGGGGCATTCGACCCAGGTCAGCTTCGATGTCACCGATAGCCCTGCTCGGCTCGACGCGGTGTGAGCCTGGGGCTGCTGTGCCGAACGGTAAGGTCGGCGGTCCCGCGAACGGCGCGCTGAGGATGGCACACCGCTGGTAGACGTCAGGCCGAGTCAGAGCGCACCACGACGCGACGGGAGCCCCGAAATCGTGGCCGATCACGGCCGCCGCCTGCCGGTAGCCGAGCGCGAACGTCAGCGCCACCACGTCGCGAGCCAGATTCAGCATCGAGAATGGGCGCAGATCCTGGTCGTACGTTGCGCTCCAGCCTGTGGTGCGGCCGTAGCCGCGCTGATCCGGCGCCACGACGTGGTATCCGAGCTCAGCGAGCGGAACCATCACCTTGCGCCAGCAATAGGCGAGTTCAGGAAAGCCGTGCAGGAGGAGTAACAATGGCCGGCCTGGATTCTCGTCACCAGCCTCGAGCACATGCATGCGGAGGCCGTTGACGCTCTCGACGAAGCGGGAGTGCATGCCGGTGGGCAGGTGGCGGGTATCAAGGGGCGCCAGGGGCATGGTGGTGAGCTCCATGTGGACGGATGGATCATTCTGGTACAGGAATCGAATCGCATCATCGGGTGGTTGAAGTTCGTTGTGGCCATTCGTCTCGGACTACAGATTCCCAACTTCTCCTACGGCGCACCCGTCGCCGAACTCTTTCCGGCCGTGACAGCGCAGGCCAAGGAGGCTGAGGCCGCCGGCTTCGACACGGTCTTGGTGATGGATCACTTCTACCAACTGCCAACACTGGGTGAACCAGACGAGCCGATGCTCGAGGCGTACACCGCGCTCGGGGCGTTGGCGACCGCGACCACGAACATCCAGCTGTCGACGCTGGTAACCGGCAATACCTACCGCAACCCGACTCTGCTCGCCAAGGCCATCTCGACGCTGGACGTGGTCAGCGGTGGCCGCGCGGTCCTGGGCATCGGCGCCGGCTGGTTCGAGCTGGAACACCAGCAACTGGGCTTCGAATTCGGCACGTTCACAGAGCGATTCGAGAAGCTCGAGGAAGCACTGCAGATCATCCTCCCCATGCTCCACGGCGAGCGGCCCACGTTCGCGGGCAAGTGGTATCACACCGAAAGCGCGATCAACGAGCCCCGCTTTCGCGACCACATCCCGGTCATGCTCGGCGGCAGCGGCGAAAAGAAGACATTCAGGTTGGCCGCGCGGTATGCCGATCACCTCAACCTGATCACACCGATGTCCGAGCTGCGCCGCAAGCTAGATGTGCTCAAGCAGCGTTGCGATGAAGCCGGGCGCGATCCTTCGACGCTGGAAACCTCGACGCTGCTGCCCGTGGTGCTCGACGGCGACGAGTCCCGGACGCGATGTCGCCGACGCGGTCGGCGGTCGCGTCGTGCGCGGCACCGCCGAGCAGGTGGCGGAGCAGATAAAAACCAATGTGCTCGACGTCGGCGTTGACGGCGTGATTGTCAGTCTGCCCACCCACGGCTACACCCCAGGGGTCATCACGAAGCTCGGAGAGGCGCTAAGGCCGCTGCTGGCGTAGCGCTGAATCGCCCGTTTGCCCTACACGCCCGTCGTTCGTAGCGCGAGAAAGGCCCCATCCCGCGGACGGGGTGGAGCCTTCTCGTTGCGCTCGTTTATGTCTATGAGGCGCGGCGGATGCCGCTCTTGAGGTCTATGAGGCGCGGCGGATGCCTCGCTTGAGCAAGAGCTCGCGCTCCGACTCAGACAGGCCGCCCCAGATGCCATAGGGCTCGCCGACCGCGAGCGCGTGGCTGCGGCACTGTGCGATCACCGGGCACTGCCTGCACATCTCCTTGGCACGCATCTCGCGTTGTGCGCGGGCTCTGCCGCGCTCACCGTCTGGATGGAAAAACATGCCGGAATCGACTCCCCGGCAAAGGCCGGCGATCTGCCAGTCCCAGATATCAGCATTGGGTCCGGGTAGTTGCTGCGGCTGTGGCATTGGAAAACCCCTCTCTACACACCCATTTCGCGAACGAACGGTTGCGTGAGTCGTGGAACCGAACCGAGCACAAGTCGCCGATGACTACTCGTGCACACAAAGTAGGGGTACTCACGAAATTCCGTCAATAGCCCGAACATGTGCTCATGGACATAGCCGCAGGCGGAGAATTTACATCACGTTCATCCTTGCGACCCGGCGGCAACGACATCGGTGGTAGCGAAACGCCGGACGTGCGATCACGACTCGTGTTTTCGCTGATCGGCTTCGGCGGTGCCGCACAGAATATTTCTCGCCCTCAGAAGGCGGTTGACATCGAATTAACATGGCCACCACAAACTGTTAACCGATGCAAATTCGGTGAATTCGTAAAGTGCGTGTCCGCCGGTACCGGTTTTGCGAGACGCATTGATAGCGTCGCCCTCCGATGAACAACGTGCTGGCGAACGCCGCGTTCGGCGACGACCCTCAACGCTGGCCGCTGCCGCCCGCGTCGACGCCGCACGAGATGTGGTTGCGCGCGGTCGCGGCAGGCGGCCAGGGTCGCTACGGCAGCGCGATGACGGACCTGCACGGCCTGCTGCAGCGCGGCGGTCCGCTTGTGTCGCTGGCGCACAGCACCAGGGCGTCCTTCTTGCGTCAGCTCGGCTGGCATGACCGGGCACGCCGGTGGGACGGCCTGGCGATGGCCATGGCCGGGTCGGACCCTGAGGCCGGTGCCGACGCCCTCATCGGGCTGGCCGCCGACGCGCTCGGCGTTTGCCGATTCGCGGCATCGGCAGCCGCGCTCCAGCGGGCGGGCGAGATGCTCACGACAGGTCTGCCACCGCGAGTGCCCGTCCGGCTGGCGTGGGTGTCCGCGGAACTCGCGATGGTGACCGGCGATGGCGCGACGGCGGTCGGCCATGCCGAACGCGCGATCGAGCTCGCGGCCGCGCTCGGCTCGGCACGCCACGCGGTCAAATCCGACATGGTGCTCGCCGCGGCGTTGTGTAGCGCCGGCGATGTCGACCGGTCGCGAGTGGTTGCCGACGCCGCCCTCGATTCGGCCGGTGGCCTGGGAATCATCCCGCTGCGGTGGGCGTTGGCCTGCCTGCTGGCCGACATCGGCAGCGCGAGCCACTCGGCGGCGCAAGTGCTGAGGATTCGTAACGAATGCGCAGCTACGGTGCGTCGCCGCGGCGGCCACCTGGCGCGGCGCTGACAATGGTCGCGCCTGTCTGATCGTTATTGTTTAGCTGACGTCCACACTTCGGGGACGTGTCCCTCACGTAACGCTGGAGATACCGCTCACGATGACAAATTCGGGAGATCGTCTCGATGCTGTCGTTGCTGAGGCAGTGGCAGGCAACCGGGACGCGCTTCGGGAGGTGCTGGAGATCATCCGCCCGATCATTGTCCGGTATTGCCGGGCCAGGGTCGGGGCGACCGAGCGGAGCGGTCTCTCAGCCGACGACGTTGCTCAGGAGGTGTGCTTGGCCGCCATCACGGCGCTGCCGCGCTACAAGGATCAGGGACGACCCTTCCTGGCCTTTGTGTATGGCATCGCCGCCCACAAGGTTGCAGACGCACATCGCGCTGCAGCCAGGAACCGCTCTGAGCCGACGGATGTCGTCCCCGAGCGGTTCTCGATGGATGCCGGTCCCGAGCAGATGGCGCTCGATTCCGAATCGTCGGCGCGGATGAACAGGCTTCTGGCGGTGCTGCCGGAAAAGCAGCGGGAAATCTTGATTCTGCGTGTGGTCGTCGGCATGAGCGCCGAAGAGACGGCCGAGGCCGTCGGTAGCACCGCAGGCGCTGTCCGGGTCGCGCAGCATCGCGCGCTCACGCGCCTGAAGACCGAAATCACCGCGACGGAGCACGGCCATGCCTGACTTCGGACGCTGGAGCGCAAACGGGGGCGACCCGTCGCTCAACGAGATCAACCGCACCGATCAGTTCCTCGACTCGCTGGCCAATCAGCAGCCGGTGTACGCGACCGATCCAGGTGACGCCGAACTCGCGCAGCTGCTCGCCGGCTGGCGTGACGAGGTGCGTACACCGCCGCTGATGGCACCCGTGACGCCCCGCGATGCGACGCATGCCCTGCGGCGCGCGATGGAAGCACGTAAGCGCACCCGCACGTCGATGGCCGTCGTCGGGTCGGTTGCCGCCGCGGTGCTGTGCCTAGGTGGTTTCGGCGCGGTGGTGGCCGGTGCCGGGCCGGGCGACGCGCTGTACGGCTTGCACACCATGCTGTTTGGCGAACAGCAGAAGACGCGCACCGATCAGGTGGCCCTCGCCTCGCAGCAGTTGGCCGAGGTGCAGCAGCTCATCGACGAGGGCCAGTGGGATGCCGCGCAGGACAAGCTGCAGACGCTGACGACCACCGTCGCGACGGTGAATGACGTTGATCAGAAACAACAATTGGTCAGTCAGTGGCAGGAGCTGACGGTCAAGGTCGACGCCAAGGACGCCAACGCGACGCTGCCGCCGGGCGCACCGCCACCGCCGATGCCCGAGCCGGCCGTCGTCGCGCCGGGGTCGGACACCTCGACGTCGAGTTCGACAAGCACGTCGTCACAGACGGGCAGCCCCACCTCGCCGTCGTCGGAGACCGCCCCCTCGTCGTCCGAGGCTTCCACTTCTCCGTCATCGGCCACCACGAGTTCGCCGGCGTCGAGTTCGCCTGTGCCCGAACAGCCACCGTCGAGCGGTACCCCGACGACCACGACGCCGCCCACGTCGACGACGACCACCACGACAACGACGACCACCACGACAACGACGACCCACGCGATCACGACGACCACGACCACGTCGCAGGCCGCTCCGGCGGGTGGCAGCGCGCACGTTGTCGCGCCATCGAGTGTGGTCGCGCCATCGAGTGTGGCCGCGCCGCCGAGTGTGGCCGCGCCGGCTCCGGCCGTCGTCGCACCACCGAGTGTCGCAGCGCCTCCGGCGGTGGTGGTGCCCACGCCCACGGTCACCTCAGAGGCGCCGCGGCAGCACGCGCCTGAGAGTCCGGTGACGGAAAGCCCGGCGACGGTGACCATCCCGGTCACGACGACGACGCTGGTTATCCCACCGCCCAAGCAGCGGGGCGAATAGAGGGCTTCAGCCCTTAGCGATATCCGTCGGAGTCCGACGTGGCTTCGTTGAGTGAGGCGTCCGCGTAGCCGCGGCAGTAATCCCAGGTCACGTATGCGTCGGGTTCCGGGTCGTAGGCAGGTTCGTGGGGACGCACAGTGCCGTCGACCAGCAGCTGCAACAGGTTGGCGCGCAGCATGTCCCAATCGTGATAGTGGTCCTGCTGGCACTCGTCGCAGCACACCACAAGACCGCGAATTCCCTTGTGCGCCAGGAGGGCCTCGTATACCGCCAGGTCGGCGAGGTCGGCCTCAACCGCGGTTCGCTCCTGCGGATCCAGAGGCTGGCCAGGCTCGAGCGCGTCAAGCGCTGCCGTGGGGTCGCACGGGTCATCGGCGAACGGATCGGGCGGCAAACCCGGTGGCAGGTGATCACGCACGTCTCCACACTACGCAGCCCCACTGGTATCGCGCCAGCCGTTGGCAGGCTCGTCACCTGCGTGTCCTTAAGGCAGCGTGGGACCGGAGCCTCGACGTCATTGCAGATAAGATAGGTATCTAGCTCTGCGACTGTGCTAGTCACTGGAGGCCTCACCCATGTCGATCGCTGAAAGCAGCATCCCTATCGCCGTTCCGGTCCCCACCGGCGGCGATGATCCGACGAAGGTCGCGATGCTCGGGCTCACGTTCGACGACGTTCTGCTGCTACCTGCCGCTTCCGATGTGGTGCCCGCCACAGCCGACACCGCCAGCCAGCTGACCCGCAAGATCCGGCTGAGGGTCCCGCTGGTCAGTTCGGCGATGGACACCGTGACGGAATCCCGGATGGCGATCGCGATGGCCAGGGCAGGCGGTATGGGTGTGCTTCACCGCAACCTTCCCGTAGCTGAACAGGCGGGCCAGGTCGAGACGGTCAAGCGCTCGGAAGCAGGCATGGTCACCGACCCCGTCACCTGCTCGCCGGACAACACGCTGGCCGAGGTCGACGCGATGTGCGCGCGGTTCCGGATCTCCGGCCTGCCCGTCGTCGACGACACCGGTGAACTGGTCGGCATCATCACCAACCGCGACATGCGGTTCGAGGTCGACCAGTCCAAGCCCGTCTCCGAGGTGATGACGAAGGCGCCGCTGATCACCGCACGGGCGGGCGTTTCGGCTGAGGCGGCGCTAGGACTGTTGCGCCGCTACAAGATCGAGAAGCTGCCGATCGTCGACGGCCACGGCAAGCTGACCGGGCTGATCACCGTCAAGGACTTCGTCAAGACCGAGCAGTTCCCGCTGTCCACCAAGGACAGCGACGGCAGGCTGCTGGTCGGCGCGGCCGTCGGCGTTGGCGACGATTCGTGGACGCGGGCGATGACGCTCGTCGACGCCGGTGTCGACGTACTGATCGTCGACACCGCGCACGCGCACAACAGGCTTGTGCTCGACATGGTTCATCGGCTCAAGGCGGTGGCGGGCGACCGCGTCGAGGTGATCGGCGGCAACGTCGCGACCAGGGCCGCGGCGGCCGCTCTGGTCCAGGCCGGGGCCGACGCGGTGAAGGTCGGTGTCGGGCCGGGGTCGATCTGCACGACGCGGGTGGTCGCAGGCGTCGGCGCACCGCAGATCACGGCGATCCTGGAGGCCGTCGCAGCATGCGCACCGTCCGGGGTGCCGGTCATCGCCGACGGCGGGCTGCAGTACTCCGGTGACATCGCCAAGGCACTGGCCGCCGGTGCGTCCACCGCCATGCTCGGGTCGCTGCTGGCGGGCACCGCCGAGTCACCTGGCGAGTTGATCTTCGTCAACGGCAAGCAGTTCAAGAGTTACCGCGGCATGGGTTCGCTGGGTGCGATGGCGGGCCGCGCCGGTGCGAAGTCGTACTCCAAGGACCGCTACTTCCAGGACGACGCGCTCTCGGAGGACAAGCTGGTGCCGGAGGGAATCGAGGGCCGGGTACCGTTCCGTGGCCCGCTGTCGACGGTGATCCACCAACTCACCGGCGGCCTGCGCGCGGCGATGGGCTACACCGGTTCGGCGACCATCGAGCACCTGCAGCAGGCGCAGTTCGTGCAAATCACGGCGGCGGGTCTGAAAGAGAGTCATCCGCACGACGTCGCGATGACCGTCGAAGCGCCCAACTACTACGCCCGCTGACGAGCGCTCGCGCGAGGAAGCAACGGCACAGAGGGGTTCCGTATGCGAGACATGGTTGAAATCGGCATGGGCAGAACCGCCCGTCGCACCTATGAACTCGACGACATCAATATCGTGCCGTCGCGGCGCACCCGATCCAGCCAGGACGTGTCCACGACCTGGCAGTTGGACGCGTACCGCTTCGACATCCCTGTGGTGTCGCATCCGACCGACGCGCTGGTGTCGCCGGAGTTCGCGATCGAGCTAGGTCGCAGCGGCGGCCTCGGCGTGCTCAACGGCGAAGGTCTGATCGGTCGGCACGCTGATGTCGAGGAGAAGATCGCTCAGGTCATCGAGGCCGCCGAGAAGGAGCCGGAAACGTCTGCCGCCATTCGGCTGCTTCAGCAATTGCATTCGGCGCCACTGGATCCCGAACTGCTTGGCGCCGCAGTGACGAGGATCCGTGACGCAGGGGTGACGACGGCTGTGCGGATCAGCCCGCAGAACGCGCAGGCGCTCACACCATCGCTGGTGGCCGCAGGAATCGATCTGCTGATCATCCAGGGCACCATCATTTCGGCCGAACGCGTCGCGCAGGACGGCGAGCCGCTGAACCTCAAGACGTTCATCTCCGAACTCGACATTCCGGTGGTGGCCGGCGGCGTCCTCGACCACCGAACGGCCCTGCACCTGATGCGCACCGGCGCAGCGGGCGTCATCGTCGGCTACGGCTCGACGTCGGGCGTGACGACCAGCGACGAGGTGCTGGGCATCAGTGTGCCGATGGCCACCGCGATCGCCGACGCCGCCGCCGCCCGTCGCGAGTACCTCGACGAGACCGGCGGCCGCTATGTGCACGTGCTGGCCGACGGTGACATCCACACCTCCGGCGATCTGGCCAAGGCCATCGCCTGCGGGGCGGATGCGGCGGTGCTCGGCACCCCGCTGGCGACCGCGGCCGAGGCGCTCGGTGGCGGCTGGTTCTGGCCGGCGGCTGCGGCGCACCCATCGCTGCCGCGCGGGGCGCTGCTGCAGGTGGCGATCGGTGAGCGGCCGTCGCTGAACCAGGTGCTAAACGGCCCGTCCGACGACCCGTTCGGCTCGCTGAACCTGGTCGGCGGCCTGCGCCGGTCGATGGCGAAGGCGGGCTATTGCGATCTCAAGGAATTCCAGAAGGTCGGACTGACCGTCGGAAGCTGATCTCGCCTGGTCGCTGCACGACTACTTTACAAATTAGGCCGCCCTGTCTAGAAGTTGCTTGGCGGTGAGTCCATACTGTTCGGATGAAACCTGACTATGACGTCGTGATCATTGGGTCCGGGTTTGGGGGGAGTGTCACCGCCCTGCGGCTCACCGAGAAGGGCTACCGCGTCGGAGTGCTCGAGGCGGGCAGGCGGTTCAACGACGAAGACTTCGCCAAGACCTCGTGGAACTTGCGCAAATTCCTGTGGGCGCCGAAGTTCGGCATGTACGGCATCCAGCGGATCCACCTGTTGCGCAACGTCATGATCCTGGCCGGCGCCGGGGTAGGCGGCGGCTCCCTCAACTACGCCAACACGCTGTATGTGCCGCCGGAACCGTTCTTCGCCGATCCGCAGTGGAAGAGCATCACCGACTGGCGCGCAGAGCTGATGCCGCACTACGACCAGGCGCAGCGGATGCTGGGCGTCGTCAAGAACCCGACCTTCACCGACGCCGACCGCATCATGAAGGAGGTCGCCGACGACATGGGCGTTGGCGATACCTTTGTGGCGACGCCGGTCGGGGTCTTCTTCGGACCGGACGGCGAGAAGACACCGGGCAAGACCGTGCCCGACCCGTACTTCGGCGGCGCAGGGCCCGCGCGCACCGGCTGCATCGAATGCGGCTCCTGCATGACGGGCTGCCGCTACGGCGCCAAGAACACGTTGCTCAAGAACTACCTTGGCTTGGCGGAAACGGCTGGGGCAGAAGTCATTCCGATGACCACCGTCACCGGCTTCGAACAGCGGTCCGACGGGCTGTGGAACGTCCGTACCGCGCGGACAGGCCTGCTTCCCGGCAAGCGGCGGACCTACACCGCTTCGCATGTAGTGCTGGCTGCCGGCACGTGGGGGACTCAGAAGCTGCTGTTCAAGATGCGCGACAAGGGCAAGCTGCCGAAGCTTTCGGACAAGCTGGGCGTGCTGACCCGAACCAACTCGGAGTCCATCGTCGGCGCCGCGACCTTCGCGGTGTCAAAGGACCTCGACCTCACGCACGGCGTGGCGATCACCTCGTCGATCCATCCGACTCCCGACACCCACGTCGAACCGGTGCGATACGGCAAGGGCTCCAACGCGATGGGGATGTTGCAGACGTTGATGACCGACGGCGCAGGCCCGCAGGGGACCGACGTGCCGCGGTGGCGGCAGTTCCTCCGCAACACTTGGCAGGATCCCCGTGGCACACTTCGCATGCTCAACGTCAGCCACTGGAGTGAGCGGACTGTGATCGCGCTGGTGATGCAGCATCTGGACAACTCGATCACGACGTTCACCCAACGCACGAAGTTCGGCACCCGCCGAATGACCAGCAAGCAGGGCCACGGCGAACCGAACCCCACGTGGATTCCCGCGGGCAACGAGGTCACCCGCAGGATCGCCAAGAAGATCGACGGCGTGGCGGGTGGCACCTGGGGTGAATTGTTCAACATTCCGCTCACCGCGCACTTCCTCGGCGGGGCGGCGATCGGCGACACCGCGGAGCACGGCGTGATCGACCCCTACCAGCGGGTGTACGGGTATCCGACGCTCTCAGTGCATGACGGCGCATCGGTTTCGGCGAATCTTGGTGTGAATCCATCGCTTTCGATCACCGCACAGGCCGAGCGGGCGGCGTCGCTGTGGCCGAACAAGGGTCAGCTCGACCAGCGGCCTGCGCAGGGCGAGCCGTACAAGCGGCTCGCGCCGATTCCGCCGGAGCATCCGGTCGTACCGGCCGATGCCCCGGGGGCCCTGCGAAACATCCCGCTCGAGCCCGTCAGTTCAGCGGGCTGACAGCAAGGTCTACGGAAAGACCCACCTGCGGTTCTGGTGGCTGTCGCCTGCGTGCAGGTATGAATCTCGCTGTCCTGTCGTGACTTTGTGAGGAAGCGAGATTCCGTTGGTGTTTACTTTTGTGCGCTTAAGCCGGCGCGCACCGTTGACAATCGGCGTCGCCGCCATTGCGGCGGGAATGCTGACGGTGGCGTGCGGCTCGCACGGGACAACGGCGCCCACCACGAGCACCACCACAACGACCACGACCACGACGACAACCAGTTCGGCCGCCAACTCCGGCGGTGGTCACCACGAGAAGCACGACTCGGGTGGCGGCGGCGGTGGCGCCCCCGCCCCCGCCGACACCGGTGCTCCCAGCACCGACACCGTGGATCCCAGCACCGTCACCAACACCGAAACGGACATCCAAACCACGGTCCAGACGTCGATCGCCACATCGGTCGAGACGTCGACTCAGACCGTCACCGCAACGCCGACCTACCAACCGCGGGATCAATTCCCGCGCAATGACAACGGGTCTCAGTTCGGGCCTCAGCAAGGTCATTGATCCGTCTGGTTAGAGTGGATCGCGCGCGGGTACCTATTAGTGCCGGCTGCGAGGCCGACGGGTACACAGCAGCGGAGGTCACAGCATGCGGACGACGTACTACGAGGAGTTGGCCGCACTCCGCGCGCAAGTCGGCGACATGTGTGGGCTGGCCGCGGACGCGATGGAACATGCGACGCAAGCGCTGCTCGGGGTGGACCTTTCCGTGGCCGAACAGGTCATTGCCGACCATGAGCACATCCGGGAGATGACCAAGCGGACCGAGGGCGGCGCGCTCAAACTGCTCGCCCTGCAACAACCGGTCGCAGGAGACTTGCGGACGATCGTCGGCGCGATCCACGTCGGCGCCGATATCGAGCGGATGGGCGCGCTTGCCGTGCATGTCGCCCGCATCGCGCGGCTGCGGCATCCCGAATGCGCGGTGCCCGACGAGGTCCGCGATTGCTTCGCCGAAATGGGCACTCGGTCAGTCGAGCTGGCCCGGACGGCGCACGAGGTGATGGTCTCGGGTGATCCTGACAAGGCCGCACGCCTGCGCGATGCCGATGATGCCGTCGACGCCGAGCATCGCCACCTTTTCACAATGTTGATCGACCACGTATGGCAGGACGGCGTCTGCTCCGCGGTCGACGTCGCGCTGCTGGGTCGTTTCTACGAGCGCTTCGCCGACCATGCCGTCGAGATCGGCAGGCGCGTGGTGTTCGAGGCAACCGGCGGGCTGCCAGAGGCCAAGCAGATGGCGTAACCCCAGGCGCCTGAGGTCTTTACAGCAGCGTCTCGGCGGCCAGCATCGATGCCGAGATCGCGGCGGGGAATCCGCCGTAGAACGCGCAATGGGTGATCAGGGCGGAAATCTCGTCGTTGGTCAGGCCGTTGTCGCGTGCGCGCCGAAGGTGGGCGGGCAACTCCTCCGGCCGGTACAGGACCGTCAGCGCAGCCAGCGTCGCGATGCTGCGATCGCGTGGGCTGAGCCGCGCGTCGGTCCAGACGTCGGAGTACAACGGGCCGTTGATCAGATCCGTCAGTTCGGGGGTGAAGGCTCGGGCGGCCTCGCGCGGCGAGTCCGGATAGTTCGTCATACGTCATCACTACCAGGGCAGAGACAGACGTTCTGGGAAAGCGTTGCCAACAAAAGATTGAGTGCTTTATGGTTTGGCCGTGCAGACCTACAAAGTGGCGGTGTGGGCCACCGGCGGCGTGGGGCGGTTCGCGATCCGGACCGTCGTCGATCGGCCGAACCTCGACTTGGTGGGCGCCTGGGTGCATTCGGCGCGCAAGGACGGCGAGGACGTCGGCACCCTGGCGGGGATCGCGCCCGTCGGCGTGCGCGCCAGCCGTGACGAGGCGTCCGTGCTGGATGGCGACGCCGACTGCGTCGTCTACGCGGCGCCTGCCGGCTCTCGACCGAAGGAAGCACTCGCCGACTTCTGTCGCATCCTGGCCGCTGGCAAGAACGTCGTCACCACATCGCTTCCCGGGCTCGTGTATGAGCGGGGCTCGCTGTCGGAACGCTATCTCGACGCGATTCGGCAAGCGGCACATGCCGGTTCGAGTTCGATCTTCTCCTCCGGCATCGAACCGGGATTCGGCTGCGACCTCTTCCCGATCGCGCTCATGACGATGTCGCACAAGGTTTACTCCGTCCGCGGCATCGAGATCACCGACTATTCGCGCTACCCGGTCGAGTTCGACATGCGCGAGTTGTTCGGGTTCGGCCAGCCCCTGGACTATCAGGGCGGCCTCAAGAGCCCGGGCGTATTGACGTGGGGCTGGGGCGCCGCGGTCACCATGGTCGCCGACGCCCTTGGTGTGCAGCTCGACGGGATAAGGGAAACGTGCGAGTTCCTGCCGACGCCGCGTCGGCTCGAAACCGCATGCGGCGTGATCGAAGCCGGCACCGTCGGCGCGACATACGCGAAGTGCATCGGCGTCGTCGACGGCCAGGACGTGATCACCATCGAGCATGTCGACCGGATGGCCGACGACCTCGCACCCGACTGGCCGAAGAGCCGTACCGGCGGAATCGACGGTGTCTGGCGCGTCATCATCGATGGCGAACCGAGCTTTGACGCCGAATTCGAAGTCGGCTTCCGCCCCGACGAGGACTCCAGCGATCAAGGCCTGCTCGCCACGGGCATGCGCGCCGTCAACGCCATCCCGTGGGTGTGCGACGCCGAGCCGGGCATCGTCGACGCACTGCATCTGCCGTTGACGTCACCGCTGGGCGCACTGCACCCGCACCGCGACGGCGTACCGGCGTTCTGACATGGGCGTACTCGACGGCAAGATCGCGATCGTCACCGGCACCAGCAGGGGAGTTGGTGTCGGCATCGCGCACGAATTGCTTCGCGCGGGCGCCACGGTTATCGGGTGTTCACGCTCCCAACTCGATGCGCTTCCTGGGACCGAAGCCGAACCGGACTGGGCGAGCCGGTCCGCGCAAATGGCCTGCGACCAAGGCGATTACCGCGCCATCGACGCCTTCGTATCGGAAGTGGCGGCGACCTATGGACGCATCGACATCCTCGTCAACAACGCAGGCGGCACGGTGCCAACCCCGAACGTCGAGGACGTGCCGGTGCTCGTGTCGAAGATCCAGGGCGCACCGCGCAGTGATGACGACTACGAGCGTACGGTCCTGTTTCACTCATTCGCGATCCAGATGAACCTGATCAGCCCGCTATGGTTCGCCATTCGGGTGTACCGGCAGATGCGCGACCAGGACGGCACTGGGTCGATCGTCAACATCTCCAGCGGCGCAGGCCACCCTGCCGGTTCGCCGACGCTGGTGTCCTACGGCGCCGCAAAGGCGGGTCTGAACCACCTGACCCGATCGCTGGCCGAGGAATGGGGTCCACACGTTCGAGTGAACTGCCTGGCCCTCGGCCCGACCATGACCGACAACTTCCGCAGCTTCGTGCTGCCCAAGGACGACCCCGGCGGTGCCGAGTACTTCCGCGACGTTCCACTCAAACGCGCGGGCGAGCCAGCAGAAGTCGGCCGGGCGTGCGTGTTCCTGTGCAGCGGTGCAGCCGATTTCATCAACGGCACCACGATCGAGATCGATGGCGGAATGCTGCCCGGCGTGCTCTACGAAGCCGGCCTGAAGACCATCACCGACCTGCTCTAGGGGATACGCGTGCGACGAGTCATCCAGTTCTCCACCGGCAATGTGGGCCGCCACGCGCTGCGCACCGTCATCGGCCGCCCCGACCTCGAACTGGTAGGAGTGCACGCCAACGGCGTGCGCAAGGTGGGTCGTGACGCCGCCGAACTCTGCGGACTCGATGAGCCAAGCGGTGTGGTGGCCACCGACGACATCGAGGCGCTTGCCGCCCTGAACGCCGACTGTGTGGTGTACACGTCGCAGGCCGAGACCCGCCCCGGCGACGCTCTCGACGAGATAACCCGATTTCTGGCGGCGGGCACGAATGTCGTTGGCACCTCGGTGGTCTGGCTGGTCGCGCCTGAGCATGCCGACGGCTGGCTGCGCGATCCGCTGGAACGGGCATGCGAGGCAGGCGACACCTCGCTGTACATCAACGGCATCGACCCCGGCTTCTCGGGCGACACCTTGGTGTACACCGCGCTGAGCCTGTCGGCGCGCGCGAGCGCGATCACCGTGCAGGAGATCTTCGACTACGGCACCTACGACGACGCCGAATTCACCGGTGTCAGTATGGGGTTCGGCACCGCACCCGATCACACGCCGATCATGTTTCAGCCCGGTGTACTGACGTCGCTGTGGGGTGGACAGGTGAAAAGCCTGGCCGACGGCCTCGGCATCGAGCTTGATGGCGTTCGCGAACGGCACGAAGCCTGGGTGACGCCCGAGGCGATCGATTGCGTGATGATGACGGTGCCCCCTGGGCGGGTGGCCGCAGTCCGGTTCGCGGTCGAGGGAATCCGCGACGAGCGGCCGGTCATCACCATGGAGCACGTCAACCGGCTCACCGACGCCGGGGCGCCGCACTGGCCCTACCCACCGGACGGGCGCCCCGGCGTGCACCGCGTGACCGTCGCGGGCGACCCTGGCGTCGAGATCAACGCGCACGTCGGTCTGGCAGGCATCGACCACAACCAGGGCGGCGTGATCGCCACCGCGGCCCGCGCCGTCAACATGATCGAACCGGTGTGTGCCGCACCAAGCGGATTGCTCGCAGTACAGGACCTGCCCGCCGCGCACATCCGCGGCGCTATGTGGTGATCTGGACCCCATGGCACCCGCAGTCGCGCCACGACGACCCACCAACGGCAGCCAACTGCGCGCCGACCGCACCCGCGCACTGGTGATCGACGAGACCGTCCGCTGCATCCTCGAGGAGGGATTCGCCGCCGCCAGCGCCAAGCACATCACCGAACGCGCGGGCGTCACCTGGGGGGTGGTCCAGTACCACTTCGGGGACCGCGACGGATTGCTGATGGCCGTCGTCGACAAGGGCTTCGCCGAGTTGTTGGAGTCGCTGCGCGAACTACCCGCTGGCGCTGAAAACGTCCGTGACCGAACGGAATTCATAGTGAACGCGGCGTGGGACGCGTTTTCCAGCCCGACCTCGATGGCAGCGCTGGAGATCCTGATCGCCACCCGCGCCATGCGCGACACCGGCGCCAGCGAACACGTCGCAGCGCTCGGCACGGCCTTCGCCAAACTGGGCAAGCACATCGGCGAAGGGCTCGATGCGCGGCACGCGGCGGCGATCGGCAACCTGATCTGGGCCACGTTGCGCGGCCTGGTCGTCGCTGCGCTGGTGGTTCCAGACGCGCTGGAGACCCGTCGCGAGCGGCGCGCGCTCGTCGAGATGATCAGTCGCTATGTCGACTCGGTGACGGTGTGAACTTCCTGCGACGCCGTCGCGCGTTGTCGGGCACCGGCTGATTCGTGTGGTTTGTGGTGCGCAACTTGGGTTTTGGGCCGTTTCCCGCGCTGCACGTCTAGAAGTCGCGCGGGTCTGGCCGTTCAACGGAGCGGGGGATCAGGTCGAGACTGCGGATGTGCGCTGCGATTTCGCCGATACTGGTGACCCACACGTCGTCATGGGAGCACACATACTCGATCAGGCCGTCCAGCGCATTGGCCCTGGAGGGTCGCCCTGATAGGAACGGGTGATTGGTCAACACGAAGCAACCGTCCGCGGCGCGGATCGCGTCGAACTCCAGCTGCCACATCTCGATGGCCTTGACCGGACTCTCGATCAGCCCGGTGCCGGAGAAGTCCGGCACATAGCAATATTGTTCCCAGTCGTCGAGTGCCCATTGAATGGGGATCTCGACCAGTGGCCCGCCCCCGTCGACCGCGAGCTCGTAGGGGTGGTCGGTGTCCATCAGACTGCTGTCGTAAAGAAAGCCCCTGTCGCGCAACAATTTCGGCGAGTGCCAGTTCAGCTCCCACATCGGTGCGCGATATCCGCTGGGCCGCACGCCTGCGACGCTGTCTAGGGCTTCAAGCCCGCGGTCGAGAATGGCCGCCTCTTGGTCCTCTGTGAGCCCGAACATCGGTTCGTGCAGGTAACCGTGGTGCGCGATCTCATGTCCGGCATCGACGATGGTTCTGACGACGTCCGGGTATCTCACGGCGGTGTAGCCGGGCACAAAGAAGGTTGACGTGACACTGTGTTTGGCAAGAATTTTTAGGAGCCGCGGTACGCCGGTGAGAGGCCCGTACGCCTGGTGAGTGATCGCCGACATCCGGCTGGCGTGCTTGGTGGAGACCCCGAGCATCGCGGACTCGGCGTCTACATCGAAGCTGAACGACGCTGCGGCGCGTGCACCGTTCGGCCAGGCGATCGGGGCTGCGGTGACGCTCATCTGCTGGCCTTCTGTGCCAGCAGGGACACGAACTCATATGCGAGATACGCGGCAGCGATACCGGTGATCTCGGCGTGGTCGTAGGCAGGTGCGACCTCGACGATGTCGGCCCCGACCAGGTTGAGTCCCTCGAAACCGCGTACCAGACCGAGGAGTTCGCGACTCGACAGGCCGCCGATCTCGGGTGTACCCGTGGCAGGAGCGTGGGCTGGGTCGAGGACGTCGATGTCGATCGAGACATAGAGCGGATGGTCGCCAATCGTGGATCGCAACTGCTCGACCACATCGGCAACCGTGCGCGACTCGAAGGCCGAACAGTGCACGACGGTGAACCCCAGTTCGGCGTCGTTGTCGAGATCGTCGGGCGAGTAGAGCGCCCCACGAATGCCGATGTGCGCGCTGTGTCCGGCGACAAACAGGCCCTCCTCTGCGGCCCGTCGAAACGGCGTGCCGTGGGTCAACGGCGCGTCAAAGTACGTGTCCCATGTGTCGAGGTGAGCATCGAAGTGGACCAACGCCACCGGTCCGTAGCGGCGGTGATGCGCGCGCAGCAGGGGATAGGCGATGGTGTGGTCGCCGCCAAGGCTGACGAGCTTTGCGCCGCTATCGATCAGCGCCGACGCCTGCTCCTCGATCTGGCGCACCGCGGCGGCGATGTCGTAGGGAGTGCAGATGATGTCGCCGGCGTCGACCACCTGCTGATTGTCGAATGGGGATACCTCGAGCTCCGGGTTGTACGGCCTCAGCACTCGCGAGCACTGCCGGATGTGTGAAGGCCCGAATCGAGCCCCCGGCCGATAGCTGACGCCGGTATCGAACGGAATGCCCACGACCGCGACGTCGCAGCCCTCGACGTCCTCGATGCGGGGCAGCCGCGCGAAGGTGGTCAGCCCGGCATAGCGTGGCACGACCCGACCGTCGACGGGCCCGACCGGCTGCTCGCTCATGCCCGGCACCGCGTCGTTCCGCCATCGACCCGGATGGTCTGCCCGACATGCGCGCCAACATCCTTGCGGGCCAAAAGTGCTACGGCCGACGCTATTTCATCGGCTCCACCGATCCGGCCGATCGGTATGCCGCGGCTGTATTCCTCATGCATATCGGCCAAGCTCACTTTCCTATTGTCGGCGCCCACCTGTAGTTGCGGCGTGCCGAGTACGCCGTGGCCTCGGGCCAGCCGGTCACACCCCATTCGGAGGCCATGATGACGATATTGCCCCCGCCCGCCCGCCGCATCCCGGCGAGACCGCGGGTCGGGGTCCGCCGGCCCTGCCGCGCCAGTGGCTGAGGTCCCCGCCTCTAGACTGAACCGGTGGAATCAGCATCGCCCCGCCCCGTGTTGGTGGTCGACTTCGGCGCGCAATATGCGCAGCTGATCGCCCGCCGAGTCCGCGAGGCCAGGGTGTATTCGGAGGTCGTCCCCCACACGGCGAGCGTCGAGGAAATCAAGGCCAAGGATCCGCAGGCCATCGTCCTGTCGGGCGGTCCTGCCAGTGTCTACGCCGATGGGGCCCCGCAGCTAGATCCCGCGCTTTTCGACCTCGGTGTTCCGGTGTTCGGCATCTGCTACGGCTTCCAGGCGATGGCCCAGGCGCTCGGCGGTACGGTCACCCACACCGGAACCAGCGAATACGGCCGTACCGAGCTGAATGTGACTGGGGGACAGCTTCATTCCGACCTTCCCGCAACTCAGCCAGTATGGATGAGCCATGGCGACGCGGTGACCGCCGCCCCGGATGGGTTCGACGTGGTGGCCGTCAGCGCAGGTGCTCCGGTGGCGGCGTTCGAGGATCGGGCGCGACGGCTGGCGGGTGTGCAGTACCACCCCGAGGTGCTGCACACGCCGCACGGGCAGCAGGTGCTGAGCCGGTTCCTGCACGAGTTCGCCGGGATCGGCGCCACATGGACGCCCGCGAACATCGCCGACGCGCTGGTCGAACAGGTGCGCAACCAGATCGGTGATGGTCGGGCGATCTGCGGGCTGTCCGGTGGCGTTGACTCCGCGGTGGCGGCGGCGCTGGTGCAGCGCGCCGTCGGCGACCGATTGACCTGCGTTTTCGTCGACCACGGCCTGCTGCGCGCAGGCGAGCGGGCGCAGGTGCAGCGCGATTTCGTCGCAGCAACCGGCGCCAACCTGGTCACGGTCGACGTCGCCGACCGGTTCCTGGAGGCGCTGGCCGGAGTGACCAACCCGGAGGGTAAGCGCAAGATCATCGGCCGCGAGTTCATCCGCGCGTTCGAGGGTGCGGTGCGAGACACGTTGGGTGCCAGTGACTCTGAGGTCGAGTTTCTGGTGCAGGGCACGCTGTATCCCGATGTGGTGGAGTCTGGTGGGGGTACGGGGACGGCAAACATCAAGAGCCATCACAACGTCGGCGGGCTGCCCGGTGACTTGAAGTTCAAACTCGTCGAGCCGTTGCGGCTGCTGTTCAAGGACGAGGTGCGCGCGGTAGGCCGCGAACTAGGACTGCCCGAGGAAATCGTTTCGCGCCAACCGTTCCCCGGCCCCGGCCTGGGCATCCGGATCGTTGGCGAAGTCACCGCCGCTCGCCTGGACACGCTGCGGCGCGCCGATGCGATCGCCCGCGAGGAACTGACCGCGGCGGGGCTGGACAACCAGATTTGGCAGTGCCCGGTGGTGCTGCTTGCCGACATCCGATCGGTGGGGGTGCAGGGCGACGGCCGCACCTACGGTCATCCGATCGTGCTTCGCCCGGTGTCCAGCGAGGACGCCATGACCGCGGACTGGACGCGAGTGCCCTACGAGGTCCTCGAACGCATCTCCACCCGCATCACCAACGAAGTCCCCGAGGTCAACCGGGTCGTGCTGGATGTCACCAGCAAGCCGCCGGGCACCATCGAGTGGGAGTAGCGCTGCGCCGCCAAACCTAGGCGCTGCCGAGCAGCCCGTTCTCGATGAGATCGAAGACTTGTCCCGTCGCGAATTTGACGGCTGCCGCGGACGCGGGCAGCGGTCCGTCGATCAACAGACAGGCAAGACCGTGGACGGCCGACCAGACGGCGATCTCAGCTCCCGGCCTGCGGCGCGGATTCAGCAGACCGGCGGCTTGCGCCTGGTCCAGCACATCGCCGAGGATTTCGTAGGGCTCTGCAGCGGCCGGTGATTCAGCATCCGCTGGATCCGACCGATCGTCGACGGCTGTGGCGGGATGTGATGTGAACGCCGCGCGGAACAGTCCCGGCTGGTTCAGTGCGAAGTCGATATACGCGACGCCGACCGCCTGCAGTCTCTTCCGCGGATCGGTTGTGCGATTCACGCGTCGGCGCATCTCCGCAGCGAGCTCGGCGCGCGCGTGGCGCGACACCTCCGCCATAAGTGCCTCGCGGTCGGCGAAGTGACGGTAGGCGGCCGAGTGCGACACCCCGGCCAGGCGGGCCGCCTCGCGCAGGACCACTCGATCGGGTCCGCCTTCTCGGGCCAACGCGATACTCGCTTCGATCAGGGCCGAGTGCAGCGCACCGTGGTGGTAGCCCTTCTTGCCCGGGGGACTGGCACTGGCCGAACTCATCCCATCACGATCTCACGCCGGACTCTATGTTGACAGAGGTCACATCACTTTGCATACTGGAGAAGTAACCAGCGGTCACATTAGATCGCTCCACGTGGAAAGGAATTCCGATGGCAAATGGACGCGTGCTCGTCACCGGCGCCGCGGGCAAGATCGGCGGTGCGGTGGCGGCGCAATTGTTGGAAAGAGGCGTGGCGACGAGGGCCTTGGTGCATCGCGACGACGCCCGCAGTGCCCACCTGCGCTCCCTGGGAGCCGAGACCGTCGTCGCGGATATGTTTGACGTTCAACAGGTTCAGGCCGCCATGGAGGGTGTGCACCGGCTGTTCTTCAACCTCCCGTATCACCCATATGCTCTCGACAGCGCGGTGACGTTTGCCGTGGCTGCGCGCCGTGCCGGCGTCGAGGTAGTGGTGGCGCTGGGTCAGTGGCTGGCAAGTCCCGAGCATCCATCCCTGATGACCCGTCATCACTGGTTGTCCGACAAGCTGTTTGCGCTGCTGCCCGACACCGCCCATGTTGCTGTCGATCCTGGCTTGTTCGCTGACAACTACTTTCAGGTTCTCCCCTTCGCCGCCCAATTGGGCATGTTGCCGATCCCGACGGGCGCGGGCCGCAACGCACCGCCGTCCAACGAAGACATCGCGCGCGTTGCGGTCGGTGCGCTACTTGACCCGCGCCGTCATGACGGCCGGGTATACCGCCCAACCGGGCCAAATCTGTCGTCCGGCAGTGATATCGCCGAGGCGGTCGGCGACGCATTGGGCAGGCCGGTCCGCCACATCGACATCCCGCCGCGTATGTTCATGCGGGCGGTGCGCGTCGGCGCCAAGCAACTTGGGGCCGACATGTTCTTCCAGTCCGGATTGCGCCACTACCTGCCCGAGAATGCCTTTGGGATCTGGGAAATGGAGGCGCCGACGACTCACGTTCGCGATGTCGCCGGGGTAGACCCCGAAGACTTCTTGACGATCGCGCGCCGCTACGTCAGCGCCACCGACACCAGGCGCACAGCAGGCAAAATCGTGCGCCAGATCGGGTCGCTCGTGTTGACCTCGGTCGTGCGATGCATCGCCTCGACAAGTTCGATCGACGCCAGCAGCATCCACAGCCCGGCCAGCCCCGGTATTCGGGCGAATCGTCCATCTGGCGAGATGAGCACATCCCG
>CAWIEE010000041.1:0-34217 GCA_963835075.1 uncultured Actinomycetota bacterium | reverse complement strand
CCATTGGTACACATCGAGATAACCGGAGGAAGAACCCGCCTCGGAGTATGCCAGGTACTGCTGCCACATCCGCCGGAAAACTTCGTCGAAACCCAACGCCGCCACCGTATCCCGGCGTTCGACGAACCGCTCCCGCCACAGTCGCAGGGTCTCGGCGTAATGTGGCCGCAGCGAGAACATGTCCACGGTGCGCAATCGGGTGTGCCGTTCGGTGATGCCAAGGATCGCCTCCGTCGACGGCAGCAAGCCGCCGGGGAAGATGTACTTCTGGATCCAGGTATAGGTGTTGCGGGTGGCCAGCATTCGGTCGTGCGGCATGGTGATGGCCTGAATTGCGACGCGCCCGCCCGGCATTACCAACCGGTCCAGGGTCTGAAAGTACGTTGGCCAGAACCGGTAGCCGACCGCCTCAACCATCTCCACCGACAGCACGGCGTCGTAGCGCCCGTACACGTCGCGGTAGTCGCACAGCTCGATGTCGACCCGGTCCGACAGGCCGGCAGCCGCCACCCGGTGCCTGGCCAGGCGCTGCTGCTCAGCCGACAGCGTGATCGAGTGGACGTGGGCGCCCCGCGCCGCGGCGCGCAGGCACAGTTCGCCCCACCCGGTGCCGATCTCCAAGACCCGGCTGCCTGGGCCGACGCGCGCCGTGTCCAGCAGGCGGTCGATCTTGCGTCGCTGCGCGTCGGGCAGGTCCGCATGGGAGGCGGGCATCGTGTCGAACAGCGCGCTCGAGTACGCCATCGTTTCGTCGAGGAACTCGGCGAACAGGTCGTTGGACAGGTCGTAGTGCTCGGCGACGTTGCGGCGCGCCTGCGCTCGGCTGTTATGCTGCGAACGCGGGTGACTGACCGCCGCGAGCGGTCGAAAACGTTGCAGCGCAGGAGGTATCAGTTCAGCCAGTCGCTTCGCGAACTCGGTGAGCACACCAGCGAGATCTGTGGAGGTCCAGTCGCCTGCCATGTAGGACTCGCCGAAGCCGATGAGCCCGTAGCGGCCGACCCGGCGAACCATCGCCTCGGGTCGGTGGACCACCATGGTCGGCAGCGTCGGGTCGGCGGCGCCGACAACCGTGCCGTCGGGATACACCACTCGCACCGGTAGGCGCGCGGCGGCACGGCGGAACAGCCGGTCGCGATCGTCGGACTCAGCCATCCCCGGGGCACCCGCGCCACATCGGGCCACCGGTCGGAATCAACTCTCCGTTGCAGCGGTTTCCGCGATCTCAATGGTCACAGCTGGTCGACCCTTTCCTTTTCGGTTGATTCGGGGCGCGGTACGACGGGGACGCGTCGCAGCCACAAGGTGATGCCCTGGACTCGGATTCCGATGGCGCCCATCAGCGGGGCCAGCGGCGCGACAATCTGTAGCTTGAGCAGCTCGCCGATGGTGGCCCTTCGCCTGCTGCCGCGTACGGTCGCGACGAACGCCGGCTGATTGTCGCGGTGTAGCGAGATCCGCACGTCCAGTTCGGCGTCCGGCAGGGGAGCGTGAACCAGGTAGTAGCCGTCGACATCGTTGAACGGTGAGACGTAAAGCTTCTTGCGCACCATCGCCGGGTGGTCACCGTGGGGTGGCAGCAGGTATGCATGCCTGCCTCCGTAGGTGTTGTGCACTTCGGCGACGATGTGGCGCACGACGCCCCGGCTGTCGTGGCACCAGTAGAGCGTCAACGGGTTGAACACGTAGCCCAGCACCCTGCCTGCGTCAGCGCGGTGATGCGGCCACCCTGTAGGTCGATGTCACGCCCGGCGAGGAATGCGTCGATGCGTTGCCGCAGTGAGTCGTTCGGCCCGCCCTCAAGGTGGTCGGCGGCGTCAAACCTGGCGAACGGCCGCAGCCAGCGCGGCAGCTGCGGCAGCCGGTCGATGTCGACGTACCAGCTGTAGCCGCGGTGTTCGAAGTAGTGGTGCACCGGAGCGCGGCGCAGGTGCGTGATCCGGGTCCGGTACAACGCTGAGGTCAACATGCCACTGCCTCGGCTTTGCGTGTTGCCGGCCATTGTGCGCCGAGGCGGCGTGCAGCCCGCAGGCCGGATGCGGCGCCGTCCTCATGAAATCCCCAACCGTGGTAGGCGCCTGCGAACGCTATCCGCTCGTCGTCAAGGGTTGGCAGAAGTTGTTGGGCGGCAACGGACTCCGGGGTGTACATCGGGTGGCTGTACGCCATCTCGGCCAGCACTGCCGCGGGGTCAACGTGGTCGCGGCCGCCGAGGGTCACCAGGAACCGGTGCGGACCGCCGAGGCGCATCAGGCGGGTGACGTCATAGGTGACCAGCACGCTGTCGTCGTTCGGGGTGACGAGGTAGTTCCACGAGGCCCTGGCGCGGTGATGGCGTGGCAACACCGATTCGTCGGTGTGCAGCTGGGCGTGGTTGGCGCAATAGGGGATGGCGCCGAGCACAGCCCGTTCGGCCGCGGTGGGTTCGGCGAGCATCAGCAGCGCCTGATCGGGATGCGTGGCGATCACCGCGGCGTCGAAAATCCTTGTGGAATCGGCGGTTACCGCGACGCCGTCAGCGACCCGACGCACCGAACCAACTGGGACGCCTGCGCGCACCTCGTCGATGCGGGCCAGGATCGCCTCGACGTAGCTGGCAGATCCGCCGACGACCGTGCGCCACGTCGGCGAGCCGAACACCGACAGCATGCCGTGGTGTTCGAGGAACACGAACAGGTAGCGCGCCGGGTATCGCAGCGCGTCACCGGGCGGGCACGACCACACCGCTGCGACGAGCGGGGTCATGAAGTGGTCGACGAAGTACCGGGAGAAGCCGTGCCGGTCCACGAATGCGCGCAGCGTTTCGCCGTCGGCGTCGGTCTGCAGCAGCCGGGTCGCCGCCGCGTGGAAGCGTTTGATCTCGGCCAGCATCCGCAGGTACCTCGGCCGGGCGAGCGTCGACCACGACGGGAACAGCCCGCCGATGCCACGTGCCCCAGCGTATTCGAGCCCGCTGGCGTCGTCGCGCACCGACATCGACATGTCGGTCTCCTGGGTGGCGACGCCCAGCTCGTCGAACAGCCCGCACAGCGTCGGGTAGGTGCGGTCGTTGTGCACCAGGAAGGCGGAGTCGACACCGACGGTGTTGCCGTCGCCGCGATCGACGTAGTGGGTGTGGGCGTGTCCGCCGATGCGGGTGTCGGCTTCGAAGAGGGTGACCCGGTCGCGCGCTGACAGCGCGTACGCGGCGACAAGGCCGGATACGCCGCTTCCGATGACGGCGACCGAGCGTTCGTACGGGTGAATGCGGTGCACATCGAGGTATTCGGAGCCGTGCGGTCGTTGGATGGGTGTCGTACGGTCTCGGGGTGCCTTCGACGTTTTTCACTGGTGGGACCATCTGGACCGGTGTCGACGGCCAAACCACCGATGCGCTGTTGGTGGTCGACGGCGTAGTGCGGGCGGTCGGTGAGCAGGTGCGGTCGCTGGCTGCGGGTGCCGAACAGGTCGACCTAGGCGGCGGTTTCCTGATGCCGTCGTTCGGCGATGGACACGCCCACCCGCTGCCCGGTGGCCTCGAGGCGGTCGGGCCACAGGTGCGGCGGTGCAATTCCGTGGACGAGATCGTGGACGAGGTAAGGAGATTCGCCGCCGAGCATCCCGACGACGAATGGATCGTCGGCGCTTCCTACGACAGCAGCCTGGCTCCCGGCGGCCTGTTCGATGCGCGCTGGCTCGACGCCGCGGTCCCAGACCGGCCGGTCGTGCTGCGCGCGTGGGACTACCACACCGTGTGGTGCAACACCGTCGCACTTGCGCGGGCAGGGATCACTGCAGACATCCCTGACCCGGTGCTCGGCTCCATTCCGCGACGCGCCGACGGCTCGGTGCTCGGCACGCTGCGCGAGTGGGGAGCCGTCGACCTGGTGCACGGCATCGTGCCGGAGCGGGATCCGAAGGTGCGCGTCGACGCCCTTCGCACGGCCGCCGACTACTACCTGGCCCGCGGCGTCACCTGGGTGCAGGACGCCTGGGTGGAGCCCGGCGACGTCGACACCTATCTCGACGCCGCCCGTCAGGACAAGCTGGCGGTGCGGTTCAACCTCGGCCTATACGCCGACCCTCGCTACTTCGACTCACAACTCGAGCACTTCGCCGACGCGCGTCGCCGAGTCCAGGACATCGCGTCGCCCCTACTGACGGCGAACACCGTGAAATTCTTCGCCGACGGGGTCATCGAGAACGAGACCGGCGCACTGCTCGCGCCGTACTGCGGATCGCTGCACGACCACGGCATGCAGGTGTGGGACAACCTCGCCGAAGCAGCGCGAGCCGTCGATGCGCTGGGGTTCCAGATCCACATCCACGCGATCGGCGATGCTGCGGCGCGGCAGGCGCTGGACGCGGTCGAGCATGTCGTCGCCACCAACGGGGCGCGTGACCGGCGCCCCGTGATCGCGCATGCGCAACTCGTCGACGACGTTGACATCGCCCGGTTCGGCGCGCTGGGAGTGATACCCAACATGCAGCCGTTATGGGCGCAGCTCGATCCGTTGATGGTCGAGCTGACGATTCCGCGGCTTGGCGCGGATCGGGGCGCCAAGCAGTACCGCATCCGCAGCCTCGACGACTCGGGGGCACCGCTGGCGTTCGGCTCGGACTGGCCGGTGTCGTCGGGCAGGCCGCTGAAGGGTATCGCGGTGGCGGTGTCCCGCGGCGGGTGGACGCCACACGAGACCATGTCCGTCGAACGAGCACTGAGCGCATACACCGCAGCCGTCGCGCGGCAGGCCTTCGCCGAAAGGCAATGGGGCACAATCGCACCCGGATCCGATGCCGACCTGGTGTGGCTCGACCGCGATCCACGGTCCGTACCCGTGGCCGAACTGGATGCCGTGCGGGTCGTCGAAACCTATCTGCGCGGCGGCCGCGTCTACGCAGCGGACTAAGCCGACGTTAGTTGCCACGAGCGGGCGGTCGCGACGAGGCCCTGCACCAACGCCGACGTCGCAGGGGTGAGGCCGTCGTCGCCAGGCAGCCCGCTTCGCGGGCTGATGCCACGCACACGCGGGGTCAGTTCGAGCTGGGTCCCGCCGCGGCGCACGCGGTTGACGGGGTTGTCGGGGTGAAGGCCGCGCAGCTCGCGTGGGATCGCGTCCAGGTCGGTGATGACGTGGTAGCCCGGCACGATGACGTGGTGCGAAAGATGCTCGGCCAGTGCGCGATTGCGGCCGCCGGCCAGCAACTGGGTGCTGCGACCCATGCGGCCGTATCCGTGCAGCGACACCACGACCTCGACGTGGTCGAGGAACTCGGCAAGCCGCTCGGATTCCTGCGCACGGTCGAACTGCGCTGAGGACAGATGATGCGGATAGTTGTCGGGATGGCGAAGCACGTAGACCGACGCGCCTGCGGCCTCGGCGGCGCGTTCGGCGATGACGTCGGTCATCTGCTCGAGGCCGCCGCCATGGATGGCAAGGAAGCCGAACCGGGAACGCAGCGTGCTGTCTTCGATTACTGCGGGATCGGCAAGTAACTCCGAGAGTGACTGCGGTGCAGGCGAACTCGACCTGGCGACGTGCATGGGCCAGTGGGCGGGATCCCAGCGCCGCAGGAATTCGACCCAGCGGTGCGGCAGCCCGTGGTGCACAGCGCCGTCGACGATGCGTTCCAAGTAGCCAGGTCGCGGCGGGCCCGGATCCACGCGATGGTCGATGTAGACCCACGCCTCGGACGGCCCGTCGTCGGTGTGCACGATCAGCCTGTCGCGCCGATACCGCACGGGAACGCCCTCGGCGCTGTCCAGCGTCGCCAGATCGTGGTCGGTCAGCTGCCACACCACGCCGTGCACCTCGGAGCCGTCGAACGGCTCGACGGTGGCCACCCCGCGCTCGTTGATCAGCCAGTCGTGATCGGCGAGTTTCGCAGGCCGCGGATCGACGGCGCCGGGGCATCGCCGCGCCATCTGCGCCACACACAGGTTGGACCCGTACGCGAAGTAGGTGTGACGAGCCACGCGGCGGTCAAAGCTCGCGCGGTGTCTCATGTCGATAGATTGCCACACCACCCCAGCAGGGATCGCCTCTCAATGCACCAGCCGCAGGAAGTCGACGAGCAGGTAGGCCCTTCCTCCCACTGCAGTTCAGCAGCAGGGTGACGCTAGCCCTTGACGGTCAGATAGATCAGCACCACATTCAGCACATGATCAACGCGGCGACCGTCCACCCGAGGGCCGTGGTCACGCGGTGGTTCGTGTCCTCGCCCATCAGGCTCGCGATTACTGGTCAGCCGCACCAACGGGATCAGCGCGAACGGAATCCCGAAGGACAGCACGACCTGGGACAACACCAGTGCGCGGCTGGGGTCGACACCGATCGCCAGGATCGCGAGCGCCGGGATCAGGGTGACGAGCCGCCGCAGCAGCAACGGGTACGAACGGCGCAGCAGCCCGCCCATGATCATCGCCCCCGCGTAGGCGCCGACCGATGTCGAGGCCAGGCCGGAGGCCAGCAACCCGATCGCGAACAGCAGCGCGACCGTCGGGCCGAGGGTGTCGCGGACCGCGGCATGCGCGCCCTCGATGGAGGCGGTGTTGTCGCGGCCCTGCAGGTTGGTGGCGGCCACCAGGAGCATCGCCAGGTTCACCGCGCCCGCGACGAGCATTGCCAGCCCGACGTCCAGCCGCGTCACCTTGAGCAACCGGCGCCGTTGCCTCCCCGCTGGGGGGTGACCGTGGCGGTCGCGGGCCAGGCCGGAGTGCAGGTACACCGCGTGCGGCATCACCGTCGCACCGAGCATCGCGGTGGCAAGCAGCACGCTCTCGGAGCCCTCGAATCGCGGAATCAGACCCGCGGCCACATCGCCTGCCGAAGGCGGTTCGACGAACAGGCTTGTCAGGAATCCGATCGCGATGACGAGCAGCAGGCCGCTGATGACCCGCTCGAAAGTGCGTTGGCCGCGCCGGTTCTGGATCGCCAGCAGCAGCAAGCGACACCGCTCCGGTGATCGACGCCGCCGACGAGAAGAGGCAAGTCGAACAGCAGGTGCAGTGCAATCGCGCCACCGACGACCTCGGCGAGATCGGTTGCCATGGCGACCAATTCGGCCTGCAACCAGTAGGCGATGCGGGTAGGGGTACGGGTGTGATCGGCGACGGCTTCGGGTAGTGAGCGTCCGGTGACCAGGCCGAGCTTGGCCGACAGGTATTGCACAAGTCCCGCCATGGCGTTGGCCACGACGATGACCCAGACCAACAGGAAGCCGTACTGCGCGCCGGCGCTGACGTTCGCAGCGACGTTGCCGGGATCGACGTATGCGATGGCGGCGACGAACGCCGGCCCGAGCAACACCAGCTGGGCCGCAGCCGCGGCTCGGTGTCCTGGATCAACTAACCCACTCTCTATCCGGTAATGCGAATAGAAAAGTTAGGTTAGACGAAACCTTCGGCAGAGGCTAGCGAGGGTGGGCTACCGGCCCACCCACCGCCGAGGCCGATGACGATGCCGCCACCACCCCACCACGGCCAGCCGCCCCAGTTGTTGTTCTGCTGGGGTGAGGTGACGATCTGAGTGCTTCCGTTGGTCTGGCACTGCGTGGTGTTGGGAGCGGTGGTCGTGCATTGCGGCGTGGCCGTGGCGACCGGCGCCATCGCGATTGCGGCGCAGCCGCCTGCCGCCGCGAAAAACGTTGTGAGAGAGCGAAGCCTGGTTCGCATTGTTGGCCTCCTTAATGGGCCATGAAATCTGCTTAGCGGCCGCCGTGGCCGCCGCACCCATGTCGGGACCGTAGTCGCCGGCGCCCATATCGGTTACGCCGCCGACGCTGGGGGGTGTGGGCGGCGGCGGCGGGCAGAGGATTGCGCCGCAGCGCCTGCCGCAACGACCATCGGGGTGAAGTAGAGCAGGTGCCGCATAGGCGAGTCCTTCATGTTCAAGCCCCGAGCTATTAGCCAGCGTACAACCCTTTTCCAGTGATCAGGGGCAAGTCCAGCGTCGTCGTGATGCCGGGCGCAGCCGCGACACCGCGGGAATCGCATTGACGACACGAGCCGCCGTGGCCACCAGACCGGCGTGGTTGTGGTCGCCGTTGGGGCTGCTCAGACACAGGTCCACCGCATACGACGGTTCGCCGGTGATCTCGATGCGATAGGAGCCGCCCTCCTGCGCGGGCTGGGGCCAGTCCGGGTGCAGGTCGTTGCGCAAGCGCGTGACGTGTTCGAGCACCACGGCGGCCTTGCCGCCCTTCATGCCACGTACCTCGAACCGCAGCGCCGCGGCGGTGCCCTTCGCGATGTGGCCCGACGCGATGTCGAAGTCCTCTGGTGCGGGTTCGCGGATGTAGGTCTCGTTGACCTCGTCGAGTTCGACGCCGAGGCCCGCGGCCAGCTGCCGGACCACCGAACCCCACGCGAAGCTCAACACGCCAGGCTGCAGCAGCAACGGGATGTCGTCGAGCGCCTTGCCGAAGCCCATCACGTCGAACATCACTGCTGCGCTGTCGTACGTGTCGTAGTTGATGATCTCCATGCACCGGATCTGCTCGATGCTCTGACAGGTTCCGGCCAGGGCGAGCGGAAGCAGGTCGTTGGCGAAACCGGGATCGATGCCGTTCACGAACAGGCTGGACTTGCCCGACTGCGCGGCTTCCTCGATCGGTTTGAGCAGCTCATCGGGCAGCACGTGCCACGGGTACTGGAAGAACACGGCGCTGCTGCCGACGACGTTGATGCCTGCCGCCAGGATGCGACGGTAGTCCTCGAGCGCATCGGGGAGCCGGTTGTCGGCTAACGCGGTGTAAACCGCGCACTCGGGCTTCAGTGCCAGCACCGCATCGAGATCATTCGTGGCGGCACGCCCGTCGAAATATCAAGGCCCGCAAGCTCTCCGGCGTCCTTGCCGGCCTTGGCGTCCGAGGACACCCACACCGCGACGAGCTCGAATTGCGGATCGATGATGAGCTGCTTGAGCGCGTGTATGCCCGACGTTGCCGGTGCCGATGGCGGCGACTCTGATAGCGATGGCTAGCTCCTCACAGATCGGGGACGGGCAGGTCGAGGTTGGGGAACGTGAGGCCGCCGTCGACCTCGAGTGTCTTACCGGTCAGAAAGCTGCCTGCTGGAGACGCGAGATAGACGGCGGCAGCGGCGATGTCCTCCGGATCGCCGAGCCGGCGCATCGGCGTCACCTTTTCCATAGGGGTGCGCAGTTCGTCGTTGGACGCGACGATGTCGAGCGCGGAGGTGAGGATCGAACCGGGCGCGATCGCGTTGACGCGGATTCGCGGGCAGAGATCCAGCGCGGCCAGCCGGGTGTAGTGCGCGAGCGCGGCTTTGGCGGTGCCGTATGCGGCGAAACCCCGGCCGGCGAGCCGTCCCATCGTCGACGTGATGTTGATGATGCTGCCTCCGCCCGAGTGCTCGAGCATCAGCGGAACCGCGGCAGTGGTGAGCGCGTGCGCGGTCGCGACGTTGAAGGTGAACGCGTCCTTGAGATCCTTCGTCGACGTGGTCAACAGGGTGTTCGGCATGGTGCCGCCGACGTTGTTCACGACGATGTCTAGTTTGCCGAATGCCTCGACAGCCCTTGCGGCGAGTTTGGCTGTGTCCTCGGGATGAGCCAGGTCGGCGACGACGATCTCGGCGCGCCGTCCTGTGGCCTTGATCTGCTCGGCCACTTCCTCGAGTTGGGACTGTGTCCGGGACGCAATCACCACGTCTGCACCGGCTTCCGCGAATGCCAGCGCCATCGCGGCGCCCAGCCCGCGGCCCGCTCCAGTCACTACCGCGACCTGGTCGTCCAGCCGAAACCTGTCAAGAATCACTTGTGTCTTCCTTCCGTCGCCGGGCGAACGGTAGCAGGGGTTGCTATCGCGTGGGACATGTTTTTGAAACACGTTCTAGTTTTCTCAGGAAGGGGAGTGTCTCGTCCCGGAACCGTCATCAAATGTTGACGGCGCCGAGAGGACTACTTCTTCGGCGGCTTTCACGGCCGCTTTCGTCGCTAGACGGGCTGGAGGTGAGGAACGTCAGTACAAATTGTTTGGACAGGTGACATCGACATAGACGGTGTCACCGGGCATCGGGTCGGGACTTGAAGAGGGGCTATTGACCCTGACCACGGTGCAGTCCGACAGCTGCTGTGTAGTGAACCCGTTTACCCAGTTGATATTGACGAGGTATCCCTCGGCCTGCAGATCACCGATGACAGCGTCCGCTCCGTGAGCGCTGGCGACCGGCGCAGCGGCACCGGCCAGGACGGCGCCTGCCATACCGAACACCATGGCGACGCATTTGGCTCCCAGCGACATACGCGACGTTGCTCCGATCTATGCCGGACTAGACCCGTTCGAGATAGAAGTATGCGTAGCGGCCATTGTCGAGGGCGTTCTTGCCATCCATGATGCCCATCACGGCGCGGTCGTCGACCTTCTTGAAATGGTCGTGGACGGGCTGCCCGTCGAACACCATCGTCGCGGTGACCTCGCCGCGAAATTCTTCCATCCACAGGCTGCCTTCACCGTTTTCGGTGTTCGAGTACTTGTTGCCGTCGGCGTCCAGGCAGATTAGGGGCTTCGCGTCGAAGGCCGAATTGAAGGTCTTGCCGAACCAGTTGATGAGCGCCAACGTGCCGTTTTCCCGGTGGCCGGTGTCGAACTCGCCACCCTCCCATTCGCCGATCATGAAGTCGATGGTCGCAGGCTCCAGCGTGGCCCAGAACCCGTCGAGTTCGGCGTCGGGGATGAGTACACGCTGTGGCCCGGTCACAAGACGCTGTCCGGCGCGCTCCTTGAGCTCGGTGAACTTCTTGCGGGCCAGGTCGTCGTGCACGGCGCTCTCCAATCCAGCGGCGTTGAGAACTGTGAATACTGTACGGCCACGAGCGAGTACACGCGGGCACGTTGTGCATTCGTTGCCACCGGGTGCACAGGGGCTTTCACCCATGCTTCGGATCACGACCTCAAATGCCGCAAGTGCCAGGTACATAAGCGGTAGCGTCATTGGTTGCTGGCTGGGCTGTCGACGGTATTTGCCACCCCAAGCACTCGGCAACGCCCCAGCGGCGATGTGACGGGAGACGACCATGAAGCGCTGCATCGTCGGAGGATCGGTTGCCCTGCTGATGGCCGCGGAGCTGATCGCCTCAGCGTCGCCGGCCAGCGCCGGCTGTCAGTACGGAGGACCCTATATCAGCAAGTGCGATGGACCCGTCCAGCCTGACGGCACCTGGCAACGTTGCGTGGCAGTTCCCCAATTGATTCCTCAGGGTGCCAGTTCCTACCTAGTGCCCGTCAAGCACTGCGATTTGATGGGTACTGACCAGCACCCCTGGGACCTCGCCTTCGCCGACCCGCCGACGCACATCGACGACTGACCAAATTCATTGCTCCACTGACGGTTTTCGGGCGCACAATTGGGGTGTAACTCCGAAATCTGGGGAGCCGCGATGAGCGAGCAACGGTACGACTTCTTCGGTGAGATCTTCCACCGGTACTTCGGAGCCGCCGTCGGTGCTTATCCGCAAATGGGTGGAGCACTCGTCCAGAGGCTGCTCGCACTCACGGACGACGTCTCAGATCGATTGTCCGAGCCCCGGCGCGCCGCGAAGGCATGGTGCAAAGTCGAGACCCCGAACGCCAGGACCGCTTCGGAACTCTTCGTGATCACCCAACATGGGTTGATGTATGCAGCCAGGTTGAACGAGCCGCACCGGGCGTTGTATTACTTGGCCACGCCGCCCGGCTTGTTCGATCCGTTCGTCGATCAGATCGACAGCGCCGAACTACGTGACGGCGAGGTTGTCGTGGTTGACAGCGGGTTCGGCCGTGACCTCGCATCGGCTCATCCGATGGACGCCGCGCTGCGCCGGATACTCGAAGAGCACCTAGCGCTGCGGGTGGATCTGCCCGCGTAGTTACTCGTCAACCGGTGACCATGCCGGCGATGAGATTGATCGCAGTCGCCAGAATGCCGGTGCCAAATAGGTATGACAGCAGACAGTGCCGCAATACGACGGCGCGAATGATGGGGTCCGACACGCTTGTATCTGACACCTGGTAGGTCATGCCCAGGTTGTAGCCGAAGTACAAGAAGTCGCGAAATTCCGGTCGATAGTTGGGCTTATTGAAGTCGATTCCGCCAGCTGTGGGGGTGTAGTAGAGGTACGCATATCGGGCGGCGTACATCAGGTGCAGCGCGGCCCAGGCCATGAAAACCCCCGCCAGGGCAGTCGCAGCGGCGGCGGGGTCAGCGTGGGTGCGGTTGCGGACGAGTAGCACGACGATGCTGACCAGTCCACCAAGCGCCGCGGCAACGACTACCAATTCCTCGTCCACCGGTTTGAATGCATCACGGTGCGCGTTGTGGTGTGTGGCATCGGCATCCATGGGCCACAACAGGATCCAACCGGCAACGACGAAGACTGCCCCCGTCGTAGAGATCCCGACGAGTACGCCCATTGGCGCATCTTTCAGCGCGCCGACACCCACGCCGATCGTGGCGCCGATGAGGACCGACCCTGCCAGCCGGGCCACAGCCGACCGAGGAATTGCAGCCCTGATGAGCGCTACTGCGCGGCGACTCGACCTGTCCACGTCGCTACTTCTTCGCCGCGGCCTTCTTTGCGGGTGCCTTCTTGGCCGGCGCCTTTTTCGCAGCCGTCTTCTTCGCGGCCGTCTTCTTCGCAGGCGCCTTCTTCGCAGGCTTGTCGCCGTCATCGGAACCTCCGGCCCGTCGCGCCTTCACGCTGGCTTCCAGTTTGGCCAGCAGATCGGACACGTCCTCGGTCTCGTCGAGCTCCTTCGGCTCTTCCTCGGTGGTAAACGCCTCGCCGCCTTCGAGTTTCGCCTGGATCAGCTCATGGAGCTGTTCCTGATAGTCGTCGTGGTAGCGGTCCGGGTTGAAGTCGTCGGTCATCGACTCGACAACTTGCTCCGCCATCTTCAGCTCGGCGGGCTTGATCTCGACTTTCTTGTCGAGCTCGGGGAAGTCGGGATCGCGAATCTCGTCGGGCCACAACAATGTCTGGATGACCATGACGTCGCGCTTTCAAAAATCCCTCACCCGCAACGCCGCAAGCCGAGTCTTGTTGCGCAGCGCGAAGTGCACAATCGCAACCCGGTCGGATTCCATCAACGTCTTCGCCAGCAGTACGTACGACTTCGACGACTTCCCTTCCGGTTCCAGGAAATAGGCGCGGTCGTACATCATCGGGTCGATATCGGCTCGCGGGCACGAACTCCAGCACCTCGATCTCGCGGCTGCGTTCCTCAGGCAGAGTGGCGATGTCGTCGTCGGTGATCACCACCGTCTGGCCGTCGTCGGATTCGAAGGCCTTCGCGATGTCGCGGTATTCGACGACTTCGCCGCACACCTCGCAGACCCGCTTGTAGCGGATGCGTCCGTTGTCCTTCGCGTGGACCTGGTGGAACTTGATGTCGTGGTCTTCGGTCGCGCTGTAGACCTTGACCGGGACGTTCACCAGGCCGAAGGCGATGGATCCTTTCCATATGGAACGCATAAGGCCAGGCTAGCCGGGTTGGGGCAGCAGCGGGCCCGACCCGGCCGCTGCGGCGTCCCGCGTCGCCCGATCGGGCAGGTCAGCGCCCGCCCGCGCCACCGTCAACGCCGAGCACAGCGCCGCCGTTTGCACCACCGCGGTCAGCGCGTCGAGCCTTATCCCTGCCAGTTGCGGACGACGCTCGGCGCCGAGCACACCCAGTGACCACAACGCATCGATCAGCCCCGCCATGAACGCGTCGCCTGCCCCCACGGTGTCCACGACGTTCACCCGAAGCGCCTGCACCCGCACCGTCCCGCCCGCGCAGATCGCGAAGGCTCCCTGGTCGCCCATCGTCACCGCGACGATCGACGGCCCCAGGCCCAGCCATGTCCTGGGCGATCTGCTCGGGGGAGCGGTTCGGGTCGATCCATTGCATGTCCTCGTCGCTTGCCTTGACCACGTCGCAGCGTTCGATCCAACGGTCGATGCGACCGCGCGCGATGTCGGCGTCCTCGATCAGTGCCGCGCGGACATTCGGGTCGAACGTGACGGTCGCCGACGGGTGATACGCGTCGATCAGTGCGGCGGTGGCCCGGCAACCCGGCTCCAGCACCGCCGCGATCGACCCCGTGTGCGCCACTAGCGGCGGCGCCACCTCTGGTGTCCCGGCCAGCTGCCAGTCGATGTCGAACACATACTGCGCCGATCCGCTGGCGTCCAGCGTCGCCAGCGCGGTCGGTGTGCGCCGGGCGGTCATGCTTCCTGAAACCAATTGCACACCAGACTGTTTGACGTACTCGACGATGCGGCCGCCGCGCGGATCGTCTCCGATGTGGGTGAGGAAGTCGACGCCGCGACCCAGCCGCGCGAGTCCGACCGCGACATTCAACGGGCTTCCGCCGACGTGCTCGCCCGTAACCTTTCCGTCCCGCTCAACGATGTCGATCAAGCGCTTCGCCGATCACCAATGCCCGAGTCATGGTGTCTCCTTGCACAACAGGGTTTCCAAGTGTCGCCCTGGCTCCGTCGCGATGCAGTGACTCCAGCGCCCACAGGTAGGCCTCGACGAACCGCGGCTGCGACGCGAGGTCGCCGAATACCTCGGTGTTTTCGATGAAGGCGGTCGGGTTCTCGCGCTGAGAACGGGCCAGCGGCACCAGTGTGTCGGCGAGCTGATCCTGCACGTCGATCTTTTCGCCATGCTCGTCCACGCCCTCTGCGTACCGCGCCCAGCTGGCCACCGTGGCCGCCGACAGCCGGACGGGACCACCCGTGGCGAGGTTCGCCCGGATGACGGGCAGCAGCCATTTCGGGATGCGGTCCGACGAGCCGAAGCACAACCGCACGATGGTGTCCTTGATACCAGGGTTGGCGAATCGCTGGATCAGCGCGCGCTTGTAGTCGGGCAGATCGATCCCCGGAACCGGCTTCAACGTCGGCGTGCCCTCCGAATCCATGTACTCGCGCAGGAATTCGGCGAACAGCGGATCGCCTGCCGCATCGTGCACCAAGCGGTAGCCGGCCAGGTATGCGAAATAGCACAGGCACTGATGGCTGGCGTTGAGCAATCGCAGCTTCATCAACTCGTACGGCGTGACGTCATCGACAAGCAGGACGCCTGCCTCCTCGAAGGGCGGGCGCCCGTCGGAGAAGTCGTCCTCGAGCACCCACGACGTGAACGGCTCGGCCGCCACCGGCCACTGGTCCTCCACACCGAAGTCGTTGTCCAGCACGGCGATGACGTCGGGCGTGGTGACCGGGGTGATGCGGTCCACCATCGAATTCGGGAACCGAGTATGCGCACTCATCCACTCGCCAAGGCCCGGGTGTGCGCGTTCGGCGTATGTCGTGAACGCCTGCGCCGCGACGTCGCCGTTTCCTTCGATGTTGTCGCACGACACGATCGTCGGCGAGGCGATGCCGCGGTCCCGCCGCCGCGCCAACGCGTCGGCCACCAGACCGAAAACGGTGACGCCGTCGCCGAGGTTCGCGATGCTGTAGCCGCCTTCGGTGATGGTCAGCGAGATGATCCGGGTGCTGGGCGCGGCGAGCAACTCGATGACCGCTTCCGGGTCGTCGGGCGCATAGCGGTAGTCGACGATCGACCCGATCACCCGTGGCTCGCGCTTACCGTCCGGGTTCTCCAGCAGCAGGGTGTACAAGCCGTCCTGGGCGGCCATCACGTCGGCCATCTTGCGGTCGGAGGGCAGCACGCCGATGCCGCAGATGCCCCATTCTTTGGCGAGACCCATTTCCAGCAACCGGTCGACATACATCGCCTGGTGCGCGCGGTGGAAGCCGCCGACCCCGAAATGCGCTATGCCGATGCTGATCTCGTCGCGGTCATAGCTCGGCTTGTCGATCGGGATCTCGGCCAGCGTCGACTTGTTCAGCTTCATGACACCGCCACCACGGACTTGACGCTACCCGGCGTGCGGTCGGAGTCGAGTGCCTCTGCGGTCTTCTCCAACGGGAAGCGCGCGGTCACCATCGCGTCGAGGTCCACGCGACCGGACTCGACAAGCGCGATCGCCGTCGGCCACGTGTTGGCGTAGCGGAACACGCCGGTGAGCACCAGCTCCCGGTTCTGGATCAGCTGCGTCGGCAACTTCATCGTCTCGGCGCCCGAGCCGACGAGCACCACGGTGCCTGCGGGCCGCACGGCGCGAATGCCATCGACGACAGCGGCAGGCGCACCCGATGCGTCGATGAATGCGTCGACACCCAGATCTCCGATCGGCTCGACGGTCGGGTCGATAATCTGGGTCGCACCGAACGCGGTGGCCTGTTCGCGGCGGGATTCGTCGGGATCGCTGACCACGATGTCGGTGGCGCCGTACGCCCGCGCGACTTGGGTCACCATGATTCCGATGGGTCCCGCGCCGGTAATCAGCACGCGCGAACCACCGTCGACGCCGGCCTTTCGGACCGCGGCGATGCCGACCGACAGCGGCTCACACAGTGCGGCGGCATCGTCGGACACCGAGTCGGGCACCCGATGCGCGTACCCCGCACCGATGGTGACGTAATCGCAGAGCGCGCCGTCCACGGGCGGGGTGGCGAAAAACCGCATGTGCGGGCACAGGTTGTACTGGCCCCTGCGCGTCTCGTCACTTTCGGGGTCGGGCCGCTGTGGCTCGATCGACACCCGCTCTCCGATGCGCTTCGGGTCAACGGATTCACCGACGCCGACGATCGTGCCCGCCGCCTCATGGCCGAGCACCAATGGTCGTGTGACGACGAAAGTGCCCACCTTGCCGTGCCGGTAGTAGTGCGTGTCCGACCCGCACACCCCTACCGACGAGACCCGAATCAACACGTCACCTGGCCCTGGCGTAGGCGTCGGGCGCTGTTCCATCTCGATGCGACCCGGCTCGACGAGTACGGCGACCCGCATGCGGGTATCCGGCGAAAGTGTTGTGTGCGTCACATTCGCCATGCTAGCGTGATGAGCATCTAATCGCACCCATGAGCAAATGCTCACGGGTCGGACAGGAAATGTGGTGGGATCGGTGGCCCTTTCGACGTCGAACGGCGAGGTTGCCGGGACGATCGGAGGTCAGGCCGTGCCGACGCCGCAAGACCGCGCATCCACCCCGGAAGACCTGCGGCTCGCATTGCGTGCCGCGACGCTCTACTACCTCGACGGCCTCACCCAGGCCGAGATCGCGGCCCGGCTCGGGGTCTCCCGCCCGACTGCAGGGCGGTTGGTCGCCAGGGCCAAGGCCAAGGGGCTGGTCCGCATCGAGGTCGTCGTCCCACCCGACATGAGTGACGACCTGCACGCCGACGAGGAACGCGAACTGGAGCAGCGCTACGGCCTGACCGAAGCGGTGGTCGCGGGCCACGGTGTCGACGTCGGAGCCCCCGGCCGGCCCGCCGCGTTCGCCAGCGTGGGACGTGCGGCGGCTGCGCTGCTGATGCGTCGGCTGTCGCCGAGCGACGTCCTCGGATTCACCTGGGGCCCTGAACAAGCCGCGGTGGCTTCCGCCCTCTCGCCAGGCATTGCGAGCTGCCGCACGGTGGTCCAACTGGACGGTGCGATGTCGACGGCTGCGTATCAGACGGGCACCGAGTTCATCCTCGGCCGTTGCGCAGATATGCTGCGCGCCACCACGATCCGGCTGCCCGCGCCCCTGTACGCAGACCCATCCACCGTCGTCTCGATGCGCAGCGACTCGCTGATCTCGCGCACGCTTGAGGCAGGCAGACGTGCCGACGTGATGCTCTTCGGTGTTGGCGCCGTTTCGACGTCGACAACGCTGTTCGAGGGCAGCTTCGTGGACACCCGAATGCTCGACGAGCTCGTCTCACTCGGTGCGGTTGGCGAGATCGGCGGCCGGTTCTTCGACGCCGACGGCGCGCCCGTCGACACCGAACTCCAGCAACGGGCGGTCTCGGTTCCGCTCGAAGACATCCGCACCTGCGAGAAGACCATTCTGATCTCCAGCGGTGCCGCCAAGCACCACGCCGCCCTCGGCGCGTTGCGCGGCAAGCTCGCCAGGCTGCTGGTCTGTGACATCGATTGTGCCCGTTGGCTATTGGCACACTGAAAGGTGAAACAAGGTGAAAGTGCTACGAAGATTGGCATCGTGTGTAGCAGCGACCGGGCTGGTGGTCACCTCCGGCTGCGCCGGCGCAGGCAGCCTGGGGGCGTCGGCGAACGAGGTGACGATCGCCTTGGTTTCCAACTCGCAGATGACGGACGCTCAGAAGTTGTCGTCGGAGTTCGAGAAGGATAATCCCGGCACCAAGCTGAAGTTCATCTCGCTGTCGGAGAACCAGGCGCGGGCGAAGATCACGATGTCGACCGCAATGGGGGGCAGTGAGTTCGACGTCGCGATGATCAGCAACTTCGAGACGCCGCAGTGGGCGAAAGACGGCTGGCTGCTGAACCTCTCGGACTACGCGAAGAACACGCCCGGTTACGACGAGAACGACTTCATCCCCTCGCTGCGGGATTCGTTGTCCTACCAGGGCAACATGTACTCGGTCCCGTTCTACGGCGAGTCGTCCTTCCTGATGTACCGCAAGGACCTCTTCGAGAAAGCCGGTATCAAGGTCAACCAGGATCCGAATTACCAGCCGCAGTGGGAAGAGGTGGCCCAGTGGGCGAAGACCATCAAGGAGAAGGGGCTCTCGGACGCGGGAATCTGCTTGCGCGGCAAGCCTGGTTGGGGCGAGGTGCTCGCACCACTGGACACCGTGATCAACACCTTTGGTGGCCGCTGGTTCGACGACCAGTGGAACGCCAGACTCGACAGCCCCGAGGTAAAGAAGGCCGTCAACTTCTACGTCGACCTGATCAACCACGCCGGTGAGCTTGGCGCCTCGTCGACCGGATTCCAGGAATGCGCCAACCTGTTCGGTCAAGGCCAGACTGCGATGTGGTACGACGCGACGTCGGCGGTCTCGGTTCTCGAGGATCCGAAGACGTATCCCGATCTGGTGGGCAAGATCGGCTACCTGTCCGCGCCGATCGTGGAGAAGCCCAACTCGGGGTGGCTTTACACCTGGGCACTTGGCATTCCCAAGCACGCCAAGAACCCCGACGGTGCATGGAAGTTCATCTCGTGGATGACCAGTAAGGACTACATGAAGCTGGTCGGCGAGAAACTGGGCTGGGCGCGAGTCCCACCGGGCAGCCGGACCTCCACCTACACGCAACTGCCGGAGTACGAGGCGATCTCGAAGTCCTACGGTCCGTTGACTCTGCAGTCGATCACGAATGCGACCCCGAACAAGCCGACGGTGCAACCGGTTCCGTACACCGGCGTGCAATTTGTCGGGATTCCCGAGTTCCAGGATCTGGGGACGCGGGTGAGCCAGCAGATCAGTGCGGCGATCGCCGGACAGAAGTCCGTCGATGACGCGCTTGCCCAAGCCCAGCAATACGCCGAGGTCGTCGGCAAGACATACCAGGAGAAATGATGACTCTTACCGTCGATACCGAGTCAGACGCCAGTCAGGAGGCAGTGGCGGAACGGGTCCGTAAGATCCGGGAAGCCCAGGACACCGGCGTGAGCCGCGCCGAGGGGTGGCGCAGGCGAGGGCCACTGCTACCCGCGCTGATCTTCATGATCGCGGTCACGCAGGTCCCCTTCCTATTCACGCTGTACTACTCGACGTTGTCGTGGAACCTGGTTCGGCCAGGATCACGGCATTTCGTGGGGCTGAACAACTACATCGCGGTGGTGAAGGACAGTCAGTTCTGGTCGGTGGCAGGCAACACCGTCATCCTCATCGTCGGCGTGGTTTTGATCTCAGCTCTGCTCGGGTTGTTGATTGCCTTGCTGTTGGATCGCGCGTTCCTTGGACGTGGGGCCGTTCGGACGCTGTTGATCACGCCGTTCCTGATCACACCCGTTGCGGGTGCGCTGATCTGGAAGACGACGATCCTCGACCCCAACAACGGCATCCTCAACTGGGTGCTGTCGCTGGTGGGGATCGGCCCGGTGGACTGGATCGGTCAGTTCCCGCTTACGATGGTGATGGTCGAATTGATCTGGCAGTGGACACCGTTCATGATGCTGCTGATTCTGGCAGGCCTGACGTCGATGCCTCGCGACCAGCTCGAGGCGGGCCGGGTCGATGGTGCCACTGCGTTCCAACTCTTCCGCGAGTTGACGCTGCCCCACCTTCGGCGATTCATCGAGTTGGGCGTCGTGCTCGGCGCGGTCTACCTGGTCAACACGTTCGACGCCATCTTCATGATGACGCAGGGTGGACCGGGTGTTGCCAGCGCGAACCTGCCGTTCTACATCTATCAGCGCGCGTTCCTGGGCTTCGACATGGGCCAGGCCGCAGCCATGGGCGTGGTGGTCGTCATCTTCACGATGATCATCGCCAGCTTCGCGCTTCGCTTGATCTTCAAATCGTTCTCTGGCAAGGAAGAGGCGGCCTGATCATGACTACCACTGCCGAAAGAGTCGCGGCGACAACTGATCCCGATCCAGCGAGGAAGAAGAAGTCCAAGAAGTTCAGCCCGTGGGGTGTGGTCGCGTGGCTCGTCGGGATCGGGTTCTTCTTCCCGGTGTTCTGGATGGTGCTGACGTCGTTCAAGCAGGAGAGTGACGCGGCGACCAATCCGCCGACGTTGTTCTTCACCCCGACCCTGGATCAGTACGCTGCGGTTTTCAAGCAGGGCATCGGGCCCGCGATGTTGAACTCGGTGTTCGCCACCGGCATGTCGACGATTCTGGTGCTGCTGCTCGGTGTGCCCGCCGCGTTCGCGTTGTCGCTGCGGCCGGTCCGCAAGACGTCGGATGCGTTGTTCTTCTTCATGAGCACAAAGATGCTGCCAGTCGTCGCGGCGATCCTGCCGCTGTACGTGATTGTGTCCAACATCGGTCTGCTGGACAACATCTGGGCCCTGGTCGTCCTCTACACCTCGATGAACCTGCCGATCGCCGTCTGGATGATGCGCTCGTTCTTCCTCGAAGTGCCAGGCGAACTCCTCGAGGCCGCCAGCTTGGACGGCGCCAGCTTGTGGCGATCGGTGCGAGAGGTGATCCTTCCGTTGGTGTCACCCGGCATTGCGGCCACCGCGCTGATCTGTGTGATCTTCGCCTGGAACGAGTTCTTCCTCGCGGTGAACCTGACCGCGGTGAACGCCCAGACCATGCCGGTGTACCTCGTCGGCTTCATCGCCGGTGAGGGTCAGTACTGGGCCGTGCTTTCGGCGGCCGCAACCATGGCGGCACTTCCCGTGATCCTCTGCGGGTGGTTCGCCCAGAACAAGCTCGTTCGTGGTCTTTCCTTCGGCGCCATCAAGTAGAGGAGTTAAATACAATGGCTGCAATCACTTACAAGAACGCGTCTTGCATCTACGAGGGTTCGGACAAGCTCGCGGTTGACTCGCTCAACCTCGACATTCAGGACGGCGAGTTCGTCGTCCTGGTCGGTCCGTCGGGCTCGGGCAAGAGCACCGCACTGCGCATGCTCGCCGGCCTCGAGGATATCGACGAGGGGAGCATCGAGATCGGCGGCAAGAATATGACCGGCGTGCCGTCCAAGGACCGCGACATCGCGATGGTGTTCCAGAACTACGCCCTCTACCCCAACAAGACCGTCGCGGAGAACATGGGCTTCGCCCTGAAGTTGCGGGGGGCATCGGCCGCCGAGCGGCGCAAGAAGGTCGAGGAGGCCGCGAAGGTCTTGGACCTGACCGAGCACCTGGATCGCAAGCCCGCCAAGCTCTCCGGCGGACAGCGTCAACGCGTCGCGATGGGGCGCGCCATCGTGCGTGAGCCGCAGGTGTTCTGCATGGACGAACCGCTTTCGAACCTGGACGCGAAGCTGCGCGTGCAGACCCGCACCCAGATCGCCGCGCTGCAACGCCGGCTGGGCACCACCACCGTCTACGTCACTCACGACCAGGTGGAGGCCATGACCATGGGCGACCGGGTAGCCGTACTGCGGTTTGGGAAGCTGCAGCAGTTCGCCGCACCGAACGAGCTTTACGACCGCCCGGCCAACGCGTTCGTCGCCGGCTTCATCGGATCGCCCGCGATGAATTTGGTGACGCTCCCGGTCACCGCCGATGGCGTCAAGATCGGTGACTCGACGCTGGAACTCGAACGCGACAATCTGACCAAGCTGAGCGACGCAGGCCTGTCGGAGGTCACCTTCGGAATCCGGCCCGAGCAACTCGAACTCACCGATTCCGGTGGCGTCGAAGTCGTCGTCGACCTCGTCGAGGATCTCGGCAGCGAGGCGTACGTGTACACGCATGCCGGCTCGGGTGTCGAACTGGTGGCACGGTGCAACCCGCGCACCGCACCCAAACTGGCCGACACGGTGCGCATGCGCCGCCATCCCGACGGCGCGGTCCACCTGTTCCATCCCGAGACCGGCGAGCGCATCAACTGACGATGCGTGCACCGGAGTTCCGGCTCCGGACACCAACTCCCGGACTCCTCGGGTTGCCGTGGGACCTACCCCTTTCGGAGTGGACCGTCCCGGACGTGCCGCTGCGCGACATTGCCGTGGGGCCCAGCCGTCACCTGGTGAAGTTCGTCGAGACCGACGACCTGCTGTGGGCGGTCAAGGACATGCCGGCGCGGATCGCCGCCAAGGAGTACGACGTCCTGCGCAGGCTCGAGGACATGGATCTCCCGGCCGTGCGTCCGGCCGGTCTCGTGCTCCAACCCGAGTTCGACACCGCGATTCTGGTCACCCGCTACCTCGAGGGGTCATGGCAGTACCGCCGCCTGTTCATGCGCCTGCCACCGGACCAGCCGAAGCACCGTGAGCGGTTATTGGATGCGATGGCCGGTTTGATGGTGGAACTGCACCGCCACGGCGTCTTCTGGGGTGACTGTTCATTGGCGAACACGCTGTTTTCCCGCGACGGCCAGATTCTGCAGGCGTGGCTCGTCGACGCCGAAACCTCGGAGGTGCACCCCACGCTGAGCCGCGGGCAACGCCAGTACGACCTCGACATCCTGGTGGAGAACGTGGCCATGGGCATGGTCGATCTGGCTGAGCGGCTTGGCAGGCCAGAAGCGTTGCAAGACAGGTTGATCGCCGAAGCCGAACAGGTTCAGACCCGGTACAACTCGCTGTGGGAACTGCTCCACGCCGAACCCGTCTACGGATTCACCGATCGCTACCGCGTCGAGGGGACTGTTCGGCGCCTCAACGACCTCGGTTTCGCGGTCGACGAAGTATCCCTGCACCCGGTCAGCGAGGATCCGAGCCAACTCAAAATTCATGTCGCCGTTGGCGATCGGCGCTACCACGCGCAACGCCTTCGGGAACTCACCGGCTTGGACGTCGGCGAGGGGCAAGCCCGCATCCTGCTGGGCGACCTGCAGGCGTATCGGGCGCAGCTGTGCCGGGACGCCGGCCACGACGTCGACGAGTCCACTGCAGCCCGGCTCTGGGTCATCGAGGTGGTCACCCCCACCGAGCACCTTGCGCACGCGGCGCTGAACCACTCCGGCACCGCCATTCAGGCCTACTGCGATCTACTCGAAGTGCGGTGGCTGCTCAGCGAGCAGGCCGGCCGTGACGTTGGCACCAGGAATGCTCTGGTCGCGCTGTCCGAAAACGTCATACCTACCGACTCCGCCGCGAAGATGGCCGTCGCCGAGGTGCCGACCGCACCGTTCGCGGTCTTGCGGAGCGACGATGACTGCTAGCCGCCCGCGAACGTTCGTTACCGCTGGAAAATCCGTGATTCTTCGAGCGGTAAGGAACGTTCGGCGAGCTAGGTAACCGGTTCGTTGCCGGGATCGACACCGCTCGGCAGCCCGGGGTCGACGCCCGAGCCGACATGCGTGAGGAGCTGGTGCGCCGTCTGCCTGCAGTTGTCATCCATCGGCGTCTGATCGGCCGAACAGTAGGGGACGAGGTCCTGCGGGTCCGCCGCGGCGCACGGTGCTGCGATGAGCGTCGCCACTGTGACCAGGCACGCCGCGAAGATTCGTCATAGTCCAACGCTACAGCTGGTAATCGCTACAGCTGGTAATACGGTGAGGTGGTGGACCACTACGGGCGGGTAAAGCTGACCAACCCGGACAAGGTGCTGTACCCGGCGACGGGTGGACGGCGCAAGGCCGTCACAAAAGCAGTGGTGTTCGACTACTACACTGCCATCGCCGAGGTAATGCTGCCGCATATCGCTGGCCGCCCGGCCACCCGCAAACGGTGGCCCAACGGCGTCGACGAGGCGTCGTTCTTCGAAAAGCAGCTCGCCAGCTCCGCGCCCGACTGGCTCAACCGTGCAAGCATCACGCACCGGTCGGGCACCACCACCTATCCGATCATCGATACCGTCGAGGCGCTGGCCTGGATCGCACAGCAGGCCGCGCTGGAAGTCCATGTCCCGCAGTGGCGGTTCGTTGGCGAACACCCGGGTCCGGCGACGCGGTTGGTGTTCGACCTCGACCCTGGCGAGGGCGTCACGATGAAACAGCTGTGCGAGGTGGCGCAGGCCGTCAGGGAACTGATGGACGACATCGGGCTGACGACCTACCCACTCACCAGCGGCAGCAAGGGCCTGCATCTGTATGCCCCTCTCGAGGAGCCGGTGAGTTCGCGGGGCGCGGTGGTAGTCGCCAAACGCGTAGCGCAGCAATTGGAACAGGCGATGCCGAAACTCGTCACGTCGACCATGACCAGAAGCCTGCGCGCAGGCAAGGTGTTTTTGGACTGGAGCCAGAACAACGGGTCGAAGACGACCATCGCGCCGTATTCGCTTCGCGGCCGCGAACATCCGACCGTCGCGGCGCCGCGCGCATGGGACGAGATCGCCGACCCGAAGCTGCGTCATCTGCGCTTCGACGAGGTGCTGAAGCGCGTCGAGAAGGACGGCGACCTACTGGCCAACTTGGACGAGAAGGTTCCGCGCGAGGATCGCCTGACGAAGTACCGCGGCATGCGCGACGCGTCGAAAACACCGGAACCGGTGCCAAAAAAAGCGCCAAAGGCGGGCAATAACAACCTGTTCGTCATTCAGGAGCACCACGCCCGGCGACTGCATTACGACCTGCGACTGGAACGCGACGGCGTGCTGGTCAGCTGGGCTGTGCCGAAGAACCTGCCCGCTACCCCGTCGGTCAACCACCTGGCCGTGCACACCGAGGATCATCCGCTGGAGTACCTGACCTTCGAAGCCACTATCCCGCGTGGGGAGTACGGCGCAGGCAGGATGATCGTCTGGGACACCGGAACATACGAGACCGAGAAGTTCAGGGACAACCCCCCCGACGGACCTGAAAGAGGGGGCGAGGTCATCGTCACGCTGCACGGCAAGAAGATCGACGGCCGGTACGCGCTGATTCAGACCGACGGCAAGAACTGGCTCGCGCACAGGATGAAGGAGCAACAGCGTCCCCAAGCGAGCGATCTCGCGCCGATGCTGGCGACCGAGGGCTCGATCGACAAGCTGAAATCGACGCAGTGGGCGTTCGAGGGCAAATGGGACGGCTACCGCGTGCTTGTCGACGCGAATCACGGCCAGCTCAACCTGCGCTCACGAAGCGGCCGCGACGTCACCGACGAGTATCCCCAATTCGACGCACTGGCAGCCGATCTCGCCGACCATCACGTGATCCTCGACGGCGAAGCGGTCGCGCTCGACAAATCCGGCGTGCCCAGCTTCACCGAAATGCAGAACCGGGCGCGATCGACCCGCGTTGAGTACTGGGCATTCGACATTCTGCATCTCGATGGCCGATCGTTGTTGCGCGCCAAGTACTCCGACCGCCGCCGCCTGCTCGAAGCCTTGGCGGAGACCGGTGGGCTGATCGTTCCCGACCAGCTGCCCGGCGGCGGACCGGAGGCCATGGAGTACGCCCGCAAACACCGGTGGGAGGGCGTGGTCGCCAAGAAGCGGGATTCCACCTACCAGGCAGGACGGCGGTCGTCGTCGTGGATCAAGGACAAGATCTGGAACACTCAGGAGGCAGTGATCGGCGGCTGGCGACAGGGCGAAGGCGGCCGGTCCAGCGGCATCGGAGCGCTGATGCTCGGAATCCCCGCCGACGGCGGTCTGCAGTTCGTCGGTCGTGTTGGGACGGGCTTCACCGAAAAGGAGCTGACCAAGCTCAAGGGCATGCTCAAGCCGCTGGAAATCGACGAATCACCCTTCAACGCACGGCTTTCCAACATCGACGCCAAGGGCGTGACGTTCGTCGGACCTGAGTTGGTTGGCGAGGTCCGCTACAGCGAGCGGACTTCCGACGGCCGCCTGCGTCAGCCGAGTTGGCGGGGGTTACGCCCCGACAAGACACCGGACGAGGTCGTCTGGGAGTAGTCGGAGTCGGGTCAGCGACGCGCGGGCGCAGAGATCATCGCCGACCGGACGGACATCCCGAGCTCGTGGTGCAGGAGCGTGGCAATCCGGCGTCCGGGCTGAACGGCTTCCTTGACCGGTGCTATGCGGTCACCGAAGAACGCGGCGGTCGCCTCGATGTCCGCGACGACGTAGGTGATCCCCCAGAGGGCGGATGGACCCTCGCTCGTTGTCTCCGGCGAACCGACGACCTCGAGTATCACGTCGCCCAATCGGAAGAAGATCTGGCGAATCGACCGTCCGCCGAGTTCACCATCGCGTTCCCTGCGCGGGTGCACACCCACAGCGGCCAGCGATTCGGCTGTCCGACCCAGGTCAGGTGAGAGCAGCACGACGTGGTCGATCGCGATCACGCCGTTCCCGTGGGTGGCGGGCACTGGAGTGGCCGCGTCCGACCTCGTCGTCGGGACGCCATCGAGGCCATCGAGCGAGCTGTTCGATGGCAAGCCGCGCAGTGACCATCCGACGATGCCCTTGCCGCGGCCGCGGCCGACCAGTCGGATGCGAACGCCGCCGATCCGGCAGACGGCATCGGAGTCAATGCTGAACCCGGCTCGCGTCCAGGCGTCCGCTGGATCAGCGATCTCCAACTCGTCTACGGTCATGGCTGCGGCCTTCCGACTTGTCGCAGGAGAAACGGCCTTTTGGACGTGGGCAGCATTTGACCTAACTGTGTCGGGCGGCCTCTTGCACGAGTTGTACCCGTGAGCTGACACCGAGCTTGTTGTAGACGTGCGTGAGGTGGCTCTGAACGGTACGCGGCGAGACGAAGAGCCGGGTGGCGATGTCCTTGTTTGCCAGCCTTGCGGTGACCAGACGCACGACATCGCGCTCGGTAGGCGCTAGCGCGTCCCACCCGCTGGGGTCGTTCTTCGACTCCGTCCCCGACGGCGGCGACCTGTACGTGCTGAAGAACATCATTCATGACTGGCCCGACGCCAGGGCGCAGCAGATTCTCAAGACCGTCCGCGCCGCAACGCGCGACGGGGCCACCCTGCTGCTGGTCGAGTGCGTGATACCGCCGCACGACCGGGATTTCATCGCCAAGTGGATGGACCTGGAAATGCTGGTCGTCAACACGGGTCGGGAACGCACCGCTGAGGAATATCAAAACCTGTTGCAGCAGAGTGGTTTTCACATGATTCGGATAGTGCCGACGGCATCGCCGGTCAGCATCGTGGAAGCGAAGGCGGCCTAACTTAGATTTCGCCACGATCCTTGTGACCCAACAAGATCGCCCGTCCGAGCAGGGGTGGAGGCACGGAACGGATGACGAAACGTGAATCCCGCGCCTGTGATGTCGTTGCTAGGTACCTTTGAGCGAAGGATCCGCAATGACCGGAGGGCGATTGGCACATGGCGAGCGGGATAGCGTCTGAGCTGGCAGCCGCCGGGTTCGACGACGCCGTCGAAGTGGGCCGAGGCGGTGGTGGAGTGGTCTATCGCTGCTACCAGAAGTCCCTCGCACGAAGCGTCGCCATCAAGGTGCTTGCGTCGGATCTCGAGGAAGAGGACCGCGAACGCTTTCTGCGTGAGGGCTACGCGATGGGAGCGCTTTCCGGCCACCCGAACATCGTGAACATCCTGCAGGTCGGCGTGACCGAAGGTCACCGGCCATTCATCGTGATGCCGTACCACGCAGCGGGTTCCCTCGCGCAGCGAGTACAACGGGAGGGCCGGATCGCGTGGCCCGAGGCATTGCGCATCGGAGTGAAGTTGTGCGGGGCGCTGGAAACCGCGCATCGGACAGGCACACTGCACCGCGATATCAAACCCGCCAATGTCCTTTTCAACGACTACGGTGAACCGCAACTGAGCGACTTCGGAACCGCGCGCATCGCCGGTGGCTATAAAACGGTGACCGGGTTCTTCACCGGCACCCTCTCCTACACCGCGCCCGAGGTGCTGTCCGGCAATCCGCCGACGGTCGCGGCCGACGTGTACTCCCTCGGCGCATCGATCTTCGCGCTGATCGCCGGGAATCCGCCGCACGAGCGCAAGTCCGACGAGGATCTGATCGCGCACTATCTGCGGATCACTTCGACGCCCGTGCCGGACCTGCGGCCTGCGGGAATTCCCAGCGATGTATGCGCTGCGATCGAGAAAGCGATGTCGCAGGAGCCGGGGGCCCGACAGGCATCGGCCGCGGAATTCGGCCGCGAATTGCAGTTGGCGCAGCGGCACAACGGGTTGACAGCGGATCCCATGGCGCTCAGTGAGCCCGGCAGCCACCCCGAGCAGTCGGGCGGCACACAAGCGTTGCCGTTGTCGGGGTTTTCGGGTCTACCCGATCTATCCGCTGTTGGGGGTGCCGGCCCGCCGGGCGCCCCCAACCCGCCGCGTGGGGCCACAGCGGCAACGCCGCCACCTGACCCGGCCATGTTCGCCCACACCGCTTCGATCAGCCAATCAAGCCTGCCTCGGCAAGTAGCGCCCGTCCCGCGAGTGCGGCAGTCGGGTCCCGTGCCCACCGTCGCGCCGCCAAGGCGGAATCGCAAGAGAATCCTGATCGCATCCGCTGCCGCCGCGGCGGTGCTGGTGTTGGTGATCGGCGCCGTCTTCATGGTCACGTCGCGCGACACCCACGGTGGCCAAGCCCCCGCTCCTCCGGCTCGACCGACCGCTGAAGCGCAGCCTGATTGGCATCCAATCGCGGACGCGCGCGTTGCCCGCGACGCGGTGGCGTCCACTCAGGCCGACGGCACCATCTGGGTTTTCGGCGGCATGGGGGCCGACAACCATGTCAGCGGAGCCCACGAGGGCTACGACCCCGCGATCGACAGTTGGAAGGGCGGCGAAGTGCTGCCCGTTCCCGTGCAGCATGCGATGGCAGTGACCTGGCAGGACACCCCGGTCGTGCTCGGCGGCTGGCGCACCCAAGGCGCGAATCCAAAGGTCGCAACGGATCGAGTGTGGCGGATTGTCAACAGCCGTTGGACGGAGCTGCCGCCTCTGTTGCAGCCCCGGGCGGCAGCGGCGGCCGCCGTGGTGGGTGACCGCATCGTCGTCACCGGCGGTGTGGACGCAGGGGGCAAGCTGCTGAATTCGACCGAGATCTTCGACGGCACCTCGTGGAGGCTCGGCGCTCCGATCCCCACTCCACGCCAAATGGTGGGCGCGGCATCAGACGGCAAGTTGGTATATGTCCTCGGCGGTACGAACGGGACCTCCGATCTGGGGGCTGCCGAGGCGTACGACCCGGCCGCCGACACGTGGGCGAACCTGCCCGAACTTCCGGGACGACGTAGCGACATCGGCGTGGCATTCACGGACGGACGGCTGGTGGTGGTTGGAGGCGTGTCGGCCGGGCGGGTCCTCAACAGCGTGGTCGCACTCGATCTCGCAACCCAATCGTGGAATGGGTTGCCGGACTTGGGAACTGCACGCCATGGCATGGCGGTGGCAAGTGTCGGAAAGACTGTGTATGCGATCGGCGGGTCGACCGGTGTCGACGACGGTCAGGTCACGTCGTCGGCCGAAGCGCTGAAGCTGGCGGCACGCAAGCCGCAGCCGGCACCGGAATGGCGGGCACTGCCGGATGCGCCGATCCAGAGATTGATGACGGCGTGGACGGTGCTCGGCGACGAGATCTGGATCGCAGGCGGTATGCGCCACGGCGAGATGCTGCAAACGGTGGAGAGCTACAACACCCGAACGGGAGCGTGGCAGGAGCGGCCTCCGCTGCCGATTCCGTTGCACCACGCGACGGCGGCAAACTACCGCGGCGACATGGTGGTCATCGGAGGCGCCAGCGACAACCTCGCCGACGCGTCGAACAAGGTGTTCGCATTCCACGAAGGTAAGTGGACCGACCTCCCGCCCCTCCAACATGCCAGGGCCGCGGCGGCGGCTGCGGTCGTCGGCGACAAACTCGTGGTCGTCGGCGGGCAGAACGAGAAGCATCTGGTCCCACAGACCGAGGTGTTCGACGGAAACTCCTGGACGCAGGCTGCCGACCTGCCGACCCCGCGTGAACATCTGGCTGCGGTGTCAGACGGCGTTTATGTGTACACCCTGGGCGGACGGAATCTCTCCGCCGACGAGAATTCGGCGGCCTTCCAGCGGTTTGACCCGGTATCCGGAAACTGGGACAAGCTTGCAGACATGCCGACTCCACGGGGGAGCTACGGCGCTGCGTTCATCGACGGCCGGATCGTCGCCGTCGGTGGCGAGGAGCCGACGCGCGTGCTGGCGACGGTCGAGATGTACGACATCTCCAACGGCAAGTGGAGCACGCTGGCACCGATCAACACCCCGGTTCACGGCGAGGTGGTAGCTGCCGTCGGCTCGACGGTGTACATCATCGGGGGCGCCGACCGGCCCACACATGAAAGTGCTGTCGCGACCGTCGAGGCCCTCGATTTCACGTAGCGCCGCTGTCGCGTAGCTGGGCGATTGTGACAGCTCCGCGCCGAAGCGCCTCATTGGCCAGACGGACCCGGCGGTCTCCGTCCGTGGGGATAGCGAACTTGTCGTACATGTTCTGCAGATGCTGTTTCACGGCCGCCTCGGTCACGAACAGCTCGGTCGCCATCCGCCGAACCGATGCAGGTTCGGGGAAAGGGTCGTCGGAGACCAGGGGGCGGCACAACACGACGAGCACGTCGAACTCGCGCCGAGTCAGACGCGGAGGGAGCTGGGCGGCGTCGGGAACAATCGTTGCTTCATCAGTCGGTTCGTCAATATCCCTAACCTGCACGTAGACCAACCGGCACTTGCCGAGTCGCAACTCGTCTCCAGAACGCAGGATCCGTTCGGCTTCAATCTTTTCTCCGTTGACGTAGGTGCCATTGCGACTACCTACGTCGCGTATCGACCAGGCAGACCCGTGGTTTTCCAAGATGGCGTGCAAGCGAGAAACGGTTGGGTCGTGCTCGAGCGACACCCCATTGGTCGAGGCCTTGCCGAGGGTCACTCGGTGGCCGCTCAGTGGGACCAGCTCCCGTCCTGATGGCTTTGAGACTTCCAGGTGGGAAGACATGTAGACCTCCTGTCGGGGCAATTTTGACCCAGCCGAGGTCTTCAGGGCCACAAGCGCGCCGCCGCGGGTCGTACCGTTACGGCGAACTCGTGATCTTTTTCGCGAACCGAATGGCCCGCTTGGTCGGCGCTGATTCCGGACAGCGGTGGCCACGGCCAGTCGCTACGATCCTTCCCGCGGGGGGCCTTCAGGAGGGCCAGTCCCAGAACAAGGCCGAAGATCAGGTGTCCGACCAGCGTGATCGTCACCGTGGCCACGTTCAGCGGGAACATCCTGTCCTCGCCATGCGGAGCCAGCGCGACGGTTGCCATCAGCCCTGCCCAGGTCGGAAAGACTGCGAAACCGACCGCGGACAGCACTGCGTAGACGTTCTGCCACCGGTCGATGCCCAGCGCGAACGCGACGACGAAGAAGGCGACACCAAGTGCGCCGGCATCGCCGATATACCGGTACGCGTAGCCGACCGCCCCACTGCCGGCGGTGTCCGGCTCACCGGTGACGAACGAACCTATTACGGGGATGAAGTCGCCCATCAGTCCCAGCACGTGCACGGCGAGCAACCGGGCTCCGCCATAGACGAGGCACGCCACCATTCCGGCGATCAGGCCGCGTCCGACGATCATGTCGATCCGGTGCGGTGCGAACGTGATGAGCGTTGCGAGCAACGCGACCAGCGCAATGGTCACCATCGTGATGGTGCTCTGCGAGGCCAGACCGAACACCTCGACCGAGATCGCGAGGATCGGCGTCGACGCCAGCCAGCACCAACATGACCCGTGCGATCTCCTATTTGGTGGGCGGGCGCTGGATCTTGCTCAGGTCGACGTAGCGCTGCCGCACCGTGTTGGCGACCTTACCGACGACCGGCAAGTCAATGGGGCGCATCCGCACCGTTTGTTCCTGAGGTGGCCGAGCGTCACCGGTCGGTGCCTACGCGAGCATGGTTCTTCCTAGGCTCGGTAACAGGTACGAATCCATGGTCGTGATCGAGCCGTGGCTGTGTAATCGCTGAAAGCCAGATTTCAGCCCACGGAGGGAAGGTTTCCCCGCCGGGCAAGTAGCGCCGAGAAGTCTCGGCTGATCAGGTGACCGTCACGCCGCCGTCGACGACGATGGTCTGTCCGGTGACGAAACCGCCTGCGTCGGACACCAGCCACACCACGGTCGCTGCGAGTTCGACAGGATCACCCATCCGGCCCAACAACACTCGCGGTTTGAGGCTCTCGATGTAGCCGGGCTTGTAGGCATCGGTCATCTCTGACTCGAAGAATCCCGGCGCGATCGCGTTGACGCGAATGCCCTTGCGGGAACTCCACTGCTGGGCCAGATCACGGGTGAGGCCGATGACGCCGGCCTTACTCGCGCTGTAGGCGGCCTGCGGCAGGCCTGCCGTCGTGAGGCCGAGCACACTGGAGATGTTCACGATGGAGCTACCTGGCTGCATCACCTTTGCGCACGCCTGCGCAGCCCAATACGAGCCGTTCAGGTTGATGTCGACGACTGCGCGAAACTCATCAGGTGTCTCGCGGGTGGACGGCACTGCGGTGCCCACCCCGGCGTTGTTGACCAGGACATCGACCTGGCCGAACTCGGACATAGCGGCGTCCACCATCGCCTGACACTGCGCAGGATCGGTGACGTCCGTCGCGACCGCCAACGCGCGTCGCCCGGCCTCCTCGACGAGACGCGATGTGGCGTAGAGCTTGTCGATACGTCTGGCGGCCAGCACCACATCGGCGCCGGCCTCCGCGCACGCCTGGGCGAACGACACGCCTAAGCCGGAGGAGGCGCCTGTGACGATGACGACCTTGTCGTCGAGGCGGAACTTGTCGAGTACGGGCACCGGGTCAGATTAGCGTCCGGCGTTGTAGCACCACCGACACGGTGAGTACGGCAAGGCCCGCCAGCGCGAGCAGCGCACCCGCCGCGGCCGGTGCCGTGTAGCCGAGGCCCGCCGCGATCACCACGCCGCCGACCCACGCACCCGTCGCGTTGCCGATGTTGAGAGCCGAATGGTTCAGTGCTGCCGCCAGCGTCTGGGCATCGTGTGCGACGTCCATCAGCCGGGTCTGCAGCGCGGGAGCGACCGCCGAACCGGCAGCGCCGATGCCGAACAACACCAACAGCGCAGTCCATGGGTTATGCGAGGCCAGCACGAACACCCCGAGAACGATGGCGAGCGCACCCATCGACAGATACAGCGCACGGATCACCGATCGGTCCGCCAACTTGCCGCCGACAAGATTGCCGACCACCATGCCGGCACCAAAGACCATGAGCGCCAACGGAACCAGATACGTCGGCAAGCCAGCGACGTCGGTCATCGTGGTGCTGATGTAGGTGTACACGGCGAACATGCCGCCGAAGCCGATCATGCCGACGGCCAGTGCCAGCCAAACCTGCACCCGCTTGAGGGCGCTCAGTTCGGTGAGCGGGCTGGTGATATGCATGGACCGCGGCTTGGGCCGGGAGCCAGAAGGACAGGGCAACCAGAGTGACGATGCCGATGGCCACCACGAGGCCGAACGCGCTGCGCCAGCCCAGTGCCTGGCCAAGCCGGACGCCATCGGCACACCGATCACGGTGGCCACGGTCAGGCCGGTCATCACGTGTGCGACCGCCTTCGCGCGGTTCTGCCGACCCATCAAGTGCGTTGCGACCAGGGCCGCGACCCCGAAATAGGCGCCGTGCGGCAATCCAGCGACGAACCGGGCGATCATCAGCGTCTGGTACGACGGCGCGAGCACGCTGGCCAGGTTGCCGAGCGTGAACACCGCCATCAGGATGAGCAGCAGTGTTTTGCGAGGCACCCGCGCGGCCAGCGCAGCGATGAGCGGCGCACCGATCACCACCCCGAGCGCATAGGCCGAGATCACATGGCCCGCCGTGGGTTCGGTGATGCCGAGGCTGGACGCGATGTCGGGTAGCAGACCCATCGCCACGAACTCGGCGGTGCCGATGCCGAATCCGCCAAAAGCCAGTGCTAGCACTGCGAGCC
>CAWIEE010000040.1:0-34677 GCA_963835075.1 uncultured Actinomycetota bacterium | reverse complement strand
ACACCGGCCAATGTCCGCCTCTGACCGAGTCCGATTGTGTAGCACCGGCTTTGGATGCCGAGGTGATCTTCCACGCCACCGGGCTGACATCGAACCTCGGGCCGACGCTTGAGCAGCTCGCCGAGCTGCGTCCGACAACGCTTGCCATCATGCATGGCTCGTCGTACACCGGCGACGGCGCGGCGCAGCTGCGTGCGCTCGCCGATGGATACGCCGCGATGGCTGGCACTGCATGACGGTGCGGGGGACGCTTGCCGTTTTTCTCGCGTTGGGCGCAGGGCTGACTGGCTGCCACAGCACCACCTCGGGTACGCCCGTCACGAGCCCGAAATCGCCCACTGAGCCTAGCTTTCCGACCAGCAGGCCCGCCGCGGCACCTCCGAAGACGCTCACGCCGGCACCCACCGGCTCGCCGACGGTGGCCGCACCGGGCGCCGAGGCGCTGCCACCGGAGAACGGTTACGTGTTCATCGAGACGAAGTCGGGCAAGACACGCTGCCAGCTCAGCACCGCCGAGGTCGGCTGCGAGGCACAGTTCACCAATTCGCCGGTGCTCGATGGCACCCACGCCAACGGCGTGCGGCTGACCGCGAACGGTGAAGTCAGTTGGCTGGTCGGCAATTTGGGTGACATCCCCGTCGTCACCCTCGACTACCGGAGGTATTCGGCGGTGGGCTGGACGATTGATGCGGGCGAGGATGGCACTCGGTTCACCAACGACAGCACCGGGCACGGCATGACCGTATCCATCGACGGCGTGCAGGCGTTCTAAGGTTCACTCATGACAGCTGCTCAGCGTGAACGCGCCGCACTGGTAGAGACCATGCGCATCGTCGGCCCAGAGGCGCCGACACTCTGCGGGGACTGGACGACCCGCGACCTCGCCGCCCATTTGGTGGTCCGGGAGGGCAGGTTGGACACGACCCCCGGTATCGCAGTCCCATTCCTTGCCGGCTACACCGAGAAGGTGCGGCGCCATGCCGCCGAGTCCACGGACTGGGAAACCCTCCTCGACAAGGTCGCGTCCGGCCCGCCGCTGTATTCGCCGTTCAAGATCGTCGACCCGGTGGCGAATATGGGCGAGATGTTCATTCACCACGAGGACGTCCGCCGCGCCCAGTCGGGTTGGGAACCACGTCCGCTCGACGATGCGACGGTGCGGGCACTCGGCCGCGGACTTCCGATCATGGCCCGGCTCACCCTGGCCAAGGCGCCCGCCAGGGTGACCATCCGCACCGCGCAGGGCAAGGACTTGGTCACCGTCGGCAGGGGGACGGAGCTCACGATCACCGGCGAACCGCAGGAACTGCTGCTGTTCATCTCCGGCCGTGACGCCGTGCGGTTGACGTTCGACGGTGACGCCACGCTGGTCGACGCGGTTCGCGCGTCCCGCCGCAGCCTGTGAACGACACCGTCGAAACGGCACCCACGACCGCCAGCCCCTAGGCTGGCGGTCGTGGATTTCCGCGTCTTCGTCGAACCCCAGCAAGGTGCCACCTACTCCGACCAGCTCGCCGTCGCGCGTGCAGCCGAGGATTTGGGCTTCTCAGCGTTTTTTCGGTCCGACCACTACCTCGCGATGAGCGGCGACGGCCTGCCAGGACCGACCGACTCCTGGGTGACGCTGGCGGGCATCGCCCGCGAGACGTCGACGATCAGGCTCGGCACCATGGTCACCTCGGCCACCTTCCGCCATCCAGGCCCGCTGGCCATCTCGGTCGCCCAGGTCGACGAAATGAGCGGTGGCCGTGTCGAATTGGGCATCGGTGCGGGCTGGTTCGAAGCAGAACATCAGGCGTACGCGATCCCGTTCCCGTCGCTTGGGGAGCGCTTCGACCGGCTGACCGAACAGCTGCACATCATCACCGGGCTGTGGACGACACCCGTGGGCGAGACGTTCGACTACTCGGGAACCCAGTACACCGTTGCGGAGTCCCCTGCACTGCCGAAACCTGCGCAGTCGCCGCACCCGCCGATCATCATCGGTGGCAGCGGCGCCAAACGCACACCCGCGCTCACCGCGCAGTTCGCCGCCGAGTTCAACATCCCTTTCGCCCCTGTGGAGATGGCCACGACCCAGTTCGAGCGGGTGGCCACTGCGTTGACGGACGCAGGGCGAGCCCCTGACTCGCTGACCTACTCGGCGGCCTTCGTCGTGTGCGCGGGACACGATGACGCGCAGATCACACGCCGTGCCGAGGCCATCGGCCGGGAGGTAGACGAGTTACGCAGCAACTCTCCCACAGTGGGCACGCCCGCCGAGATCGCCGACAAGCTGGCCGCCTATATCGAGGTCGGGGTTCAGCGGGTGTACCTGCAGGTCCTCGACATGTCCGACCTCGACCACCTGGAGTTCTTCGCCACCGAGGTCGTCCCTCAATTCGGCTGACGCAGCGTCTGCCCACGCCACGCGGCTACTATCACTGGCCATGGCAGGCCGGGACCCCGTCGACGACTACGACGACGAGTCGTCGTCTGCGCCGTGGTACAACCGCACCCCCGCGGTGATCGGGGCGAGCGTGGCCGGCCTCGCTGTGATCGGCATCCTCATCGCGGCCGTGACCTTTGTGTCACGCCAGTTCAACGAGCCGGACCAGGCCCCGCTGAACTTCGTCGAGCCGTCGTTCTCGGCGACCGCAACCCGATCGTCGACGCCGACCACGACTGCGACGATCACCAGCACCAGCCCGCCTGTCACGACCGACATCAACGGGCCGTCGTCGACCACCACCTCGTCCTCCGACACGTCGAGCAGCACCGACACGTCGACCCGAACCGCGTGGACCAAGCCGTACACGCCACCAAGCGGCGCTGGGTCTTCCCCGACGACGACTCAACGCGGGCCGCGCACGAATGTGACGCGCACGCTCTATCCGCAGCCCTGAGCGCCTACTATCTGACCCCGTGGCGCGCTACGGACCTCCCGACGACCTGAACACCCCAGACGACCAACCGACGGCCTACATCGACTACGGCGATTCCGGCCCGCCGCCCGGTGAACCGCTCCCCTGGTACCGCAAACCCGTGGCGCTGGTGGCATTTGGGGCACTCGGCGCGGTGCTGATCGCGTTGGTCGTGTTCGGTCTGGTCAAGCTGATCACCGGCGGCACGTCGCCGGACACCCCGCCGACCAGCCTCACTCCGATCACCCGCAGCGCCACATCGGTGACCGCCCCCGCGACAACCACGGCCAACACGACGAACACGACGAACACGACGCCGACCACAACCGAGCCGACCACGACCACCACCACAACAACCACCGAACCCACAACGACGACGACCACAACCACCACGACCACGTCCACCACCACGACCACACCGAGCGTCAGCACAAGCACGAGCACCAGCACGGTCACGCAGACCGTCACGGTCCCACCGCCGCCCTGACATGTCACGCGTCGCCTACGCCCACGACGCCGTCCTGATCCTCGATCCCGGCGGGGACTCCCGTGCCCCAGGCGGCGCGATAACCGTTGCGCTGTGCGGACATTGGGACCACGAGCCGCCCTGCCCGCTGGCGCCGCACCACACCGATGCAACACCGGCGGCCGACGACACGGTGCGGCTGCGGGTGCTGTTCGCCGCCGATCCCGCCGACGAGGAGCGGGTGCGTACGTTGATCGGGGAGGCGCTGTCGTCGGGGCGGCTGACGGGACCCGACGGCAGAGTCACCCGGTGGATGGTGCAATCCAGCGCCGCCGACACCATCCGGCCCGACGAGGCAGACCACGCCGCCCGGCTTGTCGAGAACTAGCGGCCCCTCGCCGCATATTCGGCGACAAGCGCCTCGGCGCTGCGCACGGCCGCCCGGCAGGCTCGAGTGGTGAACGGGTCGTTGAGGGGATGGTCGGCGCGCCGCCGCCAGCGCTGAGCTGCAGCGAACGCCGCCCGCGGCCCGTCGTAGGGCGCGTCGGGCTGCAACCCTAGTCTGCTCGCGGCGTCGGTGCCGGAGCCGCCGATGATGCGCCGCAGCGAAGCCATCTCGTCCTCGTTCAATGTCGTTTTGCGCGAACGCAATTGACTCAGCAGCCGAAGTTCCTCGAAGGCATGCGTGTCGGCCAACAGCGGATCGATGTCGGCGACGATGTAGCGTGTCGCATAGATCGGGTTGGTCTCCACGAACCGCCGCAGCGACAGCAGCGCGGTGTGCGCCTTGAGCAGATCAGAGCGTTGCGCGAACTGCTGGTCAATGACGTCGCGCAGTGCCACCAGCCCACTGCGCTCCAACAGCTCGTCGGCCAACGCCACCGAATCGGCGACACCGGCACGCAGCACCGCGATCGAGATCCTGATGCCGAACATGCCGAAGCGCTCCAGCAGAGCGGCCCGTGTCGCGGCGTCCACAGGAAGCGCACTGTCCTCACGCACGAAGCGGTCCACCGAAAGCATGGCCTTGGTGAGCTCGACCGCGTCCACTCCCGCCAACTTCTCCAGCGCGACGAACTCGCTCTGCCGCAACGTGCGAGCGGTCAGGGCCAGCAGCCCGGACACGGGGACGACGGCCTGACAGATGCCGGTCTTATCCATCTCGTTGGTGAACCGCTTCGCCACATCCTTGGCCGAAAGCATCGCGTCGATGCGGCCTGCGCCTATCTCGTCAGCGCGGGAGGCGACCCCGATGACGCCGAGCGCACCTGCCGATCCGCCGACCAGCTCACCGATCTGCTTGAGCAACGCGATATCCGCGGCATTCAAGGTGCGCAGCAGGAACACCACCGCATCGACGCGCGGCACCCCGTCCTCGGGCACCAGCAGCCGCAACGTGCGTTCTGAGACGTCGCGGGACAGCGACGACGTCCCAGGTGTATCGATGATGCTGGCGTCGATCAGCTCGGCGGCCGGCCACTCCACGTCCAGGTCCGTGACGTCCTCCGGGTCAAGGCTGGCGAAGTCGAACGTCAGCCCGCCGTCACGCGCGATCGGCACGTTGGACCGACGGCCGCCGCGGTGGTTGGCCGTCACCTTCGGGATGGGGCCGTGCCGGAACCAGGTGACGATGCGGGTGGCCTCGGTGGCGTCGGTGGGCGCGATGTCCTCGCCCACAAGCGCATTCACCAGCGTGGACTTGCCTGCCTTCAAGGTGCCTGCCAGTGCGATGCGGATCGGCTGGTTGAGCCGATAGCCGATGCGCTCCAGCTCGTTGTGCACGTCGGGCCGCTGCCGGTAGGCCGGATCATTGCGATAGGCCTGGATGGTGCCGCCCAGGATCGCGCGCACCTGATCGCTCGTGCTCATCTCGCGCTACTCCCCAACGTTCCGGGCTGCCCTTCCATTTCGGCGTTGGCCGGAGGTCCAGCTTATGCATCGCGAGACTATTCGACGGCCTCACCCCAAACGACGCCGCCAGCGGTGGTGGCTTAGGTGCTGCCCACGGGTTCGCGGGCCGCTTCGGTGGCGCCTGGAGCCAACTTGACCGCGTGATCGGTCACCTGATTGAGAATGTTGAGCTGCCGTTCGAGCTCGCGGACCCTGGTGGCGCGCTCGTTCTCCTCGAGCTGGGCCGACGCGAGGGTCGCCTGCAGGGATTCGTTCAGCGAGCGCGTGGTCTGGTTGGCGATGCCGCGGTAATGGTCGCGCAACTGACGCTGAATTCCCTTGAGCCGGTCACGCGACTCCTTGTTCACCACGAACGAAACGTCGTCGATGAACTTTCGCATGTTCATCTTCGCCTCGTTGCGCACCCGCATCATCCGGTTCTCCATGTCGTCTTTATAGGTCTTGCGGCCCAACAGAAGACCGGCTCCCAGCGACAGCGGGTTAAACATGCCCAGCCCGGCGAACGAGGTCAACATGCCGAACATCAGCACGCCGCCGTACGAGCCGCGCATGCCGGTGACCACCTTGTGCCCGGCCTTGATCGGCTTGGCCTCCAACTTGCCAAGCGACTTCAATTCGCCGAAGCCTGCGCCCATTTCGCGCGCATCGATCTGCGGCATCTCGATCGCTTCGAGGCCTGCCTCGACGAACGTCCGCCCCACCTCCTGGGCCAGCGCATCGGCGCGCTGATAGGCCCACACGAAGTTGTCGCCGACGGCGGTGGCGATCGCGTTCTCCAACTCGGCGCCGATCTCGGCCCAGTGGTGCGTCGGGTCTGTGTTGTCGATGACGTGCTCGGTGTGCTGTGAAATAGCCCGGAACCGGCCGCGCAGGTCGTGGTCGACATCGGCCGTCAGATCGGCGATTCCGTCGTTGAGCACCTGCTGCCACAGCGCGGTCTGCTGCAGCGCGTCCTGGGCTTCCTCCTTGCGACGCTCGAGCTCGGCCTTCAACCGGTCGCGGGCGCCGGGATCGTTGATCGCGGACAATTCGGACTCCACAGCCATCGTCAGATGCTCTGCCGCCGAACGGATCTCCGCGAGTACCTGATCGCGGACCCGGTCGTTCTCCCGGGACAACACCTTTTCGCTGAGGAACTTCACGATGGCCGGGAAGTTGGACTCCTCGTTGAGTTCCTTGTCGTTGAGTTGGATGGCGTGGCTGCGCAGCAGCGACGACGCCGGAATCATCGGTGTCGAGAGCCCGGCACGCTGCAGGTGCGCCTTGTTGGTCTCGACGATCTCCCGCCAGTGCGGGTAGAGGTCGATCTTGGTCGCGACGATGGTTGCGACGGGGCAGATTTCGAACGCCTGCCGGATAAAGGTCATCTCCGGCTCGGTGAACTCCTGGCTGGTGTCGCTGATCATCAGCATGGCGTCGGCGTCGGGCAGCAGGCCAAGCGTCGCCGAAAGGTGGGGTTGGCCGTGGCCGCCGACGCCGGGAGTGTCGACGAACACCAATCCGCCCTTGAGCAACGGGCTGTCCGCGGTCACGGCGACCCGCAACACCTGCCGACCGCCCGCCGCGGGGTGACGGCGCAGGTCCTGCTTGATGTCGGCGATCGGGATCTCGATGGCCTCGGGCTCATCGCCGTCGACACCCGCGACGATCAACTTCGCAGTGGCCCGCTCGCCGTAGGAAACCATGGTGGCCACGACCGTCGTTTCGTCGTCGCCGACGCGCGACACCGGCACGTTCAGCAGTGAATTGAGCAGCTGGCTCTTGCCCTGCTTGAGCTGGCCTGCGATCACGATCCGGATCTGCGGGTCGGTGATCCGCTCCTTGGCCTTGGCCAACCGCTCGACCAGATCGCCACGCTCGTTCGCCTCCGCGATCTTGCTGGAGTGGTCGATCAGTTCGACGATGACCTTCACCTTGCGGGGGTCATTCGGTTGCGTCATGGTGTCCTTCTGGTTCGCGCGGCCGCTGTACTAACGGTAGGCGCGTCAACTGGCGGGGACCTATGTTCGGTCCCCGCCAGCAGCGCTATTGAGTTATCTCGCGGTCAGAACAGGGGGACGCTGGCATCGACGTGCGTGTCCACCGTGGTGTTGTGGCTGTCGTGCACCGAATTGTCGGTGTGCACCGAGTTGTCGTTGTGGCTGTCATGCGTGCTGTTGTCGGTGTGCACCGAGTTGTCGTCGTGATGGCTGGCGTCGACGTTGCCGTGGATGTCGCCGCCATGGGTGTTGACCGCGGTGACGTCGCCGCCGTGGGTGTCCGTCGTGGTGGTCTGCGTCGGGGCGATGACCACCTGGCCGCCGCCGCCAGCGTTAGCGGCGCCTCCGGCGCCACCGCCGCCGAGGATGCCGCCGTGGCCACCGGCGCCTCCGGCGGCATTGCCACCGCTGGTGTCGATGTTGCCGGTCTTGACGACCGGACCCTCGTTGCCGGAGATGACATCGCCGCCACCGCTGTTGTGGATGGTGGTGCTGCCGTGGCTGTCGCTCGTGTTGCCCACGCCGCCGGCCTGGACGGTGGAGCCCTCGCCGGCGAGGATGTCGCCGGTGTTGGCGCCGACGTTGCCGTCACCGACCACGTTCCCGTGACCGTGGACGTTGGTGTTGTCGATGTTGCCCGCGTGGCCGGTGTTGATCACGCTGCCGTCGGACGCGGTGTTCTTGTCGCCGAACGTGATGTCACCGAAGCCCAGGTTCACACCACCCTGCTGGACGTCGTGGCCGGCCTCGGGGCTCAAGATGTGGGGGTCGTTGTTGCTCAGGACATCGTTGTGGCTGAGCGTGTCGTTGTTGCTGAATGCCTGGGTCTCCGGAGCGAAGACGTGCTGCGGGGTGAAGGCGATGCCGTGCGTCTCGGCAACTGCCTGCTGCAGCCCCTGCACCGGGTTGCCGCCGCCCTGCACAATCGCGGCGGGAGCCACGGTGGCAGCGACGGCGTTCACCTGGGCGGCCGAGAGGTTCTGCACGCCGGCGTTCTGCATGGTCTTGTCGGGATCGTTGATGAAGGCCTGGGCCTGAACCGGGTCGCGGAACAGGTCGAGAATCCAATCGAGGACGTTGGTCATTTCGGTGGTCCTTTTCTGTGTGGGTTTCTGGGAGCTGGTCGCCGGGCTGTCCGGCGAACTGGTGACAACGTTATGGACCTCGCGACGTTGTAGAAACGGGGTCAGAACCCCTCTCTACTGGAACACATCCCGGGGTGGCGCTGCGGTGTCTATTAGGGGATTAGGGGGTGGTTAGGGGATTTGCTCGTGACAGCGGCAATCGCTCGTATTTCTGCACCTCAAACGCGCAAAATGCGTGACCCCGATGGGCCACGCAATTTGTGTTCGCTGTTTCGTTGACTAGTCGAAGACGTCGAAGCCCGAGGCGTCGACGTCCACGTGGTGATCCTCAGGGACCGAATGACTCCAGTCGTCCACAAGGGGCGCTTCGTGGATCGGACCGTCGTCGATCACCGGGCCGTCGAGGTGCAGCGACGGATCATTGACAGTTGCCACATCGGGTACCGCCGGCTCGTGGAGCGCGTCAAGCCCCGACTGCAGGCCGGCATCCGGTTCGTGGACCAGGTCGGCGACCACCGTATGCGTGTCGTCAGCCGCGACGGCAGGCACATGGTCGTCGAACGCATCGAATGCGGCGGTCGCCGCTCCACTGGTCCAGACGTTGCCGGACGGATCGCCGACCAGTCCATCGGTGCCGGTGGAGGGCACCGCGGTCGACATCGATTCCGCGACGACCGGAATCAGATGGTTGACGTCCACGCTGGTCACATCGGTCAGATTGGCGTCGCTGATCGCCTGCGCCGGATCAGCGGCGTAGGCTGCTGCGGCGTCAGGGTCACTTACCAGCGACATCACAAAGTCGAGTAGCGAGTTTGCCATCGAACACCCTCCTTCCTCTTCTAGATACATCTGCGGCGATAGCATAAAGACCTGATCCGATGCTATCGACGGATGCGGCGGCGGTGATCGGTGCCAAACCCACCTCTGCCTTACGGGCGTTAGGGGACTGACCGTTAGGGGTTTCCCGCCACTAGGGGGATGTCCCTCTTCCCGACGTCCTGAACCGCTATCGTGAGCATCGGCCAAATTCAGGGCCAACCAATGTAGGGGATCATGAGCGACGCACTCGGGTTGTCGATTGGCATGACGAATCTGGTGGCGGCCAGATTCGGCAGCCCACCGGTCATTCGCCGTTCGGTTCTCACGCTGTTCAACGATCGGGCCGCCGAGGTCGGCGCGCCCATCGAATACCGAGCAAATCCGAACGACATTCATCAAGGCCTCGTGCTGAGCGGTTTCGTCGAACGAGTGGGGGACCCGGTCCCGCTGGTGGCCGCGGATGGCTCCCCACATGTCGGCGAGCGCGTGCTCGTCGAGGCCCTCGACGCGATGACCCGCACCGTTGGCGGCGGCGCCCCCGTCGCGATCGCCGTGCCCGCGCACTGGGGCCCCGCGACCGTCGGTGCGCTGCGGGGCGCGTTGCGCGCGAAGCCGAGTCTGGCGCCCAATGGTGCTCCCGCTGCACTCATCCCGGATTCGATCGCCGCGCTCGCCGCGCTGCAGGCCGCACCGGGCCTGCCTGCAAACGGTGTCGTCGCGCTGGTGGACCTGGGTGGTAGTGGAACCAGCGTCACGCTGGCCGACGCCGGTTCGAACTTCGCCCAGATCGGCGAGACGGTCCGCTATTCCGACTTCTCCGGCGACCAGATCGACCAGGCACTGCTCAACCATGTGGTGTCCGGAATCGCCGACGCCAACAACGCCGATACCACCGGCACGCTCGGCCTCGCATCGCTGGCCCGGCTGCGCGAGCAGGCCAGGCAGGCCAAGGAACGGCTGTCCGCAGAAACAGCGACGGTTGTGGCTGCCGAGCTGCCTGGGTTCAACTCCGACGTCAGGGTCACCCGCAGCGAGCTCGAGAGCCTCATCGCGGAGCCACTGGCCGGTCTGCTGAATACCATTGAACAAACGTTGCAGCGCAACAACATTCCCGCGGCCAGTGTGTCCGCGGTCGCGACGGTCGGCGGTGGAGCGAACATTCCGCGGGTCACCCAACAGCTGTCGGAGCGGCTGCGCGCGCCCGTTGTCACAACGCCGCAGTCTCAACTCAACGTCGCTGCGGGCGCAGCGTTGGTTGCCGAGCGCGTACAGGAGGCGGACGCCCCGACCGGGATGGCGCCGACGGGGTTGGCGCCTGCTGCCGACGCGCCGACCGGCATGGCCGCCGCGGGTTGGGCCGCGGGCGCCGCGGGTATGGCCGCATCCGAGTCCGCTTCTGACGGCACACCGTCGGCGACATTCCGTGCGTTGGCCTGGTCGCAGGATGATGCGCCTGGCGCAGAGCCGGTGCCGTACTCCGGCGATGACTACACCTATGATCAGGGACCGACGGATGCCCGCCCACAGGTCGCGTTCGCGCACGAGGAAGAGGGCTATGAGCCCGAGCCAGAGCCGCTGCCCTGGTACAAGCGCCCGCCCATCCTGTTCGGGGCGGCGGCGGCCGCCGTGCTGTTGGCCATCGGCGGGCTGGCGATCACGCTCACCGGCACGAGCAGCGACACCGGCCCGGTGACCGAGACGGCCACTCACGTCGAGACCGGTCCGTCACCGGGACAGCCGCCGACTTCTCAAGCGCCACAGACGCTCACGGTGACCGGCTCCAACGGGGAGCCGAGCACGACCGTGGTGCAACCGCCCCCGCCGTCGAGCACGACCACCACGTCTGCGACGACCACCACGACGACAACGACACCGACCACCACAACGCCGACCACCACAACGCCGACGACCACAACGCCGCCCACCACGACCACGAACCCGCCCACCACGACCACGAACCCGCCGACGACGACGCAACCGGTGATCACGACCACGGCCGCGGCGTTGGCGCCTGCAACCGCGACGACCACCTAGCCGTGCCGCATGACGAGACCAGCGTCCGATCCGCTGACAGACATCCCGCCGGCCGCGCGCGACGCCGTCGAGTCGTTGCTCAGCGCGCCGACGGCCCCGGTCAAGGTGCTGGTGTCCGGAGGCATCGGCACCGGTAAGAGCTCGGTCCTCGCTGCCGTCAGGTCGGCTCTTCGCGACGCCGGGGTCGCGGTGCTGACTAGGCCGCCCCGCGACGACGACGAATCGGCAGCGGCGGTCGTCATCGACGACGTGCACTTGCTCGACGACGCAGAACTCGGCGAGCTCGGCAAGCGGGTCACCGATCCGGCGTCGACGGTGGTGGTCGCGGCCGAACCGCTCGCACACCACCCGGCGCTGCGCTCGCTGGCCACCGCCATCGAGCGGGAGAACCCGACGGTGTCACTTGGCGCGCTCAGCCCCGCGGAAGTCAACCGCGCTGCGGCCGAAATACTCGGTGCCCCAGCGACTTCCGAGATCGTCCGGTCATTGATGATGGCGACGGCCGGTCTGCCGTTCCTGCTAGCGCCCGCGATCTCCGCGGCGGGGTCGCCCGAGGGCGAGAAACCTGCGACCGCGGTCATGCAGGCCGCCAAGTTTGCGCTCATCGAGCGGCTGCGCCGGCTCGACGAACCGGTGCTCGACACACTGCTGGTTTCGTCGCTCAGCCCCGATCTCGGGCCCGACGACGTCGCCGCGGCGCTTCGGGTCGGCGCGGACGAAGCGCAAGCCCTTGTCGACCGCGCCCGCGCAAGCGGCCTGATCGAGCCGTCGCACAGCCAAACGTTCCTGCGGTTGGTGCACCGCTGCATCGCGGGGATCATCGGGACCGCGCGCCACCACGACACCGAGATCTCACTGCTGCAGTCACAGCTCGAATCATCAACGCTATCAGCGGATCTCGCGTTGCGGTTGGCAGAACACGGGCTGCACGACGACCGGCTGGCCACCGAGCTCGCCGAGCTGGCAGCCCGCACCCGTGGTCAGCCGGCGCGGGCGGCGCGGCTGTATCGGGCTGCCGCCGATGCGGGAGCGACGGCCCTGTCCGCGCGCCTCGCCGACGCACTCGCGCTGACCGGTGACTGCACCACCGCGGGTCGGCTGGCAGACGAACTGCTCGGCTCCGACGACGCCGACGAGCGCGCGGCCGCCGTCCGGATCGCCGCCAGCATCGCCATGCACGACGGCAGCGCGGCGCAGGCTGCAGACCTGTTCCGGTGGCTCGGGCCGTATCGCGACGCATTTGTGAGCGCGTCGGGCACGATCGTTTCGGTGGCCGCGGGTGACCTCGCCACCGCTCGTGCGACGCTGAGCGCGGAGAGCGCGGGCCCGCCGACGTCGACTGCACGCGCCGCACGCAGCCTCGCCGAGGGGCTGCTGTTGTCGCTGGATCAGCCGTTCCCGATCGCCGTCGCGCGGCTGGGACATTCGATCACCGCCGAACAGCACGCACCCGGGGTTGCGCCGGACACCCCCGCCGCACTCGTGACACTGGCCGCGCTGCACGGCGGCGACCCGGTACGCGCCCGCAGCGTAATCGGCAGGGCCGTGCGGGCGGCCGGTGAGACGGACACCGCAGACGAGTCCTTTTCGTCCCATCGGCACAGACTGCTGCTCGGCTGGGTGCGCATGCTCGACGGTCAGTTATCCGGCGCAGCCGCCGATGCCGCCGCGACGGCCGATTCAGCGCTGCACCGCCGCGACGGGCTCTGGGCCGCCGCGCTGCAGACGGCGATCGCCAGACGCAGCGGCGACAGCGGTGCGGTGCAGAAGCACTGGTACGCGGCCGTCGAGGTGCTCGCCGAGTACTCGATGGACCTGTTCTCGCTGCTGCCACTTGGCGAGCTGTGGGTGGCCGCCGCAAGGATGCGCCAGGTCGAGCGGTTGGAGCACACCGTTGCCGAGGCGTTCGCCTTGCTCGAGTCGCTCGGCAATCCGGTGCTGTGGTCGGTGCCGCTGCACTGGGCGGGTGTACACGCAGGGATCCTGGCCAGCTCACCGGAAGCGGTTGCGCCGCATGGCCAGGCACTGACTTCCGCCGCTGCCCACAGCGCGTTTGCCAAGGCGCTGGCCTCCGCCGGGCGCACCTGGCTGCGGGTACTCGCCAACCACGTCGACGTCGACGAAGTGACCGCGGCGGCCCGGGGGTTGTCGCAGTTCGGCCTGACGTGGGACGCCACCCGGTTGGCCAGTCAGGCTGCACTGCAGACCCCCGACGGGCGCGTCTCCGGCGCGATGCTGCAACTGGCGCGCGACCTCAAACAGACCGTTGTGGTCGACGACGACCGGGACCTCGAACCGGTGACCATTGCGGCAGACGGTGCTCGCGGCGCCCCGTCGCGGCCCGCCTCCTCGAGGTTGTCCGACCGCGAACGCGAAGTGGCCGAACTGCTGCTGCTCGGCATGCCCTACCGCGACATCGGCAGCCAGCTGTTCATCTCGGCCAAGACCGTTGAGCACCACGTCGCGCGGATCAGGCGCAGGCTCGGTGCGGACTCGCGATCGGAGATGTTGTCGATGCTGCGCGCCATGCTGGCGCCTCAGGGCTGACCCCCCAACGCCGCTAGATCCCCTAATCGAAATCCCCTATCGGGGTCGCTGTGCGATAGGACTGTCACCGGATTTGCTATGGCGCCGATCGCCATACGGTCGTTGCATGGTCAATTCCCCCGGCAATCAGGGCTATTCGCTTGGCCTATCGGTCGGCGCAACGAACCTCGCCGCCGCCCGCGGCGGGCAGACCGCCGCCATCCGTCCCGCAGAGCTGACGGTGCAAGGCCAGCGACTGACCGGATTCGTCGATCGCGTCGGCGATCCGGTACCGCTGATCGCCCCAGATGGCTCCAAGCGTCGGTCAGAAGAACTTCTCGCCGATGCGCTCGGCGCGATGGCCCATGCGGTCACCGCAGGCGCCCCGGTGCCTGATGTCACCGTCGCCGTGCCCGCCCACTGGCGAGCGTCGGTCGTCGACACCCTGCGCAGGAATCTGCGCGGCAAGCCGCGGGTCATCTCCGACGCGACGGCGGCGTTGACGGCGCTGCGCGCCAACCCCGGCCTGCCCACCCGCGGCGTCGTCGTGCTGTGCGACTTCGGCGGCAGCGGCACCAGCATCACACTCGCCAACGCGGCGCGGGAGTACTCGCCGTTCGGCGAGACCGTGCGCTTCGGTGACTTCTCCGGCGATCAGATCGATCAGGCACTGCTGACGCACGTCGTCGCCGGACTGATCGACGCGTCGCGGACCGATCCCTCGGGCACCGCGATGGTCGGGTCACTGGCGCGGTTGCGCGACGAATGCCGCCGCGCCAAGGAACGGCTGTCGGCCGAGACGGCGACGGGGGTCGCCGTCGATATGCCCGGCCACCGCGCCGGCATCCGCGTCACGCGCACCGAACTCGAAGACTCGATGGCTGCGCCGCTCGCGGAATTCCTTGCGGTACTTGATGAAACGCTGGAGCGCTACGGCGTTCCCGCGGCAAGTGTGGCGGCGGTCGCCACCGTCGGCGGAGGCGCGCGCATCCCGTTGATCACCCAGCGACTCTCCGAGCGCCTGCGTGCACCCGTAGTGACCACACCGCATCCGCAGCTCACCGCGGCCGAGGGCGCAGCGCTCATCGCACAACGCAGCCGGGTCATCGACGAGGCCACCGCGCTGACACCGACCGCTCCCGCCGCTGTCGCCCCCGCCACGGCGACGATCGCAGCAGCCACTGCGTCGACGTCGCTGGCCTGGTCTGAAGACGACGTAACCGAGGACGTGCTGCCCTATAGCGGTGTGCCCTACAGCGGTATGCCCTACAGCGACGTGACGGACTCTCGTCCCGAGGTGCACTTCCGCCACGAGGAATGGCAGGACGAGGCGCCGCCTCGGCGCAGCCCGCTTGTGCTGTTCGGTCTGTCGGCGCTCGCCGCGGCCGTCGCTGCGACGGTCTTCGGCATCACCTTGGTCAGCGACACCACCACGACCCCGCTCGAAGCGGCGACCGCCGTGTCGACCGCTCCCCCGCCTGCGGCGTCGGTAACTCTCCCAGCGCCGCCAGCGCCGCAGGCTCCCCAAGTCACGACCGTCGTCGTGCAGCAGCCGGCCAAGCGGTTCTATCCGGTACCGCAGCAACCACAGACGCATTCGCCTGTTACGCACCAGCCACCGACGACGACACCGACGACGATCACCCCGCCCACCACAACCAAACCAACGACGCCACCGACGCCTCCCCCCACACCGCCGACCCCGTCGACGTCCCCGCCGTCGTCGCCGAAGCCCCCGCCGGTCGACCCCGGAACCGGCAACAGCGGAACCGGCACGGGTACCTCAAGCATGGGCACGCGACCGGTGGCACGAACACGGGGACGGGCACCGGTGGGACCCCGGCCGCACCAAAATCGTAGTTAGGGCGACCTTCGTAGCGGCGTTTCCCCGCAAGATGCAACTATGAGCAGGCATCGAGCGAAAGTTACTGGCCAGTAACATCCATTAAGTTACCCTTGAGTAACTTGGGACCGGGAGGCACGCGGTGGATACCCAGACGCTGATCAGGCTCGTCACAGGGCTATTGATGACAGCGGTCGTGCTGGTGTTCGCCGCTAAGCGCGTGCTCTGGCTGACCAACCTGATCCGGTCCGGCCAGAAGACCAGCGACGAGCATGGCCGCAAGGACCACCTCCAGACCCGCATCACCACCCAGATCACAGAGGTGTTCGGGCAAACCCGGCTGCTGCGCTGGTCGATCCCCGGCATCGCCCACTTCTTCACCATGTGGGGCTTCTTCATCCTTGCGAGCGTCTACCTCGAGGCCTACGGCGTCCTGTTCAGCCCGAAGTTCGCCATCCCGTTCGTCGGCCGCTGGGACGCACTCGGGTTCCTGCAGGACTTTTTCGCCCTGGCGGTGCTGCTCGGCATTGCGACCTTCGCGGTGATCCGCCTGCGCTCGGAGCCCAAGGAACACGGTCGCGATTCGCGCTTCTACGGCAGCCACACCGGCGGCGCCTGGCTGATCCTCTTCATGATCTTCAACGTCATCTGGACCTACGCGCTGTTCCGCGGCGCCTCGGTGGCCACCGGGAACCTGCCCTACGGCTGGGGCGCCTTCTTCTCGCACGGGATGGGCACATTGCTCGCGCCCCTCGGTCACAGCGCGAACGAGGTCATCGAGACCGTCGCCCTACTGCTGCACATCGGCGTCATGCTGGTGTTCCTGCTGATCGTGCTGCACTCCAAGCACCTGCACATCGGACTGGCACCGATCAACGTCACCTTCAAGCGGCTCCCGAACGCGCTGGGCCCGCTGCTGCCGATGGAGTCCAAGGGGCAGCCGATCGATTTCGAGGATCCCGCCGAGGACGCGGTGTTCGGGCGCGGCAAGATCGAGGACTTCACCTGGAAGGGCTATCTCGACTTCACCACGTGTACCGAATGCGGTCGCTGCCAGTCACAGTGCCCGGCGTGGAACACCGGAAAGCCGTTGTCGCCCAAGCTCGTGATCATGAACCTGCGCGACCATATGTTCGCCAAAGCGCCATACATCTTGGGCGAGAAGCCCATCCCCGGCGATGAGTCCGCCGCCAAGGAGCTCGAGTCCGCCGAGGGCGGCTTCATCGAGACCAAGCATGACGAAACCCACCACGTTCCGGAGTCCGGATTCGAACGGGTGCTGGGTTCGGGCCCGCAGCAGGCCACCCGCCCGCTGGTTGGCACGCTCGAGCAGGGCGGCGTGATCGATCCCGACGTGCTGTGGTCGTGCACCACCTGTGGTGCGTGTGTCGAGCAGTGCCCTGTCGATATCGAGCACATCGACCACATCGTCGACATGCGTCGCTACCAGGTGATGATGGAATCGGAGTTCCCCTCCGAGCTCGGTGTGCTGTTCAAGAACCTTGAGACCAAGGGCAATCCGTGGGGCCAGAACGCCAAGGACCGCACCCACTGGATCGACGAGGTCGACTTCGACGTGCCGGTTTACGGCAAGGACGTCGAGTCGTTCGAGGGCTACGAATACCTGTTCTGGGTGGGATGCGCAGGCGCATACGAGGACCGCGCGAAGAAGACCACCAAGGCCGTCGCTGAGCTGCTCGCCATCGCGGGCGTGAAGTACCTGGTGCTCGGCGAGGGCGAAACCTGCAACGGCGATTCGGCCCGCCGCTCCGGTAACGAGTTCCTCTTCCAGCAGTTGGCCGCCCAGAACGTCGAGACGCTCAACGAGATGTTCTCCGGAGTCGAGCGGGTGGACCGCAAGGTGGTCGTCACCTGCCCGCACTGCTTCAACACCCTGGGCCGCGAGTACCCGCAGGTCGGCGGCAACTACACCGTGCTGCACCACACTCAGCTGCTGAACCGGCTGATCCGCGACAAGAAGCTGGTGCCGGTTTCGCCGGTTGACGGCGGGGCCGATATCACCTACCACGACCCCTGCTACCTGGGCAGACACAACAAGGTCTACGACGCCCCGCGCGAGCTGATCGGGGCCTCCGGCGCCAAGCTGACCGAGATGCCCCGGCACGCCGACCGCGGCCTGTGTTGCGGCGCAGGCGGCGCGCGTATGTGGATGGAAGAACACATCGGTAAGCGCGTCAACCACGAGCGCGTCGAGGAGGCGCTGGACACCGGCGCGTCGAAGATCGCCACCGGCTGCCCGTTCTGTCGCGTGATGATGACCGACGGTGTCGACGACGTCGCCGCCGCCAACGACGCTGCCGAAGGCCGAGGTGCTTGACGTCGCCCAGCTGCTGCTCGGCTCGCTCGACACGAGTTCGATCACGCTGCCCGAGAAGGGCACGGCCGCAAAGGAATCCGAGCAGCGCGCGACCCGCGTCGAGCCGTCGACGGCAACGGTTGAAGCGGAGCCCGAAGCCAAGCCTGAGCCCACGCCGCAAGCCGCGACGGCAACCGAGGTTGAATCGCCGGCTCCGCCGGCCGGGACCAAGCCTGTCACCGGTCTCGGCATCGCAGGCGGTGCGAAGCGCCCGGGTGCGAAGAAGGCCGCAGAGCCCGCCGCCGAAGCACCCGCAGCCGCACAGCCTGCCGCGCCAGCTGCGCCGGCCAAGGGCCTCGGCATTGCCGCGGGCGCCAAGCGTCCCGGCGCCAAGAAGGCGGCCACTGCCCCGCCTGCCGCAGCGGCACCCCAAGCCGAACCCCAGGCGGAGCCCGAAGCGCCTGCCGAGCCGGCTAAACCCGCACCAGAGGTCAAGGGACTCGGTATCGCGGCAGGTGCACGGCGGCCCGGTGCGAAGAAGGCGCCTGCTGCACCGAAACCTGCCACGGCACAACCGGAACCGGCTTCCGACGGCGAATCCGACGCTGTGCCTGAGCCTTCCGCCGATGGCAACGGCGAGACGCCTGCGCCGCCGGTGAAGGGCCTCGGCATCGCAAAGGGTGCGCGACCGCCAGGTAAGCGCTGACCTGCGTTTTTGCATAATCGCTGGACGGCAATGCGATCATGGATGACGTGTCTACCCACCAGTTGCCGTGGCATACCACCGGGAATCACCCGCGGCAGCGCACGTTCACGCAGTCGTCCAAGCTGCAGGACGTCCTGTACGAGATCCGCGGTCCTGTGCACGATCACGCGGCGCGACTGGAGGCCGAGGGTCACCGCATCCTCAAGCTGAACATCGGCAACCCCGCGCCGTTCGGATTTGAGGCGCCCGACGTCATCATGCGCGACATCATTGCGGCGCTGCCATACGCGCAGGGCTACTCGGACTCCAAGGGCATCATGCCCGCCCGCCGCGCGGTGTTCACGCGCTACGAACTCGTGGACGGCTTCCCCAAGTTCGACGTCGACGATGTCTATCTGGGCAACGGCGCGTCCGAGCTCATCCAGATGACATTGCAGGCGCTGCTGGACAACGGCGACCAGGTGTTGATCCCCGCACCGGACTATCCGTTGTGGACGGCCTGCACCTCACTCGCGGGCGGCACGCCGGTGCACTACCTGTGCGACGAGACGCAGGGCTGGATGCCCGATATCGCCGACCTCGAATCGAAGATCACCGACCGCACCAAGGCGATCGTCGTGATCAACCCGAACAACCCGACCGGCGCGGTGTATACCCGCGAAATCCTCACGCAGATGGCCGATCTCGCGCGCAGGCATCAGCTGCTGCTGCTGGCCGACGAAATCTACGACAAGATCCTCTACGACGACGCCGAACACATCGCAATGGCGTCGGTGGCACCGGACGTGCTGACGCTGACCTTCAACGGGTTGTCGAAGGCCTACCGGGTCGCGGGCTACCGATCCGGCTGGCTGGTGATCACTGGCCCGAAGGAGCATGCCGAGAGTTTCATCGAGGGCATCAGCCTGCTGGCCAACATGCGGCTATGCCCGAACGTTCCCGCGCAGCATGCGATACAGGTCGCGCTCGGTGGACATCAGAGCATCGAGGACCTGGTACTGCCAGGCGGGCGGCTGCTCGAACAGCGCGACGTGGCGTGGACCAAGCTCAACGACATCCCAGGGGTCTCGTGTGTGAAGCCCGAGGGCGCGCTGTACGCGTTCCCGCGGCTCGACCCCGAGGTGTACGACATTCAGGACGACGAGCAACTCGTGCTGGACCTGCTGCTGCAGGAGAAGATCCTCGTCACCCAGGGCACCGGCTTCAACTGGCCGACCCCGGATCACCTGCGCATCGTGACCCTGCCGTGGGCCCGTGACCTGGCCAACGCGATCGAGCGGCTCGGCAACTTCCTGGCCAACTACCGGCAGTAGCGGACCAGAAAGAGCCTCTACCCTGTTGCGGGTGACGCACTCGCATGCCCACTCGCATCCCACCGGCCCCGCGCCGCTGGGCCCGATGGCCGCCAAGATCGTCGTCGGAGCACTGATCGTGATCGGCGTTGCCGTTCTGGCCGGTGCGGTATGGCTGTGGCCCAGCCATCAGAAGGCGGAAATCCCGGTGCCGTTCCAAAACGCGGCCGCCGGCGCCGTCACCACCGAGGCCGGCCACGTGCTGTCCAGTACGTCCGCAGCCTGCGGAGGCCCGGACGTCGGGGCGGTGCTGACCGCCGCCCCGGTTCCGGCCCAGGACGACGGTGCCCATTGCGTGCACATTCTGATCGCGATCGACTCCGGTCCCAACAGGGGCGCCGACACGCTCCTGGAGTCCAGCGGCGGGCCGGGCCAGCCCAACCTCGCAGTCGGTGACCATATCCGGATCAGCCGCCAGGTCGACCCGACCGGAAGCACGACATATTCCTTCTTCGACTACGAGCGGACGTGGCCGCTGATCGCGCTGGCCGCGGTGTTCGCGGTCGTGGTCGTTGCGGTCGCCGGGTGGCGCGGGCTGCGCGCATTGATCGGCATCATCGTTGCATTCATGGTGTTGGTGCTGTTCCTGCTGCCCGCCCTGCGCGACGGGGCCAGCGCCATCCCTGTCGCATTGGTGGCGTCGGCAGTGATTCTGTACGCGGTGATTTACCTGGCGCACGGGGTGAGCCTGCGAACCAGTGCGGCTCTGCTCGGCACATTGACGGCGCTGTTGCTCGCAGCGTTGTTGTCTAGGGGCGCAATCGCACTGCTTCACCTCACCGGGCTTTCCGACGATCAGAGCAACGTGGTCGTTGCGTATATGGGCAACGTATCGATCACCGGCCTGCTGCTTGCGGGCTTCATCATCGGCTCGCTCGGCGTGCTCAACGACGTTACGGTCACACAGGCGTCCACGGTGTTCGAGCTGGCCGGGCTCGAAGGCAGCTCCCGGCAGACGATCTTCCGCGGCGCAATGAGGGTGGGCCGCGACCACATCGCCAGTACCGTCTACACGCTGGTACTGGCTTATGCGGGCAGCGCGTTGCCGCTCCTGCTGCTATTCAGCGTCGCAGGCCGTTCCCTGGGCGATGTGTTGACCAGCGAGAGCGTGGCCATCGAGATCGCCCGCTCTGCGGTCGGCGGCATCGCGCTGGCACTGTCGGTGCCGTTGACGACAGCGATCGCGGCCGTGCTCGCGACGCCAACTAGCGCCTCCAGCAGCTCCAGCAGGTATGCACCGTATCCCGACTTGAGCAGGGTGTGCGCGCGGGCGGCCAGCTGGTCGTCATCGATGAATCCGACGCGCCACGCGACTTCCTCAGGCACGCTGATCTTGAGGCCCTGCCTGCGTTCGATGGTGCGCACGTAGTCGCTGGCGTCCAGCAGCGAGTCGAACGTTCCGGTGTCCAGCCATGCCGTGCCACGCGCAAGCACTTCGACCGCCAGCCGGCCCTGGTTCAGGTAGATCTGGTTGATCTCGGTGACCTCGTACTCACCGCGCGCAGAGGGCTTAAGCGACCGCGCGATCTCGACGACGTCGTTGTCGTAGAAGTACAGACCCGGCACCGCGTATTGCGATTTCGGGGTGGCCGGCTTCTCCTCCAACGCCAGCGCCGTGCCGTCGGCGCCGAACTCCACGACGCCATAGGCGGAAGGGTTGGCCACCCAGTACGCGAAAATCGCTCCCCCGCTGATACTTTGGAACCGGCGCAGACTGGTGCCCAAGTTCGGCCCGTAGAAGATGTTGTCGCCCAACACCAATGCCACGGAATCGTCGCCGATGTGCTCGGCGCAGATCACAAATGCCTGCGCCAGCCCGTCGGGGCGGTCCTGCACCATGTAGGTGATGTTGATGCCGAAGTCCGAACCGTCGCCGAGCAATCGGCGAAATGCCGCAGCATCGTCGGGGGTGGTGATGATCTGGATGTCGCGGATGCCCGCCATCATCAGCGTCGACAGCGGATAGTAGATCATCGGCTTGTCGTACACGGGGAGCAGCTGCTTGGACACGCCCATGGTGATCGGGTACAGCCGCGTCCCCGATCCGCCGGCCAGGATGATGCCGCGCATCAGCCGGCCAGGTCGTTCTCGGTCAGCTCGGTGGCGGCCAGCGCGGCGGCGAGGTCGGGGTGACGGAACACCGATGTGACGTGGTCGTGCACGACACGGAACGCCGACGCCTTCCCCGTCCGTGTCTCCTCGGCAACCACGACGCCGTCGTGGACATACATCCGGCCGGGGATGGCGGCGGAGACGTCCAGCGAACTCGCCCACTCGAGCAGTGCCACATGGCCCTGGCCTGCGCCGGTCGAGTCACCGAACTCGATGTCGTCGCTGGAAACCAGAATGAGCGTGTCGAGGTCGCGCTCGTTGAGAGCGTCATGCCAGGCGAGGACGGTCGCGATCTCCGAAGTCGTCATGGTCGAAAAACTACGCCACCTAGAACGGCGTGTACTCCAGCCAGCCGTCCCACACGGCGTTGTCGCCGAATATCTCGACACCGGCCTCGGCGGCGGTGCGCCTGCGCACGATCGCGAGCAGCAGATCGTTGGCAGGCCCCCGCACCGCGGCGTCGCCCTTGCCGTGGTCGTGCGACCAGCCGACGCCCTCCTGGTCGTTGACGATCGTCCACTCCCCGGAGGGCCCCAGTCCGTCGTCGGTGGCGTGCAGATGCAATGTCCGCCCCTTCGGCAATGGAGGTGCCTTCGGGTTGGCCTGGACGGTCATGAGCTCGATCCATTCGCTGATCCCATCGGCGGCCAGTTCCGGCGACAGCTCGAACTCAGGCCAAGTGCGAGTGCCGCGTCGGCGCGGTGCACGGTGGCCTCGTGCAGGCGTCGGCGGATCCACCAACCGCAGGGGCGCGGCCCGATGAACGTCCACACCCGCGTCTCGGGGCCGACGCGGTCGACGGCGTCGATGATCTGTTGCGCGCCGTTGTTCAACCAGTCGATCGCGGCGTCGGGGTCGTCCGGGGTCTGCCATCGCGAACATCGCGCGGGTCGAGATCCTCGGTCCTGTGGTCAGCGATTATCTGTGCGGCCCAACGGTTTCCGCGCCCCACATGGCGGAACAGCTGCTTCAGCGTCCAGCCAGGGCACGTCGACACCGGCGTTGACGGGTCTGCACCGCGGATCAGTTCCCCGAAGTCCCGGGTCTGGTCGAGCAGCGCGGCTCGGAAATCCACCCTACGAACCTACAACGGTCCGTGCCCTGCCAAGCGTGATCGGGAGCGACGACCAACCGCGCAGCACCCTGGTGTCGCGGCGGCTGCCGTCGCCTGCCAGCCGGGCGTCCGGGAATCGCTCGAAGAACGTCCTCAGCCCGACCTCGCCTTCAGCCCGCGCAAGTGCGGCGCCGAGGCAGAAGTGCCTGCCGCCGGAGAATGACAGGTGCTTACCTGCGTTGTCGCGTTCGATGTCGAAGCGGTGCGGATCGGTGAAGACCTTCGGGTCGCGGTTGGCCCCGGCCAGATGCAGGATCACCAATTCACCGCGCTTGACCGCTGTGCCCGCCACATCCTGGTCCTTGCGCGCCACGCGTGCGCTCATCTGCACCGGGGAATCCAGCCGCAGGATCTCCTCGACGGTGTTGGGCCACAGCTCCGGCCGTGCCGAAAGCGTCTCGAGGTGGTCCGGGCTGTCGAGCAGCATCCGGATCCCGTTGCCCAACAGGTTGACCGTGGTCTCGAAACCCGCCGCCAACACAAGCCCGGCGGTAGCCTGCAGCTCGCGCTCGGACAGCCCCGCTCCTTCGTCGGAGGCCACGATGAGCTGGCTCATCAGGTCATCGCCCGGACTGCGGCGCAGCTGTTGCAGATGGCCGGCCAGCCACGTGTTGAACCCGGCGATGCCGTCGTGCACCTGCAGGTATTGCTTCCATGTCAGGCCGATGTCCAGGCTGGGTGCCCCCAGCTCACCGAAATGCAGAATACGCGAGCGGTCGGAATCCGGAACACCGAGGATGTCGCCGATGACCGCGACCGGCAGTTGCGAGCAGTACTTGCCGACGACGTCTATGACGCCCGTCTGGTCATCGATGTCATCGAGCAGCTCGTTGGCGGTCTGCTGCACACGTTCGCGCAGCGCTGCCACGGCCCGTGTGGTGAACACCGACGACACCAGCTTGCGGCATCGGGTGTGGTCGGGCGGCTCGATGGACAGCAGCGACGGCGGCTCGATGGGATGCAGCAGACCGGGGTCGGTCTTGCGCATCACCCACTGCAGCGGCGGGGGCAGGTTGCCGCCGAGCGATGAGACCCGGAAGTCGTCGGACCGCAGCAGTTCGTTGGCGACCTGGTGATCGAACGTCAACAGCCCGGCGCGGCTTCGGATCACCGGGCCGCGTGGTCTCATCTCGTCGGCGAATGCCGCGGGATCCTCCCGCACCAACGGGTCGGCGATCAGCCTGGCCTGCGGATCGCCGCGGCGGGCCGCGAATCTCGAAAGCCCGCGTACAAATCCATGCAGGGCCATCCAACGGATCCGTTGCTTCATGGGCGCCATGACACTCCGTCCAACCGAATTGCTGTTCGGTAATGTGATGTGAGCTTACCGAATTACTATTCGGTATGGCAAGGAAGCGGATACCGGCCGAGGAACGGCGGGCCCGCATCCTCGATGCGGCGGTCGAGGTGTTCGCCGAAAGTGGCTACGACGCGAAAATGCAGGACATCGCCACCCGAGCCGGTGTGGTGCCCTCCGTTCTTTACGACCACTTCGGCTCCAAGCGCGAACTCTTCATCACGCTCCTCGAAGTACATGCCGAGCAGTTGAGGGAGCGCTCACTGCGCCGCCTCGAGGGCGCATCGGCCGAGGAACTTCTCCGCGCCAGCATCGCGAGGTACTTCGAGTTCGTCGAGGAGGATCCGTTCATGTGGCGTTTCCTGCACCGCGATCCGCCGCCCGACCCGGAGATCGCCGCGGTCTGTCAGGAACTCGCCGACCGCGCCATCTCGGGCATCGCCGAGCTCATTCGGTTCGGCGCCGCGGACGCCAAATCCGTGAAGGGCATCACTGTCGACGAAGGAGCGTGGATCCTTGCCCGCGCAACGCAGTCGGCGTGCCATGGCGTCGCAACCTGGTGGTACGAGAACCGCGACGTGCCACGCGAACGCGTGGTCGAACTCGTATTCATGCTGTTGTGGCAGGGCTTCGACGGAATGCTCAAGCAGGCTTCTGCTGGTTGACGCTCTCCACGCTCCTGCCAAGGGCATAGACCCGCCAGCCCGCGCTGCTCCACACGTCGATGTCGAGGCAATTGCGGCCGTCGACAACGACTTTGGCGCGCACCGTGCTGGCCAGCTCGTGAGGATCGAGCTCGACGAACTCGCGCCATTCGGTGAGCACCAGCACGGCGTCGGCGCGGTCACACGCCTCCACCACCGACGTCGAGTAGTTCAGTGTCGGGAACAGGCGCTGCGAGTTCTCCATCGCCTTCGGGTCGTAGACGTTGACCGTGGCGCCGTTGAGTTGCAGCATGCCCGCGACGTTGAGTGCAGGCGAGTCCCGAACATCGTCGGATTCGGGTTTGAACGCGGCCCCGAGCACGGCCACGTTGGCGCCGAGCAGCGAGCCACCGCACGCCTTCGTCGCCAGATCGACCATGCGAACGCGACGCCGCATGTTGATGCTGTCGACCTCGCGGAGGAACGTCAGCGCGTGATTGGCGCCGAGCTCGCCGGCCCGGGCCATGAAAGCGCGGATGTCCTTGGGCAGACAGCCGCCGCCAAAGCCGAGGCCTGCGTTGAGGAATCGGCGTCCGATCCGGGGGTCATAGCCCAGCGCATCCGCCAGCACCGTCACGTCGGCATCGACGGCCTCGCATACCTCAGAGATCGCGTTGATGAACGAGATCTTGGTGGCGAGAAAGGCATTCGCGGACACCTTGACCAACTCCGCGGTCTGCAGGTCGGTGACCAGGAACGGCACACCCTCGTCAAGCAGGGGCGCATACACTTCCCGGATAACGGCCTCGGCCCGAACCGAATCCTGTTGCACGCCAAGCACAAGGCGGTCGGGATGCAGGGTGTCGTGTACGGCGAAGCCCTCACGCAGGAATTCGGGATTCCACGCCACCTCGACGTCGACACCGTCGGGCGCCAGGCGGCGGGCCCGATCCGACAGCTCGGCGGCGGTGCCGACAGGAACCGTCGACTTGCCGACGATCACCGCGGGCCTGCGCAGGCGAGGTACCAGCGTGTCGATCACGGCATGCACGTGACGCAGGTCGGCGCCGTATTCGCCCTTCTTCTGCGGGGTTCCGACACCCAGGAAGTGGACGTCGGCGAACTCGGCCGCCTCATCGTAGTCGGTGGTGAAGCGCAGTCGACCGGCAGCGAGGTTGTCGCTCAACATCTTTCGGAGGCCGGGCTCGTAGAACGGGATGTCGCCGCCCGCCAGCTTCGCGACCTTTCCGGCATCGATGTCGACGCCGATCACGTCGTGTCCGAGTTCGGCCATACCGGCTGCATGTGTCGCGCCGAGATAACCCGTGCCGAAGACGGTGCATCGCATACTGCCTCTATATGCAGCCGCGATGAGCTAACCGCTAAGTGACACTGAGCGCCAAGCCAACGGCAGGTAACGAGTGGGGGCCGCTAGGCGCCGCTAGCGACTGCAGAAGATCAGGAAGCAGTTGGTTGGGCCGCCGTTGCCGTGACGACCGGACCCCGAACCTGGGTAACCACCGGAACCCGAGCCCGGGTAATCACCGGAGCCGGATCCTGGGTAGCCACCGGAACCCGAGCCCCCGCCGGATCCTGGCGACTGCCACGGCGGCGGGTTTTCTGGCGGATCCTGCTGAGGCGGCTGCTGCGGCGCCGGTTGCTGCTGCCACGGCGCCGGTTGCTGCTGCCACGGCGGTGTCCACGGCCTCTGCCGTGGGTAGTAAGCGGGCGGCGGCAGGTATGGGTTGTACACCGGCGGGCTGTATATCGGCGCCGGGACATACGGGATAGGCGCGGGCGCCACCGGAAGCGGAGCGGGGGGCGCCTCAGGAGGCGGCGGCGGCGGCAGCGCGGCCGGGGCAGGGGCGGGTGGGGGTGCCTGGGGGGCAGGTGCATGCTCGACGAACACCTGGCGCGGAGCTGGCGTCTCCTGCACGGCGACGGGCACCGGTGCCTTGATGGTCTCCGGGGGTGGCGGCGGCGCGACGGGCTGCTGCGCCTCCTGCACCGGCGCCTGCACCGGCGCGGGGGCCACCGTGCTCGGAACAATCGCGTTCGGGCCAGGGTTTGGCCGTTGGTCCACCGTCGGCCGGATGCTGACGGCGAGCGAAATCACCAGCGCCACAACGCCAACCACGAAGATCGACGTGAGCGCGCTGCCGACGAGCAGGAAGGGCTTGCGGCCCTCCTCGGCGATCGGCTCCATATCGGTCTGCGACCCGTAGTCGTCCACCAGACCGGCGCCGACGGGAGCCAGCTGAGTTTCAGCGGCGGCAAGGCCCACGTAGGCGTTACCGGCGGTCGTCCCGTCGGGGTCCTGGGAGTAGGCGAGCCCGACGGTGGTTGCCTCAAAGGAGGGCGCATGCGCCGACGCCAACGCCGCGCCACGGGCCAGCGCGATTTCCGGTTCGTCCGGTGCGCTCACCGGCAGGCTGACGAGGTGCTCCAGGTGTGCCTTCACCGAGCTCACGTCCACACCGGAGCCGACAACGAACATGCCCTGCGGCGCCGTGTCCTGGGCGTCGACAGCCGCGGCCATCTCGGTGAGCACGGCCATCGCGTCCTCGCTGTGCAATGAGCGGCTCAGCACCTTCACAACAGAGCCGTCGTCGGTCTGCACCACCGACAGCGTGGCGGTGTCGCGCTCGATGAACAACAGTGCGGTGGTGGCGTAACCAACGGCCCGGCCCACGGCTTGGGCGAGCGCCGCGGCGGCATGGCCGTCGGACACCAGCATCACGTCGTCGATGCCCCGCGCTGACAGGGTGTCGCGCAGAGCGGAGGCTTCCGCGTGGTCGGTCCACGTGACGCCGATCGACTTCAAGTGGTGGCCGCCGGCGGCAGCGCTCTCCTTGGTGCCAAGCACGGCCTCGACGACCTGGTCGGCCGCGCTCAAAGACGTTGCTGACGAGTCGTTGGCGGTGATTTCGAAGGCATCGTGATCAACAATCGAACCGTCGGCCTTCTCGCCTTCGACCAGCACCATGCGGACCGTCGTAGGTGTCATCGATACACCCAACACGATGTCCACTGACCCCTCCAAAGTGTTTGCTAGGCTGTTTGGGTTTCTGATTGCCCGGCATCCCGCACAAGCCGACAACTAGATATTTTTCGTCGCGACCGGCCCAAGCGTTACATCCCGCGGCATTCGCTGACGACGATGAGATTGCTCCACTCGTGCCGATAATCGACCCTACTCGCGTCAACGAGAACCGTCGGCCCACGGTTCAAAATTTCGCGACCGCTCAGCCTTCTTCGGCTGAAGGACGGCGGGACGGCTGATGCCCGTGCACGCCCTCTGCGTAGGCGGTCTCGGTCAGCTGGACTTGATGAAGTTCTGATACGAGCGCGACGGGGTCGGGCCGCGCTGGCCTTGGTACTTGGAGCCGGCCTGCGCGCTGCCGTAGGGGTGCTCGGCGGGGCTGGTCAGCCGCAGCAGGCACAGCTGGCCGATCTTCATTCCCGGCCACAGCGTGATCGGCAGGTTCGCGACGTTCGACAGCTCCAGGGTGATGTGGCCGGAAAAGCCGGGGTCGATGAAACCCGCGGTCGAGTGGGTCAGCAGGCCAAGGCGGCCGAGCGACGACTTGCCCTCCAGCCGGCCGGCAAGGTCGTCGGGCAGCGTGCACAGTTCCAGCGTCGAGCCGAGCACGAACTCGCCGGGGTGCAGCACGAACGGCTCGCCAGCATCCGGCTCGACCAGACGTGGTCAGCTCGTCCTGCTGCGATGGACGGATCGATGTGGGTATAGCGGGTGTTGTTGAAAACGCGGAACATGTTGTCGAGACGGACGTCGACGCTCGACGGCTGCACCAGGCTCGGCGTCATACGGATCGATGCCAAGGCGCCCGGCGGCAATTTCGGCCCTGATGTCGCGATCGGAGAGCAGCACGCGACGAGCGTAGCCGCTTGAATGTTAGCCTTCGTGATCAGCAACGCCGATGTAGTTCAATGGCAGAACATCAGCTTCCCAAGCTGAATACGCGGGTTCGATTCCCGTCATCGGCTCCACATCTACCAGCGCTGCCGGCTCAACTTCGGGGCTCGACTCAGCGGCGTCCGGCCAGCACTCCCTCGATGTTGCGCTCGGCGAGTGCTGTGACTGTCATGAACGGGTTGCAACCCAGGTAGCCGGGCATCAGCGAGGCGTCGTTGACGTAAAGGTTGTTGTATCCGTTCACACGGCCAAAGCTGTCCGTCGCGATGCCGCGCATACAGCCGCCAAGGGGGTGAACCGTATTGGGGGCGAAGACCTGCCCCTCGAAGATGTCACTGCGATAGTCGACACCGTTGGCCTTGTTGACTCGGTCGAATACCGCTCGCGCTCGTGCGACGAGGTGGTCGGTATAGCTCTGCGGCCAGTCGATGCTGATCGAGTCGGAAGCGCGGTCGTAGGTGATGTCGGCGCGGTCACCGGTTTTCACCATCACGTAGTAGCCCAGCGTGTGTGTCTCCTGCGGCACAGGAATCGAGAACATGCTGGCATACACCGGATTGTCGGGGTCGTCTCGACCGTCAAGGCTGATGAAGCCCATCAGCGACTGCTGTGTGCCGACGGGCTCGCTGTCTTTAGTCTTGTGCGCCACCATGACGTCGCCATTGTTGCCGTAGCCGCGACCGATAGCCGCGCTGAGATCCGGTAACGCGCCAGTGTCGCGGGCACGCAGAAGTAGTCGATTGGTACCGAGCACGCCTGCACTGAGATAGAGTTGATTGCAACCGATTTCGTCGCGCGCGACCTCTTTTCCAAATCGGTCGATCTCTCGCGTTGAGACGACGTACTCGCCCGACGGCTCACGCCGTATATCAAGCACTTCGGTCATGGACTTCAAGCTGACCTTGCCGGTCTTCAGTGCCGCCGTGATGTACGTCTGGTCAACACTGCCCAATCGGCCAAAGTTGTTGCCGTACTGCTGCTCGAAATCGAGCGCTGACCGTGGTACCTGACCAGCCTCCTCTTGTTTCATGTAATCAAAGGAGTACGCGCTGCCGTTGTAATCGACTGTGTATCCGCCTGCCTGTGCGTATTGACGCCCCACGCGTGCGTACTGAAACCAAGGTGTCTGTTCGAACCACTGCATATCCCGGTAGTTGATTCGCAGTGTCTGCTTGGCGCGCTCGATGTAGGTCCCCAAGAATTCCGACGGATCGATATCGGGAAAGGCTTCCCGCACCTGACCGGGAGTTGGAATGGCGGCTATGGCCGCGTTGATCATCGATCCGCCGCCCACTGCGATGCCTCGAAAGATGTTGTGCGCGCCCTGCGCGACCCTGTCGCAGATTCCCGCCTGGACCGGCTGAGTCGACGGCGCATATTTCGCGAAGTCAGCCATCGAGATGCCGTCATACGAAGGTACGAGGCTGGGCGCAACCGTGGTAAACCAGCCCGCACGATTGTCGGGGGGCAGCATCTTGGAGAAGCGCTTGCCATCGTCGTCCGGGTGGTCCCACAGCCGACCCTTTTCTACGATCAGCGTCTCCACACCGGCCTGCCCAAGGCGCAGTGCGGAAACCCCGCCGCCGTAACCACTACCCACGACGATCGCCGCATAGTGCGCCCGCGCCGCGGGCTGTTCTCGCGTCAACGCATAGATGACGCCGGCGCCTGCTGCGGCCGTAGCTCCTGCGGCGCTGTACAGGAACCGCCTGCGGGTGATGCCGGCGCCGGGACGAGGGCCGACGGCCAACTTCCCGTCGGACGGCGAGCGGTGCAATTTACCTCCTCCGGGCCTTTTGGGGAATGTGTGATGCAGTTCGAAAATCGATAGCTGGCCGAATCTTTCGCGGCACGCGCATTTAGTGCGACTTTGCCACCATTTCACATCTGCGCAGCTTCGATGCTAGCGAATCACCCGCGACGGCCCGCCGTTCGATTCAGTACGGTGGGCGCAGCGACGCGACGTGCGCAAAGCAGGAATGAGCCGCTACTCTGGGCATCTGTCCCGGTTCGCGGTCTGGCACGCCAGAAGTTCGCCAGGGACATCCCCAAGCCTCACAGCAGATTCCCAGTCATGAGAAAGGTCATGGTTATGGGCGCGAATGCGCCTGACTGCGGTACTATTCGTTCGGGTCGGGAATTAACTGGGGTGGCAGTTTTATCTGTGTGGAGGGGACTTGTTCACAACGGATGCGCTTATCGTCCCGCGCAGGCACGACCCGAAGAGGTACGTATGGCTTCTCGGCTTGGTCGTCCCCGCTCTGGGCGTCGTTTCCTGGCTGGCGGTGCTGACGACCGGCCTCGACGTCTTCTGGTGGACCGGCCCGGTCCTGACGTTCGTGATCATCCCGATCCTCGACCACGCGGTTGGTGCCGACACCAACAATCCTTCCGACAATGCACTCGCCCGGTTGGAGCGCGACCCCTTCTATCGCTGGGCCACCTATCTATACCTGCCGATTCAGTACCTTTCGCTGCTTCTCGCATGCTGGTTGTGGAGCGGCGGCGGTTGGGTCGAGATGAGCCAGATCGACAAAGTGGGCTTGATGGTCACGATTGGCGGAATCGGCGGAATCTCCATCAGCACCGCACACGAGCTGGGGCACAAGCGGGCACAGGCGGAACAGCGGCTGAGCAAGGTGGCGCTGGCGCAGACCTGCTACGGGCACTTCTTCGTCGCGCACAACCGCGGCCACCACGTGAATGTCGCCACCCCCCGCGACCCATCGAGCTCCCGGCTGGGCGAGAGCCTCTGGTTCTTCATCCCGAGATCGGTGTTCGGGAGCCTGCGGTCCGCGTGGAACCTGGAGAGCCGGCGCCTCACGCGTAGGGGCCGGTCGCGGTGGTCTTGGCAGAACAACGTCTTAAATGCATGGCTGTTGAGCGTGGCTCTGTTCGGATTCCTCACAGCAGCGTTCGGTGTCGACGTCCTCGGGTGGCTGATCGGACAGGCGGTGCTCGGTTTCTGCCTACTGGAAGCCATCAACTACATCGAGCATTACGGACTGCGTCGACAGCTTTTGCCCGACGGACGCTACGAACGCGTGGGCCCGTCGCATAGCTGGAACAACAACACGTTGGTCGCCAACTCGTTTCTCTTCCAACTGCAACGACACTCTGATCACCACACGAATCCCCTTCGCCGATATCAGGCACTGTGCCACGCCGACGAGGCCCCCCAGCTTCCTGCCGGTTACCCGACCATGCTGTTGATTGCCTTCATCCCCTCGGTGTGGCGTCGTGTCATGGATCGACGGGTCCTCGAGCACTACGGTGGCGACATCCGCCTGGCGGCGTTGAACCCACGCCACGAGAGGCGGCTCCTGCAGCGCTATTCGCCGGTTTGTTTGGAGCCGCCCGCAAATTGCGCTCGGTCTTAGCGCACCGAACCGGCTCAGCGGAAGTAAATCTCATTCCCGGTCGGATATCCGCCGCCATGAGTGGTGACGTGAACATGGTCGTAGTGGCCGTAGCCGCCACCTGTTTGGGCGCCGTTGGGCGTGTAGTAGACGCCGCGCCAAATCGCGTCCTGCATCCCGAACCGAGCCGCATTCTTGAGCACGTACGCGACGATCTCGTTTCCCAGCGCAATGCCCTCGGTGGTGCCCGGGTTGGGGATCATCACATCGATGGCCAAACCGTTGGGATGCCACGGCAGCGGGTCAGGTCGCACGCCGCCCATTTCCTGAATCTCGGGAAACGCCGCACTGATAGCACGAGAAGCAAGGATGGTTTCGACCTGCAGGCCCCGCTCCGGCGCACGGCCGACCGGCAAAGTGCGATCGACTGTCCGCCATCTCGATGCCGAAACTATCTCGGCGGAACGGGTATTCACGCTCGACTGATCATCGCTGGCCGACGCGAGCGCGATCGGTGCCGCGGCGACGATCTCCAAGCAGCACGGCGGAACGGGGTTCAGAACTCGCGCGGCGGCTGCGATGACTGGTTTGGCCTGGTGCTCGGCGGCGACCGGATGAACATCTGCCCCGACCGCGAAGAACACGGCGAGGGGAGCGATGACCGCAGCCAGCAGCGCCGGCGATTTCCGCCGGTCCGTGGCTAATGAGTGACGGCCCACAGACAGCACCGTATACCAAATCGTTACATTTGAAGAAAGCTTCCACGATCTGATACCGCCAGACGCGTACGGCCACCGACGATTTACGCAGCAAACATGCCCTTTAGCACACCTTACGACCGCGTGGACAAAGTGATCGACACCGCATCCGCAGTTCAAGGGCGGAAGCGCGCCTTTGAATCCGAATGCGGGGAGATGTGTCCCACATCTTGGGCAGCATCTCCAACGGCAAAAGATGATCGGTGAGAAGACGCGCACCGCGCTTCTGGCAACATAGCGGCGTGTTGGGCCGGGAGTTTCTGTGAGACGGCCGCCGGCTGTGCTGGACCCGCTGATCGTCGGAGCGTTGGCCGCAGCAGTAAGTCTGAGCGGCGCGGCCCGCCCTTCTTTCTGGTACGACGAGGCCGCGACCATTTCAGCCTCCTACAGTCGTTCCCTGCCTCAGTTGTGGCAGATGTTGAGCAATGTCGATGCTGTCCACGGCCTGTATTACCTGCTTATGCACGGTTGGTTTCAGGTCTTCCCGCCGACGGAGTTCTGGTCCCGCGCGCCAAGCGGGCTGGCGGTCGGTGCCGCAGCGGCGGGAGTCGTCGTGTTGGGCAAGCAGTTCTCATCTCGCATTGTCGCGGTGAGCGCGGGGATTGTCTGCGGGATATTGCCCCGGGCGACGTGGGCAGGCATCGAAGCTCGGCCGTATGCGTTTTCGATGGCGGCCGCCGTGTGGCTGACCGTACTGCTCGTTTACGCCACACGTCGCCGCAACGCTTGGGTCTGGCTGTCGTATGGGATCGTCCTAGCGACGTCGATTCTGCTCGACGTGTATCTCGCGCTCGTGTTGTTGGCGCACGTCACTTTCGTTTGTCTCTACCGGCCCACTCAAGCGGTCGTTGTGCGGTTGGCCATTGTGGCTTTACTCGCGTGCTGTGGTGTGACGCCGTTCGTGGCAGCTGCCATCGGTCAAGTGCATCAGATCATTTGGATCGCACCGATAGGGCGCCGGACGATCGAAGACGTTGCGGTCCAACAATATTTCGAACGAAGCCCGCCGTTCGCGATCGCATCGGCGCTGGTCGTGGCGACGGCTATTGTCGTGTGGCTCTGCACATCCGCGCGACTGGCCCAGACTGATGAGCAATTGTTGACCTTGGCGATCGCATGGCTTGTGATACCGACTGTCTTGATCCTGTCGTGGTCTGCGTTGGCTCACCCGATATATACGCCTCGCTACTTATGCTTCACCGCACCGGCCATGGCACTGGTCTTGGGCGTATGCATTGGCACATTGGCTGTTAGGCCATGGGCAGCGGCGGCCATCGTGAGTGCTTTTGCTCTTGCGGCAGGACCGAATTATGTTTTGGCGCAGCGTAGTCCGTACGCTAAATACGGAATGGACTACAGCCAGGTGGCCGACCTGGTCACCGCGAACGCTGCGCCCGGTGATTGTCTGCTCGTGAACGACACGGTGACCTTCATGCCCGCCCCCATGCGGCCCTTGTTGGCGGCCCGCCCTGATGCCTACCGGAAGTTGATCGACCTCAGCCTGTGGCAACGGGC
>CAWIEE010000039.1:0-39676 GCA_963835075.1 uncultured Actinomycetota bacterium | reverse complement strand
GGCGACGCGTTCATGACGGGGCTGATCGATGCGTTGTGGTCACTTGGTGTGCTCGGCGCCGAGCGTCGCCCGCAACTGGCAGGGATAAAAGTCGATGCGCTGACCGCGGTGGTCCAAACGGCGGCGCTGTGCTCGGCGTTGACGGTGGCGCGGGCGGGCGCTGACCTGCCCGATCGGGTGACGCGGGATGCTGCAGCGGCCGGGTCGGGCCCGCTGCTGCCCGCAACCCGGCTAGCCTGGCCTTATGCGTTCTATATGGAAAGGATCCATCGCCTTCGGCCTGGTGAACGTCCCGGTCAAGGTCTACAGCGCGACCGAAGACCACGACATCAAGTTCCACCAGGTCCACGCGAAGGACAACGGACGCATCCGCTACAAGCGGGTCTGCGAGGTGTGCGGCGAAGTCGTCGAGTACCGCGACATCGCGAAGGCCTTCGAATCCGACGACGGCCAGACGGTGGTGATCACCGACGACGACATCGCCACGCTGCCGGAGGAACGCAGCCGCGAGATCGAGGTGCTGGAGTTCGTGCCCGCGAGCGACATCGACCCGATGATGTACGACCGCTCTATTTTTTGGAACCGGAAGGGAAGTCGTCGAAGTCGTACGTACTGCTCGCGAAGACGTTGATGGAAAGCGACCGGGTCGCGATTGTGCACTTCGCGCTGCGTAACAAGACGCGGCTTGCGGCGCTGCGGGTGAGGGATTTTTCCAAGCGCGACGTGATGGTCATCCAGACGCTGTTGTGGCCCGACGAGATTCGCGATCCCGACTTCCCCGAGCTCGACAAGAAAGTCGAGATCAAGCCCGCCGAGCTGAAGATGGCGGAGCAGGTTGTCGAGTCGATGACCGACGACTTCAACCCGGACCGCTACCACGACGACTATCAGGAACAGCTGCATGAGCTGATCCAGGCGAAACTCGAAGGCGGCGAGGCGTTTACCACCGAGGAGCAGCCGAAGGAGCTCGACGAGACCGAGGACGTGTCCGATCTGCTGGCCAAACTGGAAGCCAGCGTGAAGGCACGACGCGAAGAAAAGGCACCCGCCAAGAAAGCGCCTGCAAAAAAGGCGGCGAAGAAGACGGCTGCGAAGAAGGCGCTGCCAAGAAGGCACCGGCCAAGAAGGCCGCCGCGAAGGCAGCCGCGAAGAAGTAGCGACGTGGACAGCCCGAGTCGCCGCGCACTAGCGCTGACCAGCGCTGTAATTCCTCGGTCGGCTGTGGCCCGGCTGGCAGGGTCGGGCCTGATCGGCGGCGCGATCGGCGTGGGTGTCGGCGCGCTGACCGATGTGCCGATGGGCGTACTCGTCGGGATCTCCACGACGGGAGCCGTCTTCGTCGCTGCCGGCTGGATCCTGTTGTGGCCCATGGATGCCGATGCCACACACCACAACGCGCACCGTGAGGCATTCAATCCGGTGGGCGAGGAGTTGGCAGTCGTTGCCGCGGCGCTTGGTGCACTGTTCAGCGTCGTCGTGCTACTAATCCGCAACGCACCCACGCTGACCCCGCCGCCGCTGCGACTGCCCTTGCGGGGGTTTTCATGGCCTGGGCCGGGCTGCACCTGATGTACGCCGCCCGATATGCGTACCTCTACTACACGCCGACAGCGGGCGGAATCGACTTCAATAAGCCCAATTATCGACCGGAATTTCGCGACTTCTTGTACTTCGGCTACAACCTTGGCATGACCTACCAGGTGTCGGATACGAGTGTGTCGGACCCCATCATTCGCGCCGTCGTACTGCGGCATTGTCTGCTGTCATACCTATTTGGCACCGGCATTCTGGCGACCGCGATCAATCTCATCGCCGGCATGGTCACCGGCTGACGAGATCCACCCGCAGCGCCAGGTGCTCGTCGAGTATCCGGCGCAGCGCGGCGTCCATCGGATGAGCCGATGCGAGGTCACGACCGAACCCCCTGTCAACCACGACAACCTCGCCGTCACGTAGTTCGGCGCTGTCGATCTGATCGACGAAGGGATCGAACAAACCGGGCGGCGTGGCCAAGTAATACAACGCCCGGCGCGACTCGTTCAACCTTGCGGCATACATCAGCCCATGTTGGGTGATCACGAAGAGTTCCGAGGCGGTCCTGGCGTTCGGGGTCTCGACTTTGCACCACGCCAGCGCGGCGCGGCGGGGCTCGGCTAATCGATCCCGGACATCGTCGGTGAGTGTGAGCAGCCTCGCGACTAGTGCTCCACCCATTTGCGGATACACGCCGACCGCGGCTCCGAAGTACCGGTGGAAGATCTCATCGAAGAAGTCGTACGGTTGCTCGCTCATCGCGGCTCCCCAGATTTCGGAGTTACACCCCATTGTGCGCCAGGTGCCAGGATCGCGAGGAACACTTCAGCCACAGCCAAAAGGTGCCCGCGCGTACTCGCGCGCGGCCGTAATGGGTTCACAATCCATCACCGCCCGCCGGATTGGAGGGGCACCGCGAGCGACGAGCTGGCCCGCAAGAGATTCACCGAACTCAAGGAGCGCGCCGGACAGCGTCTGGTGACCGGACCGCAGCGTGTACTCATCCCCGACGCCGACCTCGACGAGTTCTGGGCCACCCTGGAGCCTGCGACCATCGACTGCATGATCGGTGAATGGGAAGGTGGCGAGTTCGACACCGGCCACCGGGTTAACGGAACGTTGGCCCTCATCAATTGGTTCGGCAAGACCTTCAATTCGGCCACCGACGCGACGCCTCTAATAATCTGCTTGGACGCTGACGGCAACAAGTACTCGAACACCGAAAACGGGGAAGGCAGCCTGTGGATGGAAGAATTCCGCAGCGAGGTCACCGCAACGATGGTGTTCGACGGGCAGCCCGTTCACGACCATTTCAAGAGGATCGACGACCACGCCGTGGTGGGATCATGAACGGCAAGAACGCACTCGACGATGGCCGCTACGCAAACGTCTATCTCGAACGGCTCTAGTTCGGCCTAGACCTGGAGTCATAATCGCGTATGTCGCTGGGAGCCAAATCCGTCGCCATGGTGTTCGGCATGGCAGGCGCCGTCCTGGCCGGTGCCGCTGCGCCGGTCGCCAGCGCTCACGGAGCGGACGCTGTCATCGGTGATCTGCAGGCCGAGGGATACCTCGTCAATATCAACTGGGTCAACGGGTTCACTACACAGCAGCTGTCGGACTGCACCGTGGTCAGGGTCAATAGCCCCTCTTCAAGTCCCGACCCGATGCCCGGTGACACCGTCTATGTCGATGTCACCTGTCCAAACAATTTGTACTGACGTTCCTCACCTCCAGCCCGTCTAGCGCTACGCAAGCGTCCCGCGCCCCAAAGCCGTCGGATGTTGTCCTCTCGGCGCTGTCAACGTTTGATGACAGTTCTGGGACGAGACACTGCCTTCCTAAGAAGGCTAGAACGTGTTTCAAAAACACGTCACGCACAACGCCTTCCCCTGTTACGGTTCGCCCGGCAACGGAAGGAAAACGCACGTGATTCTTGACAGGTTTCGGCTGGACGACCAAGTCGCGGTGGTGACTGGAGCGGGCCGCGGGCTGGGCGCCGCGATGGCACTGGCATTCGCGGAAGCCGGTGCAGACGTGGTGATTGCGTCCCGGACGCAGTCCCAACTAGAGGAAGTGGCCGAGCAGATCAAGGCCACGGGGCGGCGCGCTGAGATCGTCGTCGCCGACCTCGCGCACCCCGAGGACACCGCTGCGCTGGCGGCCAAGGCCGTCGAAGCCTTCGGCAAACTAGACATCGTCGTGAACAACGTCGGCGGCACCATGCCTGCACCCTTGATGAACACGTCGACCAAGGACCTCAGGGACGCGTTCACCTTCAACGTCTCCACCGCACACGCACTCACCGCGGCCGCCGTTCCGCTGATGCTGGAGCACTCCGGCGGAGGCAGCATCATCAACGTCACGTCGACCATGGGTCGGCTGGCGGGCCGCGGCTTTGTCGCCTACGGCACCGCGAAGGCCGCACTCGCGCACTACACCCGGCTGGCCGCGCTGGACCTCTGCCCGCGCATCCGGGTCAACGCGATCGCGCCGGGCTCGATCCTCACCTCCGCGCTCGACATCGTCGCCTCCAACGACGAGCTGCGCACCCCCATGGAGAAGGTCACTCCCATGCGCCGCCTCGGCGATCCGGAGGACATCGCCGCTGCCGCCGTATATCTTGCCTCCCCCGCGGGCAGCTACCTGACCGGCAAGACGCTCGAGGTCGACGGCGGCCTCACCTTCCCCAATCTCGACCTGCCCATCCCCGACCTGTGAGGAGCTAGTCATGGCCATCAGAGTTGCTGCGATCGGCACGGGCAATGTCGGACGTCACGCGCTCACTCAGCTGATCACCGATCCACGGTTCGAACTCACCGCTGTCTGGGTGTCCAGCGAATCCAAGGCGGGTATGGACGCCGCCGAGCTTGCGGGACTTGATGATTCGACGGGCGTGAAGGCGACGAACGACCTTGACGAGGTGTTGGCCACGAACCCACAGTGCGCGGTCTACACCGCGATGGCCGACAACAGGCTGCCTGACGCGCTCGAGGACTACCGGCGCATCCTCGCGGCAGGTGTCAACGTCGTCGGCAGCAGTGCGGTCTTCCTTCAATACCCGTGGCAGACCCTCCCAGACGAGCTCGTCACGCCGATCGAGGACGCCGCCAAGGCGGGCAATGCCAGCCTGTTCGTCAACGGAATCGACCCCGGCTTCGCCAACGACCTGCTTCCGCTCGCGCTGGCAGGCACCTGCCAAAGCATCGAGCAGATCCGCTGCATGGAGATCGTCGACTACGCCACCTACGACAGCGCCACCGTCATGTTCGACGTGATGGGCTTCGGCAAGCCGCTCGACGAGCTGCCGATGCTGCTGCAGCCCGGCGTGCTGAGCTTGGCGTGGGGGTCGGTGGTCCGCCAACTGGCCGCAGGCCTCGGCGTCGAACTCGACGAGGTCAACGAGACCTACGTTCGCGAACCCGCGCCAGAGGATTTCGAGATTGCCGCCGGGCACATCCCGAAGGGCAGCGCCGCCGCACTGAGATTCGAGGTGAGGGGCATGAAGGACGGCAAGCCGGCCGTCGTCCTTGAACACGTCACCCGGCTGCGTGACGACCTTCGCCCGGATTGGCCGCAGCCCGCCCAGGAAGGCGGCTCCTACCGCGTCGAGGTGACGGGCGAGCCCTCGTACGCATTAGACGTCTGCCTGAGCAGCCGCAAGGGCGATCACAACCACGCCGGATTGGTCGCCACGGCGGCGCGAGTCGTGAACGCCATCCCCACGGTCGTGGATGCCGCACCGGGAATCAGGACCACGCTCGACTTGCCCCTGATCACCGGAAAAGGGTTGTACGCTGGCTAATAGCTCGGGGCTTGAAAAGAAGGACTCGCCTAGCCTATGCGGCACCTGCTCTACATCACCCCGGTGCTCGCCGCGGCAGGCAACGTCGGCGGCGTGACTGACATGGACGCCGGCGACTACGGCCCCCACGGATGCGGCGGCCACGGCGGCCGCTAAGCAAGATTTCCATGGCCCATTAAGGAGGCCAACAATGCGAACCAGGCTTCGCTCTCTCACAACATTTTTTGCGGCAACGGGCGCATGCACGGCAATCGCGATGGCACCGGTCGCCGCGGCCGCGCCTCAATGCACCACCACCGCTCCCAACACGACGCAGTGCCAAACCAACGGAAGCACTCAGATCGTCACCTCACCCCAGCAGAACAACAATTGGGGCTGGCCGTGGGGCGGCGGCGGTCTGATCATCGGCTTCGGCGGCTGGGGCTGGGGCCGGTAGCCCACCCTCGCTAGCCTCTCCCGAAGGTTTCGTCTAACCTAACTTTTCTATTCGAACCACCGGATAGAGAGTGGGTTAGGTGATCCAGGACACCGAGACACGTCTGCGACCGAGTTGGTATCTGCTCGGGCCTGCGTTCGTCGCCGCCATCGCATATGTCGATCCCGGCAATGTCGCTGCCAACGTCAGCGCCGGCGCGCAATATGGCTTCCTGCTGGTCTGGGTCATCGTCGTGGCCAACGCGATGGCGGGACTGGTGCAGTACCTTTCGGCCAAGCTCGGCCTGGTGACCGGACGCTCGCTACCCGAAGCTGTCGCCGACCACACCCGAACCCCGGCCCGCATTGCGTACTGGTTGCAGGCCGAATTGGTCGCCATGGCAACCGATCTCGCCGAGGTCGTCGGTGGCGCGATCGCGTTGCACCTGCTGTTCGACTTGCCCCTTCTGCTCGGCGGCGTCATCACCGGAGCGGTGTCGCTTGTACTGCTGGCGATCCAGAACCGGCGCGGCCAACGCACTTTCGAGGCGGTCATCAGCGGGCTGCTGCTGATCATTGCGATCGGATTCCTGACAAGCCTGTTCGTCGAACCTCCTTCGGCAGGCGAGGTGGCCGCGGGTCTGCTCCCGCGGTTCGAGGGCTCCGAGAGCGTGCTGCTTGCCGCCGCGATGCTCGGTGCGACGGTGATGCCGCACGCGGTGTACCTGCACTCCGGCCTGGCCCGCGATCGGCACGGTCACCCCGATGCGGGGCCGCAGCGCCGCCGGTTGCTCAAGGTGACGCGGCTGGACGTCGGGCTGGCGATGTTCGTCGCAGGCGCCGTGAACCTCGCGATGCTCCTGGTGGCAGCGACCAACCTGCAGGGCCGCGACAACACCGACTCCATCGAAGGCGCGCATGCCGCCGTCCGCGACACCCTCGGCCCGACGGTCGCGCTGCTTTTCGCCGTCGGTCTCCTGGCGTCCGGTCTGGCCTCGACATCGGTGGGCGCCTACGCGGGGGCGATGATCATGGGCGGCCTGCTGCGCCGCTCATATCCGTTGCTGCTGCGTCGGATCGTCACCCTGATCCCGGCGCTCGCCATTCTGGCGATCGGTGTCGACCCCAGCCGGGCTCTGGTGTTGTCCCAGGTCGTGCTGTCCTTCGGTATCCCGTTCGCCCTAATTCCGTTGGTGCGGCTGACCGGTAATCCGCAGCCTGATGGGAGAGGACACGAACCACCGCGTGACCACCGCGCTCGGGTGGTCGGTCGCAGCGTTGATCAGTGTGCTGAATGTGGTGCTGATCTATCTGACCGTCAAGGGATAGCGTCGCCCTGCGCTGACCTGCGACGGAAGGAAGGGCCTACCTGCTCGTCGACTTCCTGCGGCTGGTGCATTGAGAGGCGATCCCTGCTGGGGTGGTGTGGCAATCTATCGACATGAGACACCGCGCGAGCTTTGACCGCCGCGTGGCTCGTCACACCTACTTCGCGTACGGGTCCAACCTGTGTGTGGCGCAGATGGCGCGGCGATGCCCCGGCGCCGTCGATCCGCGGCCTGCGAAACTCGCCGATCACGACTGGCTGATCAACGAGCGCGGGGTGGCCACCGTCGAGCCGTTCGACGGCTCCGAGGTGCACGGCGTGGTGTGGCAGCTGACCGACCACGATCTGGCGACGCTGGACAGCGCCGAGGGCGTTCCCGTGCGGTATCGGCGCGACAGGCTGATCGTGCACACCGACGACGGGCCGTCCGAGGCGTGGGTCTACATCGACCATCGCGTGGATCCGGGCCCGCCGCGACCTGGCTACTTGGAACGCATCGTCGACGGCGCTGTGCACCACGGGCTGCCGCACCGCTGGGTCGAATTCCTGCGGCGCTGGGATCCCGCCCACTGGCCCATGCACATCACCAGGTCGAGTTCGCCTGCGCCGCAGTCACTTTCGGAGTTGCTTGCCGATCCCGCAGTCATCGAAGACAGCACGCTGCGTTCGCGGTTCGGCTTCCTTGCCATCCATGGCGGCGGCCTTGAGCAGATGACCGACGTCATCGCCGAACGCGCCGCCGAGGCCGCAGGCGCGTCGGTGTACGTGCTTCGCCATCCCGACAACTATCCGCATCATCTGTCCTCAGCGCAGTACCGCGCGCAGGAATCCGAGCGGCTTGCCGAGTTCCTCGACCACGTCGAGGTCGTGGTGTCGCTGCACGGATACGGCCGCATCGGTCGCAGCACCCAGTTGCTGGCCGGCGGCCGCAATCGCGCACTGGCCGAGCATCTTTCGCACCACGTCATCGTGCCGGGCTACCACGTCATCACCGACCTGGACGCGATCCCACGCGAGCTGCGCGGCCTTCACCCCGACAACCCCGTCAACCGCGTGCGCCGCGGCGGGACCCAGCTCGAACTGACCCCGCGTGTGCGTGGCATCAGCCCGCGAAGCGGGCTGCCTGGCGACGACGGCCTCACCCCTGCGACGTCGGCGTTGGTGCAGGGCCTCGTCGCGACCGCCCGCTCGTGGCAACTAACGTCGGCTTAGTCCGCTGCGTAGACGCGGCCGCCGCGCAGATAGGTTTCGACGACCCGCACGGCATCCAGTTCGGCCACGGGTACGGACCGTGGATCGCGGTCAAGCCACACCAGGTCGGCGTCGGATCCGGGTGTGATTGTGCCCCATTGCCTTTCGGCGAAGGCCTGCCGCGCGACGGCTGCCGTGTATGCGCTCAGTGCTCGTTCGACGGACATGGTCTCGTGTGGCGTCCACCCGCCGCGGGACACCGCCACCGCGATACCCTTCAGCGGCCTGCCCGACGACACCGGCCAGTCCGAGCCGAACGCCAGTGGTGCCCCCGAGTCGTCGAGGCTGCGGATGCGGTACTGCTTGGCGCCCCGATCCGCGCCAAGCCGCGGAATCGTCAGCTCGACCATCAACGGATCGAGCTGCGCCCATAACGGCTGCATGTTGGGTATCACTCCCAACGCGCCGAACCGGGCGATGTCAACGTCGTCGACGAGTTGCGCATGCGCGATCACAGGCCGCCGATCACGCGGTCCGTTGGTGGCGACGACATGCTCGATCGCGTCGAGCGCCTGACGAGCCGCCGCATCGCCGATCGCGTGGATGTGGATCTGGAACCCGAGCGCATCGACGGCCCGTGCCGCGTCGGCGAGGTTGTCCCACACCTGCATGCCGTGGTCGTGCAGCGATCCGCAGTACGGCGCCAGCAGCGCGCCGGTCTCGTTCTCGATGACCCCGTCGGCGAAGAACTTGACGGTGTTCGCGGTCAGCAGCGGCGACGCGATGTCCTGGACTCGGCGACGCGCGTCGGCGAAGTGCTCGAGTTGTGAGTCGAAGTAGCGAGGGTCTGCGTACAGGCCGAGGTTGAACCGCACCGCCAGCTTGTCCTGGCGGGCCGCGTCGAGATAGGTGTCGACGTCGCCGGGCTCGACCCAGGCGTCCTGCACCCAGGTCACACCGCGGGCCAGGTAGTAGTCGGCGGCCGTGCGAAGGGCATCGACGCGCACCTTCGGATCCCGCTCCGGCACGACGTTGTGCACCAGGTCGACGGCTCCCCACTCCCGCAGCGTGCCAAGCACTGAGCCGTCGGCGCGGTGTGGAATGGCGCCGAGCACCGGGTCCGGGGTGTCGGCGGTGATCCCCGCCCGCTCGAGCGCAACGCTGTTGCACCACACGGTGTGGTAGTCCCACGCGCGCAGCACGACCGGCCGATCGGGCACCGCGGCGTCGAGCCAGCGCGCATCGAACAGGCCGTCAGGAGCCAGGCTGCTGTCGTAGGAAGCGCCAACGATCCACTCGTCGTCGGGATGCTCGGCGGCGAATCTCCGTACCTCGTCGACGATCTCGTCGACGGACTTGCACCGCCGCACCTGCGGCCCGATCGCCTCGAGTCCGCCGGGAAGCGGGTGGGCGTGTCCGTCGCCGAACGAAGGCATCAGGAACCCGCCGCCGAGGTCGACCTGTTCGGCACCCGCGGCAAGCGACCGTGCCTGCTCACCGACCGCCTGCACCGCGCCGTCGACCACCAACAGCGCATCGGTGGTCTGGCCGTTGACACCGGTCCAGACGGTCCCACCGGCGAAAAACGTCGAAGGCACCCCGAGACGGTACGACACCCATCCGTCGGCCGCACGGCTCCGAATACCTCGATGTGGACATACACCCGCACGAACGCTCAGTCGCCGTCATCGGAAGCGGCGTATCAGGCCTTGTCGCCGCCTACGCACTGTCGGCGCGCGACCGGGTCACCCTGTTCGAAGCCGACACCCGCATAGGCGGGCACGCCCACACCCACTACGTCGATCGGGGTGACGGCTACACCGTTGGCGTCGACTCGGCCTTCCTGGTGCACAACGACCGCACCTACCCGACGCTGTGCCGGCTGTTCGACGAGCTGGGCATCGCCACCCAGGACACCGACATGTCGATGTCGGTGCGCGACGACGCCAGCGGCCTGGAGTACGCGGGGGCACGCGGCATCGGCGGGCTGTTCCCGTCGTGGTCGACGCTCGCCCGGCCGAGGTACCTGCTGATGCTGGCCGAGATCAAACGCTTCCACGCGGCGGCGACCCGGCTGCTGCAGACCGACGCCGACGGCGAAACGCTCCGCGCATTCGTGGACCGGCACGGCTTCTCCCGCTACTTCGTCGACCACTTCATGACCCCGCTCGTCGCGGCGGTGTGGTCGTGCCCGCCCGGTGACGCGCTGCGCTACCCGGCGCGCTACCTGTTCGTGTTCCTCGAACACCACGGCATGCTGTCGGTGTTCGGCTCGCCGACGTGGCGCACGGTCGTCGGCGGATCCGCAAGCTATGTCGAGGCGATCCTGGCCCGCATCGACGAGGTGCGCGCAGGCGTCCCGGTGGCCTCGGTGCGTCGAGTCGCCGACGGCGTCGCGGTAACCGCCGATTGCCACAAGGATTTTCGACGCCGCTGTGATCGCCACGCATCCCGATCAGGCGCTGCTGATGCTCGCCGAACCCACCGCGGCCGAACGGGCTGTGCTCGGCGCCATCCCCTACTGCGCCAACCATGCCCAGCTGCACACCGACGAATCGGTGTTGCCACGCCATCGCCGCGCCAGGGCCTCGTGGAACTACCTCGTCACCCCGGACGACGACAGCGTGCTGGTCACCTATGACGTCACCCGCCTGATGCGCCTCGACGGTCCGCACCGGTTCCTGGTGACCCTCGGCGGCCGCGACCACGTCGACCCGGCGGCAGTGCTGGCCGAGATGACGTACAGCCACCCGATGTACACCCCGGAGTCCGTTGCCGCCCAACATCTTTTGCCAACGCTGGACGACGAACGGATAGCGTTCGCGGGCGCCTACCACGGCTGGGGGTTTCACGAGGACGGCGCCGCGTCCGGTATGCGGGCAGCCCGCCGGCTCGGCGCGCAATGGCCGGCCATACGCAGAGCCGAGGCAGTGGCATGTTGACCGCAGCGCTGTACCGGACCCGGATCACGCACCTGCGCCGCGCTCCGGTGCACCACTACTTCGAACACCGCAGCTACAGCTGGTACGTCGACATCGACCGGCTGCCGCAATTGCCGCGTTGGCTGCGGCCTTTCGCCAGGTTTGACGCCGCCGACCACCTTGACGGCCGCCCGAACGACTCACTGCGGCAACGCATGGACGCATTTCTCGCCGAACGGGACATCGATCTGCACGGCGGCCGGATCACCGCGCTGATGCAGGCGAGGGTGCTGGGCTACGTGTTCAACCCGCTGACGCTGTACTGGTGCCACGACAGCCGAGGGCGTCGTTCGCCACATCGTCGCCGAAGTACACAACACCTACGGCGGCAGGCATGCCTACCTGCTGCCACCCCACGCGGACCACCCGGCGATGGTGCGCAAAAAGCTGTATGTCTCACCGTTCAACGATGTCGACGGCTACTACCTGGTTCACGCTCCCCTGCCGGACGCCGAACTGGACGTGCGGATCTCGCTGCACCGCGACAATCAGCCTGCGTTCGTCGCGACCGTACGCGGCAGCAGGCGAAGGGCCAGCATCGGCGAGCTTGTCAAGCTACAGATCGTCGCGCCGCTGGCCCCGCTGATGGGCGCCATCGGCATCCGAGTCCAGGGCATCACCTTGTGGCTGCGGCGCGTCCCCGTCGTACCGCGCCCTGAATCAACCGAAAAGGAAAGGGTCGACCAGCTGTGACCATTGAGATCGCGGAAACCGTTGCGACGGAGATTGATTCCGACCGGTGGCCCGATGTGGCGCGAGTGCCGCGGGGATGGCTGAGTCCGACGATCGCCGACCGGTTGTTCCGTCGTGCCGCGGCGCGCCTACCGGTGCGAGTGGTGTATCCCGACGGCACCGTAGTCGGTGCCGCCGACCCGACGCTGCCTACCATGGTGGTGCACCGGCCCGAGGCGATGGTTCGCAGGGTCGGCCGCTACGGCCTCATCGGCTTCGGCGAGTCCTATATGGCAGGCGACTGGTCCTCGTCGGACCTGGCTGGTGTGCTCACCGAGTTCGCGAAACGGCTGGCTGAATTGATTCCCCCTGCCTTGCAACGTTTTCGACCGCTCGCAGCGGTCCCCCACCCGCGTTCGCAGCACAACAGCCGAGCGCAGGCGCGCCGCAACATCGCCGATCACTACGACCTGTCCAACGATCTGTTCGCCGAGTTCCTCGACGAGACGATGACGTATTCGAGCGCGCTCTTCGACATGATGCCTGCCTCCCCTGCGGACTTGCCCGACGCTCAGCGACGCAAGATCGACCGCCTGCTGGATACCGCGAACGTCGGCCCTGGCAGCCGAGTCTTGGAAATCGGCACCGGGTGGGGCGAACTGTCCCTGCGCGCCGCGGCGCGGGGCGCACACGTCCACTCGATCACGTTGTCGGCTGAGCAACAGCGCCTGGCCAGACACCGGGTCGCGGCTGCCGGCCTTTCGGACCGGGTCGACATCGAGCTGTGCGACTACCGCGACGTGTACGGGCGCTACGACGCCGTGCTGTCGGTGGAGATGGTCGAAGCGGTCGGCTACCGGTTCTGGCCAACGTACTTCCAGACGCTGGACCGGTTAGTACTGCCGGGCGGGCGGGTGGCGATTCAGGCGATCACCATGCCGCACGACCGAATGCTGGCGACCCGCAACACCTACACCTGGATCCAGAAGTACATCTTTCCCGGCGGTCTGCTGCCGTCGACGGAGGCGATCCTCGGCATCACCGAACGGCACACCCGGTTGCGCACTGTGGACATGTTCTCGCTGCGGTCACATTACGCCGAGACCCTTCGACTGTGGCGGGAGCGGTTTGTCGAACGCCGGGATGCGGTGGCGGCGTTGGGTTTCGACGAAGTTTTCCAGCGGATGTGGCAGTTGTACCTGGCATACTCCGAGGCGGGTTTCTCCTCCGGTTATCTCGATGTCTACCAATGGACCTTCGCACCCACGGGAAGTGGCCGATGAATTACCGCTCGTCGAGTCTCAGCAGCGTCGCTGGTGATCCTGGTGGTGGTGCACGGCACCACCTTCCTCATCGGGCGCCGAATCGGTCGATACAACGTCGTCGACACGACCTGGGGCATCGGGTTCGTCGCGGTCGCGGCCGTCGCCGCGGCCCTGGGCTCCGGTGATCTGTTCCGACGAGTCCTGCTGCTCGGCCTCGTCGCGGTGTGGGGCGTGCGCCTGGCCTGGCACATGATCGTCAAGTCAGCGGGCAAGGGCGAGGACCCGCGCTACCGCGACCTGCTGCGCGGCGACTTCTCGGCAGGACATGTGTTGCGCAAGGTCTTCGTCATCCAGGCTGCGGCGACGTGGTTTGTCTCACTGCCACTGCAGGTTTCGGCGGTGCTAGGTCCGACGCCTCCGGTGCTGCGGCCGGTGCTCATCGCGGGGTGGCGCTGTGGATCGTCGGAGTGCTGTTCGAGGCCGTCGGCGACCACCAGTTGCGCGGCTTCAAGGCCGACCCCGCCAACAAGGGCGTCATCATGGACCGCGGCCTGTGGGCGTGGACGCGGCATCCCAACTACTTTGGCGACGCATGCGTCTGGTGGGGGCTGTGGTTGGCCAGCATCGCTTCATGGGTATCGCTGCTCACGGTGCTCTCGCCAGTGCTGATGACCTACTTCCTGGTCTACGCCACCGGCGCGAAGCTCACCGAGAAATACATGCGCGACAGGCCCGGATTCGACTGAATATCGTTCGCGCACATCATTTTTCGTTCCGATGCCACCCAGATCGCGAATACCGTGACGATATTGACGTCGATAGCTAGGCTACCGCTCGTGACCACCGAACTCGACGCGTTGTTGCGCCAGGTGGCCCGCCGCGACGTCGATGCGTTCGCCACGTTCTATGACCGCACCCGGGCCAGGGTGTTCGGCCTGGTCACCCGGGTTTTGCGGGATCCTGGCTACAGCGAAGAAACCACGCAGGACATCTACCTGCAGGTGTGGCGCACCGCAGACAGCTATAACCCCGCTGCGGGTTCCCCGCTGGCGTGGCTGCTGACGTCTGGCGCACCGCCGCGCGGTCGACCGGGTGCGCTCGGAGCAGGCCGCCAGCCAGCGTGAGTCGCGCTACGGCGCCGCCAACGTCGACCTGCCGTCGGATCTGGTGGCCGACTCGGTGATCCTGCGCGACGAGCGGCGCCAGGTTGCCGACTGCCTCGGCTCGCTGACCGATGCGCAGCGCGAGGCCATCCAGCTCGCCTACTACGACGGGCTGACGTATTCCCAAGTGTCGGAACGGTTGTCGGCGAATCTGGCGACGATCAAGTCGACGGATGCGCGACGCCATCCGCGGCCTGCGCAGGTGTCTGGGGATCTCATGACCCAGCCGCTGGATCCCGATCTGATCGCCCTCGCGACGCCGTACGCGTTGCATGCGGTGTCCGAGTCGGAGCTCGCAGATATCGAGCGACGCGTCGCGGCCGCGCCGCCTGAAGTCGCGCAGGCCTTCGAAGACGAAGTCCGCGCGGTCCGGGAGACGATGGCCGTTGTGTCGGCGGCGACCGCTGTCGAGCCGCCGGACCAGCTGCGGAACCGGCTGCTGACGGAGGTGAGCAGCGATCCGGTGCGAGCGTTGGGGCCGCGGATCAAGCGATGGCAGACGGTGGTGCTGGCGGCCGCGGCCGCACTGGTGATCGGCCTAGGTGCGCTTGGCGTCGGGATGGCATTGCGGCCCACGCCCAGGCCGTCGATGGCTGAGCAGGTCTTTGCCGCGCCCGACGTGCGGACCGTGTCCGGCCAGATTCCTACCGGCGGCACTGCGACCGTGATGTTCTCCCGCGACAAGAACGCAGCCGTGCTCGTGATGAACAACGTCGCCCCACCGGCGCCCGGCACGGTGTATCAGATTTGGCTGATCGGTGATAAGGGACCGGAATCGGCCGGGATGATGGACGCCAAGGCGGTTGCGCCGTCGACCACCGCGGTGCTGCCCCATCTCGGCGACTCGCACATACTGGCGTTCACGGTCGAACCGCCGGGTGGTTCGGCGCAGCCCACCAGCCAGCCCTTCGCCAAGCTGGAGTTGACTTAGGCACCTGTCGTTCCACGGCTGTCATCACTTGTTGACAGCTCTGGGAAGCACTAGGTCTCCGACGCCGATGCCATGCCGAAACCAGATCTGCCTACGATCGGGGAATGGCCAAGGAATTCCGGTTCGGAGTCGGTTTGACGGCCGCGCGCCGTCGACACACGCTGCAGGACTTTGCGCGCCGGTCGGAGGACATGGGGTACGACGTCCTGCATATGGCCGATCATCTCTATACGACGGCGCCGTTCCCGATGCTGGCCGCCGTCGCGATGGCGACCGAGAAGCTGCACGTCGGCACATTCGTGCTCAATGCGGGCTTCTACCGGCCAGCACTGTTGGCCCGCGACGTTACGTCACTGCGTGATCTGTCAGGCGGACGCTTCGAGCTAGGCCTCGGCGCTGGTTACGTCATGGAGGAGTTCGAGCAGGCCGAATTGCCTTATCCGACGGCCGGCCAACGCGTCGCTTGGCTACGCCATGTGACCGAGCACATGAACGAGAACGTGCCCGACGTCCCGATCCTGATCGCGGGCAACGGCGACAAGATGCTCACCCTCGCCGCGCAGCGTGCCCACATCATCGGACTGACCGGCGGTGCCCCGGCCACCGCAGACTCAGATCCGCTTGCCGACCGCATCGCATTCGTCCGTGACGCAGCAGGCGATCGCTTCGACGAACTCGAACTGAACATCGCCGTCACCGCGCTGCCGACGGACGATTCGGGCATGCCCGACCTGACGATCACCCGACGGTCCCTGCCCCAGTTCTCCGACGAGGAGCTGTTACGGGCGCCCTCCGTGCTGTCGGGGTCGACGAAGGAAATCGCCGACACCATCAGGGGCTACCGCGACGTCTATGGCATCACCTACATCACCGTGCAGCAGCTGCACGCCGAGCCGTTCGCAAAGGTCATCGCCGAACTTCGGTAAGCTCCGTGCGGCCAGCCCTCGTAGCTCAGGGGATAGAGCACGGCTCTCCTAAAGCCGGTGTCGCAGGTTCGAATCCTGCCGGGGGCACTGCCGGGGGCACTGCCGGGGGCACTGTGTGATGTCTCGGGACATACAGATGATTTGCTGCGACCGAACTGCTAAAGAGGCGGCCGCGCCTTTGGGAACTCCGGAGTAGTTGCAGCCAGGCCCGACCAGGTTTGCGTCGCACCGGTCTCCATACCCCCACCTGGCTGCGTGTATATGCCACCGCCGGAGCCTCGTCCCGAATCGGCCTGCGATACCCGCACGTTGTACGGCGGAGTCATTCCCAGCGACACAGCGCCCCCATCAGGGGCCACGGCGGCGCACCCCACCACCGCACCGATACGCTTGCTGATCGATAACATCGATGTTTGCTTTCTCCCCATGCGGCGATCGTGCTGAGATTGTGAAGAGTCCCATCGCGGCGCAGCAGTGGCGATGATGTTGCTCTCGGCGGCACAGCATGGCGGTAACCCGCCGCCGGCTGCAGAAGCCGGAGGGGCCAGTGGCATTTCGCCACCGGCCCCACCGATCACTAGTGCAGCGTCAGCACCGACGCGCCACCGTTCACCCGCTCAGATCACAGCGGGATCCACAGGCCCAGGAACCAGAATCCCCAGGCGCCGCGGTCGTTGTCGAAGTACGGCTCAACACGTTGGCCCTGCCAATTGAAGGCTTGATGGTCCGCACGGGCGTCATCGATACCGCGCTGATCCCATGACCGCTGGTCCCAGCCACGCTGATCGGGCTGCCATTGATGCTGATCGGGCTGCCATTGATCCGGTCGCCACTGGTCGAACTGGCGACCGTCGCCACCGTCTCCACGCTGACCCTGGCCCCCGTCGCCGCGTTGGTCGCCTTGACAGTTTTGTGGCCAACACGGCTGCCCACCATTCCCATGGTCGGCGGACGACGTACCCATACCGACGCCCAGCCCGAGAGCGCCCATGCCCAACGCTCCCACGATCGCGGATCGCGCCACAGTCTTCTTCAAACTCATCGTTGTGCTCCTTCACTGTTGTGGGGCCTGGCTGCGAATCGTGTCGACAGATCCGAACGCCAGCACCGCCGCGACCGCCTTACGCTTGGCTGCATAAGGCGCTTCGCTTCGAATGGCGCTGCTCGAAATTCGTCGCTCTGCTAAACCGCTGCGCGGTCCTGCGACGTGAGACCTCCACTTGCTCTATCGGGCTATCCATCGGGGCTGTTACCCAAACCCGTAGTGGGCCGCGTCACTCACCACAGTCCCGGCGCGGCAGTGGCTAAAGCCAATCCTCACGGCAGGCAGGCTGGTGTGAACGGCCGTTGCAGTGGGTACAAGCTCTGGCAACAGCGAGAGGAACACCGATGGCCACCATTGCCGGTTCAAACGGTATGCGCGTACCGATCTGTCCGGCGTGCGGATACCCAAGTGCAGGCATGTGTGCGGCCTGTACCCAAATATCTCCAGCTGTCCCCGTCAATCCGGCAATGAATACCGGTGTGTCTCAATTCGATCCAGCTGCGTAGTCCTCACGTAAGCGTTGGATGGCGCCCGATCGGACTGCACAGTGATCTCACAGGCAACCGTAAGTTTTTGGCTGCCAACGCGATTGGCCCTCGGCGAAACCCGTGCGTCGTACGCTGGGCGCAACCACAGAAGGGTGTCCGCCGATATGCAACCGAACGCGCTCGATCCCGTCGCCACCGAACGGCTGTCTCACGCTGGAAAGGTCTTCACCTCTGACCTGTCGATCAACGAGTTCGCGCTCCTGCACGGGGCGGGGTTCGAACCGATCGAGCTGGTGATGGGCGTGTCCGTCTACCACGTCGGCTACCAGTTCACCGGGATCAAGCAACAGTCCGAGCTGCCCGTCCTGACCGAGGCGACGTATCGCGCGCGCTGGAATGCGATGTCGCGCATGCAGGCCGAAGCGGATTCGCTCGGTGCTGACGGTGTCGTCGGTGTCCGGCTCGAATGGCGCCACCAGGGTGAGGGCGAGCACCTCGAGTTCATCGCCGTAGGGACCGCGGTGCGATACACCGCGAAGCCTGGGGCGTACCGACGCCCGAACGGGCAGGCGTTCACCAGCCACCTGTCCGGCCAGGACATGGTCACATTGTTGCGCTCGGGCTACGCCCCGGTGGCTTTTGTCATGGGCAACTGCGTGTTTCACGTCGCCGTGCAAGGCTTCCTGAAGACCCTCGGCCAGGTCGGGCGCAACGCGGAGATGCCGCAGTGGACGCAGGGCAACTACCAAGCGCGTGAGCTGGCGATGTCACGCATGCAGGCCGAGGCCGAGCGTGACGGTGGGACCGGCGTAGTCGGCGTGCAGTTTGAGATCTCCAACTACGCATGGGGACACCACACGGTGGAGTTCTATACCGCGGGTACGGCTGTCCGGCACGGTGGTAGTGCCGAGACCATAGTCCCGTCGTTCGTCCTGCCGATGAGCGGCTGATGGAAGGTTTCGATGCCGAGCGCGTGAGCCGTACAGTTTCGGCTGCTCTAGCCGGCCCCGGTGGAATTGCCCTGGTGGTCAACGTGTTTGCGCGCATTCCGGGTGTAGCGCACACGCCCGCCAAGCAAGGGATGTTCCGATCCCAGCCCGAGCGCGTACAGATTGGCGATTGGCGCTACGAGGTGACCAAGGACGGTCGTCTGCTGGCCGCGCACCTTGTGAACGGAATAGTGCTCGCCGAGGACACCCTCGCGGCCGACGCCGTCGGCCCACACCTTGCGCGCGCACTCAGCCAGGCCGTCGCCGCATGGGGCACCGCGATCATTCCCAACATCGACGCGGCCGTCGAGGCCCTCAGCACAAGCGCCGGTCTCTGATACCGCGCTACCCGTTCAGCTTCTCGGACAGCTTTGCCGCGAAGGTGTGTGTGTCGCCGGGCCAGCGCGCCGACAAGTAGTTGCCGTCGTCGACAACGAACGCCGGTCGTGAGTCAGACACGCTGTCGCGGGCCAATCCCGATGTTTTCGTCCGCCAATCCGGTGAACCTGGAACGACATCGCAAAAGTCGGACGGACTGGCCAACGCGCGGGTGACCTCGGACTGCACCGACATGTAGCCGGCCGGTTGGCCGGGTTCTTCGGTGTAGGTGCGGTAGTAATCGCGGTCCCCGAAGCGGGTGAATCGGGTCAGCTGCCAGGCGCGTCGCTCGAATGCCCAGGTGAGCGCAGTCGTCTTGCGGCCGTGAAGCACAGAGCGGCCGGTCGCCGGATCGACGGTTCGCGCGGCCAACAGAACTCCGTGGCAGATCGCCGCCACGACCAACCCGCGGCTGAACGCTTCGACGACCAGCCGGTGCAGGGTTTCGCTGTCGATGTAGCCGCGCATACCCCTGGCGCGGTGGCCACCCGGCAGGAGCAGCGCATCGACGTCATCGAGCGTTGCCGCCGTCCACCGCAGCGGATGTTGATACTCGGGTGACCGCGACATCCGTGCGTAGGCATCGCGGGCGTCGCGATTGGCGCGCAGAAACCGGCCGATGAATGCCACACGGCCCAAAAGTGGTACTGCAGACCATATGTCGAGACCGCGGCCCGTCAGCATGATGTCGTCCGCAGTCGCGGGCGAGCCGCTTTCAGTGGCGAAAACAACGCTGTGACCGTGGTTGGTCAAGACTTGCCAGCTGACGGCCACCTCCGACGGATCGAAGTCGCGATCGGGAATCGGGATCAACACACTGCTCAATCCATAGCCCCTCGCCAGTTCCGCAACCCATGTCGAAAATGGTTGCGCGGTAACGTTCTAAGTAGCGTTTTCACAACAGAGCAATCCTACGCTGGGCGCAGCGCACTCCGTCGTGGCGTCCTAGTCGTCTAAAAGAGCCCCGCGTCACCTAGCAACGTGTCCTGAGGGACCTTCATACGCTCAAGCATTTCGAGGGCGACGTCTCGCACTTTGATGTTGCGTCGTTGAGATTCGTCCACCAGTTTGGCGAAAGCCTCGCTTGGCTCACAGCCGTGCAGTGCGATTAGAGCTCCTTTGGCCATATCGATGTCTGAACGCGACAGAAGCGCCTTCTCGAGCTGGGTGACAGTTTCACGTGAGTGCTGCCAGCGTCCCGCGTTGCTGATCGCTTGACCGGCAGCCGCCGTGTACAGGCGCATGAGTTGCGCGTCGAACGGGTCGAACGCAGATGCGGTCTCGCTGTAGATATTGAGAGAGCCGACAAGTTCCTGCTCCTCGGCAAGGCGCTCAATCAGTAGGGGCACCGATAAACTCGCGCGGATCCCGAGTCTCTCGGCGGCGTCAACGAACTCCGGCCACCGTTGATGCTCTTCGCCGAGTACCGCGCACACATGCGTTCGCTGCAACGCGGATTCAAGGCACGGACCCCGGCCTGACGCGTACTGATGCTGATCGAGTTCCAACGCCCGTTCATGTGTCGAGGCCGCGGTACGGGCATCGGGCCACGACAGCACAGTGATGCTGACGGCGTCGGCATACGGGATTGCGGCGACTGCCGTCGCAGCGACCCGAGCCGCTATATCGTCCAACGGCTCCTCGGCGGCGAAGAGATCTCGTAGTCCCTCGATCGCCTCCGCTGTAGATATCAGCCTGGCCAACGGTTCCAGTAGATCAAAAGTCATGATTCGTGCCCTTCAAGAGCATGCGATAACCGCTGCTACGGGCACACTTGACCTAACCGTAGTCCTTTTAACGGCGGCGTCACCCCGCTTCGGGGTGAGTTGAGAGGGTGAACCGCTTGGGGTGCCGTCAGTATTCGCCGGACCCATGCCCCGAACGGTCCCAGACAGGAAAGATGAAGACCACCCCACTCAAAAGATGATGGCCGATCAACCGCTTGACGCGTCCACTCGACTTGCCGTGGAACGCACACGGCTGGCCAACGAACGAACGCTGATGGCGTGGATCCGCACCAGTACCTCTTTGATCGCTTTCGGCTTCACCATCTTCAAGTTCTTCCAGTACCTTGCGACGCAGGAACATCGCCACACGATCGTCAGTCCCTGGGTCGTCGGGATGGCGATGATCCTCATCGGTCTCACCGGCCTGGCATTGGCCTGGATTCAGCATCGTCAGCAGATGAAGGCTACTGAAGGCCGAAGTCGGCACTCTGCCCTACTCGATATCCGCAATCATGGCCGGCTTGATCGCCGTGCTCGGCGTCATCGCACTCGTCATAGTCGCGATGAGGCTGTAGCCCGTTGCTCAGATCCCCTCTTGGGCAAGCATATTCATCGCTGTGCGGCGTGCGAGCGCCATCGTGGACACCATCGGGTTGACCCCGGAGCAGCTGGGCATTCCGCTGGCGTCGGCTATCCACACACCCGTGACGTCATGCAGCTCGCCGTTCGGCTTGGCGACCGATGTCTGCGGGTCGCTACCGAACTTCGCGCTGCACATCTGGTGCGCACTGAACACCGGGGTTCCGCCAGGACCGATCGGGATCTCGATCCACCTTTCGATGAACGCCTCCAGGTCGTCGCCGCGCTGCCAAGGCGCGAACGGTTGGCCGGCCAGGAAGATCTGTTGCGCACCCGCGGCTTCGTGCATGCGGATACGAGGTCACAGCGGCCTCGCGGAAATGGCGGCGATCGAGTTCGTCGCTGAACGGATACCAGAACGTCGATTGACCGTTCTCGTCGATCGTGACGCTTCCGGCACCGCGGTCCTTGACGATGAACACCCAGTCGGCCCGGTACCGATACTTGCGCGTGAGTTCCTTGTGCCCAGCGCCATCAAGCCATGGGACGACCGTGGTGAACAGGCCGGGCAGGTGCTGGACGCATTCGATGATGTACCCGAATCCCTCGTCCGTTTCGGCGAATTCGTTCATGATCCCCGCCATTGCGGGCCCGTACCACGGGTCTTGAGGTTCGTCGTAGACCCCGCTGACGAGGCTGGCGGGATGCAGTCGCAGTTCGGCGCCGACGGCGGGCCCACCGATACCCGACCGAAGCAAGAGCCCAGGGGTCTCCAGACTGCCCGCCGCTGCCACGACGGCCGGCGCGTTGATGACGACGCGGGAAATCTGTTGCGTCTGTGGGTCGGTGTATGTCGCCTCGACCCCGACGGCCGCGCCGTTGTCGGTGAGGATCCGGTCGACCCAAACGTTGGGCAGCAGTTTGGCTCCGGCGTCGGAAGCGTCCTGAAGATAGGTCCGCATCGTGCCCTGTTTGGCGCCAGTTTGATCACCCATCCCGCTGTAGCCGATCAGGCTGGGGTCGTAGCTTCTCCGGATCGATATTGAGTGTGGCGACCCGATAGGAGTACCCGAGCTTGGACGCACCGTCGGACAATCGCTGATGCGGGCCGTTCTGCGTGGCGACCTTGTCGTTGCATTGGATGCGCTTGAACACCGCCTGCAGGTGTTCGTCGAACGCCGGGGTGTCGACGTCCGTCAACCCGGCCTCGGCCCAATGGGAGCGAACGGTGTTGGGGGTGAGCAACGAGTTCGACCAGTTGACCGTGCTGCCACCGCCCACGGTGCTGCCCGCCGCGATGCTGACCATGCCATCGGCGGAGGGGAAGAACCCGCCACGCAGGAACAGATTTTGATACGCAGCCACCTCTGACTGCACGAAGTCGGATTCGTTGTAGTAGCTGCCCGCTTCGAGGATGATGACGCGTTTGCCTGCCTCCGCGAGCGCTGCCGCGGCCACTCCGCCACCGCTGCCGGAGCCGACGACCACGACGTCCGCCTCGAGCGTCGTCTCCCCGGAGACGGCGATGACCTCCAGCGTCTTGCGAGAGTCCGAAGGCGGGTTCTGGGCCGGGCCCGGATACCCCATCCCAACCCACAGGGGGTTACGCCCTTGCGGTCCCGGAAGGCTGTAGGCGAACAACACCGACAGCTGATTTAGCGCTGCGATCGCGCCGGCCGCCTCGGGTGAGATGGCCGCGACGTTGGCGAGGATTTCCTCGCGCGCGGCCTGGGGCTGATCCTTGAATTCGAAGAGGCCCACGCCGTCGATCAGCTGCAACATGCCGGCCAGCTGCGGCTCGGGTAGGTGTGAGGAGGTACTGCTCGGTTGCCGCATCGGCCCCGACGTCGCTGCCCTTGGCAGCGTAGAACCCGTCCGGGTCGTCCTCCCGTGGGACGGATGCGACGAACGTGTCGACGATCGCCGTCAGCGTCGCCCGCTGCGGGGTGGTGAATTCGATGGGCATGGTGCGACCTCTCCGGCTTGGTGTGTTGGCGATCAGGCGAGGCGGGGCGCCGGGCGATTGATGCCGACGGCGCGGGCCATGCGACGGACGCCCGAAGACGCCATAGGAAGCACCGTGACGGCGATGGGAACGAAGAGCGGGGACAGGACCAGCAGGAAAACGGCGATGGCGCTGAAGTAGGAGCTCATTGGTGCCTCACTTTCTCCGCGAAGCGGAAGTCTGGTTTTGATTGCGTCGACACCCTCTGTGCCGCGGTCGCCATCAGAATCGCGGAGCCGGCCATGGTGCCGCGACGTCCCCAGACACCGAAGTTTTGGCGAGTTACTGGCTTGCGGGCCAAAAAGTGGTCGCAGCGAACCCCTCGGTGCGCAGAACGGGAGGTTTATGGTCTGGTCATGGCGAAAGCGGGCCATGACGATGCCGCGGTCATCGGTCGGTGCGCGGCGGAGATCGTCGGCCGCCTGGACCTGCGCATGGCCGAATTGACCGGCTCGATGCATCAGTTCCTTGTCACGGAGATCGCCGAGCTTCGCGGAGATGCGCAACTGCTGCAACTGTTGCGTGACAGCATCGACGGAAACGTCGCCACCGTCTTCTCCGCGATCCGGCACGGGATCCCGATCGAGAAAGTCGAATTGCCAACCGCCGCCGTCGAACACGCACGGCGCCTCGCGCAGCGCGGAACGACGGTCAATGCGTTGGTGCGTGCCTACCGCCTCGGTCACAAGGCCGTGCTCGACGCGGTGCTGGACGAGATCGTGCGTCGGATCTCGAGCCGCCGCTGAGTCTCGCTGTTTTCAGCCAGATCTCAGAAGTCACGTTCGGCTATATCGACTGGATCACGCAGCAGGTGGTGATCACCTATCAAGAATGAGCATGACCGGTGGATGGAGAACCAGAACAGCCTGCGGGCGTTGCGGGTCCGCGAACTGCTCGAAGGGGCCGACCTCGACATCGACGAGGTGGCGGCGGCGATTCGCTACCCCCTTCGGCGAACGCACCTGGCGCTCGTGGCTTGGCGCGATAAGGACGCATGCGGTGACGGCCTCGCATCGATGGAGCGCTTCGTTAACCAACTCGCCGAATCTGCCGGCGCCCACGAGTCGTCGCTGTTTGTCTCGGTGGACCGCCTGACCGGATGGGCGTGGATCCCGTTGCAAGCGGAGGCTGCGCCCTCGGCGGTCGCTCGTCTGCGTGCGTTCGCAGAGTCACGAAGTGATGCGCCATGGATCGCCGCAGGCAATCCGCTTCCGGACGTGGAGGGGTTCCGTCGTTCACATGAGCAGGCGCAAGAAGCCCATGCTGTTGCGATCGCCGCCGGGCTCGCCCGCACAGCGGGTCACGGCTGCAAGTGATCCCGGCCTTTCGGCCGCGGCGCTGCTGAGCAACAACCTCGGCGCGGCGCGGCTGTGGGTCGCCGAGGTGCTCGGCCCGCTCGCCTGCTGCACGCAAAACGACGAGCGACTGCGCGAAACGCTGGAAGTCTTTCTGCGCGCAGGCGGGAGCTTCAAGGCCGCGGCCGAGGAATTGCACCTGCATACCAACTCCATCAAATATCGCGTGCAGCGTGCGATCGACCGTCGAGGCCGACCAATCAGCGACGGCCGACTCGACGTCGAAATCGCGTTGCTTCTATGCCACTGGTACGGCGGTGCCGTCCTGCACGACGAGTAATCAGTCGCCACGGGTGTTGATGACCCGCTGCGCGACGTCGATCAGTTTCGTGTTGCTGTCCTGCGAGAGGCTGCGCAGCATCTCAAAGGCCCGCACTTCATCGACGCCGAAGCGCTCCATGATGATGCCCTTGGCCTGCCCGATCCGGTCCCTCGTCGACAGTGCCGACTCCAGCTGCTCACCCTGACGGCTGGCCAGGATCGCCGCCGCCGCGTGCGCCGCTAGCACGACACCGGTTGTTTCGTCCGCCGCGTCGAACGCGTTGGGTTTGAACGAGAACAGATTCAATGCCCCTGCGGTGCGATCGGCGGTGTAGAGCTTGAACGACAATCCGCTCAATACGCCGATCTCGACCACCGCGGGCGCGTACTGAGGCCAGCGGTCATCGGCGCGAAAATCGTCGGTCCGCACAATCAGTTCATCGAGCGCCGCCTCCACGCACGGCCCCTCGTTGAACAACATCTGCAGTTCATCGAGTCGATACGGCAGGTCAGAGGTGTTGGCGACGGACTCCCACTTTCCACCGTTGCCGATGAGCAGCACGCCTGCCGTGTCGGCTCCCGGTATCAGCTCCATCGCCGCGGCGGTCACGTCGGACAGCACTTCTTCGACGCTTCGCGGCGCGGCTGAAGCACGCGCGAGCTCGGCCATCCGCTGAGCCAGGTCGTCCTTGCGCGGCATCGTCATGCATAGAGGCTTCCCGTTGTTGCCCGACGCTATGCAGACGTTTGTCATTGGACACAGCGGGAATGCCCCAGTAGGCGGGCGCAATGGTCGACCAACGGGCCCGCTGAGGTCTCGTCGGTTCAGACATCGAGCCGGCGGGGCCGCCTCGCCGGGTTGCCGAATGCGCCCGAGTCGCTCTCTTAGTTGTAGTACGGTCCAGTCATGAGCATTGCGAACGTCTGGATCCTCGGCGGCTATCAAAGCGATTTCGCGCGCAACCTCACTCGCGAAGGCCATGACTTCGCCGATCTGACCGGCGAAGTAGTGGCTAATACACTCGTGGAGGCCAGAATTGACGCCTGCGACATCGAAGTGGTTCACGTGGCCAACGCGTTCGGTGAGATGTTCGCCCGCCAGGGCCACCTCGGCGCGATGCCTGCCAGCGTCATCGACGAGCTGTGGGACACCCCCGCGTCCCGCCACGAAGCCGCGTGCGCATCGGGAAGCGTCGCCACCCTGGCCGCCATCTCAGACCTGCGGTCCGGCGCGTACCGCACCGCGCTGGTCGTCGGCGTCGAACTGGAGAAGACGGTGCCGGGCGACACCGCCGCGCAACACCTGGGCGCCGCCGCCTGGACCGACCACGAGGGTACCGACGCAAAGTTCATGTGGCCCTACATGTTCGACAAAGTGGCCCACGAATACGACCGCCGCTACGCCCTCGACGACTCCCATCTGCGGGCCATCGCCCAACTGAACTTCGCCAACGCCCGCGCCAATCCGAATGCGCAGACCCGGGATTGGACGGTGCCCGACCCGCTCGCTGCCGACGACGCAAACCCGCTTATCGAGGGCCGGTTGCGCCGGTTCGACTGCAGCCAGATGACAGATGGCGGCGCAGGCATCGCCCTGGTCACCGACGAGTACCTGCGCGACCATCCTGACGCACATCCGATCGGCCGCATCGACGGCTGGGGGCACCGCACGGTCGGCCTTGGCCTGCAGCAGAAGCTGGACCGCGCCGCCAACGACCCGTACGTACTGCCGCACGTGCGTTCGGCGGTGTTGGACGCGTTCGATCGCGCCCACGTCACCCTCGATGACGTCGATGGCTTCGAGGTGCACGACTGCTTCACCCCCAGCGAGTACCTCGCGATCGATCACATCGGGCTCACCGGGCCCGGCGAATCGTGGAAGGCCATCGAAAACGACGAGATCGAGATCGGCGGGCGGCTGCCGATCAACCCCAGCGGCGGGCTGATCGGCGGAGGACATCCGGTCGGCGCGTCCGGCGTGCGGATGCTAGTCGACGCCGCCAAGCAGGTCAGCGGAGCGGCCGGTGACTACCAGGTCGAGGGGGCGAAGACGTTCGGCACGCTCAACTTCGGCGGCAGCACCTCCACCACGGTCAGCTTCATCGTGAGTGGGGTGTGAGATGGATGTCGAGATCGTCGGCGAGTTCCTCTCGACCCTGCCCGAGGATGACGACCATCCCTACCGGACCGGCCCGTGGCGCCCGCAGACCACCGAGTGGGATGCCGACGACCTGACCGTCGTCGAAGGTGACATCCCCCGCGATCTCGACGGTGTGTACCTGCGCAACACCGAGAACCCGCTGCATCCGGCGCTGAAGTTCTACCACCCCTTCGACGGCGACGGCATGGTGCACGTCGTCGGTTTCCGCGATGGGAAAGCGTTCTACCGCAACAGGTTCATCCGCACCGACGGCTTCGCTGAGGAGAACGAGGCGGGCGGCCCACTGTGGCCAGGACTGGCCGAACCGGTGCAGATCGCCAAGCGCGATAAGGGCTGGGGCGCGAGGACATTGATGAAGGACGCCTCCAGCACCGACGTGATCGTGCACCGCGGCACGGCGTTGACGAGCTTCTACCAGTGCGGCGACCTCTACCGGGTGGACCCGTACTCCGGCGACACCCTTGGCAAGGAGGACTGGGGCGGCGCGTTTCCCTTCGACTGGGGCGTTTCGGCGCATCCCAAGGTCGACGACGCGACTGGCGAGCTTCTGTTCTTCAACTACAGCAGGGAGGCGCCGTACATGCACTGCGGCGTCGTCGACCAAAACAATGAGCTCATGCACTACATTGACGTGCCGCTGCCAGGTCCGCGACTGCCGCACGATATGGCATTCACTCCAAACTACGTCATTCTGAACGACTTTCCGCTGTTCTGGGATCCCAAGCTGTTGGAGGCCAACGTCCACCTGCCGGGATTCCACCCCGACATGCCGTCGCGGTTCGCCGTGATCCCCCGTCGCGGAGGAACCGAGGACATCCGCTGGTTCGAGGCCGATCCGACGTTCGTCCTGCACTTCACCAACGCCTACGAGGACGGCGACGAGATCGTTCTCGACGGGTTCTTCGAGGGTGAGCCCAACCCTGTCGATTCACTCACCGGTGACAAATGGGAGAAGGCTTTCCGGTTCCTGGCGCTGGATCGGCTGCAGACCCGGTTGCATCGCTGGCGGTTCAACCTCGCCACCGGCGAGGCGCGGGAGGAGCAATTGTCCGACAGCATCACCGAATTCGGCATGATCAACGCCGGCTATGCCGGGGGCAAGTATCGCTACGCTTACGCCGCGACAGGCAAGCCGTCCTGGTTCCTGTTCGATGGGCTCGTGAAACACGATCTGCACACCGGCAGCGAGCAACGATTCTCCTTCGAGGACGGTGTCTACGGCAGCGAAACGGCCATGGCGCCGCGCATCGGGAGCACAGCCGAGGACGACGGCTACCTGGTCACGCTGACCACCGACATGAACGACGACGCGTCCTACTGCCTGGTTTTCGACGCCGCCGGGTTGGCCGAAGGGCCGGTGTGCAAACTGGCTCTGCCGGAACGGGTCTCGAGTGGAACTCACTCGACGTGGGCGCCGGGATCAGACCTGCGGCGCTGGCGCGAAACCGACTCCGCGGCAACAGCAATCGGACTCTAGGTGGAGCAGCCCGAGCCCAACGCCGTCGCCAGAATGCTGGGGCTGCTCGGCGACGAGTGGACGCTACTGGTCGTTCAACAGGCGCTGCTCGGCGCAACGCGGTTCGCCGAATTCAAGGCGCGCCTGCCGATCTCGAATTCGGTACTCACCCGCCGATTGCAATCGCTGACGCGTGATGGTCTGCTCGACCGCCGGGTGTACCAGACGACCCCGACCCGGTCCGAGTATCTGGTCACCCCGCGCAGCCGATCCCTGTGGCCGGTGCTGCTGTCGATCTGGGAATGGGAGCGCCACTGGGTGCCCGACCATGCCGAGCGGTTGCCTGCCATGCGGCACGAACCCTGCGGCGCCGACTTCGTTCCGTTGGTGGTCTGCCGCTCATGCGGCGAGACCGTCGACGACAAAGGCGTTGTCGCACAATGGGGCCCGAGCGGTTCGTGGCCGCGGTCCATGCCCGCAGTCGCGACCCGTCGCCGCTCCGAGGGTGACCAGGCGGCAGGCCTCTTCCCGCAGACCATGAGCGTGATGGGCAACCGGTGGGGTTTCGCGCTGCTGGTCGCCGCGTTCGTCGGCATCAGTCGATTCACGGACTTTCAGAGCCAGCTCGGCGCTCCGCCGGGCTCGCTTGCAGATCGGCTGTCGATCTTCACCGCCAACGGCGTGCTCGTCGTATCTGACAACCGGTACCGGCTCACCGAGAAGGGCCGGGCGTTGTTCGGTGTGCTCGTGACAGCGCTGCAGTGGGCGCAGCGCTGGTTCCGTGCGCCCGAAGGGCCCGCCGTGCTCCTGACGCACACGGGTTGCGGCAGGCGGTTTGACGCGGTGCTGGCGTGCGATCAGTGCGCCGAGCCGCTCAGCGGAGCGCAGGTCGCCGCCGTCTAGTCGATGCAATCAAAATCGCACGCAAGCTCACTATCGGCGCGAAGATCGGGCGATGACCAAGCGTCTCGGAGTGTTCTCGCGGCTACTCCCCGACCGGGCCGACGCGTCGGCTGACATGCTTTTCACGCGGGCACGCGAACAGTTTCTACTCGCCGAGCGACTCGGCTACGACGTCGGCTGGGTCGCGCAACATCATTTCGATGTCGAGGAAGGTGGCCTGCCGTCGCCGTTGGTCTTCTTGGCCTGGATGGTCACGCAGACCGAACGCCTGCGGTTGAGTACCGCGATCATCGCGCTCGCACTCGAAGATCCGATCCGCGTCGCTGAGGACGCCGCGGTGCTTGACATTCTTTCGGGCGGCCGCCTCGAACTCGGTCTCGGGACCGGTGGCGGTGATTCACTGTTCGCCGCATTCGGAGGACGCGCGGAGGATCGAGACGAGCTGTTCGCGCACAACTTTCGCCAATTGTGCGACGCGCTTCACGGAGCGGGACTCGATGCCCGGCACCGTCCGATGCATCCAGGCGGCCACCGCCTGCTCAATGATCTGTGGCAGGCCACTTTCAGTGTGGCGGGAGGGATACGTGCGGCCCGCGACGGCTGCGGGCTGTTGTTGTCGCGAACACAGCCACGCCAGGTGGACACAAAGTTGCATGAGGTGCAGCGACAGATCGTCGACGCGTACGTTGGGGCGCTACCCGCCGGCCGCGCGCCCCGGATCGGCGCGTCACGCTCAGTCTTCGTGTTGCGGGACGGCGCGCGAGCGAAGGAACTCGCCCGCCAGGGTGTCGCACGACACGTTGACTGGATGCGGCGCAACGATGTCCCGGTGCCCGACGTCATCGACATCAACGTCGGAACGCCCGATGAAGTGATCCAGATGCTTGCGTCCGACCCGATCTTGGCGGCGTCAACCGACGTCATTATTCAAGTACATCCCGTCGACCCACCCGCCGAAGACGTCCTGGAATCCATCGAGCTGATTGCGACCGAGGTGGCACCTGTGCTGGGTTGGCATTAGTCGCGCACAAGCTCACGTTGTGGCCCGCACCTAAGTCCGATCGAATTCGATTGGCACGGTGGTCGGTCCGGTGACTTCGACCATCGACGGGCGGCGGCCAATGGGTGACGTCTGGTGTCGGCGGCAATCATGTCGTCGAGGGCCTGCCAGGCGTTGGGGATGCTGGCCCCGTCGGTTACGAGGGTTGTCCGTCGAACACAAACACGACTTTGCCCTCCCGGCCGGTGCTGGCCTGGGTCAGGCTTACGGCGTCTTTCCAGTCCTCCAGACGGACGGTGCGGTCGACACGTGCGCTCAGCGTGCCGTCGGCGACCAGCGCCACCAGATCGCGATAGGCGCTGTGCACTTGGGCGGCGTCGGTGCGGCGAAGCCAGTTGATTTCCCAGAATCCAGTCCAGTTCACGTGGCGGCCGATCAGATCGAGCACGTCCGCCGAGTCGGTCTGCCCCGACAGCACCGCATAAGACACCAACGTCCCGCCGAAGCGCAGATGGTGGACAAGTTGTCGCGTGGCGCGACCGCCGATGGAGTCGACGACGATGTCGAGGTCGGCGCCATCGAGTGACTCGGCCAGATTGGATTCGAGATTGTCGTCAGCGACGACGACCCGATCCCCGCCCCAGCTGCGGACCTGCTCGGCGGCAGCCTCGCGGCGCACCACGCTGATGGTTTTCCAGCCGAACCGGCGCGCCAATTTGATCAGGTACTCCCCTACCGCCGAATTGCCCGCTGTCTGGCCGATCCAGCGGTCGGGCATCGACGGATCGCCGTAGTTGCGCAGCAAGGCCAGGGCGGTCATCGGGTTGATGCCAACCATCGCGAGTTGAACGCCGTCGACATCGTCGGGCACAGCGACAATGTCGGTGGCGGCGGCGATCACATGAGTCGCCCAGGTGCCGTGACGGTAAGTCGGCAGGAGCAGCACCCGGGCACCGACCAGCGACTCGTCCTCGTCTGGGCCGACGGCCAGGACGTGGCCGACGCCTTCGGCGCCGACATCGGCAGGCGGTTGCGGGGTGATGAAGTACTGGCCGGTGATGTAAAGGAAATCCGAAGCGTTGATGGTGGCGGCCTCAACCTCGACGAGCACTTGGCCGGGACCAGGCGCGGGTGCCTGGAACTCGACGAGCTCGAGGACATCGGCGGGTTCGCCGATAGCGGTGACCTGGAGCTTACGCATGGTAGCCCTCCGAAATGTGTTGGGATTAGTGCTGTTTGATGACGGGAAGGGTGCTCAGGGGCGCGCCGATTTGCATCAGTTTGCCGCCGTCGCGGCTTGTCATGGTTTGACCACCACGGTGCCGACCTTGCCGGGTTGGGCCACCTGACGGACCGCGTCGGCGATTCGGTCGAGTGGGTAAGTGGCCGCGACGTCAAGGTGGTGCGGGATGCCTGTAGTGATGGCGACGGCGCTGGCAACGTCGGAGGCGCGTTGTTCGGGTGACACCGCAGTCAGCCACCGACCGATCGTCAGCCCGCGGATGGCAAGTGCGGAGTGCAAGACGGTGGCGGCGTGCAAGGGAATCGGGCCTTCGGCCAGCGCGCCGTAGATGATCAGGGTGCCGCCCGGGGAGAGCACATTCAGCAGGTCGGCCGCTGCGTCGCCGCCGACGGGATCGAGGGCGACAGGTATGGGTCGGCCGGCGGCGGCGGTGTGCACCTGTTCGACCCAGCCCGAGTCGGAGGTGGAAACCACTGGCACCGTGGGAAACGGCCCCGTAGCTGCTGAGCGCGCTGCTCGCTGCGCACGATGCTGACGGTGCCGATCCGGTGTTGTTCGGCAACGGCGGTGAACAGCCGACCAACGGAGGAAGCAGCTGCGTTGTTGAGCACCACACCGTCGAATCCGACGCCGAAATGTTGCTGCGCGGCGCGGCGCAGCATCAGTGCGGTGAGCGGGTTGCACAACATTTGGGCGGCGACCTCGTCCGGCACCGAGTCAGGCACGGGCACCGCAATCGCCGCATCGACGTTGACGACTTGGCGCCATGCGCCCTGATGAGGGAAGAACGTGACCCGGGTACCTGCACTGAAGGCGGTGACCCCGGCGCCTACTTCGGTAACCACCCCGGTCGCTTCGAGACCAGCGACTAGCTCGAGGCCGGGGACCTCCGCAACAGACACGGCCAACAGATCACCGGGGTGGATCGGGAACGCGCTGACGCGGATCTGCACCTGACCGGGTCCCGGCGGCTGAGGTTCTCCGATATCGGTGACCTCGAGTACTTCGGATGGCTCGCCACCGCTGCGGTAGGTGATTGCCAGGTTCACACGTACGGCTCCTTGTTATTTGGCTGATGCACGGCAAGGGACAGACGCTCGGCCGCCGTAGCTCGGCCTTTGCCACTGACCATGATCTGTCACTAGCGTAGCTCTTTCTGGACTAACCGGTCAATAATGAGACCGCGCCCGGCGCCAGCCCGCAGAGCGTGACCGCTGACGCGAGCACTGCGACAGTGAACTTCCATGCCGACTAAAGGACGCCAAATTCGATTGGCACCGTGGCCGGTCCGGTGACTCCGACCATCGACGGCCACGTGGCTGGCCCGGTGCGGCGCAGGTTGGGCATGCGCTGGGCCATCACGGTCAGCGCTTGGGTGAGTTCGAGCCGGGCCAGGTGCGAGCCCAAGCAGTAATGCGCATCGCTGCCGAAGCTCAGCGTGCCGACCGTGTTGTCGCGGGTGATATCGAATCGGTCGGGATCGCTGAATGCTGCCGGGTCGCCAAGTGGGCCTGTATTTCGATGTCCATTGCGAGCTTCATACGCATCGCGCGACACCAGACCTACTGGAGTGCCTGGCGGTACTTGGAACCAAATCCGGCCAAGGACTTTCTGCCGCCGACTTCTCGCTGCCGCCGATGCCTTGCGGCAACGCATCGGCGCGGTGCGGTTCAAGCCGTACGATGCCGACTACGACGCCAACATCATATTGCTTCGTAATGCGCTGGGGGCAGCGGAGTTTGATGCGGCGTGGGCCGAGGGTGCGGCGTTGTCGGCCGAAGAGGCGCTCGCGTACTCTCAGCGCGGGCGAGGTGAGCGCGAGCGGCCGGCGACCGGGTGGGAGTCGCTCACCCCAACCGAACAGGACGTGGTCCGACTGGTCCAGGACGCCCTGAGCAATGCCGAAGTCGCTACACGCCTGTTCATCTCACCGCGTACCGTCCAGACTCACCTGACGCACGTCTACGCCAAGTTGGGCCTGACCTCGCGGGTGCAGCTGGTTGCCGAAGCCGGCCGCCACGTCTGACTGTCAGCCGTCGCGCTCCAACCGGTACCGCAGATTGTTGCGCACCGCAGGCCATTCGATGTCCAGGATCGAATACACCACCGTGTCGCGGCGTGACCCGTCAGCCAATACCTGGTGGCTGCGCAGCACTCCATCGAGTTTGGCGCCAAGCCGCTCGATCGCGGCCCTGCTCGCGGAATTGAAGAAGTGCGTACGGAATTCGACAGCCACACAACCTAACTCGTCAAACGCATGCCCCAGCATCAGCAGCTTCGTCTCGGAGTTGACACCACTGCGCCGCGCCGACGATACGTACCAGGTTGCGCCGATCTCCAGCCGACGGTTGGGCCCGTCGACGTTCAGGTAGCTCGACGAGCCGATCAGCGTGCCGTCGAGGCTGCGCACCACGAACGTCAACCCCTCGTCGGGCTTCTGCGATGCCAACCGTGCGTCGACCCACTGCTCGACCGCTTCTGCCTTCGGCGCGTGGGTGAACCACAGTTCGCCAAGCTCGCCGTCCGCGGCGACGTCGGCGATCTGCGGAATATGTTCGCGGGCAAGCGGTTCCAGAGCCACCCAGCGCTGTCCGGTCAGCGTGATCGGTTCGACGAACCCGGTCATGAGACCCGGCTGGCCGCCGACCATGCGGCAATCATCGCCCACACCGACATCAGCACCGCCGACACCGCTGCCGCGGCCCCGATATAGAGCCCGTATCCCGCCGATACCGGCGCATACACGTAAAGCCGGTAATACCACATCGTCAGCACCACCAGCAGTACCGAAATGGTCAGGGCCGCCGTCGATGCCAGCCGACCCGAAAGGCCTCGCGCGGCCATCGCGCCCGCGACGATCAACGTCGACGCCAGCAGCGTGATGAGCTGTCCGACGCCGAACCCCGGCGGTGGCACCGGCATGTTGCCGACTATCCCGCCGATTGCGTTGGCGTGCCCGCCACCGTCGGCTCTGCTGGTCACCCAGGGTAGCCAGGCGCTGACCGCCAGCACGGCCGCGCACAGGGCGACCAGCCAACCGGGGCGCAGTCGAGCCATGCGGTCAGACTATCCGCTGTGCCCCACCGTCCACGTCAACGCGTAGTCGGCCACGTCGGTCCAGCCGTCCAACGCCGCCGTCAAATGCGGTCGGTCCTCGAACAGCTTGAAGTCCGTCGGTGCGGCCGAGCGCCGGTACCGATTGAAGTTCTCGTAAACGACCGACGACGGCGTGATGTGGTCGCGGCCCCCGGCGATCAGCAGCAGCGGCGCCCGGTCGGGTTTCGTGTAGTCGAGCGCCGTCGCAGCCCGCGCCTTTGGCAGGAATTGGCCAGCGCGGACTCGAACAGCGGACGGCCCGGCGCAGGGATCGCCAGCTTGGCGTGCCAGGAATCGGATTCGGCCCGTGACACCGTGTTGGCGAACGCGTAGTGGAACTCGGCACGCGTGAGTGGCACCGCGCGACGCCGATTCGAGGGCAGGCGCAGCACGGGGAACGACGCACGCAGCACCGACAGCGGCAGCCGGTACACGCCCCGCGGCGCGGCGGGGTGGATGGCGACGCCTGCGCGGCCCAGCCCCCGGTCCAGGAGCATCTGCGTGATCAGGCCACCGAAGGAGTGACCTATCAGGATCGGCGGCTCGGACAGGCCGCGCACGAAAGCGTCGTAATGATCGACGACCTCAGCGAGCCGGATATCGGCGGGCGCCTTGGAGAGGTCGAGTTCCTCGTCGAGTTCCGATACGCCAGGCCATGCGGGCGCGTAGACGGTGTGGCCCGCCGCGGTGTAGCGCTCTATCCAACCGCTCCAGCTGTGCGGCGGCATCCACAGTCCGTGGATCAGGACAATAGGTGTCTTGTCGGAAGGCATCGTCTCTAGTGTGGAGTCTCGGAACCGATTGAGGGGGAATTGCGATGAGCGATCTTCCGGAGTGGGCGCGCCGCCTCGACCTGTCCCCCCATCCAGAGGGCGGCTGGTTCAAGGAAACCTGGCGCAGCGGGCTGACGATGCCGCAGTCCGCACTGCCGCCCGACTACACCGGCCCGCGCAGCGCAGGCACCGCAATCCTGTTCCTGCTCATGCCCGGTCAGCAATCGGCGTGGCACACGGTGCGCAGCGCTGAACTGTGGCTCTACCACTCCGGGGGCCCGCTGTTGCTGGAGGTCGGCGCCGAACAGGACAGCGCGACAACACATCTGCTTGGCGCCGATATTCTCGCCGGGGAGCACCCGCAGATTGTCGTGCCACCGGGACACTGGCAACGCGCTCGTCCTCGTGACGACGAGCCCTGTCTGGTCAGCTGTGTCGTGATACCGGGTTTCGACTTCGCCGACTTCGCATTGGCCGCCCCTACCGACTGAGCATCTCGACCGCTGCAGACACCAGCGCGGCGTTGTCGACGGCGGTCGAGCCGTCGGGCAGCCGCAGCGTGTCCTCCATCCCGATGCGGGTCTGCACACCGCAGGCCCCGGCGTGTTCCAGTAGCGGCCAACAACTTTCGTCGAAGCCGTGCAGCAGCACCGGCGCCTGTGAGCCGGCGGCAAGCACCTGGCTGAGCAGGTCGTCGGCGGTCGCGATATCACCGTCTGGTCCCAGTTCGATCATCACCCGCATGCAGTGCGCGGCCATCTCCGACGCGGCCCACGACTCGGCCGCCTCGGCGTGGAAGATGCCCACCTCGACGCCGAGTCCCTTGCTCCGCAGCAGCCGGGCAAGGTCCTCCGAGCCGGGCTCGTGCCAATTCAGCGATGCGAAGTCGGGCAGCACGGTCCAGCCGTCGACGGCACGCAGCCGGGCGTCCGCGTCGGGCAGCGCCCAGAACCCCGTCGTCACCCCGAGCGGTAGCCCCGGTGCCGCCTGCCGCACCGCCGATACCGCGGCGTCCACGTGCTGGGGAAGCAACGAGTCGACTCCGTCGGCGTTCTTGGGATGCATATGTACCGCCTTCGCGCCCGCTCGGTGCGCGCCGAGCGCTGCTGCGGCCAACTGCTCGGGGCTGACCGGCAGGTTCGGGTGCGCGTCTGGGGTGCGAGCGCCGTTGATACACGCCTTGACGTAGATCTTGGGGCCGATGGGCATCTGTACATCTTCACCCCTCACGACGACGTATTCCGAAGTAGCGTTTCACAGCATGAGCGGCCACATCATCGTTTGCGGAGACGATCCGCTCGGGATGCGGATCGTCGAGGAGCTGAACACCACCGGTACCAGAGTCGTGACGCTGCAAGCGCCGGAGGGCCTGGCTGCAGCGGGCGTCGCTGATGCGAAGGCAGTGATCTGCGCCGACGACGACGATGAGCTGAACCTCGAAATCGCGCTGCTGGCACGGCAACCGAACCCGAACGTGAGGGTGGTGGCGCGCCTGGCCAACGGCGTGCTGCGAGAGGCCGTCGCGCAGGGCAACGGGCCAGGCGCCATCCTCGATGTCGCCGACCTGGCCGCGCGTCGGTGGTGGAGGCCTGCCTGGCCCGAACCACCCACACGATTTCGGTGGCGGGCATCGACTTCGTCGTCTCCGGCGCGGACGCGCCGCACGACGGTACGCTGCGCGAAATCTACGGCGATCTGGCCCCGGCGGCGGTGATCCACGGCGAGCACTCCGAAACGCCCGGTGAGGTGGTGGCCTGTCCCGGCCGTGACTACCGGATTCGCGAGGGCGACTGGACCGCGATGATCGGCACCGCCGACGAACTCGTCGAGCAGGGCATCAGGGTGCCCCGACCGCTGTCCCACCGAAAGGTGCGGCGGCCGCCCGTGCGCCGGTTCATCGATGCGGTGCGCCTGATCCGCGACGACATCAATCCGATGTTCTTTCGGGCGCTTGCTGCCTCGTTCACTCTGTGGATCGGCTCGACCGTTTTGCTGCGGTTCGCCTACCAGCATCCGCCGGGGATGACCTGGATCGACGCGCTGTACTTCACCACCGAGACCATCGCAACCGTCGGGTACGGCGACTTCAGCTTCATGCACCAGCCGATGTGGCTGCGGATCTGGGGCATTGGGCTGATGTTCGCCGGCGTGACCACCACCGCGATCCTCGTCGCCTTCGTCGCCGATTGTTGTTGTCGCGACGCTTCGCGCATTCCGCCGGGCGCCGCAAGGTGCGGCACCTGCGCAACCATGTGATCGTCGTCGGTCTTGGCTCGTTCGGCATCCGGGTGGTCAGCGACCTGATGGCGGCCGGCTACGACGTGGCGGTCATTGAGCGCGACGACGACAACCGCTACCTGAACACGGCAGACCGCCTCGACGTGCCGGTGATCTTCGGCGACGCCACGCTGCGACAGACGCTGGAATCCGCCCGCATCGACGAAGCCCGCGCGGTGGCCGTGCTGACCCGGGACGACATCGTCAACATCGAGACCGCCATCGTGTTGAAGGAGATGCTCGGTCCCCGCACATTGCCGGAGGTCCATAGGCCGGATGTGCCGATCGTGCTCCGGGTCTCGACCGCACGTCGGCGCGGCCGTCCACAGCGCTCGGGTTCGAAAACGTTCACTCCACAGTGGAACTGGCCGCACCCTGGTTCATCGGCGCGGCGCTGGGTCTGCAGGTGCTCGGCACCTTCTCGGTAGGCCACCGCTCGTTCATGGTCGGCGGCATGTACGTCGCACCGGGCAGCGAGCTTGACGGCATGCGCATGTTCGACATGTCCACCCAGACTCGCGTCATCGCGATCACCAGGGCCGATGAGGCGCTGCGGTTGCATCCCCGTCGCGATAGCAGGCTCAGCGCGGGCGATACCGCCTACCTTGTGGGGCCCTACCGAGAACTGCTGGCCACCCTGCGCAAGGGCCAGGGTGCCCAGCAACCCGATGTCGCTGATCCAGCGACGACAGGTTGAATCCCGCGCGGTCGTCTCAGATGCGGCCCGCTCGCAGCTTGTCCATCATCCGGCGATCCCGCTTCGTCGGCCTTTCCGCACCGCGATCGCGGGCCGCCACGGCAATCGTCTCTGCGGGAGCGGGTTTGGACGTTCGGTCGAGGAAGCACGTCGCTGCGTCGGCCGCACCCACCCCCTTCTGGATCACCCGCACCACCTCGACTACCCGCGTAGTCTGACCGACCCGTGCGCGCACCTCGTCGCCCGGCGACACCGTGGTGGCCGCCTTCGCGGGCCGACCGTTGACCCGCACGTGCCCACCCCGGCACGCCTCGGCGGCGTCCGTTCGGGTCTTCACCAGACGGACCGACCAAAGCCACCTATCCGCCCGGGTCGAGCTCCACCACGCCTTCCATCTTGGCCCGATTGACTACCTTATTGTTACCTTATCCCTTAGTTTTCTTAGAAACTCGTGTACGGTGGGGTCCCAAGCGGACGCACGGCTGCGAAGGAAGGAACCCGACATGCATCACTCACCTGCACGGATCGTCCTGGTCACCGGCGGATCGAGGGGCATCGGCGCGGAGGTCGCGCAGCAACTCGCCGGCGCTGACACCCACGTCGTCGTGAACTACCGCCAGAGTGCGGAACGCGCGGAAGCCATCGCCGAAGCCATCTGCGGCGCGGGCGGGTATGCCTCGACGCTGCGCGCCGACATCGCCGATGAGGCCGAGAGCGAGGCGATGATCAACACCATCGCGAGTCGCTTCGGGCGATTGGACGCCTTGGTGCTCAACGCGTCAACCGACCTCGAGTCGAAGATCGACCCCGGATACGCGATGCGCCTCAACCGCGATGCCCAACGGCGCCTTGCGCGGATGGCCGTGCCGCTGATGCCGGTCGGCGGACGCATTGTTTTCGTGACCAGTCACCAGGCCCACTTCTTTCCCCACAAGGCAGTGCCGAAGGGTTACACGGCCATCGCAGCCAGCAAGCGGGCGGGCGAAACCGCCCTGCACACAATGCGTTCGGAGTTCCGGCGCGCTGGTGTGCACT
>CAWIEE010000038.1:0-65798 GCA_963835075.1 uncultured Actinomycetota bacterium | reverse complement strand
TCCCGGTCGTTAGGCGCGCGCTTTAGCGGCCGTGGCTTCTAGGGAATACAGAACCCTTCCACTTTCAACATATAGCGCACATGGGGGCTTGCGGCAAGACCCCGGTCGTAGCCCAAAATGGCTGGCCGAAGCCAGAACCTGCGGATACGGGGGTAGCGAAAATGCGTGTGTTGTTGTCGACATGGGGATCGCGCGGGGACGTCGAACCGCTGTTGGGACTCGCAGTGGCGTTGCAGGAACTCGGCGCGGAGGTGCGGATGTGCGCCCCGCCGGATTTCGCAGACCTGCTGGCCCGATTCGACGTCCCGCTGGTGCCTGCGGGCAAGTCGGTGCGCGAGCTGGTGCACGGCGTGCACGACAGGAAGCCGTCGACGGCCGCAGACGCACCGCGAGTGGCAGCGGAGTTGGTCGCCGCGCAGTTCGAGACTGTCGCAGCGGCAGCTGAGGGATGTGACGCGCTGGTGGCGTCGGGCTTGATGCCTGCGGGCGCGCGGACGGTGGCCGAGGTGCGGGGCATCCCCTATGTGCTTGTGGCGTTCTTCTGGGGCTCGTTTCCGTCGCCGCACCACGCACCGATGCAGCGGCCGGGCAAGCCCTTTCCACCTGGCGAGACCGACAACCGGGTGCTGTGGGATGTGGATGCCGAGCGCGTCCAGGCGCTCTACGGTGCGCCGCTAAACGCCCACCGCGCGGCGCTCGGCCTACCGCCCGTCGACAACGTCCGCGACCATGTCTTCACCGACAGCCCGTGGCTGGCGGCCGACCCGACAGTGTGTCCGTGGCCTGGGTCGCCGTACCTCGACGTGGTGCAGACCGGCGCGTGGATCCTGCCCGACGATCGCCCACTCCCGGCCGACCTGGAGGCGTTCCTCGACGCAGGCACACCGCCGGTGTACGTGAGCTTCGGCAGTGTGCGCGCACCGCAGGGGGTCGCTCGGGCGGCCATCGAGGCGATCCGCGCGCAGGGCCGCCGCGCACTCGTCTCCCGAGGCTGGGCCGACCTGGCCCTGATCGACGACCGGGACGACTGCTTCGTCGTCGGGGAGGTCAACCACCAGAGGCTGTTCGGCCGGATGTCCGCCGTTGTGCACCATGGCGGTGCGGGCACCACGACGACGGCCGCCATCGCCGGCGCGCCTCAGGTGGTGGTGCCCCAGATAGCGGACCAGCCGTACTGGGCCAGCCGGGTCGCCGCGCTGGGCATCGGTGCGGCGCACGACGGTCCGACTCCGACGTTTGAATCCCTTTCAGCCGCACTCGCAACGGCCCTGACAGCCGAGACGCGGACGCGGGCAATAGAAGTGACCGGTCTGATTCGCACCGACGGGGCAATGGTCGCCGCGAAGCGGCTGCTATCTCTCCAGCACGGCCATCGCGGCGTTGTGGCCGCCGATTCCTGATACCGCACCACCGCGGCGGGATCCCGAGCCGCACAACAGAATCCGATCGTGCGCTGTCGCCACACCCCAGCGCCGCGCCGGTGTGTCCAGCGGCTCGTCATGCTCGGCGAACGGCCAGGACAACGCACCGTGGAAGATGTTGCCACGCGTCATGCCCAGCGTCCGCTCCAGGTCCAGTGTGGTCTGGGCTTCGATGCAAAGCCGCCCCGCTGAGTCTTGCATCAGCACATCCTGAATTGGTTCGGCAAGAACGGAATTCAGTGATTTCAGCACAGCGGACGTCAGTGTGTCGCGCATCCGGTCTGGGTCGGATTTGGCGATCAGGCTGTGCGGGGTATGCAGGCCGAACACGGTCAACGTGTGCGCACCTGATTCACGCAGGCTGTCCGACAAGATGCTCGGATCGGCCAACGAGTGGCAGTAGATCTCGCACGGCAGCGGGTCGGGCACCACGCCGTGCTCGGCACGGGTGTAGGCGGTGTCGAGTTGACTGAAGGTCTCGTTGATGTGAAACGTGCCGCCGTACGCCTGCTCGGGTGTGACGGAGTCGTCTCGCAGCCGTGGTAGCCGCCCCAGCATCAGGTTGACCTTGACCTGCGCGCCTTGGGCCAGCGTCGGCTCCGGCTCACTCAACAGGCGCGCCAGCACAACCGGCGTCACATCGGCCAGCACGAAATCGGCGTGCACACGGTGTTCCTGACCGTCGCGGCGATACTGCACGTCCCCGTCAGGGTCGATGGCGTAAACCTCTGCGCCCGTGATGATTTCGGCACCGTGTCCCGCCGCCGACGCGGCCAGTGCGCCGCTGACCGCACCCATCCCTCCGACAGGAACGTCCCAGTCGCCGGTGCCACCGCCCAGCAGGTGATACAAGAAGCACACGTTCTGCGTCAGCGTCGCGTCATCGGCGCGGGCGAACGTGCCTATCAACGCGTCGGTCGCCATCACTCCGCGCACCAGATCGCTGGACGCCGCATCCGTAATCGCATGTGCGATGGGCTCATCGACCATCAACCGCCACGCTGCGTCGTCGCCGACGTGCCTGCGGGCCTCGTCGCGGGTGCACAGCGGTTGCAGCAGTGTCGGCCACAGCCGAGAGGTGACGATGCCGCAGCGACGGTAGAAATCGGCGAACCCGGCCTCGTCGCCCGCAGCACCAATCGCCCCGAATGTCGAGTTCGGCCCGATCAGCAGTCCCGTTCGGGCGCCCGTCGCCGGATCGGGCGTGTACGAGAAGTAGCGGCGGCGCACCAACCGCACCCGGGCGCCCAACTCGTCGACGATGCGGCGCGGCAACAGGCTGACCAGATATGAGTAACGCGACAGTCGCGCGTCGATTCCGTCGAACGCGTGCGCGGACACCGCGGCACCCCCGACGTGGTCCAGCCGTTCGAGCACCCGAACCCGGCGCCCGGCGCGGGCCAGGTAGGCGGCGGCCACCAGGCCGTTGTGCCCGCCGCCGACGACGACGACGTCGGGCCCCGTCACCGGTCAGCCAAGGTAGCCCTCGACCTCACCGGCGGGGCGCACCCTTGCCTCTCGGGGATCGCCGCCGGTCTCGCGCAGCGCCCGGCGCTGCCGCAGCAGGTCCCAGCACTGGTCGAGCGCGACTTCCACGGCCTGCAACCGCTGATGCTCCTCGGATTCGTCGATCTCATGGTGCTGCAGCTTGTCGCGCAGCTCCTTCTCCTCGGCGACCAGCTTGTTGACCTGAGCGAGAATGTCTTGGTCCTTAGCCACGGCTCCAGTCTGCCCGACTACGGTGAGTCCGGTGACTACCAAGCCAGAGATCGAATTTCCCGACGGGCCAGCTCCGACTGAGCTCGTCATCAAGGACCTGGTGGTCGGCGACGGCGCGGAGGCCGTTCCCGGCGGCAATGTCGAGGTGCACTATGTCGGCGTCGAGTACGACACCGGTGAGGAATTCGACAGTTCGTGGAACCGCGGCGAGTCGATCGAGTTCCCGTTACGCGGGCTCATTGAGGGTTGGCAGGACGGCATCCCAGGGATGAAGGTCGGCGGCCGCCGACAACTCGTCATCCCACCCGAACAGGCCTACGGTCCAAAGGGCGGCGGTCACCGGTTATCGGGCAAGACGCTGATTTTCGTCATCGATCTGCTGGCCACCCGCTAACTGCGAAGGAACGTTCGCGGGTCAGCTGGGCCCGGGCAGCCGCAACAGCAGCCGCACGCCGCCCACCGGACTGTCCTCCAAAGAAGCTGTGCCGCCGTGTATTTCGGCTTGCTGGGCGACCAGCGCCAGGCCGAGGCCTGAGCCGGAGACCGATGCCGTCGACCCGCGGGTGAACCGGTCGAACACCACCTTGCGCTCGCTTTCGGGGATGCCGACACCGTCGTCGTCGATTGCGATTTCCACCCCGGCGCGAGAACTGACCGCCGAGAGCTGCACTCTGGTCGCCCCACCGTGTTTGACCGCGTTGGCGATCGCGTTGTCGACGGCCAGCCGTAGTCCCGCGGGCAGCCCGACAATGATCACCGTCGGCGCGGGCACAAGAGACACGTCCAGATCGGGGAACACCCGCATCGCGTCATGCGCGGCACGGTCGAGCAGTTCGGTGATGTCGACCGGTACGTGGTCGTCGAAGGTCGACAGTTCGCCCTGCGCCAGCCGCTCAAGCGCTCCCAGCGTGGCCTCGATGCGCGACTGGGTGCGGATGACGTCGTTGACCACCTCTTTGCGTTGTTCGTCGGGCAGGTCGAGGGTGGACAGCACCTCGAGGTTGGTCCGCATCGCGGTCAACGGCGTTCGCAGTTCATGGGCCGACACCGCGGAGAAGTCGCGCGCCGACGCGAGCGCGGCTTTCGTGCGGCCCTGCTCTTCCCAGATACGCTCGAGCATGCCCTTGACGGCCTCGGCGATCTCGATGGCTTCGGAGGCGCCGCGCACTTCGATATTTGGTGGTTCATCGCCTGCATCGATCTGACTGGTCTGCCGGGCCAGCTGTTTGAACGGGCGCACGGCGAATGCGGCCAGCACCCAACCGAATACGGTCGAGGCACCGATGGCGAGCAGACAGATGATGATCACCCGCCGGTGCAGGTTGTTGGTATCGGCGATGGTCGAGGCGTAGGTGTCGCCGACGGCGACCGACATCAGCTCGGGGGCCCGAATCTCCACGGTGCGTACGCGATACCGAACTCCGTCGACGTAGGTGTCCTCGTAGCCGGCAGGCAGCGCGGGGAGGACGATGTTGGAGTTGGACGTGACCTGGCCGTTCTTGCGCACCGTGATGACGGCGTCCTGCTCGTTCGGCGTCTTAGGGATCTCGTCGAGCCCTCGCGGCAGGAACGGTATCGCGAAGCCTGCCGCCTCATCGAGCCTGCGGTCCAGCCGTTCCTTGCGGTCGCCGGTGATGCCGACCCAAACGACGATGCCGACGATGAGCACGGGAATCGCCGCGCCGATGGCCGTCGCGACCACCACCCGGGCCCGCAGCGAGGGCGTGCGGCGGAAAATCCGCGACAGCAGGTTCATCGGACTATTGCGTCCTTAGTACAAACCCCACGCCACGAACGGTGTGCAGAAGCCGTGGCGCGCCGCCGGCCTCCAACTTTCGACGCAAGTAGCCGATGAACACGTCGACGACATTTGTGTCGGCGGCGAAGTCGTAACCCCACACCAGCTCCAGCAGCTGGGCACGGGACAGCACCGCGGTCTTGTGCTCGGCGAGCACCGCGAGCAGATCGAATTCGCGCTTGGTCAGGTCGACGTCGGCGCCGTTGACGCGGGCACGCCTGCCGGGGATGTCGACCTCAAGCGGGCCCACCGTGATGGTTTCCGACGAGAACGTCGCCGTCGCGCCGCGCCTGCGCAGCAGCGCCTTGACTCGTGCGACCAATTCGGCCAGCACGAACGGCTTGACCAGGTAGTCGTCCGCGCCCGCCTCCAGCCCGGCGACCCTGTCGTCGACCGAGCTCCGTGCCGAAAGCACGCAGACCGGCACGTCGTTGTCCATCGCCCGCAGCGCGGTCACCACACTGACACCGTCGAGCACCGGCATGTTGATGTCGAGCACGATCGCGTCTGGCCTGGTCTCGGTGGCGCTGCGCAGCGCCTCGGCGCCGTCGACGGCCGTCGCGACGTCGAATCCGGACAGCCGCAGGCCGCGCTCGAGCGACGCGAGCACGTCGGGGTCGTCATCGACTACGAGCACCCGCGGCGAAGCCGCTGCACTGTCCATGCCCGCAATCTTGCCTGAAGTGGTGCCGTCGATGTGACAGGCGCGGGAGCGTCCTCGGTATCGCCGTTGCGACGGTCTTATCACCAGCGTGTCACGGGAAGCTGAAAGATCATGCGATAGCAAAGCGACGCCATTCCCCCGGTGCTAGCATCTGTGAAATTATGCTCCCGCTCTCTCCGCGTCTGATTGTCGAGCCCGATGACGGCCTGGAACCTGTCCGCGATTTCATCAATTCAGCGCAAACTTCGCTTTTGATAAAGCAATTCACGTTTACCGAGCCGAGTTTGGTCGCAGCCGTCATCGATCGCAAGAATGCGGGCGTCGACGTGCGTGTGCAGCTCAATGCCGCCCGGTCCGGTGGTGACCGCGCCAATGACGCGACCTACGAGCAATTCTTGAATGCGGGGATTGCAGTTCAGTGGGCTAATCCGAATTTCTACGTGACGCACGAAAAATCGATTGTGGTCGACGAGAAGGCCGCGCTGGTGGCGACCTTCAACCTCATGGAGAAGTACTTCACGCTGACCCGCGACTACGGCGTTATCACCGACAATCCCTATCACGTCGCGCAGATCGTCGAAGTATTCAACGCCGACTGGGACCATCGCGATTGGGACTGCAGCGCCTATGAAGGCCTATTGTGGAGCAATTCCAATTCGCGCTACCACATGGCGCAATTCATCGACACGGCCACCGAGCGGCTGGACGTGCAGCACCCCAAGTACGTCGACGCGGTCATCCTCGAACGACTCGCCGCAGCGGCCGATCGCGGGGTAAAGGTGCATGTCCTGTGCGGCGGCAAGCACGGCATCAGCGAATGGGACATTCTCGATACCTTTGCTTCGCTGCGGACATTGAAGCGCTTCGGCGTCAAGGTGCATAAACAGAAGAACCTGAGGGTGCACGCGAAGTTGATCGTCGTCGACGCCCGACACGCACTCGTGGGTTCGATGAACATCGACCGCAGCGCATTCGACCTGCGCCGCGAGCTGGGCATCATGACCGAGGACCCCGCGATCGTCGGGCGGTTGAAGGAGGTCTTCGACAGCGACTGGGAGCTTTCGCACCAATACGACGCGCCCGATCCGCTTGATCCGGCCCAGCACCACGAGGACGACTTCCCGCACGACAAAGACCTCATGCATGAGTGAAATCGACCCGCCGCTCGAGGACCCTCCGCTTGAGAAGGTCTCGCTGGTCGACCTGGCGTGGACGTTCAACCACATCGCGCTCGCCTCGTTCGGCGGGGGACTGTCCGCGTGGTCACGCGAAGTGCTGGTAGTGGAGAAGCAGTGGATGGGTGAAGCGGAGTTCCTCTCCGCCATGACGATGTGCCGGATTCTGCCCGGCGCCAATCAGGTCAACATGGCGGTCTTCGCCGGCTCGAAGATGCGTGGTCTGGCGGGAGCGACAGCGGCGGTGTTCGGGCTGTGCCTGTTGCCGGTCGTCTTGATCATGGTGATGGGCTTCTTCTACTTCCGCTTCAAAGAAGTGCCAGCGGTCAAGGGTGTCCTTCATGGTGCATCGGCGGCCGCCGTCGCCCTGACGTTGGCGATGGTCATCCAAACGGGTCGCAAATGCCTGACCGGGCTGGTGCCGGTCCTGCTGTTCCTCACCGCGTTCGTGCTGAATGGCCTTGCGCGGTGGCCGCTTCCGTTGGTGCTCCTGCTTGTTGCGCCGCTCAGCCTGATCTGGGCGTGGCCGAGGGAACGCCCCGCATGATGACCACCTACCTGCAGCTGGCGGGGTTGTTCGCCTCGCTCTCGCTGCTGTCGATCGGCGGCGGCAACGCGGTGCTGCCCGAAATGCACCTGCAGGCGGTGAGGGGTCATCACTGGATGACCGACTCCCAGTTCGCAGATATCTTCTCGATCTCCCAAACCGCGCCCGGTCCGAGCATCCTGATCGTCACACTGGTCGGCTATGGGGCGGGTCTGACGGTCGGGGGGGTGCCAGGAGCGATCATCGGCGGCGTGATCGCCACCATCGCGATGATCGTGCCTGCCGCGTCGTTGATGTATGCCGTGACGCTGTTCTGGCATAAGGCGCAGAAAGCCAAGTGGCGAATCGCGGTCGAGAAGGGGTTCGCGCCGCTGACCGTCGGCCTCATCATGGCCACCTCGCTGGTGATGAGCCGGGCCGCCGACCACGACTGGCGGGCGTATCTGCTGACAGCGATATGCACGGCGATCTTCGTGTTCACCAGGACCAATCCCCTGATCGTGGTCGGCGCCGCAGGCGTGCTCGGGTATTTCGGCGTGGTCTGACCCGCCGGTCGGCACGTCGACCGGAAGACGACCCTCCAACATGCCCGGCTCTGAGCGACATTGTCGCTAGATCGTTAGTCACGCGACTCAGCCAGCGACTTTGTCGCTCAGAGGCGGGCAATCCGCACGCTGGGTCGCTGGTCGGCTGAACACGCCGCGGGAAGCTGTTGACCTCATCCATTGTTGAGGTTTTACGGTGAATTTGATGAGTTGTCGTAGTGGCATGAGACGCTCAGTACGGCCCTTATTGATTTGCCGCCCAGCGGATAATTGGAATTGCTTTGACTGAATCGACTCTGGATACGTTGCGCTCAGCGCCGGCGATCGCGCGACCGCCGGCCCGGATGCGTAGCGGCTCGGATCTCTGGCGGATGATGCCCTATCTGATGCCCTACCGGGTGCGGTGGATCGCGATGGTCGTCATCGCCCTCGCGAGCCTCGTTGCCACCGTGGCGATTCCGCTGATGACCAAGGCAGTGATCGACGGCCCGGTGCGCCATCATGACCAGCGTGGCCTGTGGGTGCTCGGCGCCGCCGCGATGGGCGTTGGCATCTCGGAGGCGGTGCTGTGGTTCATCCGCCGGTGGCTCGTCGCGCGCGCCACCATGGGCGTCGAGGCGGACATCCGCAAGGACCTTTACGCGCGGCTGCAGATCCTGCCGATGTCGTTCCACGGCCGCTGGCAGTCCGGTCAGCTGCTGTCGCGAATCATGAACGACCTGAGCACCATTCGCCGCTTCATGTCGTTCGGCATGGTGTTCCTGCTGCTCAACATCATCCAGATCACCGTGGTGACGGCGATCCTGCTCGCGATGTACTGGCCGCTGGGCGTGGTGGTGTTGGTGTCGATCGTGCCCATCACGCTGACGGTGCTGCACTTCCAGCAGTCCTACACTCGGCTCTCGCGGCTGGCCCAGGACCAGTCCGGTCACGTCGCAACGCATGTCGAGGAATCCGCGCTCGGAGTCCGGGTGGTGAAGTCGTTCGGCCGCGAGGACTACGTCTACGACCGATTCGACGAGCAGCTGACCAACCTCTACGACACGCAGGTCGGCAGGGTGACGGTGTCCGCGAAGTTCTGGACCCTGCTGGAGGTCATTCCGAACCTGACGCTGATCGTGGTGCTCGGATTCGGCGCATACGCCGCGGGCCACGGCTACGTCACCATGGGCACGCTGGTCGCGTTCATCACGATGATGCTGTCGCTGGTGTGGCCCATCGCATCGCTGGGATTCCTGTTGTCGATGACGCAGGAGTCGATCACCGCAGCCGACCGGATCGCCGAGATCTTCGACGCGCCACTGGAAATCACCGACGGGCCGTCGAGTGAGGCGCCGCGCGGCGGGCGGCTCGAGCTGGTCGACGTCGGCTTCCGCTTTCCCGACTCGGACGACGTGGGCGTTGCGCCATGTCAGCGTGACCGTCGAGCCGGGGGAGACGCTGGCGCTGGTCGGGTCGACGGGTTCGGGAAAGTCGGTTCTCACCGCGCTGCTGTCACGGCTGTACGACGTCACCGAGGGCGAGATCCGCATCGACGGCCGCGATATCCGCGAACTCAGCCTGGACGCGCTGAGGCACGCGGTGGCCACCGCGTTCGAGGACCCGACGCTGTTCTCGATGTCGGTGGCGGAGAACCTCACCCTTGGCCGATCCTCGGCAGCACCCGCGACGGACGGTCAGTTGGCGCAGGCCATCGAGGTCGCGGCCGCGCAGTTCGTCTACGAGCTGCCGTTCGGGCTGGACACCCGCATCGGCGAGCAGGGCATGAGCCTGTCCGGCGGCCAGCGGCAACGGCTCTCGCTGGCGCGGGCCATCCTGGCCGCGCCCAAGATCCTCGTGCTCGACGACACGCTGTCCGCGCTCGACGTGCACACCGAGGCCTCGTCGAGGAGGCGCTGCGCAGGGTGCTGCACCATGTCACCGGCATGGTGGTGGCGCACCGCGCGTCGACGGTGCTGCTCGCCGACCAGGTGGCGCTGTTGCAGGACGGCACGATCACCCACATCGGCACGCACGCCGAGCTGCTCGCCGACCGTTCCGCAGTACCGCTACCTGCTTGCCGCCGACGACGAGCTCGACGACGGCGCCGAGCGCAGCTGCGCCTGGCAGGACGACGAGGAGATGGCAGCGGCTGGCCCGTACCCGAACGCGAACGCGACGCGACAGAAGCCTCCTGCCGGCCTGACAGCGAGTACGCGACATCTGAGGCGGACGGCCGATGACCGCAACAGACACGCAGCCAGTCGACATCCCCGACGACGACTGGCGCGGCCGCATCACGGACAGCCAGGACGACCAGCTGCCCATCGACGAGATGTGCCCCGTCGCCGCGAGGCCCGTGCGCTGCTGGGCTCGCTGCTACGGCCCTACCGACTGACGGTCGCGCTGCTCGCCGCTCGTGGTCATCGTGGAGAACGTGGCACGGCTTTCGGTGCCGCTGCTGGTGCAGCGCGGCATCGACCACGGCATCCCGCCGATCCTCGCACGGCGGCTCCGCGCACGCTGCTGATGATCGTGGTCGGCGTTGCTGTGCGGTGTTGTGCTGATCCAGGCCACCAGCCGGATGTTCTTCCTGCAGCGCTCCGGTCGGATCGGGCAGAAGGTGCTGCTGGAGTTGCGGCGGCGGGTGTTCCGGCACTTCCAGCGGCTCGACGTCGCCTTCCACGACCGGTACACGTCGGGACGGGTGGTGAGCCGGTCGACCAACGACGTCGAGGCCATCCAGGACATGCTGGAGACCGGCTTCGACAGCCTGATCACCGCCGTCCTGACCCTGGTCGGCACCTCGATCCTGCTGGTCAGCGCTCGACGTCCAGCTCGGTCTGATGTGCCTGGCGAGTTTCCCGATCCTGGTGGCCCTGGTGTGGTGGTTCCGGCACGAGTCGGCCAGATCTACCGCAGGGTGCGGGAGAGCGCCGCGCTGGTGATCGTGCAGTTCGTCGAGACGATGACCGGCATCAAGGCGGTCCAGGCCTACCGGCGCGAGCCGCGCAACCAGGAGATCTTCGAGGACGTCGCCGACCGCTACCGGCGCGATCAACGAGAAGACGTTCAAGCTGGTCGCGATCTTCATGCCCGGTGTCAGCTGGTCGGCAACATCACGACCGGCGTGGTGCTGCTCTATGGCGGCTAGCGCGTACTGCACGGTTACATGACCGTCGGCGTGCTCGCGGCGTTCCTGCTGTACCTGCGGATGTTCTTCGAACCGATGCAGGAGATCACACAGTTCTTCAACACCTTCCAGTCGGCGTCGTCGGCGCTGGAGAAGCTGGCCGGTGTGCTGGCCGAGCAGCCGGGCATCGCGGACCCGCAGCGACCGGTCGCGCTCCGAGCGGTGCGCGGCGACATCGCATTCGCCGACGTGCGTTCGAGTATGTCCAGGACCGGCCGGTGCTGCCGGGTCTTGAACTGTCTCGTTCCCGGCGGGGCAGACCGTCGCGCTGGTCGGCACCACCGGGGCGGGCAAGACCACGATCGCCAAGCTGATTGCGCGCTTCTACGACCCGACGGCAGGCTCGGTGACGCTGGATGGCATTGACCTGCGGGACTTTCGCAGAGCGAGCTGCGCCGCCACGTCGTGATGGTGACCCAGGAGAACTTCATGTTCGACGGGACCGTCGCCGACAACATCCGATTCGGCAGGCCCGACGCCACCGACGCCGAAGTGGTGGCTGCCGCCGAAGCTGTCGGCGCCGACCGGTTCATCGACGCGCTGCCCGATGGCTATGACACCGATGTCGCGAAGCGCGGCGGCCGGCTCTCGGCTGGGCAGCGGCAGCTGGTCGCGTTCGCGCGGGCATTTCTCGCCGACCCGGCGGTGCTGATCCTCGACGAGGCAACGTCGTCGCTGGACATCCCAAGCGAGCGGATGGTGCAGCGGGCGCTGGAAACCGTGTTCGCCGAACGCACTTCGCTCGTCATCGCGCATCGGCTGTCGACGGTGGAGGTCGCCGACCGGGTGCTGGTCCTCGACCATGGCCGCATCGTCGAGGACGGTGCACCCGACGACCTCATCGGCCGCACCGGCGGCCGGTACGCCGCGCTGCACCGCGCGTGGGTGGACTCGCTGGCCTAATCGGCCTGCGCAGACTCAACGATCGGCCTGGGCTGTTGGCTGGAAGTCCATCCTGTCTGCCAACCTATGAGCGACTCTGTCGCGCAAGGTACGACCCAAACAATTAACTTCAGCGACTTAGTCGCTCGTAGCTCGGCACTTCGGCTACTGCGCCCTGGTGCTCAATCGGTTCTAGGCCTGCGCGAGCAACATTTCCAGCTTGTCGTTGATGGCGGGCATCTGTGAACTCAGCACCGAGATGACCTTCTCGCGCGCCCGCTCGCTGACACTGGCGGTCACGTGGTGCAGGACATTGAGGCGCGCGGCGTCGACCCAGGCCATCATGTCCGGGTCGGTGAACCATTGCAGCTGGTTCTTGTTGAACGCCAGCATCATTCGCAGCCAGTCGTTGGGCTCACGCGGGTAGGGTACTGGCCCGCAGAACGCGTTTCTCGTTTCGTCGTCGGGGTACGTCGCTTCCACGTGGGCGATGACGGCCGCGCTGAAGGCGGGCTGGCAGGTCCGCACTGGCTGAAGGGAGACGTGGCCGTCTGTGAACACTGCGGCCGGTTCTCGGTGGGCCAAACCGTCTGCACTGCAGTCGATGTAGAGCACTGAGCCGTCGATGTCGCGAGTACCGTCGTCGAGTGTGATGCGGCCGGACTCGATCGACTGCACATGTCCCATCCGCACGACATCCTCGATGCGCCGCAGCGCGGAAAGTTCGGCCTGCGACAGAATTGCGCACCGGTACATCGTCGGGTCGACGTCGATGTCGATGCGCAGGAGGCAGCCCTTCGCCTCCAGGCGCTCAAACAGGTTAGGCAGCGAATCGGCCTCGACCACCGCGGCAAGTTGCTTGGAGAAGTCGCGCAGCACCCCCTTGGCGAACTGCGAACCGGGCTGGATCGCAGCGCGGTCCAAGACCCAGGACTCGCGGGGTTTGATCCACGTCAATCGCTGCGGCGCAATGCCGTGGCGCAACAACCACAGGCATGCGTCCATCGCGGTCTTGCCTGCGCCGACGATCACGTAGCGGTCCCGCGCATCGCGCAGACGCGGTAGCTCGTTGGGCGGCACGCACTCGATACCCCGGGCGACCGGGTAGGACGGCCTGCGCATGGACGGGACGATGATCTCGATGTGGCTGGTCACGACTCGGCGCGCGGTCACTTCGATCTCCTCGCCGCTAAGCGAGCGCACCTGTCCGTCGCCGAGGTATTCGCTCATCGGCAGGTAGGTCACGCGTCCCGTCGGGAGGAGCTGCTGGCGCATCACCGCATCGAAGTACGCGCACACCTCGGCGCCGCTGGCCAGCTCGTAGTAGCCCTGGTTGAGGCCGCTGTGGTCGATGGTGTCGCTGCCGAGTGGGCGTGAGTTCACGCCGTAGTACGCCGACGGCTGATGCAGCCGCACGAACGGATACGCGGTGGTCCAGTGCCCTCCTGGCAGGTCGTTGCGATCCACCACCACGACCGTCGCATCTGTCTCGCTGACCAGGGTGTCGACGAACGCCATCCCCATCGCGCCCGCGCCGATTACGAGATAGTCGGCCTCGATCGTCCTCCCCATCTAGCGCACGGTAGCGAAGAAGGTGCTGACGTCGTCGACGAACAGCCCGGGCTGCTCGAACGCCGCGAAGTGCCCGCCGCGCGGCATCGTCGTCCAGTGGGTGATGTTGTAGCCGGCCTCGCACCAACTGCGCGGCGCCCGCAGGATCTCTTTCGGGAAGGCCGCGACACCGGTGGGCAGCTTGACGGGTTCGCCGCCGCCGAACACGGTGAAACTCTCCCAGTACAGCCGCGCCGATGAGGCTGCCGACGCGGTCGCCCAGTACAACATCACGTTGTCGAGCAGCTCGTCACGGGTCAGCACGTTCTCCGGATGACCATCCGAATCCGTCCACGACCAGAACTTCTCGATGATCCACGCCAGCTGCCCGACGGGCGAGTCCACCAATCCGTAGCCGATGGTCTGCGGGCGGGTCGACTGCTGTTTGGCATAGCCGTTGTCCCACTTGCGGTAGTAGCCCATGCGGTCCAGCGCCTGCTTCTCCTCGTCGGTCGGATTGTCCAGAGGTCTGGGTGGCGCCGCCAGCGGCATGTTCAGGTGGATCGCGACGCAGCGGCCGCCGTTGCGGCCGATCTGCGTGGTGACCGCGGCGCCCCAGTCGCCGCCCTGCGCGCCGTAACGCTCATAGCCGAGGCGGCCCATCAAGGTCTCCCAGGCCGCGCGATCTTCTGGACGCCCCAGCCGGTGCCCGGCGGGCTTGCCGGAGAAGCCGTATCCCGGCAGCGATGGGCACACCACGTGGAAGGCTCCCGGCGGCGGCGGTGAGCGGCTCGATCACCTTGTGGAACTCGACGATCGAGCCGGGCCAGCCGTGGGTGATCAGCAGCGGAAACGCGTCGTCGCGCGGTGAACGCTCGTGGATGAAGTGAATGCCGAGGCCGTCGATCTCGGTGGTGAAGTGGTCGAAACGGTTCAATGCGGCTTCTCGTGCGCGCCAGTCGTATTGGTTGGCCCAGTAGTCGGCCAGGTCGCGGGTATACGCCAGCGGAATGCCCTGGGTCCAGTCGTCGACGCACTCGGCCTCCGGCCATCGTGTGTGAACCAATCGCGCCCGAAGATCGTCGAGATCGGCGTCGGGAACGGCGATGCGGAACGGGTTGATCGGGGCCATCTGCCGATCCTGTCACGGAGAATTTCTGACAACTAGCTGTGCGCCGCTTCGGCGGGGCGCACCATTGGAGCGCAATGAAGTCATACGACGCGGGTCCCACGGGCACCCCGATCATCGAGGAGACGATCGGGGCGAACTTCGAGCGGACTGTTCGGGCATATCCGGACGCAGAGGCGCTTGTTGACATGGCAAGCAGCCGGCGATGGACATACGGCGAACTCAATGACGAAACCGACGTGATCGCACGCGGTCTCATGTCGCTCGGGATCGAACTCGGCGAGCGTGTCGGGATCTGGGCGCCGAACTGTCCCGAGTGGACCATGGTGCAGTACGCGACGGCCAAGATCGGCGCCGTCCTTGTCAACATCAACCCCGCATACCGGACACATGAACTCGCCTATGTGTTGAAGCAGTCGGGCGTCAGAACCCTCATCTCGGCCTCGGCGTTCAAGACGTCGGACTACGTCAGCATGGTCGACGACGTGCGCGCCGAGACGGTCGATTTACAGGAAGTGTTGTTCCTCGACACCGACGACTGGCAGGGCCTGAAGGACCGCGCGGACGCCGTGCCCATCGACGATCTGCGGGCGAGACTGGCCTCACTCGACAACAATCAGCCGATCAACATCCAATACACCTCAGGGACAACGGGTTTCCCGAAGGGCGCCACGCTGTCGCACCGCAACATCCTCAACAACGGATTCTTCGCGACCGAACTCATCAACCTCGGGCCCGACGACCGACTGTGCATCCCTGTGCCGTTCTACCACTGCTTCGGCATGGTGTTGGGCAATCTCGGCTGCACCGCCCACGGCGCCACCATGGTGATACCCGCGCCGGGGTTCGATCCGGGACTGACGCTCGACGCGCTCCAATCCGAGAGGTGCACAGCGGTTTACGGTGTCCCGACGATGTACATCGCGATGCTCGGCGACCCCGATCTGGCCACCCGCGACCTAGCGTCGATGCGCACCGGCATCATGGCAGGGTCGATCTGCCCCATTGAGGTCATGAAGCGCTGCATCAACGACATGAACATGGCCGAGTTGTCCATCGCGTATGGCATGACCGAACTGTCGCCCGTTGCGTGTCAGACCTTGATCGACGACGACCTCGAGCGACGCACCGCCTCAATCGGCCGTGCTCACCCGCATGTGGAGATCCAAATTGTCGACCCCACCACCGGCGACGTCGTCGAGCGCGGGCAGCCCGGCGAGTTCTGCGCGCGGGGGTACGGGGTGATGCTGGGCTACTGGAACGACGAGGAAAAGACCAGGGAAGCGATCGACGCCGACGGTTGGATGCAGACCGGTGACCTGGCGGTCATGCGGCCGGATGGCTACTGCAACATCGTCGGACGAATCAAAGACATGGTGATCCGTGGTGGGGAGAACGTCTATCCGCGCGAGGTCGAGGAGTTCCTGTACACCCACCCCGACATTGAGGACGCTCAGGTGATCGGCGTACCCGACGAGAAGTATGGCGAAGAGATCTGCGCCTGGATACGGATGAAGCCGGGCCGGAGCCCGCTCGACGCGCAAGCAGTACGCGAGTTCGCCAACGGCCAACTGGCCCACTACAAGATCCCGCGCTACGTCCACATCGTCGACGAATTCCCGATGACGATCACGGGCAAGGTTCGCAAGATCGAAATGCGCGAGATGACCGTGAAGATCCTCGGGCTCTAGGCCGCGCCAAGCGCCGCTATTGCTGCGAAGATTGAGAAATCTCGAGCAAGCCGGATGAGTTTCGGTCGTTCGTTGAGTCTGTATCTGTGTGAGGAGCGAAATGTCTGCCATTGTCGGGCGCCGGGCGTGTGCAGCGCTGGCACTGAGTTCGGCGGGTCTGCACGCCGCGATGCTCGGCCATGCGTCCAACGTCGTGGCCGGGGTGCTGTTGGGGGTGATGGTCCTCGCGTGTGTCTACTGCGCCCGTGACCTTTGGCTGCGTTCAACGTTGCGGGCCTGGTGTGTCGTCGGGCTGATGAACATCGCGATGATCGCGGTGCACTTGCCCGCACCGTCGCATCACCACGGTATGCAGGCGGCGTCCGCGGCTCAGCAGTCCACGCTGATGGGCCTTGCGACGGCCGTCGCGGCGGTCGAGGTGGCCGCCGCAATGGCTGTGCTGTACTTCCGCACGCGCGGGAACGTGCAGCTGGTCAGCGGTAAACCAGCCCGCTGAGCCGCATCGCCAGCGCACGCCGAATCGACGGAACCCGTCCGGCCATGCCGATGAGTGCATTGCGCGCTGGACGAGCGGCCCGCGGCAGCGTCGCCAAACGTGTTAGCCGGTCGGTCATTTCGACGACCTGCTGTGCGATCGGGCGGCGCGCGTTGCTGTAGTCGTCGAGCACGGCGTCGGGCTCGCCGGCGAGAACGCGGGCCAGGGCGTCCGCCGACGCGACGCCGTCCTGGATGCCCAGATTCATGCCTTGCCCTCCGGCCGGGCTGTGCACGTGTGCGGCATCGCCGGACAGCAGCAGACGCCCGGCACGATAGGTGTCGGCGACTCGGTGGTGGATCCGGAAGCGCGATCCCCAGATGACGTCGGTGACGACCATCCGCCCGCGCCGAGTCCCGCGGGTGTCCAGGATCTGCTGGATGAACGGTGCCGAGGGTTCCTCGGGTGCGTCGGCCACCGGCGCGACGATGCGGAAGATGTCGCCGGGAAGCGGCGCCACCACCGTCATCCCAGCCGTGGCCCAGAACAGAATGACCTCGTCGAGAGGTGCTTCGCCGCTGAGCCGAACGTCGGCCAGCATGAACGACTCGGCGTACGAACCACCCTGGAATCCGATGCCTGCCTGCTCGCGCACGATGCTGTGGAGCCCGTCGGCGCCGACGATATAGCGCGCCCTGATCACGTCGCCGTCCTTGAATGTCGCGGTCGCGCCGTCGGCGTCCTGCGTGACAGTCGTGAGCACCTTCGGCCGGATCACTGTCCCGCCGAGCTCGTTCAGCCGATCGAGCAGCAACCGTTCGGTAACCTCCTGCGACACCATCAGCGAGTACGGATATTCGGTCGGCAGAACCGAGAAGTCGACGGGGATCAGGGTGCGTCGGCGGTCGCGGATCGTGAATCGCGGTGCCTCTATGCCCTCCGCGACAAGCCGCTCGGCCACGTCGACGGCTTCGAGCACCTCCAACGTCCGGGAATTGACCACTGCCGCCCGCGTTGTGTTGGCGCCCGCGGCTAGTCGGTCGACGATTGTCGTCGCGATACCACGTTTGACCAGCGACGCGGCCACAGCCAGTCCGCTAGGGCCAGCTCCGATGATGAGGACGTCGGTGTCGTACATGTCATCTCCTCTACTCAATGCCAACGCTTGTTGGCATCAACTATGCACCGCGATTGCACGCGTGTCAACAGGTGTTGGCATACACTCGTTGGCATGCGCAGATCCTCATCAGAAACCAAAGCGGTGATCCTGGCCGCGGCCAGACAGCGGTTCGCCGAGTCCGGGTTCGAACGAGCAACGATCCGGGCGATCGCGGCCGACGCCAACATCGATCCGTCGATGGTGATGCGCTACTTCGGCAACAAGGACCAGTTGTTCGCCGCGGCCGCAGACTTCGATTTGCAGATCCCTGATCTGTCCGACGTCGAGCGCGACCAGGTGGGTGACCGCATGGTCACCCACTTCTTGAACCGATGGGAAGGCGACGAGGCGCTGATCGTGCTGCTGAGGTCGAGCACTACGAATCTCGAAGCGGCGCAACGGATGCGGGGGATCTTCGCGGGCCAGCTGCTGCCTGCGATCGCGAAGATCAATCCCGACGAGCCCGCCCGCCGTGCCGGCCTGGTTGCGACGCAGGTCCTGGGGATGGCGTTGTGCCGATACGTCCTGCAGGTGCCGCCCGTCGTCGACATGTCACGCGACGAGCTTGTCGCCTGGCTCGGACCGACAGTTCAGCGCTATCTGATTAAGCAATCCCCTCGGCCCAAGATCGGCAAATAAGCCGGCCGATTGTGATGCTGTGCTGCACCCACACCCTCGGCAGTGGCTGAATAGTGGCTAGCTAGAACCCATTTGGTCGCTGTGCTTTGAGTGTGGGCCGAGCGACAGGAACCTCGAGAGCCGACGAAGGCGTCGTCTCGGTCGTCGTTTGCCCCACATTCATGCTCGAAGCGTTCGCACCGGTACGGTCCTGATCCTGCGCCACCGTCAAAACGCCCAGCAGCGCCAACGCGCTGGTCGCGACGGCCACCCCAAGCGCCTTGAAATACCTCTTCGAATCCACTTACCCCCCCGGGTTGAATTTGCCATCACCTACCAGTACTGCGCGTATTGGTATCAGTCACCGTGATCTAGCGACGATAGCAGCAAACATATTCGGTTCGCCAGGGGAGCGGGTGGCGATCGCCTAGGCCTCGATTTCGCCTGCGATCTTTCGCTCGATACTGGCCCGCGTGGTCGCCGGCAGCACGATGAGCCCGTCGAGCTCCTTCTGCGCCCTGGCATAGGCACTCTGGCGTTCCTGCGGCGTTGCCCCGCTGTCCGACGCCAGCCGCAACAGATGCTGGGCCCGAGCCAGCCGCTCCTGCGCTTCGGCGGAGAAGTCGCTGCGCCGGCGCCGAATTGCCTCGGACTCCGCGACGTCGAATGCGGCCACGTAGTCGCCGACGGCGTCGCGATACTCCAGCTGGGCATTGCGGTCGCCGAGGATGTCGTCGACTTTGTCGGGCCGTAGCCAGTCCGCGTGGCTTCTGGCCTTGTGGAAGGCGACGGTCAAGGGGTCGCGCATATCGGTCATCAGCGGGAAGTCAAGCAGCTTGGCGATGTCGATCTCGTAGTCGAGCCAGCGCGCGTCGGTGCGGTCGTGCCGCGCGAACACCTTCGTCATCTCCCGCTTGTACGCCTCGGCGTTGGTGTGGGCCTTGCCCGATGCCTCGGCGAGGGCGACCTTGGTCTCCTGCTTGATGCGATACCGCTCAAGACGGCGCTGGGCCCGCCGTTCGTTGGCGACGGCCACCGCTCGGACGCCACCCCCGATCGCACCCATGAACGGGAAGACCAGCCACCAGAAGTGGCCAGCGAACTCAACGAGAGGCGCCACAACCCCAGGATGCCATCACACTCCATCCGCGCCGCTCACAGCCCGATCTGCCGGTAGCGGCCCAGCCGGGCGGTCAACCGTTGGCCGTCCGGCACCGAACGCAGCCGGTGCAACTCGTCGGCGATGGTCGCCGACAGCCGCTGCGGTGAACTCCGACCGGCTCGTCGGCGGCATCGGGGTGTTCGGGCACGATGGCGTCGACGATCCCGTTGCGCAGCAGGTCGGCCGACCGAATGCCTTGCGCCGCAGCCAGTTCCGGGGCATGGTCGGTGTCGCGGAAGACGATCGCGCTGGCGCCCTCCGGCGGCAGCGGCGCCAGCCAGCCGTGCAGGGCGGCCAGCACCCGGTCGGCGGGCACCATCGCCAGCGCGGGCCCGCCGCTGCCCTGGCCGAGCAGCACCGAGACCGTCGGGGTGTCCAGCGTGACGAGTTCGGCCAGGCAGCGGGCGATCTCGCCGGCCAGCCCGCCCTGCTCGGCCTCGGCCGACAGCGCAGGGCCCGGCGGTGTCGATGACGAGCACCAGCGGCAGCCGCAGCCCGGCCGCCAGCGCCATGCCGCGCCGGGCCTCGCGCAGCGCCGCGGGCCCGCGAGCCGACGCCTCCGACGACACCGCTGCTGGCCGACGACCACCGCGGGCTGCCCGCCGAACCGGGCCGAGCGCCAGCAGCGTCGTCGCCGCCTCGCCCCTGCCCGGTCCCCGACAGCAGCACCCGTTCGGTCGCGCCGTGCCGCAGCAGGTATCCGACGCCGGGCCGGTCGGGCCGCCGCGAGGCCACGACCGAGTCCCAGGCCGGCACGTCGGGCACCGGCTCGGCGGCCGGGTGCCGGCGGCGGTGCGCCGGGTGCGTCGGCAGATCACCTTCAGCGCCGGTCCAGCGTCGACCGCAGCAACTCTCGAGCGGGACGACGCCGTCGATGACGCCGTGCCGGTGCAGGTTCTCGGCGGTCTGAACGCCCGCCGGGAACGGCTCGCCGTAGAGGTGCTCGTACACCCGCGGGCCGAGGAAGCCGATCAGCGCGCCCGGTTCGGCGGCCGTGACGTGGCCGAGCGAGCCCCACGACGCGAACACCCCGCCGGTGGTCGGATGGCGCAGGTAGACGAGGTAGGGCAGGTGCGCGCTGCTTGTGCAGTTCGACGGCGGCGGCGATCTTGACCATCTGCAGGAACGCGACGGTGCCCTCCTGCATGCGGGTGCCGCCGGAGCTCGGCGACGCGAGCAGCGGCAGCCGCTCGGCCGTCGCCCGCTCGACCGCGGCGGTGATCCGCTCGGCGGCGGCCACCCCGATCGACCCGGCCAGGAAGTCGAACTCGCAGGCCACCACCGCGACCCGGCGTCCGAAGACCGTGCCCTCGCCGGTCACGCACCGATTCGTCGAGGCCGCGGCTGCTCGCGGCCGTCGGCCAGCTCGCGCGCGTACGTCGTCGCGGCGTCGCACGTGCAGCGGCGGCGCTGTCCCAGCTGACGAACGAACCCTCGTCCAGCACGGCATCGCGCAGTGCGCAGGGCACCGATCCGGCTCACGCGACGAGGCTAATAGGCGTGGGCCGCCATGATCGGTGTTACCCGCGCCGGCCACGTCATGACCTTGGAGCTGCAGCGGGCCGAGCGCCGCAACGCGCTGAACTGCGAGCTCGTCGACGAGCTGCGGGAAGCGGTCGAGAAGGCCGGCGACCGAAGACGTCCGCGCGATCGTGCTGACCGGTGCAGGGCACGTGTTCAGCGCGGGCGCCGACCTGAGCGACGCCTCGGCGTGGCCGACTAGCTGCCCGACAAGGCCCTGGCGCTGAACCTCGCCATCGACACGGCACCCGATCCCGGTCATCGGCGCGATCAACGGACCGGCCATCGGCGCCGGCGTCATCCTGGCGATGATCTGCGACCTGCGGGTCGTCGCGCCCGAGCGTACTTCCAGTTTCCCGTCGCGAAATATGGTCTGGCGCTGGATAACTGGAGCATCCGCCGGCTGACCTCGCTGGTCGGCGCACGGGCGGGCCCGGGGCATGCTGCTGGCCGCCGAGAACGGCTCACCGCCGACGTCGCGCTGCAGACCGGAATGGCCAACCGGATCGGGCACGCTGGCCGACGCGCAGGCCTGGGCCGCCGAGATCGCCGGCTTGGCGCCGCTGGCGATGCAGCACGCGAAGCGGGTGCTCAACGACGACGGCGCCTATCGAGGATCCGTGGCCCGAACACAAGGAGCTGTTCGAGAAGGCCTGGGCGCAGCCAGGACGTCATCGAGGCGCAGGTCGCGCGCATCGAGAAGCGGCCGCCGAACTTCCAGGGGGCCTGATGATGATGCGCGCGGCGCTGCGGCTGGTCGCCGGCACGGCGTCGCTGGCGGCCGGCGGATGGGTGTTGCGCGCGCTGCACGGCGCACCGGCCGCGCTGGGCGCCTCCCGGCCGAGATCGAGGCCGTCGCGAAGCGGCTCGCCGAACTACCACGACGGCGTGTTCGTCAACCTCGACCCGGCTCCGGTATCAGCCTGGACCGCGAGGAGCAGCGCGCTGCATCGTCTGGGATCTGATCGGCGGGCGCGGCACCAGCCAGGCCGCCGAGGCCGATCCCGCTGGTACGCCACGGCCGCCGTCACCGGCCGCGACGCCGCTGGCCGTCAGCTGGTTCGGCCACTCCTCGGCGGTCATCGAGATCGACGGCTACCGCGTGCTCGCCGACCCGGTGTGGAGCGACCGGTGTTCGCCGTCGCAGACGCGTCGGGCCGCAGCGGCTGCACCCGGTGCCCGTCCCACTCGAGGCGCTGCCCGCCGTCGACGCGGTGATGATCAGCCATGACCACTACGACCACCTCGACATCGACACCATCATGGCGCTGGCCCGCACCCAGCGGGCCACCGTTCTTCGTCCCGCTCGGCGTCGGCGCCCACCTGCGCAAGTGGGGAATTCCCGAGGACCGCATCGTCGAGCTGGACTGGCATGAGAGCGCCAAGATCGACGAACTGACCCTGGTGTGCACGCCGGCGCGGCACTTCTCCGGGCGGTTTTTCAACCGCAACACCACGCTGTGGGCGTCGTGGGCGATTGTCGGCCCGCGTCATCGTGCGTTCTTCGGCGGCGACACCGGCTACACCAAGAGCTTCGCCGAGATCGGCGTCGACCACGGGCCGTTCGACCTCACGCTGCTGCCCATCGGCGCATACCACCCCGCGTGGCCGGACATCCACATGAACCCCGAAGAGGCGGTCCGCGCGCACCTCGACATGGCCGAGGCCGACTCGGGACTGCTGGTGCCGATCCACTGGGCGACGTTCCGGCTCGCGCCGCATCCGTGGGCGGAGCCGGTCGAGCGCCTGCTTACCGCCGCCGAACCGGCGGGCGTGCGCGTGGTGGTGCCGCAAGCCGGGCCAACGCGTCGATCCCGACGCGCATCGGACGGCGACCCGTGGTGGCGCCCGTAATCGGCTCGGGCCGTCGCCGAAAGTGCGGCTGTTAGCGGGTTTGACTCGTGTTTTGCGTGTAACAACCGCACTCTCGACGCGTTACCGTTCACGTCATGAACGCACTGGCCAGAATCGCTGTCGCCGCGCTGCTTCTCGCTCTGGTTGCGGGTTGTGCGTCCAAGCCGGCGCAACCGGCGTCATCACCACCGCCGACCGCCTCCGCGCAGTCAGATGTCCCGCCACCGTTGGTGCCTGCGATGCCGCTGCCCGCGAACGCGGTCGACAACGCGGTCGCCAAGCTCGACGGCATCGCTGGTGACCTGATGAAGAAGTCCGGCATCCCGGGCATGGCTGTCGCCGTCGTGCACGGCGGAAAGACCGTGTACGCCAAGGGCTTCGGCGTCAAGGACGTCAAGACGGGACGACAAGGTGGACGCAGACACCGTCTTCCAGCTGGCGTCGGTGTCCAAATCGCTGGGTGCGACGGTCGTGGCGCACGAGGTCGGGACCCACGCGGTCAGCTGGGACACGCCCGATCGTCGTCCAAGCTGCCGTGGTTCGCGCTGTCCGACCCTGTTGTCACACCGATGGTCACCGTCGGTGACATGTTCGCGCACCGCTCCGGGCTGCCCGACCACGCAGGCGACATGCTGGAGGACCTCGGCTATGACCGACGTCATGTGCTGGAACAACTGCGGCAGCTGCCGCTGGATCCGTTCCGAATCTCCTACGCCTACACCAACTTTGGGTTGACCGCCGGTGCGGAGGCGGTCGCAGTGAACGCAGGCAAGTCGTGGGAAGACCTCGCCGACGAGGCGCTTGTTCCGCCCGCTCGGCATGACATCGACGAGCTTCCGGTTCACCGACTACATAGCCCGTCCCGACCGCGCCGTCGGCCATATCCACGTCGACGGGCGCTACGAACCGCGCTATGTCCGCGACGCCGACGCCGAAGCCCCCGCTGGAGGGGCGAGTTCTTCGGTGAACGACATGACGCGCTGGCTGACGATGATGCTGGCCAACGGCAGCCATGATGGCAAGCAGATCGTCGACTCGAAGGCACTGCTGCCTGCGGTGACACCACAGATCGTGTCGAGCCGCGCGACCGAGCCTGCGATGCGGTCGGGCTTCTACGGTTACGGCTTCAACGTGGCTCCGACGTCGGCGGCACGGATGGCGCTCAGCCATTCCGGCGCATTCGAACTCGGCTCCGGCACGAACTTTGTGATCCTGCCGTCTGCCGACGTTGCGATCGTCGCGCTCACCAACGCCACCCCCTCGGGCGTACCTGAAGCGCTGACTGCCGCAGTTCGCCGACCTTGTGCAGTTCGGCGAGGTGCGCGAGGACTGGTACAAGCTTTACGGCGACGTCTTCACGCCGATGGAGCAGCCGACGGGCTCGCTGGTCGGCCAGCAGCCACCGGCGAACCCCGCCCCCGCCGCACCGCTAGGTGTCCTACGTCGGCACCTACAGCAACGACTACTGGGGCCTCGCGCGCGTCACCGAGCAGGGACGGCAAACTACAGCTCGCGCTCGGCACGAAACTGAACGTGCCGCTGGATCATTGGGACGGCAATGTCTTCACCTTCTCGTTGGTCTACCGAAAACTCCCCGCCGGGGACGATTTCCAAGGCGACGTTCGACGGCAACAAGCTGACCCTCGAGTACTACGACACGTACAAGATGGGGACGTTTACGAAATGACCGCCACCGTCGCGACGGGCCTGACCGACGCCGAAGTCGCGACAGCGGGTCGCAGAGGGCAAGACCAACGACGTGCCGGCCCGCGCGGCCCGCAGCGTGTCCGACATCGTCGGGCCAACGTGTTCACCCGGATCAACGCCATCCTCGGTGTGCTGCTGATCATCGTGCTGTCCACTGGGTCGGTGATCAACGGGCTCTTCGGCCTGCTGATCATCGCCAACAGCGCCATCGGCATCATCCAGGAGTTGCGCGCAAAGCAGACGCTGGACAAGCTGGCCATTGTCGGGCAGGCGAAACCCGTGGTGCGCAGGCAATCCGGCACCGTAGCGCTGCTGCCCAGTGAGGTCGTCCTCGACGACGTCATCGAGATCGGTCCAGGCGATCAGATCGTTGTCGACGGCGAAGTCCTCGAGGAGAACGGCCTCGAGGTCGACGAATCCCTTGCTCACGGGTGAGGCCGACCCGATGGCCAAAGACGCGGGAGACACCGTGATGTCGGGCAGCTTCGTCGTGGCCGGGCAGCGGCGCGTACCGGGCCACTAAGGTAGGGCGCGAGGCCTACGCCGCAAAGCTGTCCGAGGAGGCCAGCAAGTTCACCTTGGTGAAATCCGAACTGCGCAGCGGCATCAACAAGATTCTGCAGTTCATCACCTACCTGCTGTGGCCGGCAGGGCTGCTCACGATCTACACGCAGCTGTTCACGACCGATGTCGGTTGGCGCCGAGCGGTGCTGGCGATGGTCGGCGCGCTCGTGCCAATGGTGCCCGAAGGCCTGGTGCTGATGACGTCGATCGCATTCGCCGTCGGGGTCGTGCGGCTCGGCAGGCGGCAGTGCCTCGTCAAGAGCTACCGGCCATCGAGGGGCTCGCCCGCGTCGACGTGGTGTGCGCCGACAAGACCGGCACGCTCACCGAAAACGGCATGCGGGTATCGGATCTCAAGAAGCTCGACGAAAGGGCCGTCGCCGACATCCTGGCCCAGCTGGCCTCCGACGACGCCCGGCCGAACGCCAGCGTCCAGGCCATCGCTGAGGCATACAAGATGCCGCCGGGCTGGATCGCGACCGCGACCGCGCCGTTCAAGTCGGCCACCAAATGGAGCGGCACCTCCTACGGCGAGCACGGCAACTGGGTGATCGGCGCGCCCGACGTGCTGCTCGAGCCTGCGTCCGCGGTCGCCGAGGAAGCCGAGCAGATCGGGGCGCAGGGACTGCGAGTTCTGCTGCTGGGCTCGAGTGACGTGCCCGTCGACCACCCCGATGCACCAGGCATTGTCACACCGGCCGCGCTGGTGGTGCTTGAGCAGCGCATCCGCCCTGACGCACGCGATACGCTGGATTACTTTGCCTCCCAAAAGGTCTCGGTCAAGGTGATCTCTGGCGACAATGCGGTGTCGGTGGGCGCCGTTGCGGGTTCACTCGGTCTGGAGGGCGAGACGATGGACGCCCGCCAGCTTCCTCACGAGGCCGAAGAGCTGGCCGACACTCTCGAGGAGTACACGACGTTCGGCCGGGTGCGCCCTGACCAGAAGCGCGCCATGGTGCACGCCCTGCAGTCACGCGGGCACACGGTCGCGATGACCGGCGACGGCGTCAACGATGTGCTGGCTCTCAAGGACGCCGACATCGGTGTAGCGATGGGTTCAGGTAGCTCCGCGTCGCGAGCCGTCGCTCAGATCGTGTTGCTGGACAACAAGTTCGCGACGCTACCGCACGTCGTCGGCGAGGGCCGCCGGGTGATCGGCAACATCGAGCGGGTCTCCAACCTATTCCTCACCAAGACCGTGTACTCGGTGCTGCTCGCAGTCCTGGTGGGCCTGGCGGGCCTGTCGGCCAAGATCTTTGGGTCGGATCCGTTGCTGTTCCCGTTCCAGCCGATCCACGTGACGATCGCGGCCTGGTTCACCATCGGCATTCCGGCGTTCATCCTGTCGCTGGCGCCGAACAACGAACGCGCGCATCCCGGCTTCGTGCGTCGGGTGATGACGTCGGCGCTGCCGTCGGGACTCGTGGTCGGCACCGCGACGTTCATCTCATATTTGGCGGCCTATCATGGTCGCGCGGCGACGGTGATCGAGCAGACGCAGGCGTCGACGGCGGCGCTCATCACGCTGCTGGTGACGATGGTGTGGGTGCTGGCCGTCGTGGCGCGGCCCTATGAGTGGTGGCGGGTTGCGCTGGCCGCATCGTCCGGCCTGGCGTACGTCGTGATCTTCTCGATTCCGGTGGCTCAGAAGACGTTCATGCTGGATTCATCGAACATCGCGCTCACGTCGATGGGGCTGGGCATCGGTCTGCTTGGGGCCGCCGCCATCGAGGTGATCTGGTGGGTCCAGGGAAGGATTCTCGGAGAGCGTCGACTGCTCTGGCGCGAGCGGTAGGGTTGGCCCCATGGGATTCCTCGACAAGCTGAAAGACTTGGCGTCGAAGAACAAGGGTGCCGTCGACACCGCGATCGAGAAAGCTGGCGACATCGTCGATCAGAAGACGCAGGGCAAGTACGCCGAGCAGGTCGACAAGGTGCAAGACGCGGCCAAGAACGCCGTCGACAAGACGCCTCCACAGAACTGACCTATGGCCAAACTGTCGGTCTCCGTCGACGTTCCGCTGCCGCCGGAGGCCGCATGGGCATGCGCATCCGACCTCTCGCGGTACAAGGAATGGCTGACCATTCACCGGGTGTGGCGCACCAAGCCGCCCGAGAAGCCGGAGAAGGGCACGGTCGTTGAGTCGATCGTCGAAGTCAAGGGCATGGCCAACCGGATCAAGTGGACCATCGTCAACTTCAAGCCGCCTGAGGCGATGACGCTCGACGGCGACGGGAGGGGCGGCGTCAAGGTCAAGCTGATCGGCAAGATAAAGCCTTCTGGCGACGGCTCGACGGTCACACTCGACGTACACCTCGGTGGCCCAGCGTTGTTCGGCCCCATCGGCATGGTGGTCGCGGGCGCGCTGAAGGACGATATCCGAGAATCGCTGAACAAGTTCAAATCGGTGTTCGCGCCTGCTGTCTAGTGCAAGCGGCGGGGTCGCGTTCGCGAACGACCCTCGCCGCAAGCGGGAGAGTGCGCTAGAACGGACGCATGCACCTCACCTCTCCCCGCATTGCGCCGCTCGCCGACGCCGACATGAGCCCAAATCAAGAAGCGGCGCTTGCGCCGCTTCTTGAGGGGCCCGCCGGCGTGTTGAACATCTTCCGCACGCTGGCGCACGCGCCCGACGCGCTTAAAGCGTTTCTGACGTGGGGCAGTTACATTCTCTCCAAGCGCAACGCGCTGCCGCCCCGGGCGCGCGAGATCGTAATCCTGCGCATCGGCTATCTCTGCCGCTCCGGGTACGAGTGGGCGCAGCACATAGAGATCGGCAAACGCATCGGTCTCACTGCCGACGAAATCGCCCGCATTAAGACCGGCGAAGGCTTTGGCGATGCGGAGGGCGCGCTCATCCGCGCATGCGACGAATTGCACGCGCGCCAATTCGTATCCGACAGTGGTTGGGATGCGCTGAAATCGCACTTCAGCGAGAAGCAGTGCATGGACGTCGTGTTCACCGCGGGTCAGTACACGCAAGTGTCGATGATGCTGAACACGTTCGGCGTGCAGCTCGATCCCGGCCAGACGCTCGACCCGGATCTGCGCGCATGAGGCTCAAGGACAAAGTCGCCATCGTCGCCGGTTCGGGGCAAACACCCAGGCGACACGATCGGCAACGGCCGCGTCATGGCGATGCCGTTCGCGGGCGAAGGCGCGAGCGTGCTTGCCTTGATCGCATTTTGGCGCGCGCGGAAGAAACGGTGGCCGCGGTCGAAGCCGAGGGCGGCATCGCGAACGCGTTTGGCGGCGACATCACCAACGCGACCGCCTGCAAATCTGCAGTGGAAGCCGCGCTCACGCGCTACGGCGCGCTCGACATCCTTGTCAACAATGTCGGCATCGGCACAGCCGGCGACGGGCCCGCGCACGTGGCCGAAGACGCCGCTTTCGACCGCATTCTCAACGTGAACCTCAAAAGCGCGTGGCTGATGACGAAGGCCGCGATCCCGGCGCTGCGCCAGCGGCGCGGGGTCATCGTCAACATCTCCTCGCTAGCCTCCATCGCCGGCGCGACCATGATCGCCTACGAAGTCTCGAAAGCGGCGATGAACCGGATGACGGTGTCGGTGGCCGCATCGAACGCCAGGCATGGCGTGCGCTGCAACGCCATCCTCCCCGGTTTCATGGACACGCCCATGGCGATCGCCACCTTCTCGGAAGCGCGCAACGTTGATCCGGCGAAACTGCGCGAACATCGCAACGCGATGGTGCCGCTCGGCGGCAAGATGGGCGACGGCTGGGACACCGCCGACGCTGGCTGGCAAGGAGCGTCGACGAATTATGTTGACGCGACGGCGTCCACGATCGGGGTGTCCCCGGAGATGACTTCAAACGTCTGACCGGCCGTGCCGGGTGTGTCGAGAACCGCGAGCAGCACCGCCGCGACGTCCTCTCGCGGGATGTTGCCGTGCCCGGTGTGATCCGCGATCGTGACCCGTCCGGTCCCTGGATCGTTGGTGAGGTGACCCGGACGCACGATTGTCGACTCGAGCGCGGTCCGCACCCGGATATTGTCGTCGGCAGCGCCTTTGGCGCGCAGGTACGCGACGAACACTGGGTCGCCTGCGTCGTCGGGGGCCTCGGCGTCGGCTCCGATCGCCGAGATCATCACATAGCGACCGACTTTCGCCGCTTCAGCGGCGTCCGCGAGCAGGATCGCAGCGCCACGGTCGACGGTCTCCTTGCGCGCCGCCCCGCTGCCAGGTCCCGCGCCCGCGGCGAAGACCACCGCGTCGGCACCGCGCAGATGTGCCGCGACCTCGTCGACCGAGGCGTTCTCCAGATCGACGACGAGAGCCTCGGCCCCTGCGGCCTGAAGGTCGGCTGCGTGATCCGGATTGCGGATGAAGGCCGCCACGGCGTCGCCGCGTTGGGAGAGCAGCCGTTCGAGAATGAGGGCGATCTTGCCGTGCCCGCCGGCGATGACGATGCGCATGGCTCTACGCTAGCCGGGCGCGTAGCTCCCGCTTGAGCACCTTGCCGTAGCTGTTCTTAGGCAACTCGTCGATGAACTCGTAGTGCTTGGGTCGTTTGAAGCGGGCGATGCGTTCCAGCAGATGCGCGTCCAGCTCACCCGCGGAGGCCGAGCCGACGATGAATGCGACCACCACCTCACCCCACTCGGGGTCCGGCGCCCCGACTACGCCCGCCTCTTCGACACCTGGGTGCTCCAGCAGTGCTTCCTCCACCTCGCGTGGATAGATGTTGCTGCCGCCGCTGATCACCACGTCCTTCGAGCGGTCGCGCAGGGTGAGGTATCCCGCGTTCGTCGAACGATCCCATGTCGCCTGTACGCAACCAGCCGTTCTGCAGCGTCGCGGCGGTCGCCTCGGGGTTGTGCCAGTAGCCCGACATCACGACGTCACCGCGGCACACGATCTCACCGATCTCACCGATGGCGGCAGGCGAACCGTCGTCGCACAGCACCGCGACATCCACCCCGGACCGGGCGTATCCGACAGATCCGAGGATCGCGTCGTCCGCGTCGACGTGGTCGGCGCGCCGCAGCCCCGTGATCGTCATCGGCGCTTCGCCCTGGCCGTAGAGCTGCACGAAGATCGGACCGAACGCCGCCATCGCCTTCTTCAGGCTGTCGACGTACATCGGGCCCCCGCCGTAGACCACGCGTTCGCAGATGGCGCGGGCAGGCCCGTGCCGGTCTGCACCAGGCGCTGCACCATGGTCGGGCGCCAGGAACGCGCTGCAGCCGGGATGGTGATCGCAGAGATCGAGGAACTCGCCCGGTTCGAAGCGCCCGATTCGGGTATCACCTGCCGCGCCCCGCGCAGCACGTACGGCGGGAATGTAGAGGCCCGGAGCCGTGCGACATGGGCGCGCCGTGGAGCAGGCTGCAGTTCGCGTCCGGCGTCGTCGAAATCCGCCAGGTGCGCAACCGTCATCGCCATCAGGTTGCGATGCGACAGCATCGCACCCTTGGACTTGACCGGTGGTTCCGCTGGTGTAGAACAGCCACGCCAGCGTCGGCCGGGTCGGTTGTGCGCGGGGTGGCGCCGACGGCGCGGCGGCCACTCGGCTCTCGATATGTCCTGCGACGACAGCGTTTCGATTGGCATCGTCGGTCACCGGGGCGAGCGCCGTCGCCGATCTTCGGCGACGCGAACACCAGGATCGCCCCGGCGTCGTCGAGGATCTGCTGCCATCTCGCGGGGATGCAGCTTGTAGTTGATCGGCACGAGACCACGACTCGGCGGCCCAGATGGCGAACATCAACTCGACGATCTCAGGCCGGTTCTCGCTGACGCGACCGCGATCCGATCGCCCGGCGCCCCGACGTTGCGCAGGATGACGTCGCCAACCGCAACGCCCGGTCCCGCAGTTCGGCCCACGTGTGCAACCGCGCCGCTCGCCGAGATACACCGCGCCGCGATCACCGTGGCGGGCCGCGGCCTGGTCGAGCACGCAGAACAGGTTCACCGGGCACCCACTCCGAGGACAGCGCGAAGTCCGACAGGTACTTGGTCGAGCTCCAGCCGCCGTCGACGACGATCGTCTGACCGTTGATGAAACTGCCGCCCGGCGAACACAGGAACGCCACCGTGCTCGCGACGTCGTCGACGGTGCCCAGGCGCTGGTGTGGCGTCATCTCGGCGTTGATCTTGCGAAACCGCTCGTCCTCCAAGCGTTCTGCCACCATCGGGGTCAGCGTGACACCGGGGGCGACGGCGTTGCAGCGGATCCCCTGCGCCCCGTACTGGCAGGCGATGTGGGTGGTCAGCGCGGTGAGTCCGCCCTTGGCCGCCGAGTACGCGCCGCCGCGCAGCCCCCCGACGACGGCGAACGTCGACGTCACGTTGATGATCGCCGAGCCGGGCGCCATGTGGGGGATGACGTCGCGCGCCAACCGGAACGGCGCCCGCAGCATCAGGTCCAGGAAGTAGTCCAGGGAGTCGTCGTCGGTCTCGTGCAGCGGCTTGGGGCTGCCCGCGCCCGCGTTGTTGATGAGGAAGTCGACGCGGCCCCACCGCTGCACGGCCGCGGCGACGATGCGGCTGCGGTGCGTCGTCGGCGACGAGGTCGACGGCCAGGGTCGCCAACCGGTCGGGATCGCCTACGGCCGTGGCGAGTTCGCCCAGCCGGGCCTCGTCGCGTCCGGTCCCGAGCACCGCCATGCCCGCTCGGCCAGCTTCACCGCGCATGCCGAAGCCGATGCCGCTGCTCGCCCCCGTGACGATCGCCACCCGCATGTCACTCATCTCGGCACTCAGCGTCGCCCGGATCGGATGCTTGAGCACCTTGCCCGCATCGTTCTTCGGCAGCGCGTCCCAGATCGACGACCTGCTCCGGCACTTTGAACGTGGCCATGCCCGTCGCTCTTCAGGAAGTCGCGAAGATCCGAGACGTCGGGGCCGCGACCGTCGGCCGCGACGATCACCGCGCACGCCCGCTCGCCGGTGCGTGTCGTCGGGCAGGCCGACGATCGCGACCTCGGCGACGCCGGGATGGCCCACCAGCACGTCCTCGACCTCCTTGGGCGAGATGTTCTCGCCGTTGCGGATGATGACGTCCTTGGCCCGCCCGGTCACGACGAGATAGTCGCCGTCGACCCAGCGGCCGAGATCACCGGTGCGGAAGAACCCGTCGCCGTCGAAAGCGTCGGCGTCGTCCTCGGGATGGCAGGTAGCCCACCAGCATCTGCGGGCCGCGGGCCCGGATCTCGCCGTCGACCGAGCTGTGATGCTCGGCGATCCCGGGCCGGCCGTCGGTGTCGGCGGCGCGGTCGGGTTCGTCGCAGCGCGCCGACGGTCGTCGACCGGCACTTCGGTCGAGCCGTACACCCGGCTGACCGCCGCCTGTTCGAAATAGGCTGCGGCCCTGCGGATCAACGACGGCGGCACCGACGCGCCCGCCGCAGATGAACACCTTGAGGTCGGGCAGTCGCGTACCGGCGCGCTTCGGCGGCGGCCAGCAGCTGTTCGAGAAACGGCGTGGCGCCCGCCATGTGGGTGCAGTGCTCGGCCGTCATCAGCGCGACCGCCGTCGCCGGCGTCCCAGCGGTCCATCAGGACCGCGGCGGTGCCCAGCAGCAGCGGGCATTCGAACGCGTATATCGAGCCGCCGATGTGCGCGATCGGCGACGGCACCAGGAACGTGTCGCCGTGGTCGACCAGCCAGTGGTCGCCGAGCTGACGGATCAGCGCGTGCATCGAATTGTGGGTGTGCAGTACGCCCTTTGGGACGTCCGGTGGTGCCGGAGGTGTAGAGGATCATGCGGACGGCGTCGGGATCGAGCACCGGCAGGACCGCGCTGGCCGTCATCGCCGAACAGCGACTCGTAGACGCGTGTGCGGGCCGGCGTCGCCACGCAGCACCACGACCTCGGGTGGCGAGGTCATCTCTGCGGTCACGCGGTCCAGCATGGCGACGTAGTCGTGACTTGCCGAAGATGGATGGCACGAAGATCGCGCGGCTGTCGCAGTCGTCGAGGATGAACGCGCAGCTCGCGGTCCCGCAGGGACGGCAGGATCGGGTTCACCACCATGCCCGCCAGGTCGCGCCCAGGTAGATCACCGCCGCCTCATGCCAGTTCGGCAGCATGAACGACACCACGCTGCCGGCAGGCATCCGCGTCATCAGTGCCTTCGCCATCTGCGTCGCCTGCGCGTGCAGCGTCTTGCAGTCGAGCCGAATGTCGCGGTCCACCAGTACTGTTCGCTGCGGTGTTGCACTGGCGGCGTCCCGCAGTGTGTCGGCGAGTGTCGTCCGCGAACCCACAGCCCGCGCAGGTAGGCCGTCGGCTGTGCGCAGCTCGTCGACTCGTCACGCCTGCTACCTAGCCCTTGATCCGGCGCATGGTCATCGTGTGCCGGATACCGTGACGAGGGGTGGGTGTTGATGCGTGACCTGGGCGATCTCACCATCCGATGTCTTGTAGGTGCGCTGCATCTCGCAGTGCGGCAGTGCCGGTTTCGACCGTCAGAGCGTCCGCCAGTTCCGGGGTGACCAGCACCGCGGCGATTTCTTGATGCACCTCGACGACGCTCACCCCGAACAGGTCCTCGATCAGCGGGAAGATCGGCCCGGAGTGACGTTGCAGCAGTCTGCCAACCGCGGCGAAGGCCCGGTTGATGTAGTACTCCGTCTTGCAGACCGGGGCCGCACCGCCGTCGGCATCGCCGGTAAGCCGCGGACCGCCAAGCCACTCCGAGCCGACCTGCAGGCCGGTGCGGGCGGCGAGCGTCGTCGTCGATTGTGACCATCGCGTTGGACTCGATTACGAACTTCGCACCTGTCGCGAACGCAAGCAGGTCGTCGATCGACATCACGTCCTGGGCATACGAATTCGTGGCAGGACGCGGGACGACGAGTGTCCCCGCACGAGGTCGTGACGCGACCAGGTTGTCATCACGCAGCCGCCGCAGGGCTTCGCGAATCGTGTAGCGGCTGACCGCGAACCGCTCGCACAGCTTGTGCTCGGTGGGCAGCTGCGAACCCACCGGGTACACGCCGTCGACGATCTCTTTGCGCAGCGTGCGCGCCACCTGAAGGTAGCGATGGTCGGCTGGGGCTGACGGTCATGCGCGTCGCGCAACGCCAGGACGCTGCCGTCGCCGTCGGCTGAAACGTACAGGGTGCCGTCCGTCCCGATGGCGATGCCTGCGAACGGGCCCTGGGGTCCGGAGAATGGCGGCATTCCCTTGAGCGGCTTGGGTTCCACACCGGGAGGGGGTCCGACTGGCAGGCCGGAGGCGACCACGTGGCGAGCGCCGGTGTCGAGGTCGACGGCGACTACCTCCTTGGCGCCCGCATCGACGACGTAGAGGATGCCGTTGGCCACGAGAATCCCTTGGGGCCGCTGCAGGCCGTCGACCACGGTCTCCGGAGACCCGGCGAGCCGCACGACCCGACCCGCGCCGGATTCGGACACCAATGGGACGCCGTTCGGGTCGAACGCGACGCCGAGCGGATCCTGCAGTCCCGAAGCCAGCACCTCGACGGCGCCCGACCGCAGCGAGTGCACCCGGCCGGTGCCGAGTTCGGCGAACACTATGGCGTCACCGGGGCCGATCGCGACTCCATAGAGTTGGTCGAATCCGTCGGCGAGATAGTCCGTTTCGCCGTCGCCAGGACGGTAGCGGGCGATCTGGCCCCCCGACGTCGCGACCACGAATATACCGGGCCCCGCAGGAGCCAAGCCGCGAAGGAAACCGGGATATCCGGGTGAGAACAGCATGCCGACCGTCTGCAGCGCTCCGTCGGGACCCACGACATAGAGGTAGGTGCCGTCGGCGACATACAGGTCGCCGTCGTCACCGACCGCGAGATCCAGCGGCCAGTTCAATCCGCTAGGCAACACGGTGCGCGTCTCGCCGCCGCCGAGAATCTCGGTGATCTCGCCGGTGAAGTTGGAGACGAACAGCCGGTTGTCGACAAACGTCAGATTGTCCAGCCCGGGATTGAGCTGAGCCAGCAGGGTCCGCTCGCCGCTGCGCGGATCGATCCGCAACACCTGCCCGCTGGCCACCTGCGTGGACACGATGAAGCCCTCCGAATCGAACTTCACCGCGTCGGGCACGCCGAGGTCGCCTGCAACCCGTTGCGGCTCACCGCCGTCAGGATCTATCCGCCAGATCTCATTTGCCACCATCAGCGGGTAGTACAGGAGGCCGTCCGGGCCGAACTCCATGGCGTTCGGTGACGGCAGGTCCTCGAGCAGGATCCGCTGCGCGCCAGTCGCTGCGATCGAGTTCCATCAACCGTCCGCCTTCGCGGCACTCGCCGATGAATAGCCGGTCCTGGTGCACGGTGATGCCGTTCGCGCACGGAAGGTCGTCGCGCAGCACCCGGGTACGCCCAGCGGCGTCTCGTACGCTCACCCGGCCGTCCATCACCTCGGTGGCATACAGGTTGCCGCCGCTGTCGAAGGCGACGTCGTCGGGCGCAATGATGTCGCCGCCCTTGGCACTCACCGTGTCCACTTGTCCGGAGCGGAGATCGAGCGCGCTGATCTGGCTGCCGGTCACCTGCGCGACGTAGACGCGCCCGTCGGGACCGGTGCGCAGGCCGTTGGCGCCGAACAATCTGCTCGGTGCGGTCAGGCGCTCCAGCCGCCAGCCCTCGGCGGCGGCGGGGCTGCCTGCGGTGTACCTGGGGTCGTGGACGGACGTCCTCATGGACTCGGACGTTATCAAGCTCATCTAGTCCAGACAATAGCGACAAGCCGAGACTCGCCGCCCTTGACGAGCCGATCGCCCCTGCGGAATAGTGTTCTTCAATATGCAGAGCACCGTATTTTGTCCGGACAAATAGGCGGATGAACGATCTTCTGAGGCTGGACGGCCGCATCGTCGTGGTGTCGGGCGCCGGCGGCGGCGGCATCGGCACCACCGTCACGCGGATGGCCGCCGAGGCGGGTGCGACTGTCGTCGCGGTCAGTAGGTCGAAGGAAAACCTCGACGAGCACATCGCACCGATGGCACAGTGTGGGCTGTCGGTCGTGCCGGTTTCCGCGGATGCGTCAACCGACGACGGCATCGCAGCGGTGCTCGACCAGGTGCGGCGCACCGAGGGCAATCTGTACGGGCTCGTCAACATCGCCGGTGGCGCCGCGCCTGCCACCTGGATGCCATCGACCCGAGTCAGCCGAACCGACTGGCGTGAGCTGTTCGTCGCCAATCTCGAGACCGCGTTCTTCATGAGCCAGGCGGTCGCCGCAGAGATTCGCAGCCATCAGAACCCCGGCTCGATCGTGTCGATCTCGTCGATCAGTGGCATGAACACCGCGCCGTTCCATATCGCCTACGGGACGGCCAAGGCCGCGGTGGCTGCGATGACGCGGACGATGGCGGTCGAACTGGCGATGGACAACATCCGGGTCAACGCGGTGGCGCCTGGCGTGACCGAGACCGCGGCGTCGCGCACGTATACCGACGACGATCCCGAACGCGACCGGAAGGCCATCGCAATGGGGCGCCGTGGCAGGCCGGAAGAACAGGCGGGCGCCATCCTGTTCCTGCTCTCGGACCTTTCGAGCTATGTCACTGGCCAGACGCTGCTCGTCGACGGCGGCCTGAACCTGAAGTGGACCCACCTCGGCGCTGACAACACCTCCCTGTTCCTCAAGGACGAATCCTTCCGCGAGAGCATCAGTCGGTTTGAAACGGAGGAAACATGACCGATATGGACGTGCAGGCGGCTGAGGAACTTTCAGACCCTGTGACCATCGGCGTGGACGCCTACACATGCGAGGAGTATGCCCGCGCAGAACGCGACAAGCTGTGGCGCAAGGTGTGGCAACAGGTCGGCCGGGTTGAGGAGATCCCCGAGGTGGGCGGCTACCTCACCTACGACATCCTCGACGACTCGATCATCGTCGTGCGCGCCGGCCCAAACGAATTCAAGGCGCACCACAACGTATGCATGCATCGCGGTCGCAGGCTCGTCGACACTCCCGACGGTGCGAAGAACGCGTGCGGCCGAGCGCGCAAGTCGTTCGTATGCGGATTCCACGGCTGGACATACGGATTGGACGGTGCATGCACGCACATCCGCGAACAGGAGGACTGGAAGGGTGTGCTGACCCCGCAGAACACCCACCTCGCGCCCGTTCAGGTCGACACATGGGGCGGCTGGCTGTTCGATCAACATGGATTCCGACTGCGAACCGCTGGCGGACTATCTGTTCCCTGCGGCGAAGATCCTCGACTCGTTCGGTCTGGAGAACATGCGCTACAAGTGGCGCAAGTGGCTGAACTTCGACTGCAACTGGAAAGTCGCAATGGAGGCTTTCAACGAGACCTACCACGTGTTCACCACGCATCCGGAGTTTAACAAGTTCGGCGAATTCAAGGGCTGGGCGAAGGCGCAGGGCAAGCACAGCAACATCGGCTACGACGCGCCAAAGGACTTGGAGGCCACCAAGTCCAAGATCCGGCTCGGCACCGGCCGACCCGTGGATCTCGACCGCGGAGATGCAGGTGTACACCATGGAGGAGACCAACGCCACCACCACGAGACCCTGGTCAACGCCGCCAAGCGCTTGGTCGACGAGTTGCCAGAAGGCACGCCGGCCGACAAGGTTCTCGAGCACTGGCTGGCCGCGGCGCGGCGCGACGACGAACGCGCGCGGGGTGATCTGGCCGACCATCCCCGCCGACATCCTCGGCGCAGAGCGGCACGGCGTGGCAGATCTTCCCCAACTTCCAGATCGGGCAGGGCCTGACCAGTGCGCTGTGCTACGGCGCACGTCCGGATCCCAGCTATGACCCGAACAAGTGCATCTTCGAGGTCGCGGTGTACGAGCTGTATCCGAAGGCAAAGAGCCGCAGACGGAGTGGGTGTACACCCCGTCGGGCGATCCGAACTGGCGTCGGTGCTGCCGCAGGACTTCTCCAATATGGCCGCCGTGCAGCAGGGCATGAAGTCGGCCGGATTCCCGGGCACCAAGCCCAACCCGTACCGCGAACGCAGCACCGTCAACCTTCACTACCAGCTGTCGAAGTACATGGGCACCGGCGAACCACGAGAGCTGCGATGAGCGCTTGCGCGAAGAGCCGACAACTTCTGAGGAGAACGACCGCATGACGGCCCCGAACACCGGCTGCCAACCGACGCAGACGCCCGGCGACATCGACATCGATGCGCTGCGCGAACGCTATAAGCATGAGCGTGAGAAGCGCCTGCGGGTGGAAGGCTCGCAGCAGTACGTCGAGACTGAAGGACGAGTTCGAGGAGTACTACGACGTCGACCCGCACACCCCAGTGGTGCCGCGCGAGCCGATCGCGGAGGACATCGATGTCGCCGTCCTCGGTGGGGGCTTCGCCGGACTGTTGTCGGCTGCCCAACTGAAGCAGGCAGGCGTCGACGATGTTCGGATCATCGAGAAGGGCGGAGACTTCGGTGGCGTCTGGTATTGGAACCGCTATCCGGGCATTCAGTGTGATAACGAATCCTATTGCTACGTCCCGCTGCTCGAAGAGCTGAACTTCATCCCGTCGAAGAAGTTCGCCGACGGCGCAGAGATCTTCGAGCACTGCAGGCGCATCGGCAAGCACTACGGCCTTTACGACGGCGCCATCTTCTCCACGCAGGTGACGCGGGCTGCGCTGGGACGAGAACATCAAGCGCTGGCGAATCGAAACCGACCGCGCCGACGACATCCGCGCACGCTTCGTTGTCATGGCTTCCGGCGGCTTCCAATCGCCCGAAGCTTCCAGGCATCCCAGGTATCAAGGACTTCAAGGGGCACAGCTTTCACACCTCGCGCTGGGACTACGAGTACACCGGCGGCGATACCAACGGAGGCTTGGACAAGCTCGCCGACAAGAAGAGTCGCCGTCGTCGGCACAGGCGCAACCGGCATCCAGGTCATCCCCTTCCTCGGCGAGTATGCCAAGCACCTCTACGTCTTTCAACGCACACCATCCACAGTGGATGCGCGTAACAACACCGCCACCGACCAGGACTGGGCGAAATCGCTGCAGCCGGGCTGGCAGAAGGAGCGGCAACGCAACTTCCATGCCTGGACCTTCGAAGGCATGGCGCCCGGTCAGCCCGATTACGTCTGCGACTTCTGGACCGAACTCGGCCGCAACACGGCAGCGCCGAGTGCTCGCGCTTGATGATCCCGCTTCGTTGACACCTGAGCAGTTCATGGGCATTCGAGAGGAAGAAAACTACAAGCTCATGGAGCGACTGCGCCGCCGCGTGGAGTCGTCGATCGACGATCCCGAGACTGCAGAAGCGCTCAAGCCGTACTACCGACTTCCTCTGCAAGCGGCCCTGTTCCAACGACGACTACCTGCCGACGTTCAACCGCCCCAACGTCACGCTGGTCGATGTCTCGGACTCGAAAGGCGTGGAGCGGGCGACCGAAAAGGGGCTCGTTGCAAACGGCGTCGAGTATGAGGTCGACTGCATCATCTACGCCAGCGGCTTCGAGATCACGACTGATATCAGTCGGCGCTACAGTATCGACGCGATCGAAGGTCGCGACGGCGTGTCGCTGTTCGACTAGTTGGCGGACGGGTTCACGACGTTGCACGGGCATGACGAGCCGTGGATTCCCCAATCAGTTCTATACCGGCTTCACGCAAGTCGGCATCTCGGCGAACATCTGCGCGAACTACGAGCTGCAGGGCGAGCACATCGCCTACGTCATCGCTGAAGCCCTGTCCCGCGGTGTGACCACCGTGGAACCCAGCCAGGAAGCCCAGGACCAGTGGTGCCGGACCGTCAGGGAGACCTTCGTCGACAACTCGGCGTTCGACGCGGAATGCACACCGGGCTACTACAACAACGAAGGCGGAGGCGGCGGAGAAGGAATCAAGTCACACCTCGGCGAGCCCTACGGCCCCGGCTTCTACGCGTTCGGCGACCTGTTGAAGGAATGGCGCGACAAGGGTGATCTGGACGGCCTGGAGTTGGGCACGTGACGTTCGCTTCCAGCGTCGAGCGCACGCTTGTTGGCGCCCCTACTCGCGAATTGTGTTCAACAACCGTGCTCTCGGCGCATGGCTGACCTGAGATTCGACGGCCGCGTCGCCGTCGTCACCGGAGGCGGCCGGGGACTAGGCCGCTCGTATGCCCTGCTGCTGGCGTCGCAGGGGGCGAAGGTCGTCGTCACCGATCCCGGCGGCAGCATCGCAGGCGATGGCACGGACGCAGGCCCGGCAGAGGGAGTGGTGCGTGAGATCACCGCGGCCGGCGGCACAGCCGTGGCCAACACCGAATCGGTCGCCACCGCGCACGGCGGCAGGGCGATCATCGACACGGCCTTGGACCGCTACGGCCGCATCGACATCCTCGTCCACAACGCCGGAAACGTCCGCCGGGCGTCGTTGAAGGAAATGACCTACGACGACTTCGAATCCGTCGTCGATGTCCACCTGCGCGGCGCCTTCCACATCGTGCGCCCGGCGTTCCCGCTGATGTGCGACGCCGGGTACGGGCGCATCGTGCTGACTTCGTCGATCGGCGGTCTCTACGGCAACCACGAGGTCGCGAACTACGCCGTCGCCAAGGCGGGCGTGATCGGCCTGTCCAACGTCGCCGCGATCGAGGGCGCGGCGCACGGCGTCAAGAGCAACGTCATCGTGCCCGCCGCGGTGACGAGAATGGCCGAGGGCGTCGACACCTCCGCATACCCGCCGATGGGTCCCGAGCTGGTGGCGCCGGTCGTCGGATGGCTGGCACACGAATCCTGCTCCGTCACAGGCGAAATGCTTATCGCACTCGCCGGCAGGGTGGCCAGAGCCGTCGTCTCGGAGACGCCCGGCGTGTACCGGCCGTCATGGTCGATCGCCGACGTAGGCGACCACATCGCCGCGATCCGCGACGCGTCGGATCCCGTCGTCTTCCCGGTCGTGCCCGACGGCCACGGTGACCACATCCGCTACAGCTTCGGTATGGCCGCGCAGGAGGCACACCATGGCTAGCGGCCCTCTCTCCGGTGTGATGGTGGTCGACGTCACCGCCATGGTGATGGGGCCGTACTGCACCCAGATCATGGCCGACATGGGCGCCGACGTGATCAAAATCGAACCGCCGGAAGGGGACAACACCCGCTTCATCTCGGTTGGACCCGCTCCAGGGATGAGCGGCGTCTTTGTCAACGTGAACCGCGGCAAGCGCAGCGTCGTGTTGGACTTGCGTACCGAGGAGGGCAAGACCGCGCTTCGGGCGCTTGTGCTGGAGGCCGATGTCTTCATCCACTCGATGCGCGCCAAGGCGATCGCCAAGCTCGGCTTCGGCTATGACCAAGTCGCCGCGCTGAACCCCAACATCGTCTACACCAACTGCTACGGCTACGGCAGGCGTGGGCCGAACCGCGACCTGCCCGCGTACGACGACACCATTCAGGCCGAATGCGGCATCCCGGCTGTCCAGGAACAGCTGACCGGCGAGGCCACCTACGTCGGCACGATCGTGGCCGACAAGGTCGCCGGGTTGACCGCGCTCTACGCCACGATGATGGCGCTCTTCCACCGCGAACGCACAGGCGAAGGGCAAGAGGTCGAGGTCAGTATGTTCGAAACCATGGCATCGTTCATGCTGGTCGAACATGCTAACGGGGCCATGTTCGATCCTCCGCTCGGTCCGGCCGTCTACCCGCGAACGGTCGCGCCGAACCGCAAGCCGTACCGCACCAGCGACGGCCATATCGCCGCGCTGATCTACAACGACAAGCACTGGAACGCGTTCGTCGATGCCGTGCGCCCCGCGTGGGCGACCGATCTGTACGCGACGCTCGAACAACGGGCCCGCCACATCGACACCGTGTACGGGCTCGTGGCGGAGACGATCAAGGAGCGCACCACCGCGGAGTGGTTGGCGTTGTTCCGCGACCTGCAGATACCCGCCGCCGCGCTCAACACACCGGATGCGTTGTTCGACCACCCTCACTTGAATGCGGTCGGCTTGTTCGAGACAGTGGACACTCCGCACGGACCCGTCCGCTTTCCCGGTGTGCCGACCTGGTTTTCGCGTACCCCGGGCCGAGTCGCAGGTCCGGCCCCGCTGCTGGGTGAGGACACCGATCAGGTGCTCGGCGAGCTCGGGCTTGCCGACGTGGAAGCTGCGGAGACGGTGTAGACATGGACTTCGAAATGGGTCAGAAAGCCGCGCAGCTTCGCGGCGAGTTGCGCGAACTGGTGAAAGCCAATGTGCCCGAGTACTTCCTGGGCGCGTTCACCGATAACCCCGCCGACCTCGAGACCGCCCAGCAGTTCTGCCGAACCCTTGCCGAACGTAACCTGCTGTGCATGGCGTGGCCCCACGAGTTCGGCGGCGGCGGCGCGTCGGTGTGGGAACAAACAGTGGTGCGCGAAGAGATGTGGGCACACCACGAGCCGCGTGGCGCGCAGTACATGGGGGTCAACTGGGTCGGCCCCATCATCATGCGCCACGGCACCGAGGAGCAGCAGCGCAAGCACCTACCGCCCATCGCGCGCGGCGAGGTGATCTGGTGTCAGGGCTTTTCCGAACCGGAGGCAGGTTCGGACCTCGCGTCGTTGCGCACGTCCGCGCGGCGCGACGGCGACGGCTGGCTGGTCAGCGGTCAGAAGATCTGGACGTCGTACGCCACCATGGCGCAGTGGTGCTTCCTGCTCGCCCGTACCGCCAAGGGCGAGAAGAAGCAGCAGGGGTTGACGATTTTCCTTGTGCCGATGGATGATCCGGCGATCCAGGTGCGGCCGATTCGCTGCATGATGGGGCCGCACCACCTCAATGAGGTGTTCTTCGACGACCTGCGGGTCACCGAGGCCGACGTGCTCGGCACCGTCGACGCGGGCTGGTCGATCGTGCAGGACGTGATGTCGTTCGAGCGGGTCGGCATCGCCCGCTACGCCCGCTGCGAACGGTTGCTTGTCGCGGCACCGACAGTGCTCGGTGATCGCTGGGACGATCTGCCAGCGGAGCTGCGGGCTCGCTGGGTCCGCATGCTCACGCACTGCCGCCGCGCCCGCCTGATGGCGTATCGCGTTGTCGATCTGCAGAGCAGCGGACGCATCCAGCCCGGTGACGCCGCCGCGTACCGAATCGCGGTCACCAAGTTGGACCAGGACAGCGCAGAGGTGCTGATGGATATCGCGGCCGAGGTGTCGCACGATGACCCGAAAGCCAACTGGTTCCTCGGCGAGGTCGAGGACCACTGGCGGTACTCGCAAGCCTCCACCGTTTCATCCGGCAGCATCGAGATGCAGCGCATCCTGCTATCGCGGGCCCTGCTGGCGGCCAAATGATTCTCGATCTCGGCGACGACGCCAAAGAGTACGGCCGGCAGGCGCTTCGGGCGTTTGAGGCCGCAGGCGGCGATCAGCTGGTGCAGCAGGCCGAGGCCAAACCGGACCTCCGCGAGTCGCTGGCGGGCCCGGTGCTCGCCGAGCTCGGCGCATGGGAGCTCGACCCCCGCACCGATGTCGACGGACTCGAGGCGGCCGCCGCCCTCTGCCGCAGCGCCGGCTACTGGGCCCTGCCGTACCCGGTCGCCGAGCGCCTGGCCAAACCGACCGACCTCGATGCCGACGGGTTGATCGTGGTGGCTGATACCCGCCCCGCGGGAGTCGTGGCGGGCCTCCAGTGCCGCTGGGCGACAGCGTCTTTAGATGGCGTGCGAAGCAAGATGGTCGGGCAGGGCGCGGCCGGTCCGGCGTTCATCGCCGAACTGGAACTGTCCGGGATCGACGAGAACGGCGCGGGTGACGTCGCACTTGGACTCCTGTTGCCGTGCTGGACCCTTCTCGGCATGCTCGACCGCGCGTTGGACTTGACCATCGCGCATGTGAACCTGCGCAAGCAGTTCGGGCAGACGTTGTCGTCTTTCCAGGGTGTTCAGTTCCAGCTGACCGACGCCGAGGTCGAACGCAGCGGAGCGGAGATCCTGGCGAAGTACGCGCTGTGGAGCATCGCCACCGAACGCCCCGAGGCGACCGACGACGCCTTGGCGCTGCGCATGTCGGCCATCGAGGCGGCGGAAGTCGTGTTTCGGGTCTGCCACCAGTTGCACGGCGCCGTCGGCTTCTGTGATGAAACCACGTTGTCGTGGCTGTCCCGCTACAGCCAGCCGCTGCGCAGGCTGCCGCTGGGCCTGTCGGCGACCCGTGATCTGCTGACCGGCAGGGTCGGCGGAGATGGTTTGACGGGGTTGTTCGCGTGACCGACCTTGACGAGTTCCGCGCCAGTGTGCGGGCGTGGTGTGCCGAGCACATCCCCGCGGACTGGCGGCAGGCGCAGACCGGCGTCGACGACGAGGAGTTCGTCCGATTCCAGAAGGCCTGGTTCGCCGAATTGCACGGTGCCGGATACGCGGTGCCCCACTGGCCACAAGAATGGGGCGGCGGACTGTCGGTGGCTGAACAGGTCGTCCTCTACCAGGAATTGGCTGCCAACGATGCGCCCCGGCTGGTGTTGGCGTTCGTCGGCATCCACCACGCCGCGTCGACCCTGCTGGTGGCCGGCACCGACGAGCAGCGTCGCCGCCATCTTCCGGCGATCCTCGACGGCGAGATCTGGGTTCAAGGGTTCTCCGAGCCGGAGGCCGGGTCCGACCTCGCCAGCCTTCGCACGTCGGCCCGGCGCGATGGTGACTCCTACATCGTCAACGGCCAGAAGCTGTGGGCCAGCGGCGGCAAGCACGCCGACTGGTGTCTGCTGCTGGCCCGCACCGACCCGGATGCACCCAAACGCAAAGGTATTTCGTACTTCCTGCTGGACATGACCACGCCAGGGGTCGAGGTGCGACCGATCCGCAATGCCATCGGCGACTCTCACTTCTGTGAGATCTTCCTCAACGACGTGTCGATCCCGGCCGCGAACCTCGTCGGCGCCGAGAACTCGGGATGGCAAGTGGCGCAGGCGACTCTGGGGGCCGAACGCGGCCTGACGATGCTTGAACTCGCCGAGCGCCTCGGCAATGCGGGCTTCCGGTGGCTGGTGCAGGCTTGTCCGGTCGACGACCCGGTGGTGGCCGACCGGCTGGCACAATTCGAAATCGAGATCACCGGGCTGCGCGGGCTGTGCCGGAAGATGGTGGAGGACAGTGAAAGCGGGGTGGCGGGTCCCGCCGACGCGTCGATCGTCAAGCTCTATTACAGCGAATTGCTGCAGCGGCTCACCGATTTCGGTGCAGAGGTTGGCGGCCTGAAAGCCCATACCGAGTTGGCGAAACCGATGTCGAGCGGGTGGGAGTCCGGGTCCTGGGTCCTCGACTTCATCGGGTCGTGGGAGTGGACAATCCCTGGCGGATCGAGCGAGATCCAGCGCACCATCATCGCCGAACGCGGCCTCGGGCTGCCGCGAGAACCGAGTGTGGCCTGATGGCACACGAGTTCGAGGAGTTCCACGAAGAACTCAGGTCCGTGGCCGGTGACCTGCTTGCCAAAGATCGGGCCATCGACTGGTCGACGCTCGTCGACGCCGGGTGGGTCGGGCTGGAGGTCCCCGAGGAGTTCGGCGGTGCAGGCGCCACGTTCGCCGAAGTCGCGGTCATCTGTGAGGACATGGGTCGCGCCGCGAGTACCAACAGTTACCTGGGCAGTGCTGTGCTGGCCATCGGTGCCCTGAAAGCGCTGCAGCCCAGCGATACTCGCGACCAACTCTTGGCAGATGTGGCCTCCGGTGCTGTCAGGCTGACGGTAGCGCTCGAGCCGTTTGAGTTCGCGCCCGACGCCGAGGGTGCCGACCGGATTCTGGTGATCACGGACCGCGGCGTCGCCGAGCCCGCTGTGACCATCACCCCGCACCCGGTACTCGACGAGACGCGGCGACTGGCCACCGTGACGGCAGACGTCGACGCCCCAGAAGTGTTCCGGTTCGAAGTAGATCCCGAAGCGGCAGTTCGGCGACTCCACGAACGCGCAGCGGTCGCCGTCGCGTGCGATAGTCTCGGGCTCAGCGAGGCTATGCTCGCCGCGACGGTCGCCTATGCCAAGGTGCGCCAGCAGTTCGGCAGGCCGATCGGCTCGTTTCAGGCGGTCAAGCACGCGTGCGCCGATATGCAGGTGGCCATCGCGGTCTCTCGCCAACTCGTCAGTGCCGCAGTCGAAGCCGTCGCCGAAGATCGACCCGACGCCGCCACGGCGGCATCCATGGCGAAGTCCTACGCCTGCAGCGCCGCCGTCGACGTCGCTGGCAAGGCCATGCAATTGCACGGCGGCATCGGATACACGTGGGAGAGCGGCATCCACGTCTACCTCAAACGCGCCGCGCTCAATCGTTCGCTGTTCGGATCACCTGCGGCTCACCGCAGACAACTGGCTCAACGCTATCTGTAGAGAAATCAAGGAGTTTCACATGGGAGTACCCGTCTACAAACGCATTCTCGACCTCTTCGAGGCCGAGGGCGTCAATTCGCTTTTCGGTATCCCGGACCCCAACTTCGTGCACATGTTCTCCGAGGCCGATGCGCGCGGCTGGTCAGTGGTGGCACCGCACCACGAGTTGAGCGCCGGCTTCATGGCCGAGGCGGCGTCGCGGATGACGGGCAAGCCCGGTCTGTGCATCGGCACACTGGGCCCCGGTGTCGCCAACATCGCAGGGGCGATGATGTGCGCGTACGTGGAGAACTCGCCGGTGATCTTCCTCGGCGGTCAGCGGGCCCGCATCACAGAGCGGCGGGTGCGTCGCGGCCGGATTCAATTCGTCCAGCAGGAGGGGCTTTTCACCCCGTCGGTGAAGTACAGCAGCTCGATCGAGTACGCCGACCAGACCGACGAGATCGTCCGCGAGGCGATCCGCCGCGCGATGTCCGGCACGCCGGGACCGTCCTACGTCGAGTTTCCGTCCCACGTCATCCTCGAGGAGCTCGACGTGCCGGATCCGTTGCCTCCCAACCGGTATCGACTCGTGAACCAGAGTGCCGGGGCGGCCGAGATTGCGGAGGCCGCCAAGCTGATCCGTGAGGCTAAGAGCCCGATCCTGCTGGTCGGCCACGGCGTGCACACCTCCCGTACCGGAGCCGCGGTCAAGGAACTCGCCAACCTGATGGCCTGCCCAGTGATTCAGACCTCGGGCGGAACGTCCTTCATCGCGGGGCTGGAAGACCGCACGTTTGCCTACGGGTTCTCGCCTGCAGCCGTCGAAGCGGTGGTCAAGTCCGACCTGTGCGTTGCGCTCGGCACCGAGCTCGGCGAGCCGAGCCACTACGGCAAGACCCGGCACTGGGCGGAGAATGACGCCAACCGCAAATGGGTGTTGGTTGAACAGGATCCGGTCGCCATCGGCGTGAACCGTCCGATCGACGTGCCGTTGGTCGGTGACCTGCGCGGCGTCGTCCCGCAGTTGGTCGACGCGCTGCGAGAGAGTCCGAGACAGCCCGCCGTCGACCTCGACCGCTGGATCAAGGAGGACAGAAAAGAGCTAGCGGAGCTGGCCGACTCGGCGCCGACCGGCACGACACCAGTGCACCCGGCCCGTTATGTCGTCGAGGCGACCAAGGCATTCCCGCAGGACGGGATTCTGGTGCGCGACGGCGGCGCCACCGTCATCTTCCAGTGGACCTACTCGCAGGCCAAGCCGCACGACGTGATCTGGAACCAGAACTTCGGTCACCTCGGCACCGGGCTGCCGTACGCCGTCGGCGCGTCGGTCGCCGAGGGCGGGAAGCGCCCGGTGATGCTGCTGACCAGCGACTCAGCGTTCCTGTTCCACATCGCCGAGCTGGAGACCGCCGCGCGGCAGAACCTGCCGCTGGTGTGTGTGGTCGGCGTCGACCATCAGTGGGGCCTCGAGGTCGGCGTCTACAAGCGCACGTTCGAGCAGCCGTCGCCGCAGCCCGGCGTGCACTGGAGCAAGGATGTGCGGTTCGACAAGATCGCCGAGGGATTCGGTTGCCACGGCGAGTACGTCGAGAAGGAAGATGAGATCGGGCCTGCCATCGAGCGGGCGTACGCCAGCGGCAAGACAGCGGTTGTTCATGTCTGCATCGACCCGAAGGCCAATTCGGAGGAGATGCCGAAGTACGACGAATTCAGAACTTGGTACGCCGAAGGCACTCAGTAAGGAAAGGTTGTAACCATGCGCGAATATCTGAAGTTCTACATCGACGGCCAGTGGGTCGATCCGGTCGAGCCGAAGTCCCTGGACGTCGACAACCCGACTACCGAGCAGGTCTCCGGCAAGATCGCGCTCGGTACTGCGGCCGACGTCGACAAGGCGGTGAAGGCGGCCAGGAAGGCCTTCGCCACCTGGTCGGTGAGCACCCGGGAGGAGAGACTGGACCTGCTGCAGGCCATCCTCGCCGAGTATCAGAAGCGGTCTGCCGACCTCGGCGAGGCGGTGTCCGAGGAGATGGGCGCACCGCCCTCGCTGGGTTCGGGCACACAGGTCTACCTCGGCCTCGGCCATCTGAACAATGCGATCGACGCGCTGAAGAACTACTCCTTCGAGGAGCCGCGCGGCTCTACGTTGGTGATCAAGGAGCCGATCGGCGTTTGCGGCCTGATCACTCCGTGGAACTGGCCGATCAACCAGATCGCCTGCAAGGTGTACCCGGCGCTGGCGACTGGCTGCACGATGGTGCTCAAGCCCTCCGAGGTCGCGCCGTACTCGGCGCAGATCTTCACCGAGGTCATGGACGCTGCAGGGGTCCCGGCCGGCGTGTACAACCTCGTCTACGGCGACGGTCCCGGTGTGGGGGTCGCGCTGTCCAGCCATCCCGATATCGACATGGTGTCCTTCACCGGTTCGACGCGGGCAGGCATCGACGTCGCGCGCAACGCGGCCGCGACGGTGAAGCGGGTGACCCAGGAGCTTGGGGGCAAGAGCCCGAACATCGTGCTCGACGACGACAACTTCGCGCAAAACGTCGCGATCGGCGTGAAGGCAATGATGCCGAACTCGGGTCAGAGCTGTAATGCGCCGTCGCGGATGCTCGTGCCGAAATCCCGCAAGGACGAAGCCATCGCCGCCGCGCGGGTGGCCGCCGAAACGGTGACCGTCGGCGATCTGAACGACGCGTCTGCCATCGGGCCGGTGGCCTCCAAGGCCCAGTTCGACAAGATCCAGGGCCTGATCCAGAAGGGCATCGACGAGGGGGCGACAGTGGTGGCCGGCGGCCCGGGACGCCCCGACGGGCTCGACACCGGCTACTACGTCAAGCCGACGGTCTTTGCCGATGTCAGCAACGACATGACGATCGCGCGCGAGGAGATCTTCGGTCCGGTGCTGTGCATCCTCGACTACGACGACCTGGACCAGGCCGTCGAGATCGCCAACGACACCGACTACGGGCTTGCCGGCTACGTCTCGGCCGCCGATCTCGAGGCGGCGCGTGCCGTCGCGCGAAGGATCCGGGCCGGTTCGGTCGCGATCAACCACGCATTCGACTTGAATGCACCCTTCGGCGGGTACAAGCGCAGCGGCAACGGGCGCGAATGGAGCGAGTTCGGCTTCGACGAGTATCTGGAGATCAAGGGCACGCTCGGCTACGCGCCCTAGTAGTCTCGGCGGAATGCCAAGCGAAAAGTACGAGTACGGAGTCGATTTCGAGCGGATCGAGGCCGTCGACATCCACACGCACGTGGAGGTCGACGGCCACGGCCGCAAGGCCTACGACGACGAACTGGTCGAAGCCGTAGGGCAGTACTTCAAGATGGGTCCCGGCGCACTGTCGAGCGTCGACGCGCTTGCCGACGAGTACCGGCGACACAACACGGCCGCGGTGGTATTCACCATCGACGCGCGCACCGCGATGAGGCACGAGTCGAATTCGGTCGAGGACATCGTCGCGGGCGCGATCCGAAACAGCGATGTGCTGATCCCGTTCGGCAGTGTCGATCCGTGGCATGAGCGGCGTGCGGTGCACCGCGTGCACGAACTCGTCCGCGACTTCGGCGTCAAGGGCTTCAAGTTCCACCCAAGCATGCAGGCGTTCGAGCCGAATGATCGTCGCTTCTACCCGATTTACGAGGCGATCTGCGAGGCAGGGGTGCCCGCGCTGTTCCACACGGGCCAGACGGGGATCGGCTCCGGACTGCCCGGCGGGCATGGCATCAAATTGCGCTACTCCGACCCGATGCTGCTCGACGACGTCGCGGCGGACTTCCCCGAGCTGACGATCGTGATGGCCCACCCCGCGGTGCCGTGGGTGGACTCGCAGATCGCGATCGCCTCGCACAAGTCGAACGTCTACGTCGACCTCAGCGGGTGGTCGCCCAAATACTTCCCACCACAACTGGTCCGGGCCATCAGCCGTCAGCTGCGGACCAAGGTGCTGTTCGGGACGGACTATCCGTACATCAAGATGGACCGGTGGCGCCGCGACTTCGAGGCGCTGGACGTCGACCCCGCTGCGGTGCCGCTGATCTTCAAGGACAACGCCCTGCGAGTCCTCGGGGTCGCCAAGTAGCGCGCCGAACATGCGTGTACTGCGAAATTCGGGCCCTCATATTTTCGCAACGAGCGCACGTTCGATGAGTTTTCGAGGCCAGCGCTAGGCGCACGCAAACATGACGCCGAGCGGGTTCGGGGTGTTGGCCGCGTCGACGATCGTTCCGGCGAACGTGCCATCGACCATCTCGCCGGAGACCACGGTGAAGTGCACACCAGCGCGCCGAAACTCCGAACGCATTGCGTGCAGGGCGGTTTCGCCCGCCCGCTTGCTCGCGGCGATGGCCGTATAACCCTTCGGCACAGCCTTGTGGGGAAAGAAGTGGGCCTGGTGACTGGTCACGAAAACAATGCGTCCGCCGACCGGCATCAGCGGCACGGCCATCCGCGCAAGGCGCCGTTGGGCATCGCGGTTGACGCGCATCGCGTATCCGGGGTCGATCTTCGACTCGAGGTCAGTTGACGCATTGAGCACCAAGGCGTCCAATCGCCCGAAGCGAGTCGCGATGGTGTCGATCATCGCCGCGCACTCGGCGTCATCAGCGATGTCGGCGCGCAGCGTCGAGGCGTACCCGCCCGTGCTGCGGATGGCTTCGGCGATGGCTTCCGCGCGTTCGGCACTCTGCCGGTAGTTCACGACGACGTGGGTGTGGGCGCCGGCGAGTTGCTGCGCGACCGCCGCGCCGATGCCCCTCGATCCGCCGGTGACCAGGACGATCCGTGCAGGTGCGTGATGCATGTCGGGTTCCTTCCGTCGCTGCGTGCGTCCGCTTGGGACCTCACCGTACACGAGTTTCTAAGAAAAATAAGGGATAGATAAGGTAACGATAAGGTGGTCAATCGGGCCAAGATGGAAAGCGTGGAGTCGACCCGGGTGGACAGGTGGCTTTGGTCGGTCCGTCTGGTGAAGACTCGATCGGACGCCGCCGAGGCGTGCCGGGGTGGGCATGTGCGGGTCAACGGTCGGCCCGCGAAGCCGGCCACGACGGTATCGCCGGGCGATGAGGTGCGCGCACGGGTCGGTCAGATCACGCGGGTAGTCGAGGTGATGCGGGTGATCCAGAAGCGGGTGGGTGCGGCTGACGCGGCGACGTGCTTCCTCGATCGAACGCCCAAACCCGCGCCCGCAGAGACGATTGCCGTGGCGGCCCGCGATCGCGGTGCGGGTAGGCCGACGAAGCGGGATCGTCGGATGATGGACAAGCTGCGCGCAGGCCGGATCTGAGAAGGCCGCGCGGGAGTCAACCTGTCGTCGCTGGATCAGTGACGTCGGGCTGCTCGGCACCCTGGCCCTTGCGCAGGGTGGCCAGCAGTTCCCGGTAGGGGCCCACCAAATAGGCGGTATCGCCCGCGCTAAGCCTGCTATCGCGACGGGGATGCAAGCGCGGCGGCTCATCGGCCCTGGTGACCGAGATGACGCGAGTCTGGGTGGACAGGTCGAACATCCGCATCCCGTCAAGCTCGCTGCCCGGTGCGACGTACATGCCGCCGACCATGAACGAGCGGTGGCCGACCGAGAAGGTGCCAAGCACCTGCAGACCCAGCGCCGCGCCAATGAACCAGGGTGCGGCCAGTTCCACTGTGGAGTGGACGTTTTCGAACCCGAAGCGCTGTGCGACGGCCGCGCCGAGCGTGCGGTCGTAGACGCGGAGCACGATCGGCACATCCGGCCGATTGACCTCCGGCAATGTGCGGGGCCCGAGCATCTCCTTCAACACGATGGAGGTCTCGATGTTGACGATGTCGTCCCGGGTCAGCACGGCCACCGCGCGGGCTTCGTCAATGCGGGCGGATTCCAGCGTCTGTCGCAGCGTGGCGTCGCCGAAGATCACCGGCACGTCGAGACGGTCGGCCGTGTTCAGGTAGCGGTTGTCGTCGTCGCGCTCAATGACCGCCACGTCGTAGCCGGCCGCCATCAGGTCGGTGACCACCCGGATGCCGAACGAGCCAAGACCGACGACGATCACATGGTTGCGCAGGTGCCGCACCTTGCGGCGACCGGCGGAATGCGCGAAGCGTCGCGACAACAGCACATCGGCGACGAATGCGACGAGGATCGCGGTCGTGGTCACACCGGCGAACATCAGCCCGATGCCCCAGATCCGCAGCCACATCGGCTGGTGCATGAAGCTGAAGTCGCCGTACCCGACGGTGGCGATGGTCTCCGTGGTGAAGTACAGCGCGTCGATCCAGGTCATCCCCGGCGGATGCTGGTAGGAGAACCGCAGCAACACGGTCGAGCCGATCCACAGGGTGAACGAGGCAGCAAGCGCCCGATAGAACATCGGATTGATGTCGTCGCGGATCAGGCGCACCGCGTCGATGAACCGGCGCACGGGCGGCCGCCGCACCTTTCGATGGGACAGCGGTCGGGGCACCCTGATGCCCTGCTCGACGAGTTCGCCGGCGGTGCCGATCATCGCGGTCCAATCGCCCTCGCGAACGCGGTAGTCACGGCCGGGACAGGCCACCACCTCACCGGGCGTTTCGGAGTTCTCGCCGTGGATTACCGCGGCGGGCGCCAGATCGCCGTAGATTTCGCGCAGCGTGCCGTCGTGCGGCGCGTCCGCGCCGGAGACGACGAAGTCGATCCCTGCCACCGAAATCGTGTGTGTGGTGCGGGCCAGGCAGGCCTCCACCACCGATGTGGCGGCCAGATCGGCGATATCGAGGATGGCGCCTGGCCCGTTGTCCTGTGCCATTGCCTCTCGCAGCACGCTGTTGGCCAACCGGGCCACCACCCGCACGTTCGGATTGGCTTGCCGTGCCAGCAGCGCGATTTCGAGGTTCAGCTCATCGTCGTCGTCGGCGCAGATCACTGCCTGCGCGTCGGCCACCCCCGCTGCGGCCAGGCCCTCCCGCGCTTGCAAGGTCACGACTCTGGTGCCGGTGGTGTTGAGCTCCTCGACGATCCGCATCCCGAGCGGATCGTCTCCGCAAACGATGATGTGGCCGCTCATGCTGTGAAACGCTACTTCGGAAAGCGCCGTCGCGAAGGGCGAAGATGTACACATGCCCTCCGGCCCCAAGATCTACGTCAAAGCGTGCATCAACGGCGCTCGCACCCCCGACGCGCACCCGAATCTGCCGGTCAGCCCCGCGCAGTTGGCGACAGCAGCGCTCGCCGCGCACCATGCGGGCGCCAAGGCGGTGCACATGCATCCCAAGAGCGCCGACGGTGTCGACTCGTTGCTTCCGCAACATGTTGACGCCGCGGTGTCGGCGGTGCGGCAGTCGGCACCGGGGCTACCGCTCGGCGTGACGACCGGGTACTGGGCGTTGCCCGACGCGGACGCCCGACTGCGTGCCGTCGACGGCTGGACCGTGTTGCCCGACTTCGCGTCGCTGAATTGGCACGAGCCCGGTTCGGAGGATCTCGCCCGGCTGCTGCTGAGCAAGGGGCTCGGCGTCGAAGTGGGCATCTTCCATGCCGAGGCCGCCGAGTCGTGGGCGGCGTCGGAGATCGCCGCGCACTGCATGCGGGTAATGATCGAACTAGGGGCAGACGGCGACGTCGCGACCGCCGACAACCTGCTCAGCCAGGTGCTTGCCGCCGGCTCACGGGCGCCGGTGCTGTTGCATGGCTTCGACGAAAGTTGTTGGCCGCTGCTGGAACACGCCGGGGTCTGCGGCGTGCAGACGCGCATCGGGATGGAGGACACGCTGCGGCTGCCTGACGGCTCGATCGCTGCCGACAACGCGGCGCTGGTGTCTGCGGCGGTCCAGTTGCTCACTCGGTAGGGGCGGCCAACGCGAAGTCCGCATAGTCGAAACCCGGTATCACGACACAGCTGACCAGGCAGGGCTCGTCGTCGCGAGGACGAGCGCGTTGCCAGTGTCCCGGTGGCACGACAATCTGAGGGTGCTCCCCGGCGAGAATATCGGCGCCAAGCAGATGCGTTGTCGCGCTGTCCTGTTCGGCGCCAACCTCCAGCAGCAGCGGGCCCCCGGAGTGGTAGAGCCACAGTTCAGCGCTGCGCACCGTGTGCCACGCCGATTGCTGACCGGGCATGAGCAGGAACAGGATTGCGGTACCTGCGCTGCGCGCGCCGGTGTAGTCGGGTGGCAGCGCGGACTGCGGCATCGTCAGCGCGCTGCGCCACGTTTCCTTAAACCAGCCGCCCTCTGGATGGGGGGACAGGTCGAGGCGGCGCGCCCACTCCGGAAGATCGCTCATCGCAATTCCCCCTCAATCAGTTCCGAGCCTCCACACTAGAGACGATGCCTTCCGACCAGACACCTATTGTCCTGATCCACGGACTGTGGATGCCGCCGCACAGCTGGAGCGGTTGGATAGAGCGCTACACCGCGGCGGGCCACACCGTCTGCGCGCCCGCATGGCCTGGCGTGTCGGAGCTCGACGAGGAACTCGACCTCTCCAAGGCGCCGGCGGATATCCGGCTCGCTGAGGTCGTCGATCATTACGACGCTTTCGTGCGCGGCCTGTCCGAGCCGCCGATCCTGATAGGTCACTCCTTCGGTGGCCTGATCACGCAGATGCTCCTGGACCGGGGGCTGGGCCGCGCAGGCGTCGCCATCCACCCCGCCGCGCCCCGGGGCGTCTACCGGCTGCCGCTGTCAGTGCTGCGTGCGTCGTTCCCCGTGCTGCGCCTGCCCTCGAATCGGCGTCGCGCGGTGCCACTCACACGTGCCGAGTTCCACTACGCGTTCGCCAACACGGTGTCACGGGCCGAATCCGATTCCTGGCACGCCAAGCTGGCGATCCCTGCACCGGGCCGTCCGCTGTTCGAGTCCGCGCTGGCCAATTTCCTGCCAAAGGCGCGGGCTGCGACGGCGCTCGACTACACGAAACCCGACCGGGCGCCGCTGCTGCTGATCGCCGGGGGCCGCGACCACATCACGCCGTCGTCGGTCGTTTACGAGAACTTCAATCGGTACCGGCGCTCGGCCGCACCGACGGACTTCAAGCTGTTCGAGGACCGACCGCATTTGACGGCGGCGTTGGACGGCTGGACCGACGTGGCCGACTACGCGTTGACGTGGACGGTGGGGCACAGCGGATAGTCTGACCACCATGGCTCGACTGCGCCCCGGTTGGCTGGTCGCCCTGTGCGCGGCCGTGCTGGCGGTCAGCGCCTGGCTACCCTGGGTGACCAGCAGAGCCGACGGTGGCGGGCACGCCAACGCAATCGGCGGGATAGTCGGCAACATGCCGGTGCCACCGCCGGGGTTCGGCGTCGGACAGCTCATCACGCTGCTGGCGTCGACGTTGATCGTCGCGGGCGCGATGGCCGCGCGAGGCCTTTCGGGTCGGCTGGCATCGACGGCGGCCCTGACCATTTCGGTACTGCTGGTGGTGCTCACGATGTGGTATTACCGGCTTTACGTGTATGCGCCGGTATCGGCGGGATACGGGCTCTATATCGGGGCCGCGGCAGCGGTCTCGGCGGTGCTGATGTCGGTGTGGGCGATGATTGCCGCATGGTCGGCGGCCAGCCGGGTCTCATGACCGGGTTCGTCGAACCGATCACGCTGACCGGACAGCGCTGGGTGGCTCTGGAACCGCTTGCCCGCGAACACATTCCGCAGATCGCCGACGTCGCCGCGGACGGCGAGCTTGGCGAACTGTGGTTCACCCACGCGCCGAAGGCAGAAGCGGTCGAGCAGTGGGTCGACGCACGGTTGGCATCGCAGAAGCCCGACGAGGGGTTGACGTTCGTGGTGCGCAGCCTCGACGGCACGCTGATCGGCTCGTCGAGCTACCTGAACGTCGACGGGCCCAACCGTCGGCTGGAGATCGGCGCAACCTGGTACGTATCGTCGGCGCGGCGCAGTGGTGTCAACTCCGAGACGAAGCTGCTGATGCTGGGGCATGCGTTTGACGAGTTAGGTTGTGTGGCTGTCGAATTCCGTACGCACTTCTTCAATTCCGCGAGCAGGGCCGCGATCGAGCGGCTTGGCGCCAAACTCGATGGAGTGCTGCGCAGCCACCAGGTATTGGCTGACGGGTCACGCCGCGACACGGTGGTGTATTCGATCCTGGACATCGAATGGCCTGCGGTGCGCAACAATCTGCGGTACCGGTTGGAGCGCGACGGCTGACAGTCAGACGTGGCGGCCGGCTTCGGCAACCAGCTGCACCCGCGAGGTCAGGCCCAACTTGGCGTAGACGTGCGTCAGGTGAGTCTGGACGGTACGCGGTGAGATGAACAGGCGTGTAGCGACTTCGGCATTGCTCAGGGCGTCCTGAACCAGTCGGACCACGTCCTGTTCGGTTGGGGTGAGCGACTCCCACCCGGTGGCCGGCCGCTCGCGCTCACCTCGCCCGCGCTGAGAGTACGCGAGCGCCTCTTCGGCCGACAACGCCGCACCCTCGGCCCACGCCGCATCAAACTCCGCTGCCCCCAGCGCATTACGAAGCAATATGATGTTGGCGTCGTAGTCGGCATCGTACGGCTTGAACCGCACCGCGCCGATGCGTTGCCGCAAGGCATCGGCGGCAGCGAGAAGTCGGGCGGCAGAAAGTCCTTGGCCGGATTTGGTTCCAAGTACCGCCAGGCACTCCAGTAGGTCTGGTGTCGCGCGATGCGTATGAAGCTCGCAATGGACATCGAAATACAGGCCCACTTGGCGACCCGGCAGCATTCAGCGATCCCGACCGATTCGATATCACCCGCGACAACACGGTCGGCACGCTGAGCTTCGGCAGCGATGCGCATTACTGCTTGGGCTCGCACCTGGCCCGGCTCGAACTCACCCAAGCGCTGACCGTGATGGCCCAGCGCATGCCCAACCTGCGCCGCACCGGGCCAGCCACGTGGCCGTCGATGGTCGGAGTCACCGGACCGGCCACGGTGCCAATCGAATTTGGCGTCCTTTAGTCGGCATGGAAGTTCACTGTCGCAGTGCTCGCGTCAGCGGTCACGCTCTGCGGGCTGGCGCCGGGCGCGGTCTCATTATTGACCGGTTAGTCCAGAAAGAGCTACGCTAGTGACAGATCATGGTCAGTGGCAAAGGCCGAGCTACGGCGGCCGAGCGTCTGTCCCTTGCCGTGCATCAGCCAAATAACAAGGAGCCGTACGTGTGAACCTGGCAATCACCTACCGCAGCGGTGGCGAGCCATCCGAAGTACTCGAGGTCACCGATATCGGAGAACCTCAGCCGCCGGGACCCGGTCAGGTGCAGATCCGCGTCAGCGCGTTCCCGATCCACCCCGGTGATCTGTTGGCCGTGTCTGTTGCGGAGGTCCCCGGCCTCGAGCTAGTCGCTGGTCTCGAAGCGACCGGGGTGGTTACCGAAGTAGGCGCCGGGGTCACCGCCTTCAGTGCAGGTACCCGGGTCACGTTCTTCCCTCATCAGGGCGCATGGCGCCAAGTCGTCAACGTCGATGCGGCGATTGCGGTGCCCGTGCCTGACTCGGTGCCGGACGAGGTCGCCGCCCAAATGTTGTGCAACCCGCTCACCGCACTGATGCTGCGCCGCGCCGCGCAGCAACATTTCGGCGTCGGATTCGACGGTGTGGTGCTCAACAACGCAGCTGCTTCCTCCGTTGGTCGGCTGTTCACCGCCGTTGCCGAACAACACCGGATCGGCACCGTCAGCATCGTGCGCAGCGAGCAGCGCGCTCAGCAGCTACGGGGCCGTTTCCCCACGGTGCCAGTGGTTTCCACCTCCGACTCGGGCTGGGTCGAACAGGTGCACACCGCCGCCGCCGGCCGACCCATACCTGTCGCCCTCGATCCCGTCGGCGGCGACGCAGCGGCCGACCTGCTGAATGTGCTCTCCCCGGGCGGCACCCTGATCATCTACGGCGCGCTGGCCGAAGGCCCGATTCCCTTGCACGCCGCCACCGTCTTGCACTCCGCACTTGCCATCCGCGGGCTGACGATCGGTCGGTGGCTGACTGCGGTGTCACCCGAACAACGCGCCTCCGACGTTGCCAGCGCCGTCGCCATCACTACAGGCATCCCGCACCACCTTGACGTCGCGGCCACTTACCCACTCGACCGAATCGCCGACGCGGTCCGTCAGGTGGCCCAACCCGGCAAGGTCGGCACCGTGGTGGTCAAACCATGACAAGCCGCGACGGCGGCAAACTGATGCAAATCGGCGCGCCCCTGAGCACCCTTCCCGTCATCAAACAGCACTAATCCCAACACATTTCGGAGGGCTACCATGCGTAAGCTCCAGGTCACCGCTATCGGCGAACCCGCCGATGTCCTCGAGCTCGTCGAGTTCCAGGCACCCGCGCCTGGTCCCGGCCAAGTGCTCGTCGAGGTTGAGGCCGCCACCATCAACGCTTCGGATTTCCTTTACATCACCGGCCAGTACTTCATCACCCCGCAACCGCCTGCCGATGTCGGCGCCGAAGGCGTCGGCCACGTCCTGGCCGTCGGCCCAGACGAGGACGAGTCGCTGGTCGGTGCCCGGGTGCTGCTCCTGCCGACTTACCGTCACGGCACCTGGGCGACTCATGTGATCGCCGCCGCCACCGACATTGTCGCTGTGCCCGACGATGTCGACGGCGTTCAACTCGCGATGGTTGGCATCAACCCGATGACCGCCCTGGCCTTGCTGCGCAACTACGGCGATCCGTCGATGCCCGACCGCTGGATCGGCCAGACAGCGGGCAATTCGGCGGTAGGGGAGTACCTGATCAAATTGGCGCGCCGGTTCGGCTGGAAAACCATCAGCGTGGTGCGCCGCGAGGCTGCCGCCGAGCAGGTCCGCAGCTGGGGCGGGGATCGGGTCGTCGTCGCTGACGACAATCTCGAATCCAATCTGGCCGAGTCACTCGATGGCGCCGACCTCGACATCGTCGTCGACTCCATCGGCGGTCGCGCCACGCGACAACTTGTCCACCATCTGCGCTTCGGCGGGACGTTGGTGTCTTATGCGGTGCTGTCGGGGCAGACCGACTCGGCGGACGTGCTCGATCTGATCGGCCGCCACGTGAACTGGACTGGATTCTGGGAAATCAACTGGCTTCGCCGCACCGACGCCGCCCAAGTGCACAGCGCCTATCGCGATCTGGTGGCGCTGGTCGCCGACGGCACGCTGAGCGCACGTGTCGACCGCACCGTCCGTCTGGAGGACTGGAAAGACGCCGTAAGCCTGACCCAGGCCAGCACCGGCCGGGAGGGCAAAGTCGTGTTTGTGTTCGACGGACAACCCTCGTAACCGACGGGGCCAGCATCCCCAACGCCTGGCAGGCCCTCGACGACATGATTGCCGCCGACACCAGACGTCACCCATTGGCCGCCGCCCGTCGATGGTCGAAGTCACCGGACCGACCACCGTGCCAATCGAATTCGATCGGACTTAGGTGCGGGCCACAACGTGAGCTTGTGCGCGACTAATGCCAACCCAGCACAGGTGCCACCTCGGTCGCAATCAGCTCGATGGATTCCAGGACGTCTTCGGCGGGTGGGTCGACGGGATGTACTTGAATAATGACGTCGGTTGACGCCGCCAAGATCGGGTCGGACGCAAGCATCTGGATCACTTCATCGGGCGTTCCGACGTTGATGTCGATGACGTCGGGCACCGGGACATCGTTGCGCCGCATCCAGTCAACGTGTCGTGCGACACCCTGGCGGGCGAGTTCCTTCGCTCGCGCGCCGTCCCGCAACACGAAGACTGAGCGTGACGCGCCGATCCGGGGCGCGCGGCCGGCGGGTAGCGCCCCAACGTACGCGTCGACGATCTGTCGCTGCACCTCATGCAACTTTGTGTCCACCTGGCGTGGCTGTGTTCGCGACAACAACAGCCCGCAGCCGTCGCGGGCCGCACGTATCCCTCCCGCCACACTGAAAGTGGCCTGCCACAGATCATTGAGCAGGCGGTGGCCGCCTGGATGCATCGGACGGTGCCGGGCATCGAGTCCCGCTCCGTGAAGCGCGTCGCACAATTGGCGAAAGTTGTGCGCGAACAGCTCGTCTCGATCCTCCGCGCGTCCTCCGAATGCGGCGAACAGTGAATCACCGCCACCGGTCCCGAGACCGAGTTCGAGGCGGCCGCCCGAAAGAATGTCAAGCACCGCGGCGTCCTCAGCGACGCGGATCGGATCTTCGAGTGCGAGCGCGATGATCGCGGTACCCAACCGCAGGCGTTCGGTCTGCGTGACCATCCAGGCCAAGAAGACCAACGGCGACGGCAGGCCACCTTCCTCGACATCGAAATGATGTTGCGCGACCCAGCCGACGTCGTAGCCGAGTCGCTCGGCGAGTAGAAACTGTTCGCGTGCCCGCGTGAAAAGCATGTCAGCCGACGCGTCGGCCCGGTCGGGGAGTAGCCGCGAGAACACTCCGAGACGCTTGGTCATCGCCCGATCTTCGCGCCGATAGTGAGCTTGCGTGCGATTTTGATTGCATCGACTAGACGGCGGCGACCTGCGCTCCGCTGAGCGGCTCGGCGCACTGATCGCACGCCAGCACCGCGTCAAACCGCCTGCCGCAACCCGTGTGCGTCAGGAGCACGGCGGGCCCTTCGGGCGCACGGAACCAGCGCTGCGCCCACTGCAGCGCTGTCACGAGCACACCGAACAACGCCCGGCCCTTCTCGGTGAGCCGGTACCGGTTGTCAGATACGACGAGCACGCCGTTGGCGGTGAAGATCGACAGCCGATCTGCAAGCGAGCCCGGCGGAGCGCCGAGCTGGCTCTGAAAGTCCGTGAATCGACTGATGCCGACGAACGCGGCGACCAGCAGCGCGAAACCCCACCGGTTGCCCATCACGCTCATGGTCTGCGGGAAGAGGCCTGCCGCCTGGTCACCCTCGGAGCGGCGACGGGTCGCGACTGCGGGCATGGACCGCGGCCACGAACCGCTCGGGCCCCATTGTGCGACAACGCCTTTGTCGTCGACGGTCTCGCCGCATGAGCGGCAGACCACCAACGGAACGAAGTCGGCGCCGCAGGGTTCGTGCCGCATGGCAGGCAACCGCTCGGCATGGTCGGGCACCCAGTGGCGCTCCCATTCCCAGATCGACAGCAGCACCGGCCACAGGGATCGGCTGCGCGGGGTGACCAGATACTCGGACCGGGTCGGGGTCGTCTGGTACACCCGGCGGTCGAGCAGACCATCACGCGTCAGCGATTGCAATCGGCGGGTGAGTACCGAATTCGAGATCGGCAGGCGCGCCTTGAATTCGGCGAACCGCGTTGCGCCGAGCAGCGCCTGTTGAACGACCAGTAGCGTCCACTCGTCGCCGAGCAGCCCCAGCATTCTGGCGACGGCGTTGGGCTCGGGCTGCTCCACCTAGAGTCCGATTGCTGTTGCCGCGGAGTCGGTTTCGCGCCAGCGCCGCAGGTCTGATCCCGGCGCCCACGTCGAGTGAGTTCCACTCGAGACCCGTTCCGGCAGAGCCAGTTTGCACACCGGCCCTTCGGCCAACCCGGCGGCGTCGAAAACCAGGCAGTAGGACGCGTCGTCGTTCATGTCGGTGGTCAGCGTGACCAGGTAGCCGTCGTCCTCGGCTGTGCTCCCGATGCGCGGCGCCATGGCCGTTTCGCTGCCGTAGACACCGTCCTCGAAGGAGAATCGTTGCTCGCTGCCGGTGTGCAGATCGTGTTTCACGAGCCCATCGAACAGGAACCAGGACGGCTTGCCTGTCGCGGCGTAAGCGTAGCGATACTTGCCCCCGGCATAGCCGGCGTTGATCATGCCGAATTCGGTGATGCTGTCGGACAATTGCTCCTCCCGCGCCTCGCCGGTGGCGAGGTTGAACCGCCAGCGATGCAACCGGGTCTGCAGCCGATCCAGCGCCAGGAACCGGAAAGCCTTCTCCCATTTGTCACCGGTGAGTGAATCGACAGGGTTGGGCTCACCCTCGAAGAACCCGTCGAGAACGATCTCGTCGCCGTCCTCGTAGGCGTTGGTGAAGTGCAGGACGAACGTCGGATCGGCCTCGAACCAGCGGATGTCCTCGGTTCCTCCGCGACGGGGGATCACGGCGAACCGCGACGGCATGTCGGGGTGGAATCCCGGCAGGTGGACGTTGGCCTCCAACAGCTTGGGATCCCAGAACAGCGGAAAGTCGTTCAGAATGACGTAGTTTGGAGTGAATGCCATATCGTGCGGCAGTCGCGGACCTGGCAGCGGCACGTCAATGTAGTGCATGAGCTCATTGTTTTGGTCGACGACGCCGCAGTGCATGTACGGCGCCTCCCTGCTGTAGTTGAAGAACAGAAGCTCGCCAGTCGCGTCGTCGACCTTGGGATGCGCCGAAACGCCCCAGTCGAAGGGAAACGCGCCGCCCCAGTCCTCCTTGCCAAGGGTGTCGCCGGAGTACGGGTCCACCCGGTAGAGGTCGCCGCACTGGTAGAAGCTCGTCAACGCCGTGCCGCGGTGCACGATCACGTCGGTGCTGGAGGCGTCCTTCATCAATGTCCTCGCGCCCCAGCCCTTATCGCGCTTGGCGATCTGCACCGGTTCGGCCAGTCCTGGCCACAGTGGGCCGCCCGCCTCGTTCTCCTCAGCGAAGCCGTCGGTGCGGATGAACCTGTTGCGGTAGAACGCTTTCCCATCGCGGAAACCGACGACGTGCACCATGCCGTCGCCGTCGAAGGGGTGGTAGAACTTCAGCGCCGGATGCAGCGGGTTCTCGGTGTTGCGCAGGTACACACCGTCGAGATCGCGGGGGATGTCACCTTCGACGACGGTCAGGTCGTCGGCATCCCACTCGGTGGTCTGCGGGCGCCACGGGCCGGTCCGGTAGGGATGGTCGTCATCCTCGGGCAGGGTCGAGAGGAACTCGCCGACGATCTCGACATCCATCTCACACCCCACTCACGATGAAGCTGACCGTGGTGGAGGTGCTGCCGCCGAAGTTGAGCGTGCCGAACGTCTTCGCCCCCTCGACCTGGTAGTCACCGGCCGCTCCGCTGACCTGCTTGGCGGCGTCGACTAGCATCCGCACGCCGGACGCGCCGACCGGATGTCCTCCGCCGATCAGCCCGCCGCTGGGGTTGATCGGCAGCCGCCCGCCGATCTCGATCTCGTCGTTTTCGATGGCCTTCCACGATTCGCCGGGCCCGGTGAGCCCGATGTGATCGATCGCGAGGTACTCGCTGGGGGTGAAGCAGTCGTGCACCTCGAAGCCATCGACGTCATCGAGGGTGACGTGGGCGCGATCGAACGCGTCCAACACCGCCGAACGCACGTGCGGCAGTACGTACGGGTCGTTGGCGGCGCGGTCCAGCTTCTGCTGCAGGCCAAGGCCGACCGTGCGGTGCCCCCAGCCGTCGATGCGGCCGATCGGATGTGCGTCAGGATGGTCGCGCAGGTACTCGTCGGTGACCAGGGCGATGCCTGCGCCGCCATCTGTCATCTGGCTGCAGTCGAACCGGCGCAACCGGCCCTCGATAAGCGGGTTTGCGTCGTCGGCAGCGAGCGGGTCGGGCACCGTCCAATCCCGGGTCTGCGCATTCGGATTGGCGCGGGCGTTGGCGAAGTTCAGTTGGGCGATGGCCCGCAGATGGAGTCGTCGAGGGCGTAGCGGCGGTCGTATTCGTGGGCCACTTTGTCGAACATGTAGGGCCACATGAACTTTGCGTCGGTACCCTCGTGGTCGGTCCAGGCGGCGGCGCCCAGGTGTTGCGCGGCGGTGTCGCCCGGCACCGTCTTCTCCAGTTCGACGCCGACGACCAGCGCGGTGCGGTACGCGCCGGACCGCAGGTCTGAGATGGCGGCCAGGGTGGCGACGCTTCCCGATGCGCACGCGGCTTCGTGGCGGGACGCGGGGGTGTCCCACAGCTCGTCGATGACGCTGGCAGGCATCGCGCCGAGGCGGCCCGGCGGGCGAACATCTCACCCAACGCGTTGGCCACGTGAACCACTTCGATGTCGCAGGCGTCAATTCTGGCCTCCACGAGGGTCCGCAGCCATTACTTCGCCGGTCAGATCGGCGAAGTCATGGCCTTCGCGAGTGAGGTTGCGTGGAAATCGCTTTGATAGACGCCGAGGATCGAGACGTTCGGATGCTCATGACTGGACCGTACTACAACTAAGAGAGCGACTCGGGCGCAATTCGGGAGACCTGGTGGAGCCGGCCCGCCGGCTCGAAGTCCGAACCGACGAGACCTTAGCGGTCCCGTTGGTCGACCATCGCGCCGCCTACCGGGGCATTCCCGCTGTGTCCAATGACAGACTACTGCATAGCGTCGGGCAACAACGGGAAGCCTCTATGCATGACGATGTGGCGCAAGGACGCCTGGCTCAGCGGATGGCCGAGCTCGCGCGGCTCCAGCCGCGCCGCGAAGCGTCGAAGAAGTGCTGTCCGACGTGACTGCTGCGGCGACGGAGCCGATACCGCGGAGCCGACATGGCAGGCGTGCTGCTCATCGGCAACGGTGGAAAGTGGGAGTCCGTCGCCAACACCTCTGACCTGCCGGATCGACTCGATGAACTGCAGATGTTGTTCAACGAGGGGCCGTGCGTGGAGGCGGCGCTCGATGAACTGATTGTGCGGACCGACGATTTTCGGCGCCGATGACCGCTGGCCTCAGTACGTGCCGCGGTGGTCGAGATCGGCGTATTCCAGCGGATCGTCGTTCAAGCTCTACACCGCCGATCGCACGCAGGGGCATTGAACCGTTCTTGTTCAAACCCAACGCGTTCGACGCGGCGGACGAAACAACTGGTGTCGTGCTAGCGGCGCACGCGGCGGCGGCGATCCTGGCCAGCCGTCAGGGTGAGCAGCTGGAGTCGGCACTGTCGACGAGGGACCGGATCGGGCAGGCCAAGGGCATCATCATGGAGCGCTTCGGCGTCGATGAAGTGCGGGCCTTCGAGATGCTGCGCAGCCTCTCGCAGGACAGCAACACGCAACTCATCGACGATCCGCGCAGCGGGTCATCAACACCCGTGGCGAACTGATTACTCGTCGTGCAGGACGGCACCGCCGTACCAGTGGCAAGACCAAATGCCATTTCGACGTCGAGTCGGCCGTCGCTGTATTGGTCGGCCTCGACGGTCGATCGCACGCTGCACGCGATATTTGATGGAGTTGGTATGCAGGTGCAGTTCCTCGGCCGCGGCCTTGAAGCTCCCGCCTGCGCGCAGAAAGACTTCCAGCGTTTCGCGCAGTCGCTCGTCGTTTTGCGTGCAGCAGGCGAGCGGGCCGAGCACCTCGGCGACCCACAGCCGCGCGGCGCCGAGGTTGTTGCTCAGCAGCGCCGCGGCCGAAAGGCC
>CAWIEE010000037.1:0-55385 GCA_963835075.1 uncultured Actinomycetota bacterium | reverse complement strand
GCTAAGGGGAATCGAACCCCTGACCTACTCGATGCGAACGAGTCGCGCTACCAACTGCGCCATAGCCCCTCATACCGGTAGCAGGCTACCAGCCGCCGAGCGGCCACCGAAAATCCGGATTACTGGCCAGCCGCGTGCGGTAGGTCGAAACTGCGGGCGAACGGCGCGTAGTCGAGGTGCTCGAAGATCGGGTCCTCGTCGTCGATCTCAAGCACCACCGAACCGGGCCTGCGCAGCCGCGACGGAACCACATCGAACTCGTGGTCGTCGGTGTTCTCCACACCCAGCCGCGCCCGCGCCATCCGCTGGGCCCGGCGCCGCCGCAGCCGCTCCTCGATGCGGGTCTGACGGCGCAGATACCCCAGATACAGCATCGTGAATGCGCCGATCGACCCACACGCGTACCAGGCAATCGGCGTCAGCGTGATCGCCGCGGCGCCGGCGACGACGGTCGCCAACGTCAGTACGGTCAGCATGCGCCTGCGGAACTTGTACTTGCGCGCGTCGATCGTGGCGCTTCTGGACTCATATCGACGCCGCCGTGCGGCGCTCAGCGAGTCGGCCATCTGCATGTCGGCATCTGACGGCGCCTCCAGTCCCGAGGAGTCGGCGACGTACTCGTACTCGTCCTCGGTGCCGTCGGGTTCGTACTCTTCGTCGGGCTCGTCGATCTCGTCCGTCTCGGCTGCCTCGCCGAAATCCAATGGCAGCGCGTCGGTTTGCGGCCCGGGCTCATCGAACTCCTCGGGCTCCGCCTCGTCAACGGCGTCGCTCGCACCGATCGGCAGGGCGCCGGAGTCCTCGTCGACGACGTCGACATCGAGATAATCCGGTTCGGTGTCGACCGCGGTCTCGACGACGGCCGCGCGCACCAAGGAACGCTCCGAGGACTCGTCGTGGACCTCCTCGTCGAGGTCATCATCGAGATCCTCGTCGGACGGTTTCCAGTCCGGATCGCTGCGATGTCCCGCCGCAGGACGTCCGCGCCGCAGCAACCGCGCGCCGCGGCCCGTGTTGACCACTCGCGTTGCCAACGCCACGTCGCTGGTGCGGCGTACGGCGTCGCGCTTGCTGATCAACATCGGGACCAACACGAAGAGCCAGAGCACGACAAGGGAGATCCAGAGGAGAGATTGGGGGATGCTAGGCATTGAGCCGGCTCCTTTCCCCTTCAGGCTAGGTCCGTGACCAGCGCATCCACGGGCGGCGCGCCGAGCTCAATTACACACCTGTAATTCACAGCTTACAAGCACCAATAGCCACAAATGTCACATTAGTAACAACAGAGCTGATTCGCTGGGCCGAGTCGCGCACTGCTGTCCTCTGGGCATCACGCCCAGCTCGCGTGGCCCTCGCGCACCAGCGACGACGCCGCCGAGCCGTTGAGCTCCTCGACCGTGACGGACACCAGCAGGTGATCGCGCCAGGCGCCGTCCACCTCGAGATAGCGCCGCAGCAGCCCTTCCTCGCGAAAACCGACCTTTGCCAGCACGGCCCGGCTCGCCGCATTCTCCGGGCGCACCGTCGCCTCGACGCGGTGCAGTCTGACCGGGCCGAAACAGTGGTCAAGGCCAAGCGCCAGTGCGGCCGTCGCCACCCCACCACCCGTCGCCGAGCTGGCCACCCAGTAACCGATCCACGCCGAGCGCAGCGCGCCATGCGTCACATTGCCGACGGTCAGCTGACCGCTGAACTGCCCGTCGACCTCGATGACGTACGGCAGCATCCGGCCCTTGCGCGCCTCGGCGCGCAACCCCGAACACACCGCCGGCCACGACGAAACTGAGTGCCGCACTTCCCAATTCACATCGGTGACAGGTTCCCACGGTTCCAGGTGCGCACGGTCGGCCAACCTGATGCGGCTCCAGGGCGCCGCGTCGCGCAGCCGTACCGGGCGTAGTCGCACCAACCCCCCGGGAACACGCAGCGGGCCGACGGGTATCGGCCATCCCGGATGCAGTGAGCTTGAACGCCACAGATTCACGACGCCACGTCGGTCTGGTCGTCAGCCGCGCTGGGCCAGGAACGCAACGTCGACGATCTCGCCGGTGCGGACCTGCTCGGCTTCGCTGGGGACGATCACCAAACAGTTTGCTTCGGCGAGGGTCGCCAGCAGATGCGACGACGCTCCCGGCTCGCCGCCGAGGGCCTGCACCAGATATTCACCGGTGTCCTGGTCGCGCATCAACTGGCCGCGCAAATAACCCTTGCGGCCCGCAACCGACGCGATCGGTGAGAGCGTGCGCGCCTGCACGACCCTGCGCATCGGTTGCCGTTTGCCCAGCGACAGCCGGATCAGCGGCCGCACCATCACCTCGAAGACCACCAGCGCGCTTACCGGGTTGGCAGGCAGCAGGAACACCGGCACACCTTCTGCGCCGAGCTGTCCGAAGCCCTGCACCGAGCCGGGGTGCATCGCGATGCGAGTGACCTCCATTTCACCGAGTTGCCCGAGCACCGCCCGCACGCCTTCTGCGGCGGCGCCACCGACCGCCCCCGCGATCACCACCACTTCGGCGCGGTTCACTTGGCCCTCAACGATTTCCCGCAGTTCGGTGGGCTCGGTGTCGACGATGCCGACGCGGTTCACCTCGGCGCCCGCGTCGCGGCCCGCCGCCGCCAGCGCGTACGAATTCACGTCGTAGACCTGCCCGTTGCCCGGCGTTCGGGAAATGTCGACGAGCTCACCGCCTACGCACATCACCGACAGCCGAGGCCGCGGATGCACCAGCACGCGTTCACGCCCCACCGCGGCCAGCAGGCCCACCTGGGCCGGGCCGATGATCGTGCCGGCGCGCACCGCGACGTCGCCTGGCTGAACGTCGTCGCCGGTGCGGCGAACGTACGCGCCCGAGCGCACGCCGCGCAGTACGGTCACCCGGGCCTCACCGCCGTCGGTCCACCGCAACGGCAGCACCGCGTCGGCGAGCGTGGGCATCGGCGCGCCCGTCTGCACGCGCGCGGCCTGGCGCGGCTGCAGCCGGCTGGGTTGGCGGGCGCCTGCCTCGATGGAGCCCATCACGGGGAGGCTGACTTCGCGGTTCCCGTCGTCATCAGAATCCGAGCCGTCTCCGCCTTCGGAAGGGCCAACGCCAAGCACATCCACGCTGCGCACGGCGTAACCGTCGATGGCCGCCTGATCGAATCCCGGCAGCGGCCGCTCGGTGACGACCTCCTCGGCGCACATCAAACCCTGCGCTTCGGCGATCGCTACCCGGACCGGGCGCGGCGCCACCGCAGCGGCCGCAACCCTGGCCTGCTGTTCCTCGACAGAACGCACCGCACCCCTATCTAGGCGTCAGGGGCCGTCGTGGCGCGTCAGCAATCGATCAGCCCCAATCGCTCCACCAACCACCGCCGCAGTTCGGGCCCGTAGTCGTCGCGCTTCAACGCAAAGTCAACCGCAGCCTTGAGGTAGCCGCCGGGATTTCCGAGGTCGTGTCGGTCGCCGCGGTGCACCACCACATGCACCGGATGACCCTCGGCGATCAGAAGAGAGATCGCATCGGTCAACTGGATCTCGCCGCCTGCCCCGCGCGGAACGCGCTTCAGCGCGTCGAAAATCGCTCGGTCGAGGACATAGCGCCCGGCTGCGGCGTACAGCGACGGCGCGTCCTCGGACTTCGGCTTCTCCACCATGCCCTTGACCCGCATCACGTTCGGATTGTTGGTGTCGGGCACGGTCTCGACGTCGAAAACGCCGTAGGCACTTATCTCGTCGGGTTCCACCTCGATGGCGCACAGCACCGTGCCGCCGCGCTTGGCGCGCACCTTCGACATCGTCTCCAGCACACCCGTAGGCAGCACGAGGTCGTCGGGCAGCAATACCGCGATCGCGTCTTCGTCCGGCAACAGACTGCCTTCGACGCATCCAACGGCGTGGCCAAGGCCGAGCGGTTCGGCCTGAACCACCGACTCGACCTTGATCAGGGCAGGCGCGCGGCGCACCTTTTCCAGCATCAGAGTCTTGCCGCGCGCCTCCAACGTGCCCTCCAGGACAAGGTCCTGGACGAAGTGGGCGACGACGCCGTCCTTGCCTTCGGAAGTCACGATGATCAGACGTTCGGCGCCGGCATCGGCAGCCTCGGCGGCCACCAACTCGATGCCCGGCGTGTCGACAACCGGCAGCAGCTCCTTGGGCACCGTCTTGGTCGCAGGCAGGAACCGTGTCCCCAATCCAGCGGCCGGGACGACCGCCGTGCGCGGTATGCGTACCAGAGGCCGTGTCATCGTTCACACATTAACGGCATCCGTTGCGCCAAACCTCCCAAGGTGGCGTTCCGTCGGTTTTGCGGTGTCTGGCAACCTCCTGTCATCGTGGATGCCGTGACTGGCCCCACGAAGGCCGAATTGCGAGCCGAGATCCTGCAGGCCCGCCGAACGTTGGCGCCACAGGTGCACGACGCCGAGGCCGATGCGCTGTGCGCGCACCTGCGTGCGTTCACCGGCAGCGGTCAAACCGTGTGCGCCTATGTGCCGATTGACTCCGAACCAGGCTCGGCCGAACTGATCGATTCCCTGCTGCGCCGCGACGTGCGGGTGCTGCTGCCGGTCGCCCGCCACGACGACGCCGGCCTGCCCGCGCCGCTGCTATGGGGCGAGTACCGCCCCGGCGGTCTGGTGCATGCGCGGTTCGGGTTGCGCGAGCCTGCAGAGCCATGGCTGCCTGCCGACGCGGTCGCGGCAGCCACGACGGTGTTGGTGCCTGCGCTCGCCGTCGACAGGGCCGGGGCGCGGCTGGGGCGCGGCGCTGGGTTCTACGACCGCTCGCTGTCGCTGGCCGCTCCCACGGCGCGGCTGGTAGCGGTAGTTCGCGACGACGAGCTCGTCGACCAGCTGCCCGCCGAACCGCACGACGTGCCGATGACGCACGTACTGACACCGAATGGCGGCCTGGTCGCCCTCGGCTAGCAGTGGTCCAGCACCGCTGCCATCGCTCGCGTCTCATTGGCCGAAACCCGCAGCCGGTAGGCGGCTTTCACCGAAACCTGCCGTGCAACGAACTCGCAACGGAACGCCTGGTTTGGCGGCAGCCACGCACTGGCATCGCGAAAAGCCTTGTCGAAGTTGGCTGTTACGCCGATGGCAAGCAGGTTGCGTGGATCGTTGGCGAATTCGCGGCGACGCTTGTCGTCCCACTCGCGGCATCGTTGTACCAGGCATCCGAAAGCGAAACCACATGATCGATCTGGACCGCCTCTGAGGTCTCGGGTCCGCGGACGAAGGCGATCGACGCACCGGTGTAGGGATCGATCAGGACGCCGTTTGGGCATAGCGAGTGCCCGGCCGCACTGCGAGCTCGGTCAGGTCGCGACGCAGATGTCGTCGCGGGTGTTAGAAGTCGGTCATCCGATCCCATCCTTTGACGGGAAGCCCCGCCAGCTGCGGCCTCGCGTCGTAGTCGGACGTGGCTGCCGGTGGCGCGGCCGAAGGCTCGTCCGGCCGGTCACGCCAGTGCAGCCACAGTGCAACCGCGACGGCCAGCGCAAGCAGACCGATCAATCCGGGAATGACAGCGGGTGGCCCGGCGGGAATGAGCGAGCCCACATAGCGGTTCTAGCACTTGAGCCGGTAGAGTGCTAAGAAGTTTGACCATCTCGGAGGTTTCTGTGCCTACCTATTCCTACGCATGCACCGAATGCGGCAATCGCTTCGATGAGGTGCAGGCCTTCAGCGATGCCGCCCTGACTACCTGCCCCAAGTGCAGCGGTCGGCTCCGCAAGCTCTTTGGCAACGTGGGAGTGGTGTTCAAGGGCAGCGGCTTCTACCGCACAGACAGCCGCGAGTCGGCCAAGGCGTCTGCCAAGAGCTCATCCAACGGCTCCTCGAGCAGCTCGGAGTCTGCCAGCGCCTCGTCGTCTGAGAAGTCGTCTGAGAAGTCGTCGTCCGACAAGTCCAGCTCCTCGTCATCCAACGGTTCGAGCTCCAGCTCGAGCAGTTCAGCGCCCGCCGCTGCGGCGTCGAGCTGACCCGCGAAGTTATCCACAGGCGCCGCGCGCGCCCGCACTTTCACAACGGTCTGCCGCCTACCGTGGCGGCATGGGGGACTCTCTCAATGCGTCGGTGTTGAGCCGGCTGCTGGTCACACTGCGGCCGGAGTGGTCGCGCACTCTCGCCGCCCGCAGCGTCGTCGCGGGCGCTCTCGTCATCCTGGCCGCTGTCATTGCGCTACGCGTCAACCCGCAGGGTGATCGCGCCGATATCGTCGTCGCAACACACGGCCTGGCCTTGGTGTCGAGCTGACCGCTGATGATGTGCGGATCGAAACCCGCACGGCGGCAACAGTTCCCGACGGCTCACAGTCGGACGTCGACGCGGTCATCGGTGCTATGCTCGCAGGCCCCGCCCGCCGCGGGGAAGTGCTGACCGACGTGCGGGTGCTTGGTCCACGGCTGGCCGAATCCGTGGCAGGCCCAGACGCGCGCATCGTGCCGCTGGCCGACAGCGCGCTGCTGGATCTGGTCCGCCCTGGAGACGTGGTGGACGTGATCGCCGCAGCGCCGGCAGCGGAAGCGACCGCGTCGTGCTAGTGGCACTTCCGGCCCACTCCGCCAACGACGTTGCGGCTGCGGCACTTGTGCAGACCATGACGCTCACCTTCCACTGACACGCTCAGCGGCGCGGTGGCGGCACCGGCGTCGTTGTCGGTGCGGCGGGCCCGCCGTGCTGGATGGCGTCCATCACCATGTCGGCCAGATCGTCCGACGACGACGTCGTCGGATCGGGTACAGGCGGCGGGGTCGGATCGGCGTTGGCCGTGCCAATCGCGAACGCCGAGAGGCCAATTACCACACCCGTCGCCGCCGACAACAGCCACCGCACGGCCCACTCCGTTCGTTTTCATTGGTGCACAGCTTGATTCCCCGCGAAGCTAGCACCGGACCGCATCCGCCGCACGCTCAACACGACTAACGTCTGAGCCTGTCAGGAAGCACACGGATGCAGGAGGGATTCGAGCGCATGTTGAAGGGCTTCAAGGAATTTCTGGCCAGGGGCAACATCGTCGACCTGTCCATCGCGGTGGTCATCGGTAGCGCCTTCACGGCGTTGGTCACGAAGTTCACCGAAAGCATCATCACGCCATTGATCAGCCGCATCGGGGCAGGTGGCTCGGAATACGGCATCCTGCGGATCGGCGTCGGCGGCGGTCAGGCCATCGATCTGAACATCCTGCTATCGGCAGCCATCAACTTCATTCTTGTCGCCGCGGTGGTCTACTTCCTGGTCGTCGTCCCGTACAACAGGCTACGCAAGAAGGGTGAGGTCGAGCAGGCCCAGGACACTGAGCTCGCGATCCTGACCGAGATCCGCAACATCCTCGCCGAGACCAACGGCCAATCCGGCAAGCATGTCAGTGGCCCCGGCGCCGGCCCGAGCCCTGACACCGCAGAGACGACGAGTGCCGACAGGTCCTAGCCCGAAGCGCTAGTTCATGTTCCAGGGTTCGCCGTAGGTGGTGACGCTGTCGCCGGCCTTGGAGATCAGCCGGGCGAACGGACGCAGCAACACACCACCAGCAGCACCGGTCACGGTGCCATGGGCGTTGGACACCGCCACCTTGCCGTGTGGGCCTGACACGTCGACCGAGAACGTCGCCACTTCCTGAATACCCGGGCCGTTGCCCAGGTCAGCGCTGATCGACACACCCGGGAACAGGTTCGGGGTAATGAACTGGGTGAAGGCGTTGCCCAAGTTGCCGTCGTCGATCAGGATGTTCGGCGTGGTGTAGGAGAAGTTGATGCCCACACCCAACGACCAGGGGAAACCGATCTGGTAACCCAGTTCCAGGGTGCCCGCGAACGCATCGGCACCCGCGCCGGCCACGTTGTAGACGGCACTGCCCGAGTGGAACCACTCACGGGTCAGCCGGTTGCGGTCCAGGGGGAACACACCATTGAGGAAGGTGTCCCACTGCTGGATCGTCAGCGTCCGATCCTGGCCGTCGACCAGGCTCAGCTCGTTATCCAGACCTGCGTGAGAGGTGCCAGTGCTCACGAACAACGCCGCGATCGCCGCGACCATCGCAAGCAGCAGCCGACTGAATGCCTTCATGAATTCCCCATCTCTCTGGGCCTGGTGTTACAACGGGTGATCGCAATACGTGATGCAACCGTTACAGGTGTTGTAGCTGATTTCTCCCGTTATTGTCGTGATTAGGCCAAAAACAGCCCCCGGCGAGATCGCCGGGGGCTGTTTTTATCGCCCTGAGCTGGGAGTTAGTTCATGTTCCAGGGTTCGCCGTAGGTGGTGACGCTGTCGCCGGCCTTGGAGATCAGACGGGCGAACGGGCGCAGCAACACACCACCAGCAGCACCGGTCACGGTGCCATGGGCGTTGGACACCGCCACCTTGCCGTGCGGGCCCGACACATCGACCGAGAACGTCGCCACTTCCTGAATACCCGGGCCGTTGCCCAGGTCAGCGCTGATCGACACACCCGGGAACAGGTTCGGGGTAATGAACTGCGCGAAGGCATTGGTGGCGTTGCCGTCGTCGATCAGGATGTTCGGCGTGGTGTAGGAGAAGTTGATGCCCACACCCAACGACCACGGGAAACCGATCTGGTAACCCAGTTCCAGGGTGCCCGCGAACGCATCGGCACCCGCACCGGCCACGTTGTAGACGGCACTGCCCGAGTGGAACCACTCACGGGTCAGCCGGTTGCGGTCCAAGGGGAACACACCATTGAGGAAGGTGTCCCACTGCTGGATCGTCAGCGTCCGATCCTGGCCGTCGACCAGGCTCAGCTCGTTATCCAGACCTGCGTGAGAGGTGCCAGTGCTCACGAACAACGCCGCGATCGCCGCGACCATCGCAAGCAGCACCCGACTGAATGCCTTCATGTTCTCCCTAGCTATGTCGACGGTGAACCCCCTGGTTCACCGTGTTGTTATCCGTGCCTGGCGCTACCGCCAAACCACACACGACGCGCGAGCAGCATGTGATGCAAATGAGAGACCTCACATGCTGCTCTTACGTTTCGCTCATCGTTGACACGAGGAACATAACGGGGAGGCATCGCCCCGGCAACGCGTGGGCGTCATCGCCTTCGAATCCGCCACCTGATCATGGGAGTTTGCTGGAAGCGATGTGGCGAGGTCACGCACGCGTCGCGGGGCCAAATGGGTTGCCACCACGAGGTAACTCGGAGGCGTTCGCTTCGCACATCGGTGACAGATTCTGACGCCGAGCAACAAACTGGCGTTTTCCGCGCTTAGCGCGAAATCACAGGTCAGTCATGGTGAGGCGGGACGTTGTCCCGCAACCACCGGTCGTGGTCGGTGGTGTCGTCCGGCGAAAAACTGTCAGGCTCGTCAACCGATAACTCGCGCAACGGATCCCCGAAAATCTTGTTAACTGAATCGCGGGTGCGCTTGGGCTTATCGTTCACAGTACGCTCCGGGTGTGACGAAGATCACATTCCCGGAAAGATAGCCGTTTACGTACTCGTAACCGACGGGACGCTCCTGGAAATGGCAGTCGCCGTTCCGCTGCGGACGGCAAAGCCATGTCTGTGTCGCAGCAGCGGAAGCGCGCGAAGTCCAATCTGCTTAGATCTCCAAGCTGGATAGCTGGCCGATGATCTGGACCGCTAGAGGACTCAGCGTTGCCATGCCGTCCCGGACGGCGGCCCGCGAGCCTGCGAGATTAACTACGAGCGTGCTGCCGGAAATCCCGGCGAGGCCGCGCGACACGCCGGCTTCGACGATTCCGGCCGACAGTCCTGACGCGCGCAGCGCCTCGGAGATGCCGAGCAGTTCACGGTCGAGGATGTCGCGGGTCGACTCAGGGGTGACATCGCGCGGGGTGACACCCGTGCCGCCCACCGACACGACGAGGTCCACTCCCCCGATCACCGCTGTGTTCAGCGCGTTGCGGATCTCCACCTCGTCGGAGGAGACCACGACGACGCCGTCCACGACGAACCCCGCCTCACCGAGCAGTTCGGTGACCAACGGACCGCTGTGGTCCTCCTCGCCATGAGCGGTGCGGTCATCGACGACGACGACGAGCGCGCGGCCCACCAACTCCCCTGGCTGTTCCATGAGTGCAACCGTATATCTGGGCAGGGACAGCGGCGCGGCCACTCTCAGTGTGGTCGTGCCAGGAGTGATGGTCACTGCTGTGCCTTGCCGAGGGTGACCTGCACGGTCTGCGACTTACCCGATGCATCCAGATACGTCAGGGTCACTTTCTCGCCAGGGGCTTTCGACCGAACAGCGGCCACCAGCGCGTCAGCGTTGCCGATCACCCGGTCGTCCACCTTGGTCACCACGACACCGCTTGGCAGACCCGCGGCCGCCGCGGCACCGCCGCCGGTGACCTCGACGATCTTCGCGCCGTCAACGCTGGAGTCGTTACCGACCTGGACGCCGAGCGAGGCATGCGACGCGCTGCCGTTCTGAATGAGTTCGTCGGCGATCCGCTTCGCCTGATCGACCGGGATCGCGAACCCTAACCCGATGGATCCGCTCTGGGCCGCCGGACCCGCGTCGCCGCCCAGTGTCGCGATGGCCGAGTTCACTCCCACCAATTCGCCGTTCATGTTGACCAGCGCGCCGCCCGAGTTGCCTGGGTTGATCGCCGCATCGGTCTGAATGGCGTCGAGCACGGTGTTCTGATTCTGTGCATCGCCGCCCGCGGCGACGGGTCGGTTCAGCGCGCTGATAATGCCCGTGGTGACGGTCCCTTCCAGGCCCAGCGGCGACCCGACGGCGACCACATCCTGGCCCACCCGCAGGTTCCCAGAAGAGCCCACTGTGATCGGAGTCAAGCCCGACGCGTTCTGCGCACGGACCACCGCGATGTCGCTACTGGGATCTGTGCCGACGACGGTGAATGTCGTCGTACGGCCGTCGGCGAAGGTCACCTTCGTCTGTGGGCCGCCCGGTCCACTGGGTGCGCCGGGTCCGCCGGGTGAGTCTTTGGATGCGGCCACCACATGGTTGTTTGTCAAGATCAAGCCGTCAGAGGACAGGATGATGCCGGAGCCCTCTTCGGACTGGTGCCCTAGGTCGACCTCCAACTTGACCACGCTGGGCACCACCTTGGCCGCGACCTGCTCGACCGAGCCTGCAGGCAGGCTGGCGGCGGGCACACTGGACGCCAGACCGGTCACGCTCGAACTGGCCGAAGGCCGGTCTTGCTGCGCGAGTACTGCGACTCCGCCGCCGATCCCCGCCGAGACGATCGCCACTGCGACGGCGCCGGCAGTCAAAGCGCCTGCGCGGGAACGCTTTCGGGGCAATGGCGGAACCGGCATACCCGGCTGAGGGGCGCCGCGGTACGGATCGTAGGGCGTGCGGAACTGCTGCGTCTGCTGCTGGGTCGCGTAGCGCCAGTCGTATTGCTGCTGCGGCTGCTGGTACGGACCAGGCCGGTGCGCACCGGGGTATCCGGGCGCCGCTTGCTGCTGATGGCCGCCGGGGCGTGGCCCCGGCTGGGGTGGTGGCGGCGCAGGGTACCTCGGGTAATTCGTCATGACGCTGCGATGCTCTTCCTGGAGTAGGTTCCGACATCTGTAACAACGACGGATGCAAGCTCAGGGTGCCCATCTGGGCTGAGAATCCACTTAGAGAACTTCTGGGACATCCCCAGACTTCCTCCCCTTTGAACGAACGCCCCAATCAAACATTGTCGGCGCTCACCACCGGCTCGTCCATTCCGGCCGGGCGTGTCGTCGGAAGCGGACGGCCGGGCAGCACCACGTGCATCGATGTTCCGGGTGGTTGCCCGCCGGGGAGGGTGTCCTCGACGCGCAGCGTTCCACCGTGTTTGACCACAACCTGTTTGACGATCGCCAGGCCCAGCCCCGAACCGGGCATGGCACGCGCCGACGTCGCACGGAAGAACCGCTCGAACACCAATCGCCGTTCCTCCGGCGGAATGCCGGGACCGCGGTCGGACACCACCAGCTCGGCATGCGACGGGTCGACCTGAGTCAATCGGACACCGACCCGCCCACCGGGGGGGCTCCACTTAGCTGCGTTGTCGAGCAAGTTGAGCACCGCGCGCGCCAACCCGCCGCCGTCACCGTAGACCTGCCATCCCGAGACCGAGACGTCGAACTCAATGTCGTTGCGGCGCCTGCGAACCCGCTCCAGGGAGCGGTCCACCACTTCCGACACGTCGACCGGTTCATGGATGATCCCGCCTGCCTCGTCGCGGGTCAGATCCACCAGATCGCCCACCAGCGTGGACAATTCCTCGATCTGCGCGATCACGTCTGCCCGTAACTCGGCCAGATCGTCCTCGGGCAGCCGCGGCGCACCAGGCGCCATCGACGCCATCAGCAGCTCGACGTTGGTGCGCAGCGACGTCAACGGCGTGCGCAGTTCGTGGCCCGCATCGGTGACCAGCCGCGCCTGCCGTTCACGCGATTCGGCCAGCGCCCGCAGCATCATGTTGAAAGCCTCAGTGAGACGCGCGAGTTCGTCGCTACCAAACACCGGGATGGGTCTCAGGTCGTCAGTCCGCGCGACCCGTTCGGCAGCTTCGGTGAGTCGTGCAACCGGTCGCAAGCCCGCTCGGGCGACCGCACCGCCGGCGATGGCGGCCACCGCCACCCCGAGCCCGCCGACGATGAGCAGCACGGTGCCAAGTCGTTTCAGCACCTCACCTGTCGGCGCCAGACTCTTGGAGATCAGCAGCGAGCTGCCGTTGGTGAGGTGCACGGCCAGCACCCGCTGGTGGTTGGCGGTGCGCAGTGACATCAGCAACTCGCCCTGCACCACATTCTTCTCCGGCTCACCGAGCGGCAGCGTCTGCCCCTCCTGGTTGGCGGTGTAGATGGACCGGCCGGGGTTGACCAGCATGGCGTTGACGTCCGAATACGCGGTGCCCTCGATGGCCTTGCCGGGATCGGCGGCCAGCGACCCGCTCTCGATGAGCAACCGGGCCCGGCTGTGCAACTGGGTGTCGATGTCGTCGTAGAGAGCCCGCGACACCACCGCATAGACCGCGACGGCCATCAGCACCACGACCATGGCCACCATTGACATGGCGAGCAGCATCACCCGCCAACGCAGCGACAGTGAGCTGGCACTAGTAAGCGACGACCGCGACTTTCCCCGCGGCCCGAACCCGAACTTCTGGGCTGACATCAGGGCGGTGTCTCACGCAATACATAACCCACCCCACGAACGGTGTGGATCAGTCGCGGCTCTCCTTCGGCTTCGGTCTTGCGGCGCAGGTAACCCACATAGACCTCGAGCGCGTTGCCCGACGTCGGGAAGTCGAACCCCCAGACCTCTTCAAGGATGCGGCTGCGGGTGAGCACTCGCCGCGGGTTGGCGATCAGCATCTCCAGCAGCGAGAACTCGGTGCGGGTCAGGCTGATCCTGCGCTCGCCGCGGGTGACTTCGCGAGTCACCGGATCCAGGGACAGATCGGAGAATGTCAGCGCGGGCGACTCGGCGCCATCGTCGGGCGAGGTGCGCCGCCGCAGCAGCGCGCGCATCCGTGCCAGCAGTTCTTCCAGCGCGAACGGCTTCGGGAGATAGTCGTCGGCGCCTGCATCCAGTCCCGCGACGCGCTCGGACACCGAGTCGCGGGCGGTGAGAACCAGGATGGGGAGGTCGTCTCCGGTGCTGCGGAGAAACCGGCAAACTTCGAGCCCGTCCAGCCTTGGCATCATCACGTCGAGGACCAGGGCGTCGGGCCGGTCGTTGGCGATCAGGTCCAGGGCTTCACGGCCGTCCTGCGCCAGCTCTACCGAATATCCGTTGAAGGAGAGCGACCGGCGCAAGGATTCGCGCACCGCGCGGTCGTCGTCAACGACAAGAATGCGCACAGCCACAGTGTCTATCCATCACCTGAGACTGACCTGAGAGGCTCGCCGGAGCCGCCGCGACGGGCGCGGCTGTTTTAGCGGCGGTCGAGGTCGATCAGGCCCAGGCGAGCGGCCTTGAGAAGGCGCCGCGGCACCTTGTGCTGCTGACCGGCGACGGTCACACCGACGAGTTCGGGGCGCTTGGCTTTCCACTGCGCGCGCCGGCTACGGGTGTTCGCGCGCGACATCCTGCGCTTGGGCACAGCCATGATCGAACTCTCCTCTATAAGGGGTACTGAAGTCTGTCACCGCGCGGGCATCCAGCGTCGGCAATTGCACTTCAGGATAGCCGGTGGCCTGCATAGGCTCCAAAACAAGCAAGCGCCTTGACGCGAAACCGGAGGTACCGGCTAACCTACCGGTTGGTTGGGTCGATGACGACGACGGGAGAGCGTGTGCCATCTGCAGTGCGCATCGGCAACTGCTCGGGCTTCTACGGCGACCGGCTGGCGGCGATGCGCGAGATGCTGACCGGCGGCGACCTGGACTATCTGATCGGCGACTACCTCGCCGAGTTGACCATGTTGATCCTGGCCCGCGACCGCGCCAAGTCTCCCGACCGCGGCTACGCCAAGACGTTTTTAACCCAACTCGAGGACTGCCTGGGCACCGCGCTCGATCGCGGTGTGCGCATCGTCGCCAATGCGGGCGGGCTGAACCCCGCCGGGCTGGCCACCGCGGTCCGGGCGCTGGCCGACCGGCTCGGCCTGTCCGTGAATGTGGCACACGTCGAGGGTGACGACCTTGTGGCCCGGTCGGAGGAGCTCGGTTTCGGGTCGGTGTTGGCGGCCAACGCGTACCTCGGGGCGTGGGGTATCGCCGACTGCCTGCGCGACGGCGCCGATGTGGTTGTGACGGGTCGCGTCACCGATGCGTCGGTGCTCGTCGGCCCCGCCGCGGCCCACTTCGGCTGGGAACCGACGAACTACGACGCGCTCGCGGGTGCGGTTGCCGCGGGCCACGTCATCGAGTGCGGTGCGCAGGCGACCGGCGGAAACTTCGCGTTCTTCACCGAGATCGCCGATCTGACACACCCCGGCTTCCCGCTCGCCGAGATCCACTCCGATGGGTCGTCGGTCATCACGAAGCATCCGGGCACGGGCGGCGCGGTCACCATCGACACCGTCACCGCCCAACTGCTCTATGAGATCAGCGGTGCGCGCTATGCGAATCCCGATGTGACGCTGAGGGTCGACACCATCGAGTTGTCCGACGACGGACCCGACCGGGTGCGGATCAGCGGCGTCAAGGGGGAGCCGCCGCCGCCGACGTTGAAGGTGTCGCTGAACAGTATCGGCGGCTTCCGCAACGAGATGGCATTGGTGCTGACGGGCCTGGACATCGAGGCGAAGGCCGAGTTGGTGCGCCGACAACTCGAGACCAGCCTGACCGTCAAGCCCGCGGAGATGGAGTGGACGCTGGCCCGCACCGACCATGCCGACGCCGACACCGAGGAAGCCGCCAGCGCCCTGCTCCGGTGCGTTGTTCGCGATCCCGACCCCGCCAACGTCGGCCGCAAATTCTCCTCTGCCGCAGTCGAACTCGCGCTTGCCAGCTATCCTGGCTTCACGAGCACCTCGCCACCAGGCGACGGCCAGGTGTACGGCGTGTTCACCCCGGGGTATGTCGACGCCACCGAGGTGTCGCATGTCGCCGTGCACGCCGATGGCCGCAGGACCGAGATCGCGCCCGCGGCCCAAACACTGGACTTGGCGCCCGTTCCGCCCTTTGCGCTGCCAGAGCCGTTGCCGTTCGGTGAGACCCGGCGAGTGCCACTCGGCGTGATCGCGGGCGCGCGCAGCGGCGACAAGGGTGGCGCCGCCAACGTGGGGGTCTGGGTGCGCACCGAGGCACATTGGCGCTGGCTTGCGCACGCGCTGACGGTGGACAAGCTTCGCGAATTGCTGCCCGAGACAGCCGATTTGCCGATCACCCGCCATGTGTTGGCCAGTCTGTGGGCGGTCAACTTCGTTATCGACGGCATCCTCGGGAAAGGCGTCGCGTATCAGGCGCGGTTCGACCCACAGGCCAAGGGACTGGGCGAGTGGCTGCGCAGCCGGTGCGTCGACATACCTGTCGAATTTTGCACTGACATACCGGAGGAGTTCGTTTCGTGAATATCTGGCACACACCGGAGCGCGAGCAACTGCGAAAGACGGTGCGCACGTTCGCCGAACGTGAAGTCCTGCCCAACGTCGACGAGTGGGAGCGCATCTGCGACCTGCCACGCGAGCTTCACCAAAAGGCCGGTCAAGCCGGCCTGCTAGGCGCAGGCCTGCCCGAGGCAGTCGGCGGTGGCGGCGGCGACGGCGCCGACGCGGTGATCATCTGCGAGGAAATGCATTACGCCGGTACGCCCGGCGGGGTTTGGGCCTCGCTGTTCACCTGCGGAATCGCGGTGCCGCACATGATCGCCTCCGGCGATCAGCGGCTGATCGACACCTACGTGCGGCCCACCGTGCAAGGCGAGCTGATCGGCAGCCTGGCCATCACCGAACCCGGCGGCGGTTCTGACGTCGGGCACTTGACCACGCGCGCGGTTCGTGACGGCGACGACTACATCATCAACGGCGCCAAGACCTACATCACCTCTGGCGTGCGCGCCGACTACGTCGTGACCGCGTCACGCACCGGTGGCCCTGGCGCCGCGGGTGTTTCGCTGATCGTGGTCGACAAGGGCACACCGGGCTTTGAGGTCACCCGCAAGCTCGACAAGATGGGCTGGCGATCATCGGACACCGCCGAGCTGTCGTATACCGATGTGCGGGTGCCCGCGGCCAACCTGATCGGCAGCGAGAACTCGGGTTTCGCGCAGATCGCGGCGGCGTTCGTGTCCGAACGCGTTGGCATGGCCGCTCAGGCGTACGCGAGTGCGCAGCGCTGCCTCGACCTCACCCTCGCATGGTGCCGCAACCGCGAAACCTTCGGGAAGCCGTTGATCTCGAGGCAATCCGTGCAGAACACCCTGGCGGAGATGGCGCGACGCGTCGACGTCGCTCGGGTGTACACGCACAATCTGGTCGAACGCCAGCTGAATGGTGAGACAAACTTGATCGCCGAGGTGTGCTTCGCTAAAAACACCGCCGTCGAGGCGGGCGAATGGGTGGCTAACCAGGCCGTGCAGCTGTTCGGTGGCATGGGTTACATGGCCGAGTCCGAAGTCGAAAGGCAATACCGCGACATGCGCATCATCGGCATCGGCGGCGGCACCACCGAGATCCTTACCTCCCTTGCCGCGAAAATGTTGGGATTCCAGTCGTGACGGCACTGCGGTCCACGCTCGATGTGGCATCGCCCGCGTACACCGAGGCCGCCGGTGTGATGGCGGCCAAGCTCGCCGAGCTTGACGCCGAGCACGCCAAGGCATTGGCCGGCGGCGGCGAGAAGTACGTCGCGCGGCACCATGACCGCGGGAAGATGACTCCGCGTGAACGCATAGAGGCATTGCTCGACCCCGATGCGCCATTCCTCGAACTCAGTCCGCTCGCCGCGTGGGGCAGCGACTTCACGGTCGGTGCCAGCCTGGTCGTCGGCATCGGCGCGGTCAGCGGGGTCGAATGCATGCTGGTTGCCAACGACCCGACGGTCAAGGGTGGCACCAGCAACCCGTGGACGCTGCGAAAGATTCTGCGGGCCAACCAGATCGCCCTGGAGAACCGGCTGCCGGTGATCTCGCTGGTGGAATCCGGCGGCGCAGACCTGCCGACGCAGAAGGAAATCTTCATCCCGGGCGGCCAGATGTTCCGAGACTTGACGCGCCTTTCGGCCGCGGGCATCCCGACCATCGCGCTGGTGTTCGGAAACTCCACCGCCGGCGGCGCCTACATTCCCGGCATGTCCGACCACGTCGTGATGATCAAGGAGCGCTCGAAGGTATTCCTGGCCGGGCCGCCGCTGGTGAAGATGGCTACCGGCGAAGAGTCCGATGACGAGTCGCTCGGCGGTGCTGAAATGCACGCCCGCACTTCGGGTTTGGCGGACTACTTCGCCATCGACGAACTCGATGCCATCCGTATCGGGCGCCGCGTCGTCGCACGGCTGAACTGGCGCAAGCAGGGGCCCACTCCACGCCCGGTCGTTGACCCGTTGTTCGATGCCGAGGAACTGCTCGGCATCGTGCCGTCCGATCTGCGGGTGCCGTTCGACCCTAGGGACGTGATCGCGCGCATCGTCGACGGCTCGGAGTTCGACGAGTTCAAGGCGCTGTACGGCTCGTCGCTGGTGACCGGATGGGCGACGCTGTACGGCTATCCGATCGGCATCCTCGCCAATCATCGCGGCGTGTTGTTCTCCGAGGAGTCGCAGAAGGCCACCCAGTTCATCCAGCTGGCCAACCGCTCCAACACGCCACTGTTGTTCCTGCACAACACGACCGGCTACATGGTCGGTAAGCAATATGAGGAAGGCGGGATGATCAAGCACGGCTCGATGATGATCAACGCCGTCTCGAATTCCACCGTCCCGCACATCTCGCTGCTGATCGGCGCCTCATACGGCGCTGGCCACTACGGCATGTGCGGCCGGGCTTATGATCCACGGTTCCTGTTCGCCTGGCCGAGCGCGAAGTCCGCGGTGATGGGCGGCCCCCAACTGGCGGGCGTGCTCTCGATCGTGAGCCGCGCCGCTGCGGCGGCCCGGGGTCAGCAGGTCGACGAGGATGCCGATGCCGCGTTGAAGGCTGCGGTCGAGGCGCAGATCGAGGCCGAGTCGCTGCCGATGTTCCTCTCGGGCCGGCTCTACGACGACGGGGTCATCGACCCGCGCGACACCCGCACCGTGTTGGGAATGTGCCTGTCCGCCATCGCCAATGGCCCGATCGAGGGGACGTCAAACTTCGGCGTCTTCAGGATGTGAACTGATGACAACAGTGGCCGAAACTGAAGTTGTGCAGGAGATCCCCGGGGTTTCTCCTGCACAAGCTCAGACTCGGCGCCTTGGAGGCGCCATATGATCACGCGAGTACTTGTCGCCAACCGCGGCGAGATCGCCAGGCGGGTGTTCGCGACCTGCAGGCGGCTCGGCATCGGCACTGTGGCCGTCTACACCGATCCCGACGCGGAATCACCCCATGTCGCGGAGGCTGACGCGCGGGTGCGACTCGAGGGCCGCAACGGGTACCTCGATGCCCAGCAGCTGATCGCCGCGGCCCGCGCGTCGGGCGCCGACGCGATCCACCCCGGCTACGGATTCCTCTCGGAGAACCCCGAATTCGCCGCTGCGGTGCTGGACGCGGGCCTGACATGGATCGGCCCTCCGACCGCCGCGGTGGCGGCGATGGGATCGAAGATCGAGGCCAAGAAGATGATGGCCGCCGCGGGCGTTCCCGTTCTCGACGAGCTCGATCCCGAGACCGTCACCGCAGATCAGTTGCCTGTTCTCATCAAGGCCTCGGCAGGCGGTGGTGGCCGTGGCATGCGCGTGGTCCGCGAAGTGTCCGAGCTGCCCACGCAAGTCGAGGCGGCCCGCCGCGAGGCGCAGTCGGCCTTCGGCGACCCGACGGTGTTCTGCGAGCGCTATCTGGCCACCGGCCATCACGTCGAAGTCCAGGTGCTCGCCGACGAGCACGGCACGGTATGGGCCGTCGGAGAACGCGAATGCTCCATCCAGCGCCGCCATCAGAAGATCATCGAAGAGGCGCCATCACCATTGGTCGAGCGCACCCCAGGGATGCGCGCCAAGCTGTTCGATGCAGCACGGCTGGCTGCGACCGCGATCGGCTACACCGGCGCAGGCACCGTCGAGTTCATGGCCGACGAGCGCGGTGATTTCTTCTTCCTCGAGATGAACACCCGGCTACAGGTCGAGCACCCGGTCACCGAGGAGACCACCGGGCTTGACCTCGTCGAGTTGCAGCTGACGGTCGCCGACGGCACCCGTCTCGACCCGGATCCCCCACCGTCGCGCGGTTATTCGATCGAGGCCCGGCTGTATGCGGAGGATCCGGCCAAGGACTGGCAGCCGCAGGCAGGCGCCGTCCACCATTTCGAGGTGCCAGGGAACGTTCGGCTAGACACCGGCATCGTCGACGGCTCGGTCGTGTCAGTGTTCTACGACCCGATGATCGCCAAGGTCATCTCCTACGCCCCGAGCCGTCCTCAGGCGGTGGGAGTGCTTGCCGATGCGCTGGCCCGTACCCGCATCCACGGTGTGCGCACGAATCGCGACCTGTTGGTGAACGTGCTCAGACATCCGGCCTTCCTCGATGGCGCCACCGACACCGCGTTCTTCGACACCCATGGATTGGCCGCGTTGGCCGCACCGCTGGCCGACCACCGCGCTGTCGAGCTCTCGGCGCTTTCTGCCGCGCTCGCCGACGCCGCCCAGAACCGCCGAACAGCAACGGTATTCACGGCGGCGCCCAGCGGTTGGCGCAATCTCGCCTCGGGCTACCAGACCAAGCAATTCCGCGACATAGCCGGTGAAACACACGCGGTGCGGTACCGATTCACCCGCACCGGCGTGGAGTTGCCAGACCACGACGGCGTGACGCTGGTCGCGGCCGCACCCGGACGGGTGGTGCTGGCCGTGGATGACGTGGAGCGTGCGTTCGATGTGGCGCGCTACGGCGAGCAGGTCTTTGTCGACTCGCCGCTGGGCCCGGTGCAACTCGTTGCGCTGCCGCGCTTCCCGGACCCGGACGCCGCGGTGGCGCAGGGCTCGCTGTTGGCCCCGATGCCGGGCTCGGTGCTGCGCGTTGGCGCGACGGTGGGCGACACCGTTACCGCCGGGCAGCCATTGATCTGGCTGGAGGCAATGAAGATGGAGCACACCGTGACCGCGCCCAGCGACGGTGTGCTCGCCGAACTCAACGTCGAGGCCGGCCAACAGGTCGACGTCGGCAGCGTACTTGCTCGAGTGGACACCGAAGGAGAAGCCCACCAATGACCAGCTTCATCGAAACCGACGAACAGCAGGCGCTGCGCAACGCAGTCGCCGCGATGGCCGCCAAATACGGGCAGGACTACTACCTGGAGAAGGCCCGCACGGGTGGGCATACCGACGAATTGTGGAACGAGGCAGGCAAACTCGGGTTCGTCGGGGTCAACCTGCCCGAGCAGTACGGCGGCGGCGGCGCGGGCATGTACGAGCTATCGCTGGTAATGGAGGAAATGTCTGCCGCGGGCTCGCCCCTGCTGATGATGGTCGTCTCCCCCGCGATCAACGGCACGATCATCAGCAAGTTCGGCACAGAGGATCAGAAGAAGCACTGGCTGCCCGGCATCGCCGACGGCTCGACCACGATGGCGTTCGCGATCACCGAGCCCGACGCCGGCTCGAACAGCCACCGCATCACCACCACCGCTCGCCGCGACGGAGCCGACTGGATCCTGTCGGGCCAGAAGGTGTTCATCTCCGGTATCGATCAGGCGCAGGCGGTGCTGATCGTCGGCCGCACCGAGGACCACAAGACGGGCAACCTCAAACCCGCACTGTTCATCGTGCCCACCGACACCAAGGGCCTGAGCTGGACCAAGATCGACATGGAGCTGTCCATGCCCGAGAGCCAGTTCCAGGTGTTCCTCGACGAGGTGCGGTTGCCGTTCGACGCGCTGGTCGGTTCCGAGGACGCCGCAATCGCGCAGCTGTTCGCCGGGCTGAATCCGGAGCGCATCATGGGTGCGGCCAGCGCGGTCGGCATGGGCCGGTTCGCGATCAACAAGGCCGTCGACTACGTCAAGACCCGGCAGGTGTGGAAGACGCCGATCGGCTCGCATCAGGGCCTGTCGCACCCGTTGGCGCAGAACCACATTGACATAGAGCTGGCCAAGCTGATGATGCAGAAGGCCGCGTCGCTGTACGACGCAGGCGACGACGCGGGCGCGGCCGAGGCGGCGAACATGGCCAAGTACGCGGCGGGTGAGGCGTCGGTGCGCGCCGTCGACCAGGCCGTGCAGTCGTTGGGCGGCAACGGGCTGACGAAGGAGTACGGCATCGCCGCGGCCGTGACTGCCTCGAAGCTGGCGCGCATCGCCCCTGTCAGCCGCGAAATGGTTCTCAATTTCGTGGCGCAGACCTCGCTCGGTCTGCCACGCTCGTACTGATGGCCGCACTCGTCCACTACTCCGTCGAGGGAAGCGTTGCCCGGCTCACGCTGGATTCGCCGGACAATCGCAACGCGTTATCCACCGCGCTGGTCAACCAATTGCACCAGGGCCTTACCGACGCCACCGAGGAGTCCGGTGTACGGGCAGTCGTGGTTGACCACACCGGCGGAACGTTCTGCGCAGGAGCGGATCTTGCGGAAGCCGCGGGGCGTGACCCCGGCGATGTCGCCGTCGACCGGGCCCGCGAACTGACCCGCCTGCTGCGCCGGATCCTCGAGCTGCCGATGCCGGTGATTGCCGCCGTCGATGGGCATGTTCGCGCGGGCGGGCTCGGCCTGATCGGAGCCTGCGACATCGCGGTCGCGGGGCACGCGAGCACGTTCGCACTGACCGAGGCGCGTATCGGCGTTGCCCCGTCGGTCATTTCGCTGACGCTGCTGCCGAAGATAACCGCCCGCTCTGCGGGTCGCTACTTCATCACGAGTGAGAAGTTCGGAGCCGCCGAAGCCGCAGACATCGGTCTGATCACCATCGCCGCCGACGACGTCAAAGCGACAGTGGCAGAGCTGACCGCAGAAATCGCGAAGGGTTCGCCGCAGGGCCTTGCCGCCTCCAAAGCCTTGACCACCGCTGGCATTCTTGAATCGTTCGGCCTCAAGGCCGACGAGTTGTGCGAGCAGTCCGCGCGGCTGTTCGTCTCAGGGGAGGCCCGCGAAGGCATGATGGCGTTTCTGCAGAAGCGGCCACCGCGCTGGCGGAGCTGACCGGTCCTTCGTCCGACCCGTCACGTCCACGCCGTCGCAATCGGGACCACGCTCTGGTTATCAGGGTCGGCATCCGCTGCAGGGTCTGCCAAGGGACGAACGCGAGGTAGAGCACGAACATCGCGGCGCTGAAGAACCCGACGTTGAGGTTGAGCAGGATCATCAAGTGCAGCAGCACACCGGCCCCCAGCACCCACGGCCGTAGCCGTCGATTCCAGACCAGCGTGGCGATCGCCAATTCGATTGCCAGCGTGCCCCACGTCGCGACGTTGACGATGATAGCGTTGTCTGACATCCATTGCGGTGCAGGCAAAATCGCCCACTTGTAATCGGTTCGCCAGGCGTAGGCCACCGCGAATCCTTCTACCCACGGCTTTCCGCTTAGTTTGGCTTGTACCGACACCAGATAGATCACCGACAACTGGACCTGCAGCAGGCGGATAGGCCACGGCGCGCGGCATTGCGCGGTCCAGAACGATCCGGTACGGCGGCGCTGATCGAGTGACAGCGCCGCTCCACATGACGAGAGCGCCAGGTAGAGGGCAGTAACGCTGATCACCCCGTCGCCAGCGGTGAAGATCCAAGGAACTCGTCGCATAAACGACGACAGCAGGACAAACACAAGGATCGCAGCTGGCCGACTGCGCCAGCCGACGGCCATTGCGACCGCCGACAATAGCAGCACGACCCAACCGATCGATATCGCCGTGTCGCCAGTCCACACTTGAAAGATGCCCCATCGGTAATCAAGCGTGGGATGCTGCGGCACTGGTCCGTTCACCCCGAACAACTCGTGCAGGTCCGGCAACAACGACAGCGTCCACAGCACCGCCAGCGCACCGAAGGCCATCCGGACAAGTCCGAGCGTATACACCGGTTCGGGCGCAAACCAGAACCCGCGCCATCGGTTCAGGGCGGCGGCCAATCGCGATTGCACGGGACGCTTCGACTCCATCATCGCGGCGCCGCCGTCAGGTCTTCCTGGTAGAGAACCTTGGTGGCGGTGGCAGTGCTGGCCGCCTCGCCCGGCGGCGACAAGCTCTTGGTCCGGAGGAGCATTACGACGCCAACGGCACGCTGTGAGGGCCCGGTCAGTTTCCGGGCGACCCATCGGGCAACGCCCGGCCGAGCTCTTGCGTCGAGGAGCACATATTCGAAGAGCTTTTCCCAGTGGCTCGAGGCGAATAAGCGATCCATCCAAGTACCCGGCTGGTGCGTCCATACCCGGCTCGAACCGTCGGCCATCGTGACTTGTACCTCGACCGTATTAAGCCTATCTATTGGACTCGGCGCGTATACGGCCCAACCCTGGTTGAGATTCACGACCGCCGTCGGCTTGAGAACGGGGACAAGGTTGCGCTTGATGGGCGACTCGGGCAGATTCCACGCGACACCGACAAACAACATTGCAGCGACTAGGCAACTGATCAGCACCTGGCCGGCACGGGACTCTTCGAACCTCTGCTGAAGCGTGGACAACTGGCCAAAGGCTGTGCGACGGCGTTCTCCGCCCTCCTGTGAACTCATCGCGCAACCCTCGCAGTCGGTTATCGCCTGACGGTGTTTGACCTCACATGGTGCCATGCGGAATTCTGATCACCGTGGCGACCGGCACACGGCACCGGAAGGTAGTAGGTCCGGCGCCACCGCTGCCATCAGGCGCGCGCCATGAGTCGGCACCGTCACGTCGGCGGTCGAGACCACCGAGTTCGCGGAATGGGCGCCGAAACAAATAAAGTTTGCTCATCTATCTGCTTCGCCGGAATCAGTGAGAGCACAGTTTGGCCAACGGCCTTGCATGTGTCAGCGTTCGTCGTAGGCTCGACATTGATGAGCACTCCAGCGTCGCGGAACAGTTCGATGCGTGCTGCTGACACCGATCGGATTCAGGTGGCGCAGTTGCTCACCGACGCCGCCGCTCAGGGTCGGCTGCCGATGAGCGAATACGAGGACCGCCTGACCAGGGCGTATGCCGCGCAAACGTACGACGAACTCGACCGGATCAGCGCCGACCTGCCCGGCTCCGTCACCAGGGCACCCAACGGCGGTCCCTGCAGGCCAGCGCCATCGACACTGCTGTTGGCCATCATGAGCGGCTTCGAGCGCCGCGGACGCTGGAACGTGCCGAGGCGGATGACGACCTTCGCCCTGTTCGGCGGCGGCGTGGTGGATTTGCGGTACGCCGACTTTACGTCGCCAGAGGTCGATATTCACTCGTATTCGATCATGGGCGGCCAGACCATCCTGGTGCCGCCGGAAGTGAACGTCGACCTGCACGGGTTCGGCTTGATGGGCACCTTCGACCAGACCGTCAATGGCGAAGGTTCCCCGGGAGCGCCGCACGTGCGAATCCGCGGTTTTTCGCTGTGGGGCAGCGTCGGCGTCAAGCGCAAGAAGCGCAAGGCCGGCTAGCGCCTCCTGCGCGAGCGGAGATAGTCGCCGACGACGGCGGCGCCCAACCCGTCCAGGTCGGGCACAACCACCCTGCCCTCGACGCGTCGCGCGACCTGATCGATGAACCGCGCCAAACCGGGATCACTGCCGAGGCGGAAGATCGTCACCTGTGCGGTCAGTCGGGCAACGTCGTCGAATCCCTTGACCGTGTGCGCGATGGTCCGCGGGTGCGGCGGGTAATCGAAGAATACCGACGTGCCTTCGCCGTCGATGTCCTCGAGGTGTGCCGTGGGCTCACCGTCGGTGACCACAAGCACCACCGGCTGTGCGTTTGGGTGGCGGCGCAGATGGCGCCCCGCCAGTGCCAAGGCGTGGTGCAGATTGGTGCCCTGCTCGTAGACGCCCTCCAGCCCGGTCAGCTCGGCGGCCGACACCGTGCGGGCATAGCGGCCAAAAGCGATGATCTGCAACGCATCCGAGCGGAACCGGGTGCTGACCAGATGGTTGAGAGCCAACGCCGTGCGCTTCATCGGCAGCCAGCGGTTCTCCATCACCATCGAGAACGAGGTATCCACCAGCAGTGCCACCGCGGCCTGGGTGCGGGTCTCGGTCTCCGAGATCTCGACGTCATCGACGGTGATCCTCATGGGCAGCTCCGCCCCACCCGTGCCCGCCTGCCTCAGCACCGCATTGGTCAGCGTCCTTGTGACGTTCCACGGCTCGGTGTCGCCGAACTGCCACGGCCGCGTTGCGCCCGTCAGCTCGCCTGCCGCCCCGGCACGACGGGTGTCACGTTCACCGTGTCGACCCGAAAGCTGTTGCGCCACATCACGCAGCGCCGTCTGACCCAGCTGACGCATCGCCTTGGGCGACAGCCGCCACTGGCCGTCGGAGCCACGGTCAAGGAAGCCCTGATCCATCAGCGCGCGCTCCAGCTCGGCCAATGTCTTGGCGTCGACCGCCGCGTCATCACCCAGCTGGCGGGCCAGCATTTCGAGGTCGACATCGTCCATGGTCGCGCCTGCGTAGCTCTGCGATAGCGCCTCGGCGAGTTGCTCGAGTTCGGCGATATCGGCAAGCGCCTGGGTGCCCTCCCCCATGCCCATCGGGTTGTCGCCGGAGAACCGCGACGAGCCCGACCAGTCCTCCCCTGGCCGGGCGGCCTGCAGGTGTGCATCCAGCCGATTGAGCGCATTCATCAGCGACGGTGAGCCGAAAGCTTGCTGCGCCAACGCATCCAGCTCGGCGCGCTGGTCGGCCGACAGGCTGTTGCGGAACCGCTGTGCGGCCGCAGCCCGCTGCGCAAGCGAATCCAGGAGCTCATCGACGTTGCGCGGGTTCTCCGGGAAGAACTCGCCGTGCTTGTCCATGAAGTCTTTGAAGTCCTGGTCGGTGTCCTCGCCGCGGGAATGCTTATCCAGCAAGTCATTCAGATCGTCGAGCATCTCGTTGACTCGCTGACGATCCTCGTCTGTGGCGTTCTCCAGTGCGTCCTTCATCCCCGAGAAGCGCTGATCGAGCATCTCGCGGCCGAGCAGATCCTTGATCTGGTCGTACTTTTCGCGGGCCTCGGCGCTGCGCCAGTCGTAGTCGGACAACTCCTGAACGGCCTTGGCGGGCGAGGATGGCAGTGATTCGATACGCAGCTCGTTGAACCTGGCATCGTCATCGAGCGCGCGGGCCAGCTCCTTGCGCTCGGCAAGCACCGCCTCGTCGAGCAGCTTCTTGATCTCCTGCAACGTGCCATCGAGGTTGTTGCGCTGCAACAGCTCCCGGCGCCTGCGGTTCGCCTCGGCGGCGAGCTTGTCGGCGCCGCGCATGTTCTGGGTGCCGCGACGCATCAGCTCGGACAGCGCCCGCCGCGGCGAGCTGCCCTCCATGACATCCTGGCCGATCTGCTCCAACGCCTCACGCAGGTCGACGGGCGGTGCCAGCGGATCGGGGCCGCCGGTGTATCGCGAGTATCGCGACGAGTGCCCGTGTCTAGCCATAAACCGTTTCGCCTTCTCCGGTCACCTTGTCGATCCGTTTGGCCAGATACAGTGCCTCCAGCGCCAATTCGACGGCGGCCGCGCGCTGGCCGTCGGACTTTGCGCCAAGGCGCTGCTGAACCTGGGCGATCGCGGGAACTTCGGGCACCGCATCCAGCACCGCCCGCGCCGACACCCGCTCACCGGTGGTGACCGCCGAACCGCTTTCGATCGCGGTCACCAGCGGACCGACGTCGATGCCGCCAAGCAGCCGCTGCGCGGTGTCCGCGGTGGCCCGCCGCAGCAGGTGCTCGAGCACCGCCTGCTCGCGCCCCTCCTCGCCGGATTCGAACTCCAGCTTGCCGCGCAGCACGTCGACCACCGTGGCGAGGTCGCAGACCCGGGCTACCGGATCCTGCTCACCGAGCACGGCGGAACGGTGCGTTGCGGCGGCGGCGACGGTCTCCGCGGCCGCGATCGCGAACCGCGCCGACACGCCCGACCGTTGGTCGATCGAATTCGACTCGCGAAGGTGTCGGGCGAACCGGGCAAGCACCTGCAGCAGGTACTCGGGCACTTCGGCGGCCAGATGCGACTCCTGCTTGATCACACCCACCTCCGCCTCGAGTTCCAGCGGGTAGTGCGTGCGGATCTCGGCGCCGAACCGGTCCTTGAGCGGGGTGATGATGCGGCCGCGGTTGGTGTAGTCCTCGGGGTTGGCGCTGGCGACGACGACCACGTCGAGCGGCAGCCGCAGCGTGTATCCGCGCACCTGAATGTCGCGCTCCTCCATCACGTTCAGCATCGACACCTGGATCCGCTCGGCCAGGTCGGGCAGCTCGTTGATGGCGACGATGCCGCGGTGCGCCCGCGGGATCAGGCCGTAGGCGATGGTTTCCGGATCTCCGAGGCTGCGGCCCTCGGCCACCTTGATCGGGTCGATGTCGCCGACCAGGTCGGCCACGCTGGTGTCCGGGGTGGCCAGCTTCTCGAAGTACCGCTCGTCGCGGTGTCGCCACTCGACCGGCAGGTCGTCCCCTGAATCGGCGGCGCGGCGGATCGACCCCGGCGTGATCGGGGTGTACGGATGCTCGCCCAGTTCGGACCCCGCGATCACCGGCGTCCACTCGTCGAGCAGCCCGGTCAATGCGCGTAGCAGCCGCGTCTTGCCCTGGCCGCGTTCCCCGAGCAGCACCACGTCGTGCCCGGCGATCAGGGCCCGCTCCAGCTGCGGGATCACGGTGTCCTCGAAGCCCAGGATGCCCGGCCACGCGTCGCGGCCCTGCGCCAACGCGGCCAGCAAGTTTTCCCGGATTTCCTGTTTGACGCCGCGCTCGCGATGGCCGGAGGCCTTCAGCTCGCCTACGGTCCGGGGCAGATCATGAGGTTGGGTCACCACTCCACGCTACGACGGCTGTCGAGTTGAGGCAGTGCGTCCCCTGCAATGGTCAGTGCGCGAAGTGCCGCGCGCCGGTCAGGTAGAGCGTGATCCCGGCCTTCGCGGCGGCCTCTGTCACGACGTCGTCGCGCATCGAGCCGCCAGGATGCACGACGGCCTTCACACCGGCGTCGGTCAGCGTCTCGAGCCCGTCGGGGAACGGGAAGAACGCGTCGGACGCCGCGACGGCACCGACGACCCTGTCCCCGCCCCGCTCGACGGCGAGCCGGGCGGCGTCAACGCGGTTCACCTGGCCCATGCCCACGCCGACGGTGGCGCCATCCTTGGCAACGACGATCGCGTTGGACTTCACCGCCCGGCACGTCCGCCACGCGAACTTCAGGTCAGCAAGCGTCGCGGGGTCAGCGGGTGAACCGGTGGCCAGCGTCCAGTTGAGGGGGTTGTCGCCCTGCGCGTCGATCGCGTCGCGCTGCTGCAGCAGCAGGCCGCCACTGATCTGGCGGAATTCGGCGCCGCCCTGCTGCGGCTCGGACGCGACGAGCACGCGGATATTCTTTTTGCGCGCAAGCACTTCCACCGCACCGGGTTCATACGCGGGCGCGATGATGACCTCGGTGAAAATGTCGGCGACGGTTTCTGCCATCTCGACGCTGACCGTCGTATTCGCGGCGATCACACCGCCGAATGCGGAAAGCGGGTCGCATTCGTGGGCCTTGCGGTGCGCGTCGGCCACCGATATCGCGGAGATCGCGATGCCGCACGGGTTGGCGTGCTTGATGATCGCCACGCAGATCTCTTCATGGTCGAACGCGGCCCGCCAGGCCGCGTCGGCATCCGTGTAGTTGTTGTAGGACATCTCTTTTCCGTGCAACTGCTCGGCCTGAGCCAGCCCTGGCCACACGGCATCGTTGCGATACAGCGCGGCCTGCTGATGCGGGTTCTCCCCGTACCGCAACACCGCTTCACGACGCCAGGTCGCCCCGACCCACGGGGGTAAGGACACGGACGCAGAGTCTTCCTGGGGCGCTAGGACCGATCCCATCCACGACGCCACCGCCACGTCGTACTGGGCGGTATGCCGAAACGCCAACGACGCCAGCCTCTTCCGCTCGTCGAGCGTGAACCCGCCCGCGCGCACCGCGGCGAGTACACCATCGTATCCGAACGGGTCGACGACAACCGCCACGCTGGGATGGTTCTTCGCGGCGGCGCGCACCATCGACGGTCCGCCGATATCGATCTGCTCGACGCACTCGTCGACGCTGGCGCCGGATTCGACAGTCTCGGTGAACGGGTACAAGTTGACGACGACGAGTTCGAATGCCGCGATGCCTAGCTCCGCCAGCGCCGAAACATGCTCTGGTTTGCGCTGATCGGCGAGCAGGCCAGCATGCACATGCGGGTGCAGGGTCTTGACCCGACCGTCAAGCACCTCGGGAAAACCGGTGACCTCCTCGACGGGAGTCACCGGAACACCTACGCCCGCAATGGTTTTAGCAGTCGAACCTGTCGACACGATGTCCACTCCGGCGTCGTGCAGACCGCGGGCGAGTTCGGCGAGACCAGTCTTGTCGTAGACACTGATCAATGCACGGCGGATCGGCCTGCGCCCATCGTTCGCGGTCATCCTATCGTCGCCTTTCGTCCGGTCCAGGTCACGCCGCGGGTGGCCACCGCGGCCAAAACATCTACCAGTAGCTGTCTTTCGACCACCTTGATGCGCTCGTGCAGGGTGGCGACGTCGTCGTCGTCGAGGACAGGAACCGCCTCCTGCGCGAGGATCGGCCCGGTGTCGGTGCCTGCGTCGACGAGATGCACGCTGCATCCCGTCACCTTGACACCGTATTCCAGCGCATCAGGAACCGCGTGCGCACCCGGGAACGCGGGCAGTAGCGCCGGGTGGGTGTTGAGAATGCGGCCCATGAATCGGGAAAGAAACTGCGGACCAAGGATTTTCATGAAGCCGGCGGACACGATCAGATCGGGCTGATACGACGCGGTGGCTTTCGTGATGGCAGCGTCCCAGGCACGGCGATCCGGGTAGTCGGGCAGCCGCTCGGTGAACGTCGGCACCGACGCACCGGCCGCGATCTCGACCGCGGGGCAGTCGCGGTCCACTCCTACCGCGATGATCGTGGCGGGAAAATCACCGCCCGTGGCGTCTAGCAGAGATCGCAGCAGCGAACCGGTCCCCGAAGCCAGCACCACGACCCGCGCCGGTGCACTCGGGGGCACACGGAGGGGTTGCTGCACGCCTCAGACAATAGTGGGTGCCTAGTGTGCGGTTTCACCCTTACCGTCCGGGGTGGCGTCGCCGTCAGCAACGAAATGTTCCTCGGGGTCCGCAGACAGGTCGGCGGCGGCGGGCAGGTCGACGTCGAGTTCGGCCTCGTCGAGTTCGGGCTCGTCGAGTTCGGGCTCGTCGAGTTCGGGCTCGTCGAGTTCGGCCTCGTCGTCATCGGTGTCAGGCTCTAGCTCGGGCTCGTCTTCGAGCATTTCGGGCTCGGGTTCGGGTCCAGCCACCGGCTTGGCCCGCTTGGGCCGTCGAGCAATGCCGCCGGACATCGCCAGCGTCAACGCACCGATGCCGACGAACCAAAGAAAGACAGCGGGCGCGAAGGTGGCCTGGTCGACGCCGACATCACCGAAGTTGCCCAGCCTGCCACCACCGGCGAACCCGAGCAGCGCCATGGCCAACGCCGCGGTGACGGCGGCGACGACCAGCTTGCCCAGCGCGGACAACAGCGGTAGCGGCCGCCGCGCGCATTGCTGCCCGACCGCGACCGCGGACGCCCCCGCAACGATCAGCAACGCCACCCACTCCGCGCCGAGTGGCGGTGACGGCACCGCCGCGAGCACCGGCAGCGCAGGGATATCGCCACCGAACACCGTAAACGAGCTGAACGTGGCAAGGCCGACATGCGCGCTCGACCCGACCGCGACCGCGGCAGTGCCGACCATCACGTTGGGCGCGTACAGCACCGATAGCAAGGTCAGACTGAGCTGCCCGAACACCGAGTCGGTGATCGCGTACAGATCGTGCATCGTCGACCAGTGCACGACCAGCGAGCCGACCATCACGACGCCGGAAAGGCCCACCAGCGCCAACACGCCGGCGGCCGCCGCGCGGAAGGCGTCTGGCAGCCATGTGGGCAGCGGGGATGCTGTCAACGTCCGGCGACCGATCCGCGATCCGACCCCGATCCCCGCGCCGATCGCGTGCACGCCCAGCACACCGCCGAACGCCCGCAGCGCGTTCGGTGTCTGCAGTTCGGTCAGCACCGAAGACGCGTCGTGGATGACCGCCAGCGAGATCGCGGCGATCAGCAGTGGCCCGCCAAGCGCAGAAGCAACCACCCAGCGGGTCACGAACCACGACGACTGAGGCGAAGTGGCGGCCGCCGTGGTGCGCGCAGCGCCCCATACCATCGCAAGCGCCGGCAACAGCGGCATCACGCCGAGCTCGTGACCGCCGATGGAGACGGGCACCTGGTGCACACCCAGCCACATGCTGGCTATCGCGCCCGGCGCGCCGGTCATATCGCTGTTGGCGATGAGCAGTTGCAGGAGCGTCACCGCCGCGATGACGACCAGCGCGACGACAGACGGCCCGAACGCGACCCGAAGCAGCCCACGCGCCTGGCGTGTGCCGACTGGCCGGTTGTCCACTAGTTGGGCCGCTCCCCCCGAACGCTCACGCGCGCGAAGTTGATGCACGCGCGGCCCAGATTACGACGGCGGAGGGCCGGACTGCGCGGAGGACGTCTGTTGTACCGGTACCTGTGTCGTCGGCGCGTTGCTCGACGGCGGCTGGCCGTAGGCGGGGAATCCGCTCGGCGGCGTCGGCGGACCACCCTGCGGGCCCCCGGAGAATCCGCCCGTCGGCGGGCCGCCCGGGTAGCCACCGGGGTAGGGCGACGGATAGCCGGGACGCAACTGCGGGCCCTGCTGGTGGGGTGGGCCGGGCTGATGAGGCTGTCCGTAATACGGGCCGGGTGCCGCGTACTGGCCGTACTGCTGCTGCTGCTGCCCGTAGCGGGGCCGGGGCGCAGGCGGGGTGATGACACCGGCATCGAACAGCAGCACCGCGACCGCGACGATCGCCTGCAGCACGCTGAACGCGATGATCAGGTACAGACCCCACTTGATGTCCACGCCTTTCGGCGCGCCGAGCACGATGTTGATCAGGAGCAGGAAGCCGAGTATCGACAGCACCGCCACCAGCGCGGGCGCCGCCTTCTGCTTGGGCACCAGGCTGACGCCGGCGATCAACGCCGCGAGCAGCGACGCCACCACGCCGAGGTCCAGCAGCGGAGGTGAGAACGCGGAGTCGGCGCCCGCTCCGAGGAGCGGACCATAGCCCGACACGTACGCCGCGAGGCCAAGCGCGGCTACGGCGGCAGTCAGATACACCGGCAGCTTGCTCGGGCCTTCTGCGGCCGGGGCAACATCTGGCAACTTGCCGAATTGCTGGGTGGGCGCTGCGAACTGAGTGGTCGGTTGTTGTGCGGGTGGATATCCGGGGCTACCGGGCGGGTAGGTCATGACCTCTCCTGTGCTGGACGCCTGAGCGATTCGTTCACCCACGCTAGCGCACCCTCATGTGAAGGCGGCGGTCATCCGACCTCAGGCGGACACCAGCACCGGCGAATCGGCCGAATCCCTTTCGGAATCTTCGATTTCCCGCACCAGCGGTAGTACCCGCGACCCGAAGTACTCGATCTCCTCCTGGAAGTGCAGGAAGCCACCGAGGATCAGGTCCACACCGCGTTTGCGATACGCCGCAACGCGCTCCGCTATCTGCTCGGGAGTGCCGATCAATTGCGTGCGGAACCCGTCGTTGTACTGCACCAAGTCCTCAAAGGTGGAATCGGCCCACATGCCGCGCTTGTCTGCTGTCGAGTTGCCGGCCTGTTGCACAGCGGAGTGGAATCCGTCGACAGCGGGACGGTTGGCCTTGTCGATGATTTCTCTGAGGACGTCCTTCGCCTCCTTTTCTGTGTCGCGGGCGATGATGAAACCGTTGAGCCCGAAGCGGACCTCGCGACCGACCTCGCGGGCGTGGTCGCGCACCTCGACGATCTGTTCGGTGACCCCGCCGAAATCCTTGCCGTTGGAGAAGTACCAGTCGGAGTAGCGCCCGCCGTTGCGCCGTGCCGCGGTGGAGTTGCCGCCCTGGAAGATCTCCGGGTTGGATCGCTCGGGGGTGTTCAGCGGCTTGGGTTTGAGGGTGAAGTCGTGGATGCGGTAGAAGTCGCCGCGGAAATCAACACTGTCCGTCGTCCAAATCGCACGCAACACCTGCAAGAACTCCGCGCTGCGGCGGTAGCGCTCGTCGTGTTCCAGCCACGGCTCACCCAGGTGAGTGAACTCGTCTTTGAACCAGCCAGACACGACGTTGACGGCGAATCGACCCTTGCTCAGATGGTCGGCGGTGGCGCCGAGCTTGGCCAGCACTGCGGGCTGCCAGAGGCCGGGGTGGACGGCAGCAATCACCTTCAGCCTCTGCGTGGCCAGCAGCAGAGCCAGCGAGAAGCTGGTGGACTCGTGCTGGAACTCGGCGCCGTAGCTCGCCTCGTATCGGACCTGTGACAGCGCGTACTCGAAGCCGTTGTTCTCCGCGGTCTGCGCGAGTTTGGCGTTGTATTCGTAGTTCCAGTCGGTGCGCTGCTCGATGTCGCTGGTGACCAGGCCGCCGCTGACATTGGGCACCCAGTAGGCGAACTTGACGTGGTCAGCGATGCGTTCAGTCGTCATTTGATTCAGTGCTCCTCTCGTCCGCGTTTTGCCATCCCACCAACTCCGATGGCGGCCGTCGCGGGTAACGCTCGCGGTGAAAGAAAGTCCGTACGAGACCCCGCCTTGCGGTCACAGACTGGAACACGTTCTAATTCTTGGCATGGACTACGGGCTCGTGCTCTTCACCAGTGACCGCGGTATCACCCCGGCGGCAGCGGCCAAGCTCGCCGATGACCACGGCTTTTCCACGTTCTACGTGCCCGAACACACCCATATCCCGGTCAAGCGCCAGGCCGCCCACCCCACCACCGGCGACGAGACGCTGCCCGACGACCGCTACATGCGCACTCTTGATCCGTGGGTCAGCCTCGGGACCGCTGCCGCCGTCACCTCGCGCGTGCGGTTGTCGACGGCGGTCGCACTGCCGGTCGAACACGACCCGATCACGCTGGCGAAATCGATCGCCACGCTGGATCACCTTTCTGGCGGCCGGGTCAGCGTCGGCGTCGGATTCGGCTGGAACACCGACGAACTCGCCGACCACAACGTGCCGCCGGGGAAGCGGCGCACCATGCTGCGCGAGTACCTGGAGGCCATGCGCGCGTTGTGGACGGAGGAGGAAGCGTCCTACGACGGCGAATTCGTGAACTTCGGCCCGAGCTGGGCGTGGCCGAAGCCGATCCAGTCACACATCCCCGTTCTGGTCGGCGCGGCCGGAACCGAGAAGAACTTCAAGTGGATCGCCCGCAGCGCCGACGGCTGGATCACCACCCCGCGCGACTTCGACATCGACGAGCCGGTCAAGCTGCTGCAGGACACCTGGGCCGCGGCGGGCCGCGTTGGGGCTCCTCAGATCGTCGCGCTGGACTTCAAGCCGGATGCCGACAAGCTGGCCCGCTGGGCCGACCTCGGAGTCACCGAGGTGTTGTTCGGGCTGCCCGACAAGTCAGACACCGAGGTCACAGGCTACGTCCAGCGGCTCGCCGGCAAGCTCGCCGCTCTCGTCTAGGCCAGGCTCGCGCGGTTGCCGTTCTCTGTCGCCCACACAGAGATGTTCGCGCCGAGCGGATCGCCGTCGGACATCAGCGCCACCAGGTCATCGTCGTCGGTGGTCGCCATGAAACGTGAACCGTCGGAATCGAGCCGTCCCACGATGATTCCGGTGCGGATCGGCCAGTCGTAGCGCACCGAGTAGGTCTCGATGGTGGCGGCCCCGTCCGGTTCCTTGGTGACCTCGATCTTCGGCAGCGCGGCGATTTGCTCCTTGAGTTCGGCACTGCGATCTGTTCGCCACTCTACCGGCTCGGTCGAGTAGATGCCGACGGAGTACTTGCTCATAATCCCGCCGTTTGCCCCGACGAAGCCGAATTTCCCTGGCCTGTCCCGCATCTGGAGGACTGTCTCCGCGATCCCGTGCAGTGAGTAGCTGTTTCCCGGGCCGCCGAAGTACGGCAGTCCGCCGGTCAGCGTCAACCCGCGCGGATCGTCACCGTCCAACCCGAGCGCCTCACACATGACGAACACCGGGAACGGGAAGCAACTGTAGAGGTCGAACGTGGCAATGTCGCCGACACCGACGCCGGCCACCCGCAGTGCCTCGTGGGCGGCCATCACAGATGCGGGACCGGCGCCGAGGTCGACGCGGTCCAGCATTGCCTGCTCGATCAAGTCGGCGTGCCCGTGCAAATACACCCATTTCTCCTCGGGCACACCAAGTCTGCGGGCCGCCTCGACTGACGTCAGCACGGCCGCCGCACCCTGGTTCACGGTGTCGCGCGCCACCAGAAGCCGCGGATACGGGTCGCAGATCATCCGATTGTCGTCAGTGACAGTGAGTATCTCCACGACCGACCGCTCCACCGGAGACGACGAAAACGGGTTCTTGGCAGCCACTTTCGAGAACGGTGCGAACAGTTCGGCCATCTTCAGCCGGTACTCCGCGACGCCGAGGCCCAACCGGGACCGCCGCGCATTCTCCAGCAGCCCGTATTGCACGGGCGCACCCGTCAAGCCGTGCTGGATGGTGTAATCGTCGATGTAGCTGAAGATCTGGTGTCCACGATCCTCGAGCTGCCCGTCGACATGTTCGGTGAAATCGGGCTTTCGCCCTTTCGCGTTTGCGAAGTAACGAGCCGTCGACCCGGGCTCGGAACCCATGATCACCACGACGTCGGCGTCGCCGTCGACAATTGCGTTGCCCGCCTCGGTCACGAGCTTCTGCGGACTCTGGCCGCCGACCGGCTCCAGCACCACGCGGGCCGGATCGCCGCCCAGTCGATGCATCACCGAGCGCGGGTAGTTGTTGGACTTGCCGAACGCGGCGGGCATCGGTCCGGAGATCTCGAACTGACGCAGGCCGAACACCGTGTCAACGGCGTTGGCGACGGTGGCAACGTTGACGCCGGTGTCGGCCAACGCGGCCTCAGCCGCTGCCGTCGCCAGGTCTACAGCCGACATGCCCCGGTAATCGGGGTCGTCGATACGCTCAGTGAATTGGCCGACGCCGACGATGACCGGAGTCCGCGGATCGACCATTACAGACCTCCTGACAGGTGTTAATTCGTCAGGCTAATCGATAACTAGAACGTGTTCCTAAAATTGCGGTCTACTTCACACCGCCAGCGCCTAGAGGCTCTGCAAGATCTCCCTGGCGAGGCGCGCGGTCTCCGACGGGGTCTTGCCCACCTTCACCCCCGCGGCCTCGAGTGCTTCCTTCTTGGCCTGGGCGGTGCCCGACGAGCCCGACACGATGGCGCCGGCGTGGCCCATGGTCTTGCCTTCGGGCGCGGTGAATCCGGCAACGTAGCCGACGACGGGCTTGGAGACGTTTGCCTTGATGTAATCGGCGGCACGCTCCTCGGCGTCGCCGCCGATCTCGCCGATCATCACGATAACCTTGGTCTCGGGGTCCTTCTCGAACGCCTCGATCGCGTCGATGTGGGTGGTGCCGATGACCGGGTCTCCGCCGATGCCGATGGATGTCGTGAAGCCGAAATCACGCAGCTCGAACATCATCTGGTAGGTCAGCGTGCCGGACTTGGACACCAGCCCGATCGGGCCGGGACCGCTGATGTTGGCGGGCGTGATGCCGACCAGCGACTGGCCTGGCGTGATGATGCCGGGGCAGTTCGGACCGATGATGCGCGTCTTGTTGCCCTTGTCGACGTTGTAGGCCCACGCATATGCGCTGTCCTGCACCGGAATTCCCTCGGTGATGACCACCAGCAGCGGGATCTCCGCGTCGATCGCCTCGATGATCGCGTCCTTGGCGAACTTCGGCGGCACGAAGATGATCGACACGTCGGCGCCGGTCTTTTCGATCGCCTCGACGACCGTGCCGAACACGGGCAGCTCGATGTCGTTGTCGTTGACGTCCTTGTGCGACACCGTCGTTCCGGCCTTGCGCGCGTTCACGCCGCCGACGATCTGGGTGCCCGCCTTGAGCATGCGGGCGGTGTGCGTGGTGGCCTCGCCGCCGGTGATGCCCTGGACGATGACCTTGTTGTCCCTCGTCAAAAAGATTGCCATGTCAGTCCTTTCAGGCTTTCGCTGCTGCCGCGGCCTTGGCGGCGGCGACGTCGGCGGCTTCGTCCATCGTGCCGACCTCGGTCACCAACGGGTGGTTGGCCTCGGCGAGGATGCGACGGCCCTCGTCGACGTTGTTGCCGTCGAGGCGGACGACCAGCGGCTTGTTGGCCTCGTCGCCGAGGATCTGCAGCGCCTGGACGATGCCGTTCGCCACGGCGTCGCACGCTGTGATGCCGCCGAAGACGTTGACGAAGACGCTCTTGACCTGGCTGTCACCCAGGATGACGTCGAGGCCTGCGGCCATCACCTCTGCTGAGGCGCCGCCGCCGATGTCGAGGAAGTTGGCGGGCTTGACGCCGCCGTGCTTCTCGCCTGCGTAGGCGACGACGTCGAGGGTGGACATCACCAGGCCCGCGCCGTTGCCGATAATGCCGACCTCACCGTCGAGCTTGACGTAGTTGAGGTCGTTCTCCTTGGCCTTGAGCTCCAGCGGGTCGGTGGCGTCGCGGTCCTCGAACTCTACGTGGCCGGGCTGTCGGAAGTCGGCGTTGGCGTCCAGCGTGACCTTGCCGTCGAGCGCGAGGATCTGGTCGTCGGGCGTGCGCACCAACGGGTTCACCTCGACCAGGGTGGCGTCCTCGGCGACAAAGACCTCCCACAGCTTCTGGATCGTCACGGCCGCCGCGTCGAGGACCTCGGCGGGCAGATGCCCCTGCTCGGCGATTGAACGGGCGAAGGCCAGATCCACCCCCTTGACGGCGTTGACGGGCACCTTGGCCAACCGCTCGGGCTTGGTCGCCGCGACCTCTTCGATCTCCATGCCGCCTTCGACCGAGCACATCGCCAAGTAGGTGCGGTTGGCGCGGTCGAGCAGGAACGAGATGTAGTACTCCTCGGCGATGTCGCTGGCCTCGGCGACCAGCAGCTTCTTCACGATGTGGCCCTTGATGTCCAGGCCGAGGATGTTCTGCGCGTGGGTGAACGCGTCGTCGGGGGTGGCCGCGTACTTCACACCGCCGGCCTTGCCGCGGCCGCCGGCCTTGACCTGAGCCTTGACCATGACGGGCTTACCGATTTCGGTGGCGATGGCTTTGGCGCCCTCTGCGGTGTCGGTCACTCGACCGGGCGTGGTGGGCACGTTGTGCTTGGCGAACAGCTCTTTCGCTTGGTATTCGAAGAGATCCATGGACTCACTGTCTCTGTGCGTTGACTTCGAAGGTTGGCGCCCGATGGGCCAGGGGGAACTTTATCCACACGAGCCAACGGCTTCGGCACCGCCTACCGCTCATGTGGTAGATCTCACCGCTGGGCCATCGGTGATACAGGTCACAATCACTGCCGGAATTTCCACACCGGGTTGCCACCAACATTGGAATTTGGTTAACGTGCCTCTGGTCCAGATAACGCTTTGGTCACGACTAGAGAGATATTCCAGGTTGGCACAGCACCGTTCGCCTCGATCTCCGGCTGGAGTTTCGACGAACCCTCGGCACACCTGGAAAGCAGCCGGAGCTGGCGTAGACGCCTCGGAAATCACCGACATCATTCCGTTCAACGAGTTTGGCGACCTCGCTGACCTGGACTTTCGCGAGAACAGCGCGTTCGACCGCGAATCGCAGGTCATTCACGCGCCCGAGCTCGACGACCTCCACGACACCGACGATCTGATCCCGCTGCGGCTGGCCGTCCCCTCGGAATTCCGCCCGAATCCGCGCGAAGAGCGTCACGCGTCGCACGCATACCGCGAGAGCTACACCGACACCAGCGACGGCGTGGCCGCCACCGACATCATCGACATCTCCGGCCGCCGCGGCCTGCACCGCAAGCAGGACGTCCCCATCAAGGGCCGGCTGATGGTCGCCGCGATGGCTGTCGGCGCGACCGCGGCAGGCGCCTATTCGATGGCCAACGCCTCCGACAAGGCGCCAACGGGGGCAGTCCTCGCCGCCGACCAGTCCACGATCGGTGGCGGGCTCGTCGCCGGCTCCGTGGATGGCATGCAGATCGTCTCCGTCACTCCTGCGGCCAATGAAATGGTGCACGCCGAAGAGATCACCAAGGCCGCCGCGTTCGCACAGGAGCGTGCCGACCGCGAAGCTCGCATGAACCGGCCGCAGTTCGTGATGTACACGAAGGGCGTCTTCACCTCCGGCTTCGGCTATCGCTGGGGCGTGCTGCACGGCGGCATCGACGTCGCCAACGCGATCGGAACGCCGATTCTCGCTGTCGCCGACGGCGTTGTGATCGACGCGGGCCCCACCGCCGGTTACGGCGCATGGGTCAAGCTGCGGCACGCGGACGGCACCGTCACGCTGTACGGCCATGTCAACACCTGGCTGGTCAACAAGGGCGACCGCGTGATGGCGGGCGACCAGATCGCGACGATGGGCAACCGCGGCAACTCCACCGGCCCGCACTGCCACTTTGAAGTTCTGCTCAACGGCACCGACCGGATCGACCCGGTCCCGTGGTTGGCGCAGCGGGGACTCAGTCCCGGCAACTACGTTGGCTAGTTGTGAGTGACGGCCCGTCCGACCTACCCCTTTCCGATCCCCTTCCCAATCGACCACCCATCCGGCGACAATCCGACGGCACGACACCGTCGACCCCGTTCGCGGCCCAGTCCGAGCCACAAACCAGCATCATTAGGCGTCATCCGACCGGCGAGTTTCCCGCGGCGGCCGAACCGCAGACCAGCATCATCGGGCGCCATGCGGGCACCGAGCCGCAGACGGGCTACATTCCGCGGGCGAGGCCGGCCGTGGTCGGTAAGCCGCGCCCACCGCAACCCAACGCGGCGACGGCCATCGCGACGGCCGTTGCAAGCATCCTGACCGGCTGGTCCACCGCGGTCATCGCGACGGACCTGATCACCGGCTGGTGGCGGTCCGATCGACTGTTCTGCGTGGCCATCGGCTTTCTCACCGCGGTGGCCGCGGCGGCGCTCATCGGCGGGCTGATCGCGCTACTGCTGCGCCGGCGGATGGGCAGGCTGCTGATCGTGGTGGGCGCGGTCCTGGCGCTGCTCATCTTCGCGGGCCTGTTCGTCGCGGGCGCCAAACTGTCGCCGGTGGTCTACGCGATCCCCGTGCTGCCGGTGGCAAGTGTCCTGCTGGCGCTGCTGCCTGCCACCCGCCGATGGTCACGCTCTACTTGATCCACGCCGAAATTCACGTTTGGGCGCGAAAGTTCGAGTAGTTCACGCCATTACGTCGATTTCGACGACGGTTCACGGGCGCCGCTAGAGCTTCGTGACCGGGGCGTGGTTGTGCATCAGCTTGACCCGCCCGGAGCTGCCGAAGTCGATGAGCGACATGGCCGACTCACCGACGCCGGACACCTCCTCGACGCGGCCAAGGCCGTACTTGTCATGGCTGACCCGATCGCCCGGCTCCAGCACGAGCAGCGGGCGCTTTCCCGCCGCTGAGCGTGCGGGCGACGGGCGCGGAGTACCGAATCGGCCTGCGCCGCTGACCGGAGCCGAAAGCGACGGTGGCGGCTCGGTGCGCCGCCAATCGATGAGCTCCTGCGGAATCTCGCGCAGGAACCGGGATTCGGGGTTGAGCATCGGCTGGCCCCATGACGAGCGGACCCTGGCCCGGCTGAGGTAGAGCCGCTGCCGCGCCCGTGTGATGCCGACGTAGGCGAGCCGCCGCTCCTCGGACAGCTCGGTCGGATCGCCAAGCGCACGCATGTGCGGGAACATGCCGTCCTCCCAGCCCGTCACGAATACGACGGGGAACTCCAGCCCCTTGGCGGTGTGCAGGGTCATCATCGTCACCACACCGGCGCCGTGCTCCGGCAGCTCGTCGGCGTCAGCAACCAGCGACACCCGCTCGAGAAATTTCGCCAGCACCCCGGTGTCGGGAATGTCCTCGTCCTCCGGCTCCCCCAACGCCTCCGCGTTCGCCAGATCGGTGCTGAATTCGTGTGCGACGCTGACCAATTCGTTGAGGTTGTCCAGCCGGGCCAGATCCTGTGGATCGCTGGACGATTCCAGCTCGGTGCGGTACCCGGTGCGGTCAAGCACCGCCTCGACGAGCTCGCCCAGCTCACCGTCGAGGCGGCCACGCAGATCATCAAGCAGCTCAACGAAACTCGCAATGCACTTTTCCGAGCGGGTGTTGAGCATCGGCACCTTGCCCTCGGCGGCGGCCTGCAACGCGTCGTTGAACGACGCGCCGGTGTTCTCGGCATACACCGCCACACAGGCTTCGGCGCGGTCACCGATGCCGCGCCGCGGCGTATTCAGGATGCGCCGCATGCTCACCGAGTCGCCGGGATTGTCGAGCACCCGCAGATAGGCGACGATGTCGCGGATCTCCCTGCGCTCATAAAACCTAACGCCGCCAACGACTTTGTACGGGATTCCCGCGCGGATAAAGACTTCCTCCAAGGCGCGCGACGAGTTGTTGGTGCGGTAGAAGACCGCGACGTCGTTGTAAGTGATGTCGCCCTTGTCGGCCAGCGCGTCGATCTCCTCGGCGACGAAGCGCGCCTCGTCATGCTCGTTGTCGGCGACGTAGCCGACGATGAGCTCGCCCTCGCCTGCGTCGGTCCACAGCCGCTTGTCGCGGCGGCCGGCGTTGCGGGAGATCACCGAGTTCGCCGCGGTCAAGATGTTCTGCGTCGACCGGTAGTTCTGCTCGAGCAGAATTGTTGTGGCATTAGGGAAGTCGCGTTCGAAGTCCTCGATGTTGCGGATCGTGGCGCCACGGAACGCGTAGATCGACTGGTCGGCGTCGCCAACCACACACAGCTCGGCAGGCGCCACGCCGTCCTCGGTTTCGCGTCCGACGAGCTCGCGAACCAACACGTATTGCGCGTGGTTGGTGTCCTGGTATTCGTCGACCAGGATGTGGCGGAACCGCCGCCGGTAGTACTGGGCGATCTGTGGAAAGGCCTGCAGCACAGCGACTGTCTCGCCGATGAGGTCATCGAAATCCAATGCGTTGGCAGCCCGCAGCCGTCGCTGATACTCGGAATAGGCCTCGGCGATGATCCGCGGCATTTCCTCGCCCGCCTCCGACGCCTCCGCCGCAGCCTGCTCCGGCCCGATCAGCTCGTTCTTGAGGTTGGAGATCCCGTTCGCGAGCAACCGCGGCGAGTACCGCTTGGTGTCCAGCCCCATGTCCTTGCCGATCATCAGCAGCAACCGGCGCGAGTCGTCGGCGTCATAGATCGAGAAGTTGGAGTTCAGCCCCGGCAGCAGCGAGGCCTGGTTGCGCAGGATCCGCACGCACGTGGAGTGGAACGTCGACACCCACATGGATCTAGCCCGGGCGCCGATCAGCGCAACCACGCGCTCGCGCATCTCGGCGGCGGCCTTGTTGGTGAAGGTGATGGCCAGCACCTGGCCCACGCCGACGTCGCGGGCGGCCAGCAGGTAGGCGATCCGCCGCGTCAGCACCGCCGTCTTGCCGGACCCGGCGCCCGCGACGATCAGCAGCGGCGTTCCCTCATGCAGCACCGCCTCGCGCTGTTGCGGGTTCAGGCCGTCGAGGAGGGCTTCTGCGTCGGAATTCAGATCGGTCACGTGCAAACTCATGTCTGACCCAACTTACCGCTGCGAAAGGACACTTCTTTGCGCTGCCACGGCATCGGGTGGCACACTTATTGACGTGCTCATTACGCAGCGTCGATTTTTTTACGGGTACCCGCTAGCGGTGCCCGTGGTCTAGCTGCTTCCAAGAGCCCCGCGGTCCGCTTCCGGATCCGGGGCTCGTCGCTTGTGTGAGGCCCGATACCGGATGAGACCAGAACCCCCACACAACGAGGAGCCCGAAATGACTATCGAAACCCAACAAATGCCTGACATCGATGACCTGCGCCAGGAGATCGACCAACTCGACGCGACGATCCTGGAAGCGGTCAAGCGGCGCACCGAGGTGTCCAAGCTCATCGGCAAGGCCAGGATGGCCTCCGGCGGCACCCGCCTGGTGCACAGCCGCGAGATGAAGGTCATCGAGCGCTACAGCGAGATCGGCCCCGACGGCAAGGACCTGGCGATGCTGCTGCTGCGCCTGGGCCGCGGCCGCCTCGGCCACTAACGCCCAAACGATCAAACGGGCGCAAAAGTGACAGTAGATCGCGCCATTTCGTCGACCTCGGCTAGCGCTTCAGCGCGTCGGTCAGCCACGGCGTCAACCACTTGACCGCCTCCGGCGTGGGGTGCACCCCGTCGATGCGCATCCTGATGCCGTCGACCTTGTTGGTGTAGTAGCCGTTCGGGCATAACTTCTCGTTGAGGTCGAGCACGCTGACGTCGGGCCGTTTACCGATGACACTGCGCAACAACGCGTTCCAGCGGTCGGCGCGCTTCGGCTGATCCTCCGGATACAGGCTGCCGTCGGGCCTCTCGCCGCGCCGGTTGTACGGCTCGGTCGTCACAACGACGCGAGCCCCAGTCGAGGTGAGAACGTCAAGCGCCCGCTGTAGCTCACCGCGCAGATACGCGTCGTACGTGTCGTCGCCGATGTGCGTCCAGTTCCCCTCGTTGACCCGGTCCACGATCTCCCAGCGGCCGATGATCAGCAGTACGACGTCGGGTCGGTCGTGGCTGATCCGCTGGGACCACCTGGCCGGCCAGGAGTCGCATTCGGGCTTCTGATTGAGCGTCTCGCCGACATATCGATAGGGCCCGCCGCGGGCGATGCCACACCCGATGGTGGTGTAGTTGGTAAAGCTCAAGCCCGGCGTCGGCGGCAGGTACCGCATCATCGTCCACGCGACCGAATCGCCGAACACCGCAACCCGCTTGGTACCTGGTGCGAGCTGACCCGACGGCGATTTCACCTCGACAGGCACCTCGGGTGAGATCAGCGCCGCGGAGTCGACGTCGGGACCCACGGGCATATCGGCGGGTTTCGCACCGACAGGCAACACGAGCATCGTCACCGCCGCTGCCGTGGCTGCCATGGCACCGGCCAAAGGCAGCATCGGAACGATCACCGGCCGCCATCGGCGGATGGGCTGCTCCAGCAGCCACCACGACGCCGTGGCCACCGCGACCGTGACCGCACACCTGACCGCGAACAGCGGCCACCCGGACCAGCCGGTGCGTTCCCCGTTGAGCGCCAAGAAGATCGGCCAGTGCCACAAGTAGACGCCGTATGAGATCGCGCCAAGCCACACCAGCGGCCGCCACGCGAGGACGCGCGCGACGGGTCCGTCCTGTTCCATGGCGACCGGTGCTACGAGGACCACGGCCGCCAGCGCCACTATGATCAGCAGCCCGCTGCGAAAGTCGCGCACGCTGCCCGTCGCATAATGCGCCGCGGCCCCCAGCACCGCCAGCCCGACGAACGGCAGGATGCGGGCGACCACGTGGCCCCACCGCGTGCGGATCAACGAACCGCCGTCGTTCAGAACCGACCAGTCCCGCACTAGCTAGTGCGGCCGCCGCGGCGCCCACCAGAATCGCCTGCGCCCTGGTGTCGGTGCCGAAGTAGATCCGGTTCAGTGAGTCGTCGGTGGTCAGCACGATCGTCGCAGCGGCCGACGCGAGCGCACCGACGGCGGCAAGGATGAAAACAGCCCACCGCATCTGAGCCCAGAAGAATGCCGCGACGGCGATCAACAACAGCGGCCAGAGCAGGTAGTACTGCTCCTCGACACCGAGCGACCACGTGTGCTGCAGCGGCGACGCAGGCGCCCCCTTGGAGAAGTAGTCGGTGCCCTGGGCGACGAAGGCCCAATTGGACACCCAAAAGAACGCGCTGACGGCGTCATCACGCAGGGCGACGACGGACTCCGGCGAGAAGTATTCACGCGCCGCCACGACCGCCAGTACCAGCACGAGCAGCGCGGGCAACAGGCGACGGGCACGTCGGATCCAGAAGTTGCGCAAGCCGATTCGGCCAGTGTGAGAGTGCTCGTCGAGCAACAGTGACGTGATCAGGAACCCGCTGAGGACGAAGAACACGTCGACGCCGAGGAACCCGCCGGCCAGCCCGGGAATGCCGCCGTGGTCGGCGAGGACGAGTGCGACCGCCACGGCGCGGATGCCGTCCAATGCGGGTATCCCGCGGTGGCGATCCGCTGTCACTGCCGAGATTTTGCCCGCGCGAGCAGACGCAAAAGTCCCCGACACGCCGGGGTGGGAGGGACTTTTCCGTCTGCGCGCGAAGAACCGCTAGTTCGTCAGCGCGATGTATTTCGTGTCGAGGTACTCCTCGATGCCCTCGATACCGCCCTCGCGGCCGAAGCCGGACTGCTTGACTCCGCCGAACGGTGCTGCGGGATCGGAGATGACGCCGCGGTTGACGCCGACCATGCCTGCCTCGATGCCCTCGGCCACACGCAGCGCGCGGTCCAGCGACCGCGTGTAGATGTAGGCCGCCAGCCCGTATTCGGTGTCGTTGGCCGCGGCGATCCCCTCGTCCTCGGTGTCAAAGCCGGTGATCGGTGCGACGGGCCCGAACACCTCCTCCTTGAGGATGCGGGCGTCGGCGGGCACATCGGCCAGCACCGTGGCCGGGTAGAAGTTGCCAGGCCCACCGGGGGCAACGCCGCCGACGGCAACCGTCGCTCCGCGCGACACCGCGTCGGACACCAGGTCTTCGACCGTGGCTACCTGCTTGGAGTTGATCAGCGGGCCAAGCGTCGACGACGAGTCAGTGCCCTTGCCCAGGGTGAACTCACTCATCCGCTTGACCAGCTTCTCGGTGAACTCCTCGCGCACGGAGTTGGCGACGTGGAAGCGGTTCGCCGCTGTGCAGGCCTCGCCGCCGTTGCGCATCTTGGCCAGGATGGCGCCGTCGACCGCGGCGTCCACGTCGGCGTCGTCGAACACCACGAACGGCGCGTTGCCCCCGAGCTCCATCGACAGCCGCAGCAGCTTGTCCGAACCCTGTTTGGCCAGCGCCTTGCCCACGCCGGTGGAGCCGGTGAACGTCAGCTTGCGCAGCCGGCCGTCGTCGATCAACGCCCCGGTGACCGGTCCAGGGTTGCTGGTCGGCAGCACCGACAGCACGCCCTTGGGCAGGCCCGCCTCGTCCATCAGCTTGGCGAGCAGCAGCATGGTCAGCGGCGTCTCCTGGGCCGGCTTGACGATCATCGTGCAGCCCGCCGCGAGCGCCGGGCCGATCTTGCGGGTACCCATCGCCAGTGGGAAATTCCACGGCGTGATCGCGTAGCACGGGCCGACCGGGCCCTTGGTGACGATGATGCGGCCGTCGCCGGCCGGTTTCGGGGTGTAGCGGCCGCCGATGCGCACAGCCTCCTCGGCGAACCAACGGAAGAACTCCGAGCCGTACTTGACCTCACCCATGCTCTCGGCGACGACCTTGCCCATTTCCAGGGTCATCAGGGTGGCGATGTCCTCCGCGCGTTCGGTGATCTTCTCGAAGACCGCGCGCAGGATCTCGCCGCGCACGCGTGGCGGGGTGGCCGCCCACTCCGCCTGCACCGCGCAGGCGGCGTCCAGCGCGGCGATCGCGTCGGCAGGTGTGGCGTCGGCGACGGCTGTCAACACCTGGTCGTCGGAGGGGTCAAGAACGTTGAACGTCGACTTTCCTTCGCGTTCCTCGCCGCCGATCCAGAGACCGGTGGGGACTGACGACAGCAGAGCTTCGGTGTTCATACCTCCATCATTTACACCTTTGAAAACCTCGCCGCACTAGGGTCGAAAACATGACCGCCGATACGCACCAGATCGTCGATATCGTCGCCACTCCCGCATGGAGCGCGCTGCAACAGCATCATGACGAGATCGGCGAGAAAGACCTCCGCGAGTTCTTCGCCGACGATCCCGGGCGCGGCACCGAGCTGGCGCTTTCGGTCGGCGATCTCTACATCGACTACAGCAAGCACAGAGTCACGCGGGAGACGCTGAAGCTGCTCGTCGACCTGGCCCGCACCGCCGGACTGGAGCAGCGCAGGGACGCGATGTTCTCCGGTGTACACATCAACACCTCGGAGAACCGCGCGGTCCTGCATATCGCGCTGCGACTGCCGCGCGGCGAGGAGCTGGTCGTGGACGGCCAGAACGTCGTCGAGGACGTGCACGACGTGTTGGACAAGATGGGCGACTTCACCGACCGGCTGCGCAGCGGCGAGTGGACCGGCGCCACCGGGGAGCGCATCAAGACCGTCGTCAACATCGGCATCGGCGGTTCGGACCTTGGCCCCGTGATGGTCTACGACGCGCTACGCCACTACGCCGACGCCGGCATCTCCGCGCGGTTCGTCTCCAACGTCGACCCCGCCGACCTGGTGGCCAAGCTCGATGGGCTCGACCCCGCCACAACGCTTTTCATCGTCGCGTCGAAGACGTTCTCCACGCTGGAGACGCTGACCAACGCGACCGCAGCGCGACGATGGCTGACCGACGCGCTCGGTGACGCTGCGGTGTCCAAGCATTTCGTCGCGGTCTCGACGAACAAGAAGCTGGTCGACGACTTCGGCATCAACACCGACAACATGTTCGGCTTCTGGGACTGGGTCGGCGGACGCTATTCGGTCGACAGTGCGATCGGCCTTTCGGTGATGGCCGCCATCGGCCGCGAGCGGTTCGCCGACTTCCTGGCGGGGTTCCACCTCATCGACGAGCATTTCAAGTACACGCCACTGGAGTCCAATGCTCCGGCGCTGCTGGGGCTAATTGGCTTGTGGTACAGCAACTTCTTCGACGCGCAGACACGCGCAGTGTTGCCGTACTCCAACGACATGTCTCGGTTCGCCGCCTATCTGCAGCAGCTGACGATGGAGTCCAACGGCAAGTCGGTGCGCGCCGACGGCACACCCGTGACCACCAGCACCGGCGAAATCTTCTGGGGCGAGCCGGGAACCAACGGCCAGCACGCGTTCTATCAACTGATACACCAGGGCACCCGGCTGATTCCTGCCGACTTCATCGGGTTCTCGCAGCCCACCGACGACCTCGCCACGGCCGACGGCACCGGCAGCATGCACGACCTGCTGATGAGCAACTTCTTCGCCCAGACGCAGGTGCTGGCGTTCGGCAAGACCGCCGAGGAGATCGCCGCCGAGGGCACGCCGCCGGAAGTGGTGCCGCACAAGGTGATGCCGGGCAACCGCCCGACGACGTCGATCCTCGGCACCAAGCTGACGCCGTCGGTCGTCGGCCAACTCATCGCCCTCTACGAGCATCAGGTGTTCACCGAGGGCGTCATCTGGGGCATCGACTCGTTCGACCAGTGGGGCGTCGAGCTCGGCAAGACCCAGGCCAAGGCGCTGCTCCCAGTGATCACGGCCGACGCATCGCCTGCCAAGCAATCCGACTCCTCGACCGATGCGCTGGTGCGCCGCTACCGAACCGAACGCGGCCGCAGCGCGTAGGACCACTGCACCGTCAACTAGCTATCCCGGCAGTTGGATGGTTCTGCACGGTCCGCCAGGGGTACAGGCGATACCCCCACCGGGTCCAGCCTGGGCCCACGGGCCACCGGGAACGCCAGCCGAGACTTGACCGTTGGAGCCTGCCTGAGCACCAGGTCCACCCGGGACCTCGGCGCCCGCCCCCTCAGGGCCGGCTGAGGGAGTGCATGGCGTGCCGTCGGGGTTGAAGCAAGGCGGAGGGGGCGGGTCGTCGGCGAACGCCACCGGCGCAACGGCGATGGCGGCTGCCGCCGCGCCCGCGAACAATATGGACGTCGTCTTCATCAGTTGCACGTTCACGTAGTTCGGCTACCACATTCGCCGGATGCCTAAACCCGTAGCCGGCCTAATCAGGCACTAGGCGAAGCGGGCTGCAATCTCCGGTGGCAGCAGCCCCAGCACCTGCACCAGCGGCGCCCACGGCCAGGTCGGCACCGCGGCCCGGCCCCGTTCGCGTTCGATCGCGTCGACCATCGCCTTTGTGCCGGTCTCGTTGTCGACCATCAGGGTGGTGGTTTCGGCACTGGCGGTCATCTCGGATTCGATGTAGCCCGGCTCGATCACCGTCACCTTGATCGGCCCCTTGGCATATTCGGCGCGCAGCGATTCGCCGAGCGACGACACCCCTGCCTTGCTGGCGGCGTAGGCGGCCCGCGCGCCGGGCACGCCCTTGTTCGCGAGCACCGACGAGATGAGCACCAGATGCCCGTCGCCGGCTGTCTTGAACATCTCTATCGCCGTTTCGATTTGGACAAGTGCCGCAACCAGATTCGTCTCGATGGTGGCCTTGTTGGCCCACAGCTTGCCCGACCCCAGAGGCGCGCCCTTGCCGATCCCGGCGTTGACGATGATGCGGTCGATGCCGCCGAGTTCGTCAGAGAGTTCTGCGAAGACCTTCGGCACCTGCTCGTGGTCGTTGACGTCAAGCCCGGCGACCGCGACGGTGATGCCGGGGTGGCGCTCGAGCAGTTCGGCCTTCAGTTCATCGAGCCGGTCGGTGCGGCGGGCGCACAGCGCCAGGTCACGGCCCTTCGCGGCGAACGCGCGGGCCATGCCCGCTCCAAGGCCCGACGACGCACCGGTGATCAGAATATTCTGGCGAGTCATCGGGACAGCCTATTTGAGCAGCTTCGACATCCGGCGGTCGGCCAACACCTTGCCCCCTGTTTGGCACGTCGGGCAGTACTGGAACGACTTGTCGGCGAACGACACCTCGCGCACGGTGTCGCCGCACACAGGGCACGGCAGGCCGGTGCGGGCGTGAACCCTTAACCCCGAACGCTTTTCGCCCTTGAGCGTCGCGGCCCCCTGGCCGACGGACCGTTCGACCGCGTCGGTGAGCACAGAGATCATCGCGTCGTGCAGCGACGCCAGCTGCGCGTCGGTCAGCTTGCCCGCGGTTGCGAACGGTGACAGCTTTGCGACATGCAGGATCTCGTCGCTGTAGGCGTTGCCGATGCCTGCGATCACCTTCTGGTCGGTGATGACGGTCTTGATCCGTCCGCTATTGCCTGCCAACACGCTTGCCAGGTCCTCCGGACTCAACGACAACGCGTCCGGCCCGAGAGCGGCGATGCCCGGCACCTTGGCCGGATCGTCGACCAGCCACACCGCCAGCCGCTTCTGTGTGCCTGCCTCGGTGAGATCGAAACCCGGTGCCGAACCAGGCTTGCTCGAATCAATTAAGTGAACCCGCAACGCGATCGGGCCCTTGCCCGGCTTCAGCGGCGCGGCGGACAGCTTGTCCGACCATCGCAGCCAGCCCGCCCGCGACAGGTGTGTGATGAGGTGCAGTTCGCCCACCTGCACCCCGAGGTACTTGGCCCACCGGTTGGCGCCGGTGACGGTCTGACCGTGCAGCACGTTGATCGGTGGGTCGAACGTCTTGAGCACCGAAAGCGCCGCCACGTCGATGCGCCCGATGGTCAGCCCGACGGCGTGACGCCGCAGATGATCGGCCAGCGCCTCGATCTCGGGTAGTTCCGGCATGTGTCCAGTTTGCTCAATCCCGCACGCGGCGCCCGGCGTCGCGGGTGAGCAACGACAGCACCCAGCTCACGATCGACAGCACGATCGCGGCCCAGATCGCGGTCCACCAGAAGTCCTCGATGTAAAGACCCCAGTGGGTGGTGTGCTCGGTGATCCACGATGTGATCCACAACATCAACGCGTTGATGACGACGTGAATCAAACCGAGCGTGAGGATGTACAGCGGAATCGAAATGAGCTGCACGATCGGCTTGATGATCGCGTTGACCAGCCCGAATATCACCGCGACGACGAGGATGATGCCGGCCCTCCCCAGCGTCGTATCCCCGCCGACGAAGCTGATCCCCGGAACGACCAGGGTGACCAGCCACAGCGCGAGCCCGGTCAGCGCCGCGCGCACGAGGAACGATCCCATGCGGTCAGTCTGCCGAACGCAATAGGTACGTGTCCATGATCCAGCCGTGGCGGCCGCGGGCCTCGGCGCGCATCTCGACGATCCGTTCGCCGATCTCGCCCGACGGTGCCCGCCGCCAGCAGTTCGTCCGGCGTGCCCAGGTAGGCGCCCCACCAGATCCGGGTCTGCGGTGGGCAGCCCCGAAACGAACAGTCGGCGTCGAGCATCACCACGGCGCTGCCGGACAGACCGCTGTCGCGCAGCTGTCTGCCCGTAGTGATCAGGACAGGTTCGCCAACATCATTGAGCGGTATGCGATGTCGCGCCGTAAGCGCCTGGATCGCAGTGATGCCTGGGATGACGTCGTAATCGATGTCCACACTGTCTGCCACGGTGTCCAAGATGCGCAGCGTGCTGTCGTAGAGCGACGGGTCGCCCCACGCCAGGAACGCGCCGACGCCGTCGGATGCAAGCTCGGATTCGAACGCCTCGGCCCAGATCGCGGCGCGCGCCGAGTGCCAGTCGGCGACGGCCTGCCGATAGTCGCCCTCTTTGGCGCGTGGCGGGTCGGGCAGTTCGACGAATCGGTAACCGGGCTCGCGAATAAACCGTTCGCAGATATGACGGCGCAACGCGACCAGGTCGTCCTTGGTGTCACCCTTATCCATCGCGAAAAACACGTGGGTGTCGTTGAGCGCAGCCACCGCCTGAGCCGTTACATACTCCGGGTCTCCCGCACCGATGCCGATGACGTGGATCCGCCGAGTCACCGGGCCGAGTATGCCATGACCAGCGATTACCCAAAGTATGCGGTACCCGGGGTATTGACTAACTGTGACGCCGCATTTACCTTGGGCACATCGTCTACGAAGGGACGTCACCGATGACTGCACCCACTCGTGAGGAATTCTCGGAGCGGTTGCTCAAGGGCTCGGTCAAGAAGTCCTATGCCCCAATCGTCGACATCGACTGGGACTCGCCCCTCGACCCCGACAAGTTCTTCCTGCCGCCCAAGACCGTCTCGCTGTACGGCACGCCGCTGTGGGACAGCATGACCCGCGCGCAACAGATCGAATTGTCCCGACAGGAATTCGTCAACACCCTCTCGGCGGGCATCTGGTTCGAGAACATCCTCAACCAGGCGTTGCTGCGCAAGATGATGCACCAGGATCCCACCGCGCGCGCGACGCACTACGAACTGACCGAACTCGGCGACGAGACCCGGCACATGATCATGTTCGGCATGGCGATCGAGCGGGCAGGCGCTAGGCCGGTGCGGCCCAGGCTGTATCAGCGGATCATCATCAACGCGTTGCCGTTTGGGTTCAGGGGATCGGTGCTGTGGGTCGCGGCGCTGATCGGCGAGGAGATCTTCGATTCGCTGCAGCGGCAGATGATGGATGATCCCGAACTGCAGCCAATGGTCCAGCGGCTCATGCGTATTCACGTCGCCGAAGAGGCGCGCCACATCCAGTTCGCCCGTGACGGGCTGCGCAAGCGGTCCCCGAACATGCGGTGGATCCCCAGATTCTTCGTCGCCAATGTTAACGGTGTCGGTGGGTACTTCTTCCGCTACCTGTTCACCAATCCAATCCCGTATCGCCGCACCGGTCTCGACGGCCGTAAGGCGCGTCGAATGGCTCGCAACAGTGCGCACCGCCGCGACGTTCAGGTGGTCGGGTTTGCGCCGCTGGCGGCGTTCCTCGAAGAGGTCGGACTTATGGGCCCGATCGCGCGCCGCATGTGGAGACGCAGCGGATTCCTGCCCCGATGAACGCAAAGATCTTCGACGCCATAGTGATTGGCGGCCGATCCGTCGGCCTCACGCTGAGCAAGGTGATGCTGCTGCGGCCCGACGACGTCGTCAGCTCGGAGTTCGACGAGACGAACCACACCTGGACGCTCACTACGCGCGGGGGCGACACCTATGACGCGAGTGTCGTGATTTCGTACGGCGAAGCGCCGTCGCCCGTGGGCATGGTGCCGTACCTCGGAGTCGCGGTGCACGGACTGCCGAACATGTTCTTCGTCCCCGGCCCCGACGTCCGCGGACAGCAGCAATACATTGCACAGTGCCTGAATGCCATGGCCCGCACGGAAAGTACGCGGATCGAAGTGCGGCACAGCACCCAACGCACCTACACGGTCCGACACCGGCCCGACAGCGCAGTCAACTGGCGGCGCATGCGTAGGAAGATCCGATCGGCTTTCGATCTCAGCTCGCTCGTCGGCATCGAGGACGAGGTCTACGACGGTCCCGCCGCCGTGCAGATCGGCGACGATATTCACGACGTCCGGGTTCGCTTGACCGGGCACCTCGATCCGATCGACGGCCTCTACCACTGGCGGGGAACGGTTTTCGACGCGCTGCCCGATGAAAACCCGCCCCAGCGAGTGAGGCTGGCGGTCGGCGACCGCACCGCCGAGGCTCGCGTCGCGGAGCGCACGCCGTGGGGCAGCTACTCGGTCGTCGGCGTCGGTGAGCCGCCGTTCGCACTGGACGACGTCGAGTTCACTCTGCCGGTCCTGTCGTAGACCGCCACCACCAACAGCACCACCGCGAACACGCCGCCGACAATCCCGGATATCAGCAGCGGCAGCCTGCCGTCGGCACCCCATAGGAACCCGGCCCACAATCCCGCCGCCAGCACCGCGAAACCGCTGGCGCCCTGGAACACTCCCTGCGCGCTGCCCTGCTGATCCGCAGCGACAAGCGACGAAATCCACGCCTTACCAACGCCGTCCGTGCAGCCGGTGAAAAAGCCGTATGCACCGATCAGCAGCCACGCCGCGATGGCGTCGGTCGTCAATCCCAGGCCCACGTAGCCGATCGCGAAGAACACCAGGCCAATCCCGAACACCGCGGGGCCAGGGATGCGGTCGGCGAGCAGGCCTGCCGGATAACTCGACACCGCATACACCGCGTTGTAGGTGACGTATGCCAGTATCACCGCGACGATCGAGAAGCCGATCTCGTTGAGCCGCAACAACAGAAGAGCGTCGGGAAAGTTCACCACACCGAACGCCACCAGAGCGGCCGTCACGCGCCAATACCGGCGGGGCAGCTCCCCCACACTGGCGAACATCTTCTTGCGCACCGCCTGTATCCGGCGTGTCTCGCGAACCAGGAACACCAGCGCGACGCTCACCACCGCGGGCACGACGGCCACCCACAACAGCGGCGCGATCTGGTGATCGAGTAGCTCGTATCCCGCCAGGCCCAGCAGGGGACCCACGACGGCGCCTAACGTGTCCATCGCGCGGTGGAATCCGAATACCCGTCCCCTGGCGGCGGGGTCGACATCGACGACCAGCAGCGCGTCACGCGGTGCACCGCGGACTCCTTTGCCGAGACGGTCGACGACACGGCCCGCCAGCACCCCGGGCCAGGCCGCGGCTGCAGCGACCATCACCTTGCCCAGCGCCGCCATGCCGTAGCCAGTCGCGATCAACGGCCGTCGCGCGAAGCGATCACCCAGTGGCCCAGCAGCCAGCTTGGTCAGCGAGGCCGCCCCCTCCGCCGCGCCCTCGATGGCGCCGACCACGGCCGCCGGGGCGCCCAACACCGTGGTCAGGTAGATGGGTAGAAGTGGATAGAGCAGCTCGCTGGCGGCGTCCTGGAGAAACGAGACAGCCGAGAGCACCCTGACATTGCGGGTCAGCCAGGTGCGGCCGGCGCTACTCATACGCCCATGATCTCGACCAACCTCGTCGAGATCTGCATCAGGGTCGTGATCGCGCAGAATCACAGCCCCCATGCAGAAATCGGCACACGTACTGGGCGTAGGCGCCACTAGAACACGTTCTAGTATTGCGGGGTGCGGTTCACCTATGCGGAGTCACTGACCAATCCGAAGTTCTACATTCCCCTGGCCCAGGCGGCGGAGGCGGCGGGTTTCGACGGGATGACCATCGCCGACAGCATCGCCTATCCGTACGAGTCGGACTCGAAGTACCCGTACACCGAGGACGGCAACCGGGAGTTCCTCGAC
>CAWIEE010000036.1:0-16270 GCA_963835075.1 uncultured Actinomycetota bacterium | reverse complement strand
CAGTGGCGACCTGTAGCGCCACGTCCTTTCGGAGCAACTGCTGGGAGAAGCTCAACGAAGGAGCGGTCATGGTGGCTCCTATAGAACTAGATTGAACCGCCAGTCAAGTGTGAGCGCGCATCGGCAAGACGTCGGCGAACTGGTCAATGGCCCAGTCGATTTCCGCTGCGGTGATCACCAGCGTCGGCGCAAAACGCAGTGTCGATCCGTGCGTGTCCTTAACCAGGACACCACGTTCGGCCAGTTTTCAAGCTGATCTGTTTGCCGGTGGCCAGCGTTGGTTCGATGTCGACGCCTGCCCACAGTCCCATGCCGCGCACCGCTACCACGCCGTGCCCGATCAGCCCGCGCAGCCGTGCGTGCAGTTGCTTACCCAGTTCCGTTGAGCGCGACTGGAATCCGCCGCGACGCAGCATCGCGACCACCGTGATGCCGATCGCGGCGGCGAGAGGGTTGCCGCCGAACGTCGACCCGTGTTCACCGGGGTGCAGCACGCCGAGGATGTCGCGGTTGGCCACCACCGCTGAAACCGGAACCATGCCGCCGCCGAGCGCTTTGCCGAGCAGGTAGATGTCGGGAACCACGCCCCAGTGGTCGCAGGCGAAGGTGCGCCCGGTGCGCGCCAGGCCGGACTGGATCTCGTCGGCGATCATCAGCACGTTGCGTTCGGTGCACAGCGCACGCACCCGCGGCAGGTAGTCGTCGGGCGGCACGATGATGCCCGCCTCACCCTGGATGGGTTCGATCAGCACCGCGACGGTGTCGTCGTCGACGGCGGCGGCCATCGCGTCGGCATCGCCGAAAGGCACCGCCAGGAAGCCGGGCGTGTACGGGCCGAAGCCACGACGCGCCGATTCGTCATCGGAGAAGCTGATGATCGTTGTGGTGCGGCCGTGGAAGTTATTGTGCGCCACCACGATTTTGCCCGCACCGGCTGGCACACCCTTGACGTCGGTGCCCCACTTGCGGGCCACCTTGATCCCGCTTTCCACCGCCTCCGCGCCGCTGTTCATCGGCAGCACCATGTCCTTGCCGCACAGCTCGGCCAGCGCCTCGCAGAATGGGCCCAGCCGGTCGGAATGGAAGGCGCGGCTAACCAGGGTCACGGTGTCGAGCTGGGCATGGGCGGCGGCGATGATCTCGGGATGGCAGTGCCCGAAGTTGACCGCCGAGTAGGCCGCAAGGCAGTCGAGGTAGCGGCGGCCCTCGACATCGGTGATCCATGCGCCTTCGGCGCTGGCCGCCACCACCGGCAGGGGTGAGTAGTTGTGGGCGACGTAGTGTTCGTCGACGGTGATCGCCGCCTCGGTTGCCGTGGTCACGGAATCAAGGATGGTCACGGATATACCTCCAGCGTGCAGCATTTGACGGAACCGCCGCCCTTGAGCAGCTCGGAGAGGTCAACGCCGATCGGCCGGAAACCGGCATCCCGCAATTGCCCGGCGAAGCCTGTCGCGGCGGCAGGCAGGACGACGTTGAGGCCGTCGGATACGGCGTTGAGGCCGAGCACGTCCGCGTCGGCGCTGCCGACCTCGATGGCATCGGGGAACAGCTCGAGCAATGAGCGCGTGCCTCATCGCTGAACGCCGGTGGGTAGTAAGCGATGGTGGTGTCGTCGAGTACCGCGAGTGCGGTGTCGAGGTGGTAGAAGCGGGGGTCGACCAGCTCGAGGCTGACCACGGGCATGCCCACCAGAGCGGCGATCTCGGCGTGGGCCTCGCGCTCGGTGCGGAAACCGTATCCGGCCAACACGATTGAGCCGACCACGAGGAGATCACCCTGGCCTTCGTTGACGTGCCGGGTCTATGCGGGGTCAAAGCCGTGGCGGGCCATCCACTCGGCATACCCGACGGATTCGCCTGCGCGCTGCGGGTAGGCGAACCTGGCGACCACGGCCGTGCCGTTCACCAGCAGGCCACCGTTGGCGGCGTACACCATGTCGGGCAGGCCTGCCAGCGGCTCGACCAACTCGACGGTGTGGCCGAGTTCCTTATATGTCTGGCGCAGCGACTCCCACTGGTTCATCGCAACGTGGGTGTCGACCGCTGTCGATGTATCCATCCACGGGTTGATGGCGTACTCGACGGCGAAGAATGTCGGGGCGGTCATTGCGTAGTGGCGGGTAGAGGCGACTCGCTGCTTCATTGCGGCGACATCGGATACCGGGGCCGCGAGGGCGGCGACATCAGAAATCGTCATGAATAGACGGTATAAGCGATCCAATTTGCAATCAATCGCCACCCATTGCGTATATAGGCACGATCTATTGCGTCAGGAGTAGGATGGCGGCGGTTTATTGCGTAGGAGTGATTATGGACCGTCTGGACGAGACCGACGAGCGGATCCTTGCCGAGCTCGCCGAGCATGCGAGGGCGACGTTCGCCGAGATCGGAGAGCGCGTGAACCTGTCGGCCCCTGCCGTCAAGCGGCGTGTCGACCGCATGCTCGACAACGGCGTCATCCGAGGCTTTACCACCGTCGTCGACCGCAATGCGCTCGGCTGGACCACCGAGGCCTACGTGCAGGTGTTCTGCCACGGCACAATCGCGCCCGACGAGCTGCGCGCGGCGTGGGTGGACATCCCCGAAGTGGTCAGCGCCGCAACCGTGACGGGCACGTCGGATGCCATGCTGCATGTGCTTGCCCGAGATATGCGGCATCTCGAGGAGGCACTGGAACGCATCCGTTCCAGCGCTGATATCGAACGCAGCGAGAGCATCGTGGTGTTGTCGAACATCATCGAGCGGCGGCCGTGAGCGTGCTACAACCGCAGGGTGGCGTACTTATCGCCTCGCCGATCGTGTAAGAACTCCACGTGACTACTAGTGGGGGCATCGTCATCGTCGGGGGTGGGCTGGCTGCCGCGCGAACCGCGGAGCAGCTGCGCCGTTCCGAGTACGCGGGACCGATCACCATCGTCAGCGACGAGGACCATCTGCCATACGACCGGCCGCCGCTGTCCAAGGAGGTGCTGCGCGCCGAGACCGACGACGTCACGCTCAAACCTGCCGAGTTCTACCACGAGAACAGCATCACCGTGTCGCTCGGCAACGGCGTGCGCTCGGTGAACACCGACGCGAAGACGGTGACGTTGGCAGACGGCAGTGAACTGGGCTACGACGAGCTGATCATCGCGACAGGCCTAGTGCCCAAGCGTATTCCGTCGTTCCCGGACCTGCCCGGGATCCACGTGCTGCGGTCGTTCGACGAGAGCATCAAGTTGCGCGAGGAGGCCGGCTCGGCGCGGCATGCGGTCGTCGTCGGCGCCGGGTTCATCGGCTGCGAGGTGGCGGCCAGCCTGCGGGGTATGGGCGTCGAGGTCGTGCTCGTGGAACCGCAGCCGTCGCCGCTGGCGTCGGTGCTCGGCGAGCAGATCGGGGAGCTGGTCGCCCGGCTGCATCGCGCCGAGGGTGTCGACGTGCGATGCGGCATCGGGGTCGCCGATGTTGGCGGCACCGAGAAGGTGGAGAAGGTGGTGCTGTCCGACGGCACCGAGCTCGACGCGGACCTCGTCGTCGTCGGCATCGGCTCGAGCCCTGCGACGGGTTGGCTGGACGGCAGCGGCATCGAGGTGGACAACGGCGTCGTCTGCGACACCCACGGCCGCGCGAGCGCACCGCATGTGTGGGCCATCGGCGATGTCGCCTCCTGGCGCCACGCCCTTGGACACCAAGTGCGCGTGGAACATTGGAGCAATGTCGCCGACCAGGCCAGAGGCATGGTCGCCGCGATACTCGGCAAGGACTTGCCGGCCACCGTCACTGTGCCGTACTTCTGGAGCGACCAGTACGACGTCAAGATCCAGTGCCTCGGCGAGCCCGAGGCCGACGACATCGTGCACGTCGTCGAGGACGACGGCCGCAAGTTCCTGGCGTTCTACGAGCGCGACGGCGTGGTCGCCGGCGTGGTCGGCGGCGGCATGCCCGGCAAGGTGATGAAGGTCCGCGGCAAGATCGCCGCTGGCGCACCGATCGCCGACGTCCTCGGCTGAGCTCACAAATCGCGGTCAGAACTCGCCGAGGTAGAAGCGGCCGCCCTGGTCGTCGGTGCACTGCGCCGACTTCCCGTAGGGCTGCTGCGAGGGCTCGTCGATCACCGTGCCGCCGGCCTCGCGGACCCGTGCCACCGCGGCGTCGACGTCCTCGACCGTCCACATCGGGACGGTCACCGGTTGGGCGCTGCCGCCCGCGATGCCCGCCATTGGATGGGTCTGCTCGACCTGCCAGCCGTCGTCGATGCGGCCCGGTTCGAAGGTCCAGAACAGCACGCGGCTGTAGAACGCCTTGAACGCCGCCGAGTCGGTCACCTCGTAGGTGATGTACGAAACCTCGCCGGGCCCAGAGCCATTGAGCTCGGGGCGGGGCTGACCTGGGTTCGGCTCAAAGACGCCGAACGACGTTCCCTGCGAGTCGGTGGCACCACTGAGCGTGCCGAAGTCGAACTGCTCGAGTTGATCGACGGTACCGCCGCCGTCCACGATCGATTGTCGGGCGCCTGCGAGATCGGCGACCGCATAGCAGCAGAAGAGGGTGGGCGGGCCTGCGACGGAGTGGATGCCGATGCGCTGTGTGGTGTTGGTGACCTGATGGGTGTCCGGGTCGTAGGTCCAGCCCAGAACATGTCCGTAGAAGGCCGCGGCGCGGTCGGCGTCGGGGGTCCACACCGAGATGTAGCCGACGTCTCCGTGCTGGATCGGCACCGCGGCGCCGGTCACCGGGCCGCTGAGCATCCAGCGATGACCGAACGGGTCGACGATCGTGGCGCTGCGCGAACCGTAGTTCTCGTACGGTTCCCGCTGCACCTGGGCGCCGCGTTCGCGGGCCCGCTCCAGTGCCGAGTCCGTATCGGGGACGTGCAGCATCAGGCTCACCGAAGTTGCTTGCGGGCCAGGAGCTTTCAGGCCGATCTCGGGGTATTCGTCGGCAAGGTAGAGCACGCCGCCCGCGATCGCCAGCTCGGCGTGCCCGATCCGACCGTCGTCCATCTCGAACGGATCGCCGATCACCGACGCGCCGAAGGCGTCGACGTACCAGGCGATCGCGTCGCGCGCGTTGGCGACGGTCAGATATGGCAGCGCCGCCGGTCGTGGCGCAGCCGCTGCGGCGACGGGTTCTGCCTCGGGCTCGTTTAGTTCGGCGATGGCGGTGTCGGTGCCACTCATGACAACTCCTTGTGTTCGATTGGCTTGGGCTTGAAAAAGATTCGCAGCCGATTCCAGGCGTGCGCGCAGCCGCGCCGCGAACGCCGGATCGGGCTGGACCGGAAGCTCGTCGCCATGCAGCACGTCCAGTGGGTCTGTGTTGTTATTCATGACCGCCCTCCTTCCGGTTGCGGGTATTGATGTCTGAAGGCGCGGCGGGCACGCACCAGCAGCGCCTCGGTGGCGTGCACGGTGCGCCCGATCAGCTCCGCGCACTCCGGCACCGAGCAGTCGTCCATATAGCGCAGCGCCAGCACCGTGCGGTGGTGTTCAGGGAGTCTGGCCAGCACGCTCTCGGCGATGATGCGGTCCAGTGCCGCGTCCCAGTCGTCGGCAGGGTCGACCGGCTCGGGCAGTTCGGCCACCGGGATGCTGAACCGGTCGTGCCGACGCCGGTAGTGGTCGGCGAGCTTGTGCCGCGCCACCCCGAGCAGCCAGGGCACGGTCATCGGCGGCGGCGAGTCCGTGCGGGCGGCATCCATCGCCGCCAGAAAGGTGTCCGACGTCAGGTCTTCGGCCGTTCCACGGTCAGCGCACCGCCGGACGAAGTACCCGTACACGACCGGCAGTGCATCGTCGTACACCGCCAGCAGTGCCCGAGGACCGTCGTTGCCACCCGGTTCGGCGCTCACACCCTTATCGTCGCCGCCGCGGCCCGAACTCCGACGCCCCAATCACAAATTTCTTTTGCGGCCCTGGCGGTCCAGAGCCTGCAGCCCGTCGCTGACCGTGTCGAACGCGTCCCCGAGCGCGTCCGCGAGTGACACGGCTTCGTCGGCCAGCCAGTGCTCGTAGGCCGACAGCGCCACTCCGAGCATCGTCCACGCGACGGTCTGCGGCACCAGGTCTTCGGCTTTGGCGCCAAGGCGCTGCGCCACGAACGCGGCGACCACCGCACGCCATCCGCCATACATAGTCATCGAATACGCCTGCAGCGCAGCGGTCTCCAGGATGACCCGCATCCGTTGCCGGTGCCGCGCTGTCTCCTGGTCGTCGAAGCTGTTGAAAGCCAGCAGCGCTGTGCGCAATGCCGCCTCAATCGCCACATCGGGTTGCACATCGTTGAGCAGATCGCGCAAGTGGTCGAGGTGGGCATCGAAGTCGCCCCACGGCAGGGCGTTCTTGGACGGGTAATAGCGAAAGAGGGTGCGACGGGCGATACCCGCGGCCTCGGCGACATCGTCGACGCTGACCTCGTCGAAACCCTGAGCGGCGAACAGGTCGATGGCGACATTGCTGATGTGATCCCAGGTGGTCGAGCGCCGACGGCCAACCCGGTGCTCGGAAATCGGCCGCATGTTCACCCCTTCCTGGCCCACTACTTCCATTCTGGCACTCGATGCCATATTATTGCGACCTCGGTCACATTGTCGAGACCCCACCGCGACGAAAGGTGCTGTTCATGGAGCCTAACCAGCAAGTAGAGACTGAAGCCGAACTCGTCACCGAGACCCTGGTCGAAGAGGTGTCGATCGACGGGATGTGCGGGGTCTACTGACGGTGTCGTCGCCTGTCGCGGCATTCGATCCGGACCTCAGCTGGCGGCTGCATCACCAGGTGGCGGTGCGGCCCGAGCCGTTCGGTGCGCTGCTGTATCACTTCGGCACGCGCAAGCTGTCGTTCCTGAAGAACCGGACGATCGTCGAGGTGGTCAATTCGTTAAGCGACCACCCCGACGCCCGCTCGGCATGCCGCGCCGCCGGAATCGACGACGCGCAGCAGGCGCCGTATCTGCACGCGCTCGGCGTGCTGGCCCAATCCAGATGCTCGTAATGGGAGAACCATGACGTTGATTGATTCGGCGCCCGCGCCGGTGACTGATTCGGCGCTCGCGCCGGAAATACCACCGGTGCCCCGGTTGGTCGAACAGTTCGAGCACGGCCTCGACGCGCCGATCTGCCTGACGTGGGAGCTCACCTACGCGTGCAACCTCGCGTGTGTGCACTGCCTGTCATCGTCGGGCAAGCGCGACCCGCACGAGCTGACGACCCGGCAGTGCATGGACATCATCGACGAGCTCGAGCGCATGCAGGTGTTCTACGTGAACATCGGCGGCGGCGAGCCCACCGTGCGGCCCGACTTTTGGGAACTCGTCGACTACGCCACCGCGCATCACGTCGGTGTGAAGTTCTCCACCAACGGCGTTCGCATCACACCCGAGGTGGCGGCGCGGCTGGCCGCAAGCGACTACGTCGACGTGCAGATCTCCCTCGACGGTGCGACGGCCGAGGTCAACGACGCCGTCCGCGGCCCCGGTTCGTTCGCCATGGCGATCCGCGCGTTGGAGAACCTGGCCGATGCGGGCTTCACCGACGCCAAGATCTCGGTCGTGGTGACGCGACACAACGTCGACCAACTCGATGAATTCGCCGCCCTGGCAGCACGTTACGGCGCCACGTTGCGGATCACCCGGCTGCGTCCGTCCGGTCGCGGCGCCGACGTGTGGGACGAACTTCATCCCACCGCCGAACAGCAAGTCCAGCTCTACGACTGGTTGGTGGCCAAGGGTGACCGCGTACTCACCGGGGACTCCTTCTTCCACCTGTCGGGCCTCGGCGAGCCTGGCGCGCTCGCCGGGTTGAACCTGTGCGGCGCCGGGCGTGTGGTGTGCCTCATCGACCCGGTCGGCGACGTGTACGCCTGCCCGTTCGCCATCCACGACCGCTTCCTCGCAGGAAATATCGTGTCGGACAACGGGTTTGGGACGGCTTCGCAATGTCTGGAAGAACGCGCCACTGTTCCTGGAGCTGAGGCAACCGCAGTCGGCGGGCGCGTGCAGCAGCTGCGGGCACTTCGACAGCTGCCGTGGCGGCTGCATGGCCGCCAAGTTTTTCACGGGTCTCCCGCTGGACGGGCCCGACCCCGAATGCGTGGTGGGCCACGGCGCCCCCGCGCTCGAGCAGGAGCGGGTCAAGCCAAGGCCCAGCGGCGACCACTCGCGCGGCGCACCGGTCATGCTGAAACTGCTGACCAAGCCGCCAGCACGCATCTGCAATGAGAGTCCGGTGTAGTCATGGCTGACCAGTGGTTCGAGACGGTGGCGTTCGCTCAACAGCTCGCCAAGAAGCGTCTGCCCAAGCCTGTATACGCGGCTCTGTTGGCCGCCAGTGAGAAGGGCGTGACGGTCGCCGACAACGTCGACGCCTTCGCCGAGCTCGGCTTCGCACCACACGTCATCGGCGCTCTGGAGAAGCGCGATCTGGCGACAACCGTTATGGGGCAGAATATTTCGCTACCGGTAGTGATCTCGCCGACCGGTGTGCAGGCGGTCCACCCCGACGGTGAAGTGGCCGTCGCAAGGGCGGCGGCCGCCCGCGGCACCGCGATGGGACTGTCCTCGTTCGCGAGCAAGCCGATCGAAGAAGTCATCGCCGCCAACCCTCAGCTCTTCTTCCAGGTGTACTGGCTCGGCGGCCGCGATGCGATCGCGGCCAGGGTGGAGCGCGCCAGGGAGGCCGGCGCGGTCGGCCTGATCGTCACCACCGACTGGAGCTTCTCGCACGGCCGCGACTGGGGCAGCCCCAAGATCCCTGAAGAGATGAACCTGCGGACGACGGTACGGATGATGCCGCACGGGCTCACGCGGCCGCGGTGGCTCTATCAGTGGGCCAAGACCATGCACCCACCGAACCTGCGGGTGCCCAACCAGGCGTCGCGCGGCGAGCCGGGGCCGCCGTTCTTCGCCGCTTACGGCGAGTGGATGGGCACGCCACCCCCGACGTGGGAGGACATCGCCTGGCTGCGCGAACTGTGGGGCGGCCCGTTCATGCTCAAGGGTGTGATGCGCATCGATGATGCCAAACGTGCTGTGGACGCGGGTGTTTCGGCCATTTCCGTGTCCAATCACGGCGGAAACAACCTCGATGGTACGCCCGCGTCAATTCGGGCGCTGCCTGCGATCGCCGACGCTGTCGGCGATCAGGTCGAGGTGCTGTTCGACGGTGGTATTCGGCGGGGCAGCGACGTGATCAAGGCGCTCGCGCTCGGTGCGCGCGCGGTGATGATCGGTCGTGCATACCTGTGGGGCCTCGCGGCCAACGGCCAAGCCGGCGTCGAGAACGTGCTCGACGTGTTGCGCGGCGGCATCGACTCGGCGTTGATGGGTCTGGGTCGCGCGTCGGTCCACGATCTTGTTGCCGGCGACATCCTCGTCCCGCCGGGCTTCACCCGTGCGCTCGGCGTGCCCACCGGCCCCGACGACTGACCAGCAACGCTGTCGGAACCGAAGCGCCCTGGTACAGACGTGGCGGAGGGGGCTGGCGTGGTTCGGTGGCAGCCGGGTGCGGGAAATTCTTGGAAATCAATTGCTGCGCATGCGCCAACAATTGGTACACGCCAGGTGAATTCGGCCTACCATCGGCAGGTGGCTTTCCCCAGCGAGCTCGCGGACTCAACGTCGAGACAGCTGCAGAGCACGTCGCCCGCGTTAATCATCCCAGTTGGTTCCGTCGAACAGCATGGACCGCACCTGCCGCTGGACACCGACACCCGCATCGCCACCGCCGTCGCCCGCTCGGTTGCTGAGCGGCTCGCTGACCGGAATGAATCCAATTGGACCCTGGCACCCGCGATCGGTTACGGAGCCAGTGGCGAGCACGAAGGCTTCCCCGGCACCGTTTCGATCGGGACCTCGGCGCTGCGGCTTTTGCTGGTGGAGTACGGCCGGTCTGCATCGCAATGGGCATCGCGCCTCGTCTTCGTCAACGGACACGGTGGAAATGTCGAGGCACTGGCGGCCGCGGTGGCTTTGCTTCGTTACGAGGGGCGCGACGTAGGCTGGTGCTCGTGCACCGCCACGAACTCCGACGCACATGCCGGCCACACCGAAACGTCTGTATTGCTACATATTTCGCCTTCGGACGTGTGGGTCGATGAGCGTCTGCCCGGCAATAGCGCGCCGCTGGCGCAGTTGATGCCGCGGATGCGTCAGGGCGGCGTCGCCGCCGTCAGCGAACTCGGTGTTCTCGGAGACCCGACCACGGCGACAGCCGAGGAGGGCGAACGGATCCTCACGGAGATGGTTGACGCATGTTTGCGGTGTATCGCCAGCTGGACGCCGGACCGCGACGGGATGCTGACATGACCGGACCGCGACTGCCCGACGGGTTCGCCGTCCAGGTGGATCGCCGGGTCAAGGTGCTCGGTGAGGGCTCCGCTCTGCTCGGTGGTTCGCCCACTCGGCTGCTACGGCTCGCGCCTGCCGCGCAAACCCTTCTCAACGGCGGCAGGCTCGAGGTGCAGGACGCGGTCAGCGCACAACTCGCGCGCACATTGCTCGATGCAACAGTCGCCCACCCGAGGCCCGCCAGCGGTCCATCGCATCGCGACGTCACGGTGGTTATCCCGGTGCGCGACAACATTTCTGGCCTCCTCCGCCTAGTGGGCACACTGCGCGGCATGCGTGTGGTGGTGGTCGACGACGGGTCGGCGGTGCCCGTGCAACAGAGCGACTTCGACGACATGCACTGCGATATTCAGGTGCTGCGGCACAGCCGCAGCAAGGGACCCGCGGCGGCGCGCAACACCGGCCTTGACGCGTGCAACACCGACTTCGTGGCATTCCTCGACTCTGACGTGGTGCCGAGGCGAGGATGGCTGGAGGCACTGCTCGGTCACTTCTGCGATCCCGCCGTCGCACTCGTCGCGCCCCGGATTGTGGGACTGCGGCAGGCCGACAACCTGGTGGCCCGCTACGAGGCGGTGCGCTCGTCACTGGATCTGGGTCTGCGTGAAGCGCCCGTGGTGCCGTACGGCACGGTGTCCTATGTCCCCAGTGCGGCCATCATCTGCCGCCGCGCCATCCTGAAGGAACTCGGCGGGTTCGACGAGACGCTCAAGTCCGGCGAGGACGTCGACCTGTGCTGGCGATTCATCGAGGCGGGCGCAAGGCTGCGCTACGAACCCATCGCGCTTGTCGCTCACGACCACCGCACGCAGATGCGAGAATGGTTCGCGCGCAAATCTTTCTACGGCGAAGCGGCGGCCCCGCTGTCAGTTCGGCATCCCGGCAAGACCGCACCGCTGGTGATCTCTGGATGGACGCTTGTGGTGTGGATCCTGCTTGCGATGGGCTCGGGCATCGGCTATCTGGCGTCGATGATCGTCGCGACGATGACCGGCCGTCGCATCGCGAATTCACTGAGCACCGTCGAGACCGAACCCAAGGAAGTAGCGGTGGTCGCCGCCCACGGGCTGTGGTCCGCCGCCCTGCAGCTGGCGTCGGCGATCTGCAGGCACTACTGGCCCCTCGCCCTCATTGCGGCGCTACTGTCCCGGCGCTGCCGCCAGGTGGTGCTGGTGGCGGCCGTGGTCGACGGGGTGGTGGATTGGATCACCCGCAACGGCAACGCCGACGACGACACCAAGCGGGTGGGCCTGGTCACTTACGTGCTGCTGAAGCGGCTCGACGATATCGCGTACGGCGCCGGGGTGTGGACCGGCGTGGTGCGCGAACGGCACGCAGGCGCCCTCAAACCCCAGATACGGACCTGAACCGGCCTTGCACAGCGATGTGCTGATCGTCGGTGCTGGCAGCGCTGGATCTGTTCTCGCCGAACGCCTTTCCGCCGATCCAGCGTGCCGTGTCACGGTTGTCGAATCAGGTCCAGGCCCGTCCGATCCGCGGGTGGTCAGCCAGATCGATGGGATGCACCTGCCGATCGGCGACGCGAGCTCTGTGGTGCGGCGCTACCCGACAACGCTGACCGACAACCCGCCGCGCCGGGCGCAGATCATGCGGGGCGCGGTGGTGGGCGGCTCAGGGGCGGTCAACGGCGGCTACTTCTGCCGCGGCCTGCCAACGGATTTCGACGGGTGGGGATTGCCGGGGTGGACGTGGCCCGACGTGCTCCCGCACTTCCGTGCCGTCGAAACGGACCTGGACTTCGACACTGCCGTGCACGGTTCCGATGGGCCGATCTCAGTTCGTCGCGTCGCCGAATTCGACGGCTGCACAGCAGCGTTCGTGCGCGCCGTTGGCGAGGCTGGGTATAGGTGGGTCGACGACCTCAACGGCGCCACGCTCGACGATCCGCTACCGGCCGGCATCGGTGCCGTTCCGCTCAATATCAACGGGGGAACCCGGGTCGGCCCTGGCGGCGCCTACCTGCAGCCTGCGATGGCGCGCACCAACCTCACCCTGCTGACCAACACCAGGGTCGGACGCGTGCGGATCAGCGGCAGGCAGGGCAGTCGGCGTGGACTGTGTGGGACCCGACGGCGCCATCGACCTGACAGCGGATCGGATCGTGTTGTCCGCAGGGGCAATTGGATCGGCACATCTGCTGATGCTGTCCGGTGTCGGGCCGCAGAATGTGTTGCGGGCCGCGGGGGTGCCTGTGGTGGTAGACCTGCCCGTTGGCGTGGCATCTGCGGATCACCCGGAATGGGTACTGCCGGTGGACTGGTCAGCCAGCCACGGGCTGCCGCCGCTGGAGGCGGTGCTCACCACCGACAGTGGTCTCGAGATACGGCCCTACACAGCCGGATTCGGAGCCATGATCAGCGGACGGCGGCGACGATCCCGCTGACAGGCCCCACATCGGGGTCGCCCTGATGCAGCCCCGGTCCCGCGGTCGGGTGGCGTTGGCGTCCGCCGACCCTGACGTGTCGCCGGTCATCGAGCACCGCTACGACCATGAGCCCGCCGACGTCGACCTGCTCGAAGCCGGTGCGGAGCTGGCGCGCGAATTAGCCGGCGCGACAGCAGAAGTGGGCCCAGTGTCGTGGTCTACATCGCAGCACCTGGCGCGCACTGCGCCGATGGGGCGCGACGGGGACGCGGATGCCGTCGTCGACACCCGGTGCCGTGTCCGCGGTGTTGACGGGCTATGGGTTGTCGACGGTTCGGTGCTTCCCACCATCACCAGCCGAGGTCCGCACGCGACGATCGTGATGATCGGCCACAGGGCGGTCGAGTTCATCACCTGAAGCCGGCGACCGCGATCTCAGTCGCTGCACGAAGCGGAACTGCTCGCCGTTGCGGCCTGGCGCCCAGATGCCGACGAAAACTGCTGCGACAGCGATGATCACGGACAAGATCAGCAGCGACAAATGCATCGACTGTAGGAAGGCACTCTCTGCGAGCTGCGCAACCTGCCTGCCCTGAGGCCCCATCTGCCCGGCGACCGCGAGTGCCTGGGCCAGGGATTCCAGAGCCGGACCTCGAACCTGCTCGGGGAAGCCGGCGAGGGCGGGGCGGAGCACATTGCTGTACTGGGCGGCGACCACAGACCCGGCGACCGCGATGCCGATGGCGGCGCCCACCTCGCGCGTCGTGTCGTTGACCGCCGAGGCCACACCCTGTTTTTCATCGGGGACCGCTCCCATGATCGCCGACGTCGTCGGCGCAACGCATAGGCCGATGCCCGAGCTGACGATGAGGATGGGCCAGACAAAGTTGAGATAGGACGTGTTTGCATCCAGCAGTTGCATGCAGAAGAGGCCTATCGCGATGAGAGACAGTCCGATTGCGACCGCCGTTCTCAGGCCGATCTTGGGCAGATACAGATGCAACGTTGCCCCCAGGATCAGGATCGGAATGGCCAGTGGCACGAGCGCGAACGCCGTTCCCAGCGGGCTGTATCCCAGGATCAGCTGCATGTACTGCATGGCGACGAAGAAGAAGCCGAAGTTGGCGAAGAACAGGAAGGTGATCCCGACGGCGCCGGTCGCGAAATCCGGCCTGCTGAACAGGCGCATGTCGAGCAGCAGATGCGTGCGGCGTAATTCGACGATCGCGAAAGCGACCGCGAGTGCGACTCCTGCGGTCATGCAGCCCCACACCACCGGGTTGGTCCACCCGCGATCGGGGGCCTGGATGACGCCGAAAACGAACACGGCGACCGCGGCGCCGATGAGCACAGCACCGATCCTGTCGATCGGTGTAGCGTTTTCGTCTCGCGACGACCCGATCGTGCACGTGCAGATGAACATGCCGACCGCCGCGACGGCGAATGCATAGAAGATCGACTGCCACGAGAAGAAGTGCATGAGGATTCCGGTGCCAAGAAATCCGAAGACGGCACCGGAGCTCGCCATGCCCGCCCAGATCCCCACGGCCTTATTGCGTTCGGACTTCGGAAAGGCAGCCGTCAAGAGCGACAACGTCGCGGGCATGATGAACGCGGCACCGGCTCCCGCCACCGCCCGCGCAATGATGATCTGCAAGGGACTACCGAGTATCACCGGCGCGATAGAGGCGAGTCCGAAGACGGCCAGACCGACGAGCAGCGCGCCGCGCCGCCCATAGCGGTCGCCGATGGCGCCCGCAGGCAACAGCAGGCATGCCAACACCAGCGTGTAGCCGTCGACGATCCAGGTGAGTTGGCCCTGAGTCGCCGAGGTCTGTCGAGCGAGATCGGGAAGTGCCGCGTTCAGCGCCACCATGGACGTGATCACCAGCAGCACATCGGTGCTCGCGACCGCCAGCAGCCAGACGCGTTTGCGCTTGGACAGGCTGGTGATTGAGGCGTCGTTATCCTGGTTGGACTGGTCGAGGGTGTCGACCATCGTCGCCGCCTTCCTATGGTGGATACTTTTGAGACTAACAGTCTTGTTCAGAGACGGATAGTCTTATTTCTTGGGAAGGGTGGTGGGAGTCATGGCCGTGCGCAGTTCACGCGTGGGCCCAGCCAGTAACGATCCGCGGCCTGCCCGGTCGCGGGCCCGATTGCTCGATGCCGCGACGGCGCTGCTGCGATCGGGTGGCCCCAGCGCGGTGACCATCGACGCGGTCACCCGCAGCGCCAACGTCGCGCGGGCCACGCTGTATCGCCACTTCTCAAGCGCCAATGACCTTTTGGCCGCGTCGTTCATGAGCCTCATACCGCCTGCGCCGATGCCGCCGAACGAGGGGTCGCTGCGCGATCGTCTCATTGCCATCGTCGGGGCGTGGGCCCAGTCGATCGCCGAGGTGCCGACGATGTTGACGGCGATGGCGTGGCTGTCGCTCGGACCGGACATCGGGCAGTTGCCCGACCGTCACGAGGTGACCAGCCCGGAGATGCGATCCTTGCGGGAACGTCTCGCGGAACAGTATTCGGCGCCGTTTGACGCGATCTTCGACAGCCCCGAGGCTGCCGCCGAACTCAAACCCGTCGACCGCTCAATGGCTTTCGCGCTGCTGATCGGCCCGCTGGCGTTCGGCAGGATCAGCACGCTGGCAGACTTCGACTACCAGGCGGTCGCGATCGCCGCCGTCGACGGGTTCCTGAAATGCTTTGCGAAGGATCCTTCCGAGATCACTTCAGTGAGTAGCGAATCGGCAGGTGTTTGAGTCCACCGACGAAGGTGGTGGCGGCCAGTTCTGGTTCACCGGTCAGTTCGATGGACTCCAGCCGCGGGATCAGTTCGGAGTAGAGGCTGTTCATCTCCATCCGCGCCAGCGCGGCGCCGAGACAGAAATGCACCCCGTGCCCGAACGCGACATGTTTGTTGGGGTCTCGGGCGACGTCGAAGCGAAACGGTTCGTCAAACACCTCTTCGTCCCGGTTACCGGAAACATAAGCCAGGTAGACAGATTCACCTTTGGCGATGGGCACACCGCGAACGGTGGTGTCTTCGGCGGCGGTGCGCATGAACTCCTTGACCGGGGTGGTCCACCGGATCATCTCCTCGATCGCGGTCGGCATCAGGTCCATGTTGTCGCGCAATCGCGTTAGCTCGTCGGGGTTTTCGATCAGCGCGAGCAGGCCGCCGGAGATCGCGTCCTTGGTGGTGTCGTGGCCTGCGCTGGCGACAATCACGTAGTACGACGCGGTGTCGACATCGGACAACGGCTCACCGTCGATGCGGCCGTTGGCGATGGCCGATGCCAGGTCCTCTGTCGGGTGTTCGCGGCGCGACGCCGTCAGAGCAGAGAAATACGTGAAGAAGTCGAGCAGAATCGCGAGTTGCTCCTCCGGGGTGGTGCCGCGCTTGTTGTACTCCTCGTCGTCGCCGCCGAACATCTCCTGCGTCAGCTGGTGCATCCGCGGGAAATCTTCCTCGGGCAGGCCGAGCAGCGACATGATCACGTAGAGCGGGAAGTTGACCGCGATCTCGGTGACGAAGTCGCATTCCGGGCCGATG
>CAWIEE010000035.1:0-152990 GCA_963835075.1 uncultured Actinomycetota bacterium | reverse complement strand
CCCGCCCGGTGTCGAGGACGGCCAACGGATCAGGTTGGCCGGACAGGGAGAGGCCGGCTTGCGGGGCGCCCCGTCGGGCGACCTGTATGTCACAGTACATGTCAAGTCGGACAAGGTGTTTGGCCGTGATGGCGACGACCTCACCGTCACCGTTCCTGTGGCCTTCCATGAGTTGGCGCTGGGCACAACACTTTCGGTGCCGACGCTGGAAGGCAAGGTCGGTGTGCGGGTGCCGAAAGGCACGTCCGACGGTCGCATCCTGCGGGTACGTGGACGCGGGGTCCCGAAACGCGCGGGCGGCCACGGTGACCTGCTCGTCACTGTCAAGGTTGCGGTGCCGCCGAGCCTGGAGGGCGAGGCGCAGGAGGCGCTGGAGGCTTACGCGAAAGCGGAGCGGGCCAGCGGGTTTGACCCCCGGGCCGGATGGGCGGGTGCGTGATGGCCAAGAAGGACGACGCCCGTACCTTTCTGATCTCGGTGGCCGCCGAGCTGGCGGGCATGCACGCGCAGACATTGCGCACCTACGACCGCCTCGGCCTGGTCAGCCCGGAGCGCAGCTCCGGAGGTGGGCGCCGCTACTCCCAGCACGATGTCGACTTGCTGCGGGAGGTGCAGCGGCTATCCCAGGACGAGGGCGTGAACCTGGCAGGCATCAAGCGCATCATCGAGCTGACCAACCAAGTAGAGGCGCTGAAGGCCCGCATGCGTGAATTGGCCGAGGAACTCGACCAATTACGCGCCACGCAGCGGCGAGACGTCGCGGTGGTGCCCAAGAGCACGGCCGTGGTGGTGTGGCAGCCTGGAGCCGCTCGGCGGCGACGTCTAGCCGAGTAGAGACAGCCGCTATTCCACCTTGATCGAGAACACCGTCGCGTCCGGCTCACCGGGCCGCGCGCACCGGTAGCCGCCGCGCCGCAATGCGTCCGTCGGCGCGGCCATCGGTTCGAAGCAGATCACCTTTTCACCCGCGGGCGCGAACACCTGCGCGGCGGGGTAGCCCCGCTCGAATCGCACCTCCAGGCGGCGTCCGCCGCCCGAGACCGCAAACACAGCCCCTTCACCGACGCCATCAAAACCGTCGTCGAACACCGTGTCGCCCAACGGCTCCGCGGTCGCGCGACGTTCGGCCGTCGCACCGGCTGGAATACCGGTGGCGTCGAGGACCAGGTGCTGCATTGCGGGCAGCTCGATCTGCCATTGGGGTCTCGGCACATCGGGCAGCTGTAGATATGGGTGATATCCGTACGCCAGCGGCACCGCCTTGTCCGTCGTCGGTGTCACGGTGGTGGTGACCGTGAGGGTGCGGTCGCGCAACTCGACGGTCACCTCGACAAGATGCGGGAACGGGAAACTCTCGAGCAGTTCCGGATGTGCCCCGAAATCCAGCTCGGCGGTGAGTTTCTGGCCGGAGGCCTGCTGCACTTGCCATCCTGGGTAGGCGGCAAGCAGACCGTGGATGGGTAGGCCATTGTTGTCCGGGCGCACACCGTATGCGTTCGGTGCAAGAGTGACGGTCTCGCCGTCGACGACATATGTCCTGGCGCTCAAGCGGTTTGCCCAGGGAAACAGCAGCGGGATACCCATCGTCTTGCCCGCTGACAGGTAGGCATCCAGGCCGCGGCGCTGCCCGAGCAGTTCGGTACCGCCATCGGACAACGACGTGGCGATCATGCCGGCGCCGGGGACATACACCGCCGACAGCTCCGACGATGGGTCGCGCAGGGTGACGTGCGACGGGTCAGCCACTAGGCCACCTTAAGCCGGAACTGCGCGACCGCGGACTCTCCGGGGTTGACCACCCGATAGCCGCCGCGACGTAGCGAGTCGGTCGGCGCGGTCATCGGCTCGAAGCACACGACATCGTCGTCGCCGGGGGCGAACACCTGCGCGGCGGAGTAGCCCACGTCGAAATGCACCTCGATACGACGATCGCCGCCAGACAACGCGAACACGGAGCCGTCCGGTACTTCGTCGTAGCCGTCGTCGAAGACCTTGTCGCCCAACGTCTCTGTCGTCGCCTCGCGTTGTTCCATCGCACCGGTGGGAATACCCCACGCATTGACGGGATGGAACCGCATGGCCGGAGTCTCGATCTGCCACCGTGCCCGCGGGACATCTGGCAGCTGCAGGTACGGATGAAAGCCGAAGCACAACGGGACGCGCGCACCCGTCGTCGCTGTCACCGTGGTCTTCACAGTGAGCGTGCGATCGGCGAGTGTGATGCTGAGTTCCAACAGGTGCGGAAACGGGAAGGTGGCCAGCAGTCCAGGGCGCGCCGCGAAATCCAGTTCGGCGGTGAGCTGCGATTCGAGCCGCGTGGTGACATGCCAGTCGGGGTAGCCTGCAAGCGTGCCGTGGATCGGCACGCCGTGCTGGTCGGTGCGCACGCCGCCGGTACCCGGGGTCAGCGTGATAACAGCGCCGTCGACGCCATAACCGTTGCTGCTCAATCGATTCGCCCACGGATACAGGATCGGGATGCCCATCGTGCGGTGGGTCGACACATACGCCTGCAGACCCCGGCGTTGGCCGAGTAGTTCTACCCCGTCGTCGGCAAGCGACGTGCCGACCATACCTGCGTTGGGGACGTAGGTCGCGGTAAGCGCTGACGAAGGATCGCGCAGCGTGACGGACTCGAACTCGGGCACGGCTTCCGATCCTGCCACGCTCAGGTTGCGAGCGGATCGTGTTGTATGCGCTCGGCCGGTGCGCCTTTGGCGATCAGCGCTTCCTTGGTGGCCTCGACCATCTGCGGGCCGCCGCAGATCAGGATCTGTCGATCGCCCCAGTTGCCGTAGCGCGTCACGACGTCAGGCAGCATGCCCGTCTGCCGCACATGCAAACCGCGAGGCGGCTCGACATCGGGGTATTCGGTGGCCCACGGCGGATCGGTGTTGAATTCCGACACCGGTGTCACCGACAGCCACGGGTTGGTCGACGCGATCTGCCACAGCGTGTGCAGATCGTAGAGCTCGCAGGGATAGCGGGCGCCGAAGAACAGATGCACACGCGGGTTATCGCCGTAGCGGGTGAGGTCCATGATGAGGGTTCGCAACGGCGCAAGACCCGTGCCGCCCGCGACCATCAGCACGTCGCCGCCGTCCCTTGCGATCTGCATGCCACCGTGAGGATTGGACAGCCGCCACCGGTCGCCGGGCTTGGTCTCTCCGACGATCGCGGTGCTGACCATGCCGCCGGTGACCGAGCGGATGTGAAACTCGATGGCTCCGCCGCGGTCGGCGGGAATCGCGGGGCTCAGGTAGCGCCACCGCCGCGGCCACTGCGGCACCTGCACCGTGACGTACTGGCCGGGGTGGTAGTACAGCGGCTTATCCAGCTGCAGCCGGACCACCGACACGTCGCGCGTGATCCGGAGGTGCTCGATCACCGTGCCGTCGCGGTAGGGCGGGCCCTTCTCCGCGTCGGCAGCGCCGCGCATCACGCCGATGATCAACGTGACCGCGTCGTGCGCGGCCTCGGCGAGCTTGTCGTCCCAGTTCTCGATCAGATGACTGCGCAACGTGGTGAACAACGCGTCCTGCATGCTGTCGTAATGTCGTTGCGCGACACCGTATTTGCGGTGGTCGCGACCGAGCTGTGCGAGGAACGCCACCGGCTCGTTGGCGTGCTGGGCGATCAGCTCGGAGAACAACCACGTCATCGCGTTGGCAAACGCGGTGCGCTGGGTGGCCATGTCGGGCGGAAACAGGTCGCGCGCCGATATGTCGATGGCGAACCAGCGGGTGTAGAACCTGCGGATCAATTCGTCGGACCCCATCGCAGGATCGACCGCGTCGCGCAGCAAGCGCAGCGAGTCACCGTCGTCCAGTCCCACGCCGCCCGAGTTTAGGCGGGCGCCGACCTGCAGTGGCGCACAGCGGCTATAACCCGTGAATTCCCTTGTAAAGCACCAATAGACCGATGACGATCAGGATGGCCGCCACCAGGGTGGCATGCTGCCGCTCCATCCAGACCTTCAGCCGCCGCAGCGGCTCGTCGAGGCGATCGCCAGAGACCGCGTACGCGAGTATCGGAATCGCGACCGTCGACCCGGCGACCGCCACGTACCAGGCCACCGCGATCCAGGCGTGCGTCGCACCCAGACCGGCCGAGCCGATCGCCAAACCCGCTGCGGCGCATAGGAATAGCACCTTCGGGTTGGCTACGGCCAGTGTCATGGCGGCGCCGCCCGCCCTCACAGGTGTGAGCTTGCCCAGGCTCTGCATCCAGCCCGGACTGTGGGCCGATCGCTTGCGGGTCAGCCAGCGGTAGATGCCGAACACGATCAGCGCCGCGCCGACGGCGACCCGTAGCCACGACGCCCACCCCGGTGGCTTGTCACCGAGGCCGCCGAGCAGGTTGGACACCTCGACGAAGATGGCCGTCAACGCCGCAAGTCCGAACAGCCAGCCGACCAGGAAAGCCAGGCCGGTCGGTCTGGGTCGCGGTGTATGCAGCACCAACACCGCCGGAATGATCGACAGCGGCGAGAGCGCGACAACCAGCGCAAGCGGGATGAGTTCGGTCAGCACGGATCGAACTATATGTACTGGCCGGATTCGTAGCGGCAGGCTTTCCACTCAGCGCCCTCACGAAGAAATTCGACGTCGAGGGTCTTGGTATCCGCGTGGTTTGCGGCCGCAAATCGGACGTTGGCAACGGCGTCAGCGCCGGTTACCTCGACCGAGTTGATGGTGATCTGGGTGGGTCCGTCGGATTTCCTGCTCGCATACCAACCCGCTTCGAAGCCGGCGGCCTTGAGCATGTCGGCGCAGAGGTGTGAGGCGAACCCCCTGAAATCGGAGCTGTTGTAGGACCCATTCATGCCGTTGAGAACCGCGCGGACCTGGTCTTCGTCGGTGGCAGCGTGAGCAGGCGCCGACGAGATGAGGACCAAGCCCGTCACGATCACCAGCATCCTGCGCACCACCCCAGCGTGACCGATGACGACTGTGCGGTTTGGTAAGCCGCCGCGGCGTGTCACGCACGAATCCGCACAGTCGTCGAAAAAGTCAGAGTTGAGCGGAACAGACTCAACCTTGACGGCGTTGAACAACGCGACAAGCATTTCCCTAGCTCAATGATGGAGGTGTCGTGGACTCGTTCAACCCGACGACCAAGACTCAGGCGGCCCTGACTTCGGCCCTGCAGGCGGCGACCGCCGCTGGCAACCCGGAGATCCGGCCCGCCCACCTGTTGATGGCACTGCTCACTCAGAACGATGGCATTGGCGCCCCACTACTTGAGGCCGTCGGCGTCGATCCAGCGACAATCCGGACCGAGACGCAACGCCTCATCGACCGGCTGCCCAGCGCAAGCGGTGCGGCCTCGACGCCGCAGCTGGCGCGCGACTCGCTGGCCGCAATCACCGCAGCCCAGAGCCTCGCCACCGAGATGGACGACGAGTACGTCTCGACCGAGCACCTGCTCGTCGGCCTCGCCACTGGCGACAGTGACACTGCCAAGCTGCTGACCGGGCACGGCGCGTCCCCCGAGGCGCTTCGCGACGCGTTCACAAAGGTGCGCGGCAGCGCGCGCGTCACCAGCCCCGACCCTGAGGCCACCTACCAGGCGTTGGAGAAGTACTCTACCGACCTGACCGAGTTGGCCAGGGAAGGCAAGCTCGACCCGGTTATCGGGCGGGACAACGAGATTCGCCGCGTCGTGCAGGTGCTGAGCCGTCGCACCAAGAACAACCCGGTGTTGATCGGTGAGCCCGGCGTCGGCAAGACCGCGATCGTTGAGGGCCTGGCCCAGCGCATCGTGGCGGGCGACGTGCCGGAGAGCCTGCGCGACAAGACCGTCGTCTCCCTCGACCTCGGTTCGATGGTGGCAGGCGCGAAGTATCGCGGCGAGTTCGAGGAACGGCTCAAGGCGGTGCTCGACGACATCAAGAACTCCGCAGGCCAGGTCATCACGTTCATCGACGAGCTGCACACCATCGTCGGCGCAGGCGCGACCGGTGAGTCGGCGATGGACGCGGGCAACATGATCAAGCCGATGCTGGCCCGCGGCGAGCTGCGGCTGGTCGGCGCGACGACGCTCGACGAGTACCGCAAGTACATCGAGAAGGATGCCGCGTTGGAACGTCGCTTCCAGCAGGTGTTTGTCGGCGAACCCTCCGTCGAGGACACCGTCGGCATCCTGCGCGGCCTCAAGGACCGCTACGAGGTGCACCACGGTGTCCGCATCACCGACTCCGCGTTGGTCGCGGCGGCCACACTGTCCGACCGCTACATCACCGCGCGGTTCCTGCCCGACAAGGCCATCGACCTGGTCGATGAGGCGGCGTCGCGGTTGCGCATGGAAATCGACTCCCGGCCCGTCGAGATCGACGAGGTTGAGCGGCTGGTGCGTCGCCTCGAGATCGAGGAGATGGCGCTGACCAAGGAGGAAGACGCCGCATCCAAGGAGCGACTCGAGAAGCTGCGGGCCGAGCTTGCCGACCAGAAGGAGAAGCTGTCCGAGCTGACGACCCGCTGGCAGAACGAGAAGAGCGCCATCGACGTGGTCCGTGAGCTCAAGGAACAGCTGGAGACGTTGCGCGGCGAGGCCGACCGTGCCGAGCGAGACGGAAATCTGGAGAAGGCCGCCGAACTGCGTTACGGCCGCATCCCGGAGGTCGAGAAGAAGCTCGACGCGGCGTTGCCACAGGCCGAGGTCCGCGAGGACGTCATGCTCAAGGAAGAGGTCGGGCCCGACGACATCGCCGACGTGGTGTCGGCGTGGACCGGCATCCCGGCGGGCCGGATGCTCGAGGGTGAGACCGCCAAGCTGCTTCGCATGGAGGACGAGCTCGGCAAGCGCGTCGTCGGCCAGAAGAAGGCAGTGCAGGCCGTCTCGGATGCGGTGCGCCGCAGCCGCGCAGGCGTCGCCGACCCGAACCGCCCGACGGGCTCGTTCATGTTCCTCGGCCCGACCGGCGTCGGCAAGACCGAGTTGGCCAAGGCGTTGGCCGAGTTCCTTTTTGACGACGAACGGGCGATGGTCCGCATCGACATGAGCGAGTACGGCGAGAAGCACTCGGTGGCCCGCCTTGTCGGTGCCCCTCCCGGCTACATCGGGTATGACCAGGGCGGTCAGCTGACCGAGGCGGTGCGCAGGCGGCCGTACACGGTGATCCTGTTCGACGAGATCGAGAAGGCTCACCCTGACGTGTTCGACGTGCTGCTGCAGGTGCTCGACGAGGGCAGGCTGACCGACGGCCAGGGCCGTACCGTCGACTTCCGCAACACGATCCTGATCCTGACGTCGAACCTGGGTGCAGGCGGGACGGAGGGGCAAGTGATGGCGGCCGTGCGCTCGGCGTTCAAGCCCGAGTTCATCAACCGGCTCGACGACGTGATCATCTTCGACGCGCTCAACCCCGAGGAATTGGTCGAGATCGTTGATATCCAGCTCGAGCAGCTGGCCAAGCGGTTGCAGCAGCGGCGACTCACCCTCGAGGTGTCGCTGCCCGCCAAGAAATGGCTGGCCGAGCGCGGGTTCGACCCGCTCTACGGCGCGCGGCCGCTGCGTCGCCTGCTTCAGCAGGCCATCGGCGACCAGCTGGCCAAGATGCTGTTGGCAGGCGAGGTGCACGACGGTGACGTCGTGCCGGTCAACATCAGCGCGGACGGGGACTCCCTGGTCCTGGGCTGAGCGGCAACCCAGACGGGCGTGATATCGATGAACGGTGATCACGCCCGTCTCGTCCGCATGGCCCGTCGGTGGTAAGCCGAACCTCCTTCTCGGCGCCTACGAGGCCGACGCCCTCGGTTATCGGGCAGAGGAGTTCTTCGTCTCGGGGACGGCGTCGTCGCACACGGCCGACGCGCAGGCGGACTACACCACGCGCGTCGTGGTTCTGACACCGACCGACCACGCAGTGTTCAACGGAACGGTCATCGTCGAGTGGCTCAATGTCAGCGGAGGCATCGATGCACCCGCCGTCTGGTTCATGGCTCATCGCGAGATCGCGCGCCAGGGCTACGCCTACGTCGCGGTCTCGGCGCAACGCGTTGGTGTCGAGGGCGGCGCGAGCCTCGTCGGCGCTGACATGTCGCTCAAGGCCCAGGATCCAGAACGGTATTCGCGACTCAGACACCCCGGCGACGCGTACGCCTACGACATCTTCTCGCAGGTTGGGTCGCTTGTCAGGAATGGTCTGCTGGGCGGCCTTGCACCGAAAGCCGTTCTCGCCGTTGGGGAGTCACAATCTGCCGCGTATCTGACGACCTACGTCAACGACGTCGATCCGGTCACTGGGGTCTACGATGGCTTCCTTGTTCATTCACGATTCGGGCCTGCGGCGCCGCTGGACGGATCCAGCGTCTATGACGCGTCAAATCCTGACGCCGTAGAGGCGGTGCCATTCCGGCCCGACCTACGCGTCCCGACCATGACGGTCATCACCGAAACCGACCTGATCGGTGGCTGGCGGATGGGATACCACGCTGCGCGACGGCCCGATGACGAGCTCTTGCGGGCGTGGGAGATTCCCGGGACCGCGCACGCCGATAACTACACCATTCGCGTCGGGTTCATCGACACGGGATCCGTGCCGATAGAGGACATCGTCGCGGCGTACGCGCCGACGAATGAGTTGATGGGGACGCGGTTGTCGTACTGCATCAATTTCGCCCCACAGCACCACTACGTCCTGCAAGCGGCCATCTCGGCACTGAACACCTGGGTCCGAACCGGCGAACCCGCACCGACCGGGCAACCGATCGCCTTGACCGACGTGGAGCCGCCCCAGCTCGGCATCGACGCGAACGGGATAGCGAAGGGCGGTGTTCGCACCCCGTGGGTCGATGTGCCTATCGCCAGGACTTCGGGCATCGGACCTCGGGAGAGCCCCATGTCGTTCCTGTTCGGCTCAGGCGAGCTGTTCGACCCCGCGACGCTGAGCTCGCTGTATCCGGGCGGTTCTGGGGAGTACCTCGCGCGTTTCACGGCGGCGCTTGACGGTGCGATCGAATCGGGGTTCATCCTGGCTGCGGACCGCTCAGAAATACTTGAGCTCGCGGCGGTGGCACGCTGGTCCGGGGCTGAGATGTGACCGTGATCTCGTTGAGTTCGGGATTAATCGCCACCTCCAAGTAGGCTAGGGCGCGATGGTGCCCCTCTGGTTCACGCTGTCCGCACTCTGTTTCGTGGGTGCGGCGGTGTTGCTGTACGTCGACGTCGACCGTCGACGTGGTCTGGGCCGTCGCCGCAAGTCGTGGGCGAAGTCGCACGGCTTCGACTACGAGCACGAATCGGGCGACATCCTCAAGCGCTGGAAGCGCGGGGTGATGTCCACCGTCGGCGACGTGAGCGCCAAGAACGTCGTGCTCGGGCAGATCCGCGGCGAGGCTGTGTTCATCTTCGACCTGGAAGATGTCGCGACGGTCATCGCGCTCCATCGCAAGGTCGGCACAAATGTCGTCGTCGACCTGCGGCTCAAGGGCATCAAGGAGCCGCGGGAGAACGACATCTGGCTGCTCGGCGCGATCGGTCCGCGGATGGTGTACTCCACCAACCTCGACGCCGCACGGCGGGCCTGCGACCGGCGGATGGTGACGTTCGCGCATACGGCGCCCGACTGCGCCGAGATCATGTGGAACGAGCAGAACTGGACCCTGGTGTCGATGCCCGTCACCAGCACCCGCGCCCAGTGGGACGAGGGTCTGCGGACCGTGCGCCAGTTCAACGACCTGCTGCGGGTGCTGCCGCCGATCCCGCAGGCGATCGCCGGTCAGGCCGTCGCGAGGCGCAGTGGCTCGCCGAGCCGCCCGCTCACACCGGCGCCTGCACGTTCCGAGTTGCCGCCCGGCCGGGCGGACCTGCCGCCGGGCCGCGCCGACGTCGGGCGCTACGCACAACCGCGGCCCGAGGCCGGCCGCGCCGATCCGGTGCGCCGCCCGCCGCCGCCACCGTCGCGCAACGGGCGGCAGTCTCCGCACTACCAGCGGTAGCTACGCTCTAGGGCATGTCACGCCCCGTCGCACTGATCACTGGACCGACGTCCGGGCTTGGCGCGGGATTCGCCCGCCGCTACGCCATCGACGGCTACGACCTGGTGCTGGTTGCTCGCGACGCCGAGCGGCTGGAGTGCCTCGCCGCCGAGTTGCACGACGAGGCAGGGGCGAACGTGGAGGTCCTCGCGGCCGACCTGGCTTCCGACGCCGACCGCGCCAAGGTGGCCGACCGGCTGGCCGCCGGAGTGCGAGTTCTGGTGAACAACGCCGGGTTTGGCACGTCAGGGGAATTCTGGACCGCCGACCTGGCGATGCTGCAATCGCAGCTCGACGTCAACGTGACCGCGGTGATGCAGCTGACCCACGCCGCGCTTCCGCCCATGCTCTCGGCCGACGAGGGCACGGTGATCAACGTCGCCAGCGTGGCGGGGTTGTTGCCGGGCCGGGGGTCAACGTACTCGGCGTCCAAGGCCTGGGTGATCGCGTTCTCCGAAGGGCTGGCCAACGGTCTCGACGGCACCGGCGTCGGCGTGCACGCGTTGTGCCCTGGCTTCGTGCACACCGAGTTTCACGCTCGGGCAGGCATTGACATGGCCTCGACTCCGTCATTCCTCTGGCTCGAGGTCGACGACGTGGTGCGCGAATGCATGGCCGACGTCGCCAAGGACAAGGTGGTCATCGTTCCCGGCCTGCAGTACAAGGCGCTCACCACCGGCGGACGGGTGGTGCCGCGAAACCTGTTGCGCGCCATGACGAAAGTTGTCGGCAAAGGACGCGGCCGTACCTAGATGTCACTTCGTGCCCGAATCGCCGTCATGGCGGCGGTCGTCATGGTCGCCTCTGGGTGCTCAGGCGACGGCAGCCACGCCCATCCCTACTCCACACAGTCGGCGGCCATCGGCGAGTCGCTGTCCGTCCTCGGCTGGAACATGTCGGTGACGAACCTGCGGTTCGACGGCGACTACGTCCTTGTCGACGTGGATGGCACCCCGTCGCAGAAGGACGGCCCGCACGCCAAACCCGAGGACATCCGGTTCGGGCTCTACGGTGCGTTGGCGCATCCGATCGAGGCCAACGGCCTCGGCACCTGCAAGGATGTGACAACCCTTGCGCTGCAACCATTGTCAGCGCCCGCCCCGGACCATCTCGCAGGCACGGTGTGTTTGGGTCCGCAGCGTGACCAGTCCCAGGTGCGTGGCGTCTACGTGTACTCGCCGCGTGAGCGAATCCCTGACACCGCCGCGGCGTACCCGGCGGCGTTTCCCATCGGCGTGCTGCCGACGAACGAGAACGACACCGGGCTGGTTCTCAAGAGCACCAGTGTCGACGCGTTTCGCGCCGACGGCGCCCAGCTGGATCCGACCGCGATGGGTGACCCAACGGCATTCACCGGCAACGGCTATATGCTGCTCGGGCTCGAAATCGCCGGTCTGGCAGCGCGATACCGCGACGACTCGGCCCGCCGCGGCGGCCCCATGATGGTGCTTGCGGCGCCGACGCTGCCCGCCCCTGGACTGAGCCACGCCTGCGACGTCTACGGCGCCTCGGTGCTCGTGCTGCCCGAGGCATCGCTGGCCTCGGTTCAGGTCCGCGCGTCGCTGTGCACACAGGGGGAGATCAACGCGGCACTGCTCTATGGGACGGTCTCGCTCGTCGGCACGCACGCGGGGTTGTGGACCAGCCATGACTGATGCGGGCCCAACGGAATGGGGGGACGCCCCGGGCGTTGGGCCATGGGAAGGTCCGCTGCCAGTCGATCCGCGATTCGATCCGGCACTGCTGCATGACGGCGACACCCGCAACGTCGTTGACGCATACCGGTACTGGACGCGCGCGGCGATCATCGCCGACATCGACGACCGCCGTCACTCGCTCCATGTGGCGATCGAGAACTTCGGAAACGACGCGAACATCGGCGCGGTGGTGCGGACAGCCAACGCGTTCGCCGTCGACACCGTGCACATCGTCGGTCGCAGGCGCTGGAACCGGCGCGGCGCCATGGTGACCGACCGCTATCAACGCCTGCGCCACCACGACACCACTGCCGAACTGTTGGAGTTCGCGTCGGATTCCGGGTTGACCGTCGTTGCCGTCGATAACGTGCCAGGCGCGGTGCGACTCGAACACACCGATCTGCCGCGGGATTGCCTGCTGATCTTCGGCCAGGAAGGCCCGGGCATCACCGACGACGCGAAAGCTGGCGCGGCCGTCACAGTGTCGATCGCCCAATTCGGATCAACCCGAAGCGTCAACGCCGCGGTTGCCGCGGGCATCGCCATGCACACCTGGATCACTCAACATGGGGACATTTCCAAGGCCTGGTAGGGCAGGATCAACACCATGGATCAGCTATGGGCCAACCGAGCAGCAAGTGCGGAAGCCGCCGTTGCCAAGCGGCACCTGAAACGGATCTGGAAGATGCCAGGCACTCAGCTCGGCGTGGTGTCGTGGCCGCCAACCCGCCACGACGGCGAGTTCCGCACGTGGCACTACTGGTGGCAGGCGCACCTGCTGGATTGCCTGGTCGATGCGCAGGTCCGCGACCCGCAACCCGACCGGATCACCAAGATCACCCGTCAGATCCGGTCACATCGGTTGCGCAACAACGGTACCTGGACCAACAGCTATTACGACGACATGGCCTGGCTCGCACTGGCTCTCGAGCGGGCCGGGCGGTTGGCAGGCGTCGAGCGGCCGAAGGCGCTCAAGAAGCTGTCCGAGCAATTCCTCAACGCATGGGTGCCCGAGGACGGTGGCGGCATCCCGTGGCGCAAACAAGACCAGTTCTTCAATGCCCCGGCGAACGGGCCTGCGGGCATCTTCCTTGCCCGGTACGGCGACCGGCTGCGGCGGGCACAGCAGATGTCGGACTGGATCGACGAAACCCTCATCGACCCGGAGACTCACCTGGTGTTCGACGGAATCAAGGGCGGGTCACTGGTGCGCGCCCAGTACACGTACTGCCAGGGCGTGGTGATCGGGCTGGACGTCGAGCTGGCGGCGCGCACAGAGGACCCCGAGCACGCCTTGCGGGTGCACCGGCTGGTCGCCGCTGTGCGGGAGAACATGGCACCAGACGGGATCATCAACGGCGCAGGCGGCGGAGACGGTGGCCTGTTCAACGGCATCCTGGCGCGCTACCTGGCACTGGTGGTCACCACGCTGCCGCAGAACGGGCCCGCGGACGCCGAGGCTCGCGACACCGCCCGGTCGCTGGTGCTGAAGTCCGGGCAGGCGGCGTGGGACAACCGCCAGACCGTCGATGGTCTGCCGTTGTTCGGTGCATTCTGGGACCGAACGGCCGAGATTCCATCGGGCGGTGCGAAGTCGGCCGAGTTCGTCGACGGTGCGGTCAACGCCTCGTCGGTGCCCGAACGTGATCTGTCGGTGCAGCTGTCGGGCTGGATGCTAATGGAAGCCGCTGTCACCGCCGCGAGCGGCGACGGGGGCACCGTGTCCGACGAGTGACCACAGAGCCGCTTCCGCGGATCGTTCGCCTGCTGCCCGGCCGGTTCAGGTGCGACCCAAAGGCGCCGGGCGCCAAAGAGAACACCGCGGCCGCGCTGCTCCTCGCGTTCACCCTCGCGGCGATCCTTTGGGCCAATTCGCCGTGGGCAGAGACATATTCGGCGCTACTGGACACTCACGTCGGCTTTGCGTTCGGAGATCACGCCTTCGAACCGACGGTCAAACATCTGATCAACGACGGCCTGATGACGTTCTTCTTCTTCATCGTCGGCCTCGAGGTCACAAGTGAGTTCGCCATCGGCCAGCTCACCGATCGCGCACGGGCGGCTGTGCCCGTCGTCGCGGCGATCGCGGGGCTCACCGTGCCCGCCGTCATCTTCCTTTTGTTCAACGCGTCGGGGGAGAACGCGCAGGCGTGGGGACTGGTGATCTCCACCGACACCGCGTTCCTCATCGGCGCGCTTGCCATCATCAAACCCAAATATCCTGCCCGGCTGCGGATTTTCCTGCTCACCCTTGCGGTGGTCGACGACATCGGCGCGCTGTGTGTGATCGCGCTGTTCTACTCCGAGAACATTCAGGTTGTGCCGCTGATCGTCTCGGCGGCATTGATCGCGGCGATCGCGCTGGTCCGGTTCATGCCGGTCGCGCGCGGAGCGGCCTACGCGTTGCTCGGCGTCGCGCTGTGGATCGCGCTGTTCCTGGCCGGAATACATCCCACCCTCGCAGGCGTCGCACTCGCGCTGCTGATCCCCGTCTTCACACCCGAACGTCAACGGTGGAACAGGCGGTCGACCTGATCCGCGCATTCCGTCAATCACCCAACTCGCACTACGCCCGCGCCGCCAGCCGTGGCCTGCGGGAGTCGATTTCGATCAACGAGCGGCTTCAAACCGACTTCGGACCGTATGTGTCGTTCGTGGTGTTGCCACTCTTCGCGTTGGCCAACGCTGGGGTGCGGCTCGATGCGGACAGCGTCATCGCCGCGCTGCACTCGCCTCTGACGTGGGGCGTCGTCGCGGGACTTGTGGTCGGAAAGTTCATCGGCATCACGGGTGCGACGTGGTTCATGCGACGTACCGGGATGGGGGAGCTGGCACCGGGGCTGACGCTACGCAGGATCGCAGGCGGCGCGGCGTTGTCCGGAATCGGTTTCACCATTGCGCTTTTCATCGTCGATATCGCGATATCCGAGCCGGCCAAGCCAAGACCAGGCGCGGATCGGTGTGTTGCTGGCATCCGGCCTCGCCTTCCTCCTCGGATGGGCGGTCTTCCGCGTCACCGACTGGGTCAGCCCGCCGGAACCGGTGGGGCCGAAGCTGATCCGGCCCGTCGACCCCAACCGCGACCACATCCGAGGCAATCCTGACGCGGCCTTGACGCTCGTGGAGTACGGCGACTACGAGTGCCCGTTCTGCAGCCGGGCCACTGGATCCATCGACGAGGTGAGAGCCCACTTCGGCGACGAGCTGCTCTATGTGTGGCGACACCTCCCGCTCGAGCGGGTGCACCCGCGTGCGTTCGACGCCGCATGTGCTGCCGAGGCGGCGGGGCTGCAGGGCAAGTACTTCGAGATGGGGATCGAGCTGTTCGCGCACCAGGATGATCTCGAGTGGTCGGACATCTACCGGTACGCCAATTCCATCGGGTTGGACCTCGAACGGTTCGACCAGGACGTTCGCGTACATCGGTCGAAGGTGCTGCATCGCGTGCAGGACGATGCGCAGGACGCCGAACTGATGGACCTCAACTCGACGCCGACGTTTTTCGTCAACGGCGTGCGGCACAAAGGGCCGTGGGATGCGGCCAGCCTGATCCGTGCGCTGGAGACAGGCCGCACCTAGGCTTCGGCGGCGGGTTCGCCGGTCGCCTTCTTGGCTTTCCGGCGCCTCTTGTACCACTCGATGAACATCGGTGTCACTGACGCCAGCGCGATGACGATGAAGATCGGCTCGAGCAGCTTCTGGATGACCTCGAATTGGCCGAGCCCGTACCCGAGCAGCGTCAGACCGACGCCCCACACGACGGCACCGATGACGTTGTAGAGCGTGAATACGCCGTAGCTCATCCTGGCCGCGCCCGCCGTGATGGGCGCCAGGGTGCGCACGATCGGCACGAAGCGGGCAAGCACGATGGCGAACGGTCCCCGCTCCTCGAAGAAGGTGTGGGCCTCGTCCAGATAGCGCTGCTTGAGCACGCGAGCGTTGGGCTTGAACATCGCGGTACCCAAGTATCGACCTACGAAGTACCCGACCTGTCCGCCGAGGATCGCGGCGATTGGGATGAAGACCAGTAGTTGCCACAGCCGGAAATCGGCACTTCCCGCGGCGGCCGTGCCCGCAGCGAGCATGCCCGCCACGAACAGCAGCGTGTCCCCCGGCAGCACCGGGAACAGCACCCCCGACTCGACGAAGATCACTACGAGTAAACCCACAAGGGCCCATGTGCCGAAGTAGCCGATGAGCTTGATCGGATCCAGGACATCCGGCATGAGCGCCAGACGGGTCGTCGCCTCGGCGAGGGCTGTCGTGGTCATGGCATACCAAGATACCGGCGTGCCGCTGAGAGGCCGCTGTACCGGGCTGCCACCGGCGCTAGGGTCGGCTATGGCCACCCACAAAGCTGTTCATGCCGCGTCTGCCAATGCGCCTTTGACGATCGTCGACGTCGACACCACACCGCCCGGCCCCGGCCACGTCCGCATCGCTGTGGCGGCCTGCGGTGTGTGCGGGACCGACCATGGATTCCTCAGCGGTGGTTTTCCGGACATGACATGGCCGCTGACGCTTGGCCACGAGATCGCGGGAACGGTCGCCGAACTGGGCGACGGTGTCGATGACTTCGCCATCGGAGACCGGGTCGCCGTCGGCTGGTTCGGAGGCAACTGCAACAAGTGCATCCCGTGCCGCAGGGGCCAGTTCATGCAGTGCGTGGACGGGCAGGTGCCGAGCTGGCACTATCCCGGTGGCTATGCCGAGTCGGTGACGGCTCCGGTCACCGCGCTCGCCCGCATCCCCGACGGACTGTCATTTGCCGAAGCGGCGCCGATGGGCTGCGCCGGCGTGACTACCTACCACGCGTTGCGCAGGACCAAGGCGGTGGCAGGCGACCGGGTGGCGGTGCTTGGTATCGGCGGCCTTGGCCACCTCGGAGTGCAGTGGGCTAGGGCGATGGGCTTCGAGACGATCGCGATCGCCCGCGGGGCGAACAAGGAGGCCAACGCGCGCGAACTGGGCGCCCACCACTACATCGACTCGACGGCCGAGGACGTCGCCGCGGCGTTGCAGGCCCTTGGCGGCGTCTCGGTGGTGCTCGCGACGGCGGCGAATTCGGCCGCGATGGCGCAGACCGTCGGCGGCCTGAGTGCGGAGGGCGAACTGGTCGTGGTCGGCGTGACCGCCGACCCGCTGCCGATCGCGCCCATCCAGCTGATCACCCCCGGCTACTCGATTGTCGGTCACCCGTCCGGCACGTCCCGCGACATCGAGGAGACGATGCACTTCGCCGTCCTGTCGGGCGTTCGCGCGTGGATCGAGGAGCGGCCTCTGGCCGAGGCCGCCGAGGCGTACGCGGCGATGGATGAGGGCCGTGCCCGCTACCGGATGGTCCTGACCATGTGAACTCGCGCCGCTCTTGAGATACTGCAACAAACCTGGATCAGCCGAGAGGAACTGAAATGCCCATCGCAACGCCCGAGGTCTACGCAGAGATGCTGGGTCGAGCCAAGGAGCACTCGTTCGCTTTCCCGGCGATCAACTGCGTCGGCTCCGAGAGCATCAACGCCGCGCTCAAGGGCTTCGCCGATGCGGGCAGCGACGGCATCATCCAGTTCTCCACCGGCGGCGCCGAGTTCGGCTCGGGCCTCGGTGTCAAGGACATGGTGACCGGCGCGGTGGCACTTGCCGAATTCGCCCACATCGTCGCCGACAAGTACCCGATCACCGTCGCGCTGCACACCGACCACTGTCCCAAGGACAAGCTGGACAGCTACGTCAAGCCGCTGCTTGCCATCTCGCAGAAGCGGGTGGCCGAGGGCCGCAATCCGCTGTTCCAGTCGCACATGTGGGACGGGTCGGCGGTGCCGATCGACGAGAACTTAGAAATTGCGCGTGAGCTGCTCAAACAGGCCGCGGCCGCCAAGATCATCCTCGAGATCGAGATCGGCGTGGTCGGCGGCGAGGAAGACGGCGTGGCCCACGAGATCAACGACAAGCTCTACACCACCGCGGAGGACTTCGAGAAGACCATCGATGCGCTCGGCGCGGGCGAGCACGGCAAGTACCTGCTGGCCGCGACGTTCGGCAACGTGCACGGCGTGTACAAGCCGGGCAACGTCAAGCTGCGCCCCGACATCCTCGAAGAAGGCCAGAAGGTCGCCGCGGCAAAGCTCGGATTACCCGATGGTGCACAGCCTTTCGACTTCGTGTTCCACGGCGGGTCCGGCTCGTTGAAGTCCGAGATCGAGGACTCGTTGAAGTTCGGCGTGGTGAAGATGAACGTCGACACCGACACCCAGTACGCGTTCACGCGACCGGTCGCGGGGCACATGTTCACCAACTACGACGGTGTCCTCAAGGTCGACGGCGAGGTCGGCAACAAGAAGACCTACGACCCGCGCAGCTACCTGAAGAAGGCCGAGGCAGGCATGTCGGAGCGTGTCGTCGAGGCATGCAATGACCTGCACAGTGCGGGTCGGTCGGTAACGGCCGGCTGATACCGCGACGAGGTAATTCAGGAAGTCGTCAGCTCGCGGGTCTACTCTCTAAAGGATGAAGCGCGCAATTCTGGTCGGGTGTGCCACATTGGCGACGGCCTTGGGATCGCTGGCCTTCGCCTCACCGGCCTCTGCCGACGGCTGCCCGTACGGCACCGTGGCCCGATTCGACGGGGTTTGCACTCAGGGGCAGTCCGGTGGCACTCCGCCACCCGGCATCACGGTTCCACAGCAGGGTGCCGACGTCGTTTCCTTGCCGGGCCAATTCGCAACCGTGAACGGCATCCCGTGCACCCAGGAGCACTTCGGAACCTGCTACGCGATGTCGCAGAACCCCTAGCCGTCGGGCGCCTGGCAGATCTTCCACTGGTCGTCGCGGAACTGGAGGTCGAAGCTGCGCGTCGAACGCGTCTGAGGCGCATAGGCCATGAACGTGGTGACGTTGGCCTCTGCATGGTCGCCGTTGACCACCACCTGGTCGATGCTGGCGACCACCGGATACTGGTTGGCCGCGGCGACCCTGGCGTGGGTCTCGGTCCAGGCCCGCTCTTCATAGTTGACGTAGCTGTCGCGGGTGGTGCCGCAGGTGATGCTGCGCAGCGTCGCCAGATCACCCTTCTGGAGCGCGACGTCGAAATTCTGGATCGTCGAGCGGACCTTGTCCTGCTGCGACACCTTCGGCGTCGAGTCGCGCGTCAACAGCAGCGTGCCGAGGATCGCCACGGCCGCCAAAGCGGCGATGACCAATATCACCGCCACGACCCAGCCCCAGCTGCGACGGGTGCGCGGCGGTCTTACAGTCCCGGATCGGGGCGGAATGACTTGCGGTACAACGGGGTTCTGTTGACCCATCGACACCGGCGGCATCACCTCTGTGGCCGGGTCGGAGGGCCTGTCGATTATCTGGGTCGAGCCCGCGTCGAAATTTGACGGCGCGGTGAAGCGGCGCTCCTCGGGCTGGTTCGTCTCTTCGTCGGGCAGCTGAGCTTCCGCCTCCGGCGACAACAAGATCTCGGTAGCGGGCTCGTGCTCCCGGTCGGTGACGGCCTCGGCCTTGTCCGTCTCAGCCGTGTCGTCGACGGCTTCGGGCGTCGCTTGTCCTGCTTCATCCGATTGGTCAGGCCCTGTTGGGTTCGACATCCCTGCTGCGGTTCCTCCCTAACGACGCTACGGCCCGAAGCTTAACCATCCGCCCGAAAGCTCGCTTCGACCCGCACGGCACAATGGGGCCCATGACGCGGATGGGTGATCTGCTGGGACCTGACCCGGTACTGCTGCCGGGCGACAGTGCGGCCGAGGCCGAACTCGCCGCCTCCGAAAATCCCGCCATCGTGGCCGCCGCACATCCAACGGCGTCGGTGGCGTGGGCCGCACTCGCAGAGGATGCGCTGGCCGACGACAAGGCCATCACCGCCTACGCGTACGCCCGCACGGGCTATCACCGCGGCCTTGATCAGTTGCGCCGCAACGGATGGAAGGGGTTCGGGCCTGTGCCCTACAGCCACGAGCCCAACCGCGGGTTCCTGCGCTGTGTGGCGGCACTGGCACGGGCTGCCGACGCCATCGGCGAAACCGACGAGTATCAGCGCTGCCTGGATCTGCTCGACGACTGCGATCCGGCGGCGCGTTCCGCACTCGGTCTCACCTAACCAGTCACTACTCCGCTTCGCACTTGCAGTCCGCGGCACCGTCGGGCGGCTCGACCTGAACCGTCGCATGGTCAAGCCCGCGCGCGGTCAGCACCGCACGCGCGTCGCCGAGCACACGGGCGGAGTCGCTGCTGCTCGTCAGGTGCGCGGTGACCATGTCCTTGCCAGGCACCAGGGTCCACACATGCAGATCGTGCACCTCGCTCACCCCATCGACGGCACACAGCGCAGAGCGCAGCTCCTCGACGTCGATGTGGCTGGGCGACGACTCGGACAGGATCCGCAGCGCGGACCGGGCCAGTGCGATCGCCCGCGGCAGCACCCACAGCGCGACGAACACGGCGACGACGACGTCCGCGTACGGCCAGGACGTCGTGACCGTGACGATGCCTGCGATCAGTACACCGATGCTGCCGACGGTATCGGCGACGACCTCCATGTAGGCGCCCTTGACGGCCAGGCTCTCCTCGGACTGTGACCTCAGCAGCAGCACGACGACGGCGTTGGCGGCCAATCCCGCCAGCGCGACGAGGATCATCGGCACACCAGGGACCTCGGGCGCGTCGCCGAGCCGGTCAACGGCCTCGTAGAGGATGAACGCTGCGACGCCAAGCAGTAATACAGCGTTGGCGACCGCGGTGAACACCTCGGCGCGGTGCCAGCCGTAGGTGCGGGCGGGCGACGCGCTGCCGCGGCGGGCGAGCAGCAGCGCAGTCAGACCCATGAACATCGCGACAAGGTCGGTGAGCATGTGGCCTGCGTCGGACAGCAGCGCAAGCGAACTGATCATCAGCGCGGTGGTCAGCTCGAGGACGAAGAACGCGGTCAGCATCGCCGCGGCGATGACCATCCGGCTGACACGGGTGTCGGCATTGCTGTGATCGTGTCCGGCACCCATACGTGCAATCTATGCGTAAAGACGCATATGTCGCAAGATCGTCGTCAGAACCAGGCGGACCAGAACCGCGTCAGCTGGCTGCCGACCTGCCACAGGTATGTGGAGATCCCAGATAGCCCGAAGAACCAGTCGACGAGGCCGAAGAACCAGTGGTTGACCTGGGGTGTGAAGAGGAGCAACAGCAGGATGAGGAACCCCCACTGCTTGGCGGGCTGCAGGGCGCGCTGGGTCTCCGGGCTCAGATGCGGTTCGAGCGCGCTGTAGCCGTCCAGTCCAGGGACCGGCAGGATGTTGATCAGGAACGCGGTCACCTGCAGGAACGCCTGAAACGCCATGCCGGCCCAGAACACCGCGTGGTCGGGCTGCCTGAGTATCCCGGTCAGCGCCAGCAGGATGATCGCGAATGCGAGGTTGGTGGCAGGCCCGGCGAGGCTCACGAGGGTCTTCTGCCGCTTCGTCATCCACGACGTGCGCAGGTACACCGCACCGCCGGGCAGGCCGATTCCGCCAAGCGCGATGAACAGCGCGGGCAGCCCGAGCGACAGCAGGGGATGGGTGTATTTCAACGGATTCAGTGTCAGGTAGCCGCGGGCCTCGGCGTCGTGGTCGCCGAACCGGTACGCGGTGTAGGCGTGCGCGAACTCGTGCACGCACAGCGACACCAGGAAGCCCGCGATGACGAAGATGAACACCCCGATGTACGCGAGCGGCCGCACGGTGTCCGCGGCCAGCCATGCCAGCACTCCGCCGACTGCGGTCAGCGCAACGATCGCCAGGAAGACGGGGCTGGGCCGCACAGATTGGCGCAGCGGTCGGATGTTCACAAATCGACGCTACCCGACCCGCAGCCAGCCCTCGGTGTGCCGATAGAACGTCGACCTACGGACCGGCCTCGGTGCGGGCACGCCGTCGCGCACCAGCAGCGCCGCGTCGGTGCCGAGCTGTGCGGCACGGCCGGTCAGCCAGCGTTTCGGCCGCATTCGACCAGACAGCGCCATCGCCCGCAGGCCAGGCATGCTCGTCGTCGGCTCGATCCGCACGCCGGTCACCTTGCCGTCGAACAGCACGGTGTCGTCGACGACGGCCTCGCCATGGATCGCGGCGGCCTGCTCGTCGGGCGGCAGCCAGTACGCGGTGCGGACGATCACGGTCCCCGTCTCGTCGCGGATGAGCGGAACCCGCCGCGCCTCGCCTCCGCGGGCCCTGCGCGCGGCCCATGGTCGGCGCACGTGGCCTACCTCCACATCCAACCGGTCGGCCCGCAACAACCGGGTCAGCACCGCAGCAAGATCGGCGTCCGATCCCACGACGACGACCCTGCGGTGGGAGGTGACGTCGTCGATGGTCACCGTGGCCAGATCACGCAGCGCGCGGGGCAATCGACGCCCCCCGAAAAGCACCACCACAACGCCTGCTCCTGCGTTGCTCGACAAACTGCTCCTCACGTCCGCGCGAACTCCTCGGGTCGGCTGGGATAGGGTTTGTCACCGGCTGCATCACAATAAGCGGGAGAAATGCCATGCCGGCAATCGTGCTCATCGGCGCTCAATGGGGCGACGAGGGCAAAGGAAAGGCCACCGATCTGCTCGGTGGCCGTGTGCAGTGGGTTGTGCGCTATCAGGGCGGCAACAATGCGGGCCACACCGTGGTGCTGCCGACGGGCGAGAACTTCGCGCTTCACCTGATCCCCTCTGGCATCCTCACGCCGGGCGTCACCAACATCATCGGCAACGGCGTTGTCGTCGATCCGGGTGTGTTGCTCACCGAGCTGAAGGGCCTTGAGGATCGCGGCGTCGACACGGAGCGGCTGTTGATCTCCGCCGACGCACACCTGTTGATGCCCTATCACGTGGCGATGGACAAGGTTGTCGAGCGCTACGCGGGTAGCAAGAAGATCGGTACCACCGGTCGCGGCATCGGCCCGTGCTACCAGGACAAGATCGCGCGCATCGGGATCCGCGTCGCCGACGTGCTCGACGAAACGCTGCTGGCCGAAAAGGTCCAGGGCGCACTGGAATTCAAGAACCAGGTGCTTGTCAAGATCTACAACCGCAAGGCGCTCGAATCTGCCGAGGTGGTCGACACGTTGCTGACGGAGGCCGAGGGCTTCAGGCACCGCATCGCCGACACCCGCTTCCTGCTCAACGCCGCGCTGGAAAAGGGCGAGACCGTTCTGCTCGAAGGGTCGCAGGGCACGCTGCTCGATGTCGACCACGGCACGTATCCCTTTGTCACATCGTCGAATCCGACCGCGGGCGGTGCATGCGTGGGTTCGGGTATCGGCCCGACGCGCATCACCACCGTGCTGGGCATCCTCAAGGCGTACACCACGCGGGTCGGGTCGGGGCCGTTCCCAACCGAGCTGTTCGACCAATTCGGCGAGTACCTGAGCAAGACCGGCGGCGAGGTCGGCGTGACGACTGGTCGACGCAGGCGCTGCGGCTGGTTCGACGCGGTCATCGCCCGTTACGCCACCCGCGTCAACGGGATCACCGACTACTTCCTGACCAAGCTCGACGTGTTGTCCAGCCTGGAGACAGTGCCGGTGTGTGTCGGCTATCGCGTCGACGGCAAGCGCGTCGACGACATGCCGATGACCCAGAGTGACATCGCCCGCGCCGAGCCCATCTACGAGGAGCTGCCCGGCTGGTGGGAGGACATCTCTGACGCCCGACAGTTCGACGACCTGCCCGCCAAGGCGCGGGACTACGTGCTGCGGCTGGAAGAGCTTGCCGGAGCACATGTCTCGTGCATCGGTGTCGGGCCAGGACGCGATCAGACCATCGTGCGACGCGACGTCCTGGCGGTGCAGCGATGAGCGCTTGCGCGAAGAGCCGACGCCAATGACGGACGATCCCAGGCTGGTCGACCCCGACTACGACAAACACGGCGGATTTCCGAACTTCCAAGCAGCCGACCCGGGTCCGGGGTTTGGCCGATTTCTAATCGCGATGCGGCGGGCGCAGGATCTGGCCGTGTCGGCCGACCCCGACAGCGAGACGTGGGAACAGGCGGCCGAGCGCGTCGAGGAATTGGTCAAGCTACTCGACCCGTTCGAGGCGGGCGAAGGCGTCGGTCCAGCCAACCGGGTTCCGAGCCTGCCGGGCAGCGGCAGCCTGCTGATGCCGCCGTATCGGGTGGTCAAATTCGATCCCGACGGCGTCGAATTGAGTGTGCAGTTCAGCAGGTTCTCCGTCGGCGGAAACTATGCGGTGCACGGCGGCGTGCTGCCCTTGCTGTTCGACTCGGTGTTCGGCATGGTCATCCACGCGGCAGGGCGACCCATCAGCCGCACGGCATTTCTGCATGTCGACTACCGGAAGGTGACGCCCATCGACACTCCGCTGACCGCACGTGGCTGGGTGCGAGAGTCCGAGGGCCGCAAGGCGTTCGTCAATGCGGAATTGCGAGGTCCTGAGGACACCCTGCTGGCGGAGGCCAACGGGCTGATGATCAGATTGCTCCCCGGCCAGCCCTAACCGTGCCACGATGACCGGGTGACGGAACACCCTGTCGATCGTCAGCTGCGCCGGCTGTCGACGCCGCGTGCGGCGGCATTGGCCGGTGTGCTGTTCGCCCTGCTGTTCGGCGCGGTGCTCGTCCTCGTCCGCACCACGCTGCCCGAGCACGCGGCGTACGGCACGCAATGGGCCGACACCGGACGAGGCAGGCTCAAAGTCGCAGCGGTGCTGATGCCGTTCGCGGGCATGACCTTTCTGTGGTTCATCGGTGTCGTGCGCGACGGGTTCGGCCGCTTTGAGGACAAGTTCTTCACATCGGTTTTCCTCGGCAGCGGACTGCTCTTTCTGGCGATGACATTTTCCGCGACGGCGGTCGGCGTGGCATTGAGTTCGAGCCACGAATTCACGCAAGACGCAGCGGCGCATGCCGAGGTGGTGGCGTTCGGCCAGATGCTGACGCTGACACTGACGAAAACCTATGCGCTGCGGATGGCGGCGGTGTTCATGATGTCGCTGGCCACCATCTGGCTGAAGACGGGACTGATGCCACGCTGGCTCGTAGGCGTGACTTATCTTGTGGCGGTTGGCCTTCTGGTCTCCAGTGACATCAGCATGTGGCTCACGCTCGCGTTCCCGATCTGGGTCTTGGTGGTCAGCGTGCTACTGCTGAACCGCGCAGGCGTCATCGACCTCGACCGCGACGACTAGTCAGTCCGCCACCCGCAAAGCCTGTGAGGGGCAGAGCTTTACGGCCTCGCGCGCGTGCTCCTCTTCGGCCGCGGGAACCTCGTCGACTAGCACCACGACGATGCCGTCGTCGTCTTGATCGAACACGGCACCGGCGACCATCACACAGTTGCCCGCGCTGATGCACACGTCGCGATCGGCCACGACCCTCACCACGCTACCTCCAGCGATTTCAGGCCGTAGATGAAGTGAAACGACCGGAACTGCACATCGTCGAAGTCCTCCGCGAGCGCCAGCGCCGGGAAGCGTTGCAGCAGCGTCGGAAACGCGACACGCATCTCCATGCGGGCCAGCGGGGCACCAAGGCAGTGGTGCACACCATGGCCGAACGCGAGATGCCCCGGCGCACCGCGCCGGATGTCGAGCACCTCAGCTGAGTCGATGAAGTCGGGATCGCGATTGCCCGACGGCAAGGAAACGAACACCAGCTGTCCCGCCGGAATTCGAACCCCGGCGACCTCGACGTCCGTGGTGGTGATGCGCGGAATCGCGCTTTGCACGATAGACAACCAGCGCAGCAGCTCCTCGACGGCCGGCCCGACCGCTTCGGGGTGGTCGCGGACCTCGGCCAGCTGATCGGGATGGCGCAGCAGTGCCAGTGTGCCCAGGCCGAGCATGTTCGAGGTGGTCTCGTGCCCGGCGAGCAATAGCAGGCTTGCGACGCCGATGAGTTCGTCGTCGGTGAGCTCGTGGCCGTGATCGCGGACAAGCATGCCGAGGATGTCCTCGCCGGGGTGCCGCCGGGACCGTTGCACCAACAAGGCCATGTACTCCCGGCCACGACGGACCAGTTCGAGGCGCTCCGAAATCGGAAGGGACAGGTCAAGCTGACGGGTGGAGCGTTGTTGGAAGTCCTCGCGATCCTCGTACGGAACGCCGAGCAGCTCGCAAATCACCAGCGACGGGATCGGCAGCGCAAAGCTGGACACCAAATCCGCTGGCGGCCCGGTGCTTTCCAGCGAATCCAGTTGCGCATCGACGATCTCGACGATCCGTGGCTGGAGCCGTTTCATCCGCCGGATGGTGAATTCGGGCGTCAGCATGCGTCGCAGTCGTTGGTGCTCGGGCGGGTCGAGGCCGAGGAGGTTGCCGGCCCGCGAGCTGGCCAGCTCCTCGTCGGAAACCGTTGGAGCTCCCGGCACGACGAATCCCGGTGGCCTGGCGTTGGAGAACCGTTCGGGGTCGGACAGCACCGCCTTGACGTCTTCGTGGCGAGTGATGAGGTAGACCTCCGTGCCGAATGCACTGGTGATGGTTCGAACGCCGGTGGTCTCGCGGATTTCCCGAAGCTCGGGGGTCGGGTTGAACGCATCGCGTCGCATGTGCAGCGGCGGCAACTCCGGCGCTTGAGTCATGGTTCGACGTTACGCGCGAAAAACGAACTCCTCGATGAGCTTGTTGACCAGCGGTGGGTTTTCCAGCCCGGCCAGGTGCGCGACGCCATCGAGCACGGCGAAGGCCGCGCCAGGGATCGCGTCGGCCATCGCGGTCGTTTCGGCCAACGGAAACGTCGCGTCCTCGGCACCTGCGACCACCATCACCGGCGTCGTCACCCGGGACAGCTGCGCACGCTGATCCGGCCGGGCAGGCACCACGCTGCGAACCGCCCAGCCACCCGAACCGACGTCGACGCGCTGCACCGTGTCGCGCACATACGCCACGATGTCCGGTCGGGTGGTGAACGTCGTCGGGCCGAGGAATGCCTTGAGCACCGAACGGGTCAGCGGAGGCCGGATCCCGCCCATCAACCCCGCCATGCGCAGGAGAAGGCCGTACTCGAGCTTCTGCCGAGTGCCAGCAGGCGACGCGGTGCAGTTCATCAGGACTGCGCTGCCGATGCGTTCGGGGTAGCTGGCGGCGAACGTCCCGCCGATCATGCCGCCCCACGAATTGCCGACGAAGTGCGTCCGCTGCAGGCCGAGTCCGTCGAGGATGTCGACGATGCAGCGCGCGCAGTCGTCGAAAGTAAATGGCGCCGTGAGCTTTTGGCTCTCGCCGAAACCCGGAGGGTCGACCAGGATCACCTGGTGTTCTTTGCCGAAATGATCCGACTGCGCCGCCCACATGTCCCCCGTCATCAGGAGGCTGGGCCAGAACATCATCGCATCGCCGCTGCCGCGGACCTGAACTCGCACCGATCCAAGCACAGTGTCGACGAATTGAGATTCAGCCACGGTTCAGTGTCGCTTCCTCGAGGTCGAGCCCGCGCAGCACCTCACGCAGCACCTCGTCGTCGATCTGGCCGCTGTCTCGTTCAGCGATGAACGTCGCGCGTTCGGCCGCCAGCATTTCCAATCGCAACCGGCGGAACGCCGATGCCGGGCTCTCGCCGATCTCCACCTCGTCGCGGCCCAACCGCTCCCACGCGGAGTTGCGTCTGCGAGTGTTCCAGCCGCGCAACACGTCCGCGGCCCGCTCGTGCACGTCGGTGACGGCCTCCTCGGCCAGCACCTCGTCGAGGCGGTCAGCTGCCGCCCGTGCCGCCTTGTCCTGTGCGGCCGCCGCGGCGATCGCGTCGGTGCGGGCGTCGTCGCCCAGCACGCCGAGCCGCCGGATCAGCCACGGCAGCGTCAGGCCGTGTAACAGCAGGGTGCCGATCACGACCACGAACGTAAGGAACACCAGCTGCGGGCGTCCGGGAAACGGCGCACCCGACATCGTCGTCAGCGGAACGCCGAACGCCGCGGCCAGCGACACCACTCCGCGCATGCCCGCCCACGCGACGACGAATACCTGCGCGGGTGGCGGTGTCGGTTCGCGGTCACGGATTCCCTTGAAGAGCATCCGTGGCAGGTATGTGAACACGAACACCCAGACGATCCGGACGACGATGACCGTCGCCAACACCGCCACCGACGAGATCGCGATCACCCGGGCGGAGATGCCTTCGAGCTCGCCGACCACGGTCGGCAGCTGCAGGCCGATCATCAGGAAAGCGAACGACTCCAGTACCAGCTGGACGGCCTTCCACACCGCGGTGTCCTGCAGCCGGGTGGCGTAGCCCGCCCGAGTCGATTTCTGGCCGAGGATCAGAGCGGCGACGACGACCGCGAGCACGCCGGAGCCGTGGATCTGCTCGGCGGCCAGGTAAATGATGAACGGCGCCACCAAACCCAGCGCGCTCTCCACCAGCGGATCGTCAAGCCGCCAGCGAATGAAGGCGATGAGTGCGCCCAGCGCCACACCCACCGTGACTCCGCCCGCTGCAGCCAGCGCGAAGGTGGCGACACCATGAACCCAGGTCGCTGCGGTACCGATCGCCGCCGCGAGCGACACCTTGTATGCCGTCAATGCGGTCGCGTCGTTCAGCAGGCTCTCGCCACCGAGCAGCGTCATCATGCGGCGCGGCAGCCCGAGCCTGCGTCCGACCGCGGTGGCCGATACCGCATCGGGCGGCGCCACGATCGCCCCGAGCGTCAGAGCCGCAGCGACCGTGAGCTCCGGTACTACCTTGTACGCCACGTACCCGACGGCGAACGTCGTCGCCAGCGGCAGCCCGACCGCCAGCAGCCCGATGGGACGGATGTTGCGTCTCAGCGCCACATAGCTGCTCTCAAGACCAGCCGACCACAACAGTGGTGGAAGCAGTACATACAGCACCAACTGCGGGCTGAGCTCGATGTCCTTGAAGCCGGGGATCGTGCCGGCCAGAAGGCCTGCGACCACCAAGGCCAGCGGCGCCGACACGTCATAGTGGCGCGCGACCGCGGCCAGCAGGACCGACACCACCAGTACCGCCAGCAGTGAGGCACCCATGTCGCCCAACCTCCTCGCCGATCCCATCCGTATCGTTAATCAACATGCTGAGGAGATCACGTCGCAGCGATACCGGCTCCGCCGCGGTCCCCGATACATGCGAACACCTCGATGCGGCCGCTGCATCCGGGGCCGAACCGGAACCACTGACCCCCGGCAAATGCCAGGAGTGCGACGAGCACGGCGAGGACACGTGGGCGCACCTCCGGATGTGCCTGAACTGCGGCCACGTCGGGTGTTGCGACTCGAGCCCGCATCAACACGCGAGCGAACATTTCCATGCGACAGGTCATCCCGTGATGCGCTCCGCCGAGCCGGGCGAGGACTGGCGGTGGTGCTACGTCGACGTCCGACTGGGTTGACCATCTGGCAGTCTGGACGCGCGATGAGTGAAACGAGTGAAGCAACAGAAGGCGATTCGACGACCGCACCGGAGCCGGGCGTCGCCGACAGCTCCACGGCGCCCACGGGTTCCACTGTGATGCTGCTGGGCTCCGGCGAGTTGAGCCGCGAGTTGGCGCTGGCGTTCCAGCGGCTCGGGGCCGACGTCATCGCCGTCGACCGCTACGCCGACGCTCCCGCACAAGGCGTTGCAGACCGCTCCGCGGTCGTGAAGATGAACGACGCCGAGGAGCTCAGCGCGCTCATCGAGAAGGAGAACCCGCGTTACGTCGTCGCCGAGGCGGGCGTCATCGCCGCAGATGCCTTGATCGACGTCGCCGAGCGCGGCGACATCGAGGTGTTTCCCACACCGCGCAGCACCCGGCTGTCCCTGGACCGTGAGGGTCTGCGCCGGCTGGCCGCCGACGAGCTCGGGCTGCCCACCGCGCCGTTCTGGTTCGCGGGGTCGGTGGAGGAGCTCACCACGGTGGCCGAGCACGCGGGTTTTCCACTGGTCGTCAAGCCGATCGCGGCGGCGCCCGGTGATGGCGAATCGGTGATTCTGCGCATCGACGATGTCGAGCCTGCCTGGCACCGCGCAGTGGCGGCGGGCCGCATCCCGCACAACCGCGTGATCGCCGAGACCGTCGTCGACGTCGACTTCGAGGTCACCCTGCTGACCGTCCGCGTCACCGGACCAGCGGGTCCCGCCGTGCACTTCTGCGAGCCGATCGGCCACCGGATCGCCGACGGCGACCTGCTCGAGTCGTGGCAGCCGCAGCAGATGTCGCCCGCCGCGTTGGACGCGGCCAAGTCGATCGCGGCGCGCATCGTCAACTCGCTCGGCGGCCGCGGGGTCTTCGGGGTGGAGCTTCTGGTGCGCGGCGATGAGGTGTATTTCGCCGACGTGCGTCCCCGCCCGTACGACAGCGGCCTTGTGACGCTGCGCTCACAACGGCTTTCGCAGTTCGAGCTGCATGCTCGCGCGATCCTTGGGCTCGCCGTGGACACCATCATGATCTCGCCTGCCGCGGCTGAGGTCAGCTATGCAGGGGCCGACTCGACCGCCGTCAAGGATGTGGACATGCACGTGGTCAGCCAGGCGCTGGCCGTCGCGGAGAGCGACGTGCGGCTGTTCGGCAGGCCCGACGAGACCGACGGCCGACGCCGGCTCGGGGTGGCGCTGGCCACGGCCCCCGACCCCATCGTCGCGCGGGACCGGGCCCGGCGCGTGTCGGCGGCACTGCGCAAACTCTGGTGACCGCGCCCCAAGACGACGCCGACCGGCCGACGATGGCGCCGTTTCTCGGGGCGTTGGCAATCATTGTGCTCGTCGTGATCGCAATCTGGCTGTTCAATGTTTTCGGTACCGATGACGTGCCCGCCGACCAGCAGGTCGGCAAGGCAGCAGTCGGCCAGAACGACGCGCTGCAACGGCAGCACTACGCCGACTTCCGCACATACACCTGCCGCGATCAGCAGGGCGTCGAGGCCGATGTGCTTGCCCGGCAACGGGATTCGGTGGCCAAGCGCGGTGAACGGTTTGTCGACGACGTCACCGACATCGTGATCACCGGCGACCGCGCCACCGCCAAGGTGACCTATCACTTCGGCAAGGCGCCAGACACCAAAACAGGTGTTGCGATGACGTTCACACGCGAGGACGGGGCATGGAAGGTCTGTTCGACCGGCCCAAGGTAGCTGTGAAAGACTCACGACCGTGAGCTATGCAGGAGACATCACGCCTGAGGAGGCCTGGAAGCTGCTGACCGAGAACCCCGAGGCCGTGCTGGTCGACTGTCGCACGGACGCCGAGTGGCGCTTCGTCGGGGTGGCGGATCTGTCTTCGCTGCAGCGCGACGTGGTGTACGTCGAGTGGAACACCACCGACGGAAAGCACAACGACGACTTCGTCGAAGACCTGAAGGCCGCGGGTGTCACGCCTGGCGAGCGGCCGGTGGTATTCCTGTGTCGCTCCGGTAACCGTTCGATCGGTGCCGCCGAGGCCGCGACGGAAGCCGGCATCGGCCCGGCCTACAACGTGCTGGACGGTTTCGAGGGCAACCTCGACGAGCACAAGCACCGCGGCGGCACCGGATGGAAAGCCCTCGGCCTGCCCTGGAAGCAGTCGTGAGCTCCAGCCCGAAAGATAAAGTGCGGTCGGTTCGCAAGCCGGCCGAACTGCCGGACGGCGTCAGCCAGGCCACCATCGGGGTGCGGGGCGGCCTGTTGCGATCGGGTTTCGAGGAGACCGCGGAGGCGCTGTACCTGACTTCCGGGTATGTGTACGCGTCGGCAGCTGAGGCGGAGAAGGCGTTCACCGGCGAGATCGACCGCTACGTCTACTCGCGCTACGGCAACCCGACGATCTCGATGTTCGAGGAGCGCCTGCGGCTGATCGAAGGCGCGCCCGCGTGCTTTGCGACGGCGACGGGGATGGCGGCGGTGTTCACCTCGCTCGGCGCACTGCTTGCGGCCGGTGATCGGCTGGTGGCGGCCCGCAGCTTGTTCGGGTCGTGCTTCGTGGTGTGCGGCGAGATCCTGCCGCGCTGGGGTATCGAGACGGTGTTCGTCGACGGCGATGACCTGTCGCAGTGGGAAGAAGCATTGTCGGTGCCAACCCAGGCGGTGTTCTTCGAGACGCCATCCAACCCGATGCAGTCGCTGGTCGACATCGCCGCGGTATGCGACATGGCTCACGCCGCCGGAGCAAAAGTGGTGCTGGACAACGTCTTTGCCACGCCGATCCTTCAACAGGGCTTCCCGTTGGGGGCCGACGTAGTCGTCTATTCGGGCACCAAGCACATCGACGGGCAGGGCCGCGTGCTTGGCGGCGCGATTCTCGGCGACAAGGAATACATCGACGAGCCGGTACAGAAATTGATGCGGCATACCGGGCCTGCATTGAGTCCGTTCAATGCGTGGACTCTGCTGAAGGGTTTGGAGACGCTTGCGGTGCGGGTGGACTACCAGAACGCATCGGCGCAACGCATCGCCGAGTTCCTGGAGAACCATCCGGCTGTGAGCTGGGTGCGGTATCCGTTCCTGGAGTCGCACCCCCAGTACGACCTGGCCAAGCGGCAGATGACCGGTGGCGGAACGGTTGTCACGTTCGAACTCAAGGGTGGCAACAAAGAGCGCGCCTTCGAGGTGCTCGACAAGCTGCAGGTGGTCGATATCTCCAATAACCTCGGCGACTCCAAATCGTTGATCACCCACCCGGCCACCACCACTCACCGGGCGATGGGCCCTGAGGGCAGGGCCGCGATCGGCCTGGGCGACGGAGTGGTGCGAATCTCGGTGGGGCTGGAAGGAACTGAGGATTTGATCAGCGACCTCGACCAGGCTTTGAGCTAGGTGTCGAGGCGGACCGAGGCCAAAAAGGCGCGCCGCAACAAGCGGCGGGCGGTCCGTGACGGGAGCTGGGTACCGCAGTCGACTCTCGACGAACTGTCCGATGACATCGGGATCGCCGCAGTGCTCGAGGAGCTCGACCAACGAATCACCGTGCGCAGCTGGATCTTCGACGACGAGCTCTCCGACGATGAGTCGGCATTATGGTCGTATCCGCCATCGGCGGCGGACATCGCCGACGATGAAGTAGTGTCGGTGACGACGATCGTAATGAGTGCGGACGACGGCGGAGAGGTCGCGCATGTCGTGTTCGTCGGTACCGCGGACGACTATCAGTTCGAGCTCAAGGAACTGTTTGATCACCTCGACGTGATCGAGGCGTACCGATCTGGCCATCCGCAGCCGAAGTTCGACTAGCCAATTGGGCGCGTTCGTCGGATTGGTGTTAGCCCGTGCCGGGTCCCTCGACGACACCCTGTGCGGCGTGGGCGCGCTGCTCGTAGGCTCGCCGCGCCGTGGCGTCGAAGGTCAGGAATACCGTGTCGTTCCCCATCTTGTGCGACAGCCAGCGACGAGCCTTGGCCGAGAGCGTCGGTGTGACAGCACTGACGAATCGCCCCCACGGCGGAACGGACCTCAGGGTGGTCGGCTTGTCCAGCACCTTGACCACGGCCGCCGCGATGTCCTCTGGCTCCACCGGCTTCTGCGCCGCAGAGGTATGGGTGCCGGCGATCAACTCGGTGTTGGTGAACGTCGGCATCACGCAGCTCACCTCGACGCCCTGCGGGGCGAACTCGTCGGACAACCCGGAGGACAGGCCGACCACAGCGAACTTGGATCCGGCGTAGACAACCTGCCCGGGCACGGCCAGCATCCCGGCGAGTGAGGCGATGTTGATGATGTGGCCGCTGCGCCGGGCGACCATCTCGGGCAGCACCAGCTGACACCCGGTGAGCACACCGTAGAAGTTCACCTCGATGGTCGAGCGGATCGTCTGCTCGGACTGATCGAGGAACGGGCCGATCGGCATCACGCCCGCGTTGTTGATCAGCACGTCGATGTGGCCGCCGCCGTCGGTGCGCGCCTTGTCGAGGAACGTCGCGAACGACTCCCGGTCGGTGACGTCGAGCGGGTAGCCGGAGACCTGGCCCAGCTTGGTCAGGTCCGCGACGGCCGACTCCTGGAGTGCGACGTCACGGTCGCCGATGACCACCCTGGCGCCACGGGCCAGCAGTGCCTTGGCGGTGGCGTAGCCGATGCCGCGAGCGGCGCCGGTGATGGCGATCGTCTTGCCACGGATGTTGTCCATGCGGCCAAACTTTACACGTGTCAAGTTTGTGTTGGAAGGGGATGTGTACTAGGCCGACTTCAAATCACGCTGACCGATTCGACCAGTCTGGAATGCGGCCCGGCGACTCGCGTTAGACATTTAGGTGATGACTCGAGCCAGTCGCCCGGCAGTTTCCGACCTTCGCTTCGTTGCGGTCGGCCAGGATGATCCGCTGGCCGAGCCGCTGCTCGCTGAACTGACGGTCGAGTACGCCAGCCGGTACGGCGTGGCGGAAGAGCACATGTCGAATTGGCTGCGTGGTCATCCGGCCGCGGAGTTCGCCCCACCCGATGGCGGCCTGCTCATCGGAGTCCTCAACGACCAGCCCGTCACTGGCGGCGCGTTCCGCCGCTTCGACGCCGAGACGGCCGAGCTGAAGCGCATCTGGACCGACAGCCGACACCGGCGCCGGGGGCATGCGAAGGCGCTGCTCGTCGCGCTCGAGGCCGAGATCGTCGCCCGCGGATATCGTCGCGTGTATCTGACGACGGGCGATCGACAGCCCGAGGCCGAGGCGTTGTATCTGTCCGCCGGCTACACCCGGCTGACCGAGCCGCTGCCTGCGGAGGGCGATGTATTTCCGATTGCGTTTGCAAAGGCGGTCGCATGACCGAGCATCTGCACGTCGGCGTTGCGCTCGACGGCTACGGCTGGCATCCCGAGGCGTGGCGGCACACACCAGAACTGCAGCCCGTGGCGAGTGGCCGGTACTGGGCGGGCCTGGGCGGGACCGCCGAACGCGGACTGCTGGATTTCGTGACCTTCGACGACGGGCTCACCGCGCAGCGGCGTCGGCGCCCAGAGATCGACCCCCGTTGGCTCGCAGGCCGCCCCGACGCGGTACTGGTCGCCTCCCGGGTGGCGCCTGCGACAAATCACATCGGGCTGATCCCGGTCGCCACGGTGACCCACACCGAGCCATTCCACGTCTCGAAAGCCATTGCCACACTTGACTTCGTCTCGCACGGCAGAGCCGGCTGGCAGGTGCGCGTCAGCGGCACGCCGCACGAGGCTGAGCTGTTCGGACGGCGCAACATCAGCGGGTTGGACCTGTTCGACGAGGCATCGGATGCGGTCGAGGTGGCCCGCAGGCTATGGGACAGCTGGGAGGACGACGCCGTCATCCGTGACGCCGCAACGGGTCGGTTCGTCGACAGGGACAAGCTGCACTACATCGACTTCGAAGGTAAGTACTTCTCCGTCAAGGGGCCGTCCATCACGCCGCGCCCGCCGCAGGGCCAACCCGTGGTGGCCGCGCTGGCCCACGCCACGCCGATCTACGAGTTCGCCTCGCGGAGTGCCGATCTGGTCTTCATCACACCGCAGGGCGACGAGTCGCTGCGGGCGATCCTCGGTGAGGTCGCAGGCCTCAAGGTTTACGCGGACATCTACGTGACCTTCGATGGCGTCATCGATCCGCGCTCGGATGCACTGGTGTTCGACGGCACCCCAACCGAACTCGTCGAGCTGCTGCTGGCTTGGCACCAGTTGGGCATCGAAGGGGTGCGGCTGCGGCCCGCGGTCAACGCCACCGACCTGCCGGTGATCGTCGACGAGGTGGTGCCGCTGTTGCAGCAGGCGGGCCGATTCCGCACCGCCTACACCGACGGCGAGATGTTGCGCCAGCGGCTCGGACTGCCGACCGCCGAGAACCGCTACGCACGGGCGCGGTCATGAACGTCCCGCTGTCCATCCTCGACCTCGCACCGATCAGCGAAGGCTGCGACGCGGCATCGGCGCTGCGCAACACGGTCGACCTCGCTCAGCATGCCGAGCAGTGGGGTTTCAAGCGCTACTGGATCGCCGAACACCATTTCGTCGCTGTCGCCAGCTCGTCACCCGCGGTGTTGATCGGTCAGATCGCCGCCGCCACCGACAGGATTCGTGTCGGCGCCGCCGCGGTGCAGCTCGGCCAGACCACCGCTGTCGCCGTCGTCGAGAGCTTCGGCATGCTCCAGGCCTTCCACCCAGGCCGCATCGACCTCGGCGTCGGGCGGTCCGGCCAACGCCGCCGCGAGGCGCTCAAGGAATCCAAGCCTGCGACGCCGAAACCGCCACGGGAATGGCGCGACGTCGGCGGAGTCATCGTCCCGCCGCCGTTCGACGTGAGCGCGCTGATGCGCAACCCGCGCTTGCGGGCCAAGATGTCCGTATTGCAGCAGCCCGAGGCCGTCGCGCCCGATTTCGGTCAGCAGGTCGGCGACATCCTCGCCATGCTGGACGGCAGCTACGAGATCGACGGTGTCGACGCCCATGCCACCCCTGGCGAGCGGGCGGGCCTGACTCCGTGGGTATTTGGCAGCAGCAAGGGCCAGAGCGCGCAGGTGGCAGGGGCGCGGGGGCTGCCCTTCGTCGCCAGTTACCACATCACGCCCGCCACCGCGCTTGACGCGATCGACGTGTACCGTGCCGCGTTCCAACCGTCGGCCGCGCTGTCCAAGCCGCATGTGGTGGTGTCGGCCGACATCGTGGTTGCCGACGATTCGGCGACGGCACGCCACCTCGCGTCCAGCTATGGCCACTGGGTGTACTCGATCCGCGCCGGTGACGGCGCCATCCCCTACCCGAGCCCCGACAGCGTCGAGCCGCTGACGGATGACCAGCTCGCGGTGGTAAAGGACCGCACTGCAACCCAATTCGTCGGCGATCCCGACGAGGTCGCCGACAAGCTGGAGACCCTGCGGCGGGTCACCGCGGCCGACGAGCTGGTCATCACGTCGGTGACGCACCGCCACGCCGACCGGCTCCGCTCGCACGAACTGATCGCCAAGCGCTGGGGGTTGGGTGGATGAGTATTCGAGAAGGCAAGCACCGCAAGCCGATTCATCTGGCCGCGCATTTTCCTGGCGTCAACAACACGACCGTGTGGTCGGATCCGGAGTCGGGCAGCCAGATCGAGTTCGACTCCTTCGTGCACCTGGCGCAGACTGCTGAGCGCGGCCTGTTCGATTTCTTCTTCCTCGCCGAGGGGCTGCGGCTGCGTGAGCATCGCGGCCGCATTCACGACCTCGACGTCGTGGGCAGGCCCGACACATTCACGGTACTGGCGGCACTGGCCGCGGTCACCGATCGCCTCGGCCTGACAGGCACCATCAACACCACTTTCAACGAACCTTTCGAGGTGGCAAGGCAATTCGCCACCCTTGACCACCTTTCCGACGGCCGGGCCGGCTGGAACATTGTCACCTCGTCGGACGCATTCACCGGGGAGAACTTCCGCCGCGGCGGATTCCTGGATCACTCCGACCGCTACAAGCGGGCCGATGAGTTCGTCACCGTGGCGCGCGAGTTCTGGGACAGCTGGGCACCGGACGCGGTGGTTGCCGATCGGGACAACGGCGTGTACGTCGACCCCACCCGGGTTCGTGTGGTCGAACATCGCGGGCCGCTGTTCGACGTTCGCGGGGTGAGTACGCTGCCGCGTGCGCCGCAGGGCCATCCCGTTCTCCTGCAGGCGGGCGACTCCGCCGACGGGCGGGCGTTTCTGGCCAAATATGCCGACGCGGCGTTCACCTTGCATTCGACCTTGGAGGCGGGCCAGTCCTACTACGCGGACGTCAAACAACAGGCGGCGTCTTACGGCCGAGATCCAAACCAGCTCAAGGTGTTTCCGGCCGCGACGTTCGTACTGGGTGACACAGCGGCGGATGCGGCCGAGAAGGCCCGCCATATCCGTCGTCAGCAAGTCGGCCCGCAGACCGCGATCGCCATGCTCGAACAGGTGTGGCAGCGGGACCTGTCGGCATACGACCCGGACGGTCCGCTTCCCGATGTCGAACCGGCCGACGACCCGACCATCACCCAGGGCAGGGTCCGCCACGGCGACCCGAAGGCCGTCGCAGCCGCGTGGCGCCAACGCGCCGAGGCCGACAACCTGAGCATCCGGGAGCTCGTCATCGCCGTCACGAGCCGCCAGCAGTTCGTCGGCACGCCCGCCCAGGTCGCCGACGAGATCGACCTGCACGTGCAGTCCGACGCCTGTGACGGGTTCATCCTGGTGCCCCACCTGACTCCGCGCGGGCTCGACGAGTTTGTCGACCGGGTCGTCCCGCTGCTACAGGAGCGCGGTAGTTTCCGCACCGAATACGCCGGGCATACTCTGCGCGACCACCTCGGCCTATAGGCTGACCCGAGGTGTCGGCGGACACCGGAGGTGAGAAGTGTCGATTTCTCAGACGACGGTGGCGTGGCTGCTCCTCGCCGCCGCCGTCCTGACATTCGCCGTCGGTTTCACGTCACGGACGTTCATCGGCCGCAGGCGAAACACCAAGGCTGTGCAGGCGCTTGTGCGCACGTTCCGTAGGACCGGGGTGGCACGGGTGCTATTCGGGCGATTCGAGGGCGACGTGCTCGACGACGACGAACTCGACAGCATGATCCTGATGCCGACGATCGTGATCGGCTGCGGCTTCTGCCTGACCGCGATCTTTTTGCTCGGCTACGCAACCCTCACCTAATTACGCGGACGCCTGCGCTGCGGCTTTCTCGCTGGCCTCACGGACCGATCCCCGCCACACCGGCCCGTGGCCGGGTAGCAGCACATCTGTGTCCAACATCCCCAGCGCGGAAAGGCTGCGCACGCAGCCGTCCCGGTCGTGGTTGAACAAGTCCGGCAGCAGCTGCGGGCCGTGGTGTCTCGACAGCGGGTGGCCCGTCACCAACGCGTCGCCAGCCACCAGCACACCGTCGACCACGAACGAGCAGTGTCCGCCGGTGTGGCCGGGTGTGGGAATCGCCATCGGCCTGCCCGGCAGTCGGGCCGCGACGTCTTCGGTGAGCGCCTGGGTGCTCGGAATGCCGTCGCGCGTCATCGCCCCCTTCCTGGTGATCGCCACGGACCACGTGAGGTATCGGGGCTGCCAGATGTGCTTGGCGATGTCGGCGGGCGATGCCTGTTCGAGGTATTCCCGCTTGGAGTGGCCGACCTCGGCGGCGTGCGAATACACCGGTGTGCCATGGGTTTTTGCAAACCAGATGGCCGACCCGAAGTGGTCGATGTGGGCGTGCGTCAACAGGATCGCGCGCAGGTTGTCGACGCCGAAGCCGAGCTGGCGCAGCGACGCCAGCACGTCGTCGCGGCTGCCGGGGAAGCCGGTGTCGATCAACATGACGCCGTCGTCGTCGGCGACCAACGTCCAGTTGACCAGGTCGGTGTAGGCGAAATGCACGCGGTCGGTGATGGCAGTCAGGGCTGGCGCCATCTTGCGAGTTTAAGCAGTGGAGTAGAAACGAACACGTGGCTCAACTCAAACTTGGATATAAGGCGTCGGCGGAGCAGTTCGCCCCGCGGGAACTCGTCGAGCTGGCCGTTGCGGCCGAAGCGCACGGCATGGACAGCGCGACGGTCAGCGACCACTTCCAACCGTGGCGCCACGAGGGCGGGCATGCGCCGTTCTCGCTGGCCTGGATGACGGCGGTCGGGGAGCGCACCAAGCGCCTCATCCTCGGCACGTCCGTGCTGACGCCGACGTTCCGCTACAACCCCGCGGTCATCGCCCAGGCGTTCGCCACCATGGGTTGCCTGTACCCGGAGCGGATCTTCCTGGGGGTGGGCACCGGCGAGGCGCTCAACGAGATCGCCACCGGGTATGAAGGCGAGTGGCCGGAGTTCAAGGAGCGCTACGCCCGGCTGCGAGAGTCGGTCAAGCTGATGCGCGAGCTGTGGGTCGGCGACCGGGTGGACTTCGAGGGCGAGTACTACCACACCAAGGGCGCCGCGATTTACGACGTTCCCGAGGGCGGCATCCCGATCTACATCGCTGCGGGAGGGCCGCAGGTGGCCAAGTACGCCGGGCGCGCAGGCGACGGGTTCATCTGCACCAGCGGCAAGGGCGAGGAACTCTACAAGGACAAGCTGATCCCCGCGATGAAAGAGGGCGCGGAGGCGGCGGGCAAGAACCCCGACGACGTCGACCGGATGATCGAGATCAAGATCTCCTACGATCCCGATCCGACGCTGGCGCTGGAGAACACCCGGTTCTGGGCACCCCTGTCGCTGACCGCCGAGCAGAAGCACAGCATCAACGACCCCATCGAGATGGAGAAGGCCGCCGACGCGCTGCCCATCGAACAGGTCGCCAAGCGCTGGATCGTCGCTTCGGATCCCGACGAAGCGGTCGAAATGGTCGGGCAGTACGTCAAGTGGGGGCTGAATCACCTGGTGTTCCATGACCCTCGGCAGGATCAGCGGCGGTTCCTCGAGCTGTTCGGCAAGGATTTGGAGCCGCGGCTGCGCCGACTCGGCTGATACGTTTGCCGCGTGCCCACAGCGATCTACATCGCGTCGCCCGAGGGTGACACCGGCAAGTCAACAATTGCGCTCGGCATCCTGCACAGGCTGGCGGCCACGGTCGCCAAGGTCGGTGTGTTCCGTCCGATCACCCGGCTTGGTGAGGACCGCGATTACATCCTGGAGCTGCTGCTGCCGCAGACGACCGCGGGCCTGCCCTACGAGGACTGCGTCGGCGTCAGCTATCAGCAGTTGCACGAGGATCCCGACGCAGCCCTTGGCGACATCGTTGACCGTTACCACCACGTCGCCGACCAATGCGATGCGGTCGTCATCATCGGCAGTGATTACACCGACGTAGCAACGCCCACGGAGTTATCCGTCAATGCCCGCATCGCCGTCAACCTCGGCGCCCCGGTGGTCCTCTCGGTGCGGGCCCGTGATCGCACACCGGGCGAGATCGCCCAGGTGGTCGAGTTGTGTTTGGCGGAGCTGTCTGCGCAACACACCCATACCGCCGCTGTCGTGGCCAACCGTTGTAAGCCCGAGGAGATGGCCTCAGTCGCCGACATGCTGAGAAGATTCGAACCGAAAACATATGTGCTGCCCGAGGAGCCGCTGCTGGACGCGCCTTCGGTGGCCGAGCTGCAGCGGGCCGTCGACGGAACACCCGTCAGCGGCGATCCCGAACTGATGAGCCGCGAGGTGATGGACGTGCTGGTGGCAGGCATGACGGCCGAGCACGTGCTGGAGCGGCTGACGGAGGGCGTCGCCGTCATCACCCCCGGAGATCGTTCCGACGTCCTGCTCGCCGTAGCGAGTGCCCATGCGGCCGAGGGCTTTCCGTCGCTGTCGTGCGTCATTCTCAACGGTGGCCTCGAGCTGCACCCGTCGATCTCCTCCTTGGTGTCCGGCCTGCGGTTGCGGCTGCCGATCATCGCGACACCGTATGGCACGTTCGAAACCGCCAGCCGGGTCGCGGCGACGCGTGGACGGGTCACGGCGGGCTCGCAACGCAAGATCGACACCGCGATCGCGTTGATGGACACCTATGTCGACACTGCGGACCTGCTAACACGACTGGCGATTCCAATTCCGTCGGTGGTAACGCCGCAGATGTTCACCTACCAACTGCTGGACCGTGCCCGCTCGGACCGCAAACGCGTCGTGCTGCCCGAGGGGGAGGACGACCGCATCCTCAAGGCGGCAGGACGGCTGCTTCAGCGGGGCGTCGCCGATCTGACGATTCTCGGGGAGGAGACCCAGGTCCGTTCCCGGGCAGCGGAACTGGGTGTCGATCTGTCGGCGGCGACGGTGCTCAACTCGCGCACCAGCGAGCTGTGCGACAAGTTCGCCGAGCAGTACGCCGAATTGCGCAAGCACAAGGGCGTCACTGTCGAACAGGCCCGCGAGATCATCCACGACGTGTCGTACTTCGGCACCATGCTCGTGCACAACGGCATGGTCGACGGCATGGTGTCGGGTGCCACGCACACCACCGCGCACACCGTGCGGCCCGCGTTCGAGATCATCAAGACGATGCCCGACGTGTCGACCGTATCCAGCATCTTCCTGATGTGCCTGGCCGACAGGGTGCTCGCCTACGGCGACTGTGCGATCGTGCCCGACCCGACTTCCGAGCAGCTGGCCGACATCGCGATATCGTCGGCGCGCACGGCGGCACAGTTCGGCATCGAACCGCGGGTTGCCATGCTGTCGTATTCGACAGGTACAAGCGGCACCGGTGCAGATGTCGACAAGGTAAGAGCGGCAACCGAACTGGTTCGAACGCGCGAACCCGATCTGCTTGTCGAGGGACCCATCCAATACGACGCGGCAGTGGAGCCATCCGTCGCCAGGACGAAGATGCCAGACTCCGAAGTCGCCGGGCGCGCGACCGTGCTGATCTTCCCCGACCTCAACACTGGCAACAACACCTACAAGGCGGTGCAGCGCAGTGCGGGTGCGATCGCGATCGGGCCGGTGCTGCAGGGGCTGAACAAACCGGTCAACGATTTGTCCCGTGGCGCGCTGGTCGAGGACATCGTCAACACCGTCGCGATCACGGCGATCCAGGCGCAGGGAGTCTGATGCCGCCGACGGTGTTGGTGCTCAACTCCGGATCCTCGTCGGTGAAATACGCGGTGGTCGAGCCGGATTCGGGCGCGATGGTGGCCGACGGCATCGTCGAGCGTATCGGCGAAGGAGTGGTGCCCGACCACGCCGCGGCAATGCGGATTGTGTTCGACGAGTTGGCCGACGAGATGACCGGAGTCGTCGCCGTCGGACATCGGGTGGTGCACGGCGGGCCGGATCTCTACAAGCCGACGCTGGTCGACGAAGCCTTGATCGGCACGCTCGAGGAACTTTCACCGCTTGCGCCGCTGCACAATCCACCGGCCGTACTCGGCATTCGAGTTGCGTGCGAGGCGCTGCCGAACCTGCCGCACATCGTCGTTTTCGACACCGCGTTCTTCCACGACCTTCCGCGTGCGGCATCGACTTATGCGATCGACCGGGACATCGCGGCGCGGTGGCACATTCGGCGCTACGGGTTTCACGGCACTTCACACCAGTACGTCAGCGAGCAGGCCGCAGCGTTTCTGGATGCGCCGCTGGGGTCGCTGAGTCAGATCGTGCTGCACCTGGGCAACGGCGCATCGGCGTCGGCGATCGTCGGCGGGCGTCCCGTCGACACATCGATGGGAATGACCCCGATGGAGGGCCTTGTGATGGGCACTCGGTCCGGTGACCTCGACCCCGGTGTGATCACCTATTTGTGGCGCGCGGCCGGAATGAGCGTCGAGGAGATCGAAACGATGCTCAACCGCCATGCGGGCATGCTGGGGCTCGGCGGTGAGATCGACTTCCGGGTGGTGCACCAGCGCATCGAATCCGGTGACGAGGCAGCGCAATTGGCCTATGACGTGTATATCCACCGGTTGCGCAAGTACGTCGGCGCGTACCTTGGTCTGCTTGGCGGCGTCGACGTCATCACATTCACCGCAGGGGTCGGTGAGAACGATGCGGCCGTGCGACGCGATGCGCTGTCCGGTATGGCGGCGCTTGGCATCGAGGTCGACGAGCACCTCAACACCAGCACCGCCAAAGCCGCGCGCCGCATTTCGGGCGACAACTCACGAACAACCGTGCTGGTGATTCCGACGAACGAGGAGCTCGCGATCGCCCGCTTCTGCGTGCGAGTGATCACCACTTAAGTGCTCGCGAGGGTCAGAACGTGCTCGTTGGCCGCACGCTGTTGGCCAGGTCGACCAGCGCGTACCGGTGGCCCTGCGTGGGTGCGACGCGGGCAAGGCTCCGCAGCGAGGCCTCGACGCCGAGCTGCAGTCCGTGTTCGGTGAATGGGAAGCCGAGGATGTGGTTGGTGCTTGCGGTGTTGTCGGCGAGCCAGTCCATCGCGGTGCCGAGCACGAGCGCGCGGATCTGTAGCACCCGCGGCTCGGTGTCGGGCAGCGCTTCCACGCGTCGGGCGGCGTCGCGGATGTGCTGCTCGGTGACCTCCTTCATCGACCGGCCAGACAGCAGCGTCACCGCGCTCGTCAAGCGGGCGGTCGTGAAATGCCTTGATGTGGCGGGCACTTCGTCGAGAGTGTGCACGGCGTCGTCGCGGTCACCGGCCGCTGACTGCGCACGCGCCAACCCAAAGCCCGCTGAGATCACGCCATTGTCGGTGCCCCACACCGTGCTGTAGAACTTGCGCTCGTCGGCATTGCCTGCCAGTTCGGCCGTGGCGGCAAGCGCGAGCTTCGGTGCCAGCTCACCGGGCAAGGTGTCGAGCACCTCGGTGAAATGCTTTGTGGCCGAATCGTAGTCGGCAGACAGCATTTCCGCGACCGCGCGGAACCACACCAGCCGCCAACGCCATCCGACCCGGTTGGCCAGGTCGTCGAGCTTGCGGGTGGCTTTAGCGACGTCGCCGAGATCGAGCAGCGCGCGAACCTCCATCACCGGTAGTTCCACCGACTCGGACAGGTCGATGCCCTCTGAGTCCAGAGTTCCGTGCCTGGCCGCCCGCAACGAATCCAGTGTCTGCACAGGCTGACTCAACACCGTCGCCGACAACACCGTCGCACCGATGTCGGTGGGGTCCATGAGCGGCACTGGGAACGCCTTGACGATCTCCTGCGCGGTCAGTTTCTCCGAATGCACCTGTCCGTCGAGGTAGACGTCGGTGTGCGCCACCAGCAGATCCACCCCGAACGTCGACCGCGACGGGGAGAACACCGTCGAAAGGCCCGGCCGCGGTACCCCGGTGTCCTGCGCAACCACCTCCCGCAGCACACCCATCAGCTGCCCCGACATCTCCTCGGCGCTGGCAAACCTGCGCCGAGGGTCCGGGTCGATGGCGCGGCGAAGCAACCGGCCGAACGAGTCGTATTCGGTCAGCACCGGGTCGTCTTCGGGCAGGCCGTCGACAAAGCGGCCCCTGCGGGTGCGCAGGTTGAGCGTCAGCGCCGCCAGTGTGCGGCCGACCGTGTAGATGTCGGTCGGTACGGTCGGACCGGTGCGCACAATCTCAGGTGCCTGGAAACCTGGTGTGCCGTAGAGGTATCCGAACGAGTTGGCCCGCGACACCGCACCGAGGTCGATCAGTTTGAGTTGCTCCTCGGTCACCATGATGTTCTCGGGCTTGAGGTCGTTGTAGACCAGCCCATTGGAGTGCAGATAACCAAGCGCGGGCAGGATCTCCAGCATGAAGCCGATGGCCTCTGCCACCGGTAGCCGGTCGCCTTTGGCTTGTTTGAGCGACGTCCCGCCGACGTACTCCATGACGATGTAGCCGACTGGGTTCCCATGCTTATCTTCGTGCTCGACGAAGTTGTAGATCTTCACGATCCCCGGATGCGTTACCTCGGCCAGGAATTGGCGCTCGGCCATCGCGATTGCCTGCGCCTCGGCGTCGCCGGAGTGGACAAGACCCTTGAGTACGACGGGACGGTCGTTGACGTTCTTGTCGTAGGCCAGGTACACCCAGCCCAGCCCGCCGTGCGCGATGCAGCCCTTGATCTCGTACTGATCGGCGACCTCCTCGCCTGGTGAAAGCTGCGGCAGAAACGAATACGCGCTGCCGCAGTGCGGGCACCAGCCTTCCGACAACGCGTGGCCGTCGGGCGACGAGCGGCCAACGGGGCGGCCGCAGTTCCAGCAGAACCGTTTCGACTCCGCCACAACTGGATTGGTCATCAGCGCCTCGAGCGGATCCACTGCAGGCACCCGCGGGATCTCCACCAGGCCGCCGCCGAGGCGACGGCTCGGCGAGAGCGCCCGTGTCACGCTTGTCGTGTGGTCGTGCGGCTCGGTGTCTTCCGTACCGACCGACGTGCTGTCGGTGTCGTCGTCGAACTGCGGCCGGAAGATCGCCTGAGTGGCCATCGGGCGCATCGTCGACATGGAGTCCATCTCGAGATCGTCGAGGCTCGCCGGCTGCGTTCCGGGATTTGCCTCGTCGAATTCGTCCTGCCCCGCCTCAGCCATCAGTCGACATACCTCGCGGCTGGGGGCGCCGGTGAGGGGCCGAGGACCGTTAACCACTTGCGGTACAGCGTGTTCCAGGTGCCATCGCGGCGGATCCGTTCCAGCGTGCCGTTCACGAAACGCACCAGCCCGGTGTTCTGCAGGTTGACGCCGATCCCGTAGGGCTCTTCGTTGAGGCTGGGACCGACGATGTGCAGGTACGGATCTTGGCTCACCAGGCCTGCCAGGATCGCGTCGTCGGTGCTGACTGCATCGACCTGCCGCTGCTGCAACGCCACCAGGCAGTCGGCCCACGTCACTACCCCGACGATGATCGGCGGCGGGGTGATCTGCTGAATCCGATCCAGCGATGTCGTGCCCTTCGCGACGCACACCCGCTTGCCGGACAGGTCGGACGGCTGCGCGATCGTCGAATCCCGCGGGGCAAGGATCCGCTGGTTCGCGTTCAGGTACACCGTCGAGAAGCCAACCTGTTTCTTTCGCTCGCAGGTGATGGTCATGGTCTTGACGACGACGTCGACCTGGTTGTTCTGCAGCGCAGCGATGCGATCGGCCGACGACAGGATCCGGTACTCGACCTGTGACGGGGTACCGAAGATGTCACGCGCGATCTCGCCTGCGATATCGACGTCGAAACCGGTGATCTCTCCGGTGATCGGGTCGCGGAAAGAAAACAGGTTGCTGCCGATGTCCAGACCGACGATCAGTCTGCCGCGGTTGCGGATGGTGGCGATGGCGGCGTCGGCCTCTGCCCGGTTGTTGAAGGGACGCAGGCTTGCCGTGCGGTTGCAGTCCGCCTCGTTCGTGGGGGCCCGCGCCGGCTGCGGTGACAGCTCATCCATGTTCGCTGGAGTAGGTGGCGCGAGTGTGACGCCCGGTGTGGGCATCACCGCGGCCCCTTGTGCGCAGCCGCTCAGCAGCACCGCCGCCGCAAGCAGACCGAACCATCGAGCGCAAACGTCGGGCGCCATCACCGGTACTCGCTTAGCCTCGGCCACAATCCCAGCGCCACCGCCACCGCGGCCATCACGGAAAGCACCGCGGCGCCGACGGTCGCGCCGGACAGCACCCGGCGCGCATTGAGGATGTCGTTTCGCAACTGGCTGCGACTCTCCGCGATGCCCTTGCTCAGCGCCGAATCCAGCTTGTCGAACGCAGGCGTGGAGTCGTCCTCGCCGGTGCCCAGCGCTACCTGCGTGGCGGCCTGGTAGTTGCCGACCCCGATGTAGGCGTTGATCCGATCGTCGGCGGCCCGCCACCTCTTGAGCAGCTGCTCGGCGTCGGCCAGATCACCCTTGTCGATCGCGTCGTGGCGGGATAGGTAGTCGGACAGCAGCTGCTGCATCGTGTCGATGCGTTGGTAGTAGGACTGCTTGCGCACGTCTTCGTCACCGCGCCGGATCAACGACAGCGTCTCGTCGGCGCGCGCCTGCTGCGCGGTGATCGCGAGGTTCGTGACGGTCTTGAGGGACTCAGCCGCAGTGCCTTTCGCGCTGCGGCTGTCCGACGTCGAGATGACGAGGGCGGTGCCCACCCATATCAACATAATCAAAACGGCAAGGCCGCCCGCGACAAAGCCGATATTCACGCGGCGGCGGGTCCGGCGCGCAAGCCAGCGGTTTGCGAACGCACCGAACAGCAGTGTCGCGAGCACCACGAGGATGACCGGCCCAGGAATTCGTGTCGACGCGCTGGTTTCGGTGTCCACCCGCGCCGACGTCTGTTCATAGAGGCGCTGCGCGTCAGGCAGGATCTGCGATTGCATCAACGCCGACGCCTCGGACAGGTACGACGAACCGACCGGATTTCCTGCGCGGTTGTTGGTGCGGGCGGTTTCGACGAGCCCCGTGTACACCGACAGTTGCGCGTTGACCCTGCCGAGAAGTTGGACCATCGGCTCGTCGGTCAGCCCGCTTGACGCGCGGGTGACTGCAACGGACGCGTCGGTGATGGCCTGCTCGTAGCGCTGCCGGACGTCGCGCGGTTCGGCGCCTGCGATGAACGCGGTTGCCGCGGCGGCGTCGGCCACCGACAGCGTCGTGTAGAGCTGGCCTGCCGCAAACGACAGGGGCTCGGTGTGGTTGAGAACGGTCGTCAGCGCCTCTTGGCGGTCGTTGATCGTCTTCGACGTGGCAAACGCGCTGGCGATGACGAGCGCCGAAAGGACGACACCGATGGTGAGGATGCGGCCAGGGGTGGTCCAGAGGAACCACCAGCGTGGGTGCGCGGGTGTCGTCGGCGACCGCGAGGCCAGTGGCTCGGTCGACGGGTGGGCCAGCTCCACTGTCACGTGCGCGCGGACCTCATCTTTTCGCTGCTCTCCGGCTATCGTCCCCGACTGCTTCCAAACACTATAAAAGAATTCTAAGAGTTTCCGAGGTGACGTGTGGGCATTCGCGGGGCGCGTCTTTCGCCGGTCTTCCCTATCCTGAACGCGTGCGAGGCGACGGGGACGGCTGGGTGTTGTCTGACAACGGCGCCGCCTACTGGGGCAAGCACGGCGCGGCCGGGCTGCTGCTTCGCGCACCGGGTCCGGATGGTTCACCCGCGGTCCTGTTGCAACACCGCGCGCCGTGGAGCCACCAAGGGGGCACCTGGGGTCTGCCCGGCGGCGCCCGCGACAGCCACGAGACGCCCGAGCAGGCCGCGGTTCGCGAGGCCAACGAGGAAGCTGGGCTGCCCGCCGATTCGTTGAACGTGCGCACCACCGTCATCACCGCCACCGCGGCAGGCGGTGGCTGGACGTATACGACGGTCATCGCCGACGCCGCCGAATTGCTCGATACGGTTCCCAACCGGGAGAGCTCGGAGCTGCGCTGGGTCGCAGAAGATGACGTGGCCGATCTGCCGTTGCATCCGGGTTTCGCCGCCAGCTGGGAGCGGCTGCGTGAGGTGGCGGCGACTATCCCGCTGATGCAAGCCGAGCTTTGAGCCGTTGCGCCGCGGCCCGCGGGTCGTCGGCGCCGGTGATCGCGCGCACGACGACGATACGGCGGGCGCCCGCGGCCAGCACGTCGGGTACTCGCTGTTCGTCGATGCCGCCGATCGCAAACCACGGTTTGCTCGTTGCCAAGTCGACCGTGGCGCGGACCAGGCCGAGACCGGGCGCGGTGCGGCCTGGCTTGGTCGGGGTCGGCCAGCACGGGCCGACGCAGAAGTAGTCGACGGCTTCGGCCGCCGCGGCGTTCACCTGGGCGAGGTCATGGGTGGACCGGCCGATCAGCGGGCCAGGACCGATGATGCCGCGCGCGATCGGCAGCGGCAGGTCGTCCTGGCCGAGGTGCAGCACGTCGGCGCCTGCCGCCACCGCGATATCGGCTCGGTCGTTGACTGCGAGCAGCGCGTCGTGGCGCCGCGCCGCGTCGGCGAGCACTTCGAGCGCTTCGAGCTCCTGGCGGGCCTCCAGCGGCCCGAAACGCTGCTCCCCTGGTGAGCCCTTGTCGCGCAATTGAATGATGTCGACCCCGCCCGCCAGCGCCGCGTCTGCGAATTCGGCCAGGTCACCACGTTCACGGCGGGCGTCGGTGCACAGGTACAGCTGCGCTGTGGCGAGGCGTTGCCGGGGTTTTTGCACACCGCGACGGTAGACGACGAAATCGGGTACTCGCCTACGCTATTCGGCTCCCACAGGCGGCGAGATGGTGGTGACATGGGAAAACTGGGGGAACACGCGGTCGTACTCGGGGCGAGCATGGGCGGTTTGGTGGCCGCGCGCGTACTGGCCGACTTCTACGACGAAGTCACCGTGGTGGAGCGGGACGTGCTGCCGCCCGATGCCGCCAATCGACGGGGCGTGCCTCAGGGCCGCCACGTTCATGCCTTACTTGGGCGCGGCTGCGCGGTGCTGACGGACTTGTTCCCTGGTTTCGCCGACGAGCTCATCGGTGCCGGGGCGCCTTCCCTGGACTACCACGACCTGTCCGAGGCGTACTTTTCGTTCGCGGACCACGTGACGCTTCGCACCGGAGCATTTCTGAGTATCCCGCCGGTCCTCATCCCGAGCAGGCCGTTGCTGGAAAGCCTTGTCCGTCAACGGCTGCGCTCGATCGAAAACGTCACTCTGCGTGAGGGATACGACGTCGTCGATTTGATGTCGACCGGGGGAGGGGATCGCGTGACCGGCACATCGATTCGCGCCCGCAACGGCCATGGCGAGCAGGCACTCACCGCTGACCTAACCACCGACTGCACTGGCAGGGGGTCGCGAACGCCGGTGTTCCTTGAGGCGTTGGGCTATGGCAGGCCGGCCGAAGACAGCGTCAAGGTGCGCCTGTCCTATTCGAGTCAGCTGCTGCGGTTGCCGCCGGGCACCCTAAAGGAGAAGTTGGTTATCTCCGGCCCGGCCCCCGGCCGACCCACAGGAATGGCGTTGTTCGGATACGAGAACGACATGTGGATGTTCACCGTGTTGGGGGTGGCCGGCGTCGAACCACCGTGTGAGCTGGCCGAGATGCTGTCCTTCGCAGACGGGCTGGCGCCTGAACACATTCTCGCAGCGATCGGCACGGGAGACCCGCTGGCCGAGGTGTGCCGATCCCACTACCCAGCGAGTCGATGGCGTAGGTATGACAAGATGCGCCGGTTCCCCGACGGGCTCCTGGTGCTCGGCGACGCGATCTGCAGCTTCAACCCGGCCTACGGCCAGGGCATGACCGTCGCCGCACTACAGGCGCAATCGCTGAGTGAGTGTCTGCGTCAAGGCCCGAACGACCTGGCGAGACGTTACTTCCGCGCCGCCGCCAAGCCGATCGGGGTCGCCTGGCAGTTCGCCGTCGGTGGTGATCTCAGCCTTCCAGAAGTGGAGGGGCACAGGCCATTGGCCGTGCGGCTGTCCAACAGGTACGTCAGTCGGCTGCAGGCCGCCGCAGAAACCGACCCCATCATCGCTGAGCAGTTCGCCCGTGTAGTGGGGCTGCTCGACCCGCCCGCGACGCTTCTGCGTCCGAAGATGCTGCTTCGTGCTGCCCGGTCCCGACGGCGTTCGAAGACGGAGGCCCAGCCGATCCTGGCTGGGGTATGACGCTAGGCCTGTTCGAGTACTGTTGATCCCGACACGGGAGTCCCTGGAGCGGGGACTGAGAGTGGGCGCGCCTGCCCTTACCGTCACACCTGATCCGGGTCATGCCGGCGAAGGGAGGGAATTGACCACCAAGGGATCACTCGCCGTCATCGGCGGTGGCGTCATCGGGCTGTCCGTCGCGCGCCGCGCCGCGCAGGACGGCTGGACCGTGCGCGTGCACAGAAGCGACGAAAGGGGCGCGTCGTGGGTGGCAGGCGGCATGCTCGCACCGCACAGCGAGGGCTGGCCCGGCGAGGAGCGCCTGCTTCAGTTGGGGCTGGCTTCGCTGGCCCTCTGGCATGACGGGTTTCTGGACGGCTTGCCCGCCGAGGTCGTCACCGCGCGCGAATCTTTGGTGGTCGCGGTCGACCGCGCCGACGCGGCCGAACTGAAGACGGTCGGGGAGTGGCTGGCCGCCCAAGGTCAGCCCGTCACGCTGACGTCCGCCGCCCGCGACGTCGAACCGCTTCTGGCGCAAGGTATTCGGCATGGATTCGTCGCCGAAACCGAGCTCGCCGTTGACAATAGGGCCGTCGTCGACGCGCTGGCCGCGCACTGCGAGCGACTCGGCGTTCAGTGGGCCCCGCCGGTGGGGGACCTTTCTGAAGCGCGGGCCGATACCGTCGTCATCGCCAACGGCATCGACGCACCCGCGCTGTGGCCAGGGCTGCCGATCAGGCCGGTCAAGGGCGAGGTACTTCGGCTGCGGTGGCGGCGCGGTTGTATGCCGGTGCCGCAGCGGGTTATCCGCGCCCGCGTGCACGGCCGCCAGGTGTACTTGGTGCCGCGTGACGACGGGGTGGTGGTCGGCGCAACGCAGTACGAACACGGCCGCGACACCGCACCCGCCGTGAGAGGCGTACGTGAGCTGCTCGACGATGCGTGTGCGGTGATCCCGGCGCTTGGCGAGTACGAACTCGCCGAATGCGCCGCGGGATTGCGGCCGATGACGCCCGACGGGCTGCCGCTCGTCGAGCGGCTCGATGAGCGCACACTGGTGGCTGCAGGCCACGGGCGCAACGGATTCCTGCTCGCGCCGTGGACCGCCGAGCGGATAACGGCCGAACTGAACGTCACGGTGGGAGCAAGTCGATGAAAGTGACCGTCAACGACGAGGCCGTCGAGGTCGACGAGCAGACGACCGTCGCGGCGCTGCTGGAAAGCCTTGGCTTTCCGGAGAAGGGCATTGCGGTCGCGGTCGACTGGTCGGTGGTGCCCCGATCGGAGTGGAAGACCGCGCTCACTGACGGGGCGCGCGTGGAAGTGGTGACGGCGGTGCAGGGTGGCTGACGGCGGCTCGGAGGGCAGGAGCGCAGCGACCCGGGATTCGAAACTGACGATTGCCGGTCGCGAGTTCGGCTCGCGGCTGATCATGGGTACCGGCGGAGCCACGAATCTGAGCGTGCTGGAGGAGGCGCTGATCGCGTCGGGCACCGAGCTGACCACCGTCGCGATGCGTCGCGTCGACGCCGACAGCGGCACAGGCGTGCTCGACCTGCTGAACCGGCTCGGCATCACGCCGCTGCCCAACACCGCAGGCTGCCGTGGTGCCGCGGAGGCGGTGCTGACAGCGCAGCTGGCCCGTGAGGCGCTGGGCACCGACTGGGTCAAGCTCGAGGTCATCGCCGACGAGCGCACCCTGTTGCCCGATGCCATCGAATTGGTCCGCGCCGCAGAACAATTGGTCGACGACGGCTTCGTCGTGCTGCCTTACACCAACGACGATCCGGTGCTGGCGCGTCGGCTCGAGGACGCCGGCTGCGCGGCGGTCATGCCGCTGGGTTCGCCGATCGGCACCGGGCTCGGCATCGCGAACCCGCACAACATCGAGATGATCGTCGAGCAGGTCGGGGTGCCGGTGGTGCTCGATGCTGGCATCGGCACTGCCAGCGACGCGGCGATGGCGATGGAACTCGGCTGTGACGCGGTGCTGCTCGCGACCGCGGTCACCCGCGCGGCCGATCCGGCGACGATGGCCGCGGCGATGGCCGCCGCCGTCACCGCCGGATACCTGGCCCGCCAGGCGGGCCGGATTCCCAAGCGGTTCTGGGCGCAGGCCTCCAGCCCCGACATATGAGCCGCTATGTAGCGCTTGGCAGTTCGATGGCGGCGGGGCCCGGCATCCGGCCGCCCGCCGACGGCGCTCCCTTTCGGGCTGGCCGTTCGGCGCACAACTACCCGCACCTGGTCGCCGAAAAGTTGGGGCTCGACCTCGTCGACGTGACCTACTCGGGTGCTACCACCGCCAACCTGCTCACCGACCCGCAGGACGGCGCGCCCCCGCAGGTCGACGCGCTCGACGGGTCGGAGGACCTGGTGACGGTGACGATCGGAGGCAACGACGCAGGCTACGTGACGTTGTTGTTCGCGGCGGCGGTGCCGCGCATCGTTCGCTCACTGCCGCTGATCGGCAGGGCGCTGCGCGCGCAACTCGACCCGACGACCCACGACCGTGCGCTGGTCGCCGTCGCGGAAGCATTGAAGGAAGTGGGCCGCACTCTGAGGCAGCGGTCGCCGCACGCGAAGGTGCTGTTCGTCGACTATCTGACCCTGCTGCCACCGGCGGGCCAAGCGCCTCCGCTGTCCGGTGCCGATGTCGCGCTCGGCCGTCGAATCGCCGACACGCTGGAGCGCCTCACCGGCGAGGCGGCCGCCGACACCGGGTGTGAATGGGTGCGGGTGGCCGAGGCCAGCCGCGAACACCATGCCTGGTCAGCAGCGCCTTGGACGACGAGATTCGGGGTGCCGCTTCCCGGCAGGCCCGCGCCACTGCACCCGAATGCGGAAGGCATGCGAGCGGTCGCCGACCTCGTCGTGGCGCAGGCAACCTGAAATCATGGACCCGATGATCGACTTGGCCGGTCTGACGAAGGTGTTCGGGCGAACCCGTGCGGTCGACAACCTGACGTGCTCGGTCGAACCTGGAATGGTCACCGGCTTTCTGGGCCCTAACGGCGCTGGCAAGACGACGACCATGCGCCTGATCCTCGGGCTTGACCACCCGACGGCGGGCACCGCGACCATCGACGGCAAGGCCTACCGCGAACTGCGCGATCCTTTGCGCACCGTCGGTGCGTTGTTGGACGCCAGGCAGGCGCACCCCAACCGGTCGGCGCGCAATCACCTGCGCTGGATCGCGGCCGCCAACCGGATCGCGGCCAATCGGGTAGACGAGGTGCTCGACATGGTCGGGCTGACCTCGGTGGCGGGCACGAACGCAGGCGCTCTGTCGCTGGGCATGAGTCAGCGGCTCGGAATCGCTGCGGCGCTGCTCGGCGACGCGCCGGTGCTGCTGTTCGACGAGCCGGTCAACGGGCTCGACCCGGAGGGCATCCGCTGGGTCCGCACGTTGATGCGCACGCTGGCAGGCGAGGGCCGCACAATATTCGTGTCGAGCCACTTGCTCGCCGAGATGGCCAACACCGCCGACCGGCTCATCGTCATCGGCAAGGGCAAGCTGATCGCGTCGACAACGGTGGCCGATTTCGTCGGTCACTCGGGCGCCGACACGGTCCGGGTGCGCAGCCCACAGCTGGACACGTTGCGCAGGGTGCTCACCGAGGCCGGTCTGACGGTGGACACTGATCGCGGCTCCGCGCTGCTGGTGCGCGGCGTGGCGATCGAGGTCATCGGGGACCTCGCCGCCCGAAACGCGATCACACTGCACGAGTTGAGCGCGCAGCAAGCCTCGCTGGAAGAGGCTTATATGAAGCTCACCGACGAAGCCACTGAGTACCGGGCGGTGCCCCAGTGAGCGCGGTCGCCGTACTCGACGCCGAGCGGATCAAGCTGACCACGACGCGGTCGGTGCTGTGGACGGCCGCGGCGGTCGCGGTGCTCAGCATCGGTCTGGCCGTACTGCAGGGCTCGGCCGCCTACGGTGCGTCGCCGCTGCCGCCGGAACGGGCGGCGACGGGGGTTGCAGTGTTCGGCGTTCCGGTGCTGATAATCCTTGCCGCGCTGACGGTGACCGGCGAGTACCGCAGCGGAATGATCCGCACGACATTCATGGCCACACCGAATCGAACGTCTGTGGTGGTCGCGAAAGCCGTTGTGGCGGCGATGTTTTCGGCTGCGTTTGCCGCCGCGCTCACGATCACAGCGGTGGCGGTCGGCCGCCTGATGGCCCCGCCGCTCTTAGGCTCGAACCTGTCTTTTGCAGACCCGGGCACCTGGCGCCTGGTCGGCGCGATCTCGCTGTTCGCTGCGCTTGCCGCGGTACTGGGGGTGGCGGTCGGGGCGCTGCTGCGGCATTCGCCCGGTGCGGTCGCGGTGCTGCTGATGTGGCCGCTGGTGGCCGAGCCGATTCTCGGGAATCTGCCGAACATCGGTTCCGAGGTCGGACCATATCTGCCGTTCGACAACGTCTTCCTGTTCACCCGCGTGCAGTGGCTGTATCCGGTCTATGACATGCCGTGGGGTGAACTCGGCTCGCTGCTGTATTTCGCGGCGGTCGTCGCGGTGGTGTTCGCAGCGGCGATCGTGGTGGTGAATCGCCGCGACGCGTGAGGAGGCTACGGTGGTGGCGATGGTACGCAAATCACTGGCGGTGCTGACGGTGATGGTCGTCGTCGCGGCGCTGGGCGGCTGCGGCCACGAGGTGCGCCCCCAGCAGGGACAGCCGGCCACCGCCAGCCCGACCACCGCTTCGACGCCTGCCACCGATTTCGCGGCGGCGCTGCAGAAGCGGGTGACAGCGGACGCGATGATGGCGCACCTGAAGAAGTTGCAGGACATCGCCAATGCCAACGACGGCAACCGCGCCATCGGCACGCCTGGATACGACGCCAGCGTCGACTACGTAGCCACCACGTTGCGGGACAAGGGTTTCGACGTGCAGACCCCGGAGTTCGAGGTGCATCTGCCGTTCGCCGACGAGCCGACGCTTACCGTCGGCGGCGATAAGGTCGCCGCGAAGCCGCTCGAATTCACCAAGGGCACCCCGCCCGAAGGGGTGTCCGGCCCGCTGGTCGCTGCCCGTGTCGAGGACACGCCTGGCTGCACCGCATCCGACTACGACGGCCTTGCGGTTGCCGGAGCCGTCGTGTTGGTCGACCGTGGCAAGTGTCCGTTCGGCGACAAGCAGGCCGTCGCCGCCGAACGCGGCGCGGTCGCGCTGGTCGTCGCCAACAACGAGGACAGCGCCGAAATGGGCGGAACGCTCGGTGAGCACACAGACGTGAAGATTCCGGTCGTCAGCGTCACCAAGGCCACCGGTGCCCGGCTCCGCGCGCAGCCGGGCTCAACCACCCTCAAACTCAACGCCGGTGTTCGCAACGAACGCACACGCAACGTCATCGCCCAGACCAAGACCGGGTCCACCGCCAACGTCGTGATGGTCGGCGCGCACCTCGACAGCGTGCCCGGCGGGCCCGGCATCAACGACAACGGTTCGGGAGTGGCTGCGGTGCTGGAAACCGCGCTGCAACTTGGCCCGTCGCCACAGGTGACCAACGCTGTGCGGTTCGGGTTCTGGGGCGCAGAGGAGCTCGGCCTGCTCGGCTCGAACAACTACGTACAGTCACTCAATGTCGAGGCGCTCAAAGACATTGCGCTCTATCTCAACTGCGACATGCTTGGCTCGCCCAACCCCGGCTACTTCACATACGACGGCGACCAGTCCACCGCGCCCAAAGATGGTGAGGCCGTGCCGCGGGTGCCCGAAGGCTCGGCGGCCATCGAACGGATGTTGGCGGCGTTCCTTGATGGCGTAGGAAAGGCGCCGGAGGACACCTCGTTCGACGGTCGGTCGGACTATGACGGGTTCACCCACTCGGGGATTCCGGCCGGTGGCCTGTTCTCCGGGGCCGAGGACAAGAAATCCGTCGCGCAGGCCGAGCGCTGGGGCGGACAGGCGAATGAGCCGTTCGATCCGAATTACCACAAGGCAACGGACACGCTGGACCACGTCGACCGGACTGCGCTTGAGATCAACGGCGGTGGGGTGGCATACGCGGTGGGCCTCTACGCCCAGGATCAGGGCGGCCGCAACGGCGTGCCGATCCGCGACGACCGCACCCGTCACGTGCTCGAATCATGAGGGCCTTCGCCGCAGTCATGGCCATCGCGATGGCGGCGCTGGTGTCGTGCTCGTCCCCCGAATCCGCACCGGCACCCGACCTGCCCCACGACTTGGCGGCCAAGGTCACCGCTGACGGCATGTTCACGCATCTGCGCAAGCTGCAGGAGATCGCCCACGCCAACCGGGGCAGCCGCGCAGAAGGCACGCCCGGCTACGACGCGAGCGCGGACTACGTCGTGCAGGTGTTGAAGGACAAGGGTTTTGACGTGCAAACTCCGGAGTTCGAGCGCCTCGATCGCACCGAGGGTGGCAATCCGACGCTGACCGTCGCAGGCCGGGGCTTCCACGTCGACCAGGCGTCTTTGCTCGTGGCAACCGCGCCAGGCGGACTCAACGCGATCACGCTGCGCCCGCAGAAGGCGCCCGGCTGTACGGCGGCCGATTACGGCACCGTGTCGGTGAAGAACGCGATCGCCGTCGCTACCGACACCGGCTGCTCGGTCGGTGACAAGCAGAACGCCGCGGTCGCCAAGGGGGCCGTCGGGTTGCTTGTCGTCAGCGCACCGGGTTCAACCGGCAGCCCGGCGGGTCTCTTCACGCCGGGGTACTACCAGCAGCTCACCATTCCGGTTGGCGTGATCGACACCGACGCTGACGCCGCGCTGCGGCGTACCAACGCGCCGGTTCGGCTGGTATTGGACACCAAGCCGGTGATGGTGAAGTCACGAAACATCCTGGCGCAGACAAAGACTGGCGACACCAAGAACGTCATACTGGCGGGAGCTCACCTCGACAGCCCCGCACGCAGCCCAGGCATCAACGACAACGGGTCGGGGGTCGCGGCATTGCTCGAAGCGGCATCGGCCCTCGGAGCAACACCGCGGATCACAAATGCCGTCCGGTTCGCCTTCTGGGGATCCGAGTCGGAGGGGCCGACGAAATACGTTCAAGGACTTGCCCGTGACCTCGACGACGTCGCGATGTACCTCAGCGTCAACATGATCGGCTCGCCGAACGCCGGATACTTCACCTATGACGGTGACCAGTCCGGCCAGCCCAACCCCGACGTCCCGCTACAGACGGTGCCCACGGGATCGGCAGGGATGGAGCGGACGCTGGCGGGTTCCCTGAACCTGGCAGGTGTGCGTCCCGCCGACATGCCGCTGAGCAGGACTACCGACTATGGACCGTTCCTGGCCACAGGAGTCCCGGTCGGCGGCCTTACCGCGGGCTCATCGCAACGGAAAACCGAAGTGCAGGCGCGACTTTGGGGCGGTCGCGCCGGCGTCGCGTTCGACCCGAACTACAACACTGGCCGCGACACCGCGGACAACATCGACCGGCAGGCGCTGTCTGTGATGGGTCAGGCCTTGGCGTTCGCGGTCGCCACCTACGCGCAGTCGGTCCAAGGCGTCAACGGGGTTCCGCCGCGGGACCAGCGGCACCGGAGTACGCCCTAGCCGGCCAGATCTGTCGGCAGCTGCGGGCATGCTCGCTTCCGGACCTGTCATCAAGTGATGACGGGTCCGGGAAGGCAATACCGATGGAAACGGCAGACCCTGGTGGATGGACGACCCGGAACTAGTCGGGATAGGCCAGCGCACGCTTGAGGAGCTCCAACGCACACTCGACGAGTCGGAGCCTGTCCACACTGACGACCCCGATCCCGTCGTCGCGGACTTCTACAGCGGCGAGGCCGGCCGAGCGTTGTCTGCTGCCCGCGATGATCTGGCTGCCGCCCGCCAGCGATACGACGACGCTGTCTTTGCGGCCCGCACCGCCGGGTTCTCGTGGACCGAGATCGGCAGACTGCTCGGCGTGTCAAGGCAGCAAGTGCACCGTAAGTTCCGGGCGCGGCCCGCTGACTAGAGCAGAATCGGAGACATGGCGTGGGACTTCTCGACCGAACCGGATTTCCAGAACAAGCTCGACTGGGTGCAGGCATTCTGTAAGGAGGAGGTCGAGCCGCTCGAGTACGTGTTCCCGTACGCGGTCCGCTCGCCCGATCCCCATGTCAAGGCCTATGTCCGTGGCCTTCAGCAGCAGATCAAGGACCAGGGGCTATGGGCGATCTTCCTCGACAAGGAGCTGGGCGGCCCAGGTTTCGGTCAGCTGAAGCTGGCGCTGCTGAACGAGGTCATCGGCCGCTACTCGGGGGCACCGCAGATGTTCGGCGCCGCCGCCCCCGACACCGGGAACATCGAGATGCTCGCCGCGTTCGGCACCGATGAGCAGAAGAAGCGGTGGCTGGAGCCGCTGCTGAACCAGGACATCTTCTCGGCGTACTCGATGACCGAGCCTCAGGGCGGATCCGATCCGAACCTGTTCAAGACCCACGCCGTCCGCGACGGCGACGAATGGGTCATCAACGGCGAGAAGTGGTTCACGTCGGCGGGCCGCGTCGCCGACATCCTCTTCGTGATGTGCACGAACGGCATGTTCGTCGTGCCGCGCAACACCGCGGGTGTGGAGATCCAGCCGGAGCCGCGCAACCACAACCACATCATCTACCGCGACGTCCGCGTTCCGCTCGACCACCTGCTCGGCCCCGAGGACGGCGCAAAGACCCTGGCCCAGCGCCGCCTCGGCGGCGGACGCATCCACCACGCGATGCGCACCATCGCACAGTGCAAGCTCGCATTCGACATGATGTGTGAGCGGGCGCTGTCACGCGAGTCCCACGGCAAGGTCATCGCCGAGCATCAGATGGTGCAGGAGAAGATCGCCGACTCCTACGCGGCCATCCGAATGCTGCGGCTGCTGGTGCTCGAAACCGCTTGGAAGATCGATAATTCGAGCACGAAGGAAGCCAGGACAGACATCGCGACAGTGAAGTTCACGATGGCCAAGGTGCTGCGGGAGGTGTCGTTCAACGCCGTGCACATCCTCGGGTCGCTCGGTACCACCGACCTCACTCCGCTACAGGCGATGTACGCGGGTGCTCCGACGATGGGCCTTGCCGACGGCGCCGACGAGGTCCACAAGGCCACCGTCGTCCGACGCGTGCTCCGCGACTACCGGCCGCAGGAGCACCCGTATTGGCCGTCCGAGTACATCCCCGCCAAGCGCGAGGCGGCGTGGGCGAAGTTCGAGCCGAAGTTCGAGGCCGACCCCGAGTTGCGCGCGTCGGCAGAGGCTTACAAGAAGTACTTCGCCCGCCACCGCTGAGATCAGACCGGCCCTTCGGCGCTGCTCGACCCCGCTTGAGCCCCTGTGAGTAAGCGTATGAAAGCAACGGGCTCGGTAAAACCCTTGAGCGCGACCGTCTCTCGTCGCTGAGGTACCGCGGCTAGCATTTCGCGCGCTTCGGGATCGTCGGCGACGGAGGTCGACAACACGACGTCGCCGCCAATGCTCTGGCCCTGCAGGCGGGCGGCCATGTTCACGGTCGATCCGAAGTAGTCGAGGCGGTCGTTCAGGGTCACGACCACACTGGGGCCGGCGTGGACGCCCACTTTGAGGACGAGGTCCCGGACTCCGTGTTCAGACGAGCCGATCTTTTCCTGCATGGCGAGCGCCGCACGCACCGCCTGCGCCGGATCGTTGAACGCGGCCATCACCGCGTCGCCGATGGTCTTGACCACCGCGCCGTCATGGTCGCGCACGATTGCTGCCAACAGCGCGAAATGCTTGCGCACGAGGTTGTACGCGGCGGCATCGCCCACCCGTTCATAGAGCGCCGTCGAGCCCTGTAGATCGGTGAAGAGCAGGGCGACCTGGCTTACACCCGCGTCGTCGCCAGGCCGCAGGGTCGCTTCGGCGAACAGATCGCGGAAGGCCTGCAGCGAGATCACTTCTGGGGCCGTCAGAGCATCGCGCACCCATGTGCGGTCCTCGATCAGCGCCGCGAGTTCGAAGCCCGCATCGTTCACGAACGCCACGCTTCCCGGCTCGCTCGGATGATCCGTGGCCTTCAGCGCCTCAACGCCCGATGCCGTGATGTGCAAACCGGGGAATGGCCCGGATTCGTGGTCGACATCGACGAACGCGCCGGGATGCAGAGTGCGGAGACGATATGCGCCAGGTGGCAGATCGATGCTGACGTTGCGCCGTTCGCCCGGATCCAGTAGCACCTGCACGGCGACATGCGGCGTTCCCATTGGGCCGGAAAGGCAAAACCCGCCGTCGGCAACCGCCCGGATGGCGGGCGCAGGCGCGAAGTAGAGCTCCACATTCTTCTCGAAGTCGCGGTCGTAATCGATGTTGCACGAGGAACAATGCGCGCCGCGCGGCAAGTCGGAGAGTGTGCTGACGCTGAGCTTGGCGCCGCGGCAGTTGGGGCAGAGCAGACCCCACTTCATGGTCAGCAGGCCTGCCTTCACGCCTGCGAGGCAAGCCTCGATCGCCGTCCGCGGCGGAACGCCAAGATCGACAGCAAGCACCTTGGGTTTGAGATGGGCGACGTCGGTGGCCATGCTGCCGAGCACAATGTCGGCGAGCCGCGGGCCGAGGCCGTTGCCGTACGGGCTGCGGTCGATTTCGCGGGCCAGCGTCGCCGCCCGCTCCCGCGCGCCGGGTGGAAGTTGGGGTGGCGGCAACTCGAACGGCGTAAGGCGCTCGCCAATGCGCTCCCCGCGCGCAAACGCGACGGCCTCCAGGGTGCGTTTGCCGACCGACTCGCCCGCCTGGGCCGCGAGCCGTGCGCCGAATGCGCGGCCGACCAGGCTCAGCGGCTCCCATTCGAGCGCGTAGGTGACATGAGAGCCGCCTTCGCCGTCCGGCTCGATGTCGAACACCGGGCCGAAGCGGCGAAACGGGCCCTTCGTGAACACGCGGGACTGGCGGAAGTGCCGACCGGCGATCCACTCGTAGGGCTTCTCCTCCCATTCGAGCGCGAAGCCAGCGGCCTTGCCTTGCCCGCGACGAAGGACGGTCCCATTTGGTTGCAGAGTCGGTTCGAGCGTGTACGCAGGCAGGCCCACGGCCTCGTTGAACCGTTCGGTATCGGCCAGCACCGGCCAGAGCCGGTCCGGTGGCAGGTCAAACGTCCAGGTCCACGTGCGACGCATCGGTTGGAACTGTAGGCCAGGGGCGGGCCTTATGCGCCGCGTTGCGGGATCAGTTCGCGAGCGGTGCTCAGCAGCCGCATGCCGTGATACACCAGCAACGCCGCGATTGAACCAAGCGCGATTCCCGTGAACGTCAGATCGCCTACCCGCCAGGTGAAGTCGGCGATACCGATGATCAGCGGGATGGCGGCCGTCATCTGGTTCAGCGGCTTGGTGAAGTCGACGTGATTGGTCAACCAGATGCGGATACCGAGCACACCGACCAACCCGTACAACACTATCGTCGCGCCGCCGAGCACACCCGGCGGGACGGCCGAAATCGCCGCGCCCACCTTGGGGCACAACGACAACAGGATGGCCACCGCGGCGGCGATCCAATACGCGGCCGTCGAATACACCCGGGTTGCGGCCATCACGCCGATGTTCTCGGCGTAGGTGGTGGTCGCCGACCCGCCGCCGAAGCCGGCCAACGCCGTGGCCACCCCATCGGCGGCCAGTGCGCGACCCATCAGCGGGGCGACCTCCGTGCCCGTCATCTGGCCGACCGACTTGACATGCCCGATGTTCTCGGCGACGAGCGCGATGACCGCGGGCAGGAACAGCGGCAGCACGGCCAGTGTGAACCTCGGCGTCTGGAACTCCGGAAGGCCCAGCCACGGTGCGGCGACGATCGCCGCGGTGTCGACCTCGCCGAGGATTAGTGCCAGGACGTAGCCTGCGATGACGGCGAAGAAGATGGCCAGCCTGCCGATGATGCCGCGGAAGAATGCCAGCGTCGCAACCAGAAGCACCAGCGTGACGAGGCCGACCAGCGGGCCTTTCCCGAAATTCGACTTGGCGGCAGGCGCCAGGTTGAAACCGATCAGCGCGACGATCGCGCCGGTGACCACCGGTGGCAGCGCCAAGTCGATCCAATGCGTTCCGACTAGGTGTACGACGATGCCGATGATGACCAACACGACACCGACTGCGACCAAACCGCCGAGCGCGCTGCCGCTTCCGTGCGAGGCCACGGCGGCCGTCACCGGCGCGATCACCGAGAAGCTCGAGCCCAGGTAGCTCGGTAGCCGGTTGCCGGTGATCACCAGGAACAGCACGGTGCCGACGCCGGAGAACAGCAGGGTGGTGGCAGGCGGGAAGCCCGTCAGTACCGGCACCAGGAAGGTGGCGCCGAACATCGCCACCACGTGCTGGGCGCCGATGCCGATGGTGCGGGCCCAGCTCAGCCGCTCGTCGGGGGCGACCACAAGATCATCGTCCGACGGTGTCTCGACGGGCTTCCAAGTCAGCGGGATCACGATGTTCGACTACACACGATGTGCGGCTGCGTCGCATGCCGATCGGCGTATCGTCGGCGTATCTCAGGGGGTGGGATCGCATGTCGATTGAAGACAACAAGAATCTGGTCCGTCGTTTCTACCGGGAGATCGACGCAGGCAACCTCGATGCGATGGACGAGTTGGTGGCCGAGGATTACCTCGACCATTCACCGCCGCCGTTCCCAGGCATCGATGCGCAGGACGCGAGGGGCTCAAACAAGCGTTCCGGTTGTTCTGGAACGCAACGCCGGGCATTCATGAGATCGAGGACCAAATTGCCGAAGGCGACAAGGTGGTCACGAGACTGACGGCCAGTGGGACGCAACGTGGTGACCTGCCCGGCATCCCGGCCACCGGCAACGAGATGCGCATGACGGCCACGGTGATACACCGAATCGCGAACGGACGCCTTGCGGAGAAGTGGTCGGACAAGGACGTGCTCGCAATGCTCCAGCAACTGAACGTGATTCCGCCGCCGAATTAGTCCTGAAACACAGCGCGTGGATGGGGAGGGTGCGCGACAACGGCTGGCAGCACGAAGACGTCGATGTAGCGGCGCACCGTCTCTGGATCCTCTGTGCCCGGTATGACGCGCAGGGCGGTAACCCGCTTATTCAGATCAGCCAGTATCTTGTCGCGGGGTTCTCGCAGCCGCAGAACATCGAGGCGGTGAAGACCCTGGCGGTGGGATGGGTGAACGACATGTTTGCAGGCACTCATGACGGCATTTACGGTGCGCCGCAACAGACTATCCAGATCGGCACCTCTGCGGGCACCGCCCCGGCGGTCGTGCTTCCATCCACGTCGACGCAGACGGTGCAAGCAACACCGTTCGACGGACTGCTGAATGTGATCCTCACCTTCCTGGCCCAGAACGTGTTCGTCTACGAACCCCTGGCTCGCGTCGTGACCACGTAGGCGGCGGCGCCGATACCCACGACGGCAGCACCCACCAGAACGGACGACACCGGCAGAAGGAACGCGAGCAGCAGGCAGCCGATGAAGCCGATGGCGGGAATGATCTTGCGGCCCAACGTCCAGGCCGATGCGTTGGCGATCGCGTAGTACATCAGCACCGCAAACGACGAGAATCCGATCGCCCCGCGCACGTCAACCAGCGCCGCAACCACCGCCACGACGACGCCGACCACCACCTCGGCGCGATGGGGGGTCTTGAATCGCGGATGCACGGCGGCCAGCGCATGTGGCAGATGGCGGTCGCGCGCCATCGCCAGCGTGGTCCTGGAGACCCCGAGAATCAGGGCCAGCAGTGAGCCGAGCGCTGCCACCGCGGCTCCGGCGCGCACCACCGGCTGCCAGCCGGGAAAGCCCGCCGCGCGCACGGCGTCCGCCAGCGGGGCGCTTGCCGAAGCCAGTGCGGCGCTTCCTAGTTCGCCAAGCACGGCGATCGCGACGACCGCGTACACCATCAGCGTGATGCCGAGAGCGATCGGTATCGCGCGGGGGATGGTGCGAGCCGGGTCGCGCACTTCCTCGCCCAGTGTCGCGATCCGGGCGTACCCCGCGAACGCGAAGAACAGCAACCCCGCGGCTTGCAGCACGCCGCGAATGCTGACGTCGTCGCCGAGTTGCAGCCGGGCGCCGTCAACGCCGCCGAAGCCGAGAACGACGACCACCACCGCCGCAAGCACCGCAAGCACGATCGCGACGATGATCCTGGTCAGCATCGCGGATTTCTGGATGCCTGCGTAGTTCACGGCGGTCAGCGCGACCACGGCTGCCACCGCCACCGCGTGCGCCCCTGCAGGCCACACGTAGAAGCCGGCCGTCAGCGCCATCGCCGCGCATGACGCCGTCTTGCCGACGACGAAGCTCCATCCTGCGGTGTAGCCCCAGAACTCGCCGAGACGTTCGCGCCCGTATACGTAGGTGCCGCCGGACTGCGGGTACAGCGCGGCAAGCCGGGCCGAGGACGTCGCGTTGCAATAGGCGACCAGGGCGGCGACGGCGAGTCCGATGAGCAGGCCCGAACCTGCGGCCGCCGCGGCCGGGGCCAGCGCAACGAAGATGCCTGCGCCAACCATCGAGCCAAGCCCGATCGTCACGGCGTCGAATGTGCCGAGCCGCCGCTGCAGCGCAGGGCCGGCCGGCGAGCTCACCGCAAAATGCTATCTCAGGCGACTGGGTCTTCCCCGAAAACCGATTCACGACCCCAAGCGATGGCCGCCACGCCCCCCACGACGACGAGCACAATCGAACCGACCGCCACGAGTGGGATCGCCCACAACCGGCGCAGTACCAGGGCGGTCTGGCATTGGTCGACGTAGGTGTGCTGGCCGGCCGCTGCCGCGGCCTGGCTCAGATCGGAGGCGAATCCCGTCCCGCACTTGATCTGGAATCCCCATTGGTCGAAGGCATCGAGAAAGACCGGAAAGTTGAGCGCCAGGAGCCCGACAGCGATCAGGGCGACGCAAACGATTCCGATGTAGAACGCGCGATGGTGATAATGGTGCAAATCTTCCCCCGTTCAGGTCATGCAGACGTCGGTGACGAGCAGCACCGGCCACGACACGATCGACCCGAGATACGACACCATCACCTTGAACCCCAACAGCCGTCGCAACGCGCCGAGCATGCTGACTATGTTAATGGCGATTCTTATTGAATAGACGACTTTGACAATATTTATCAACAGAACTCGGCACTTATGTAGGCGTACCGTCGGTTATGGTGTCTGCCATGGCGCGAACCAGGCCCACCCGTGCCGAAGGTATCCGGCGTCGGCCAAAGGACCGCAAGGCGCAGATCGCCCGCGCGTCGGCCGAGGCGTTCAGTGTGCTCGGCTACTACGGCGTCAGCATGGAAACCATCGCGACGCGCGTCGGTTTCTCCGCCGCCGCGCTGTATCGCCACTACTCGAGCAAGTACGAACTGTTTTGCGACGCGGTGCTCAATCTGGGGCAGCAGTTGGTCGACTGCACGGCATTCGCCGACGATGCCACCGGTGACCCCGAGCTGATCGTGCGCAGGCTCGTTTCGGCGCTCATCGATACCGCAATGGCCAACCGCGACTCCGGCGGTCTCTACCGCTGGGAAGGTCGCTACTTGCGCGGCGATGACCAGGCCACGCTTATCGCGCAGATGCGCACCGTACATCGCCGGATCCAGAGGCCGCTCATGGCAATTCGGCCCGAACTGACGTCGCGTCAGGGTTGGGTGTTGTCGACGTCGGGGCTGTCCGTGATCGGCAGCATCGTCGATCATCGCGCCAAGCTGCCCGCCATCCAGGTGCGCGCACTGCTCGCCGACCTCGCCGACGCGGTGCTTGCCGCCGATGTGCCTGACGTCGCGGACAGCGTCGTCGCCGCCGGTCCGCCCGTAACCACCGCCACGGAGACGTCGAAATACGAAGCGCTGCTAAATGAATCGATGCGTCTCTTCAACGTCAACGGCTATCGCGACACCAGCATGGATGACATCGCGACGGCCGTTGGCATGCCCGCGTCGGGCATCTATCGGTATTTCTCGGCCAAGAGCGACATTCTCGCTGCGGCGTTTCGTCGGGCCGCCGACCGACTATCGGCGGAGCTGTCGGCCATCGTTGCCACAATGCCCGATCGCGAGGAAGCGCTGACCGCCGTCATCGATGCGTACGTGACGAGGTCGTTCGATGAGCCCGAACTGGACTACGTGTATTACACCGAACGCCTCAACATGACACCGGCCGATCAGAATATTCTGCGCAACCTTCAGCGGGCGACCGTCGAATTGTGGGTGGAGTTGGTGGTCGCCGTGCGGCCGGACTGGACACCGGGCCAGGCGCGCTTCGCCGTTCATGCCGCGATGTCACTGGTGATCGACCTCGGCCGGTTGATGCGGTACGAGAATTCGGCGCAGGCCCGCGAGGTTGTCGAACGGCTGGTGGACCTGACGCTGCTCGGTCGCTATCGGTTGCGGGCCGCGTTGCCAGCCAAGTAGGCCACGTAACCGATCGTCCCGACGATCGCCAACGGTCGGGTCTGTCGCGCGGAAAGGCCAAGCCCAAGAGCCGTTTCGATGCCGCCGTTGACGTAGAGGTGTTGGCGACTGTTGCGTGGAAAGGCTTGCTTTGTGATGCCGTCGAACAGCTGTGGGCTGGTGAAGTGAGCCAGTCCGATGCCGGCCACGGCCAGTCCGCCGAGCTTGGCGGCACGCGAGTTCCTGACCTTTTTAGTCGGCACAGCCGTTGATCCTCTCTTGTTTAGGCAATCCGGTAGTCGCTCAACGGATACTCCGACGCCTCTGTGATCGCATCTTTCGTCGACATCGGCCGCAGCAGCGTCGGCTCGCCCTGGGGATTGAAGTAGTAGGACCGCGAGGTTGCGCAATTGCCGATCGTCCACAACGAATCGCCAAGCAATTCGGTCATCCGATCCCGGTACTTCGTGTTGGCGTCCTCGGTCACCTCGAACGTGGTGGCGCCGCGCCGCTTGAGTTCACCGAACAACCGGTCCATGTGCTGCATCTGGTATTCCATCGTGTTGAAGAAGTTCAACCCGAGGAACGCGAACGGACTGGCAAGGCTGAGATAGTTCGGGAAGTACGGCATCGTCACACCCTGGTACGCCTGGAAGCGGGTGTCGCGCCACCACTTTCCGAGGTTGCGACCATCGCGGCCGATCACCTCGATGGCGGGGAAGTTGGCGTCCCACAGGTCGAACCCGGTGGCCAATATCAAGGTGTCGATGATAGTCTTGCTGCCATCGGCGTTGACGATGCCGTCGGCCTCGATGCGCGCGATACCGTCGCTCTGCAGATGCACGTGCGGCTTGGTGAATGCGCGGTAGTAGCCGTTGGAGAATGTCGGCCGCTTGCAGCCGAAGTCGTAGTCCGGAGTCAGCTTCTCGCGCAACTCCTTGTCCCGGATCGACGCGAAGCGGTGCATCTTCGACAGGTCGGCCGCTGCGACGTTGAGCCGGTGGAACTGCCGGTGATGAATGATCGCGGTGTTGATCATCACTTCGTAGATCGAATCGGTCAGCCAGCGGACTGCGCGCTGTGTCAACGGGATCCGTGCGAACAGCCGCTTGGCCAGTTCACCGAAACGCAGGTCGATCTTGGGTACCACCCAGATCGGGGTGCGCTGGTAGACGGTGAGGTCGGCGACCTTTTTGGTCAGTTCCGGGATGAGCTGGACTGCGGTGGCGCCGGTGCCGATGACAGCCACCCTGCGGCCCTCGAGCGGATAGTCATCGTCCCAGGCGGTGGTGTGGATGACCTTGCCCGCGAAGTCGGCGACGCCGGGAATGTCGGGCACCTTCGGCTGGGACAGAAAGCCCGTGGCGGTGATGAGGTACCGGGCGGAAAGCGTTTCACCATCGGCAACCGTGATCCGCCAGACGCTGGCCTCCTCGTCCCAGCGGGCGCCCTCGACGGCCGTATTGAACCGCATGTGCCTGCGCACGTCGAACTTGTCGGCGACGTCGTCGGCGTATCGCTTGATTTCCGGGCCGGGCGTGAACAGCCGCGACCAGTTCGGGTTCGGCTCGAAAAAATAGGAGTAGGTGGTGGTCGGGACGTCGACGGCAAGGCCCGGGTAGCGATTCACGTGCCAGGTCCCGCCGAGGTCGTCCTCGCGGTCGAGGATCACGAAATTCTCGTAACCCGACCGCTTGAGCTGGATGGCTGCGCCTATCCCGCCGAAACCGGCCCCCACGATGACCGCGTCGAATTGCTCCGAAGTCATGCCCAGACGGTACCTCAGGTACCGGAAACTTTGGTCACCGGCTCAGCCTTTGAGCGATCCCGTCCGCGGGGGGTTAAGGGTGGCGATGCAGGTCACCGCCCTGTCACCTTGTCCCCATGTTTCGGCCGTCGGATACAGCACGTACAGCTGCACCGAGTCGTCGGTGATCGCGGCGGGTGAGTACGAGGACAGTTCGGGCTCGCACTTGTTCTGGTATTCCTCGATCGCGGACTGCCCTGGATAGCCGCCATCCGGCATCGTCAGCACCGCGAAGACCTCACCGGCGTGCGATTGGTCGCAACCGACCGTGTCGACGGTCAATACCCTTGTGCTGCTTGGTATCTCTTTGAGGCAGTCGCCGACCTTGACGTCGGTCGCGGTGACCGTGCCCTTGCCGACCGTTAGGTAGATGGCGATGCCTGCGACGAGCACCAGCACCCAAAGTCCAGACAGAATCAGCCCGGCAATCGCCAAACCGCGCCCGCCCTGACCCTGCTTCGCCTTGTTCAGCCCGACGATGCCGCAGACCACGCTGATCAGGACGCCGCCCAGCACGCCGAAGATCAGCGAGACGATCGCCCACCAGTTCGTCTGCGACTGAGGCGGCGCGGGGTAGCCGGGTGGGGGGGCCTGATAAGGCATCGGTGGTGGCGGATAGGGGCCTTGCGCCGGCTGGCCGTACGGCCCCTGGGTGCCATACGGTCCCTGCGGTTGTTCGCCGTATGGCGGGGGATAGCTCGGCGGCACGGTCACCCGCTGACAGTAGCGTCAGTGGCGCAGCGATGACCACCGCTCATGCATCGATATCGCACCGCAGACGACAGACCATCCGCCGTTTGCCCAACCATCCGCGTCACGCCCGCAACCGTAGTGCCGCATCGACCGCCAGCGCGGGCACGTCGAGGCTCTTGGAGCCCAGGTCGTGGCGGGCTCCGGTGATCTCGACGATTTCGGTGGGGGCGGGAATCAGCGCGGCGGCCTGGCGCAGCTCGTCGATGGTGCCGAACGGATCGGCGGTGCCGTGGGTGAAGACCGCCGGCGCGGTGATGTGGGGCAGGTGATCGATGCGCGCCCGTTCGGGCTTTCCGGGCGGGTGCAGCGGGTACGAGAAGAGTGTCAGCACATCGATTGTCGCCACTCCGTCGGCGATCACCATCGACGTCATCCGGCCCCCATAGGAGTGGCCGCCGGCGATGACCGGACCTTTGGTCAGGGTGTGGGCCAGCTCGATGGCCTCGACGACACCGGCCTGATCTTCTGGCGGCCGATCCTGACGGCGGACCTTTCGGACGGCGCTGCCTGTAGGACAGGTTGTATCGCACGGCCAGCCAGCCGCGGCGGGCCCACTCGTCGCAGATCTTCGTCAACATGGGCGACTCGCGGCTGCCTCCGGCGCCGTGCGTCAGGACCACCACGCCCGTGGGCTTGCCCTTGGGTTCGTGGGCGATGCCTGCAATCTGGTCGAGGTTCATGAGCCGAGTCTGAACAGTGCAGACACCGGACCGTGACCGTGTCCCAACGCGTATGCGGCGCGCAGGCATTCGGTCACCCAGCTCTTCCCGAAGGCGACCGCGTCGGGCACCGTGTAGCCGTGGGCCAGCGCGCTGGCGACGGCCGCGGCCAGCGTGTCACCGGCGCCGTGGTCATTGCCGGTGTCGATGCGGTTGGCGTCGAACTCGTAGAAGTCGGTGCCGTCGAAGAGCAGATCGGGAGCCCTCGGCGACGAGCGCAGGTGCCCGCCCTTGACCAGCGCCCACTGCGGTCCGAGCGCTTGTAACGCCCTGGCCGCCTCACGTTGTGAGGTGTCGTCGACGACGTCGACGTCGACGAGCAAGCGGACCTCGTCGAGATTGGGTGTCACCAGTGTGGCGAGCGGAAATAGTTGGGCGCTTAATAGAATCCAGTGCGCTCGGGTGCAGCAGCGGATCGCCGTGCATCGACGCGCACACCGGATCGACCACCAGCGGCACCCTGCCTGCCAAGCCCTGCACGCCAGGTGTCGGCGATGGTGTCGATGATCGCCGACGACGCCAGCATGCCGGTCTTGGCGGCCTGCACATCGATATCGGAGGCCACCGCCTCGATCTGCCCCGCGATAACGTCGAGGGGAATCTCGTGGAAACCCTTGACGCCGACGGAGTTCTGCACGGTGACCGCGGTGACGGCGACCAGACCGTGCACACCGAGCATGGCGAAGGTGCGCAAATCGGCTTGGATGCCTGCCCCACCGCCGGAGTCGGAGCCGGCGATGGTCAACACCCGCAGCGGCGTCTGGCCCGGTGGGCTCAGTGGAAGAAACCTCATGTCGCCAAGGGTAGATAGATCTGACTGCCGTGTTCGGCGAATTCCCGTGACTTCGTCGGCCATCGCATCGCGGATGTCCTGGGTGATGCGCATTGAGCAGAACTTCGGCCCGCACATCGAGCAGAAGTGTGCAGTCTTGGCGGGCTCTGCTGGCAGGGTCTCGTCGTGGAATTCGCGCGCAGTGTCCGGATCCAGCGACAACGCGAACTGGTCGTACCATCGAAACTCAAACCGCGCCTTCGACAGTGCGTCGTCACGCTCCTGTGCGCGCGGATGACCCTTCGCGAGGTCCGCGGCGTGCGCAGCGATCTTGTAGGCGATCACGCCGTCCTTGACATCCTTGCGATCCGGAAGACCTAGGTGCTCCTTGGGCGTGACGTAACACAGCATCGCGGTGCCTGCTTGCGCGATGATCGCTGCGCCGATCGCGCTGGTGATGTGGTCGTAGGCCGGAGCGATGTCGGTTGCCAACGGGCCCAGCGTGTAGAAGGGAGCCTCCTCGCATAGTTCCTCTTCCAGGCGCACGTTCTCGACGATCTTATGCATCGGAATGTGGCCAGGCCCCTCGATCATCACTTGCACACCATGGGATTTGGCGATCTTGGTGAGCTCGCCCAGCGTGCGCAGTTCGGCGAACTGTGCCTCGTCGTTGGCGTCGGCGATCGACCCCGGCCGCAACCCGTCGCCGAGCGAGAACGTCACGTCGTAGCGAGCCAGGATCTCGCAGAGCTCCTCGAAATGGGTGTAGAGAAACGACTCGTTGTGATGCGCGAGCATCCACGCCGCCATGATCGAGCCGCCCCTGCTGACGATTCCGGTGACCCGTTTGATCGTCAACGGGATGTAGCGCAGCAGCACCCCAGCGTGCACCGTCATGTAGTCGACACCCTGTTCGCACTGCTCAATCACGGTGTCGCGGTAGATCTCCCAGGATAGCTGTGTCGGGTCGCCGTTGATCTTCTCCAGCGCCTGATAGATCGGCACAGTGCCGACGGGCACCGGCGAATTGCGCAGAATCCACTCGCGAGTTTCGTGGATATTGCGGCCGGTGGAGAGGTCCATGATGGTGTCGGCACCCCAGCGGGTGGCCCACACCATCTTGTCGACCTCCTCGGCGATCGAGCTCGTGACGGCCGAATTGCCAATGTTGGCGTTGATTTTCACCGCGAACGCCTTGCCGATGATCATCGGCTCGCTCTCGGGATGGAGGTGGTTAGCTGGGATCACCGCCCGCCCACGGGCCACCTCGTCGCGCACCAGTTCGGCGCCCACGCCTTCACGGGCGGCGATGAACGCCATCTCCGCGGTGATCTCACCGGCCCGGGCCCGCTGCAGTTGAGTACCGCGATCACGCACGACACCCGGCCGCGGCGGCAGGCCCTTGGTCAGGTCGATCACTGCATCTGTTTCGGTGTACGGACCGGACGTGTCGTACAGGTCGAGGTGCTCGCCGTTGGACAGGTTCACCCGCCGGAATCGGTACTCCATCGAGTGTAGACCTTTGTGCCTCCCGCAATGGGGCCGGTGGTGACAGAGGATGACTCGGAAACATCACGCTGCAGCATTTTAAGCAACTCCCTACGCCGGCATTACCCGGTCAGGTTCGTACGGTCGACAGCCCCAGCTGTCCTCTCAGCGCACTCGGTGTGCGCTCCCGCGTGTGGACGCTTGCCACGCTAGCGCAGGAGGCCCGTCGGTGGAATAGGAATTGCCCGGCGATGCTTTGTATAGCTAATATATGTGTTTTGCGCCAGACGGTGCCGTGGATACGTAAAGCAAAGAGATGACGACTGAGATCGAGATGACCAAACCCCCCGTTGTGGCGGACCCCGACGTGCCATGGTTGAGACGGCTCGCCGCCGCCAGACCGATGGACCACGACCACCCCCGCTACAAGTGGGTCGTGCTGTCCAACACCACGCTGGGCACCTTGCTGGCCACCATCAATGCGTCGATCGTGCTGATCTCGCTTCCCGCGATCTTCCGCGGAATCGGGCTCAATCCGCTCGCCCCCGGCAACGTCAGTTACCTGCTGTGGATGCTGATGGGTTACCTGGTGGTGACTGCGGTGCTCGTGGTTCCGTTCGGCCGGCTTGGCGACATGTTGGGCCGCGTGCGGATCTACAACTACGGCTTCGTCGTCTTCACCGTCGCGGCGATCGCGCTGTCCTTCGATCCTCTCCACAGCGGTGGCGGCGCGCTGTGGCTGATCGGCTGGCGAGTGGTCCAGGGCGTCGGCGGCGCGATGCTGATGGCGTCGTCGTCGGCGATCCTGACCGACGCGTTCCCGGCCAACCAGCGCGGCATGGCGCTCGGTGTGAACATGGTGGCCGCCGTCGCGGGGTCGTTCCTTGGATTGTTGATCGGTGGCTTCCTCTCCGAATGGCATTGGAAGGCCGTTTTCTGGGTCGGTGTGCCGATCGGCATCCTCGGCACCATCTGGAGCATTCGGTCACTCAAGGAACTCGGTGTACGTACGCCGGGCCGTCTGGACTGGGCTGGGACCTTGTCGTTCGGTATCGGCCTTACGGTGCTGCTCACCGGAATCACGTATGGCATTCAGCCGTATGGTGACTCGACGACGGGCTGGACAAGCCCGTGGGTACTGGGGGCGATCGCGTTCGGCTTGTTGTCGCTCGTGGCGTTCTGCTTCATCGAACTGCACGTCGAGGCTCCGATGGTCGACATTCGGCTGTTCCGGTCCGCCTCATTCGGAATGGGCAACCTGGCTGGGCTGATGTCATCGATGGGCCGTGGCGGCCTGCAGTTCATGTTGATCATTTGGTTGCAGGGAATCTGGTTGCCGTTGCACGGCTACAGCTTTGAGTCGACTCCGTTGTGGGCGGGCATATACCTGCTCCCCGTCACGATCGGCTTCCTGGTGGCTGGGCCCATCGCGGGTTCGCTGTCCGACCGTTTCGGTGCGCGTCCGTTCACCGTTGGCGGCATGCTGCTGATGGCGGTGTCGTTCGTTGCGCTGGTACTCATTCCGGTCGACTTCAACTACTGGGTGTTCGCCGTGCTGGTGTTCCTCAACGGCCTCGGCGGCGGAATCTTCACCGCCCCGAACACCGCGGCGATCATGTCGAGCGTGCCTGCTGCCCAGCGTGGTGCCGCGTCGGGTGTGCGGGCGACATTCTTCAACGCGGGTTCATCGCTGTCGATCGGAGTCTTCTTCTCGCTGATGATCATCGGGTTGGCCCACACGCTGCCCAGCGCGATGAGCACGGGCCTGCAGGCACAGGGCGTGTCCGCTTCCGTCGCACACGACGTGGCGAATCTGCCACCGGTCGGCAGCCTGTTTGCGGCGTTCCTCGGGTACAACCCGATCGCCGAGCTTCTGGCGCCGTCGGGCGCGCTGCAGCAGCCGGGTGTCAATGCCGAGTTGCTGACCGGCAAGACGTTCTTCCCGCACCTCATCACCGAACCATTCCATTCGGGATTGGTCGTCGTCTTCACCGCCGCGGCGGTGATGATGGTGATCGGCTTGATCGCATCGCTGTTCAACCCCGGCCGCTACGCCGACGCGCCCGGCGCAGACAACGAGGTGTGAATCCCGGCACAGCCTGGGTAACCAAGGTGGATGACGAGCCACACCGATCATCGGCCACCTGAGGTCCGCAAACAGGCGCAGCAACACGCCGACCAGGCGCGCAACCGCATGGACGCCCGTCGCCGCCAGCAGGATGACGGCCTCACGGGGTGGTTGAACAGGCGCGCAGGCGAGTGGGAGCTGAGCCCGGCCGACGAGCCGACGATGCAGCGCCAGAAGTACGTCTGGAACTTCCTCGTCGATCACTGGTTCCGGATGGAATTCGACGGTTGGGAGAACCTGCCTGAATCGCCGGTGCTGCTGGTCGGGATCCACTCGGGTGCGCCGTTCGTCTGGGATGCGTGGACGGTCGGCGTTCAATGGTGGCGACGGTTCGGCGAGAGCCGGCCGCTGCACGGCACCGCCCACGACGTGTTGATGGCCATGCCGCTAATCGGTCGCTACTTTCGGGCGATGGGTGTGCTGCCCGCCGCACCGGATTCGATCGCGACGGCGTTGGCGGAGGGTCGCGATGTCGCCGTGTGGCCCGGTGGTGAGGTCGATTCGCTGCGGCCGTGGAGCGAGCGGGACCGTGCGAACCTGGCCGGCCGCAAGGGTTTTGTGAAAATGGCGATTCGCGCAGGCGTGCCGATCGTGCCGATCGCGACAGTCGGTGGCGCCGACGCCATGCCGGTGTTGGTCCGCGGGGATCAGCTGTCGCGGGCGTTGCGCCTTGACAGGCTGTTGCGGCTCAAGGTGTTTCCGATCGCCGTTTCGCTGCCATGGGGCATTGCACCCGCCGCATTGCCGCAGTTCCCTCTGCCCGCCAAGATCCGGACCCGACTCATGCCGGCCGTTGAGCTGGATCACGATCCGAAACGCGCCGACGACGACCAGTACCTCGAAGAGAAGTACTGGGATGTGCAGAACAGCATTCAGCGCGGCATGGACGCGTTGGCCCGCAAACGGGCACTTCCCCTGTTCGGCTAGCGGTACGTTCACTCTGCGCACATGGCGCGGGTTCCTCGCAATTGTGCGCCCTAGCCGCAGAATCAACTAGGACAGCGCGACCAAGACCGGCGCGTGGTCGCTGGGCGCCTTGCCCTTGCGTTCATCGCGCGCGATCTCCGCGTGCGCGACGCGCTGGGCGAGAGCGGGCGAGCCGAGGATGAAGTCGATGCGCATGCCTCGCCCCTTCGGAAAGGCGAGTTGCGTGTAGTCCCAATAGGTGTAGACAGCAGGCCCCGGCGTGAAGGGCCGCACCACGTCGGCGAATTGGACATCGACGATCGCGTTGAACGCCGCCCGCTCCGCCGGGGTGACGTGCGTGCTGTCCGCGTAAGCCTCGACGCTCCAGACGTCCTCGTCGGTGGGCGCGATGTTCCAGTCGCCAACCAACGCGATCTGCGCCTGGGGATCGTCGGTCAGCCAACGACGTGCTGTGTCACGAAGGGCGGCAAGCCATTCCAGCTTGTAAGCGTAGTGGGGGTCGTCGACGGTGCGCCCGTTGGGTACGTACAGACTCCATACCCGCACGCCATTGCAGGTCGCGCCGAGCGCCCGTGCCTCAGCTGAGTCGCTCCACGTGGGCTGGCCGTTGAAGCCCACCTGGACGTCGTCGAGGCCCACCCGGGACGCGATCGCGACACCGTTCCACTGGTTGGATCCGCAGTGCACGACGTCATAGCCGAGCGCGAGGAACGGCATGGTGGGGAACTGGTCGTCGGAGCACTTTGTTTCCTGCATGGCCAGCACGTCGATGTCCGCGCGCTCAAGCCAATCGGTGACGCGGTCCACGCGGGCTCGGATCGAGTTCACATTCCACGTGGCTATCCGCATGGTCACAGGCTACGAGCATCGACGTAGCGGCTCCGGTGGTGAACGGAAAAGCCCATCGACTCGTACAGCCTGGTGGCTGAGGTGTTGTCGGCGAGCACCTGTACGTAGGCGCGCGTCGCACTGCGCTGGGCGCCCCACGCCAACAACGCTGAGCACAGCTCGCGCGCCAGACCGCGACGCCGCGCCTCCTCGAGCACGTGTACCGCCGCCAACCCCACCCAGCGGGTGCCGTCGGGCGACTCAGTGACAGCACCTCGTCCGACGGCTGCGCCCCCCGACGTCGCGAACGCCACCTCGCCATCGACGACGGCGGTCAACACGTCGACGGGTACGTCACGCCGGTACAGGCGCAGCCATTGGTCGTCAGGCCGAGCCGCGATCGCCACGGCGGGCGCTTGCTGCATCGTCACATCGCCTGTCATGACGAGGGTTTCGGCGTCGATCGCCACTCCTGGCGGGATGCGGAACAATCGGTCGGGCACCGCAATCAGCGGCGCCACCGCGCGGTCGGCGTACCAGTCGATGATCGCGCCCACCCCGATGCCGGTCGGAACATCCAGCGGGACAGCTGAATTCGCACGCCTGGTGTTGCCGCGCCCGAAGCGCAGCAGCCAGCCGTCGAGCCGCAGTTGTTCGACGCCGGGCCATGCGAGTGCGGCCGCGTGCTCGAGGTTGCGAATGTCGCCGGTCCGCACCGGCGCCGCGGCGAGGGCTTTGATCGCCACCACGTCGTCGGCCGCCACGTCCACCACGTCACCCCGTTTGGTGCGCACCCGCAGCGTCGGGCCGATCGCCTCCAAGTGGCCGATCACGTCCGTCAGCGGTGGCACCGATCCGGCGGGCAACCGGTACCGCACCATGACGCGAGCTCCGACGTTGGCCACGAGCTAGTGACCGAACGGATCGGGATCCTTGCCCGGAGTCCAGCTCAGCCCAGGCCCACCCCAGCCGTGCGACTTCACCGACCTCTTCGCGCTTCGCGCGTGCCTGCCCACCAGCCTGTCCAGGTACAGGAAGCCGTCCAGATGGCCCGTTCTCGTGCTGCAGCATCCGGGCAAACAGGTCGGTGCCCTCGATCGTGATCGGGGTGCCGTCGGCGTCCAGGCCGGTAACACGCGCCCAGTCCGCCCGGCCGGTCGGAAACGATTCGCCGGGAACAGACAGGCAGCCTTCGTCGTCGTCGTCCGGGTCCGGCATCGTCTCGGGCACCTCTGACGTTTCGAGTGCGGGATTGACAACAACTCCGCGCCGCCGCGCCGCCCTGCCGCGCTCGTCGGCGCAGTCGTAAACGAACACGCGCTGGGACACACCGATCTGGTTCGCGGCGAGGCCCACCCCGTTGGCGGCGTCCATCGTGTCGTAGAGGTCCTTGATCAAGTCCGCGAGATCGGCAGGCAGCGAACCGTCGTCGGCGACGGGCACCGGCTCGGTCGCGGTGCGTAAGACGGGATCTCCCACGATGCGGATGGGTACAACGGCCACGCGGTAGAGCTTAAGTCGGCAATGCTTGTCACCCGACTCGCGGGTGTAGCTGACGCCTGCGCTTCCAAACCCGTGGTTGAATGTTCGCCGAACCCCAGTGTTGTCATTTCGATTGTCGGGAAGGGTCCAGGAGCGATATGGACGGCGCGATCGCGCGGACTGAGCAATCCGGGGACGACTCTGCTCTGACCGATGGACTGACTCGGCGCGAGCACGACATCTTGGCCTTCGAGCGCCAGTGGTGGAAGTACGCCGGCTCCAAGGAAGACGCCATCAAGGAACTCTTCTCGATGTCGGCGACCCGGTACTACCAGGTGCTGAATGCGCTGGTGGACCGCCCTGAGGCGTTGGCGGCCGACCCGATGCTGGTCAAACGGCTGCGCCGGCTGCGGGCCAGCAGGCAGAAGGCTCGGGCCGCACGTCGGCTCGGCTTCGACGTCACCTGAGGTTTTCGGGTCCACGGGCCCTGTCGATACAGTGGGCGGTAATGAACCAGCGAAACTCCTCCGGGCTGCCCCTGCGCGCGATGGTGATGGTGCTGCTGTTCCTGGGCGTGGTGTTTCTCTAGTCGGGTTCCAGGCGATGGGCTCGGGCGACTCTGAGAGCGACCAGTCATCGTCGATCGCCACCACCACCGTCAGCACCGCCAGTTCTGCGACGTCGTCCCCGTCACCGGCGCCTGCGAAGGCCGAGGTGCGGGTCTTCAACATCTCGGAGGTCCAGGGTGCCGCCGAAGGCACGGCCAGCCGGTTGCGCGAGGCCGGCTGGAACGTCACCGAAACCGGCAACCTGAGCTTGCCCGAGGTCACGGGCACCACGGTGTTCTTCGGCGAGGCGCCGGGCGAGCACGAAGCCGCCGATGAGGTGGGCAAGCTGCTCCAAGCGCCGGTGCAGCCGCGGGTCCCCGAGTTGACCGAGCAACCGCCGGGCGTGGTCGTGGCGGTCACCGGCTAGGCTCTTGCCCATGCTCAAGACCGCCGGTGCAGCCGCCTTGTTCGCCATTCCCGTTCTCGCCTTGAGCGCTTGCAGTCCGAACGAACCCACGGCAACGTCACCCGGTACCACGCCGTCGGTCTGGACCGGTTCGCCTGCACCGTCGGCTTCGGCCAGCGACGGCGGACACGGGCAGACCGGCGCGAATCAGCCCGGCGGCCAGAAGCTCACCGCCCAGCTGAAACTGGCCGACGGCACCACGGTGGCCACGGCCGACATTGAGTTCGCCGGCGGCTTCGCCACCGTCACGGTTGAGACGACCGCACCAGGTGCGCTGACGCCGGGCTTCCACGGTCATGCACATCCACTCCGTCGGAAAGTGCGAGGCGAACTCCCTAGCCCCCAGCGGTGGCGCGCCCGGTGACTTCAATTCCGCTGGTGCGCATTTCCAGAAGGCAGGCCATACGGCACATCCCGCAAGCGGCGACCTGACGTCGCTGCAGGTTCGCGCGGACGGCACCGCCAAGCTGGTGACGACGACCGACGCGTTCACCGCCGAGGATCTGCTCGCGGGTCCCAAGACCGCGATCATCATTCACGAGAAGTCGGACAACTTCACCAACATCCCGCCGGAGCGCTACCAGCAGGTCAACGGCAACCCGCCGCCGGACGAAATCACCATGGCCACCGGAGATGCCGGAAAGCGCGTGGCGTGCGGTGTTATCGGCACCGGCTAGCAGCCACATAGACTTCGCCGCCTCGCCCCGGCCGACCCTCGGGGTCGAGTGGGAGTTCGCACTCGTCGACGCCGAGACCCGCGACGTGAGCAACGTGGCCACCGAGGTGATCGAGGAACTCGGTGAGAACAACCCACGCGTGCACAAGGAACTGCTGCGCAACACCGTCGAGATCGTCACCGGTGTTTGCGATTCCGTGCCGGAGGCGATGGACGACCTACGGTCGACGCTGGCGGCCGCGCACACGATCGTTCGCGGCCGCGGGATGGAACTGTTCTGCGCCGGTACGCATCCGTTCGCCAAGTGGTCTCCTGAGAGCCTCACCGACGCGCCGCGCTATGCGGAACTGATCAAGCGCACCCAGTGGTGGGGCCGCCAGATGTTGATTTGGGGTGTGCACGTACATGTCGGCATCTCGTCGGCGCACAAGGTAATGGCGATCAACACATCATTGCTCAATCATTACCCGCACCTTCTGGCGCTCTCTGCGTCCTCGCCATACTGGGACGGCGAGGACACTGGATACGCCTCCAACCGCGCGATGATGTTCCAGCAGCTGCCGACGGCCGGGCTGCCGTTCCACTTCTCCACGTGGGCGGAGTGGGAAGGCTTCGTCTACGATCAGAAGAAGACCGGCATCATCGACCACATGAACGAGATCCGGTGGGATATCCGGCCTTCGCCGCATCTGGGCACGATTGAGGTGCGAATCTTCGACGGCGTCTCCAACATTCGCGAACTCAGTGCGCTCGTCGCGCTGACCCACTGCCTCGTCGTCGACCTGGACCGCCGCCTCGACGCAGGCGAGCGGCTTCCGACCATGCCGCCCTGGCACGTGCAGGAAAACAAGTGGCGCGCAGCGCGTTACGGCCTGGATGCGGTCATCATCCTGGACGAAGACAGCAACGAGCGGTTGGTGACCGACGATCTAGACGACCTGCTGAACCGGCTCGAGCCGGTAGCCAAGTCGTTGAACTGCTCCGATGAGCTCGCCAGGGTCTCCGACATCTGTCGGTTGGGCGCGTCCTACCAACGCCAACGCCGGGTGTCCGAAGACAGCGACGGCGACCTGCGGGCGGTGGTCGACGCTTTGGTCGGCGAGCTGGAAGTCTAGCCGTGCCCGTCACGCCGATGTTCCCGCTCGAGGTGGCAATGCTGCCGGGTGAGGAACTACCGCTGCGGATCTTTGAGCCCCGCTACGCGGCAATGGTGCAACACTGCCTCGCGTCGGAAGACCCGGCGTTCGGCGTGGTGTTGATCTCGGCGGGCCGCGAGGTCGGCGGCGGGGACACCCGCAGCGATGTCGGTGCGCTGGCCCGCATCACCGAGTCCGCCGACTTCGGTGACGGGCGCTACCGCCTGCGATGCGTGATGGCTGAGCGCATCCGGGTTCTGGAGTGGCACCCCGACGACCCCTACCCGCGGGCGGCGGTCGAGATGTGGCCGGATGAGCCAGGCGCGGCGGTCGACGTCGACGCGATCCGTGACGTCGAGGACCGGATGGTAGCACTATTCGAGCGGATCGCCACCGCACGCGGCGCGCAGGTCAACGGGCGCGACATCGTTGAAGGTGCCGACGAGTCGGGTGATCCCGCAATGTGGTTGTACGCGTTGGCCTCCCGGGTGCCGATGGGTCAGGCCGACCGGTACGCGGTGCTGTCGGCACCGTCGGCCGCCGCGCGGGTGGCTGCGCTACGAGACGCCGTCGAAACCGTGACCGCGATGGTGGAGTTTCAACTGTCCGACGGCTAGCCCGTCAGGTGACCCTCGATGAACAGCGTGCGGGGCGATGACTCGTCGGCCTCTCCAGGCGTGCTGCGGCCGTACCGCGTCATCAATTCGGCTGCCCCAACTGATGTCACGTCCCAGCAGTGTTCGGTCAGCCACGCCGCCACGTCTGTGCGCTCTTCGATGAACCACAGATCCTGGGTGTCGGGAACACCGTCGTCATCGGACGCGCCTGCCTCTTCTCGCCACTGGCGCAGCTTCTCGCGTCGGCCTGCCAGATACGCGGGGTCGAAGAAGTCGGCGCCGAAGGACTCGACGGCGATGCGACTGTCTCGGGCACTGTGCAGATGGATTCGTTCGAACAGCAGGTCCTGTGCCTCGGCGGGCAGATACGGAAGCAACCCCTCGGCGGCCCACGCCGTCGGCACGCTTGGGTCGAAGCCCTTTTCGCGCAGTGCTTTCGGCCAATCCTGTCGCAGGTCTGTCGGCACCGCGACGTAGCCCGCGGCGGGCCGGGCATTGTGGCCGGCAAGTGTTTGCGTCTTGAACTCCAGCACCTTGGGCTGATCGATTTCGTAGACGACGGTGTCGCTCACCCACGGCAGCCGCCACGCCCGCGCGTCCAGGCCCGCTGCGAGGATGACGGCCTGGCTGATGCCGTTGGCGCCTGCGGCGATGAAAAACTCGTCGAACCACTTGGTGCGCGAGGCCGCATACGCGGAGATGGCCCGAATCCGCTCGATCATGTACGACGGCGGCTGTTGCCAACCACGCTCCGCCGCGGCGTCGAGGAACAACTGCGCGTACGGGTCGGTGAACAGCGGGTATCCAGCCGTCGTCTCCTGCGCGCGCGCCATCGCCACCCCCAGCGCGGTCTGGCCAACGCCCTCGGTGATATCCCAGCTATCGTCATCGGTCCTGGCCATTGGTACCGGGTTCCCTCTCTTCGACGAACTCAAGCATTTCGTCCCTGGTCAGCAGGTCGTCACGAATGTTCTGCTCCCGGTATGCCAGTTGACCGACACGGTTGGCCACCACCGGCGCCGTAATCACGGTGAACAGGCCGGTGAGGATCACCATGCCGACGTCGGCGTTGCCGCGCAGTCTGATTGCCGCGCCTGCCAGCACCAGCAACAGGCCGAGCACCTGTGGCTTGGTTGCCGCATGCATTCGCGTCAGGGTGTCGGGGAATCTGACCACGCCGATCGCGGCGGTCAGCGCGAGCGTGGATCCGCCGAGCACAAGCACGGCGGTGACGACGTCCAGAACGCTCATCGCAGTCTCCGTGCGGCGCGGGGCTTGTCGGTGTCGGGCACCCGGAATCGCGCGACGCTGACCGAGCCGACGAAGCTGATCAACGCCAGCGCGCTCAGGCCGTATGTCACGGTGGAGTCGAGGCTGAAGGCCGCCCAGGTCCCGATCGCGCACATCGTCACTGCGACAAGGGTGTCCAGCGCGACCAGGCGATCCAGGGTGCTCGGCCCGGCGAGCAAGCGGAACATGGTGACGGCCGCGGCAGTGGTCAGCATGACGGCCGCGATGATCCACACGATGATCATGCGCGGTCCGCCTTCGCTTCTCGCTTGTAAATCACGCTGTCTCCCTTTCAGCCGAGGGCCGCCAGTCGTGTTCGCGCTCGAACGTCGACACCAGCAGTCGCTCCACTTCGGCGACCTGGCGGTAGAACCGGGTCACGGCGCGGTCGGAGCCGACATCGATCACGTGCATGTAGAGCATTCGGCGGGTCTGATCGATCTCCAGCACGATCGATCCGGGGATCAGGTTGAATATGTTGACCGCAAGCGCCAGCACGAGATCGGACTTCACCGCAACGTGTGCCCGCAGCATCGCGGACAGGGGTGGCGGCCCTGGCTTGACCGCCAGCCATGCCACCTGAACCGACGACAGGGCCAGGTAGTAGAAGACGGTCACGCCAAGGCGCAGCAGCGATAGCGGGTGAAGCTTGCCCTCGATGGGCACAGTCGGCAGCGGCAGCAGTAGCGTGATCAGCAGTGCGATCGCCAGGCCGGACAAAATATTGGCCGCGGAGACCGTGCCCCACAGCAGGATCCACACGAGCACCAGCCAGCACAGCATCCAGACGCGCAACGCAATTCGTCTCATTCTGCGATCCCCAGCACCGCGGTGATGTACTGGCCGCGGTCCAGCACCTCGTCGGCGGCCCGGTCGGCGTACCCGAAGACCGGACCCGCCATCACTGTCAGCGTCAGGCCCACCGCGATGAGTGCGGCCGTCGGTAGCACCATCCCGACAGGCATCCGCCCCACGTGATCGCGATCGATGAACTCGATGTCGTCGGCCTCGTCGAGGAGTGCGGAAGGCGCCGCGCCCGAGAGGTGCCCCTCAGGAGCATCTTCCCGTGACCGCCAGAACGCCTTTGTCCACACGCGGGCAACCACATACAGCGTCAGCAGGCTGGTAACGACGCCGCCGCCGACCAGTACCCACGCCAGCGGGGAATCGTTTTGCGCGCCCGCTTGCAGCAGCGCCACCTTGCCGATGAAGCCGGAAAACGGTGGAATGCCACCGAGATTGAGCGCAGGAACCACGAACAGGAACGCCAGCAGCGGGCTGGCGGCTGCCAGTCCGCCCAGCCGCTGCATCGTCGACGCACCCGCTTGCCGTTCGATCAGACCGACCACCAGGAACAGGGTCGTCTGCACCACGATGTGGTGTGCCACATAGTAGATCGCGCCCGACATGCCGAGCCGGCTCGACAGCGCGATACCGAACACCATGTAGCCGATGTGGCTGACAAGCGTGAACGACAGAAGGCGTTTGATATCGCTCTGCGCGATCGCGCCGAGGATTCCGACCAGCATGGTCAGTAGCGCCGCCACCAGCAGCAGCGGGTCGAGCCCGCCGCTGGGGAAAAGCAGCGTGTGCGCCCGGATGATCGCGTACACACCGACTTTCGTCAACAGGCCGGCGAACACCGCGGTGACAGGAGCGGGCGCGGTGGGGTAGGAGTCAGGCAACCAGGTCGACAGCGGAAACACCGCGGCCTTGATGCCGAACGCGACGAGCAGCACCGCGAACAGCGCGGTGCGGGTGCCCGCCGTCACGGCGGCGAGCCGCAGGGCCAGCTCGGCCATGTTCAGCGTCCCTGTCGCGGCGTAGACGAGCGCAATGCCGAACAGGAATACCAGCGACGACACCACCGAGACCATCACGTAGGCGATGCCCGCACGGACGCGATCCTTGCTTGCGCCGATCGTCAGCAGCACGAAACTCGCCGACAGCAGCACTTCGAAGCCGACGTACAGGTTGAACAGGTCGCCCGCCAAAAACGCCGTGCACACGCCGGCCGACAGCACCAGATAGGTAGGCAGGAAGATCGACACCGGTTGGCGTTCGTCGCCGTCGCGGATGCCCTGCCCGATGGCGTAGAACACTACGGCCAGCAGCACGATCGACGACACGACGAGCATCAGCGCCGACAGCCGATCCACGACCAGAGTGATGCCGAGAGGGCCCATACCGGAGACCGCCTGGCCCCAGCCGCCGACGTGCAGTGCCATCGTCCCGTCGCGGTCGGTGAGGTACAGCAGCGCCGCGCACACCACGACGACCACCGAAAGAGCGGCAAGCGTGATGGCCCGCTGCAACCGTGGCCTGCGGCCCGCGAACAGGGTGAGCGCGGCGCCGACCAACGGGATCAGCACCGGCAGCGGCGTCAACACCGCGGCGGCACTCATGCGCGATCCGCCTTCGCCCCTCGCTGGCGAGTCACTTCGAACCCTCCCGACCTGGCAGCGCGTCGAGTTCGTCGGGTAGATCGGTGTCGCGGGCCAGCTCGTGCAGCGGACGATCTTCGTCGAGCGCGGCGGCGTCTTCGGCCGTCAGTCGCGAGACACGGGCGTCCTCTGGGTCGTCGCCGACTTCCTCGGCCGTGTTCAACCTGTACGAGCGGTAGGTCAGGGCAAGCACGAATGCCGCAATACCCATCGTGATGACGATGGCCGTCAGAATCATGCCCTGCGCCAACGGATCTGCGGTGGTGGTGTCGCCATTGCTGGTACGGCCGCGGATAGGAGGGTTGCCCGACGGGCCGGCGACCGTCAGGATCAGCAGGTTGATGGCGTTGCCGATGAGCAACAACCCCAACAACATTCGTGTCAGATTGCGCTCGAGCAGAAGGTATACACCTGAGCTGATGAGGCCGCCGATAAGAACAAGGGGGACCAGGTACGTGGTCATCGCGATACCGCCTGGGCCATGTCGACATCGACGCGCGCACCGAGGCTGCGCAGCACGTCGAGCACGAGGCCGACGACGATCAGGTAGACGCCGAGGTCGAAGAACAACGCGGTGACGAACTTGACCGTGCCGAGGACGGGCACGTCGAGCTGGATCAAGGCCGATGACAGCACCGGTGCGCCCACCAACAGCGATGCGACCGCGGTGCCTGCCGACAGGCCAAGGCCGACGCCGAGGATCTTGCCCGCATCCAACGGCAGTGTCTCGCCGAGTTCGTAGCGGCCGCCTGCCAGGTAGCGCAGCACCAGCGCCAGGCCTGCGGTCAGCCCACCGGCGAACCCACCGCCAGGAGTGTTGTGGCCTGCGAAGAAGAAATACGCCGACAGCACCATGATGAGCGGGAAGATCATTCGCGTGGCGACCTCAAGCACCAGCGATCGGTGCCGCGGGTCGCGCAGCTCGCTGCCACGCAGCCAGGTGACATCGCCTGCCGCCGGACTGATGTTCGTGGTGACCGGACCGATATCGGGCTGACCCGCATCGGAGACACGAGGGGCAGCGCCAAAGCGCCTGTGCCGGAACACCAATGAGGCCACACCGGTGGCGGCGACCAGCAGCACCGAGATCTCCCCAAGGGTGTCCCAGGCCCGGATGTCGACAAGCAGCACATTGACGGTGTTGGCACCGTGGCCGCGGTAATACGCTGCGGCGGGCAGCAATTCGGAGATCGGAGTTGCGGTGCGGGCGGCCATCGCGAAGGCCGCGAGCGTGGTGACGGTGGCGCCGACCGCCAGCGCAAGGGCGGCGCGCGGCAACCGGTTGCGCCCGATGTTGGCTCGGTCGGCCTCGGCGGGCAGTGCCCGCAGCACAAGCACGAAGATCACCAAAGTCAGTGTCTCCACGAGAAACTGGGTCAGCGCCAAATCCGGTGCGCCGTGGAAGGCGAAGATGGCGCCGCAGCCGTAACCGGTGACGCCGACGAGCAGCACAGCAGCCAGCCGGTTGCGCATCACGGTGGCGCCAAGCGCCCCGGCCAGGATCAGCAGCCCGACCATAACCTGCAACGGCGAATCCCACAACGCGAAGTGGGGCCGGTCGCGGGCGCCGACTGCGAGGACGATCACGGGAACCAGTACCAGCGTGGACAGGATCACCGACTGGGTTGCCGGAATCGAACCCCGCTGGGTGAAAGCGGTGAGCCGCACCGAGATTAGGTCGAGACCGCGCAGCGAGGCGTCGTAGATGCGGTCGGCGTTGCCCAACGGAGTGCGAGCCGTTCGGATCCGCCGCAGGCGGTCCCTGCCGAAGTACACCGCCGTGCCAACTGCCAGGACCAACACCGATAGCAGCAGGGGTGCACCAACCCCATGCCACAGTGCGAGGTGGTATTCCTCGCCACCAGGCACAGTGTCCGCATACGCGTCGAGAACGTTGTCAAGGCCCGCGGGCCATACGCCGAAGACCAATCCCGCGGCGGCCAGGATGGCGGGCGCGGCGAGGAAGGTGGCCAGCGGCTGGTGCATCTCGGCGACACGCTTGCTGGGTTGCGGTAAGCCCTTGCGACCGAACGCCCCGACGAGGAAGCGCAGGCTATAGACGGTGGTGAACACGGATCCAAGCACGATGCCCGCGAGCACATAGGGCGCCGCTGCGCCGAGTGACGGTGCGTGCGCGACGGTTTCGAAGTCGGCCTCCTTGGCGACGAAGCCGAGGAACGGCGGCAACGCGGCCATGCTCGCGGTCGCACCGACGGCGATGATCAGCAGCGGTCGGCTGCGCTGCCCGAGCAAGGCCAGTCTGCGGATATCGCGGGTGCCGGTGGCGTGGTCGATGACGCCGACGACCATGAACAGCGACGCCTTGAACATGGCGTGCGCGCACAGCATGGCAAGCCCGGCGAGCATCAGATCGCCGCCGCCCGCGCCGACCATCAACGTGATCAGCCCGAGCTGGCTGACGGTGCCGAACGCCAGAATCAGCTTCAGATCGTATTCGCGTACCGCGCGCCAGCCGGCCAACAACATGGTGAGCACGCCAAGGGTCACCACCGTCGGTCGCCAGGGTGGCGAGTCCGCGAAGCCAGGGCTCATGCGCGCGACGAGATAGACGCCAGCCTTGACCATCGCCGCGGCGTGCAGGTACGCGCTGACCGGCGTCGGTGCGGCCATCGCGCCCGGCAGCCAGAAATGCATTGGCACGATCGCCGATTTCGCCAGTGCACCGATGAGCACGAGCACAATGCCGACCGACGCCGCAACGCCCGTCGGCGGCGCGGCGATCAGCTCGGACAACAGATAGGTGCCGGACATGTTGCCGAGTACGACGATGCCGACCAGCATGGCGAGCCCGCCGAACGTCGTCACCAACAGCGCCTGCGTGGCGGCCCTGCGGCTGGTCGCGCGTTCGGCGTAGTGGCCGACCAACAGGAACGACAGCACGGTGGTGAGCTCCCAGAACACGTAGAGCAGCAGCATGTTGTCGCTACACACCAGCCCGAACATCGCGCCGGAGAACGCGACCAACTCCGCGGCGAAACTCGGTAGCCGCTTTTCGGTGTGCCCGTCACGGTGGTGGAAATAGTCGGCGCAGTAGAACAGCACCAGCGCGCCGATCGCCAGCACAAGCACACTCATGATCGCGGCGAGCGCGTCGAATCGAAGGGTGATGTTCATCGACAGCTCGGGCACCCATTCGACGTTGGCCGTCGTCGCGCTACGAGGGCCCGGCCAGTTCAGCGCAACCCAGATCAGGGATCCGAGCGGCACCAACGCCAGGGGATAGAACGCCGCGCGGCCCCACCGGTGCACAAGCAGCGGGGCGACCGCCGTTGCGACAGCATGGGCGAACAGGATGGCGAGCACGGCACTCCGAGTCTGGGCGTAGGTCGGCGATGAGCCGTCAGGCGAAGAGCAGATAGCGGGGTGTCAGCCGGATGAAGGCTTCGGTACGCCAGTCTACGTGGGCCGATGCAGCGCCCATCCGGGCTCGTGGGCACTCCCGACGTTGTGGTGGTTGGCGCGGGGCCGACCGGGTTGATGCTGGCGTGCGAACTCGCATTGGCAGGCACCACGGTGAGATTGCTCGACGAGCGCACCGACATGCCCAACATCACCAGGGCTTTCGCCGTGCACGCCCGCACCCTCGAACTGCTTGACGCACGGGGCTTGGCCGAGGAGCTGCTGCCGCGGGGCGTGCCGGTGTACGAGGTCGCCCCTCCAGGCGGGGCGACGCTGAACCTGCGTGAGCTGCCCACCCGATTCGGGATGGTTCTCATCGTGCCGCAAAGCGGAACGGAGAAGGTCCTGCAGACCCGCGCCGAGGCGCTCGGTGTTGAGATCGTCCGCGGCGCCGCGGTGGTGGGGCTGACCCAGGACCGCGACGGAGTTTCGGTTCAGTGCGCGGGCGGCGACACCGTGCGCGCCGGCTACGTGGTCGGCTGCGACGGTGCGCACAGCACGGTGCGAAGCCAACTCGGCATCGACTTCGTCGGCAAGCAATACGAGACGCACATCGTGTTGGCCGACGTAAAACTGACCCGCGCACCGAATGAGACGTTGACTGGCATCCCCAACGACAAAGGCATAGTTCTACTGATTCCGTTCGGCGACGGCTGGTTTCGCGCGATCGCGTGGGATCGATTGCGCGAACAGGCGCCGCTGGGCGAGCCGGTAACGCTGGAGGAGATCCGCGACTCGTTCGGCCGCATCGCCGGCCATGATTTCGGCATGACCGAGATGCGGTGGAGTTCACGGTTTCTCAGTGAACGTCGGCAGGCGAGGCACTATCGTAAGGGGCGCGTATTTCTGGCAGGCGATGCGGCCCATGTGCATTCACCGCTCGGCGGCCAGGGCATGAATACCGGCATCGGGGACGCGATGAACCTGGGCTGGAAACTGGCCGCCGCGGTCGCCGGAGCCGCGCCGCCGTGGCTGCTTGGCAGTTACGAAGCCGAACGCCATCCCGTCGGCGCCGAGGTGCTGCAGCTGACCGACGTGTTCAATCAGCTGGTCCTCGGTCACTCGAAAGCGCGGCGCTTTCTGCGCACGGCCGTCGTCGGAACGGTGACCCGAGTGCCCCGCGGCAGGCGGTTGATCGCCGAACGGCTCAGTGGCATCGGGATCGCCTATCCGCACCAGCGTGGCGAGGACTGGCTGGTGGGCCGCCGGATGCCTGACATCGTGGCCGACGGCAAGCGGGTCTACGAACTGCTGCGCGACGGCGAGTTCGTGTTGGTGACCGCCGCGCCGGTGGAGCTGGATCGGCCCGACATCGTGCACGCCGTCGATGCGCATCCGGAGCTGCCCGACGCGGTGCTCGTCCGTCCCGACAGCTACGTCGCATGGGCCAGCGAGCGGCTACCCGATTTCACCGAATTGGCTGCGGCCGTCGATCGCTGGACGCGCGGGACATAGCCCTGGAACCGCGAGCCGGACGGGGATCGCGTGGGAGGCCAGGCCGATGCCGGCGCCGAGGATCGGCCAGATTGGCCAGAAGTACCACGCACCAGCCGTCAGGCCGACCGCGAGCCACACCGCGAGGACGATGACGACCATCGCGAGGTACGCGCCGAGGTGAATCCGCACGCCAAGCGATGCTGCGCGCCGCCGTGAGGCCTGGCGCTGCGGATCGTTGCGGCGCAGCTGCGTCAGCGGTAAGTCGGCGACGAGTTGGCGCAGCTCGGCGGTGGTGTGCGCGGCGAACGTGGCCTGCAGCCGGGGCTCGTACTCCTCCATCGCCAGGTAGCCCTGCGCCAGCGCCTGGCCCAGCTGGTTGGCGGTCCTCTCCCGGTCGCGATCGCCGGCCCGAACCGCCGTGGTGGTTGGAACGTTCGTTGTCGACATGGCTGCCGCCTCCCTCAATCTTGACAGTGGCAAGTTCTGGCGTCCACTATGCCCTCTTAACTAGTCAGTGTCAAGATGCTGTTGAATCGGATCGTGCCTCAAACGATCGTCACCGCGAGCCGCGAGATCGCGGCGTCTGCGGACAAGATCTTCGAACTCATCGCCGACCCGTCGCAGCAGCCGCGCTGGGATGGCAACGACAACCTGGCCGAGGCGCGCATTGGCCAACGCGTGCAGTCGGTCGGTGACGTCTTCACGACGACGCTCACCTTGGGCAGCGATCGCACGAACCACGTCGTCGAATTCGAGGAAGGCCGACTCATCGCGTGGCGGCCGTCGGAACCCGGGATGGAACCGCCCGGTCACCTGTGGCGCTGGCAGCTCGAACCCGTCGACGACGCGCGGACGCTGGTCACCCACACCTACGACTGGTCCCGGCTGACCGACGAGATGCGCCTGCCCCGCGCGCGTGCCACCACGGCCGACGAACTGCAGGCGTCGCTCGACAGGCTTGCCGAACTCGCCGAGCGCAGCTGAAGTTCAGCGCTCGGCCGAGAATGCCCGCAGTGCCTCGACCTGCACCGGGTCCAGGGACGGTCGCACGTTTTCGCGGGCCTTGGCGACGTCGGCAGCGGTGACGTCGGCCGCGTCGATCGAGCGGCGCATCGCGGTCAGCGCGGCCTCGCGCAACAACGCAACGCAGTCGGCCGCGCTGTAGCCGTCGAGGTCGTCTGCCAGCGCGTCGAGGTCGACGTCAGCGCTGAGCGGAATGGATTTGCCTGCGGTGCGCAGGATTTCGCGACGTGCCGCGGCGTCGGGCGGCTCGACGAACACCAGCTTCTCCAGCCGCCCCGGCCGAAGCAGCGCGGGATCGATCAGATCGGGCCGGTTAGTCGCACCGAGCACCACCACGTCGCGCAGCGGGTCGATGCCGTCGAGTTCGGTCAGCAGCGCGGCGACTACCCGATCAGTGACGCCGGAATCGAAGCTCTGCCCGCGTCGCGGTGCCAGTGCGTCGATCTCGTCGAGGAACACCAGCGACGGCGCCGAGTCGCGGGCGCGGCGGAACAGTTCGCGCACCGCCTTTTCCGATGCGCCCACCCACTTGTCCATCAGCTCGGCGCCCTTGACCGCGTGCACCGAAAGCCGTCCCGAGCTGGCCAGTGCCCGCACCACGAACGTCTTACCGCAGCCGGGTGGCCCGTACAGCAGAACACCGCGCGGAGGGTCGACACCAAGCCGCTCGAATGTCTCCGGATGTTGCAGCGGCCATAGCACCGCCTCGGTTAGCGCCTGCTTCGTCTCGACCATGTCGCCAACGTCGTCGAGCGTCACCGACCCGACCGAGACCTCTTCGGTGGCCGAGCGCGACAGCGGCCGGATCACCGTCGTCGCGCCGATCAGGTCGTCCTGCCTCAACACCGGCGGCTTGCCGTCCGCGCTTGCCCGCGCCGCCGCCCGCAGGGCGGCCTCGCGCACCAAGGCGGCCAGGTCGGCGACGACGAAACCCGGTGTGCGCTCGGCGACTTCGTCGAGGTTGACTTCCTCCGACGGCACACCGCGCAGCAGCACCTCGAGCAGTTGCTTGCGGACGGCGCCGTCGGGCAGGCTCAGCCCGAGCTCGCGATCGCACAGATCGGGCGCCCGCAGCCGCGGGTCGAGGCCATCGGGCACCGCGGAGGTGGCGATGAACGCGACCCCCTTGGTGGCGACGGCGTTGCGCAACTCGCCGAGGATCAGCGTCGCAACCGGGTCGGCGGTTGGCGGCAGCAGCGCGTCGACATCGGTGATGAGCAGCACGCCCCCGCCGTCGCGCACGGTGGCCACCGCCGACGAGACGCTCTTGAGCCTGTCCTCGGCGCGCAGCGCGCCCACCTCGGGCCCGTCGAGTTCGACCAGCCGCCGGTCGGCGCACACGGCACGCACCAGCGCGGCCTTGCCGACGCCGGCAGGGCCGGACACCAACACGCCGAGATTGGATGTGGCCCCCAGTGTTTCGAGCAGTTCGGGCTGGTCGAGGGCGAGCTTGAGCCATTCGGTGAGCCTGCCGGCCTGGGCGTGGGAACCCTTGAGGTCGTCGATATTGACCGTCGCCGACTTGGTCGGTGTCGAGACCGTGTGCTGTCCCGTCGTGGCCAGTGCGGTCGGGGTAATGCCGTCGCCCCAACTCACCACCGAATTCGGTTGCACGCTAACCGGTCCCGCGGGGTCGACGCCGGTCACCGTCAACAGCTCGGAGGTCCAGGTGATGCCGACCGATGACGCCAGCGCCGCGGTGGCTGTCGACGTCGGGATGTCGGGTCCGAGCTCGCGCGGCAACAGTGACACGGTGTCGCCGACGGTCATCACCTTGCCGAGCAGGGCCTGGCGCAGCGTCGCCGGCGAGATCGACTGGGTGGCAAGGTTCGAGCCGCTCAACGTCACAGACCTGGCGCCGTAGACTGTGACCGCCGAGACGATCACGGTGGTGTCCTCGCGCAGCCCGGCGTTGGACAACGTCACGTCGTCAAGCAGTGCGGTGCCCGTCGGGGTTCCGGGTGGGGCGACTCCTGCCACCGCGGCGGTGCTGCGTGAACCGGTCAGCGACACCGCGTCCCATTCCCGAATACCCAGGGCTGCAATGGCTTCCGGATGCAATCGGACAACGCCGCGCCGTGAGTCCATGGCCGACGTGTTCAGCCGCGCGGTCAGCCGAAGGTGGCTCAGCGGCGGATCCGCCGCGGCCTCGGTCCGCGTCATCTCAGCGGCCCGGTCTGCGCAGTCCCAGGCGCAGATTGGATCGGCGGTGTGGCTGTGCCCTGCGGATGGCCCGTCGCGCCGCGCGCTGCTGTCGCGGCTTGTCGTCCCACACCTCCGGGTGTTCCGCCAGGAAGCGCCTGGTGCGGATGGCGAACGGAATGTGAATAACGTAGGCGAGGATGATCACCAGGATGGTGATGTATCCGTAGAGAATTGACCCCGCCACGAGGATCGCGAGCGCAGCCAGCAGCGGGGCAACCATGTTCGGCGACACAGCGAAGGTGTGGACCTTGCGCATCGGCAGGGTGCTCACCACCAGCAGCGAAACGCCGACCATCCACATGACAACCGCCGTTTCGGACGTCCACCAACCGTCACCGAATTGCAGCTTGGCGGCCAGTGGGCCGATCGCGCCGATCGCGCCCGCTGGGGCGGGCATGCCGACGAAGTACTCCTTTTCGTAGCCGGGCTTGTCGACATCGAGCATCGCGTTGAAGCGGGCCAGCCGCAGCACGATGCAGACCGCGTAGAGCAGCACCACGATCCAGCCCACCCGGGAGTGTGAGAGCAGCGTGGCGTAGACGATGAATGCCGGTGCCACACCGAAATTCACCGCGTCGGCCAGTGAATCGATCTCCTCGCCCATCCGCGAGGTCGCCTTCAGGATCCTGGCGATGCGGCCGTCGAGCGCGTCGAGGATCGCGGCGACCGCCAGAAACGCCATCGCCTCTGTCGGACGGTCGTCGAGCGCCATCTTCACCGAGGTCAGCCCGAGGCAGATGGCCGCAACCGTCAAGGCGCTCGGCAGGATGCGCAGGCTGACGACCTGCGCCTTGATGCGCGGTTTCACGGCAGCTCGGCCAATACGGTCTCGCCGGCCAGTGTCCGCTGTCCCGTGGTTACCAGGACGGCGGAGCCCGCGGGCAGGTAGGTATCCAGCCGGGAGCCGTAACGGATCAGGCCGTACGTGTCGCCGATCGCGACCTTGTCGCCTGCCTTGACGTCGCAGACGATGCGCCGTGCGATCAAGCCTGCGATCTGGACCGCTACCACCTCTGCGCCGTCCGGGGTGCGGATCACGATGCTGTTGCGTTCGTTGTCGGCGCTGGCGGCCTCCAGGTCGGCGGACAAGAACAGCCCGGGGCGATGCACCGCCGTCACCACCTCGCCACCGATCGGAGCTCGCTGTACATGCGCGTCCAGCACCGACAAGAAGATGCTGATGCGCGGCAACGGCGTTGCGGGGAGGCCGAGTTCGGCCGGGGGCACCTCTTCGCCGAGCAGGCATACGACGCCGTCGGCCGGGGCGACGACCAGACCGGGCCGGGTGGGGGGCACCCGCGGCGGGTGTCGGAAGAACGCGGCGTTGGCGACCGCTGACGCCAGTCCGGCGCGCCGCAGCCACGGCTTGTTGCGCCCGATCGCGGCCACCGCGAGGCTCACCCCGACGAACGGCAGACCCTCCCGGTGCATCGGCGGTACGGCGGAGCGCACCAGCGCCATGATTCGCGTGGGGCCTTGGAGGTCGGGGCGTCTGGCCATCGTGCAGCGATTCTACGGGCGGGTAGCCCGGCTCATATGGCTATGCCAAGTCCCAAACCTGCACAGTTGATCCGGCGGCCACCTCGGTGACGTCCTCGTCGATCTCCAGCAGGCAATTGGCCGACGCCAGCCAGCGCAGATGGTGTGACGCAGGCGGGCCGTAGCTGCTGACGGCGCCCGCCTCACGATCGAGCACGCCACGGCGGAACTGACGCTTGCCGCGCGGCGACGTCAGATCCTCGGACAGCAGGGCGGAGCGTCGCGGCCGGTCCGCATTCGGCAGCCCCATCGCGGAGCGCAGCGGCGCGCGGATGAACACCTCGAAGGACACCAGCGCACTGACCGGGTTGCCGGGCAGCGTGATGATGGGCGTGCCGTTCACGGACCCGGCGCCCTGCGGCATGCCGGGCTGCATCGCCACCTTGACGAAGTCGACCTCGCCGCCGAGGGCATCCTTGACCACCTCATAGGCGCCCGCGCTGACGCCGCCGGTGGTGATGATCAGGTCGGCGTCGCCGGTGTAGCGGCTCAACGCGTCGCGGAAGGTGGCGACGTCATCGTCGCTCATCGGCGCCGTGACCACGTGTGCGCCTGCGTTACGCGCGGCCGCTGCCAGCATCACCGCGTTGGACTCGTAGATCTGGCCGGGCTGCAATGGCGTGCCTGGCGCGACCAGCTCCGAACCCGTCGACATCACCAATACCCGTTGCCGCGGAACCACTTTCAGCTCGCCGAGGCCGAGCGCGGCGGCAAGGCCAAGCACGGCGGGAGTGACCACCTGGCCAGCCCGCAGCACCGTGGTGCCTGCCGTGACGTCCTCGCCCGCGATGCGGATGTGCTGACCGGCTTTGGCGCCTGCGCGGATGGCGACGGTGTCGGTGGCGCCGTCGGTGGCCTCGACGGGCACGACTGCGGTTGCGCCCGCAGGCACCGGTGCGCCTGTCATGATGCGGTGTGCCGTACCGGGTTTCAGTGTGAGCGTGTCGGTGCGGCCTGCGGGGATGTCCTCGGCAACGGGCAGCAGCACGGGCTGCTCAGGTGTCGCGGCGGCGACGTCGTCGGCGATAACGGCGTATCCGTCCATGGCCGAGTTGTCGAACCCGGGCAGCGACAGCGGAGCCACCACATCGTCGGCCAGCGCCAGACCGAGTGTGTCGTCCAGCGGAAGGGCGACTGGTGGTCGGCGGGTGATCAGGCCCGCCACCACGCGCTGGTGTTCATCGACGGTCCGCATCAGACGGGATACGTAACGCCGGTCAGTTCCTCGGACAGGCTCCACAGTCTGCGCTGGATGTCCTCGTTGTGCGATTGTGCGCTGGACTTAACAACTTTCGGATTTCCTCGCAATTCGCCAATACCGTCAGGTCCGTAGTACTCACCGCCCTGCGCGGCCGGGTCGGTCGCGGCGCGGAGGGTCCCCAATGCACCCTTCTCAGCGGGCTGCGCGAAGGGCTTCCAAGTGAAGTCGGGGATGAAACCGGGAAGGTGGCGCATGAGTTCGGTGTCCGCGACACCGGGGTGCGCGGCCAGTGCGACGGTTGGGGCCCCCTTGGCCGCCAGCCGCCGCTGCAGGTCGTAGGTGAACAGCAGGTTGGACAGCTTGGATTGGCCGTAGGCCTCGACTCGGTTGTACTTGCGCTGCAACTGCGGGTCGTCGAAATGAATCCGGGCAAGGATGCGATGGCCGACGCTGCTGACCGTCACCACCCGCGAACCCTCGACGCCCAAGAGGTTGTCGAGCAGCAGACCGTCCAGCGCGAAGTGGCCGAGGTGGTTGGTGCCGAACTGCATCTCGAAACCGTCTTTGGTGGTTTCGCGCGTCGGCACGTACATCACGCCTGCGTTATTGATCAGCAGATCGATGCGCGGGTAGTTCGCGCGCAAGGCGTCGGCCGCTTTATGGACGCTGTCCAGCGAGGTCAGGTCGAGCTCCTGCAAACTGACGACCGCATTCGGGCTCGCCTTCTTGATGCGGTCGACGGCCTCGTTGCCCTTGTCGAGATGGCGAACCGCAAGTACGACGTGGGCGCCCTTGGCTGCCAGGACGGCCGCGGTGTCGTATCCCAACCCGGAATTGGCGCCGGTGATGATCGCGACACGGCCGGACTGATCCGGCACGTCGGCCGCTGTCCATTTGCTGGTCATGGGGTTCAACATACTCACGGCGGACATCGGACAGAATCCCCATATGACCGCAGCCGGCACCGCGAACCACCATCCAGCTGCGCGTGAGTGAGAGCGCGCGCCGCCAGGGAAACCATCGCCTGCGCACCGTCCATGCCTTGCCGTCGGGATCCGTCACCCGGGCCAGCCCTGCCATGCCGCGATTATCGCCCCTGCGTCAGAATCGAGAACATGATTACGGGCCTGGCACACAGCGGGGTGTGTGTTCCCGACTGCGATGCCGCTGTGGCGTACTACCGCGACGTGCTCGGATTCACGGTCCTCTCCCCGCCGTATGTGATGGATGGCGACGCCATCCGGGCCGATATGGGCCAGCTGTTGGCCGATCCGGCGATGAAGGCCGCGATCGTGGGATTCGGCGACGACGGCGACCGGGTGCTCGAGGTGATCGAATACCTGCGCGCCGACGGGAGTGACGCGCGGCGGGCCGCAGGCCTTGCCGACCCAGGGCTGACCCACGTCGGACTGATCTGCGACAACCTGGACGAGACTCGGAAATCGTTGGAGGCCAAGGGGGTCCACTTCCTGGTGGACGGGATCGCCGACCTCGCGGGGGTGCGCACCACATGGTTTGCCGATCCCTGGGGTGTGGTCTTCATTCTCGTCGAGAAGGGCAGGCCCGAGCGTCCGTACTTCGCACAATTCGGCTAGCCCCCGAGTTGCGCTGATTCGCTCGCCGTTTAGTGTCGGGCCATGGCTATCGGTGGTGTGCTCTTCGACATCGATGGCGTCCTGGTGACGTCGTGGAAGCCGATCGAGGGTGCGTCAAAAACGTTGCGGACACTGTCCGAACACCAGATCGCCTGCTCGTATCTCACCAACACCACGACGCGTACCCGCGTGCAGATCGCCGAACTGCTCACCGAGGCAGGCATGGCTGTGCGCTCCGATGAGGTCATCACCGCGGCAGTGCTCACCGCGGACTACGTCCGCAGTCGCTATCCACACGCGCGGTGCTTCCTGGTCAACAGCGGGCAGATCGCCGAGGACATGCCAGGCATCGACATCGTCTACTCGACCGAGCTCACCGGGCCGAATGCCCCGGACACGCCCGATGTCGTGCTACTCGGCGGCGCAGGGCCGGAGTACAGCCATCTGACGCTGTCGTGGGTCTACGACTGGATGGCGCAAGGGGTGCCGGTGGTGGCGATGCATCGCAGCACCGCCTGGACGACGACCGACGGGTTGCGGGTCGACACCGGCATGTACCTGATCGGGATGGAGGAGACGTCCGGTCGCAAGGCCACCGCCGTTGGTAAGCCTGCGCCGGAGGGATTTCTCGCAGCCGCGAGCCGCCTTGGTGTCGATCCCGACGAGATGTACATGGTCGGCGACGACCTCAACAACGACGTGCTGGCCGCCCAGGTCGTCGGGATGGTCGGCGTGCTGGTGCGCACCGGCAAGTTCCGTCAGGACACCCTGGACCGCTGGGCCGCAGACGAATTCGCCATGCAGCCCAACCACGTCATCGATTCGGTGGCGGACCTGCCGGAGTTGCTCGGGCTCTAGCGATTAGTTTCGACGCCGGCGATGGTCGTATCGGCATGACCGACGATAACATGAGCACAAGCATCACCATCGCCGCACCAGCTGAAACTGTGTTCGACGTGCTGGCGGACCCGACCACCCACGAGGCGATCGATGGCACCGGATGGGTGCGTGAGTCGCTCGACGGCAAGCCGCTGACCGGAACCGGCCAGGTCTTCCGGATGGCGATGTACCACGAGAACTACGGGGGCATGCACTACGAGATGGCCAACCGGGTCGAGGTGTTCGAGCCGCCGCGCGCGATCGCCTGGCAGCCCGGCCAAGGTCCCGACGATGCCAATCTCGACTTCGGCGGGTGGATCTGGCGCTACGACCTCACGTCCTTCGGCGACGCACAGACGGAGGTCACGCTGACCTACGATTGGTCGCAGGTGCCGCCGTTCACACGCGAACACATTGGATTCCCGCCGTTCCCTTCGACGCATCTGGAGAACTCGCTCAAGCACCTGGCAGAGCTCGCTGTGGCGCGTCGCTAGGCCTGCAGCGAGCGCACCGCTGCGATGCGGGCCTTGAGCTGATCGGTCGTCGCCGCAGCCATCGGCGGGCCACCGGACAGCCTGCGCAGCTCGTTGTGGATCCAGCCGTGCGGCTTTCCCGTCCGGTGGTGGGCGATCGACACCAGGGCGTTCAGTTCCCGTCGAAGCTCCCGCAGTTGCCCATGCATCGATGGCCGCGGTACTTCGCCCGAGGCAGTGCGCTTCGACAACTGCTCGTCTTGCCTGCGCCGCAACAGGTCTCGCATCTGTTCGGTGTCGAGCAGGCCGGGGATGCCGAGGTAGTCGGCCTCCTCGTCGCTGCCCGCAGGGGTCGCGGTGCCGAAGGACGAGCCGTCGAAGATCACCTGATCCAATTCGGCGTCCGCGCCAAGCGACTCGAAGCCGTTGTCGATGTCACTGGGCTCGGACTGGCGTCGCTCGACGTACTCGTCGTCGCCATCGGACTCCCTGTGCGGCTTGCCGAGCACGTGGTTGCGCTGGGTCTCCATCTCACTGGCAAGCAGCAACAGGTTGGGCACCGATGGCAGGAAGATGCTCGCCGTTTCACCGGGACGGCGTGACCGGACGAACCGGCCGATCGCCTGCGCGAAGAACAGTGGCGTCGACGCGCTGGTCGCATAGACCCCGACGGTAAGCCTTGGCACGTCGACGCCCTCCGACACCATCCGCACCGCGACAAGCCAGCGGCTGTCGCCCGCCGAGAACTGGCTGATGCGGTCCGAGGAACCGGGGTCGTCGGAGAGCACTACCGTCGGCGCCTCACCGGTGATCTTGGTGAGCAGATCGGCGTAGGCGCGGGCCGTCGATTGATCGGAGGCGATGATCATGCCGCCGGCGTCGGGGACGTGCTGGCGCTTCTGCTGAAGCCGGGTGTCGGCGGCCGCGATGACCGCAGGCATCCATTCGCCCGCCGGGTTCAACGCGGTGCGCCACGCGCGCGCGGTCTGCTCGGCATTGAGCGGCTCACCGAGGCGTGCCGCGTGCTCCTCGCCCGCACTGTCGCGCCAGCGCGCCTCGCCTGAGTACGCCAGGAACACCACCGGGCGGACCACGCCGTCGGCGAGGGCCTCCGCGTAGCCGTAGGTGTGGTCGGCCTGCGAGCGCAGCACCCCTTCGCCGTCGGGCGCGTAGTTGACGAACGGGATCGGGCTGTCGTCGCTGCGAAAGGGTGTTCCGGTGAGAGCGAGCCGTCGCGCCGCATCTTCAAAGGCCTCACGGATGGCCTCGCCCCAGCTCTTCGCGTCACCGCCGTGATGGATCTCGTCGAAAACGACAAGGGTGCGGTAGTTCTCGGTGCGCACCCGGTGTCGGGTGGGGTGGCTGGCCACCTGTGCGTAGGTGACGACAACGCCGTGGTACTCCGACGACGTCTGCGCCGACGAGTTGGTGAACTTCGGATCCAGCGCGATACCCACGGACGCGGCCGCGTTGGCCCACTGCATCTTGAGATGCTCGGTCGGAACGACGACGGTGATCCGCTCGACGGTATCGTCGGCGAGCAGCTCTGCGGCGATGCGAAGGGCAAACGCCGTCTTACCTGCGCCCGGAGTCGCGACAGCAAGAAAATCCCGTGGTCTGGCGCCAAGATAACGCACCAATGCCCGACGCTGCCAGCTCCGCAAAGCCTGGGTGTCGGGCGCCGCAAAAGCCCGCACCCAAAGCTCCTCACTGATCGAGGGGCAGCCTAGCGCAAGGGATTTGGAGGATGCACGTTCGTGGTTGGACGTCGCCGCGTGTCGCGGCTGCGCGTGTCGCTGTCTCCAGTGTCATTCGATGAAGAAGTTGTCGTTCTTGATGAACCATTCCCGGCGCTCCTCGTCGGACATCTCGCCAAGCTGGCCCATGCCCTCGAAGTAGTGCTCGCGCGGCGCGCCGGGAGCAAACAGCATCAAGATCGACGTCGGCGCGTCCGCCTCGTTGCGAAAGCCGTGAATGCCGCCGGGTGGAACAAAGAGGAAGTCGTTCGGGTGCCCATCGATCCAGTCATTCCCGTCGTAGAGCTTCACCGTTCCCGACAAAACGAAGAAGGCCTCTGACATGGCGCGGTGAAAGTGCGGGCCCGGTCCGCCGCCCTTCGGCGAGATCTCCACGCGGTACAGCCCATAGTCGCCGTCGGTGGCTTGTTGGTTCGCCAGGTAGTGGTACTTCACGAGGCCGAACGAGTCGTAATCCGGAGGAGCGTCACCGCGGCGTAGCTGTGCGTTGACCTCCGGCTGGTCCTTGGTGTACCGGGGTGGGGGATACGGCGGCACGACGAGTGACATCAGATCCCACAATGCCATAGCTGTTGGCACCGGAACGTTGCCGTCCTGACAGCTTCCGTTCAGCCTCCGTGGCTAGCGTCCGGGCATGATCAGCCGGCGGGCGTTCATCGCTACTGTTGCGGGTTCGGTGGCAGCGGTCGGCGTTGGTTTACCGCAAGCGGCCGCGGCCCCGCTCGACCCCGACCCGGCGGCGGTCGCTTCGATGAATCGCAGTCGGATCCCTTCCGGGTGGGGCATGTCGCTGCCTGGTGTCGCCACGACGTTTGCCGCCAGCGGCAAGCAGATTGCGCTGACGTTCGACGCGTGCAAGGGCGCATGCGACGAAACTCTGTTGGACACACTCGAACGCAATGCCGTGCCCGCCATGCTCTTCTTCTGCGCGCGATGGATCGACGCAAACCCCGGTCGCGCCGCGCAGCTTGCGGCAAACCCGTTGTTCGACATCGGCAACCACGGCACCCGCCACGTCCCGCTGTCTGTAACCGGCCGCTCGGCGTACGGCATCGGTGGGACCCGGTCGGCTGACGAGGTGGTAGCCGAGGTGTGGACCAACCACACCAAGATCACCGAGCTGACGGGCAAGGCGCCGACCTGGTTTCGTCCCGGCACGGCCCACTATGACGACGTCGCCGTCCAGATCGTTCGCGACCTCGGCGAGACTCCCATCGGCTTCACCGTCAACGACGACCAGGGCGCGACGGCCTCCGCCGGGTCAGTTCGTTCCAGATTGTTGGGAGCGGCGCCTGGATCGATCGTGTTGGCCCATATGAACCATCCCGAGTCGGGCACCGCCGCCGGAGTCGGCGACGCGATCACCGCACTGCGCGCGGCAGGCTGGGAATTCGTTTCCCTCAGCGGTCGAACCGTGCAGTGACAGGCTGCACGACGAGACGTGGCACTCTGGACACTTCCTGGTGCGTCGCTGAACGGGGTCGCGCCATGGTAAGCAATCGCGACATCGAGTCGGGTGACAGGGGAATACGTGAGTAGCCATCTCAGCTACATCGAAGCCATTGTGGTGGGTGCATTTCAAGGCGTCACCGAGCTGTTTCCGGTATCGAGCCTTGGGCATGCGGTCTTGGTTCCGGCCCTCGTGGGCGGCCGCTGGGCACAGGATCTCAACGTGTCCGCACCGGAGTCGCCCTATCTGGCGTTCATCGTCGGGTTGCATGTGGCCACCGCGGCGGCGCTGCTGGTGTTCTTCTGGCGTGACTGGTTGGCGATCGTCGGCGGTCTGATCACGTCGGTGCGCTATCGGCGCGTGAGCACCGCCGCCGAACGATTGGCGTGGCTGATCGTGCTGGCGACGATTCCGGTCGGGCTCGCGGGACTGGCGCTGGAACACGTGTTCCGGACGACGCTGGGGCGTCCGGTGCCCGCCGCGGCGTTTCTCGCGCTCAACGGCGTCATTCTCTACACCGGCGAACGGTTGCGCCGCCGTACCCCGGCTGCGGTCAACGCCACCGACGCGGCCGGCGGCCCGGTGCCGCCCGACGAACGGATCGCCGAGCTGTCGATGGCGCAGGGCACGCTGATCGGCAGCGCGCAGATTCTTGCTCTGCTGCCGGGTATCAGCCGCTCGGGAATTGCGATGGTGGCCGGCCTGTGGCGTGGCCTCAATCACGAAGAGGCGGCGCGGTTTTCATTCCTACTTGCCACACCGGTGATCCTCGCGGCCGGTGTGCTGAAGATCCCGGACCTGTTTGGTCCACTGGGCGGGGGCATCCACGGTGAGGTGCTGGCCGGAAGCGTCGCGTCCTTCGTCGCCGCCTACCTCGCTGTGCGATACCTGACCCGCTACTTCGAAACCCGTACCCTGACGCCGTTCGCGATCTACTGCACCGTCGCGGGTATCGGAAGCCTGGTCTGGCTGCTGCGCTGAAACTTTGAGCGCACAGGGCACATACAGGTCGATGGCGCATAGTGCGTGCATGGATCCGGCGATTGTGCCGTTGACGTGGTCGACGTCATTGACCAGCTGGCGGTGGGACGGCGCTGCGGCCCTGCTGATCGCCGTTGCATGCGTCGCATATATCTGGGCATGGAGGCGCGCTGACGCGGTGACGCCGCGGTCGGTTTGGTCGTTCGGCTGCGGCGTCGTCCTGGCAATCGCGGCGACGATGAGCATGATCGGCGTCTACGCCCACGCGCTGTTCTGGGTCCGCGCGTTGCAGGTATTGCTGCTGCTTTTCGTCGTCCCGTTCTTCCTGGCGATGAGCAGACCGGTCACCGTGTTGCGCGGCGCACTCGGGCCCGCAGGCCGGGCACGACTGGACCGGTTGTTGGCGACGCGGGCGGCGCGGTGCGTCGCACACCCGATCACGACATCGGTGGCGATGCTCGGCACGCCGTGGTTGCTGTACCTGACGCCCTGGTATGTCGCGGCGCTGAAGCACAGTGACGTGGCGGTCGCGACCCGGATGCTGTTGGTGCTGGTCGGTTTCGGCTACTTCTACGCACGGCTGCAGACCGATCCGGTGCCGCGCCGCTATTCGCAGATGATCTCGCTCGTCATCAGCATCGTCGAATCGATCGGTGACGGCCTGCTCGGCATCGTGCTGTGGCTCGGACCGCTGATCGCCGTCGACTACTACGCACAGGTGGGCAGGCACTGGGGCCCCAGCATGCGCGTCGATCAGTCGATAGGCGCGGGCATCCTCTGGCTGGTCGGCGACGTGCTCGGCGTTCCGTTCATCATTGTGTTGATGCGGATGTTCTCGGCAGACGAGAAGGTCCACGCCGAAGCCGTCGACGCCCAACTCGACAGCGATTCAGAGGATTTCGCCGCTCCTACGGCTCTGTGGTGGGAGAACGATCCCCAACTGCGCGATCGGATGGGCAGGCGATGACGGTGCCGTTGTTGGGCACGCTGTCGGTGTCCGGATTCGCCAACGCGTGGTTCCTGCTCTTCTTCGTCGCGATCGCCGCTATGACGGCGATCTATGCGGTGGCATTGCGGGCTCGGCGCAGACGGGTGCTGCGGTTCGCCAACCTCGAACTGCTGCAGTCGGTTGCCAGGCCGGCGCGGCGCCGTTGGCGCCATTTGCCCGCCGCACTGCTGGTGGCGTCGCTGGCGCTGCTGACCACGGCGATGGCAGGTCCGACGCACGAGGTGCGGGTGCCCCGCAATCGCGCCGTGGTGATGCTGGTGATCGATGTCTCGGAGTCGATGGCGGCCACCGATGTCGCACCGAACCGGTTGGCCGCGGCCAAAGAGGCGGGAAAGCGATTCGCCGACGAGCTGACGCCGGGAATCAACCTCGGCTTGGTCGAATTCGCAGGAACCGCGACGTTGTTGATGACACCGACCACGGACCGCAATTCCGTCAAGGCCGCGATCGACAGCCTGCAGGCCGCTGAACGCACCGCGACGGGGGAGGGGATCTTCACGGCGCTGCAGGCCGTCGCGGCCACTACCTCCGTCCTTGGCGGCGGCGACGGGCCACCGCCCGCGCGCATCGTCCTGGAGTCCGACGGAAAGGAAACCGTGCCTGGCGAGCCTGACGCACCGCGCGGCGCGTTCACCGCGGCGCACGCCGCCAAGGAACAGGGTGTGGCAATCTCGACGATCTCGTTCGGTACCCCGGACGGGACCGTCCATATCAACGATCAAGACATCCCCGTCCCTGTGGACGACTCGACGCTGCAGAGGATCAGCGAGATCTCCGGAGGGCAGGCCTTCCACGCGGGCAGCCTTGACCAGCTCAACACCGTGTACGCCACCCTGCAGCGCATCATCGGATACCAGACGATTCCCGGTGATACCAGCGCCGCATGGATCCGGCTTGGTGCGGTGAGTCTGATCGCGGCCCTGCTGGCCGCGGTGCTGCTCAACCGGAGGCTGCCGGACTAAAGCGTCAGACGGGCAGCCTGCGGTTGATGAGCAGGGCCAGTGCAGCTCCGATACCGGCGACGATGACCGCCAACCGCAACCAGCCTGCGCTCGCAGAGCCGCGGACAGTCTGAAAACCCATCTGGTCTTCGATTGCGCTGAACTTGTCGTTGAGCTGGTCGATGGTTTCCGCGGTCGCGGTCTGGCCACCGGAGAGTTGGGCGACGGTCTTCATCGTGTCGTCGTCCACGGGCACCGGCACGGTCTCGTTCTTGATGGCCACATGGCCCGTCGCCGTGCCGAACGCGATGGTGGAGATCGGCACGCCTTGCGCCCTTGCGGCGCGGGCGGCGGTGTAGGCCCCGTCAGTGTTGTTGGGATTGTCGGGCTTGTTCTCCTTGCCGTCGGACAGCAGCACGATCCGGGCAGGCGGCGGTTTTTCGTCTGGTCCCATCAACACGGCGTTGACGGTTTGAATCGCTTGCAGCGCAGCAAAAATCGCGTCTCCGGTGGCTGTTCTATCGTCAGGATGCAGATTGTCGAGGGCCTTGACCGTTGCCTGGTGATCGGGATTGGGCGACACGAGCACATTGGCGGTTCCCGCAAATGCGATGAGGCCCAGATTCACTCCGGGTGTCACGTGCTCGGCGAACTGCTGCGCGGCGTGCTTTGCGGCGGCCAGCCGGTTGGGCGGGACATCGGTGGCCATCATCGACTGCGACACGTCGACTACGAGCATGATCACCGCGCGATTGCGCGGGACGCGCACGTCTCGGGTCGGCTGGGCGAGCGCGATGGTCAACGGCAGAAGCGCAAGGAGCAACACGGCCATCGGCAGATGCCGCCACGGCGACGGCCGTGCCGGTGCAACCGATGGCGCCGCGGCGACGTCGGCGAACCGGCGCATCCGTCGACGCCGGCGGGCCTGGGCGGCCAGGTAGACCGCCAACAGGACCGCCGGTGCCGACAGCGCGAAGAGCCACACCGGGTCCTGGAACCCGGACAACGACAGCAGACCCATACCAGGAACCGTCACCGCCTCACTGTGACGCCCACGTCTGGCAATCGGCTGTGGCTCTGCCAGGCTCAGCCGACGGGGGCCACCACCGAGGTCAGTTCCTCGGAGACTGTCCACAAGCGGCGCTGCGCGTCGGTGTCGTGGGACGCGACGCTGGATGCGACGACCTTGGGGTAGCCACGCTGTTCGCCGAATCCGTCGGGGCCGAAGTACTGCCCGCCGAGCACGCCGGGGTCGGTTGCCGCCCTCAGCGTCGGCAGTGCACCCTTCTCCGCGCTCTGGAAGAACGGTTCCGCCAGCCTTGTCACGACGGCAACCAGCGGCGGCAGATTGCGCGTCAGCTCTGTCCTCGATCCACCGGGGTGTGCGGCGACGGCGATGGTGTTGGTGCCTTGCAGGCGGCGTTGCAGCTCGTAGGTGAAGAGCAGGTTGGCCAGTTTGGCCTGCCCGTAAGCGCCGACGCGGCTGTAGCCGTTCTCCCATTGGAGGTCGTCGAAGCGGATTCCGCGGCGGGCGAAGCGGTGACCAACGCTGCTGACCGTCACAATGCGCGAACCCGGAGCCGCCAGCACGCGATCGAGCAACAGATTGGTCAGCGCGAAATGGCCAAGATGATTGGTGCCGAATTGCAATTCGAAACCATCCTTGGTGGTCGACTTCGGCGTGAACATCACGCCCGCGTTGTTGATCAACAGGTCGATGGATTCGTGATTGGCGCGGAGCTGGTCGGCAGCCGCGCGGATGGACTCCAGCGACGTCAGGTCGAGTTCTTGTACGGCCACGCTGGCGCTCGGGGTGGCCCTGGTGATGAGGTCGGCCGCGGCCTTACCTTTTTCGATATTGCGCACCGCGAGCACGACGTGTGCGCCCTTGGCGGCGAGGGCGGCGGCGGTCTCGTAGCCGAGCCCGGTGTTCGCGCCGGTGATGACTGCCGTACGACCGGTCTGGTCGGGAATGTCGGCCGTCGTCCACTTGGTCATGAGAATCTCCTACAATCGGTTAAACGGGGCGGTCGCTCCGCTTGGTCACAAACATACGGAACGTGCGCCCCGCTTATCTATTCCCGACGTCACCGAGGTGGTGTGAGATGGCTCAACCGGCCCGGCCGCAACGTGCCGACGCGGCGCGCAACCGTGCCCGCGTGCTTGAGGTGGCCTACGAGACGTTCGCCGCCGAGGGACTTGGTGTGCCGATCGACGAGATCGCCCGCCGCGCCGGCGTCGGCGCAGGCACCGTCTACCGGCATTTCCCCACCAAGGAGGACCTGTTCCGGGCGGTCATCGAGGACCGCATCAGCCGGATCGTCTACGACGGCCGTTCCGTGCTGGCGTCCGGCGATCCTGGGCAGGCGCTGTTCACGTTCCTGCGGTCGATGGTGTTGCAGTGGGGCGCGACGGACCGCGGTCTTGCCGACGCGCTCGCCGGTGTCGGAATCGACATCAAGGACGCGGTGCCGGACGTCGAGGAGGCGTTCTTGGGCCTGCTAGGGGACCTGCTGCGGGCGGCGCAGAAGGCAGGCACCGTGCGGCGTGATGTCGACGTACCCGACGTGAAGGCGATCGTCGTCGGGACTCAGGCGATGCAGGCATACAACCCCGACGCGGCGGAGCGGCTGCTGGAGGTCGTGCTGGACGGCTTGCGCGCAGGGTGAACGCTGGTTGATTGTCCGGCTCCTCGTCGGCCGCTTCGCGGTCGCCTTCGTCGCCAGGCGACCTTGCACTCTCCCTGGTCGAGTGCTAGAAATGGGGTTGGCACTCGCGACCAGTGAGTGCTAGGTCGGGACGGTGAGGCTTGGGGCCGCACACGCGGAGCACATCCCAGCCGTCCGTCGCGGGCACTGAACCCGACCAAAGAACGTGCGATCCCCTAATCGGAGGAATCTCTTCGCAATGTCCAAGATAATTGCGTACGACGAAGAGGCCCGTCGTGGCCTCGAGCGGGGCCTTAACGCCCTCGCCGACGCGGTAAAGGTGACGCTGGGCCCCAAGGGCCGCAACGTCGTCCTCGAGAAGAAGTGGGGCGCTCCCACGATCACCAACGATGGTGTTTCCATCGCCAAGGAGATCGAGCTGGAGGACCCGTACGAGAAGATCGGCGCTGAGCTGGTCAAGGAAGTCGCCAAGAAGACGGACGACGTCGCGGGCGACGGCACCACCACAGCCACCGTGCTGGCCCAGGCGCTCGTTCGCGAGGGTCTGCGCAACGTCGCGGCTGGCGCCAACCCGCTCGGCCTGAAGCGCGGCATCGAGAAGGCCGTCGAGAAGATCACCGAGACGCTGCTCAAGTCGGCCAAAGAGGTCGAGACCAAGGAGCAGATCGCTGCCACGGCCGCGATCTCGGCCGGTGACACCCAGATCGGCGAGCTGATCGCCGAGGCCATGGACAAGGTCGGCAACGAGGGTGTCATCACCGTCGAGGAGTCGAACACCTTCGGCCTTCAGCTGGAGCTGACCGAGGGCATGCGCTTCGACAAGGGCTACATCTCGGGTTACTTCGTCACCGACGCCGAGCGTCAGGAAGCGGTCCTCGAGGATCCGTACATCCTGCTCGTCTCGTCGAAGGTGTCGACCGTCAAGGATCTGCTTCCGCTGCTGGAGAAGGTCATCCAGTCCGGCAAGCCGCTGCTGATCATCGCCGAGGACGTCGAGGGCGAGGCCCTGTCGACTCTGGTGGTCAACAAGATCCGCGGCACCTTCAAGTCCGTCGCCGTCAAGGCCCCGGGCTTCGGTGACCGCCGGAAGGCCATGCTGCAGGACATCGCCATCCTCACCGGTGGCCAGGTCGTCAGCGAAGAGGTCGGCCTCTCGCTGGAGACCGCAGATGTCTCGCTGCTCGGTCAGGCCCGCAAGATCGTCGTCACCAAGGACGAGACCACCATCGTCGAGGGCGCCGGTGACTCCGACGCCATCGCCGGCCGGGTGGCTCAGATTCGCGCCGAGATCGAGAACAGCGACTCCGACTACGACCGCGAGAAGCTGCAGGAGCGCCTGGCCAAGCTGGCCGGCGGTGTTGCGGTGATCAAGGCCGGAGCCGCCACCGAGGTGGAGCTCAAGGAGCGCAAGCACCGCATCGAGGACGCCGTTCGCAACGCGAAGGCGGCCGTCGAGGAGGGCATCGTCGCCGGTGGCGGCGTGGCCCTGCTGCAGTCGGCTCCTGCGCTTGACGAGCTGAAGCTCACCGGCGACGAGGCGACTGGCGCCAACATCGTCCGCGTGGCGCTGTCGGCTCCGCTGAAGCAGATCGCCTTCAACGGCGGGCTCGAGCCCGGCGTTGTCGCCGAGAAGGTCACCAACTCGCCTGCCGGTACCGGCCTGAACGCCGCGACCGGTGAGTACGAGGACCTGCTCAAGGCCGGCGTTGCCGACCCGGTGAAGGTGACCCGCTCGGCGCTGCAGAACGCGGCGTCCATCGCGGCGCTGTTCCTCACCACCGAGGCCGTCGTCGCCGACAAGCCGGAGAAGGCCGCCGCACCTGCGGGCGACCCGACCGGTGGCATGGGCGGTATGGACTTCTAAGTCTGTCCAACGGAAAGCCCGGTCCCTGTGGGGGCCGGGCTTTTTCGTGCTATTTCTTGAGCGGCAGGCAGTCGTGAAGGCCGTCGGGGCTCGTCGCCGCGGAGTCGGGTGTGGCTCGGCGGTGCAGAACCGCGCGGGTGGGGACCACCGTCAACCCGTCATCGGTCACTTCGGCGCGGCCGTCGACGATCAGGGTGTACCCGCCGGGCTCGGCCGGAGGCCAGACGACGGTGACGTCGGGATGCTCGCCGGCGTTGCGACGCGTGCCCGAGCCCATCTGGCCGACGTCGAAGGCGCCCGCGGTGAACACCGGCTCGACCGCCACGGTGTGCGCGCGGTAGTCGTCGCCGACGGTCACCAGATACGCGAACGTGAAGTCCTCCAGCGCGGCCGCCAGTTGGTCCAGATCCACTTTCACGCTCATCAGGTGAGGATACGGCGGGCCTGCCACTCGCTGTCAGGTTCGGTTCCTACACTGCGGCCATGAGGCACTGGCCTTATGTCGCAGCCGCGGTCGCGGTGATGTTCAGCTGCGTGTCGGTGCCCGAGGCCACCGCCCAGTCGATCCCTACGCCTGCGCACATCGTGATCGTTGTCGAAGAGAATCACTCCAGCGCCAACGTGATCGGCAACAAGTCGGCGCCGTTCATGAACCAGCTGGCCGCCAACGGTGCGCTGATGACGCAGTCGTATGCCGAGACGCATCCGAGCGAGCCGAACTATCTCGCGCTGTTTTCCGGCAGCACCTTCGGCCTGGCTTCTGACGCTTGCCCGGTCAACGGAGGTGCTGCACCGAACCTCGGCGCAGAACTGCTTGCGGCGGGCCACACGTTCGCGGGCTTCTCCGAAGACCTTCCCGGAGTCGGTTCGCCGGTGTGCGCGGCGGCCAAGTACGCACGAAAGCACGTGCCGTGGGCCAACTTCACAAATGTGCCGCCGGAAACCTCGTTGCCGTTCAGCGCGTTCAACGCCCGCACCGACTACGGGAGCCTGCCGACCGTCTCGTTCGTCATTCCCAATCTCGACAACGACATGCACGACGGGACCATCGCGCAAGCCGACACCTGGCTGGCGACCAACCTGACGCGGTATGCCAATTGGGCTGTCGCCAACAACAGCCTGCTCATCGTGACTTGGGACGAGGACGACAACGGCCCCTCCAACCAAATTCCGACGATGATCTATGGCGCCAACGTCCGGGGCGGCACCTACGCCGAACCGATCAGCCACTACAACGTGCTCTCGACCATCGAGGAGATGTACGGGCTGCCCAAGACGGGGCTAGCCGCCAATGCGCCCGCCATCACTGACGTTTGGGCCTAAGCGGGGGCTGGCTGGCGGCCGCGGACGAGCCGGCCAGGGCGCGCGGCGGTGGGCACGCCGTTCTCGGCGATCACTTCGCCCGATACCACCGTGGCGATGTAGCCGTCGGCCGTCTGATCAAGGCGACGGCCGCCTGCGGGCAGATCGTGCGCGATCACCGGCTTGTGCAGGCGCAGTGCCGCGTGGTCGATGACGTTGAGATCCGCCTTGTACCCCACTGCGATTCGGCCGCGATCCGCAAGCCCCGCGACACGCGCGGGCACCGTCGTGATCATCCGCACCGCGTCCGCGACACTCAGCCCTCCCGTGGCACGGTCGCGGGCCCAGTGCGCCAGCAGGAACGTCGGATAACTTGCGTCGCAAATCATTCCGTAATGCGCACCACCGTCGCCGAGGCCGAGCACCACGTCATCACGGCGTATCAGATTGCCGACGGTGTCCAGCGAGTTGTTCTCGTAGTTGCCCATCGCAACCAGGAGCATCGCGTGTCCCTCGTCGTCGAGGAGACGGTCGTATGCCTCCTCCATCGGGGTGACGCCGCGCGCCGCTGCGCGCGCCGCGATCGACGTCGAGGCGTCCGGCTCGTAGTCGGGCTCATCGGTCAGCGGGAAGATCCAGTTCCACGCCTGTGCCAGGAACATCAGCGGATGGCCCTGCACGGTGGGCCGGTCGGCGAGAATCCGGGCGCGCACCTCGGGCTTGCGCATCTCGGCGACCCGTTCGGCCAGCGGCAGATCGGCGATCTCCAGGTAACTGGGGTACATCACGAACGGATTGCCGCTGAGCTCCAGCCCGATGACCAAACCGATTGGGCGCGGGAACATCTGAGCGGTGATGGTCGCGCCATCCGCATTGTACTTCTCGACCAGGTTGATGGCCGCAGGCCAGATGGGTTCGCCGGCGTTGCCGGTGGTCAATGTGAACGTCACCGGTAATCCCGCGTCGCCTGCTACGTCGAAGACCTGATGCAGCACGGTCTCATAACCGCCCGTGGCGAGGTCGGGGATGAACTGCACCAGGCCGCCGCCGGCGTCGGCGATACCCGCGGTGATCGCGGCGAGCTCGTCCCGGCCCGCGTCATAGCTGGGGATCGCCTCACCTCCCGCGGTCTTGTGAAAGGCGAATCGTGACGACGCAAACCCCAGCGCCCCCACCTCGACGGCTTCCTTGGCCAGCGCCCGCATCTTCGCAAGATCCTCGTCGGTCGCAGGCTCGCGGTCTGCGCCGCGCTGGCCCATCACGTACACGCGCAGCGGTGAGTGCGGCAGATACGCGGCGACGTCGATATCCCGTTGCCGCGCATCGAGCGCGTTCAGGTACTCGGGGAAGGTCTCCCAGTCCCATGGCAACCCGTCGACCATCACGACGCCGGGGATGTCCTCCACGCCTGCCATCACGTCGACGAGCGTGTCGTGATCCGAGGCGCGGCACGGCGCGAAGCCCACGCCGCAGTTGCCCATCACGACCGTCGTCACGCCATGTGCCGACGACGGCGTCATGCGATCCGACCAGATGGCCTGCCCGTCGTAATGGGTGTGCAGGTCGACGAAACCGGGTGTGACGAGCAGGTCCGTCGCATCGATCTCGCGGGTGGTGTCGGCGTCGACAGAGCCGACCGCCGCGATCAGGCCATCGGCGACCGCGACATCGCCCACGTAGGGCTCCCCGCCGAGGCCGTCAACAATGGTGCCGTTGCGGACGATCAGGTCGTAAACCATCACCTGAATGTACGACGGTGTCCACGTCGCATGCCAGGATGGGCCCGTGATTGACCACCTTGGAATCAACTGTGCGGACTGGGACAAGGCGAAGGCGTTCTACGACAAGGTCCTCGGCGTGCTGGGCTACACCCGGCAGATGGACTTCGAGGTCGCGATCGGGTACGGCAAGGACGGCAAGCCCGACTTCTGGATTGCCGACATGAGTGCCGGCGATGCGGCGGGCCCCAACCGGGAGGTTCACGTCGCATTCCAGGCCTCGGGCACCGGCGCCGTCAAGGCGTTCTACGACGCCGCAGTGGAACTGGGCGCCGAGTCGCTGCATGCGCCGCGGCTCTGGCCGGAGTATCACCCCGGTTACTTCGGCGCCTTCGTCCGCGACCCGGACGGCAACAACGTCGAGGCCGTTTTCCACGGCGCGTCGGCTGAGAGCTAGCCGCCCAGCGCGTCGGAGTACTTGTCGCGCAACGCTTCCCATCCGTGGGCAACGGCGTCCTTGCCGACAACGCGCGGCCGGTCCACACCGCTCGCCACGTCGTCAAGCACGTCGAGGCACAGATGCCAGCCCGCGGCATTCATCGAGGCATGGTTCTTCTCGCGCATGGTCTGCTCCAGCGTCAGCCGGCAGCCCGTTTCGGTCGGCGAAAGGCGCCAGCGCACCACGTCGTCGCCCCACCGATGAACCAGCTCATGCGGCGGGTCGATGCTGACCACGTCACCGGTGACCGGTTCGTCGTCGGGGTTCTCTCGCACCTTTCGCGGTCCGACCGAGTCCAGTGCCCGGTCGGGGACGATGGGCGACCACTGGCGCAGCCGATCGGGATCGGTGAGCCACGGCCAAAACTTCTCGGCCGGTTGGGTGAAGTCACGCACGAGCGTCAAAACCCAAGCGCCGTCCGAATGTTCGAGTGTGCCCTGCATTGGGTGTGTCATGACTGCTCCTCCTCATCTTCGTTGCGGCTCGCCGCGGTGACGAGTTGGGATAGCCGGTCAAGGCTCCTGGACCACGTGCGGTGATAGGGCGTGACCCAGGCCAGAACCGCCGGGAGCGGGTCCTCGGCAAGCCGATAGACGCGCCGCTTGCCGTCGATCGTGACGTCGACGGCTCCCGCGGCCCGCAGCACCCCGAGATGCTTGGACACCAGCGGCTGCGAAATGCCAAGCCGCTCAACGAGAGTTCCGACGTCCGCGTCCGCGTCGCACAGTGTGTCCAGGATGCGCCGCCGTGTCGGGTCCGCGATTACCGCGAATGCGTCCACCATTTCATATCACCACACAGTCATATAACTGTCAAGGAATGTCATCGCCACACAGGTAGCGTCAAGGCATGGCTGACTCTGATGCGGCAGCGGCACGGGAACTGCTGCGGGACTCGTTCACCCGGCTCATCGAGCATGTCGAGGAGCTGACAGACGGGTTGACCGACGAGTCCGCGTTCTTCCGTCCCACCGGCGCCGCCAACAGCATCGCGTGGCTGATCTGGCACAGCGCGCGTGTCCAAGACGCGCAGCTCTGCGACATCGCGGGCGTCGAGGAGGTGTGGACACGCGACGGCTGGGTCGACCGGTTCGGACTTGACCTACCACGCGACGACACCGGGTACGGCCACAGCCCGGATGACGTCGGAAAGGTGCGCGCGTCGGCCGACCTGCTGGCCGGCTACTACCACGGCGTGCACAAGGTGACGCTGGAGTACGTCGCGTCGGTGACGACTGACGACCTCGCCCGCATCGTCGACACACGGTGGAATCCGCCGGTCACTGCGAGTGCGCGGCTGGTCAGCATCATCGACGACTGCGCCCAGCACCTGGGCCAGGCAGCCTATGTGCGGGGTATCGTCCGCTGACCGTGATGGTCCGCCTTTGGCCGCCGATCGCCCTGGCGGCAATGGTGGCACTGGGCTTGGCGGTGCGAAGCGGTTCGACCGCGGTGGACGACTGGTTCCATCGGTATAGGCATGGCCCCGCGCGCTGGCTGCTGTTTTTCAGCGACCCGCGGGTCCTCGCGCTGGTCGTGATCGCCACGCTGGCAGTCGCGCTGTACCGACGGCGGTGGCAATTGGCGATCGCGACGGTGGTGTGTCCGCTCCTTGCGATGTGGCTCGTTGAGCTGTTGAAGCCCCTGTTCGGCCGCAAAAGTAACGGTGTCCTTGCATATCCGAGTGGTCACACGACGACGATGATCGTCGTCGTGGGGATGGTCGTGTTGGTCGCCGGTGTCGCACGGTGGGCCGTGCTCGTCGCGGTCGCCGTCTGCCTGCTCGGCATGATCGGACAAGGCGTGACCTATCACTACTTCACCGACACTGTCGGTGCGCTGCTGTTGGGCGCCGCGATCGTGGGCGTCGCGGCCCTCACATTGGGACGCGCTCCCCACCGAACTTGACACGTGTCAACCCCGGTGCGATCTACGTCACAGTAGGCGGTTAACATGAGCCCATGACAGCGACGCCCGAAGTTGACCTGCCCGACACCAGCACCATCCGCAATCCTGCGACCGGTGCGGTTGCAGGGACGGTGCGCTGGACCGCCCCCGCCGACGTGGCGCGCATCGCCACCGGACTGAGGAAGGCGCAGAAAGAGTGGGAGGCCCGCGGTGCGAAGGGCCGCGCCAAGGTGATGGCGCGCTACGCGGTGTGGATGGGGGAGCACCGCGACGAGATCGAGTCGCTGCTGGTCAAGGAGACCGGCAAGTCGGCCACCGATGCCGCGCAAGAGGTGCCGCTGCTGATCATGATCGCGTCGTACTACATCAAGACGATGGAAAAGGCGCTCGCGCCGGAATCCCGTCCTGCGGCGCTGCCGTTCATGGCGATCAAGAAGGTGGAGGTGCACTATCGGCCGCGTCCGGTGGTCGGCATCATCGCGCCGTGGAACTATCCCGTCGCCAACCTGCTGATGGACGGCATCGCGGCGTTGGCCGCCGGCTGCGCCGTGCTACTCAAGCCGTCGGAGCGCACGCCGCTGACCGCCGAACTGCTGCTGCGCGGCTGGCTGGACTCCGGCGCACCCGAGGTGATGGCGATAGTGCAGGGCGCCCGCGAGGCCGTCGAGGCGGTGGTCGACAACGCCGACTACATCCAGTTCACCGGTTCGAGTGCGACAGGCGCGAAGGTGATGGAGCGGGCCGCGCGCAGGCTCATCCCCATCAGCCTGGAACTCGGTGGCAAGGACCCGATGATCGTGCTGGACGACGCCGACGTCGACCTGGCCGCTCATGCCGCGGTGTGGGGCGCGATGTTCAACGCAGGCCAGACGTGTGTGTCGGTCGAGCGCGTGTACGTGCTGGAGTCCGTCTACGACCGGTTCGTCGACGCCGTGGTGCGCGATGTGCAGAACCTCAAGATGGGCGCGGGCGAGGGTTTTGACTTCGGTGCTCAGATCGACGACAGCCAGGTCGCGGTTACCGACCGTCATGTCCGCGATGCCGTGGCCGCAGGGGCAAGGGCGCTCACCGGCGGTAAGCGTCCGGACGGCCCCGGCAGCTTCTACCCGCCGACGGTGCTGGTCGACGTGGACCACTCGATGACTTGTATGACCGAGGAGACATTCGGCCCGACGCTGCCGATCATGAAGGTCACATCGGTCGAGGAGGCGATCCGGTTGGCGAACGACAGCCCGTACGGCCTTAGCGCCTCGGTGTTCTCAGGAGACATCGAGCGCGCCAAATCGGTTGCGTTGCAGCTAGATTGCGGTGCGGTGAACATCAACGACGTAATCTCCAACCTGATGTGCACGACGGCGCCGATGGGCGGCTGGAAGACCTCAGGTATCGGGGCGCGATTCGGCGGGGCCGAGGGCCTGCGTAAGTTCTGCCGCCAGGAGGCGGTCGTAGCGCCCCGTACGAACGTCGGGGCAGGCGGCAACTACTACAACAATTCGCCGAAGGCGCTCCAGCGGATGAACAAGCTGATGACCAAGCTCGCGCTGGTCACTCCGCGCCGCGCGGCGAAGTAACTACTTGCCGTTCACTTGCGTGTCACCTAGGCGTGCACGGCTGTCGATACGTTTTGCCGGTGACCACGCCTGAAGGCACGGAGTACTACTCCGTCCGCGATGACGATGACGACGACCCCGTGCTTGTGCACTACCCGAGCGGATCCGATGTCGACACCTGGCGCGAGGGCTACCCGTACGACCATCGCATGTCACGCACCGAATACGAGGAGCAGAAGCGGCTGCTGCAGATCGAACTGCTGAAGCTGCAGAAGTGGAGCCAGGCCAACGGGCTGCGACACGTCATCGTGTTTGAGGGTCGTGACGCAGCGGGCAAGGGCGGCACGATCAAGCGATTCATGGAGCACCTCAACCCGCGAGGTGCGCGCGTCGTGGCGCTGGAGAAGCCGACCGACCGCGAACGCACCCAGTGGTATTTCCAGCGCTACGTCAACCACCTGCCTGCCGCCGGCGAGATCGTGTTGTTCGACAGATCCTGGTACAACCGGGCGGGCGTCGAGCGGGTCATGGGCTTCTGCACACCCGATCAGCACCAGGAGTTCGTAAGCCAGGTACCGCTTTTCGAGCAGATGCTCGTTAACGACGGCATCAGCCTGACCAAGTTATGGTTCTCGGTCACGCAGTCCGAGCAGCGGACCCGGTTCACGATCCGCCAGGTCGACCCGGTGCGCCAGTGGAAGCTGTCGCCGACCGATCTGGCCTCGCTGGACAAGTGGGACGCGTACACCGCTGCCAAGGAAGACATGTTCGCGCTCACCGACACCGACGCTGCGCCGTGGACGGTGGTCAAGAGCAACGACAAGAAGCGTGCACGCGTCAACGCGATGCGCCACGTCCTGGGTAAGTTCGACTACGACAACAAGGACCGTGAGGTGGTCGCCGTAGCCGATCCCCTCATTGTGGGACGCGCACTGACAGACTGAGGCCCAGCCTGGCGCTCCAGATAAGGAGGACGCGTGCGCTTCGTCGCGACGGTGCTCCTGTGGCTCGTCACGACGGTCGCACTCGCGGTCGCGGTCCCGACGGCGTGGGCACAGAAGAACGTCGTCGACGAGAACGGGTACTCCGCGCTCGCCGCGTCGGCGGCCAAGGACCCGCCGCTCCAGAAGGCGATGGCCGACGAGCTCGGCACGCAACTGAAAAGGCTGGTCGCCGACACCGGGTATGACGTGAGCACCGATCTTCTGCAGGGCGCGGCGGGCACCTACACCGCCAGCGGGGTCTTCCCCGGCCAGTTCGCTCAGGCCAATCGGATCGTCCATCGCTGGATGTTCACCGATTCCGTCCAGCAGACCGACGAGTCGGGGCGGTGGCAGATCGACTTGTCGCCGATGCTGAGCGATGCCTCATTCCGGCGGACGCTTCAACAATTCGGCATAGAAGCACCGTCAAAGCTGGAAGTGCCGCTGACCGAAAGCGTGTCCGGCAGCGTGCGGCCAGGGCAGTTGCGCCAGTTGTCGACGTGGGGTCCGTGGGTGAGTGTCGGTGCGACGATTTTGACGGGGGTACTCGCGCTGCTCACCCTCGCCGCGGCGCAGTCACGCGGTAAAGCGCTTGCGGCGCTGGGTATTTCGGCACTGCTAGTGGGCGCTGCCGGCTGGGCCGGGCTGGAGTTGACGCGGCGCAATGTCAACACTGCCCTCGACCGCACGGAGGGCGACATCCGCCAGGTCGCAGCGGCGATGGTCAACCACGCAGAGAGCAGCCTGCATCAGTGGCTGAGCCTGACGCTGGCCGCGGGCGGTGTGCTGGTGGTGTTCGGCGTGATCGTGTCGATGCTTGGCGGGCTGCGGCGACGCAGCTAGTACCGTCGACTCATGCCATTTGTCTCGGACATTGCGGGTCCACAGCGGCCCGTCCGGACGTGGCGACCGCTCCTCCCTGGTGCGCTGCGCCGCACGAGCACCATCGACACCCATCCAGCAGGTGTCGGGCAGTCCGATGTCGACCTGCGGGCACGCGACGTGGCGTCCCGCGAAGCGGATGACGTTCTTGACGAGGTCCGCGTGCGCGCCCACCTCGTGGACCGCGTTATCGAGAACATCTCCTCTGACACCGGTGACGGGCGGCTGGGGCGGTTGGTCGGCAACCGGGTCGGCCCGGGATTCCGCTCGACGGTCGGTAAGGCCCTTCCCGGGGAGGTCCAGAAGGCCAGCCTGTTGCATCTGCTGCTGGACGACTGGGTCGGCGCAGCGCTGGTTTCCGGTTATGCGGTGCAGCACGCGGCGATCACCTTGGGCATCGAAGAGAAGCTCCCGCCCGGTGTCGCCGACAATATGGCAGGCATCTGCGCTGGCTTCGCATCTGATGCGTCGCTGGTCCCGTACGCGAAGCGCAACAACACAATTCCGTCGGTGCACGGGCCAGTCGCGCCACCGCTCGACGACGTCGGTATGCACTCCGTAGACCCGTTGCGTCGCCACGGCATGCGTCGGTTCCGTCGGCTCGATCTTTGTCCGGTCGAGGCGGGGTCGGCGGACTTTGACGCACACTTTCGTGACAGCCACGTCGATGGCGACGGTGTCGAGACGATCGTGCACGAGTACACGGTCGCGGGGTCGGTGGACGCCGCGACGCGAACCATATCGTCGGTCACGGCGAACGTGGCTGTGCTGCCGTGGCAGGAATGCCCTGGTGCGATCGGAAGTGCGGCACGGGTGCGGGGGATGACGCTGTCGGAACTGCGCGGACGCATCCGCGGTGAATTCGTCGGCACCAGTACGTGTACACACCTCAACGACACATTGCGGGCGATCGCAGATCTGGATGCCCTGCTTGACCTTAGGGCTCGATGATGTGTGACGGGTCAGGCCTACGCTCCGGCGGGCCCTGGCTGTAGTCACCCCACGGCCCGTCGCGAAGCGCGATCGCCGCGCGCACACCGTCATTGGAGGCGGTGTCGATGAACTGCAGCGCCTCGGGCGTGTTGCGCATCAACCCGTCGAGGATGCCGCCCAGCGTCTGGGTGGACGCCAGGCCCATGTTCTCGTAGGCCTGATTGACGACGAGCTTCTGGGCCTGCAGCTGGGACAGCGGGATGTTCGTGAGCTTGTCGGCGACCTCTTTGACCCGAGCCTCGAGTCGCTCGAACGGGACGGACTCGTTGATGAGTTCGGTCGCGGCGGCTTCTTTTCCGGTCAGCGGCTCACCGGTCAGCGAATGCCATTTCACCTTCGCCAGCGACAGCCGGTAGAGCCACATGCCGGTGAGGTAGGCGCCCCACATGCGCGCATACGGGGTGCCGATGACGGCGTCGTCGCTGGCGATCACGATGTCGGCGCACAGGGCGTAGTCGCTTGCGCCTCCGACGCACCAGCCGTGTACCTGGGCGATGACGGGTTTGGATGCGCGCCAGATCGCCATGAACTTCTGCGTCGGCCCGGTTTCGCGGGCGCTGACCATCGCGAAGTCCTTGCCAGGATCCCATCGGCCGTTGGTGTTCATCGCGTCGCCCCAGTGGTGGAATCCGCCGCCGAAGTCGTAGCCGCCGGAGAACGCGCGTCCCGCGCCGCGCAGCACGATCACCTTGACGGCGGGGTCGCGTTCGGCGAGCCCGATGGCCTTTTCGATCTCGTCGGGCATCGGCGGGACGATTGTGTTGAGGTGCTCGGGGCGGTTCAGCGTGATGGTGGCGACGGGACCGTCCGTCTTGTACAGAATCGTCTCGAGCTCGGGCGTCGTCGGCATAGCAGCAGTCGAGTCACTTCCGTCTCAGAAGTCAAGATGCCACTCGTCTCGTTGTCCTTACCGTAAGCTCATCAGCATGCTGCGCGTCATTCAGTGGGCTACCGGATCCGTCGGCCGCCAAGCCGTCGCCGCCGTCCATGAACATCCCGACCTCGAACTCGTCGGCGCACTCGTTTACAGCGACGCCAAGGCGGGTCGCGATGTCGGCGAGATCTGCGGCATCGGTCCGATCAGTGTCGCGGCCACCAACGATCCCGACGAGATCGTCGCCCTCGACGCCGACTGCGTGCTCTACATGCCGCAGGGCGAGATGAACCCGATGGGCGCGCTCGACGACATCTGCCGGCTACTCGCGTCGGGCAAGAATGTGGTGTCGACGGCGGTGACCGGCCTCATCTATCCGCTCAGTCTCGGCCGCGGCGTGGTCGAGAAGCTCGAAACGGCGTGCACGCAAGGAGGGTCCTCCTTTCACGCGACCGGCATCGAACCCGGCTGGGCCGCAGAGGTTTTACCGTTGACGATGTCGGGGCTGTTCCAGCGGATCGACTCGCTGTTGGTTCAGGAGCTGATGGACTACACCACCTACGACAGCGCCGATATGCTGTTCGACATCATGGGCTTCGGCAAGGCGCCCGACGAGCCGGTCCCGATGGCCGACGCCGCCCTCGCCGGTGTCACCTTCCGCGCTCCGCTGATGCTCGTCGCCGACGGGCTCGGCGCGACCATCGACGACTTCGTCTACCACCGCGACGTCGCCGTCGCCGCCAAACCGTTCGAGATCAAGGCAGGCCGGATCGAGGCGGGGACGGTGTCGGCACAGCGATTTGGCTACACGGCCGTCATCGGTGGTCGACCGGCACTCACGATTGAGCACATCACGCGCCTCGGTGACGACCAGGCGCCGGAGTGGCCGACCGGCCGCGGGTGGAAGGTGACGGTGCAAGGAAGGCCCTCGATGGTGCTCGACTCGAAGATCGCCACCCACGGCGAGGACGAAACCGATCAGGGTTGTCTTGGCACCGCGATGCACGCCGTGCACGCGATCGCCCCCGTGTGCGCGGCGGCGCCGGGAATCCGTACGTTCCTTGATCTTCCGATGATTATTGGTCGCGGCGTGCTGACAGCGTGCGGTGCAGAAACTCGAAGATCAGCGCGGACCTGAACGCGGTCTGCGAGTTGTCGGCGGCACCGGCGTGGCCGCCCTCGATGTTCTCGTAGTACTGCACCGGCTGACCCGCCGCCTCCAGTGCGGCCGTCATCTTGCGGGCATGGCCGGGATGTACCCGGTCGTCCCGGGTTGAGGTGGTGATCAGCACCGTTGGATACCGCGGTTCCGCCGAAACATTCTGGTACGGAGAGTATTTGGAGATGAACTCCCAATCGTCGGGGTTGTCAGGATCGCCGTACTCGGCCACCCATGACGCGCCCGGCCAGCAGCAGGTGGAACCGCCTCATGTCCAGCAGTGGCACGCTGCACACCAGCGCACCGAACAGCTCGGGTAGCGCGTCAGCATGATGCCCATCAGCAGGCCGCCATTGCTGCCGCCCTGCGCGCCGAGCTGTTCGACGGTTGTGATCCCTCGCGCAACCAGATCGCGGGCCACAGCGGCGAAATCCTCGTCGACCAGGTGCCGTCCTGCGCGCATGGCCTGGGTATGCCAGCCCGGCCCGTACTCGCCGCCACCGCGGATGTTGGCCATCACGTAGGTGCCGCCGCGGGCCAGCCACAGCCGGCCCAGCACGCCGTCATAGCCGGGTGTCCGCGCGACCTCGAAACCGCCGTATCCGCCCAGCAGTGTCGGTCCTGGCGCATCCGGATGTCGATGACCGACCACGAAGTACGGGATCGCAGGCGCCGTCGTCCGAGGTCGCGAAATGCTGGCTGACCTCGAGGTCGGCGGCGTCGAAGAACGACGGGTGCCCGCTTGATCTCGATCGAGTACGCCGCCCGCCGCGCCGTACAGCAGACGCGACGGTGCGTCGAATCCGCTTGAGTCCAGGAAGATTTCGTCGCCGTGCTCGTCGGCGTCGACGATCACGGTGTGGGTGTTGGCCGGAATGCCCGATACCGGCTCGGCCTGCCACGATCGCCGGGTGTCACGATCTCGACCCGGCTGGCGACATCGGCCAGCGTGACGACCACGAGCCGGTCCCGCGTCCACGCGTAGTGGTGCAGGCAGGTGTGCTCGTCGGGCTCGAACACCACTCGCAATTGTGTGTGCCTGCCAGGAATTCGTCGTAGTTTGCAGCCAGCAGCGAGCCCGCCACGTATTGCCAAACCCGTCCCAGTCGGTGCGCAGCTCGATCAGCAGCCAATCGCGATGCAGCTGACACGGTCGCGTCGGTCGGGGCGTCGATGCGGATCAACTCCCCGCCGCGCAGTTCGTAGATCTCGTTGTTGAAGAAGTCGACAGCACGGGCGATCATGGTGCGCTCGAATCCCGGTGTGCGGTCCACGGATGCCGCCACGACGACATCGGTGCTCGCGGCGCTGAACACCGTTTCGGCCTCGTCGAGCGGCTGGCCGCGACGCCACCGCTTGACCAGTCGCGGATAACCCGACTCGGCGAGCGAACCCTCGCCGAAATCGGTGCCGAGCAGCACGGTGTTCTCGTCCTCCCAGCTGATGCTGTGTCTTCGCCTCCGGCAACTCGAATCCGTCGGCAACGAAGTCCCGTGTGCGCATGTCGAATTCGCGCACCACCGCGGCGTCGGCTCCACCGCGCGACAGGCTGATCAACGCCAGCGAATGGTCCGGCTCGATGACGTCGGCGCCAGCCCACACCCAGTTCGTCTCGTCGCGGCCGCGAGTTCATCGATATCGATGATCACGTCCCACTCCGGCGCCTCGCTGCGATAGCTCTGCAGCGTGGTGCGCCGCCACAACCCTCGCGGGTTGGCCTCGTCGCGCCAGAAGTTGTAGAGGTGAGTCGCCGGCGCCGCGCACGTAGGGGATGCGGGCATCGGTGTCGAGGACCTCCAGCGCCTCGGAGCGCATCGCCTCGAAACGGTCGCCAGCTCAAGCGGCACCGTGGGCTCGTTGTGCTCGCGCACCCAGTCCAGCGCATCGTCGCCGGTGATGTCCTCGAGCCACAGGTGGGGGTCATGGAGCCACCCGGACCATTCTTACCGCGGGCGTAATGTGAGCTGGGTTACACCGCCCATGAGGGAGTCGACTGATGACCGTTTTCGCCCGTCCTGGTGCCGCCGATGCCCTGATGTCTTTTGAGTCGCGGTACGGAAACTTCATCGGCGGCGAATGGGTGCCGCCGGTGGGCGGCGAGTACTTCGAGGACCTGACGCCGGTCACCGGCCAGCCATTCTACGAGATTCCGCGTTCGACCGACGGCCGACATCGAGAAGGCTCTCGACGCCGCGCACGGCGCCGCGCCCGCGTGGGGCAAGACCGCAGCCGCCGAACGCGCGAACGTCCTCAACAAGATCGCCGACCGCATCGAAGCCAATCTCGAGTCGCTCGCGCTTGCCGAGGCGTGGGACAACGGCAAGCCGATCCGCGAGACACTGGCCGCCGACCTGCCGTTGGCCGTCGATCACTTCCGCTACTTCGCAGGGGCGATCCGCGCCCAAGAGGGCTCGCTGTCCCAGATCGACGAGGACACCGTGGCCTATCACTTCCATGAACCGCTCGGCGTGGTCGGCCAGATCATCCCGTGGAACTTCCCGATCCTGATGGCGACGTGGAAGCTGGCGCCAGCATTGGCCGCAGGCAACGCTGTCGTGCTGAAGCCTGCCGAGCAGACCCCCGCTTCGATCCTTTATCTGATGGGCTTGATCGGCGATCTGCTGCCCCCCGGTGTGCTCAATGTGGTCAACGGGTTCGGGTTCGAGGCAGGCAAGCCGCTGGCATCGTCGAACAGGATCGCCAAGATCGCGTTCACCGGTGAGACGACCACGGGCCGGCTGATCATGCAGTACGCCAGCCAGAACCTCATCCCCGTCACGCTGGAACTCGGTGGCAAGAGCCCGAACATCTTCTTCTCCGATGTGATGGCCGCGGGCGACGACTTCCAGGACAAGGCGTTGGAGGGCTTCACGATGTTCGCCCTCAACCAGGGCGAGGTGTGCACGTGCCCGTCGCGCAGCCTGATCCAGGCCGACATCTACGACGAGTTCCTCGAGTTGGCCGCGATCCGCACCAAGGCCGTGCGCCAGGGCGACCCTCTGGACACCGAGACGATGATCGGCAGCCAGGCCTCCAACGACCAGCTGGAAAAGGTGTTGTCCTACATCGAGGTTGGCAAGGACGAGGGCGCGCGCGTCGTCACCGGCGGTGAACGTGCGCAGCTCGGCGGTGACCTCAACGGCGGCTACTACGTGCAGCCGACGATCTTCGAGGGCAACAACAAGATGCGCATCTTCCAGGAGGAGATCTTCGGGCCGGTCGTCGCGGTGACGTCGTTCAAGGATTACGACGATGCGATCGGCATCGCCAACGACACGCTCTACGGGCTGGGTGCCGGGGTGTGGAGCCGCGACGGCAACGTCGCCTACCGGGCGGGCCGCGACATCAAGGCGGGCCGGGTGTGGACGAACTGCTACCACGCCTACCCGGCCCACGCTGCGTTCGGCGGCTACAAGCAGTCGGGCATCGGGCGCGAGACCCACAAGATGATGCTCGATCACTATCAGCAGACCAAGAACCTGCTGGTGTCGTACAGCAATAAGGCCCAGGGCTTCTTTTAATGGACGCCGAAACTGAACTTGTGCAGGCCAAAACAGGCAAATCTCCTGCACAAGCTCAAACTCGGCCGCCGCGGGCGCTGGTCACCGCGGCCGCCGCCCAGCTGTTAATGCGGCTGCAGGATCGCCACGGCGCGTTGATGTTTCACCAGTCCGGCGGATGTTGCGACGGGTCGTCGCCGATGTGCTACCCGGACGGCGAGTTCATCGTCGGGGATCGAGACGTCCTGCTCGCGGTCCTCGACGTCGGTGAGGGCGGAGTGCCGATCTGGATCTCCGGGCCGCAGTTTGAGGCGTGGAAGCACACGCAACTGGTGATCGACGTCGTACCGGGCCGAGGTGGCGGGTTCAGCCTCGAAGCTCCGGAAGGGATGCGCTTCCTGTCCCGCGGAAGAGCGTTCACCGACGCCGAGAACCAGTGGCTTGCGCAAGATCCACCGGTTACCGGCGCCGACTACGCGCGTGGGGTCCGGCCGACGCACCACGGCACCCACGTCGTCGCCGAGGCCGTCGACGCATGCCCCGTTCCCGGCGGCGCGCCGCGCACCTAAGGCTGCGGGACCGACCTCGGCGTTATCGTCGAAAGCGTGATACCGCTACCGCGTGCCTGGCTGCTGGCCAGCGCCCTGCTCGTCGGCGCCGCGGTCGGCCAGATCGTCGGTATCACGATGTTGCTGGTGGTCAGCGCCAGAATCCGGCCAGATCTCGTCATCGCCCTCGTCGTCGGTGTGCCGAGCGCAATCGGGATGCTGATGATCCTGGTGTCGGGGCGACGCTGGGTGACTGCCCTCGGCGCCTTCATCCTCGCGATCGCACCGGGCTGGCTCGGCGCCCTCGTCGCAATCCAGGTGGTCCACGGTGCCTGACACCCAGCACGACACGTTGCCCGGCGAGCACACGGAGCCCTATCTGCCGACATTCGATACCGGCGAGTTTCCGTCGGCCGCCGATCCGGTGCTGCCCCTGGTCGCAGATCTCGAGCCGTCCGCGCCGATCCCCGTGCCCGCTCACTCAGCGGTGGTTCCCGGCACATATCAATACCTGAAGCGCTGGACCTTCGTCCTCGTCGTGGCTGGCGTGTGGATCGTCGGGGCCGCTATCGGGCTTGGCCTCTACTACTGGTGGTTCCACTCGCTCGACAAGACGCCGACGGTGTTCATGGTGCTGGTCTTCCTCATGGTCTGCAGTGTCGGCAGCGTGCTGGTCGCGATGGTGAACAACAAGCCGATGGTCTCGGCGCTGGCGGCCGCACTGATGTCGGCGCCATTCGCGGCGATGGGTGGCGCGGCGGTGTTGTACGGCCTCTACTTCTGCGATCGGGTAAGCCGCTGTTTCGTCGCACTCATCCCCTATTAGTGTTGGCCGGGTGACCCACTATGACGTCGTCGTTCTCGGAGCCGGCCCTGGCGGATACGTCGCGGCCATTCGCGCCGCCCAGCTCGGACTGAACACCGCAGTCGTCGAACCCAAATACTGGGGCGGGGTATGCCTCAATGTCGGCTGTATCCCATCCAAGGCGCTGCTGCGCAACGCTGAACTCGCGCACATCTTCACCAAGGATGCCAAGCAGTTCGGCATCAGTGGCGAGGCGACGTTCGACTACGGGGTCGCCTTCGATCGCAGCCGCAAGGTCGCCGAGGGTCGCGTCGCCGGTGTGCATTTCCTGATGAAGAAGAACAAGATCACCGAGATCCACGGGTACGGCTCGTTCACCGACGACCACACGCTTGAGGTGAAGCTCAACGAGGGCGGCACCGAAAAGGACGGTGACGTTCGACAACATCATCATCGCCACCGGTGCCAGTACCCGCCTGGTGCCCGGCACGTCGCTGTCGGCCAACGTGGTCACCTATGAAGAGCTGATCCTGTCGCGCGAGCTGCCGTCGTCGATCGTCATCGCAGGCGCGGGCGCGATCGGTATGGAGTTCGGCTACGTGCTGAAGAACTACGGTGTCGACGTCACCATCGTCGAGTTCCTGCCGCGTGCCCTGCCCAACGAGGACGCCGAAGTCTCCAAGGAGATCGAGAAGCAGTTCAAGAAGCTCGGCGTCAAGGTGCTCACCGGCAACCAAGGTGGAGTCGATCCAAGACAACGGTAGCGACGTCACGGTCACGGTCAGCAAGGACGGCAAGTCCGAGGCAGATCAAGGCCGCCAAGGTGTTGCAGGCCATCGGGTTCGCGCCCAACATCGAGGGCTACGGCCTGGAGGCGGCGGGCGTGGCGATCACCGAGCGCAAGGCCATCGGCATCGACGAGTACATGCGCACCAATGTGGGCCACATCTACGCGATCGGCGATGTCACCGGGCTTCTGCAGCTCGCACACGTGGCAGAGGCGCAGGGGGTCGTCGCGTCCGAAACCATCGGGGGCGCAGAGACTTTGCCGCTTGGCGACTACCGGATGCTGCCGCGCGCGACGTTCTGCCAGCCCCAGGTGGCCAGCTTCGGGCTCACCGAGGAGCAGGCGCGCGCCGAGGGCTATGACGTCAAGGTCGCCAAGTTCCCGTTCACCGCTAACGCGAAGGCCCACGGTGTCGGCGATCCGAGCGGGTTTGTGAAGCTGATCGCCGACGGGAAGTACGGCGAGCTGCTTGGTGGGCACCTCATAGGCCACGACGTGTCCGAGCTGCTGCCCGAGCTGACCCTTGCGCAGAAATGGGACCTGACCGCCAACGAGCTGGCCCGAAACGTCCACACCCACCCGACGATGTCCGAAGCGCTGCAGGAGTGCTTCCACGGCCTCGTCGGCCACATGATCAACTTTTGAGAGCGATCTGGGTCGCCGCTATCGGCGGATTGGTGGTCGGCCACATTCTGTGGCTGGCCGGGATCTCCGTTGCGATCGCGACGCGCAGCATCAACACCTGGGTGCTGGTCGTCGCGGCGGTGTCGATGGTGATTGGCGTCGTCGCAGTCACGCTTGGTTGGCGGTCCTATCGACGCAAGTCGGAGATATGGGCGGCGTTCCTGTGGGCACTGCCGGCGTCCCCGGTGCTTTTATCTCTGATTGTGCTCGGCGTGACGTACCTATAGTCGGACGGTGACCGCGGCACGACGGCGACTCGAGCGGGTGTACGAGCGGTTCGACGGGTATGCGTGTCCGTCCGACCTCCGGGTGTGTGAGCAATGCGGCCCGGAATTGTCGACCGTGGACATCCGCGCAACACCGTTGCGGTCGATATCGTTGCCACAGCTCGTGGCCATTCACGTGATGTCGCTCGACGATGACGGGTTGCGGCACTTCTTCCCCCGGTAGCGGCGTCGAGGCAAGGATCGAGGCCGGGTTGATCGAGTTGATGCTGCACACCCCAGGTCCGGTATTCGACTTTCGGCTGGCGGATTTGAAGGACCGATTGCCGGCGTGGCAGGCCGGGGAACTGGCGGTCGTCCGGGAGCTTGCCGAGGCCGTGTGGGCCGAACTCCTCGACGGTTATCCGCCCGCGCTGGGTTACTTCTCCGATTGCCCGTCGGCGCTCGATTTCCTCGACTGGTGTGATCTACCGCTGACCGCGCACCTGGACTCGCTGCTGACCGCTGATTCTTTACCCGCCGCGAGGCACCTCGCCGATCTCATCGACGCCGTGTTCACCACGACACGGCCATTCCAATCCGCTTCCAAGACAACGGTTCTCGACCGGTTGCGAGACCCTGCAGTAGGACGTCGACTGGAGCACGCCTGCTATCAGACCGATTCAGCGGAGGTGGCACATCAGCTGTCAGCCGCGCACGAGCTGTGGACGGTGTGTGCCCGCTAGCGGTCGGGGGTATCGTCTGCTCCACCGCAGACGACCTTGGAGGAAGCAACGTGGCAGCATCGAAGTACGCCGGAATCTCTTTTGCCGGTGCAGTCCTGGCCGGGTGTGCGTTCGGTCTGGCGGCCAATGCCCACGCCGACGACTGCGATCCGTTCATGCTGTCGATGACTCCGCAGCCTGTTCTCGCATGTCAGGCTCCCGACGTCGCACCGCCGCCCTACCAACCTGCGGTCGCTCCAGTGAACGACGTCGCGGTGCCGCCGCCTGCGGAGCCCGGGCCGTTCGGTGAGGTCCAAGCTCCTCCGCTGCTTCCGTAGCCGTACAGGTCCGTCCGCTAGCGGCGTCGCGGAAGCTACAAGATCAGACGCACTCGGTGCAGAACTGCTGGCCGTCCTTGCGCAGCGCTAACCGGCTGTGGTGTTGCACCAGGAAGCAGCTGGAGCAGACGAATTCGTCAGCCTGCTTGGGAACCACGCGGACGGTGAGTTCCTCACCGGTCAGGTCGGCGTCGGGCAGGTCGAATGAATCGGCCGCGTCGCCGTCGTCGACGTCAATGACGGCGGTCGCCGCGTCGTTCTTGCGGCGGGTGGTCAGCTCCTCCAGCGACTCCTCGGCGTCGGCCTCGGTGACGCGGGGAGCGTCGTAGTCAGTGGCCATGCGACAACCCCTTCCCAATCAGGTCAGCTAAATCGCCAAACGCAGTCAGGAAGCGGATTGTTCCCTAAATTAGTCCGGGAAATCGAGCGGGATCCGCAGCGTCGCCATCGTCGCCGCCAGCGCGTCGTATTGGCCTGCAAGAGTGCAGAATTCGATAAGTTGCGGCCTCGTCAAAACTCCCGAAAGGGCCGCCCAGGTCTCGGGTGACATCGAGCGGGTGATGACGAATTCGTCCGTTGCGGTGATCAGCACCCGCTGCCGCTCGGTGAGCCCTTCGGCGTCCGGCCCCTCGAAGATCCTGGCCTGCAGATCGGCGTCGACGCCGCGACTCTTGGCCAGCCTGCGGTGCTGCTGCAGTTCGTACTCACAGTCGCGTAGGTGCCCAACCCGCAGGATCACCAGTTCGGCGTCCGTTCGGGAGAGCTTGCCTGCGTACAACAGGTAGCCGGAGAACGGCAGCCAAGCGAGAAACAGCAACTTGTGCTGGCCGAGCACGTTGAACAGGTGGAATTTCGGCGCGCGGATGCCACGGGCGCCGAGCTTGGCGATGGCCCAGTTGACCGGCCCGAGTTCCTTGAAGCCACCCGGCGGGATGCGAGCGGGCGCGCTCACGACTGCTTCACCAGATAGGGCGACACCGTGCTGCGGTGCTCATTGAGATCGAGCGCGCGGCCAAGCGCGGGGAACGCCCGCTGCGGGCAGTTGTCGCGCTCGCAGACCCGGCAGCCGGCGCCGATCGGCGTCGCAATGTCACCCGACAAGTCGAGTCCCTCCGAATAGACCAGCCGGTGAGCGTGCCGGAGTTCGCAGCCCAGGCCGATCGCGAACGTCTTACCAGGCTGACCATAGCGCGATGCACGGCGCTCCACGGTGCGAGCCACCCACATATAGTTGCGCCCGTCGGGCATCTGTGCGATCTGCACCAAAATCTTGCCCGGGTTGGCGAACGTCTCGTAGACGTTCCACAGGGGGCAGGTGCCCCCGGATGACGAGAAGTGAAAACCTGTGGCGGACTGCCGCTTCGACATGTTGCCCGCGCGGTCGACGCGGACGAACGACAACGGTACGCCGCGCATCGACGGTCGCTGCAGGGTCGACAGCCGATGCGCAATGGTTTCGAAGCTGACGGAGTAGAACGCCGAAAGGCGCTCGACGTCGTAGCGGAAGCTCTCCGCGACGTCGTGAAATTGCTGATACGGCAATACCGTTGCGGCCGCGAAGTAGTTGGCCAGCCCCAGCCGGGCCAGGGTAGCCGACTCCTCGCTGGTGAACTTGCCCTCGGCGACCAGCTTGTCGATCAGATTGCCGAACTCCAGGTAGGCCAGCTCGGCCGCCATCTTGAACACCGTCTGTCCCGAAGAGAGGTGTCCGCTGATCTCGAGGGTCTTGGACGCGGGGTCGAAGCGGTGCAACACTGTGTCGCCGAGATCGATTCTCCGCACGATGTGCACGCCGTGCACCCTGGTCAGCCGGTCGGACAGCTCGCGGGCCAACTCGGCGCGATGCATGCGCATGCGTACGGTGAGATCCTCGGCTGCGGCGTCGAGTTCGTGCAGATAGTTCTGCCGCTGATAGAAGTAGTCGCGCACTTCCTCGTGCGGCATTGTGATCGCTCCGCTGCCGCTGCCGTCGGAGTACCTGTCCTCGGTCGCCGCGGCCAACTGCGTGGTGGTGAGGCGATAACGCCGGTGCAGGTTCACCATCGCCCGAGCCAGCGTCGGATGCGAGCCGACCATGTCGGCGACCTCGGCGAGGTCGACGTCGATGTCCACGTCGCGGTCCATGGTGACTTCGCGCAGTTCGGCGACGAGGCGGGTGTCGTCCTGAGATGCGAAGAACGTGGCGTCGACGCCGAACACCTCGGTGATCCGCAGCAGCACGGCCACCGTCAGCGGGCGAACATCGTGCTCGATCTGATTGAGGTAACTCGGCGAGATCTCCAGCATCTGCGCCAGCGCCGCCTGACTGAGGCCGCGTTCGCTACGAAGTTGTCGCACCCTCGAGCCGACAAACGTTTTCGCCACGTCAGACAGCCTAACAAGGCTGCGAAGCCGGGCTTTGCATTGTTGGCAGATCGGCGGCTGTGGCAGGATCGGGGCCGATTGAGTGACAGGGGAGAAACACACGATGACGGGAATCTCAGGCAGCACCGGTTTGACGAAGGTGATGATGCCTGTGCCCGATCCGCACCCCGACGTCTTCGACAGGGAGTGGCCGCTGCGGGTGGCCGACGTCGACCGCGAAGGCAGGCTGAAGTTCGACGCCGCCACCAGGCACATCCAGGACATCGGTTCGGACCAGCTGCGCGAAATGGGGTACGACGAGACGCACCCGCTGTGGATCGTTCGGCGCACGATGATCGACCTGCTCGAGCCGATCGAGTTCAAGGACATGCTGCGGATGCGCCGCTGGTGTTCGGGCACGTCCAACCGGTGGTGCGAGATGAGGGTGCGCATCGACGGCCGCAAGGGCGGCCTGATGGAGTCCGAGGCGTTCTGGATCAACATCAACCGCGAAACCCAGGGCCCGGCACGGATCGCCGACGACTTCATCGAAGGCCTGCAGCGCACCACCGACGTCGACCGGTTGAGATGGAAGGCCTATTTGACGGCCGGCAGCCGCGAGGACGCCGCGCAGATCCGCGACTATCCGGTTCGCGTCAGCGACATCGACATCTTCGACCACATGAACAACTCCGTGTACTGGACCGTGATCGAGGACTACCTCTTCAACACCCCCGAGCTAATGCACAAGCCGATCCGGGTGACCATCGAGCACGACGCCGCTGTCGCACTGGGCGACAAGCTGGAGATCATTTCGCACGTGCATCCCGCCGGATCGACCGAACAATTCGGCGCCGAACTGGCGGACCGCACTGTTACAACGCTCACATATGCGGTCGGCGACGAGACGAAAGCCGTCGCATCCCTCTTCGCCCTTTGACCCGTTTCGGTTTAACAGTACGGGCGTACTGACCAGCGAAAATCGCGTTACCGGTGAGTAGCTACTGAACCGGTAAAGCCGGTAGCCAGTTTGCAAACTTAACAAGTTAACGGTAGGCGTTGGCGAAAATTGGCAAGTGAAACGAGTGGACCTGCGGTTATGACATGGTGCATCCTCGAGTTAGCACATAAGTGAAGATGCTGAAGCGTTAACAACCCGCCACGGTTACTGCGCCTCCAGCGACTTGCCAAAAAGAATGGAGCACCGATGTCAACCGTTGGCACGCCGAAGTCGCCCGAACAGATCCAGCACGACTGGGACACCAATCCGCGGTGGAAGGGCATCGAGCGCACCTACACCCCCGCCGACGTGGTGGCCCTGCAGGGTTCGGTCGTCGAGGAGGCCACCCTGGCTCGCCGCGGCGCAGAGGTGCTGTGGAACCAGCTTCACGACATGGAGTTCGTCAACTCGCTCGGCGCCCTGACCGGCAACATGGCGGTTCAGCAGGTTCGCGCCGGCCTGAAGGCCATCTACCTGTCCGGTTGGCAGGTCGCCGGTGACGCGAACCTGTCCGGCCACACCTACCCCGACCAGAGCCTCTACCCGGCCAACTCGGTGCCACAGGTGGTGCGCCGGATCAACAACGCGCTGCTGCGCGCCGACCAGATCGCCAAGGTCGAGGGCGACACGTCGGTCGAGAACTGGCTGGCCCCGATCGTCGCCGACGGTGAGGCCGGCTTCGGCGGCGCGCTCAACGTCTACGAACTGCAGAAGGCCATGATCGCGGCCGGTGTTGCGGGCTCGCACTGGGAGGACCAGCTGGCCTCTGAGAAGAAGTGCGGCCACCTCGGCGGCAAGGTGCTGATCCCGACCCAGCAGCACATCCGCACCTTGACCTCGGCCCGCCTCGCGGCCGACGTCGCCGACGTGTCGACCCTCGTGATCGCCCGCACCGACGCCGAGGCCGCGACGCTGATCACCTCCGACGTCGACGAGCGCGACCAGCCGTTCATCACGGGTGAGCGCACCAAGGAAGGCTTCTACCGGGTGCACAACGGCCTCGAGCCGTGCATCGCCCGCGCCAAGGCCTACGCGCCGTACTCCGACCTGATCTGGATGGAGACCGGAACCCCGGACCTCGAGCTGGCCGCGAAGTTCGCCGAGGGCGTCAAGAGCGAGTTCCCCGACCAGATGCTGGCGTACAATTGCTCGCCGTCGTTCAACTGGAAGAAGCACCTCGACGACGCGACCATCGCGAAGTTCCAGAAGGAACTCGGTGCGATGGGCTTCAAGTTCCAGTTCATCACGCTGGCCGGCTTCCACGCCCTGAACTACTCGATGTTCGATCTGGCCTACGGATACGCCCGCAACCAGATGACCGCATACGTCGAGCTGCAGGAGCGCGAGTTCGACGCCGAGGAGCGCGGCTACACCGCGACGAAGCACCAGCGCGAGGTCGGCGCAGGCTACTTCGACCGGATCGCCACCACGGTGGATCCGACCAGCTCGACGACGGCTCTGACCGGCTCGACCGAAGAGGGTCAGTTCCACTGACGATGAGTGGGCGCAGCCCACGATGAGGAAGTGGAACCGAAGGCAGAAGCCACTGACGATGAGGAAGTGGAACCGAAGGCAGAAGCCACTAGACCGGGCCTAGGCTCACGAGGCCGACGGCTTGACAGCGCAAGCCCCGCCCAGAACCGTTGGGCGGGGCTTGACGCATGTAGGAGACGAAATTGAGCAATCCAATCGAACGAGTTGGCGTAATCGGCGCGGGACAGATGGGCTCGGGCATCGCGGAGGTATCGGCGCGGGCGGGCGCAGACGTTGTCGTCTACGAGCCGACGGAAGTGCTGATCGCCGCGGGCCGCAATCGCCTGACCCAGTCGCTGGAGCGCATGGTGAGCAAAGGCAAACTCGCCGAAGGCGATCGCGACGTCGCTCTGTCGAAGTTGAAGTTCACCACCACCCTGGCAGACCTGTCCGACCGCGAGCTCGTGATCGAGGCGGTGATCGAGGACGAGTCGGTTAAAGCGAAGATATTCGCCGAACTTGACGAGCTCATCGCTGATCCTGATGCGGTGCTCGCGTCGAACACGTCCAGCATCCCCATCATGAAAATCGCTGCGGCAACGAAGAATCCCGCCCGCGTGCTCGGTCTGCATTTCTTCAACCCGGTACCGGTGCTACCGCTGGTCGAACTGATCAGCACGCTGGTCACCTCTGACTCCGCCATCGCGCGCACCGCACAGTTCGCCAGTGACGTGCTGGGCAAGCAGGTGGTGCGCTGCCCTGATCGGTCAGGGTTCGTCGTCAACGCGCTGCTTGTGCCTTATCTACTGTCGGCCATCCGGATGGTCGAGGCCGGTGTCGCAACAGTCGAGGACGTCGACAAGGCTGTCGTCGCAGGTTTGTCGCATCCGATGGGGCCACTGCGGCTTTCGGATCTCATCGGACTCGACACCATGAAGCTCATCGCGGATTCGATGTTCGAGGAGCTAAAGGACCCGCACTACGCCCCGCCACCGCTGCTACTACGAATGGTCGAGGCGGGTCAGCTGGGCAAAAAGTCCGGCAAGGGTTTCTACGCTTACTGAGTCGACAGAACTGGCGGGCGGCCCGTTCATTAGATAGGCTACCGTCCGGTCGGTCCGTTTGCCTTTGGGCGGAATTTGCTGTGCGGCCCTGTATTTCGTTTGCTGCCGGTTTCGTCGGCTAACGGGACACTTTGAGCAGAGAGCACGAGGTAGCCATCGCATGTCGAAACTCCGGTCGGACCTTTCGCCGTACTACGAGGAATCGCAGTCGATCTACGACCTGTCCGACGACTTCTTCAGCCTTTTCCTGGGGCCGACGATGGGCTATACCTGTGCATACTTTGCACGCGATGACATGAACCTGGACGACGCTCAACATGCGAAGTTCGACCTCGCTCTAGGGAAACTTGGGCTCGAGCCCGGGATGACGTTGCTCGACATCGGATGCGGTTGGGGCGGTGCACTGGAACTCGCGGTGCAGAAGTACGACGTCAACGTCATCGGTATTACGTTGAGCCGCAACCAGTGTGAGTACAGCAGGCAGAGGCTGGCCGGCCTATCGTCGTCGCGCACGGTGGAGGTGCGTCTGCAGGGCTGGGAGGAATTTGACGAACCCGTTGATCGGATCGTCAGCATCGGCGCGTTCGAGGCGTTCAAGAAGGCGCGCTACGCCGCGTTCTTCGACATGGGTCACCGTGTCCTGCCACCCGATGGGCGCATGCTCTTGCACACAATCCTTGGCTATCCGCGAAATTACTTTCATGAGCAAGGGATTCCGGTCACGATCAGCGATCTGAAGTTCATGCAATTCATCGGCAAGGAGATATTTCCCGGCGGCGAACTTCCGTGTGAACGAGACGTCGTCGAGTTTTCGCAAAGCGCCGGATTCTCGGTGGAACGTATCCAGCTCCTACGGCCGCACTATGCCCGAACGCTGGACATGTGGGCGGCCAACCTGGTGGCCCGTCGCGACGACGCGATCGCGATCACGTCTGAAGAGGTCTACAACCGCTATCTGCACTACCTGAGGGGCTGCGCCGACTTCTTCCGGCGTGGCATATGCAATGTCGGTCAGTTCACGCTGACGAAGGGCTAGCGATCGCCGACGCCGGTTGGCGTTAGGCCGAAGCCAGCCGCTTCTTCTCCGCCTTGACGTCGAAATCCGGTGGCGGCCAAGACAAGTTGAGCCCTTCTAGGGCCTCTATCAATAACTCGAGGGTGGCCAGTCGGCTGTACCACTTCCGGTCGCACGGGATCACGTGCCAAGGCGCGTGCTCAGTCGACGTCCGCTCGAGCATTGCCTGATAGGCCTCCTGATAAGCAGGCCACAACAGTCGCTCGTCGACGTCGGCGGGGTTGTACTTCCAATACTTATCGGGGCGGTCCAGCCGCTTGGACAGCCGCGCCCTCTGCTCGTCCAATGAGACGAACATCGCCACCTTGATAATCGTGGTGCCGGAGCTGACGAGCTTGTTCTCGAACCTGTTGATCTCCTCGTAGCGTTTATCCCACACCTCGGGCGGCACGATGTCGTGCACCCGCACGACCAGCACGTCCTCGTAGTGCGATCGGTCGAATACCCCGATATGACCGGCCGGTGGGAGCGCACGCCGGATCCGCCACAGGTAGTTGTGTTTACGTTCCTCTTCGGTCGGAACGCCGAACGAGTGATACCGGATGCCCTGCGGATTGGCAGCGCCCACAACGTGTTTGACGATGCCGCCCTTGCCTGCGGTGTCCATGCCCTGCAGCACCAGCAGCAGCGAGCGGTTGTCGCCGCTCCTGCTGTTGGCGTACAGCATCTCCTGCAGCTCAGCGAAGCGCTCGTTACGCTCCCACTGCAGTCCGGCGGCGTCGCTCTTCGTGCCCTTGAATCCCGGAGTGGCGCTGGTATCGATGTTCGCGACCTTGTCGCCATCGCGGAACACCAAGTATTCGTGTGGCTCGTGGGTCCAGGGCTTGGGCAGATCCCGACTAGTCATCAGCCAATCATTGTGACGGCACGACCGGCGATGGGTGTGGTTGTTCGCGGAACTTCTCCAATGACCCGCCGACCTCGACAATGCCGCACAGGGCGTTCCACGACGACATCGTCAGGTAGTCGATCAGCTCATCGGAGCTCATCCGCGGATTCGACATCCAGGAGTGCGTGGCGAGCTGAACCCCGCCGACAGTGTGATACGCCCATGGCTCGACCCCGCCGGTGTCCATACCGACGCCGTGCATTCGGTGACGCAGCATAACCGCGAGCATGCGGGCGATGATCCGCTCGGAATCCGCGACCGCCTTGGTCCTGCTGGCCGAGTTGTTGGCCATGACGAACTGGTACGGCTCGGGCTCATCGGCGACTGTGTGGACATAAACCCGGATGATCTCGCGGGTCAGGTCATAGCCGTCCAGATTCGACGAAAGCGCCGCGGCCATGTTGGGGATCAGCGTGGTCTGCGCGAAGCGCATCATCACCGCGGTAGTCAGGTCGTTCTTGTCGACGAAGTAGCGGTAGAGCACCGTCTTGGAGACCCCGATCTCGGCTGCGATCTCGTCCATGCTGACGTTGCTGCCGCGCTGGCGGATGGCCTCAAGGGTGCCGTCAACCAGCTCATTGCGGCGTTCCACCTTGTGCTGGTGCCAGCGTCGTTTGCGTCCATCGGTTTTGACCGCAACCGCCGGGGTCTGCTGTGCCACTATCGCCGTAATCCGTTCCCTAGTCCCTCTCGATACTACGGCCGATCTTGACGCGAGGGTTGTTGGACCGGCGGCGCCCCGGCGACGTAGCGGATGATGTAGGAGTGGCACACAGACCGAACGCCGGCGGGCCCGCCATGACGGCCCCTAGGGCCAGCTTTGCTGAGTCGCTGGCCGGTGCCGATAGCGCCGCCGATGCCGAGCGTCTGCGTGGCCTGCGGCGGATGAAGGTTGTCGCGCTCAGCTTCCTCCTCGGTGCCACCGCGATCTTCCTGCTGTGCACTTGGGCGCAGTCCCACGGGGGTTCGGCGCCATGGATTGGTTACGTGCGGGCCGCCGCCGAGGCGGGCATGGTCGGTGGGGTGGCCGACTGGTTTGCGGTCACCGCGCTGTTCAAGCACCCGCTGGGGATCCCCATCCCGCACACCGCAATCATCAAGAAGAAGAAGGATCAACTCGGCGAGGGCCTCGGCGCCTTCGTTCGGGAGAACTTCATGTCGCCCGAGGTCGTCGAGACCAAGCTGTGCGACGCCGAGGTCGCGGGCCGACTCGGCAAGTGGCTATCGGAGCCGGCGCATGCCGAGCGGGTGGCCGGCGAAGCCTCCACGGTGCTAAGGGTTTTGGTGGAAATGCTTCGCGACGAGGACGTCCAGCATGTGGTGGACAGAATGATCGTCAAGCGCATCGCCGAGCCCCAATGGGGGCCGCCGATCGGCCGGGTGCTGGCCACGCTGCTGGCCGAAGGCCGTCAGGAGGCGCTGCTACAGCTGCTCGCCGACCGAGCGTTCCAGTGGGCGCTCAACGCGGGCGACATCATCGAGCGGGTTGTCGAGCGGGACTCGCCGACATGGTCGCCACGCTGGGTAGACCATCTCGTCGGCGACCGCATCCACCGCGAGTTGATGGACTTCACCGATAAGGTGCGCCGCAATCCAGACCACGAATTGCGCCGCTCGGCCACCCGTTTCCTTTTCGAGTTCGCCGACGACCTGCAGCACGACGAGACCACGATCGGCAAGGCCGAGAACGTCAAGGAACAGATCATGGCCCGCGAAGAGGTCGCGCGCGCTGCGGAGACGGCATGGAACGCCGCCAAGCGGATATTCCTGGAGTCCGTCGACGATCCGTCGTCGGCTCTGCGTACTCGTATCGCCGACTCCGCGGTGCACATCGGCGAGTCACTGCGCGACGACGCCGATCTGCGCGACAAGGTGGACAACTGGATCATCCGGGCCGCACAGCACCTCGTCTCCCAATATGGGGCAGAGATCACGACAGTGATCACCGACACAATCGAGCGGTGGGACGCCGACGAGGCCAGTAAACGCATCGAATTGCACGTCGGTCGTGACCTGCAATTCATCCGGATCAACGGCACTGTGGTGGGTTCGCTGGCCGGCCTGGGCATCTATTCGATAGCCCAGCTACTCTTCTGACCTGCGCTAACCACTGCTTGCAAAAGTTAGCACCCCGTCGTACGGTTGTTCTCGTCGCTAACCGGATACCCAACGCAACGAGGGGGCTACACCATGCCGCAGGATGAAAATCTTGCCGCTGTCGTGTCCAGCGCTGCGCAGGACATCGGGTCGTTCATTCGCACACAACGCGAAGCAGCTCAGGTATCAGTGCGGCAGTTGGCCGAGAAGGCCGGCGTCAGTAATCCCTATCTCAGCCAGATCGAGCGGGGATTGCGGAAACCCTCAGCCGACGTGCTCCAACAGATCGCCAAGGCGCTGCGGGTGTCCGCGGAAGTGCTCTATGTCCGAGCCGGAATCCTGGAACCCAGCGATCCGAGCGAGGTCCGCGACGCCATTGTCACCGACACGGCGATCACCGAGCGGCAGAAGCAAGTGCTGCTCGACATCTATACGTCATTTTGCCAACAGAACGAAGCCGTCAGTGAGGAGCCGACGACTGAACCGACTGCAGACCAAACACCCACTCTAGAAATCCAGCAGTACAACGAAACTCAGTGAAAGGAACTACGAACATGGCGAAGAAGACACCTGCCAAGAACCAGCCCACCGTCGACGACCTCAAGGCCCCGCTGCTCGCCGCGGTTGGCGCCGCCGACCTCGCCCTCGAGCGGGTCAACGAGATCGTGGCAACCCTGCGCGACCGTGCAGGCGAGGCTCGCACCGACGCCGAGGCGCGCGTCGAGGAGAGCCGTGCCCGCCTGACCAAGCTGCAAGAAGACCTGCCGACTCAGTTTGGTGAGCTGCGTGAGCGGCTGACCAGCGAAGAGCTGCGCAAGGTCGCCGAGAGCTACGCGGAGGCCGCTCAGACCCGCTACAACAATCTCGTCGAGCGCGGCGAGGCTGCTCTGGAGCGTCTGCGCAGCACCAATGCGCTCGAAGAGGGTCGCGAGCGGGTCGCCGGTCTGTCGGATCAGGCCGTCGAGCTGACTCAGGAGGCGCTGGGCAACGTGGCGTCGCAGACCCGCGCGGTCGGCGAGCGTGCCGCCAAGCTGGTCGGCGTCGAGCTGCCGAAGAAGGCTGCGAAGGCAGCCCCGGCCAAGAAGGCCCCCGCCAAGAAGGCTCCGGCCAAGAAGGCTCCGGCCAAGAAGGCCGCGGCAAAGAAGGTCACCCAGAAGTAAATCCGGCTCACGGTCGCCCGTTGGGGTGACTCAGAGTCGACCCGGGGACGTAACCCGCTTAGGCTAGTTCTGTGGAGCTCCAAGGCCTAGCGGGTTACGTCCTCGAATTTTTGACGATCGCGGTGCTGCTGACGACCGTTTACGCGTTCGTTCACGCCGCGCTGCAGCGGCCGGACGCCTATACCGCCGCCGAAAAGCTCACCAAGCCGGTCTGGCTGGTGATCCTTGGCGTAGCAGGGCTCCTCGCGGCGTTCCTCAGCATTACAGGCGTGGCGATCGCGGCCGTTGCCGCAGGCGTCTATCTGGTCGACGTCCGCCCCAAGATTCTGGAAATCCAGGGCAAGTCCCGATAGTTCCGTGCGCTTCCTCGCCGCCGTGATCGCGGCTATTGCCGTGGCTCTGGCCGTTGCGCCCGTCGCATCGGCTGACCCTGTGCCCGGACCGCCGTATGTCGACCACGTCCAGTGGGCGAAGTGGGGCGACATGTCCACGCTGCGCGTCTATCCGACCCAGTCGGGTCGCAGGGCCTCGCTAGTGGCCACGACCTCGGCCGCCGACGAGGCGTGGGCCGAGGTGTTGACGCTCTCGCCCGACGCCGACACGCCCGGCATGCGAGACCAGTTCATGTGTCACTGGGAGCTCGCCGAGCTGGCAGAGCCGGGCAAGGTCAGCTGGAACCTTGAACCGTGGCGAAACGTGGTCTCCGACGAGGAGATGGTCGCGACGCACTGCAACCCCGGCGGCACCGAAGAACCGTTCTAGTGCGCCGCAGCCGTGAAGGTGTGGCCGCTCTCGTCGACCACACGTTGCTCAAACCGGAGGCGACGGAGGCCGACGTCGTCGCGCTGCTGGCCGAGGCGGAAGAACTCGGGGTGGCCGCGGTGTGTGTGTCGCCGACGATGGTCGCGACGGCGAAGTCATTTCGGACCGGCGACTATGACATCGCGTCGGTCGTGGGATTCCCTTCAGGCAAACATCTTTCGTCGATCAAGGCCGAGGAGGCTCGACTGGCGGTTGCGGCGGGCGCCGACGAGATCGACATGGTGATCGACGTTGGATCGGCCCTTGAAGGTGACTTCGACGCCGTGCGGGCCGACGTGGCGGCGGTCTTCGACGCGATCGAAGACCACGTCGTCCTGAAGGTGATCGTCGAGTCCGCCGCGCTGCTCGCGTTGGGCGGCGAACAGAGACTGGTCGACGTGTGCCGGATCGCCGAGGACGCCGGTGCCGATTTTGTGAAGACCTCCACCGGATTTCACCCCAGCGGGGGCGCGTCGGTGCGCGCCGTCGAGCTGATGGCAGGCACTGTCGGAGAACGGTTGGGTGTCAAGGCCAGCGGCGGTATCCGCACCGCGGCCGACGCGGTGGCGATGCTCGACGCGGGCGCCAGCCGTCTCGGGCTATCCGGGACCCGCGCAGTCCTCGACGGACTGGGCTAAAGACCCGCGAAGCAGGGGTCTTGTTGGCCCTTCGGGATCGACGCGTTCTGGGTCGAAAACTGGCTCACCACACCGCTATCCGTAACCTGAACATTGTCGGCGTGGATGCCAAGCGGGTAGTTCTTGGTCAACGCCGAGGTGAATGCGTCCAGCGCCGGCTGCACGGTCTCGCGCGGCAAGGTGAAGCCGAGGCCGCTCAATTCCGTCACCTCAAGAGCGATGCCGTTGTCGACGACCTCCGGCTTCGCCGTGATTTTGCCAAGCGCACCCTGCAACTCGATGGTGCCCGCGGACGGGTCGGTCGTCACACCGGTGAGGAACGCGCCGACGAGGGGAATGGCGTTCTGGATTGTCTGCTTGATTCCTTCGGAGGACCAGGTGATGTTCGCGACCAAAGACCCGATCGAGCCACTGGCGTTCGCACTGTCCTGCAACCGGACGTCCTTGATGTTGATGGTGACCTTCATGCCCTTGGCCTCGCGAACCTGGTTGCCCGCGGTCTCGATGTTGATGTTCGTGTAGTGGCCGGACACGTGCTGCCAGAGGAACGGGGGAACGACGCCGAACGACGCCTTGGCGCTGTCCTGAACGACGCACTCGGTGGCCTTGCTGACTATCGAGTCGGCCCGGCTGCGCGCATAGAGCTCGCCTCCGAGCAGACCGGCGAGCACCAGTGCGACCACGGTGACGACCACGAGGACGATGGACAGCGGGTCACGGAACAGATTCGTGATCTTCGCCAGCAGCGACGAGTCCGTCTTCTGGGGTTCACCCTGCGGTTCACCCGGCCCGCCGGGAGGGGGACCCCCAGCGGCGCCGGGGTACGGGCCCTGCGGGAACCGTGGCGGTGGTGGGACGGGTGGTGCCTGGTTGGCCGGCCGCGCCCAGGGATCAGTCACCTGAGCGATTCTGCCTTATCGGCACGCGTGAACTCTGAGCGGTTGCGCAACACCGCGATCGTTTCGCGGGCCTGGTGCGCCGCGTCGAGGTCGAGATCGACCACAAGAAGCTGCGCGTCGACCCCGGCAGATGCCACCACCTCACCCACGGCCGACGCCACCACACTGCCGCCGACACCGACCGGTCCGACGGCGGCGAGTTCGTCGCCGGGGTAGGGCTGATCCACCGCTGCGATGAAGCCCGTCGTGTCGATGGCGCGGGCGCGGGCCAGCAGCGTCCACTGGTCGAGCTTGCCGGGGCCGGTGGCCCACGAGGCGTGCACGGTGATGAGTTGCGCTCCGCGCTCGGCCAATTCGACGTAGAGCTCCGGGAAGCGAACGTCATAGCACAGGGTCAAACCGACGTTCACACCGTCGACGGTGATCATCACGGGCTCGTGCCCCGGTGCGACGGCGTCTGACTCTTTGAAGCCGAACGCGTCGTACAAATGGATCTTGTCGTAGTGGGCCTCGACGCCGGGGCCCGTCGCGATCAGTGTGTTGGTCACCCTGCCGTCGTCAGCAGGGACGAACATGCCCGCCACGACGACGATGCCCGCGCGTTCCGCGATCGCACGCACGCCCGAAGCCCACGGGCCGTCCAGCGGTTCGGCGATCGGTGCCAGCGGCACCCCGAACCGGCACATCGTCGCCTCCGGGAACAGCACCAGGCTGGCGCCGGCGTCGGCGGCGCGACGCGTGTAGTCCTCGACAATTGCGAGGTTGGCCTCGGGTTCTTCGCCGCTGTGGATCTGGGCGAGGGCAATCCGCATGCTGCTCAGACTAGCGGGGGCGCCACCGTCGACCACGGCACGGAAAGCACGCCGTCGCGCATGCGGCGACGCGGCGGCTCGACTCCGAACCCCTCGTCGCGCATCAGGTCCAGCATCGCCCGCCAGCGCACCCGCGGGCCGAACACGCCGTGGCCCGCGACGCTGGCCCATGCCCTGTCCGCGGCCGTCAGCAGCGTGTGGATGGGCTGGCCCGCGACGTTGTGGTGGATCAGCACCTTGGGCAGCCGCTCCGCGAGATCCGAGGGGCGGTCGATGGCGAAGGGATCGCAGGCCAGTGTCAGGCTGATCGGCCCGTCGCCGTCAAGCAGCACCCAGCAGCAGCGGCGGCCCAACTCGTCGCAGGTGCCGTCGACGATCAGGCCCCCAGGCGCCAGCGCCGCGCCCATCACCGACCACGCGTCGTGCACTGCGTCGGCCGGGTATTGGCGCAGCACGTTGAACGCGCGCACCAAAACCGGTCTGCGCCCGGCCAATTCGAAGCCGCCGAGCGCGAACTCCACTGTGCTGTTTGCGGCGCCGCGCGCCTCTACAACTCTTTCCGGATGGATCTCAAGGCCGACGACGCGGACGTCGGCCCGCACAGCGCGAAGCCTCGCCGCGAGCTCCAGCGTGGTCACAGGAAGCGCGCCGTAGCCGAGGTCGATGACAAGCGGGTCGGCGGCGGCCTGCAGCGCGGCGCGCACCCGCCGCGAATGCACCAGCCAGCGGTCGCTGCGGCGCAGCCGGTTATAGCCCGTGGTGCCGCGGGTGATGGCGCCGACGGGCTTAGTGATGCTTGGCAATCCAGTCAGCGGTGAACGCCTCCTCGGCGTCGAAGAGCAGTTTGATGTGGTGCAGGATCAGGTCCTCCAGCGCGCCGCCGACGAATGGGATGTTCACCCTGCAGACGCTGGCCAGGCGCAACCGGCTACCCGCATCGGTGTCGGTGAGGAAGCACTGGCCGCCGAAGCTGCCGGGGCCGTGCGGGATTGAGGCGGCGTAGGTGCCCTTGGCCCGATTCTTCTCGTGGTCGTAGCGATCGAAATGCTGTGTGCGGGTGATGACCATGTCGACGGGCATCACAGTCCGCGCGATCGGCGGCAGGTACTTCCGTGGCAGGTTCTGCACGAATGTGATGTCGGTGCCGCGCTCGCCCGAGGAGAATGACGTGATCTCCGACTGCGGCGTCAGGAAGCGGTAGGAGTCCATCAGGGTTTGCCAGTATTCCCGGCTGGCGAAGTCCTGGTAGATCTTCTCAGCGGGTGCGTCGAACTCAATGGTGTAATCCATGCGACGCGGCATGGAACATAATTTTACTTACGGATTACGTGTTTTCCGTGATCCACACCGTGGTGAAGCGTTGTTCTGCGATCAACAGGTCGACGAGTGCGCTGCCGATGAAGTTCTCGATCTTGCCGCCGACGAGCGGCACGCGGACCTCGACGGTGGTATTGAACTCCAGCCGCGATCCGCCCCCGGATTTTGCCGGGACCAACACCGCGGTACCGCTGAGCGTCGCAGGCGCCCCGGTGATCGAGCCCTTGACGGTCGCGGTGGCCTGCCCGTCGCGGACCGGAGCCCACGTCTCGTCACGGACGAAACTCAGGTCACCGCGGTGGAACTGAGCCACCACACCGGGCAGCCGGTCGGCGCGCAGCGTCTGAGTGGTGACTACGTCGATATCGCCTGACGGGCCGACGGTCATCGAGTCGAGCGAGTAGTCGTCGGCGCCGGAATCGGCGAGCCGCGCCAGCCAATACTGTTCATCGCCGAATGCGCGGCGGACCTGCTCGACGCTGCCTTCGTATTCGGCGGCCATGTCGAATGAACGCGGCATAGCTGGCCACGCTACCGTTACCGCCCGTGACCGGTCTGGAACTGGGGGGTGCGGCCGTCGCGGACGACGTGCCGCTGGCGCCGCTGACCACACTGCGTATCGGACCCGTTGCGCGCCGGTTGATCACATGCTCGAGCACCGAACAGATCGTCGAGGTGTTGCGAGCTTCCGATGACGTGCTGGTGCTCGCGGGGGGCTCGAATGTGGTGCTGGCCGATGACCTCACCGACCTGACCGTTGTGCTGCTCGCCAACACCGAGATCACCGTCGCGGACAACATCGTGCGCGCCGAAGCCGGCGCCGTGTGGGACGACGTCGTGGTCACCTCCCTTGCCCACGGGCTCGGCGGGCTGGAATGCCTCTCGGGCATACCAGGATCCGCAGGCGCGACGCCCGTGCAGAACGTCGGCGCATACGGTGCCGAGGTCGCCGACACCATCCGCCGCGTCCGGCTGCTCGACCGCCGCACCGGCGAGGACCACTGGGTGGCACCGGGTGCTCTCCAATTCGGTTACCGCACAAGCATTCTCAAACATTCCGAGGCCGCGGTCGTACTCGAGGTCGAGTTCGCGCTTGACGCCGACGGCCGCAGCGCCCCGCTGCGATACGGCGAGCTGGCGGCCGCGCTTGACGCCGAGCCTGGGTCCCGCGCCGACCCGGTCCTGGTGCGGGAGGCGGTGCTGTCGCTGCGGAGAAGCAAAGGCATGGTGCTCGACGAGGACGACCACGACACCTGGAGCGTCGGCTCGTTCTTCACCAACCCCGTCGTGACGCCTGCCGATTTTGAGCGCCTGAAGGGCAGCGTCGATGAGAAGGTGCCCAACTACCCCGCCCCGGACGGGGTGAAGCTGGCCGCAGGATGGCTGGTGGAGCGGGCCGGATTCGGCAAGGGATATCCCGGCGATGGCGCTCCCGCGCGGTTGTCGACCAAGCATGCGCTGGCTGTGACCAATCGGGGCGCCGCCACCTCAGCGGACGTGATCTCGCTGGCCAGGACGGTGCGTGACGGCGTCAGAACGACATTCGGGATCGACCTCACACCCGAACCGATTCTGATTGGGGCCGCTCTCTAGGTACCCTGGGTCCACGTGAGCCCCGCTAATCCTTTGCCGTCGATCAGTCGACGGCGGGTCCTGACCGCGCTGGCGGTCGGAGTCGTCGCGCCGGGCGCACTGGCAGCCTGCGGTACCAAGAGCGGCAAACCTACCGCGGCCGCCCCCGCGCCGCCTGCCGCGCCGTCGATCACCTATCTGCCCGCTGACGCGGCCAACGACGTCGTGCCCATCGCGCCCGTGCGTGTTGAGGTGAAGGACGGCTGGTTCCAGCGCGTCACGCTGGTCAACGCCGAAGGCAAGCCCGTCGCGGGCGCACTCGACCGCGACCGCACCGTTTTCAGCACCACCGAACCGCTCGGTTACGGGGTTTCGTACACCTGGGGAGGTTCGGTTGTCGGCCACGATGGCAAGGCCATCCCCGTGGCGGGCAAGTTCACCACCGTCAACCCCACCAAGCAGGTCAACGGCCAGTTCCAGCTTGCCGACGGTCAGGTAGTCGGCGTCGCCGCGCCGGTGATCATCCAGTTCGATGCGTCGATCAGCGATAAGGCCTCGGTCGAGAAGGCGCTCAAGGTCACGACGGAACCGCCGGTCGAGGGCGGCTGGGCGTGGCTGCCCGACGAGGTAGGCGGGTCGCGGGTGCATTACCGCACCAAGGACTACTACCCGGCTGGGACCAAGGTCCACGTCGACGCGAAGTTGTACGGCGTCCCGTTCGGCGACAGCGCATACGGCGCGCAGGACATTTCCCTGGACTTCGCGATCGGCCGCAGGCAGGTGGTCAAGGCCGAGGCGTCGTCACACCGAATCCAGGTCGTCACCGACGAGGGCGTGATCATGGACTTCCCGTGCAGCTACGGCGAGGCCGACCTGCCCCGCAACATCACCCGCAGCGGAATCCACGTCGTGACCGAGAAGTACCAGGACTTCTACATGACCAACCCGGCCGCCGGCTACAGCAATGCGCACGAGCGGTTTGCGGTGCGGATCTCCAACAACGGCGAGTTCATCCACGCCAACCCGGCCAGTTCCGGCGCGCAGGGCAGCACCAACGTGACCAACGGTTGCATCAACCTGTCGACCGAGAATGCACAGCAGTACTTCAACAGCGCCATCTACGGCGACCCTGTCGAGGTCACCGGGACCTCCGTCGAGCTGTCGTACGCCGACGGCGACCTCTGGGACTGGGCCATCAGCTGGGACGAGTGGGTGGCGATGTCGGCGTTGTCGGGGCAGCAATCCCCGGCGGGGATCCCGAGCACCGCGCCTGTGACGCCGACGGACGCGCCTCAGCCCGTCAACGGCCGGCCTGGCGGTTAGACGTCACTTTCGGTTGTAGCGCGACGCGCTGGCCTGATCCCGCGGCCGGATCACGATCAGATCCAGGTCGACGTGCGACGGGCGTGATGCGACGAATCCGATCACCTCGGCGACGTCTTCTGCGACCAGCGGAGTGACGCCCTCGTACACTTTGGCCGCGCGTTCCTCGTCGCCGTCGAACCGGCGCAGTGAGAAGTCTGTCTTCACCATTCCCGGCGCAATCTCGGTGAGCCGCACCGGCTTTCCCAACAGCTCGCCACGCAGCGTGCGGTGCAATGCGCCCTGGGCATGCTTGGCCGAGGTGTAGCCGGCGCCGTTGTCGTAGGTCTCGATCGCCGCGATCGAGGTGACCGTGACGATCAGGCCGTCGCCGGAGTCGATCAGCTTTGGCAGCAATGCGCGGGTGACGCGCAGCGTGCCCAGCACGTTGGCCTCCCACATCCAACGCCACTGGTCGAGGTCTGCTTCCATGACGGGCTGCAGCCCGCGTGCCCCTCCTGCGTTGTTGACCAGCACATCGATGCGGTCCAGAGCGCTTGCCAGCGCATCCACCGCACCGTCGTCAGTGACGTCCGCCACAATTGCGGTGCCGCCGATCTCGGCGGCGAGTGCCTTGAGCGGACCCTCCCTGCGGGCCACGCAAACAACGTGAAAGCCTTGCCCCGCAAGGGTTCTCGCGGTCGCTTCGCCGATGCCTGCGCTGGCGCCGGTGACCACTGCGACCCGTTCGGGGGCTGAAGGTGTCGTCATCTGCCCAACTTTAGTTGGCGTGCTAAGTTCACGGTGTGTACCGGAGCTGTTGTTGTCGCCGTGCGATCTGCCGCGCCTGACCGACCCCGGATAGCACTGGTCCGTTGAGTCGGAAGGTGTGGCCAAGACCCACCGACGACCTCAACAAAGGACATTCTCGTGAGCGCTCCGACAGCCACCCTTCGTCAGCCGGCCAGCATTGAGCACGCCAAGCGCGCCCTGCTGGCCCGACACCACGTCGTCGCACCGTCGCTGAAAGTCGCCGACGCGGCGGCCGCCTCGGTGTTCGGCGCCGCACGCCTTCGCGGCCCGATCGCCCGCGACGTCATCGCCCAAGTCACCAAGCTCAGCATTGCGACGGTGAACCGCCAGGTCACCGCGCTGCTGGACGCCGGAATCCTGCGCGAGCGCGCCGACCTCGCGGTCTCCGGTGCCATCGGCAGGCCCCGCGTGCCGGTCGAGGTCAACCACGAGCCGTTTCTGACACTCGGCATCCACATCGGCGCCCGCACCACCAGTATCGTGGCCACCGACCTGTTCGGTCGCACGCTGGACGTGGTCGAGACCCCGACGCCGCGCGGCGCGCAGGCCGCAGCGCTGGCCGCGCTGGCGTCCAGCGCGCGCCGCTACTTGAGCCGCTGGCACCGCCGCACCCCGCTGTGGGTCGGTGTGGCAGCAGGTGGCGTCGTCGACGGCACCACCGGATACCTCGACCACCAGCGGCTGGGCTGGTCCGACGCCCCGGTTGGCCCCGTGCTGGCCGAAACGCTCGGCCTGCCGGTGTCGGTGGCTTCGCACGTCGACGCGATGGCAGGCGCCGAACTGCTGCTCGGGGTGCGCCGTCAGCCGACCCAATCGTCGACCAGCCTCTACGTGTACGCCCGCGAGACCGTCGGCTATGCGCTGTCGATCGGCGGCCGGGTGCACTCACCGGCCAGCGGACCCGGCACGATCGCCGCGCTGCCCGCCCACTCGGAGCTGCTTGGTGGCAGCGGCCAGCTGGAGTCCACGGTGAGCGACGAGGCGGTGCTGATCGCCGCCCGCAAGGCGCGCATCATCCCGGCCGAGGGGCCCGCGTCGACGATGACGACGTTGGTGCGGTCGGCCCGGCAGGGCAACCAGCAGGCTCACGCGCTGCTGGCCGAGCGCGCGCGGGTGCTCGGAGAAGCGGTCGCGCTGCTGCGCGACATGCTCAACCCCGACGATCTTGTTGTCGGCGGCCAGGCGTTCACCGAATACCCCGAGGGCATGAGTCTCGTCGAGGCCGCGTACACCGACCGTTCGGTGCTGCCCGCCCGCGACATCAGGCTGACCGCGTTCGGCAACCGGGTGCAGGAAGCGGGCGCAGGGGTGGTGTCGCTCGGCGGGCTCTACTCGGACCCGATCGGGGCGATGCGCCGCGCGCAGAGCCGCCGCCCGGAAGTCTCTGCTTGACGGCTCTCTCGCCGAAGGCTCCGACTGTGCGGTTTCATACGCAACACGCCGGCGCCGGCTCGGGCGGCGTCCCAGGTGACGCGCTGGGTGACGATCACGTGGATCCAGCGCAGCAGCGCGGCCGCGATCGCGGCGCGGGCCTGACCGTCGTTGAGCGGGTTGGCTTTTCGGGTGGTCAGATACCGGTAGCGGGCGACCATTACCGGATTGGTGTGCAGGGCACCCCACACCGCGCGCCAGGCGGCCGTGCGCAGCCGGGGCCGACCGCGCCCGGAGATGCGCGAGTGGCCGGTGTAGGTGCCGCTGGTGTTCTCCCGCGGGCACAGCCCAGCGTGTTTGACCAGCGCCCGGGGACTGTCAAAGCGGGTGGGGTCACCAGTTTCGGCCAGGATCGCCGCTGCCCCGACCGCGCTGATGCCCGGGATGCTGGTGACCAGCTGGGTAAGCCCCAGCTCATCGAGGATGGCGACCATGTGTGTTTCCACTTCGGCCAGGCGTGTCTTGATCAGGCGCCAGTCGTCGAGCACCCAGCGGGCGCGTTGCAGCGCGCCGCGCCGTTGGGCCAGCACCCCGGCCGGGTCAGACAGCGCAGTGAACACCGCACCGACGATGGGCCGCCACAGCCGCTGACCACCCCAGCGGGGCAGTTCGCGGCGCACCGCTGCGTGAAACCGTTCCTGACCCCACCGGGCCAGCCGGCGCGGATCACCATCACAGCGCTGCAGCACCACCGCCAGCGCGGCACACCAATTGATGGAGTCAAACAGTGACCCCGCGGCGCCCAGCACCGCTGGCCAGGCGCATTCGAGCAAATCGCGCAGCTGCTGCACGCACCGGGTGGCCTGGGTGATCAGTTCCTCGCGGCGCGCCCCCCAGCTGGCGCAGCGCCGCCCAGGTTTCCTCGGCACGCTCGGGGGCATAACAGTGCAGCTGGGCCACCAGCCGCGCGATCAGCACCGCGTCCTTGTCATCGCGTTTATCGCTGGTGTAGTCCTCACGCTGGCGGGCCTGACCCGTCAGCAGCGGCTGCACACACACCAACGCCATATTCTGTTGGGCGGCAAGCTGATCCAGCACCCGCCAGCGATGCCCGGTCGGCTCACAGCCCACCGGACGCGCCGCGGCAGGCGTATCGGCACGCACAGTCGCGGCTCGGTGCCCTGTGGATTATCCGTCGCAGCGCCGGTTTCAATGTCGGATGGTGATGCGACCGTCCCGCCATGCAGACGATCGGCTGGCCATTTCGAGCTGTAGAAACACTTGAACACGGCGCGCTGACGGTTCGTGAGTTCCGACGTTTCCATCAGGCGATCTATCCGGGAGTGTGGGTGCCGCGCGGAGCGGAATTGTCCGCGACCGACCGTGCCCGAGCGGCGTGGCTGTGGTCGCGCCGCGGCGGCGTGATCGCTGGTCTGTCCGCCTCAGCGATGCTGGGCGCCAAGTGAATTGATGCCGACCTGCCGGCCGAGCTCATCCATACCAATCGGCGACCTCCGCCCCTGATCACCATCCACAGGACGAATTGCACTCTGGCGAGACACGGGCAATTCGCGGTTTGCCCGTCACGACACCCGAGCGGACCGCGCCTTTGACCTCGGGCGGCGTCTCAGCCTTGAGGAGGGTGTGCAGCGGGTTGACGCGTTGATGAACGCCGCCGACATCAAGGTCGGCGACATCGAGTCGTCGCGCGGACACATCCGGGCGTGCGAGGCCTTCGGCAATTGCGCCAGACGCTAGATCTGGTGGACGGTGGAGCCGAGTCGCCCTACGAATCGTTAACTCGTCTGCTGTTGGTGCAAGCCGGCTTGCCCCCGGCCGCAGACGCAGATCCCGGTACTCGACGAGTACGGATTTGTCGTGGCGCGAATCGATATGGGCTGGGCGGAATGCCTCGTTGGGCGTCTACTTCGAGGGCGCGCATCACTGGACCAGTCCGAAGACCCGGACGGGGGACGTTGAGCGATACCACCTGCTCGCCGAACTCGGCTGGAATGACGTCAGGCTGACAAGCGGGATACTTCATTACACCCCGCAACGGTTTCTAGACCGTGTCGGCGCAGCACTTATCGCGCGTGGCTGCCCGAAGACATGGTGACTGTGCGTATTCATACGGCGTTGGCGGCCGTGTCGCGTACGAAACCGCACACTCGCTCCATATGGCACACCTGACGGCGGTGTAGACATGTCTGTGTGCGCCTAGCAACAGACCTGCCACACCGCGTCGCCGTGCTTTCGGTGCACACGTCACCGCTGGCCCAGCCGGGGACGGGCGATGCAGGCGGCATGAACGTCTACGTGCTGCAGAGCGCGCTTCAGATGGCCCGCCGCGGAGTCGAGGTGGAGATCTTCACCCGCGCGACGTCGTCGGCCGATCAGCCCGTCGTCCAGGTTGCGCCCGGCGTGCTGGTGCGCAACGTGGTGGCAGGGCCGTTCGAGGGCCTCGACAAGTACGACCTGCCCACTCAGCTGTGCGCCTTCACCGCGGGGGTGCTGCGCGCCGAAGCCACACATGAGCCCGGCTACTACGACATCGTGCATTCGCACTATTGGCTGTCGGGGCAGGTCGGCTGGCTTGCGCGGGACCGGTGGGCGGTGCCGCTTGTGCACACCGCCCACACGTTGGCCGCAGTGAAGAACGCCGCGCTGGCCGACGGTGACTCACCGGAACCGCCGCTGCGCGCAGTCGGTGAACAGCAGGTGGTCGACGAGGCGGACCGATTGATCGTCAACACCGAACATGAAGCGCGGCAACTGGTTTCGCTGCACCACGCCGAGCCAGACCGCATCGACGTTGTGCACCCCGGCGTCGACCTGGAGATGTTCACGCCAGGCGACAAGCGCACCGCCCGCGCTGCGCTCGGGCTCGCCACCGACGAGCCCATACTGGCGTTCGTCGGCCGCATCCAGCCGCTCAAGGCGCCTGATGTGCTGCTGCGTGCGGCTGCCAAACTTCCGGGGGTGCGGGTGGTGGTCGCCGGTGGGCCGTCGGGCAGCGGGTTGGCGGCGCCAGGTGGGCTGATTCAGCTCGCCGATGAACTGGGCATCGCCGACCGTGTGACCTTCCTGCCGCCGCAGTCGCGTGATCAACTCGTCGACCTGTACCGCGCCGCCGACCTCGTCGCGGTGCCGAGCTATTCGGAATCCTTCGGCCTGGTCGCCGTCGAGGCCCAGGCGTGCGGCACCCCGGCGGTGGCCGCAGCCGTCGGCGGGCTGCCGGTCGCAGTCCGCGACGGGGTCACCGGCACCCTGGTTGACGGCCACGACGTAGACGACTGGGCGCAGGCGATCGAAGCGCTATTGCAGCGCGGCCCCGAGACCATGAGCCGCGCCGCCGTGGAGCACGCCGCGACGTTCTCGTGGGCACACACCGTCGACGCCCTGCTAGGCAGTTATGGCCGCGCCATCTTCGACTACCGCGCCCGCCACCGCCTGCCCGACGTGGCGGCCCGACGCAACGGGCGTCGGTTCGGGATCCGGCGGGGCGTTCGAGCGTGAACCCTCAGCAGGTCATCGAGGACACCTGCAAGGAGAACGGCCTCGTCTACACCCGCCACGAGGGTGCACACGGCGGGCTGCCGGGCCTCATCGTCGAGCTGCCGGGAGAGCGC
>CAWIEE010000034.1:0-55001 GCA_963835075.1 uncultured Actinomycetota bacterium | reverse complement strand
TCGGCATCATCACTGCCTGCGTCGGCAATGCGGTGTCGGCTTCGCGTGCCGTCGCGGCGGCGTCGTGCAAACTATCGGAATGGCTCCACAACTCGTGCGCAGTGCGCGGCTCTTCTCGGGCACGCCATATGCCTACGCGGCTATCGCTCCTAACACGGGTCTCATCATCACGGCGGGCGCGTGTCCGCTCGATGATCAGGGGCGCGTCGTCGCTCCGGGTGATATCGCCGTGCAGACGCGCAAGGCGCTCGACAATCTGCGAATTGCGTTGGAAGACTCCGGTGCTGCGCTGCGCGACGTGCTCAAGACGACCATCTTCGTTTCCAGTAGTAGTCGCGACGATCTCACTATGGCGTGGAATGAGGTGGCTGGCGGCTTCGGCGATTACGACCCACCGAGCACACTGCTTGGTGTCGCTGCGCTCGGGTATCCGGATCAGCTTGTCGAGATTGAGGCGATTGCCGTTGCGACCGCGCCTTAGCCATTCGCGCGGTGAGCAGGCGTCGGCTCTGGCGGTGGTGGCGCGTGGCCCGGCGATGATCACGGGCCACCCGGCAGGCGGAGTGGCTGCCGGACTTGTTGGGCCTGTCCGACTTCGATCTGAAAGGTCGACAACCGGCGCGTCTCAATATAGTTGGCGGATGGTTTGCGGCCGACGGAGAACATATGTGAGATGGCCGAGCTGCGGTATGTCGCGACGCGGTCGGGGCCCGACACGTGATAGCCGTAGCGGCGCCCCGTGCTGATCGGTGTGGCGGCAGCGCTGCTGGCGTGCGTCGGCTATGGGGCCGCTTCGGTCCTGCAGGCCTACGGCGCACGTCGTTCCACCGCTGCCGCATCGGCCTCTGGGAGAGTCCGGTCACCGCGACCGGTGCCCCTTCTCTTCGGTCGACCATTAGCGCGGCACTGACACCAGCCTTCATTGCCGGCATGGCTCTCGACGTTATTCGGGTTCCTTGGAAGCATCGTCTCCGCTCGGTTGATACCGCTCTTTCTCTCGCAGACGGTCATCAGCGCCAACCTCGTCGTCACCGCCGTGCTCGGCGTCGCGGTGCTCGGTGTGCGCCTGCGCGGCGGCGACTGGCTGGCCATCGGCACGGTCGTGGTGTCGCTGTGCGTGTTGGGACTGACGGCCGGTCAACGCGGTGCAAGCGCCGCGCAGCCCGGTGTGCACTGGGCGCTGTTGTGGGCATCGGTGGCGATCCTGGCCTGCGGGGTCGGTCTCATTCGTTTGCTTGGCGCCCGAGCCGCCGTCGCGGCCGGGTTGATCGCCGGCATCTTATACGGGGCGATGGCGATCGCGGTACGGGTGGTCGACGGTCTCGAGCCGCTTCGGCTGGGTATCCTGCTGGCCGACCCGGCTTCCTGGACGGTCGCCATCGCTGGGTTAGGCGGGTTCTACCTGTTTGCTGTTGCGCTGCAACTCGGTTCGGTGACCGGTGCTGCCGCTGCCCTCGTCGTCGGCGAGACGGTGGTGCCCGGCATCGTCGGCGTGGTGCTGCTCGGTGATACCGCTCGGAGCGGGATGGACTGGCTTGTGGCGGTGGCGTTCCTCAGCGCGGTCGCAGGTGCGGTGGCCGTCGCCATCATGGGGGCTGCCGACCACGCGCGCGCGGAGAAAACCGAGAACAAACAGTTGAGATCGCGCCGCTGAGGCCTGGGCGCTGTAACTGCGTTGGACGGCAGGGTCACCCGTCCTCGGCATGCCGGGCCAGAAATTCCACGACTGCTCCGGCGAAGAGGTCGTTGCGATCGCCTGCGACCATATGGCCTGCGCCGCCGACATCGACGAAGTCGATCTCCGGGAAGCGGGCGATGAACTCGTCGGCCTTCTCCTTCGTGACGAGATCACTCATCTGGCCTCGGACCAGAAGCATGGGCACGTTGTTGCGAAGAATCGCGCCGACCGCCGCGTGCATGCGATCGACGTCCGTCACCTCGATGGGAGGAAGCGCCGACGTGCCGTCGATGAACTTCGGGTCCCAATGCCAGTACCAGCGACCGTCACGAAGGCGCAGGTTCGGCCGAAGTCCGTCCAGATCGGACGGGCGTCCCCGGTTGGGGTTGTATTCCTGGATTGCGTCGGCCACCTCGTCCAGCGATGCGAATCCCGACGTCATGCGGTCATTCATGAAGCTGTGTATCCGTGTCGCGCCGGATTGATTCATGTCGGGCACGATGTCCACCAAAACGACCGCGCGAACGCTGTCAGGCGAAAGCTCTCCCGCAAGAAGCATTGCGGTGAAGCCACCAAGGGAGGCACCGACCAAGACAGGTCGCGGCGGAAGCTCGTGCAGGACTTCCAGTACGTCCCCCGCGAAGGTGGTGACGCGATAATCACCGTCTTCTGACCAGTCGGACTCGCCGTGGCCGCGGAAGTCGACCGTGACCGCTTGCCATCCACGTTCGGAGACGGCAGCAGCCGCTCGTCCCCACGAGCGGCGGGTCTGGCCGCCCCCGTGTAGGAACACCACGGCCGGGGCGAGTGGATCGCCGATGCGGTCAGCGACGATGCGAACACCGTCAACGCCGTGGGTGCTGAACGAGTCAGGTGACGTGGTCACGGAATCCTCCGCCTGAGTTTCCATTGGTGACTATTAGTCATAGCAGGGTGAATGTGCCTAGCGCCAGGGCTGTCGACCCTAACCGGTTCTCTATTGAGGTTGATTGCTTGCAAAATAGCAGTTTTCGAATTCCGACTTCGCGACGTTGCGACCGCCTGCCTGATTGACATCGTGATCCACATCATTGTCTACTAGTCACTACTTCTGAAGTGCGATTCGAGGTGCGAATCTGTGAACAAAGATGACTTGATCCTGATCAGCGTCGACGACCACATCGCGGAGCCCGCGGACATGTTCGACGCCCACGTGCCTGCGAAGTACAAGGACAGCGCCCCGCGGGTGGTGTCGGAGCCCGACGGCGTGCAGCAGTGGTACTACGGCGAGGTCCGTGGACGGAACATGGGGCTCAACGCCGTGGCGGGCAAGCCGCGAGAGATGTACAACGTCGACGCGTCGCGCTACGACGAGATGCGGCCCGGCTGTTTCAACGTCGATGAGCGGGTGCGGGATATGAACGCGGGCGGGCAGCTCGCGGGACTGAATTTCCCAAATTTCACCGGCTTTTCGGGCCAGGTCCTCAATCAGGGTCCGGACCGTGAGATGAATCTGGTGATGATCAAGGCCTACAACGACTGGCATGTCGACGAGTGGTGCGCCGCTTACCCTGGCCGGTTCATCCCGTGCGGCATCCTGCCGCTGTTCGACGTGGCCGAGGCGGCGAAGGAGATCAAGCGACTCGCCGACAAGGGCTGCCACGCGGTGACGTTCTCCGAGAACCCCGAGGCGCTCGATATGCCGAGCATTCACACCAAGCACTGGGACCCGATGTTCGAGGCGGCGTGCGAGAACAAGACGGTGTTGTGCACCCACGTCGGCTCTTCGTCGCGATCGCCGATGACCTCGCTGGACGCGCCCCCGAGCGTCGCGATGACCGTCTCGTCGATGATGAGCATGTTCACGTTCGTCGAGCTGCTCTGGGCAGAGTTCTACGCCGACTTCCCCGATATCAAGTTCTCGCTCACCGAGGGCGACGTGGGTTGGATCCCGTACTTCCTCTGGCGCGCGGAGCACGTGCTACAACCGCCATTCCGGGTGGACGCAGCCGACGTTCCCCGACGGCTACAGCGGCCCGACCGACGTCTTCAGGCGGCACTTCTACATCTGCTTCATCAGTGACAAGGTCGGTGTGCAGAACATGGACTGGTTCAACGAGGACATGCTGTGCTGGGAGTCGGATTTCCCGCACTCCGACAGCAATTGGCCGTTCGCGCCCGAAGACGTCATCGAGACGATGGGACACCTCGACGACGCGGTGGTCGACAAGATCACACATGAGAACGCGATGGCCGCCTACTCCTTCGATCCGTTCACCTACATCCCGAAAGACCGTGCGCGCGCTGGATATCTGCGTTCGCAGGCGACCGACGTCGACGTGGTCACCCACGTGGGACACAAGGCCAGTCAACGCGACCGCGATGCGTGGACACGCATGACGACGTTCGCGCGAGAGAGGCAGAGCGCGGCACGACCGTCGAGGCCACCGGGGTCGCCGACCGCGCGACAAGCCTTGGCAACTGAGCAGGATCGAACGCGTGCCTGACGGCGGGGGAGCCATCGCGCCGTTCGCGGGCTGGCGGGCTGTCGAATCGTCGAGCGGCATCGCCGCATCCTACTGCGGCAAGATGTTCGCCGACGCAGGCGCTGACGTCGTCAAAATCGAGACACCGCAAGGTGATCCGATGCGAAGGTGGTCTGCCGGTGGTGCTGCAGGTGCGCTGTTCGGCTACCTTGCCGCCGACAAGAGGTCGGTGCTGCGCGACGACGACGGGGTTTCGACGCTGATCGCTGGCGCCGACCTGGTAATCACCGATCTGACCGACGGCTGGTCCCTTGCGGACCTCGCGGAGCGCGTCGGGCAGTCGGCGGTTGTTGCAGCGATAACGCCGTTCGGTACCAGCGGGCCCTACGTCGACGAGCAGGTCGTCGCCAACGAGTTCATTCTCCAGGCGCTATGCGGCTCGATTGCGGGTCGCGGCTGGCCCGGCTCGGAACCGCTGCAGGCAGGCGGGCGCATCGGCGAGTGGCTGGCAGGGACATTTGCCGCGGTGGCGTGCGCGGCTGCCGTTCGGCACGCCCGCAGCGACGGCGGCGGCGCGGTGATCGATGTATCGGTCTACGAGTCGATGGTCGTCGCGATGGGCAGCCTTTCGGCAATGTCGGCAAGCGTCCTCGGCGCCGATGCATTCATGACCCAGCGTAGTTTGGAGCTGCCGTCGATCGTGCCGACCGCCGACGGGATGATCGGCTTGTGCACCATCACCGCGCAACAGTTTCAAGACTTCCTCGTTCTGATCGACCGGCCGGATCTTCTCGACGACGACGATCTGATGTCGATGCCCGGACGCGTGCGTCGTCGCGATGAGTTCCTGGCGATGGTTCAGCGCTGGACGGAAACCCGTACCACAGAAGAGATCCTGGACCTCGCGGTGGCAATGCGAATCCCGGTGGCGCCGATCGGCACACCCGCTTCGGTGATGAAGGTCGACCACTTCGTCGAGCGTGGCGTCTTCGTCGAATCAACGCGCAGAGTTTCCCAGCCGCGCGTGCCTTACCGAAGCGCTGCGCTGGCCACCAGGGCGCCGGGCTCGCCGCCGGACGTCGGCGAGGACACCGGACGCGTGCACTGGCAGGTGCGTAACGGCGAACCCCAACACACCCGATCGGACGCCCTTCCGCTGGCGGGAATCAGGGTGGCCGATTTCACCGCGTTCTGGGCAGGCCCGGTGGCCACGCAGATTTTAGGGACGTTGGGTGCCGATGTCATCAAGGTCGAAGGTGTCCGCAGGCCCGATGGCATGCGCTTCGCCGGTGGCAGGCCGCCCACGTGGGAACAGTGGTGGGAGTGGGGTCCGGTCTTCCTGTGCAGCAACACGAATAAGCGCGGTATCAGTATCGAGCTCAGTGAGCCGCGAGGCCGCGCACTCGCGCTCGCCCTCATCGCCAAAAGCGATGTCGTTGTCGAAAATTTCTCACCGCGCGTCATGGCCAACTTCGACCTCGAATGGGACGCGGTCCATGCGGCCAACCCGCGGGCGATCATGGTCCGAATGCCCGCGTTCGGGTTGGACGGACCATGGCGCGACCGGGTCGGCTTCGCGCAGACCATGGAGCAGGCCACCGGAATGGCGTGGATTACCGGGCATCCCGACGGGCCGCCGATCATTCCGCGGGGCCCCTGCGATCCCATCGCCGGATTGCACGCGGCATTCGCGGCCATCGCCGCCCTTGTGGTGCGTGACCGAACCGATGCGGGCATGCAGGTCGAGTCGGCGATGGTGGAGTCGGTGTTGAACGTGGCAGCCGAGATGGTTCTGGAGTACTCGCAGAACGACGTCGAGCTGCACCGCGACGGCAACCGCGGACCGGGAGCCAGCCCGCAGGGCGTCTACCGGTGTCGCGGGGACGACAATTGGGTGGCGGTCGCTCTGCTTGACGACGCGGCGTGGCCGGCCTTGGCGGCACTGATCGGTCGACCGGAGCTCGGCCGCGACCCCGCGTTGATGACGCAGTCCGGCAGGCGTTCTCACGCCGACCAGATCGACAAGCTGCTCAGCGACTGGACCGCCCAGCGGACGGTCTCCGACGCGGTGCGAGCCCTACGTGGCCAGGGTGTAGCGGCGTCGGGCCTTGCGGCCCCGCCCGCGCTGCTCGACGACGAACACCTGCTCGCCCGCGGATTCTGGGAAACCGTCGAGCACCCCGTCGTCGGTTCCTACCGTTGCACGGGAATGCCTTTCACTTTCGTAGGCGGGCCCCGCCGCTGGGCTCGAACGCCGCCTCCGGTGTACGGCCAACACACCGTGGAGGTTCTGACGGACGTGCTGGGGCTGACCGAGGACGAACTGGCCGATCTGCGGGCAGCAGGGGCGCTCAGCGACCGGCCGGCAGGCTTGTGAGATGGCCGTCACCCTCTGCATTCCGCCACGCGCTGGCGAGTTGTGCGCGGCCGTTCGCTTCCTGTTGCGGACCGATTCGGTGGTGATGGAACTGACTGCGCGGCACCGGATCACCGGTGTCGAATGGGATGACGCCGAAGGCGCCGTGGCGATGACGGTCGAGATCACCGACCCCGAAACCGCACGACCGGTCGACGTCCGCATCGACGTCGTCGTCGGGAGTTCATCTCCAGCGGATCCCCGGAGCCTGAAGATTGGCACCATCGTGCGCGACGACCAGAACTACGACGTTGTCGGCACCTATCTCGGCGTCGTCGCCGACGAAAACTGAAGCCCCGCAGGATCGGAGACCAATTGAGTCAACGGAAACGCACCGCTGCCATCGTCGGTGTCTACAACACCCGACAGGGCCGACGGCTCGACGGCGAGACCTCGCGGGGCCTCGCCCTCGAAGCGGTGCGTGGCGCATTGAACGACGCGGGAATCGAGTTGGAGTCCGTTGACGGCATCACGTCGGGTGAGCTGTCCACGACCCTGATCTACGACCTGCGGCTCGGGCCCGCCTGGCAGGGCTTCGGTTTCGGGTTGGGCATGATCACCGAAGCGGCGGCGGCGATCGAGAACGGAATGGCCGAGGCGGTCGTCCTGGTCGCTGCCCAGGCCGGTGCGTACCGCGACCACGAAGCGACTGCTCCGTGGACACGGCCCGAGAACGAGTTCGTGGCGTCATGGGGCATGTTCACCGCCGCGGAGTTCGCACTCATCGCGCGCAGGCATATGCACGTTTACGGGACGACTCGCGAACAGCTGTCCATCGTCGCTGCGACCATTCGCAACAACGGGTCGCGCAATCCCGAAGCCGTTTACTACCAACGTGGTCCATTCGTGCCGGATGACATCACCGCGTCCCGACCCATCGCCGATCCGTTCCATCTGCTCGACTGCGCCACCACTACGGAGGGCGGATGCGCGTTGGTGGTGGCCAACGTGGAGAAATTCGACGTCGCGCGCCCACCGGTTTATGTGTTGGGCAGTGGTTCTGACTTCTACGGACCGTCCTATCAGCATCCGCCGGCCTGGGATCTGACCGGCCGATCGGAGACCGATCCGCAACGGTGTCGTCGGACGACGCGCCGCCGACCTCGCCTTCGCCCATGCCGGCCTCGACCGCGACGACGTGGATGTGCTGGAACTCTACGACCCGTTCTCGTTCGAGATCATCAGGCAACTGGAGGCTTTCGGGTTCTGCCCGGAGGGCGAGGGCGGCCCATTCGTCGCCGATGGGCATATCGCGATCGACGGCAGCCACCCCGTCACGACCGACGGCGGGACCATGTCGTTCAGCCACGCGGGCACGAATCCGCAGATGATGCAGCGCGCGATCCGCGCGGTTCAGCAGATCCGAGGGGACGCGGGCCCGTTGCAGGTTCCCGACGCCCGTATCGCCTTGTGCAGCAATGGGGGAGCGGGCGCGATGTTCACCACAGTGGCACTACTTGGAGACCAGCCGAGATGACGCTAGAACACGTCCTGCAACCGCAATCCGGTCGTGTGCCGCACGCTGAGAGCCCGGTCAGCGCACCCTTCTGGGAAGGTTGTGCGAAACACGAACTGCGCTACCAGCGTTGCGCGGACTGCGGCAAGGCCAATTTTCCGCCGTCCGAACACTGCCGGTTTTGTCTGTCGCTTCAACTCGACTGGATGGTGAGTGCGGGCCTCGGTGAGATCTACAGCTGGACTGTGGTGCAGCGGCCTGTGACAGCGGAATTCGCGCCACCGTATGCGCCGGCCATCGTCGAATTGGGTGAGGGCTACCAGATGCTTACCAACATCATCGGAGTTCCCGCGGACGACCTGGAGGTTGGGCTAGGCGTGCGGGTCGAATTCCGATCAGTGAATCCGGATTTGACGCTGCCCTACTTCACCAAGTTAGATGTCGCCGGCCCAGCGGCTGCGGCGGACTAGCGATGCCCCGCACCGGCGATCTGCCTACCACCGCCTACCTCGTCCTCGGTGTGTTGGCCTCCAACGATGAGCAGCTCACCGCGGGCGAAATCAAACTCCGCGCCGAGTTTTCGGTCGGGTACTTCTACTGGTCGCCGTCGGTCAGTCACGTCAAACGTGAACTCGACCGCCTCCTGGCCCGGCAGATGGTCTCCGAAACTGGCGCGCAGACCGGTAAGCGCGCCATCACTCTCTACGAGGTGACACCGACCGGTCTTGAGGCCCTGCGCAGGTGGGTGCAGCGCTTCCCGGCCAATGATCCGGTCGTTATCAAGCATCCGGTCATTCTGAGAACGTGGCTAGCCCGCGGCGAGGACCCGGAGCGCGTTGTGGAGGCACTCGATCGTCACCTCGAGACGACGCGCGCTCGCCTAGACGAGGCGTTGTGGAGTCGACAGCGCGCCCGCGAGGTCGGCATCACCGAGGATCCCGACCAGCGCATTTCACTGGCAGTGCTCGACTACGCCATCCGCGGTCTGTACGCCGAGCTGTCGAGCATCGAACTGCTACGCGACGACATCGCGTCGGGTACGACACGGGATCCGGTCAAACGCGTGAAGCGCCCCAAAGGTCAGATAAGGCGACGTACCGAGTAGGGCGACAACCCCAGTCGAACACGTGACGTCGCACGACTTAGCGCCCGAGCGGCGAACCGGCTAGTGCCGCGACGCCGTCTGCGAAGGATCCCGCCGGCCAGCAGTCCACAGGAGACACCCAGAAGGAAGACCCACTGGGTGCGTCGCCTCTTTCTCCGCGTGACAGCTGATGCGATGAAGCCACCCAGCGCAGCAACGACGGCGACCACCAGGAGCAGGAAAATCAGGTATGCCGTGCCGAGCGACCCCACCACACGATCCAATCACCGTCGGCACCAGATGCAGCACTTCTGACGTCGTTCGTGACCAAAGCGTGCATGAACCGTTAGCGGTGCCGGTATCGGTTTGGATGCCAAAGAGTCCCGATACAGCTATCAGTTGGGGATTAAAAAGTCTTCCCGATTGTGCGGCAACGTGCCGTTATGGCTAGATTGTGTCAACTGCGGTGAGGACGTCGCCGCGGTCCGAGGGACGGAGTGAGTCTTTGCGTGGCTCTTCCGCAAGCCCGTCTCCTCGCCCAATCCGGCCGGTAGCGCCCCGCTTTCTCACGCGGTTCGTTACCACACCGCCCGGTTGGGATGTGATGCACCGTTGCCATCGCCGAAGTAGCTGAGTACGCACACCTGAGTGACGCCGACGTCGACGCCATCGCGTTGTCGCTCGAAGAGATTCGAAGTGACATCGAGGCGTCGCTGGGCACCAAGGACCGCGCATATATCAAGCGCGTCATAAGATTTCAGCGTTGCCTCGAAGTCGCCGCCCGCCTGACAATTTTGGGCAGCAGAAGCAAAACCGGGTGGACGGCCGGCACCCTGGCATTGCTCGCGTCGAAATGCATCGAGAACATGGAGCTCGGCCACAACATCACCCACGGACAGTGGGATTGGATGAACGACCCGGAGATCCACTCCAACACCTGGGAGTGGGACATGGTGGGTCCGTCTTCACAGTGGCGGTATTCCCACAACTACCGCCATCACGTATTCGCCAATGTCATCGGTATGGACGACGACCTGGGCTTTGGTGTCATACGGGTCAGCCGCGACCAAGAGTGGAAGCCGGGCTATCTGTGGGCTCCGTTGCGCGCGGTCGGGCTGTCCGTCGTCTTCGAGTGGGGCATCGCTCTGCACAACCTGGCCGCAGAGCAACGGGATCAACCGACCGATGAAGCCAAGGCCCAGCTCAAGCGGGCCATGATCCGAAAGATGGCCCGCCAGGCCGCCAAGGATTACCTCTTCTATCCGGCGCTCAGCGGACGTCGTTTTCTCCGGACGTTCTTGGCGAATCTCGTCGCCGCCGGCTTCCGCAACGGGTGGGCGTACATCGTGATCGTCTGCGGGCACTTCGTCGATGGCGCAGAGAAATTCACCCCGGAAGCCGTGCAGAACGAGACGAAGCCGGAATGGTATCTGCGGCAGATGCTCGGAACCGCCAACTTCAACGCGGGCCCCGTCATGCGGCTCATGAGTGGAAACCTCTGCTATCAAATCGAACACCATCTGTTCCCCGATCTGCCGAGCAACAGGTACCCCGAGATTTCGACGCGAGTTCGGGCAATCCTGGCTGAATACGACCTGCCTTACACGACGGGTCCGTTGATTCGGCAGTTCTGGCACACCGTGCGGACTATCTGCAAGCTCTCCCTGCCGGATCGCTTCCTGACGGCGACCTCCGATGACGCGCTTGAGACGGCGTCCGAGGAGAAGTTCAGAGCCGTTGCGAACCATCCGCAGGTGTTCCGCGCACACGCCGTGGGGACACCCAGACGCGGGTTGGATACCGCGATCGCAGACCACGCGCAGCAGCAGATCAGACGAGGCAGGCGTCGGCCTGCGTTGCAGCGCTTCGCTGCCATGGTCGCGCTGCGTTTTGCCTGATCGGTGGCGCGGCAGGGTTCGCAACCACATCGTGATGGTCGTAATCCCGTCACAGAGTTGCCGACGACGACAACAACCACATTCACAACGATGACAAATACGCCCAACCCATGAACGAATTCTGGGTGTAGGGCTTGGCCCGGTGGATTCGGAGTTCGTCTCGCTTTCGGTTCTGGATCTGTCAGCACCGCTTATCGTGTACGGGACCGTAATTCGCTCGGGAGGCTGATGTGCACACGTTGCCGTTCGGCCGATACCGCTTGGTCGAGTTGGGTCCGAACCGTGAACGCAACGGGCAACGCTGATGCTCGTCGACCACTACCTGTGGTTGCTTCACCTCGATCGCCGGATGGCACTCGACCTCGACCTCGGTCCGCTGCATATCCATCTGTACGGCCGATCTGTCTTCTTCATGTGGGTCACCGTGGGGATCCTGGTGATCGGCGGTATCGCGGTGTTCGCATCGCGAAAGCCGGAATTGATCCAGAAGTGGCGCACATGGATCTTCATCGCGCTGGGCGTCGGCGTGCCGATCTGGATAGGTCAAGGCACGACCGCCGCCGTCGCCGCGGCTCTGGCCCTGGTCGCCGTGGTCGAATACGCGCGGTTGGTGAGCCTCAGCAGGGTCGACACCTGCCTGCTGCTGGCGCTGGCTGTGCTGTATCCGCTCGCGGCGTGGCTGCGCCCATCCCTTTTGGCCCTAGTCCCGCTCGTCATGTTGTTCTGTGCGCTGCCCTCTGTGCTCGGCGGCGACGTCGAAAATGGCGGCAGGCGCGCCGCGTTCACCGCGTTCGGTTCGGTGTGGATCTGTTGGTCCCTCGCGCATCTCGTGATGCTGGAGCCAAACGCGTATCTGGTGTGCTTCGCCGTTTCTGTTACTGACGTCGCCGCGTGGTGCGGAGGAAAAGGGATGCGCCGCTTGGGCTGGGCGCGCCATCCGTTGTCCCCTCTCAGTCCGAACAAGACCGTCGGCGGGATGGTCGGCGCCATCATCGGGGCGTTCATCGTGCTCACGCTGCTTGGCACGATTTCGATCGGTCTGCTCATCGCGGTCTCGATCGGCGGCTTGTTCGGCGACCTCCTCGAGTCAATGCTGAAGCGGCAGGCGCAAGTCAAGGACACAGGTGACTGGCTGCCGGGCTTCGGAGGCCTGCTCGACCGAATCGACTCGCTACTGGTCGTGCTACCGCTGGCGTATCTCATCGGATGAGCAAGTTTCGTTCCGATGCAACGCATTTCATCGCGCAGGAGCGTGAGTCACGTATCTGGGCGGTGGTCGCCCGTCTCGTCACGAGTCCCTACGGACTGCTGGTGGCATTCGTATGGGGCTTCACCGAGGCGCTGAGCTGGTTCGTCGTCGCCGAGATGGCGTTGATACTGTTCGCCGCCGCCGTCCCACGCCGCGTGATGCCGTGGGCCGCTGCGGTGATCGCCGGCTCCGTGCTCGGCGTGCTGACGAACGCGTGGCTAACGTCGCGCGGCACGTTGGTGCCAGCGCCTCTGACGACCCCGCGGATGGCGGCGACGGCCTTCGGCCAGCTGGCTGCGGGGCCGAGCGCGATGATGCATCAGGCGTTGTCGGGCATCCCTGTCAAGGTGTACGCCCGGGCCGCCGGTGAGCATCACATCGAATTGTGGAACTTGGCCCGCTGGACGCTGCTGGAGCGTGGACTGCGGATCTCGGGGGTCGGACTCGTGGTCTGGCTGCTGTCAAAGGTGTTGCATCCTTTGCTGCGACGGCTTTTCGGCGGCTATCTGATTATTGCGACCGTCGTTTTCATCGCCGCGCTGTCCGCAGTGATCGCCGCATGGTCATAGCATGAAGGCCCGCATGCGACGGCGGGTACCGAATAGATTGTCGGGATGAGCCGGCCGCTGCCGCCCACGATCACCGTCAGCTTCGGGGGTGGCTGGCAGCGCACGTTCGCGCCAGGCCGGGATGTCGTTGTCGGGCGTGACGTGCGGGCCGACGTGCGTCTCCCGCACCCCGCGGTCTCCCGGGCTCACGTACTGCTGCGATACCACGACGGTCGCTGGGTCGCGATCGACAACGAGAGCAGAAACGGAATCTTCCTCGGGGAACAGCGGGTGTATTCCGTGGACATCCGCACCGGCCAGATCCTTCACATCGGCGATCCGGAAGGCCCATGGCTGACGTTTGAACTCGGGCCGACACCTCGGCGGGACGATCCACCGACGACCCGGATGAGACGGGAGGCCGACCGCGGGACAGACGTTTTGGACACCGCCACCACCGTTCTGCCCGCCGAGCAGGCGGCGTCCGGGCAATGAGCCATCGACGACCAGGATCGGCCGCGCCTTCGGCAACGACGTCGTGATCCCGGATGTGCTGGCCTCGGGCCATCACGCGACGTTGGTCACGACGCCTGACGGAGTGCGGATACAGGACGCCGACAGTGCCAACGGCACGTTCGTCAACGGCCACCGCGTCACCAACGCTGCGCTGAAGCAGAAAGACGTCGTGACGATCGGCAACGTCGACTTTGTATTCGAGAGCGGCAATCTCGTCCGTCGCATCGAACCCGCCGACAAGACCGGTGGCCTTGAGGTGCGCGACGTCAGCCTGACGATCGCAGGCAATCCCACACTGCTGGAACGTGTTTCGTTCTCCGTCAAGCCGGCTACGTTGACAGCGGTGATCGGCCCGTCGGGTTCGGGCAAGTCGACCTTATTGAACGTGATCGCGGGCGGTTCGCGACCGGACAGCGGTGCGGTGTTGTTCGAAGCGCACGACGTCCACGCCGAGTACGCGTCGATGCGCACCCGGATCGGCATGGTTCCGCAAGACGACGTCGTACATGGACTACTCACCATCAACCAGGCGTTGGGCTACGCGGCGGAACTGCGGATGCCGCCCGACACCACCAAGGAGGACCGGCAGCGCGCGGTCGCGCAGGTGCTCGAGGAACTCGAGTTGACGCCGCACGCGGACACCCGCATCGACAAGCTGTCGGGCGGGCAGCGCAAGCGTGCGTCGGTCGCGTTGGAGTTGTTGACCGGTCCGTCGCTGCTCGTGCTCGACGAGCCGACGACCGGACTGGACCCCGCGCTGGACCAGCAGGTGATGAAGATGCTGCGCCAGCTCGCCGATGCAGGCCGCGTCATCGTGGTCGTGACGCATTCGTTGGCCCATCTGGACGTGTGCGACCAGGTGCTGTTGCTCGCGCCCGGCGGCAAGACCGCATTCTGTGGGCCGCCCGGTGAACTCGCACCCGCGATGGGCACCGCCGACTGGGCCGACATCTTCACCGAAATCAGCACGGATCCCGATGCCGCCCAGCGGCGGTTTCTCGAGCGGGCCGGTGTTGTCGACGAGCCGCCGACCCACGCCGCGCCAGGGCCACTCGCGGCGGTGGCCACGGCCGTGCAGGCCAACCTCTGGCGCCAGTTCTCGACGATTGCGCGTCGTCAGTTACGCCTGCTCGTCGCCGACCGCGGTTACTTCGTGTTCTTGGCCTTGCTGCCATTCGCCGTCGGGCTGCTGCCGCTGGCCGTGGCTGGCCACGCAGGCTTCGGCAAGGCTGAATTTGCGGGTGCTGCGCCGAACGAGGCCAAGCAGATCTTGGTGATGCTGAACGTCGGTGCGTACTTCATGGGAACCGCTCTGACCGTTCGGACATTGGTCGGCGAGCGTGCGGTCTTCCGCCGAGAGCAAGCGGTCGGGCTGTCGACGTCGGCATATTTGGCGGCCAAGATCGCGGTGTTCGGTGCGATCGCGGTGGTGCAGTCGGCCGTCCTGGTCCTCGTCGTGACGCTCGGCAAGGGCGCGCCGATGGGCGCGACCGTGCTGGGCAGCCCGACGCTCGAGCTTTTCGTGGGAATCGCGGCAACGTGCGTGGCGTCTGCGATCGTCGGCCTGTTCGTGTCGGCCCTTGCGCGAAACAGCAATCAGGTACTGCCGCTGACCGTGGTGGCTCTGATGGTGCAAGTCGTCCTAGCAGGCGGGATGATCCCGGTGACCGATCGGGTGCTCGACCCGATCTCGTGGCTCACGCCTGCACGGTGGGGCTTGGCGGCGACGGCATCGACGGCCGACCTGACGAACACGGTGCTGGTGATCTCGAAGGATTCCCATTGGAAGCACGCGGGCTCGGTGTGGCTCTTCGATATCGCGATGCTCGGCGTTCTGTCGGTGTTCTACGCCGGGTTGGTGCGGTGGACGATCCGGCTCCGGGGAGCGAAATCACTCACGCAGCGAGCGCGTATCGGTTGACGATCTCCGGCTGGAGGCCTTCCTTCATGGTCACGACCTGCTCCCGCAGTTGCTGCGCCGAGACGCTGTCCGGGTCGACGGCATCACCGATGCGGATCTGCATCGGGGCGGGGGACCAGCGACCGCCCTTGGGCAATACGTCGGCGGTGCCCGTCAACGCAATCGGGACGACGGGCACTCCGCATTCGCGCGCCAACCGCAGAGCGCCGGAACGGAATTCCCCGACGATGCCGTTGGTTGAGCGGGTCCCCTCGGGGTAGACGACGACGGTGCGTCCGGCTTCAAGGGCCGGGCGGACCGCAGCGAGCATTGCTTCGAAGTTGCCGCCGCCGGACCGCCGCACGGGCAACACGCCGGCAAGCGAGCTGGCGATGAAGCGGCGCACCGGCACGTCGAACCAGTAGTCTGCGGCCGCAATGAAGACGGGCTTGGCGTTGGGCGGAAGTGCGGCCAGCAGCACCGCGGTGTCGGCGTGCGAGGAATGGTTGGCCACGACGACGCAGCCGCCCTTCACTCGCCACTTCCCGGTCACGGTGAGCCCGCCTGACACTGCGGCCACGACTCGCCACATCCAGTGCCGCAGCACGCTCGGGATTCGGATCGTGGTCATGCCGCCACCTCCGTGAACATGACGACCTCGGCGAGGTGCTCGCCCGCGTCGACCTGATGCTCCTGCTGCATCGCAGCCAACTCGCGGCGTGCGGCGCGCAGCCGCAGGAAGGTGGTGATCAACGAACCGTTGACCAGCTGCGTCAGCACCACCGGCAGGATGACCGGGAATGCGGTGGCCAGCGCGATGAAGAGGCAACGCTCGGTCTTGCCCAGCGGGCCACCGTTGCGTCGCGTCGCGCCTGCGGCCGCGGCGGCCAGCGAGGCGAACGTGGGCAGTGTCGCCGCCAGCGCGGCCACCAGCACCTGGATCACGGGCCAGGACAACCAGTGCATCCCGGGGCCGTGCTGCCGAGCCACAAATACGGCCAGCCCTGCGAAGGTCAGTAGGTCGGAGGCGCGGTCGCCGATTTCGTTGAGGACGAAGCCCCACGGCCGGCTGACTCCGCGGGCGCGAGCAACCGCGCCGTCGAGGTTGGCTCCGGCCAGTCGCAGCACCAGGAACAGCGCCGCCAGCGGCCAGATGCCGACGGCGATGGCGACTCCGGCCGCTCCGGCCGCGACGACCCCGGCCGCGGTGAAGGCGTCCGGTGACACGTCGTGTGCCACGGCGGTATTGAGGATTGGCGTCAGTCGCCGGGTGAACCAGGGCTTCAGCGCGTAGAGGCCATTCATCTGCCGTGCGCGCGGTGAAGTTGTCGGAAGAGAAGACTCGCAAATCGCGACATTCGGTTTCATGTTTGGCTCCTTTCGTGCTGTGGGCCCGTGTTGGCCGTGACGAAAGATTGCGCCAGACCGCTTGGCGGATTCTTGGGGAAGTTGGCAGCCGAGTCCGCGTACTCAAATTGCGCCCATTGGCGCAGGTAGAACGCGTGCTTGGCGGTGGCGCTAGTCGCCGCTTCGCTTGAACTGGCTGGGTCGGGGAGAGTGTTGACGTCGATGCTTCCGGTGAGGGCGAACGTCACCGTTCCCTTTCTTGAGCAGCCGCCGCTGCTAGTCCCGCTGCACTCACCCGCGAGGGTGCCGTCGGGACGTGGTTGGAGTGTGAACACGTCCCAGACTTCGATGGGAGCGTTGTGGCACTGATCCGAACCGAGGCCTACTGCCCCCCAGCGGCCGCCAACCTCGTCGAACTCCAGGCTCGACACCGCAGGGCCTTCGCCGCTCAGGCGCGAAGCCGTCGCTACGCAGCAGCATCTTCAGCGCGACGGTCCGGTCGACGGGGGTGTCGTGGGCGATCAACACCTCGCCCGTGCCGCCACGGCCCAGCAGCTCGATCAGCTGATAGCGGCCACACGGCGTGCCCTCCAGCGGTTCACGATAAGACTATGCCGAGTGCGCCAGAGCCTTCTCGTCCTCGACGGCGAACCTGTCCTCCAGAGCCAGCGGCTCGTAGTCGATATCGATGTCGGCGAGCGGACGGCCCCGTGCGCTACCGATCGTGCCAAACCGACGCATTCCCTTGTCGGTGGCGTACTGCATGAACTCGTCCATCGTCAGGTCGAAGGGGATGTTGTCCGCGTCGTAGAGGGCGAAGGCCTCTTCGGTGTTGCGCAATGCCAACGGAATGAGCTCGTTCATCCGAGTCTCGAATACGGCCCAGTTGCCGTCGTCGGCGGCGACGTGGCGACGGCACGTGAAGGTGCCCCACGCCATGTGGCGCCGCTCGTCATCACCGATGCGCTGCACCAGCTCCTGCATGCCGGGAAGAATGCCGCGGTCCACGCAAATCTTGTGCCACGCATAGTATCCCGTCAGCGCCATCATGCCTTCGATCACGTGGTTATAGGTCGCCGACGCCCGAACCTGGGCGGCAGGCGAGGCATCACTCGAAAGGGCGTTGAGTGATTCTGGGAGCTCCTCGTAGAACATCTGCCGGTAGGACGGAAGGTCGTCGAGGTAGTGGTGCAGGTCGTCGGTGATTCCGACGGCGTCGAGCCACATGCGGAACACCTGGGTGTGCTTGGCCTCCTCGTATGCGAACTGTGTCAGATACATCTCGTCGCCGAGTCGCCCTTCGGCGCGCATCGCCGCCATGAACGGCTGGATGTCCTGGGTAACCGCTTCTTCGCCTGCGATGAACTCGGCGCACAGCCGAGTGGCCCAGTCCCGTTCGCCCTCGGACAGCGACTCCCAGTCCGCCCGGTCACGGGAGAAGTCGATGTCGGCCGGATCCCAGAACTTCGCGTTGCCGCCGACGAACAGCTTCAGCGGCAAGCTGTTCCAGTTGAGCCCGCCCGCGTTGATCGATTGCGAATGTGTCCGTGTCATGTTTTTGACCTCCTCAGATCAAAGGTGTTGGGGCAGTGGCTGTTTCGCCGCCGACGTGGCGGTTTGGGGATGTGGGGATACGGACGAGAACGCGGCAGCCAAGACTGCGACGAGCCTTCGCACAGCCAATGCCGGCTGCTCCGGCGTCGGCTCGTCAAGTCCGAGTATCGGATCCATCCCGCGCACGTATGGCGCGAGCGCGAGATGCGGAAAGATCATCAACAGCAGCGACAACAACGCGTCGGTATCGCTGCCGGCGCGCAGGTCCCCGCGCGCATGCGCGTCGCGCACGAGCGGCCGTAGAACGTCCAAGTAGTGCCGATGGATGACCGTTCGTACGCTGACCCGAGCGTCGGTGTCGACCTCGAAACTCGCCGCGGCATGCAGCGAACGTTCCTGCGGATGATCGGCGAAGTACGCGACCCAGCTATCGAGTAGGTCGGTGAGAAATGCGAAGAATGGTCTGCTCGGGTCGAGCTCGCGGATGCGGGCCTCCATGTAGGCACGCACGCGCTGGCTACCGACGTCGGCGATGAACGCGTAGAGGTCGCGCTTGTCCGCGAAGTACTGGAACAGGCTTCCCTTGGCAACCCCTGCGCGCCGAGCGATGACGTTCAGGCTGCCACGTGAGAAGCCGTGCGCTCCGAACTCGGCCTCTGCGGCCTCTATCACGGCTGCGCGACGAGTCGGATCGACGCGTGCCCATGTCACCGTCGGCATCGGGTCCTCCCAAGGGTCGATGACCACTGGTCATATTACTGTGAGCCGCGTCACGGTCAAGGCCCGATTCGGTGCCGCGCTGGCCGATCTTGACGTTCGCGTGCCGCGCCGAACGTGCATCTACTGCGAGAAATGAGGGGGCCTGATTTTCACAGTGGCCGCACGTTCGGCGTTAGCGGGTCAGCACCATGCATCCGGCGATCGGTCCGCCGCCGGCCGCGGCAACGGCCACCTCAGGCTGCCGGGCTACCTGCCGATCACCGGCCTGCCCGCGCACCTGCAGGCACGCTTCGTGGAGCAGCCAATAGCCGTGCATACGCCCCGCGGACAGTTGTCCGCCATAGGTGTTCAGCGGCAGTTCGCCGTCGAGCGCGATCCGCGTCGCACCATCCACGAACGGGCCTGCTTCCCCGTCGGCGCAGAAACCCAATGCTTCCAACCATGCAAACGTGAGAAATGTGAAGCCGTCATAGATTTCGGCGACGTTGACATCCGACGGCGTGAGGTCCGTGCGTGACCACATCTCGGCCGCCGCTTCGTTCGAAGCCATCTTCGGGAAGTCGTCGCGATGGAACCACCCTCCCGAGCCGTAGGCGCCGCCGATCGCCTCGACCTTCACAGCGGGATGGGGGCAATCCGCCGCGTAGTCAGCGTGTGAGACGACAAGTGCGATCGACCCGTCGATCGGTACGTCGCAGTCGAACAGCCCGAACGGCGTTGATACGGGACGCGCCGCCAGATAGTCGTCCATGGTCATCGGATCCCGGTATGCCGCACGCGAATTGAGACCGGCGTTGCGCCTGCTGTTGATCGCCAACCACCCCAGCTGCTCCTTCGTGGTTCCATAGAGTTCCATGTGACGACGGCAGTGCATCGCGAGCCAATTCGCTGCCGAGTACGAGTGGGCGGCCACCAACTGGTCGATGTCCTCGAACGGCTTGAGCTTCCTTCGCGTTCCGGGCAGGCGCGGCTCGACCGGCGGCGACGCCAACGGGTTGAGCATCGGTGACGCGGACTGATTCATCGACCCACCGAGCATCGCGACTGTCCGGTAGACAAGCACATGCCGTGCCCGCCGCTCCGATACGGCCCGAAACGCGGACATGACAGGAATGAGCACTCCGCCGGTATCAAACCCCACCGTCACGTCCGTCGCGTGTAAACCCAGTGCGGCGGTGACGTCGTCGAACGGGGTGTCGCCGAACGAGGCGATTCCGTCGATATCGTCCGGGGTGAGGCCGGCGTCGCCGATGGCAGCACGCGCGGCCTCGAGTGTGAGCTCTGCGCCAGGGATGCCGGTCTTGCGGCCTATCCGCGAAATGCCGAGGCCGCAGATGATCGCGTCCTTCTCGAAGTAGCTCATCGCGCAACCGTCCGTTTCATTCGTCTATTTTTGTAATGACAGCCGATTGGAATGTACTTTCCTTGTCATGGTCGACGACGCCCCACCCGTGATACCGGCGCGGATGCTGCCCAAAATCAACGAACACAACCGGGCGTTCTGGACCGGGGGCGCCGACGGGCAACTCCTGATCACCCGGTGCACCCAATGTGCGTTGTGGGTAGACCCGCCCGCCGCCGACTGCCCCAACTGCGCGGGAGCGCTAGCCCCTGAGCCCGTCTCCGGTCACGGGACGGTATTCACCTACACGGTCAACTACCAGCCGTTCAACCCCTCCGTGCCGGTTCCGTACGTGATCGCGATCGTCGAGCTCGACGAGCAGGCCGATCTACGTATTGCAACGAATATCGTTGACTGCGAACCAGATTCGGTCTACCTCGGCCTTCCCGTCGAAGTGCGCTTCGAACGCCACGACACGGACGAGGGCAGCGTCTTCGTGCCGGTCTTCGTCCCGCGGGCCGACGCTTAGCGCGAGGCCACCAGTCGCTCCACCTCGCGCAGATCGTACGGTGCACGCAAGCCGAGGATCAGGTGCTCGGCTCCGGCGTCGACCAGGGCACGCATCAGATCCCGCTCAGCCCTTTGATCCACACGGTGCGTTCGATTTCGCGAGGGTCCCTGCCGAGTTCCGCACACCAGCGGTCGATCACGACGGTCTTGGCGCGAATCGTTTCGGCGTCGCCGTACCCGTTCCACATGTCCGCGTACTGCGCGACCAGGCGCAGGGTTCGTTGCTCACGATTGCCCCGACCAGGATCGGCACGCGGCCCACGGGTCCCGGCTGGAGCCGGCCAAGTCGGCGGCGAATGCGCGGCAACGCCTCGGCGAGCGCATCAAGTCGCTGCCCGGGTGTGCGCACCGGGTAGCCGTACTCGATCTCGTCCTTGTCCATCCACCCCGACCCGATGCCCAGCACGGCCCGCCCGCCCGAGAGGTGATCGAGGGTGCGCGCCATGTCGGCCAGCAGGTCGGGATTGCGGTAACCGGAGCCTGTCACCAGCATGCCGACCTGGGTCACGTTGGACGTCGTCACGGCCATCGCCGCCAGGATCTGCCAGCCCTCGAAGTGCGACTCGTCGGCGGCCCCGTAGAGCGGCGGGAGAAATGGTCCCACGTCCACAGGCTGTCCACGCCGAGCTCGTCGACGCCCTGCCAGCCCGCCCTCAATTCGGCCATCGTCGAATTCTGCGGATGAATCTGTACCCCGACCTTCACCATCTGCGCTCGCAACTCCCTCGAGCGGCTAGGTGTCGAAGTTCGTGCCGGCGGTGAGCTCTTCCCACTTTGCGATTTCGTTCGTGCGGGCGTCCGCGATGTAGCGGTAAGCGGCGAGGGCGTCGGGTCCGAGGAGCAGGAAGGCAGGCGGCTCACTGGATTCGACGGCCGCGATGATCGCGGCGCCTGCCTTCGCTGGGTCTCCGGCCTGGGTGCCGTCCATGGTGTCGTTCTCGATGCGACGCTGTCCGGCGGTGGCAGCGTAATCGTCGATGACTGTGGCCGATTGCGTCAGTGAGCGTCCTGCGAAATCGGTGCGGAATGCACCGGGCTCGACCGTTGTGACCGAGATGCCAAGGGGGGCAAGCTCGCCGCGCAGCGCTCCACTCACCCCTTCGATGGCGGCTTTGGCAGCGGCGTAGTAACCGGACCCCACCGGGGTCAGCTGAACGCCGATCGAGGAGATGTTCACGATGGCACCGGATCGCCGGGCCCGCATGCCGGGTAGGACGGCCTTGATCATCGCGACGGTGCCGAAGAAGTGCGTCTCGAACAGGGCGCGGACGTCGGCGTCATCGCCTTCTTCGACGGCGGCGCGGTAGCCGTACCCCGCGTTGTTGACCAGCACGTCGACGCCGCCGAACCGCTGTTGGGCCTGCTGCACCGCGGAGGCGACCTGATCGGCATCGGTGACGTCAAGCGCCACGGCGAGCACGCGATCGGGCGTGGCGTCGGCCAGGTCGGCGACTCTCGTGACGTCCCGTGCAGTGACGACGGCGTTGTGGCCTGCGCCGATGACGGCATCGGCGAGGGCACGGCCGAGTCCGGTGGAGCAGCCGGTGATGAGCCAGGTGGACATACTGCCGTCCCCTCTAGAGGATTTCGATGATGTCGTTCTTCAGCGCCTCGGCATCGGTTCCGAAAACCGCTTGGACGCTGTTGCCGACCTCGATGACACCCGCGGCACCGAGACTCTTCAGACGGTCCTGATCCACCTTGCTCTTGTCGGCGACCTGCATGCGCAGGCGCGTGATGCACGCGTCGACATTCACGAGGTTCTCCCGGCCGCCGAACGCCGCGATCACTTGCTCAGCCTTGCTGTCGGTCGCCGCGGGCGCTGGTGGGGTCATCGTCGCAGTGGCGGTGCCGCCGACCGCCACCGCGGTGGCGGAGTCCACACCTTCACCCAGGTTCGCCTGCTCCTCAGCCTCGAATTCGGTTTCCGGCTCCCGCCCTGGGGTTCTCAGGTTCCACTTCGTGATCGCGAACCGGAACAGCACGTAATAGACGACGAAGAAGACGACGCCCATGCCGATGAGCAGGGGGATGTTCTTCGCGGCCGGGGCCGTGCCGTAGAGGAGGAGGTCGGCCAGCCCAGCAGAGAACGAGAAACCCAGGTGTATGTCGAGTAGGTAGGCGATGGCAAGGGACAGTCCCGTCAGCACCGCGTGAATGACGTACAACGGGAACGCCACAAACATGAATGAGAATTCGAGGGGCTCGGTGATCCCCGTTAGGAACGCGGTCAGCGCCGCCGCCAACAGGATGCCGATCGCGACCTTCTTTTGTTTCTTGTTGGCCACGTGGATCATCGCCAGCGCGGCGGCGGGCAGCCCGAACATCAGGATCGGGTAGAAGCCAGCCGTGAAGGCGCCTCCCGTCGGATCGCCTGCGGTGAATCGCGGGATGTCTCCGTGGATGACCTTTCCGTCTGCGCCGGGATAGCTGCCGTACAGGAACCAGACGTACGAGTTCACGATGTGATGAAGTCCGAGGGGAATCAACATGCGGTTGACGAAGCCATAAACAAAGGCGCCGATTGCTCCCGAGCCGGCGATGAACGCGCCGAGGTGATTCAGTCCCGCGTTGAAGATCGGATAGAAGTAGCTCATCGCGAACGAGAGGAACAGGCATGCCAGTGACACGGCAATCGGAACGAAGCGCCTGCCACCGAAGAATCCGAGGTAAGTGGGCAATTGGATGGTGTGGTAGCGATCGAACAGGAGCGCAGCGACCAGCCCCACCACGATGCCGGCGAACACGCCGTAGTTGATCTGGGCTTGGGCACCTGCCTTGTCCACCTGGCCGGCCAGCACAACGGGCGACATGGTCTTGAAGACCTGCTGCATCACCAGGTAACCGACCACGGCGGCAAGGGCGGTCGAACCGTCGGCCTTCTTGGCGAATCCGATGGCGACGCCGACGGCGAAGAGCAGCGCGAGGTTGTCGAACAGCGCGCCACCGGCGGCGCTCATCGCCTGGAAGAACGGGCCGATGACGGGTGCCTTGATCCGGCCCAGCAGATCGTCTTGGCCCAGCCGGAGCAGGATGCCTGCGGCGGGCAATACCGCGATCGGCAGCATCAGGCTCTTGCCGAGGCGCTGCAACTGCGCGAAGCCGGGAATGCGCATGCTCGACTTTGTTTGCACCTCTTCAGTTTTCGCCGTATCGCCCATTGTCGGGACCCTCCTCTGCCGCAAAACGCCGCCAGGCGCCCAAGCTGTGCGGAAGCTTAGACGAGAACATGTGAACTTGAGACCGTCTTTCGCCGACGCTCGTATTGTTGGTGCGCACGAGCAAAGGAGTCACGACAATGACCCAGACGTCAGTTCTCGCCCCGGTCGCTGGGCGTGCGGTTCTGCTCGTGGATGTCCCTGACCCCGTGTTCTCGGCGGGCATGGTCGGCTATGGAGCAGCAATCGACCCCCCGCGCGGGGTGATCGACGCGCTCGCTCCGGTCAGCGGCAAGCTCTTGAAATTGATGCCGCATGCCTACGTCGTGCTGACCCCGGATGGCGTTGGCGTTCTTGTGCACCTGGGTTTGGACACCGTTGCGCTGAACGGCGAAGGTTTCACGACCCATGTCAGTCAGGGCGACGACGTCACCGCGGGCCAGGTCGTCATCACCTACGACGTCCCGTCGGTCGAGGCCAAGGGGCTCAATCCCATCGTCCCCGTTGTGGTCATGGACGAACGAGTGCCGGAGAACGTAGTTGTGTCCGACGCGGTGGGCATGGGCGTGGACATCGTTTCCGGTGCAAGCCTTTTTACTGCGAACAAGTAGATGGAAGTCGTCATCCTGCAGGGCGTCAAGGAGATTGGTGCCATCGGTGCCGACTCGTTCGGCGCGCTGCTCGATCGCAAACCGGCCGCGGTGCTGGGCCTCGCCACCGGATCGTCACCGCTGGCGATATACGACGAACTTGCGGCACGCTGCGATGCAGGACTGATCTCGTTTCGGCAGGCCCGCGGTTTCACCCTTGACGAGTACGTCGGCCTGCCCGCCGATCACCCGCAGCAGTACCGCAACGTCATCGACACGGCGTTCGTATCCCGCGTCGATTTCGCTCCCGGCGCGGTTCAGGGCCCTGATGGCCTCGCCCCCGACATCCCGGCCGCGTGTGCGGCATACGAAAACGCGATCCGCGAGGCTGGCGGTATTGATCTACAGATCCTCGGCATCGGCACCGATGGGCACATCGCATTCAACGAACCGGGGTCGTCGCTGGCGTCCCGGTCCCGTATCAAGACGCTGACGAGACAAACCCGCATCGACAACGCCCGCTTCTTCGGTGGCGATGTGGAATCGGTGCCTACTCACTGCCTGACCCAGGGCTTGGCCACCATCATGGACGCTCGACATGTGATCCTCGTCGCGACCGGTCGCGGCAAGGCAGAAGCGGTTCATCATCTAGTCGAAGGCCCGGTGACTGCGATGTGGCCTGCGAGCATCCTGCAGCATCACCCCCATGTGACGGTGCTGCTCGACGACGCCGCGGCCCGTCGGCTTCAGTTGGTCGACTACTATCGCGAAACCTACGTGTCCAAGCCGGATTGGCAGGGCATCTGAGTGCTGTTGACGGTTGACACGCTGCTCACCGGCCGAGAACTGTTGCGGCCCGGCTGGATTGAGATTTCGCAGACCACAGTGCACGCGATCAGCGCCGGCGCCCCGCCGCGCCCTGCCGATCGCGACCTCGGCGCGCTGACGGTGGTGCCGGGCTTCGTCGATACCCATTTGCACGGGGGAGGCGGCGCGAACTTCTCCACCGCGGCGGCTGCCGAGACGGCCACCGCCGTGACATTGCATCGCAACCACGGCACCACCACATTGGTCGCCTCTCTGGTGACCGCAGGCCCGGCCGAGTTGCTGCACCAGGTCAGGGAATTGGCCGACGACGTTGGCGCCGGCCTGATCGACGGCATCCATCTCGAAGGTCCCTGGCTGTCGACCACACGCTGCGGAGCGCACCAGCCGTCTCTGATGCGTGACCCGGACCCCGCCGAGATCGACCGAATTCTCGACGCGGGAGGAGGGGCCATTCGGATGGTCACCATCGCGCCGGAACGCGATGGCGGCCTCGCGGCCATCAAGCAGATCGTCGATGCGGGCGTCGTGGCGGCCGTCGGTCACACCGAGGCCACGTACGAGCAGACGCGGGCCGCGATCGCGGCGGGCGCGACGGTGGGCACGCACCTGTTCAACGCGATGCGTCCGATCGACCGTCGCGAGCCCGGTCCGATCGTCGCCCTTCTCGAAGATGACAGGGTCACCGTCGAACTGATCACCGACGGTGTGCACGTCGATCCTGCGATCTACCGACATGTCACCCGCAGCGCGGGTATCGACCGCGTATCATTGATAACCGACGCGATGGCCGCGGCGGGGATGGCCGACGGCGAGTATTGGCTGGGACCGTTGGCCGTAGACCGTTGCGGACGGGGTGGCTCGCGTGGCCGGAACACAAACCATCGCAGGCGGCACCGCCACCATGGACCGGGTATTCAGATTCGCCGTGAGCCACAGCGGGCTTCCCCGTGACGAGGCGCTGATGGCCGCGGTGCGTCAGGCGTCGATCAACCCCGCCCGGGCGCTGGGCCTGCCTTGCGCGGGGCTCGTCCCGGGGGCTGCCGCCGACTTGGTGGTGCTGGACTCGGACTTCGCCGTGACAGGCGTGCTGCGTCGGGGATCGTGGGACATCGAGCCCGCGGCGCGAGAGGATTGACCGATGGCTGATCGCAATGTGCTTGGCGGCCCGCTGGAACCGTGCGGCACCGAGCCGCTGACCGGCTTCTACCGCGATGGCTGCTGCTCGACCGGGGCCGAGGACGTCGGCCTGCACACCATCTGCGCCGTCGTGACCGCCGAGTTCCTAGAGCACCAGCGCTCGATTGGCAACGACCTGTCCACACCGATGCCGCAATATCGGTTCCCCGGACTGACGCCAGGCGACCGATGGTGCGTAACCGCGGTGAACTGGCTTCGGGCCCATAGCGACGGCTGCGCCGCCCCTGTGGTGCTGGCCGCCACCCACGAGCGGACCGTTGACGTCGTACCCCTTGAGGTACTCAGGGAATACGCCGTCGACGTGCCCGACGATCTCGGCAGCCTCTGAGTCAACTTGTGGCGGCAATGAATTCGGCGATGATGCGCCCCAGCTCTGGACCCTTCTGCTCTTGGATGAAGTGAGCGGCGCCAGACACCGTTGTGTGCTTCTGGCCCCTGGCACCGGGGATTCGTTCCTGAAATACCTTGTCCCACCCACGCGTTGGGGGATCCCCGTCTGAGTACGCGGTCAGGAAGGGGCGCTGCCATTGCTCGAGCGCTGCCATCGTGGCTCGTCCGATCGCGGCGCCAGGGTCGTTGCGGGTGAGCGGGACCAGCGCGGTGAGCTGGCGCAGCCCCGCCTTGAACGACTTGTCGGGGAACGGAGCGTCGTAGGCCGCGAGCACGTCGGCGGACAGCGGGCCCGCCACCGCATTCAAGAAGAAACTCGCGACGATGTCCGGCGACCGTTGATAGAAGGCCACGTAGTCAACGAGAGCTTCCTGCAACATGACTCGGTCGTCGCCGACACCGTGGTTCGCCCACTCAAGAGCACCGGCCAGCGCCGGGTCGCTCGTGTGCAGGATGGTATTGGTCGCGACGACGCGAGCGAACCGGTCAGGGTCGCGGGCGAGAACGCTCAACCCGATCGGGCCGCCCCAGTCCTGCACCACGAGCGTGATGTCTCGAAGGTCCAATCCGGTGATCAGGCCGTGCAGCCAATCGATATGGCGAGCGAACGTGTAGTCCGTGCGCTCGGTCAGCTTGTCGGAGCGGCCGAAGCCGATGTGGTCGGGTGCAATGACTCTCAGTCCGGCGTCGGTGAGAACGTGAATCACTTCGCGGTACAGAAACGACCATGTGGGTTGCCCGTGCACGAGCACAACGGTCGGAGCTTCCGGAGGTCCAGCGTCCACGTAGTGCATCCGCAGCGCGGGGATGGCCTTCGTCTCGACCTGGACGTAGTTGGGTGTGAACGGATACCTCGGCAGGTTCGCGAATCGCTCGTCAGGAGTTCTCAGCACGCTCATTGCGACCACCGTGACGGGTCGTCGGCCGCACGTCAAGCGCCGTCAGGCAGTCGCCGATCGGGACTGACCTTCGCAAGTAGCCCTGTGAGCGCCGAGACCGGGACTTCGTCGAGATGTGCAACGGTGTCCACGATCGCGCCCCGAACGCCGTCGTCAGCGTATTGCTCGGCAAGCCAATGGAATTTCTCGACCGTGCGGTCCCAGGAGAAGGGCCGGCTCCGCGCACCTTCGAAGTCCTCCTGTTCGCGAGATATCTGCTTGCCGTTGCGCAGCTTCATGGTGATTCGCACGGGCGTCGAGTCCGGATAGCGGGCGGTCAGCTCCGCGTCGGGCCGAACGCTGATGCGACTCAGCAACTCACGGACATCGGATCTGCGGATACGTTCGGTTTGGAGCTGCTCAGGCCCGACCTGTCCGTCGATGAGCGCGGCCGCCAACAGATATTTCAAGTTGTAGTCGGCCTGCTCCTTGGTAGCAGGGGCGTCCTTGTTTCCGAAACTGCCGCCACCGGCGATGTCGTAGGCGGTTTGAAACACCTCAACTTCGACGGACGCGATATCGCCATGCCGGATGCCGTGCTGCCCGGCAAGTGTGAGCGCAGTTTCGATCGGCGCCTGCCCGTGGATCAGCGCGCAGTACTTCTTCAGGTACGTCTCCCTGACTACACCCAGGGTGGGGTCGTCGAGCCGCAGATCGATGGTCTGGCCGAAGAGCCGCTCAAGACCGTTGGGGCCCTCAAAGATTCCGCGTGGTCCTGTGATGCCGTGCTGCGCCAGTGCGGTCGTATACACGGCACGCTGCGCGGTGATGGCTGGCGAAATTCCCTTCCAGTTCGATACCGGCTCGGAGTGTATCGCCGCGAGCGAGACATTGTCCGCCGCCGCGATCGCGATGGCGTTGGCGGTCTGCTCAGCGGTGAGGTGAAGCAGCTTGGCGGCACCGGCAGCAACCGAGATCGCCAGTTGCAGTGCGTGGTTGAGCCCGTGGGCCATCACCGGCACCGATGCCGAGAAGCGCGACTGCACCTCGTAGGCGACCGCCAGCCCAAGCAGAAATTCGGCACCACTTGCCCCGGCGCTCTCTGATACGGCCAGCATTGCGCCGAAGTTGTCTGCCGGGTGACACAGCCCACCAGCTGTCAGATAAGTGTCAAGCAGATCCACGTAGCGAACGGCGACCGAGTTGAACAACGCGGCCTGATCGACGCTTGACCTGCCGCCGCCGATCAATGAAGCCTGGGGCAGACCGCCGACGGACTCGACCTGGTCACGCACCAGGCGGACCGTCTCTCCATCGAGTGCCGCAATCGCGCAGCCGACACTGTCAAGAACATTGCGCCGCAATAGCATTAGCGAGTCGTCGGGCAGGTGAGCGGGCTCGGCCGCGACCACATAATCGGCCAGTGCATCCACGGTGTAGCTCATGCTTCCGTACCCCTGACGGGATCACTGGGATGCGGCGACAGTGGCGTCGCTTCAACCGTCATCCACCCGTAGAGCGGCAGCGATTCCAACGCCGCCGTCAGGTCCGCCGCGTCACGCGCGCTCCAGAGCCCCAATGTGCGCCACTGGCCGGGCTGGTTGGGCGGCGTCCAGAGGCGGACAAGGCGTCCTTGCTCAGCCAGTTCGCGGGCGCGTACGGCCTCGCGAGCCTTCATGTCGTCGACGGTGTCCTGTCGTGTGCCGTCTGGGACGGTAAGGGTCAGGGTCGTCAGAAACTCAACGCCTTCCTGACCACGGGACGCAACTGGGTCGTTTGGGTGGGGCAAGAGCGGTGTGACCGCGTCGGTGCGCCAGACATGCAGCGGCATCGATGCCAAGATCTCGTCCAACTGGTTGTCGTCGTCGGCGCCGAACAGACCGAACGTTCGCCATTCGCCGGGTGCCAGCGGTGGACGCCACAGCCGCTTGAGATGTCCCTGTGCCGCGAGCTCACCCGCGCGTGCCGCTTCCCGTGCCCGCATGCCGTCCACTGACTCTTCGGGCGTTCCTTCGGGAACGTGTGTCGTCATCTCGACGAAGTAGTCCATACATCGATTTTGGTCCGTGGTCACATCCGCTGGCTACGACCGGTTTGCACACTCCTGTGAGGCGGAGGCTTCTACGTGATTCGCTTGGCCGGCAGCGACGAAGATCTTGAGAAGGAGGCAGTCGATGGCCCGGATACCTGCCGAGCTTGGCTTGACGGCCGAGGAGTTGGACGAGCTGATGACGACGTCGTGGAACATGCGCGTCGCGACAATCGGGCCCGATGAGCGGATCAACCTCACGCCACTCTGGTTCGGCTGGGCGGCTGGGCGGGTGTACTTCTTTTCGGCCGCGGCCAGAAGGTCGCCAACCTAAGGCGCAATCCGGTCTGCAGTGTCCTTGTCGATCGCAACGAGCAATACGCGGAGCTCCATGGCGCGATGTTTCAGGGCCACGCGACGGTGCTCGAGAACGCCGACCAAGAGGACGCCGACCAAGAGGACGCCGACCCCCATCTCGAAGAGGCGCGCTGGTTGATGGGGCGAAATACTCTGGGGGACATGGCGAAATGCAGAGGGCAGAACGGGTCCGGTACCCGCAGACGGCGAGTGGCCGGTCGGCGCGCTGGGTTGTGTTTGAGCCAACCCGGTTGATCACCTGGGACAACCACAAGCTGCCCAAGCGTTAGGTCGATGTCGGGTACGCTCCTGCTCGATTGGTCAGAAAGGTCGATTGATGAGCGACGCTGTTGCCCCCGGCATCACTGGGATACACCACTTCTCCGTAACCGTCTGCGACCTCGAAGCCAGCCTGGACTGGTACCAGCGGGTGTTTCGCGCGGAGCGCGTGCCAATGACCTTTCCTCACTACGAGCGGGAGGACACCGGCTACGGCGTGCTGCTCATCGAGCCGCGCTCGGGCCTGGCGATCGGGCTGCACACCAACACAGGCAACAGCGGCGAGCCGTTCGACGAGGCAGGCACCGGACTGGACCACGTGGGATTCAACGTGTCCGCGCGCGAGGAGCTCGAGGCTTGGACAGCCTGGCTCGACGAGCTGGGGATCGAACACTCCGGCATCAGAGATGGGGACGTACCGTTCCCATTCGCGACCGTCGTGTTTCGCGACCCCGACAACATCCAGCTCGAGCTCTTCGCGGTCTGCTGACACGGCACGGCATTAGGCCGCCGGCGAATCACGGAGAATCCATTCGAGCAGGTCCCGAGATTCGGTACGTTCAGCCACGTGGCGTCCTCTTTCGACCCTTTCGGCCTCGTCGGACTGGCAGAGCAAACCGTGCGCAGGGGCGTGAAGGTCGCGAATTGGTACGAACGACAGGTCTTTGGGTATCTGCGGTCACGGATGGATGCCGTCACGCCACCTACGCCGCCGCTGCCGCCGTCCCCGGCCACGATCGCCGAGAGCCTTGACGCGAAGATGCACACCCTGCTCGACCGCGCGATTGAGCAGAGCACGGCATCGAGCCGGCAGGAGCTCTTCCACAAGATCCTCGACCAGATGGTGCCCGACGAGGCGCGCATCATCGGTGCCCTCTCCGATGGTTCGGCGTCGCCGCTGCTAAATGTTTATGCGAGGACGCTCACCGGGCTGGTCGGCGAGGTCGTGCTGGAGAACATGTCGCTGATCGGAAGGACCGCCAACCTTGCGCTGCCGCACCTGACGCCGATGTACGTCAGCCATTTGCTGTCGCTAGGGCTTGTCGAGTCCGGCCCCGAGGACACCGCGATGAAGGATGAGTACGAGATCCTCGCCGCCGACACCGGCGTGCTGCAGGCCGTCAAGAACGCCAGCCGCGGCCCGATCCCCGCCCGCGTCGAGAGGTACACGCTCCGGCTGTCCGGACTCGGCCTTGAGCTCTGGGCCGCGGCGAACAGTGCCCGGAGCTCGGAGTGACGACTACCGTCGTCGCGTTGCAATCCTGGGACCAGATCAAGTCGCGACTTCAGCGCTCAACTGGTTCATCTACCTGTCCATGCCGTTCATTGCCGCGTTCGTCGGGTACACCACCAAGCTTGTAGCGCTGCAAATGCTTTACCGGCCAATCGAATTCGTCGGCGTCGGGCCATTCGGCTGGCAGGGTGTGGTGCCGCGGCGCGCAGGCAAGACCGCCGCACTGACCATCCAAATGCTTACCGACAAGCTGATCAAGCCCGAGGAGCTCCTCGAGAAGATCGACGCCAAGCAGACGATCGAGGATCTGCGCGAGCCGCTCACCAGAACCATCGACGAGATGAGCTCGCGAGCTTATGGAGCAGGTGCGCCCCGGCCTGTGGGATTCGCTGCCGGACATGGCCCGCGATGCCGTGCTGTACCCGCATGCAGGCCGCCGCCCCGAGGGTCGCCGACAACCTTCTCGCAGAGATGAAGGCCGACCTGCCGCGGTTCATCGACCTGCAGTACCTCGCCGTCACGACCCTCGTGAAGAACAAGGAACAACTCAACGACCTGATGAAGGGCATGGGCGGGGCGGCGATGAAGTTCATCCGCCGCAGTGGCATCTATTTCGGATTCGCGATCGGGCTGGTGCAGATGGTCGCGTGGGGCGTCTTCCACAACCCGTGGATCATGCCGACGTTCGGCTTCTTCACCGGGTTTTGCCAGCGACTGGCTGGCGCTGAACCTGATCTTCATCCCCCGCGAGCCGATGAAGCTGTTCGGGTTCATCCCGATACACGGCGTGCTGCACGCGCAGCGGGAGCAGGTCACCCGCGACTACGCCCGCATTCTGGCCAACGACTTTTTCTCCGCCGACGTCATCCTGGAGGCGGTGGTGAATGGTCCCAGCTCCGAGCGTCTGTTCGCCGCGATCGAGAAGGAGATTTCCGCGGCAATCGACGCAGAGGCCGGACTTGCGAAGCCGCTGCTGACCCTGACGATCGGCACCAAGCGCTACACCGAGATCAAAGACGCCGTGGTGCAGATGGTCGTTGGTCGACTGCCCGAGGCGATGGTGCAGGCCAAGGACTACGCCGCCAAGGCGCTCGACGTGGAGAACCTCATCGCCGAGAAGATGAACAAACTGACCCCGCAGCAGTACGAGTCGATCCTGCGGCCTGTTTTCAAGGACGACGAGATGCTGATGATCACGGTCGGTGCCGTGCTCGGCTTCTGGGTTGGCGAGCTACAAGTGGTTCTCGTCGAGCACTTCGCCAGGTAAGTCCGGCGATTCGGTGGACCTTCACAGTGAGAACCCAGTCGTTCCGAGGCTATGGCGCGAACCGTGAAGACTATGTCGTGCGTATCGCGATGGTTGGCCGCGCTGTCAGTGGCGTTCGGCGGCGCGGTGGCGCTCTGCGCGCCCGCCAACGCCGAACCTGAGGACACCGGAGCATCGGCTCAATCGGTGATCGACGGGCTAAAGGCCGAGGGCTATAACGTCAACATCAACTGGCTCACGGGTTACAACACCGAACCGCTATCCGTGTGCACGGTGCAGAACGTCAACAATCCCGGCGATACAGTGCCAGGCCCTGGGCAGTTCGTGACCGTGTACGTCGACGTATCTTGCCCGAACCATCAGGACGACTGAGGCCCAGCGCTTTCCGCGAACGCGAACCGGGTGCGACGAACCGTTGCAGCATCTCGTGCTCGGCGCGCGGATCGGTGTCGGGTAACAACAGTAAGGACAGCACTAGGCGCACGATCCACTGTGCGGCGTGCGGATCGTCGCCTGCGAGTCCAGTGAGCTCGGACGCGAAGTCGGCCACGGCCTTTGATGCGGTCAGCCAGTCCCAGCCGCCGGCCCGCGCCGAATCCACGAACAATTGGGCCGCCGGATCTACGCGGATTTCCGCGACCGCGACCTCGATCGCGGTCAGAACACGATCGGAGCCTGTGCGTCCGTCGACATTGGCGCGCACGGTTTCGACGATGCGGGTGGCGGCCCGCGCAAGCACCGCTTCGCGAATGTCCTTCTTGCCGCCGACGTAGCGGTAGATGGTGGCTCTCGAACAGTGGGTCGCTGTGGCCAGTGCTTCGATATTGAACGCTTCCATCCCGTCCCGATAGATCAGCTCGGTGGCCACGGCATAGATCCGCTCGGTCGCGGTCGCCCGCCGCCCGGCGTCGAAGAGCCAATCGTCCCGCGACATCATTCGAATTTATCTCATCATTGAGACAGATGGCATCGGAATTCTCACCATGTGTGCAGGTCGGGTCCAGGGGCTGAGACGGTTCGAGGCCGGCACACGCTAACCGGGTTTTCGACTCTTCGCCGACCCATTGACCGCCGTCGTTGCCGCTGGTCAACCTGGACAAGTGAAGTTGCTTCAGGATCCGCTCGAGTTCTTCGGTGTTGACGGGATCCAAGACCCGTACCCGCTCTACGATCGTCTGCGCGCGGAAGGGCCGGTACATCGTGTCGGCGAGTCCGGGTTCTATCTGGTGTGTGACTGGGCGGCGATCAACGAAGCCATCAGCCGTCCCGAGGACTTCTCGGCGAACCTGACCGCGACCATGACGTTCACGGCAGACGGCACAGTCGCCCCGTTCGAGATGGACGGGCTCGGCGGCGCCACTCACGTCCTCGCCACCGCGGATGACCCGGCGCATGCGGTGCACCGCAAGATGCTGGTGCACCAATTGGCGGCCAAGCGGATTCGGATGATGGAGTCCTTCGTCGCTGACACCTTCGACCGGTTGTGGACGGACAACCTCCGTAATGGCCGCATCGAGTGGATGGGGGCCTTGGCCAACAGGCTGCCGATGATGGTCGTCGCTCGGTTGATCGGCGTGCCCGCCGAACACGTCGACCAGTTGATCCGGTGGGCGTACGCGAGCACCCAGCTGCTCGACGGGCTCGTCGATCAGGACGGGCTCGTAGCGGCTGGCGTGGCGGCCATGGAACTAGGGAACTACATCCACCATCATTTCGACCTGGCCGCCGCCGATCCCAAGGACGACTTGCTCGGTTCCCTCGCAACCGCCTGCGGGACGGGTGAATTCGACGAAATCACCGCGCAAGTTATGATGATCATCCTGTTCAGCGCGGGCGGCGAATCGACCGGATCGCTACTCGGCAATGCGATGTGGATCTTCGCGACGCGTCCCGATCTTCAACAACGGGTGCGTGAGAATTCCGACCTACTCGGGCCTTTCATCGAGGAAGCGTTGCGGTACGAACCGCCGTTCCGCGGCCACTATCGTCACGTCGTCGCCGACACCGCCTTAGGTGGCACCTACTTGCCCGCCGGTTCGCGCCTGCTGCTGTTGTGGGGTGCGGCGAACCGCGACCCCGCCCAATTCGACGCGCCACACGAGTTTCGGCTTGATCGGCCGGGCGGCAAGGGGCACATCACCTTTGGCAAAGGCACGCACTTCTGCGTCGGCGCTGCGCTGGCACGCTTGGAAGCTGAAATCGTATTGCGGGCTGTCCTTGACTGCACCTCCCGAATCGATGCCGCCGGTGTCGGGCCATGGCTACCGAGCATTCTGGTGCGCCGCCGCGAGTATCTGGAGCTGGCGGTGACGTGACACGCTACGGCTGCGGATAGGGCGCAAAGCGGTTGTTGAAGCCCGACTTTCGCAACGCGATCTGGTCGAGCCGATCTTGCGGAGTGGCGTATGTGGTCCCAGCAGGCAGCACGCTGGCCAGATCGTCGAGCGATACCACCTGCGAGCTGACCGTCGGCAGCGTCGTTGAATTGCCGTCGAGGTCCTGGAACCGGATGGAGATGGTGCCCTGGTTCAGGCCGCCTGTCGACACCCAGTTCCCGACATCCGGGTCGCTTGGCGAGATGACGATTGTGTAGGTCCCGTCGGGATTCTTCTTGGCCTGTGCGATGTTCAGGCTGGTCTGCTGGTCCCAGTAGTTGTCCGTGATGGTCCAGTCGTTGGTCACGGGAACCACGAAGTAGCCCGCATTGCCGGGATCGATGGTGACGACCAGAGCTTGGTCGTCGGCGAGCTGGAAGTACCCTGCGCTCTGCATCTGCGTAGCGAGGAACTCGGCGTTGCGTGTCGGGTTCGTCAGCACGTTGGGCTGGCGGCGCTGGCCGGTCGTCGGGTCGATCGTGGCCACCTGGATGTACTTGGATTCCATCTGCAGACCCAGCGCCATGATCACCGCGGTGACGGCGCCCCGCAGCAGCGGCGGTTCTACGGGCAGCGGCGGAATCAGCGACACCAGCGTGGTCAACAACGGGTTATCCGTCACCAGCGGCCCGATGAAGGGGATGGCGAATCCGCCCAACTGGGCGAACAGGCTGTTCGGCGGTCCGCTGACACGCTCGATGGACAAGCTCATCGGGTTCTGGTTGTTCCAGTCCGACAACGTATTTCGCACTGCGATCAACGTGGTGTCGGAGGTGAGCTGGATATGGTTCGGTCCAGGCCCGGTGGGCGAACCGCTGACGGTGATGATGAACGAGCCGTCGGGATTGAGGACGAGGTCCTTCCCGGAGAGAACCGACGCCGTCGTCCCCGACAAACCGGTCAGAACGCTGAACGAGGTGTCGGCGGGCTGCTCGCCGGTGAAGCGGCCGGTGATCATATATGTCGACGTCTTGTTGACACCCATGAAGCGGTAGATCGTGTCGGGGTTGTCGTACAGGATGCGCGAGCCGGCGACGTCCTGTCCGTACCACGAGTGCGGCGGAGCCACCTGCATGACGGCCGTCGGCGTCGTCGGATCGAGTATTTGTTGCTGAAACGCTGCCGCCATCGCGTACTCGTCGACGGCCTGTTTCAGCGCGTCGGTGTTCGCCTGATCGGGGCCGCCGACCAGACTGAACTCCTGTCGTGCGGTGGACATCCAGCCGAACTGGAGAACAAGCTTCATCAACTGAACGGGAAGGGTCGTGGCGGTCTCGGCGGCCCGTTGTTCGGCGGCGAGTTGTTCTGGCGTCCCCAGTGGGCTGACTGCCAACGTCTGGGGTGTCACCGCCTTCGTCGTGGTGTTGACGGTGGTCGCCGCCGAGGATGGCGGTGCGATCGTCGCGTTGGCCGCGAGCGTCTGGGTGGTGCTGTCGATGCTGTCCGCGACCTTCCTAGATTTGCGGTCGGATGGCTTGGCATCGGTTGATTTCGCGTCGTCATTTGTTGACGACGTGGCAGCGGACTCCGTACTCGCGGCGGCAGGTTTTGGCTTCCCCGCGTGGTTGTCTTCATCAGCTTTGGAGGCGTCGGCTGTCGACGCAGACAGCGCGGATTTCGACTCCGACGGTTTCGACTCAGCGGTCTTCGAGTCCGTCGACTTCGATTCCGCGGTCTTCGATTCGGCGGATGAGGACTTGGAGGAGTCCGATTGACCGGCCTCGGCCGAAGCAATGGCGGCGCCGTTGGCGATCGCGAGCCCGATCCCCATGGCGACCGCCAACCCGCCGACCCTGCCGATGAATCTTCCGTATCCGTCTGGCGTCGTTGCCAAGGGACGAGTCCTTCCGTAGGGGATGTCGGTTGACCGCAAACTCCCTGCCGGTACCGTAGTCATATGACTACAGCTGGTGCAAGGGTCGGCGCTCCGCGGGCCGGTGTGCCCCTGGGCAGGGCTGAGGTCGTCGCTGCGGTCCTTAAGTCCGCCGCCGACCTGTTCGCGGAGCGCGGACCTGCGGCAACCTCTATCCGTGACATCGCGGCGCGATCGAGCGTCAACCACGGACTGATCCACCGGCACTTCGGAACCAAGGACGCACTCGTGGCGGCGGTGCTCGATCACCTCGGCCAACACCTGGCCGAACTCCTTGCCGCGAAGGCAGATGGCGGCGCGATTGGCGAAGCGGTCGACCGTCAGCTGCGCGTGCTCGCCCGAACCTCGCTTGACGGGTATTCGATCGGCGAACTGCAGAGCCGCTTTCCGACGATGGAGCTGCTGCTCGATACCGTCCGCCATCGGCACACCACCGAACTCGGCGCACGGCTTGCCGCCGCACACACGATCGCGTTGCAACTTGGCTGGTGTCTGTTCGGCGACTTCCTGCGCGCGTCGACGGGTCTCGAGGACCTCGACGATCGCACGTTCACCCGCTCGATCGGCGGTACGGTCGCGCGGATCCTCGACGCCGAAGGGCCGACGGGCCCTTAGGCCAGCGGGCCGGTGACCGATTCGGCGGCCGCCACCAAATCGCCCGAGCCGGCCATCGCGACGACGGCATCGATCTCCGGCGCCAGGTATCGGTCGGTGCCGGGGCCCGGAACGAATTCCCGGAGTGCAGCGATGACGGCGGCGGTCGCGGGCGACGCCGCCAGCGGGGCACGCATCTCGATACCCCGCGCGGCGGTGTACACCTCGACAGCCAGCACCCGTGTCAGGCCGTCAATGGCCCTGCGCAGCTTGCGTGCCGCCGACCACCCCATCGAGACGTGGTCTTCCTGCATCGCCGACGAGGGGATCGAGTCGACACTGGCCGGGTTGGCCAGCCGCTTCAGTTCGGACACGATCGCGGCCTGTGTGTACTGGGCGATCATGTGCCCGCTGTCCACGCCAGGTTCGTCGGCAAGGAACGGGTTGAGCCCGTGGCTGCGGGCGACGTCGAGGAACCGGTCGGTGCGCCGCTCGCTGATGCTCGCCAGATCGGCGACGGCGATGGCGAGGAAATCGAGCACGTAAGCGACGGGCGCGCCGTGGAAATTACCGTTGGATTCGACGCGCCCGTCGAGCGTGACGACAGGATTATCGACGGCACTTGCCAATTCGCGGCCCGCGACGGTGCGCGCATGCTCAACGGTGTCGCGTGCGGCGCCCGCGACCTGGGGTGCGCAGCGCAGCGAGTACGCGTCCTGGACCAGGGAGCAGTCCGGGCCGCTGTGGCTGGCCACGATCGGCGATTCAGCCAGCACGCGGCGCATGTTGGCTGCGGCGTCCGCCTGTCCCGGATGCGGTCGGATGGCATGGAGATCCTCCGCGAGCACCCTTGTGGTGCCCAGCAGACCCTCGACGCTCATGGCAGCGGCGACATCGGCAAGCTTCAGCAGCGCGTCGATGTCCCGCAGCGCCAGCACCAGCATGCCGAGCATACCGTCGGTGCCGTTGATCAGCGCAAGGCCCTCCTTCTCGGCGAGCACGACCGGCTCGATGCCGTGCCGGGCCAGCGCGTCGGCGGACGGAAGGAGTTCGCCGTCGGCCGTGCGCACCGAACCCTCGCCGATGACCGACAGCGCCACGTGTGCCAACGGCGCAAGATCGCCGGAGCAGCCGAGGCTGCCGTATTCGTAGACGACGGGCGTCAGTCCGGCCGACAGCATCGCCGCATACGTCTGCGCGATCTCGGGCCGCACGCCGGTGCGGCCGGTGGCCAGTGTCGACAACCGCAGCAGCATCATTGCCCTGACGACTTCTCGCTCGACCTCCGATCCCGATCCGGCGGCGTGAGATCGAATCAGGCTGCGCTGCAGTTGGGTTCGCAGCTCGTGAGGGATGTGCCGGGTGGCAAGGGCACCGAATCCGGTGGACACGCCGTAGACGGGCTTGGGGTCGTTGGCGAGCTCCTCGATGCGGGCGCGGCTCTTTGCGATCGCATCAAGTGACTCGTCGGAAACGGTGACAGCGGCACCGTCGCGGGCCACGCGCACCACCTCGTCAAAGGTCACGGGTCCGATGCCCACGGCGACGGCTTCTGTATTCACGATCGTGACTCCACCTTGTTGTAGGAATGCGGCGGTCGCTGCCCGGCCATGACGACGTCGCACACCAGTGGCACGCCGGGCCGGTACGCCAGGTGTAGGTAGGACGGCGCGTGCAGCCGGACGAAGTCCGCCCGACGCCCGACAGCGATGACCCCGATATCGTTGCGGCGCAGGGCCGCGGCTCCGCCGGCAGTCGCGGACCACAATGCCTGGGCCGGAGTGAAATTCATGTCCCGCACCGCGACGGCGATGCAGAACGGCATGCTTGTGGTGAACGAGCTGCCGGGATTGCAGTCGGTGGCCAGGGCGACGGTGGCGCCCGCGTCGATGAGCCGCCGCGCATCCGGATACCTTGCGCGCGTGGAGAATTCCGCACCGGGGAGCAAAGTGGCGACGGTTGTGTCGGCGGCACCTGCGAGCGCTTCGACGTCGTCGTCGGTGGCATAGGTGCAGTGATCGACCGAGGCCGCGCCGAGCTCGACCGCGAGCCGGATGCCCGCGCTGGGGCCCAGCTGGCCGGCGTGCAGGCGCGGGATGAGCCCGGCTGCCATCCCACTGCCAAGGATGTGGCGTGTCTCGTCGACGTCGAATGCGCCGCGGTCGCAGAACACATCCACCCAGCGGGCATGCGGCGAGCAGGCCTGCAGCATCGGACCGGCGACCAAGTCGATGTACGCCGCGCGGTCATCGCGGAACTCTGCGGGAATGACGTGCGCGCCGAGGAATGTCGTCTCGTCGGTGACCGCCCCGGCGATCCGGAGCGAGCGGGCCTCGTCGTCGACGGTCAGACCGTAGCCGCTCTTGCATTCGAAGGTCGTCACCCCGGCGCGATGCAGCTCGTCGGCGAGTCGCTGGACTCCTGCGAGAAGTGTCGCGTCGTCGGCCGCCCGCGTGGCAGCCACAGTGGACGCGATCCCGCCTGCCCCGTAGGGCTGGCCGCTCATCCGCGCCGCGAACTCCGCCGACCGTTCGCCCGCGAACACCAGATGCGCATGGCTGTCGACGAATCCGGGGATCACGCTGGTGTCGGCGCAGCTGACCCGATCGTCGGCATCGGGCGCGTCGGCGCGTCGGCCCACCCACACGATCTCGGAGCCATCGACGACCAGCGCCGCGTCGGCGATGATGCCCAGCGGGTCGCCATCGCCGTGCGCGGGGTCATTGGTGACGAGCTCACCGATGTCGGTGTAGAGCACGGTCATCGCGCGGCCTCCACCGAGATATCCATAAGATCCGCAATGGCGGCAGCGAGTTCGACGTCCGCGTCCGGCACGGTGACATGGGCGCGGTCCACCACCACGGCGCGTCCGTCGACCACCACATCGGTGACGTCGGGTGCCGCCGCGGCGAAGACGACATTCTCCACCGCTGCGCCGCCACCGGCGGTACGGATCGAATCCATCTGCACTGCAACAAAGTCTGCTCGCGCACCCACCACAAGTTCTCCGGCGTCGACCCAGCCCACTGCGCGATGACCATCGTAAGTCGCGGCCCGCAGCAAGCGGTCGGGGGCGATCACGCCGCGCACGCGGGAGGCAAGGCGCTCGTTGAGTTCGACGGCACGCGCCTCTTCGAACAGATCGATGACGGCGTGGCTGTCGGAGCCGAGGCTGAACAATCCGCGTCCCGCGAGCAATGTGGGTGCGGGCCCGATTCCGTCGCCGAGGTCACGCTCGGTGGTGGGGCAGAAGCACACTCCGGTAGCCGTCCGGTCAAGGTCGGCGATGTCCTCCGCCGTCAGGTGTGTGGCGTGCACAGCCGTCGACTGCGGGCCCAGCGCCCCGACATCGCGCAGCACCGCAGTCGGTGTGCGACCGTGCACCGCGAGACACTGCTCGACCTCGCGGATCTGCTCCGACGAATGGACGTGTAGCGGAGCACCGTGCGCGGCGGCCCATTCCACGACGACAGGCATGTGCTCGATGGGCACTCCTCGCACGGAATGCAGGGCGGCGCCGACCAGGACGGCGGGTTGGGTAGAGGCCTGCTGCCGCAATGCCTCTGCGCGTTGGGCCCACCGGTCACCGGTGCCGTCGCCGAACCTCTGCTGCGGACCGGTCAGCGGTGCACCGTCGGGCCCGGAACTCAGATAGCAGGTGTCGAGCAGGGTGAGGCGGATGCCTGCGGCAGCGGCGCCGTCAATGACAGCGTGTCCCATCGCGTTGGGATCGGCGTAGTGGGAGCCGCCGGAATCGTGATGCACGTAGTGGAATTCGCCAACCGACGTGATCCCGGCGAGCGCCATCTCGGCATACACCGCCCGCGTGAGCCGCCGGTAGCGATCGGGGTTCAGCCGCTCGGCAGCGCGGTACATCAGGTCGCGCCAGGTCCAGAACGATCCACGGTCGCGTTGGGTGCGCGCGCGCAGTGCCCGGTGGAACGCGTGCGAATGCGCGTTGGCCAGGCCAGGAATGACCAGACCGCGCAACCGGTTTGAGCCCGGCTGCGCGGCGGTGTCGGTTTCGATTGTGGCGATCCGACCGTCGCTGACGCCGATCAGGACGCCGTCGGCCACGGAATTGCCGCCGAGCCACGCGTGTTCACACCACCACGTGTCTATCACGATGTGACCCAGTCCACCATGACGTCGGCCAACGCCACCGCTCCCGCATTGCAGTCCGCCGCGTCAGCGAACTCGGTCGGCGAATGCGACACCCCGGTTGGGTTGCGGACGAACAACATTGCGGTCGGCACCACCGGAGACAGGATGCCTGCGTCATGGCCGGCTTGGGTGGGCAGCACGGGGATGTCGCCGAGATGGGCCAGCGCACGTTGCAGCCGGGCCCGCGGAGCCGCGGGGAACTCGACGATCGGCGTGACGGACTCGGCGGTCACCCCGAGTTCGATGCCGTCGGCCGCGGCGTGCTGCCCCGCTTCTGCGGTGATCGTGTCGACCAGTGAGCGCAGCGTCGCCTCGTCGGCGGCGCGGGCGTCCAGCCAGGCGTGTACCGAAGACGGAATGGCGTTGGCCCCGTTGGGGGCGACGATGACCTTGCCGAACGTCGCGACCGCATCGTGCGCGGCGGCCAACGACCGCGCCGCGTGCACCGAAGACGCGAACGCGAGCATCGGATCATGTCGGTCCACCAGGCGGGTGGTGCCCGCGTGGTTCGCCTCGCCGCGGAACGTGAATTGCCAGCGTCCGTGCGGCCAGATCGCCGCGGCGACGGCTACTGGCCGGTCGACGAGATCCAGCGCGCGGCCCTGCTCGACGTGCAATTCCACGAAGACTCCGACGCGTTCGGCCAGCCGTGGATCGGCACCCAGATGCTCGGGCTTGCGACCCGCGTTCGTCATCGCCTCGGCGAGGGTGATGCCAGCGTAATCGCGTAACCCGCAGGCCTTCTCGGCGCTCAACGCACCGGTGGACAGCTGTGAGCCGATGCACGCGACGCCGAACCGCGCCCCCTCCTCGTCGGAAAACGCGACGACCGCGACGGGAACCTTTGGCGCAACGCCCCGCTCGCGGACGATGTCGACGGCCGCGAACGCGGACACCACACCCAGTGGCCCGTCGAAGGCGCCGCCGTCAGGAACCGAATCCAGATGGGAGCCGGTGACGAACGCGCCCCGCGGATCCCCGGACACTCCAGGCGGCATCCACCACGCCCACAGATTGCCGTTGCGATCCTCCTCGACATCCATTCCGCGTGTGGCGGCGCACCCGGAGAACCACTCGCGCAGCGTCAGATCGGCGTCCGACCATGCGTAGCGGCGGTAGCCACCGGTGGAGGTGTGCCTGCCGACGTCCAGGATCGTCGGCCAGAGGGCGTCGAACGCCGTCACGCGTTCTCCCGCATCGGAATTCGCACGCCGCGTTGGTCGGCGATCTCGGTTGCGTGTTCGTAGCCTGCGTCGACGTGGCGGATGACGCCCATGCCCGGATCGTTGGTTAACACCCGCGCGAGTTTCTCCGCGGCCAGGTCGGTGCCGTCGGCGACGGTCACCTGGCCTGCGTGAATGGAGCGGCCCATCCCGACCCCGCCGCCGTGGTGAATCGACACCCAGGTCGCGCCGGACGCCGTGTTGACCAACGCGTTGAGCAGCGGCCAGTCGGCGATGGCATCGGAGCCGTCGAGCATCGCCTCAGTCTCCCGATAAGGCGAGGCCACCGAACCCGAATCCAAGTGATCGCGCCCGATCACGATCGGGGCGGACAGTTCCCCTGACGCCACCATCTCATTGAACTTCAGCCCCGCGAGATGACGCTCGCCATAGCCGAGCCAGCAGATACGCGCGGGCAGCCCCTGGAACGCAACTCTCTCGCCTGCCATCTGGATCCACCGCGTGAGGTGCTTGTTGTCGGGGAAGAGTTCGAGGATCGCCCGGTCGGTGGCGGCGATGTCCTTCGGATCACCCGACAGCGCCGCCCACCGGAACGGGCCGAGGCCCTCCTCGAACTGTGGCCTGATGTATGCGGGGACGAAGCCCGGGAAGTCGAAAGCGTGGGCGTATCCAGCCTTTCGCGCCTCGTCGCGGATGGAGTTGCCGTAGTCGAACACCTCGGCACCGCGGTCCTTGAAGCCGACCATGGCCGCGACGTGCTTGGCCATCGACTGCTGGGCCTGCTCGGTGAAGTAGACGGGATCCTTGTCGGCCATCTTCTTCATATCGTCGAACTCGATACCGACGGGCAGATATGACAGCGGATCGTGCGCCGAGGTCTGGTCGGTGACGATGTCGATCGGGGCATCGCGGCGCAGCAGCTCGGGAAGCACCTCGGCGGCGTTGCCAAGCAAACCAATCGACAACGGCCGCTTTGCGTCACGGGCCTCGACGGCCAGCCGGAGGGCGTCGTCGATATCGGCGGCCTTGGCGTCGAGGTAGCGGTGGTCGATGCGACGGTCGATACGGGTCTCGTCGCAATCCACACAGATCGCCACCCCGTCGTTCATCGTCACGGCCAGCGGCTGCGCGCCGCCCATGCCGCCCAGTCCGGCGGTCAGGGTGATCGTGCCTGCTAGCGTTCCGCCGAACTTTTTCTTCGCGATCGCGCCGAAGGTCTCGTACGTGCCTTGCAGGATGCCCTGCGTGCCGATGTAGATCCATGAGCCCGCGGTCATCTGCCCGTACATCATCAGGCCCTCTGCCTCGAGCTTGCGGAACTGCTCCCAATTCGCCCAGTCGCCAACGAGATTCGAGTTCGCGATCAGCACGCGCGGCGCCCATTCGTTGGTGCGGAATACGCCGACTGGCTTGCCGGACTGCACCAGCATGGTCTCGTCGTTCTCCAGCCCGCGCAGGGTCCGCACGATTGCGTCGAACGCATCCCAGCTGCGCGCAGCCTTGCCGGTGCCGCCGTAGACCACGAGATCTTCGGGGTGCTCGGCGACCTCGGGGTCGAGGTTGTTCATCAGCATCCGCAGCGCGGCCTCCTGCGGCCAACCCTTGCAAGTCAACTCGGTGCCCCGGGGGGCCCGGACGAGGCGCGCGGTGGACGTCATGTTGCTCTCTTTCCCCTGGTCAAACTTGGTGTTGGTACCAGGACACCGCACCGACGCCCATTGCGGTAGGGAGAATGCGGGGATACTGTCTCGTATCCGAGACACAGGGAGGTATGCGGTGTCCAGTACGTCACCTGCAGTGGGTCGGGCGCTCGATGTGCTCCTCCATCTCGCGTCGCGGCCCGGGCCGGTGCAGGGCTCGGCGCTGATCCGCGACATCGGCATGCCGCGATCGTCGGCCTATCACTTGCTCGATGTACTGATCGAGCGCGGCTTCGTCGTGCATCTACCCGATCAGCGCGCATACGCACTGGGGTTCTCGGCATTCGAGGTGGGTGCGGCGTATCTTCGCCACGAGCCGCTCGAGCACATCGCCAGACCTCTCCTCAAGCGGTTGGTCGCGGCCGTCGGCGAGACGGCCCATCTCGGAATCCTTTACGGCGCTGAGAGTGTCTACTTGCTCAAGGAGCAACCGCAGACCGCCGGTGTGCCCGTCACCCTGGTCACCGACGTGGGCGTGCGGTTGCCCGCGCACCTGACGGCGAACGGCCGATCGATCCTCGCGCACCTGTCTGCCGCTCAGGTAAGGGCGTTGTTTCCATCGTCTGCGACGTTCATCCATCGCACCGAACGCGGGCCCAATTCCCTTGCGGAGCTACGGCGAATCCTGCAGACCGAACGCGAACAGGGCTGGGCGGAGGAAGCCGGCATGATCACCGAGGGGCTGCAGTCGGTCGCGGCGTGTGCCTTCGACCATGCCGGACGTCCGGTTGCCGCGTTCAGCGCGACCCGTCGCGAGGACCGGCCGAATACCGCATTGCCCGCCTTGGTGGACGGCGTTCGTGGTGCGGCGCGGCAACTCACGCAGGCGTTGTCCGGGCACGCACCCGACGGCTGGTTCTGAATTGCGACTGTTCCGTCGAAAACCTTCCATGTACCATCTGGTACATGAAAACCGATTGTGGCGTCGAGATCGACGCGCCGGCGGCTGAAGTCTGGGACGTGTTCAGTGACGTGGAGCGGTGGCCCGAATGGACCGCTTCGGTGACCCGGCTCGTCGCCCTCGACGGGCCCGGCCTCGCGGTCGGCAAGCGGTTTGAGATCAAGCAACCGCGCATGCCGAAGCTGGTTTGGGAGGTCACCGACGTGACGCCGGGGGAGGCGTGGACCTGGGTGCAACGATCGCCCGGTGGTTTGACCGTGGCCCGCCATGAAGTCATCCCCGACTCCCACCGGCGCACACGCGTTCGGCAAGAACTCGACCAGCGCGGGCCGATCGGCGCCATGGTGGGGTTGGTCATGCGCGGAATGACCAGGCGCTACCTGGAATTGGAAGCAGCGGGCCTGAAGGCCAGAAGTGAGCAGCGGGCCGTCAATGGCCCGACCGCCTGACCTCGACCGGCGTCAGGAGCTCCTCGACGCGGTGGTAAAGGAGTGCGCGGCGCACGGCATCGGTGACCGTTCACTTCGCGATATCGCAGCGGCGGTCGGCACCAGCCACCGCATGCTCCTGCACCATTTCGGCTCGCGCAACGAGCTTCTGCTGGCAATCGTCGACGAGGTCGAGCGCCGTCAGCGAGCCCTGCTGCGCGAGCTGCCAACCGAACCCGCAGCGGCTGTGGCCGCCATGTGGGCCGACCTTCGCCGTCCGGAACTGCGCCCGTTCGAGCGCCTCTTCTTCGAGTGCTATGCGCGCGGCGTCCAGGGTGAGCAGCCGTTCGCCGGGATGCTGCCGGGGGCCGTGGACGCGTGGCTGTCCGAAGACGAGACGACGGATCCCGCGCTGGTGCGCCTCGGGCTGGCGGTCATGCGTGGCCTACTCCTCGACCTGGTGGCCACCGATGATCGCCACGGCGTGGACGCGGCCGCGCAGGCCTTCGCCGACCTGGTGCAGCGGGCAGGCCCCTAGCCGCCCGAACTCGAGCTAGAGGCAGCGGCCGCCGCCGCGATCGCGGCCTTGCCTTCGGGGCTGGCGACCGAATAGCCGGGCGAGGTGGCCGAGGCGGCTCCCGCATAGCAGTTCAGGGACACCAGCAGCTGGCTAACCGCCGAGCCACTGCTGTTTGGCGGTGCCGGCTTGGTCCGCGCCTGTGTCCGGGTGACGACGCAGTTAGGCCATGCGACCTGGTCGCCGGTGATCGACTGCACAACGGGCGTGAAACCGGCTCCGGTTATCGCAGTCTGCGCGGCGGAGTACTTCTGTCCTGTCACGTTTGGGGGCGTACCGGCCGCAGCCACACCACTTCCTGCCAGGCCAAGAGCTGCAATGGTGGCGGCGGTGGCGCCCGCCCCCAGGATTGAACGTGTGCTGCGCATCATTAGCCCGCCTTTACCGGTGGGACTGCTTCGGTGACCTGAGGCACCGACGAAGGGGTCGTGAACGTCGCCGTCGCTCCCATGTTCATGGCGCCCACAGTCGGCTGAACGTAGACCGTGTTCGTGGGCGCATTACCGGAACCTGCCAACACGTTTGCCTTCCCTGAATCATTGCTGTCAAACGTCACGGTCAAGGCGGCTGCCGCCACCGCCGCTCCGGCCAGTATTGCTCCCACCAATTTCACCCCGCGTCGCTTCGTCCGCGTTAGATGCGTGTTCATGTCGGCATCGTCCCGCGCCCACCTAAGGACTTGCTGAATCAGTTCTGTGAGCTCACTGAGAGCGCGAGATTTTACCTGCAAGTCACAATCGTGGGCTGTTCGACCTGGTGGTGTCGACCGATCACGACGGCGTGGTGATCGGCTAGCTCGTCCCCAGAGCCGCCCGCCATTGCTTACGTGCGCTGCGGGTCTCGACATCTCCAATAGCGCGAGGAATCCGGTCGGATCGATGAGTGAGACGATCCAAGGCTTCCCGTCGCCCGCGCTGACCTGAAATCCTGCGCCCATGAACTGCTTCAACCACTTGGTCTTGAGCTGATTCCTGGTGAATTCGAAGGCGGTGATCGTCTCGCCGGCCGCCAAGCGCTCCTTCAGATCGGGAATCCCGAGCTCCTTCGCAATCCAGCCGGCGTTACCCGTGACCCGGCAGCGCAGTGTGGTGTCGGTCAGTTCGAGTTCCCCGACTGCGAAGAATGAGTTGGCCCGGTTCTGCAGTAGGTAGACCTTGGTCTCCGGACGCGGCGTCGTGCTCACACTGGCATTTCTATTCTGGTTTGTCGTCGACTTTGAAGTCGAACTTGACGTCGCCGCCCTCGGCGCTGGTGACGGTGACGGTGACTCCGTAGGTGGAGCCCTGATCGGTGAGTTGGCAGCGTGTGGTCGCGCCGACGTCGCCCTTAAGGTCGTTGGGGCAGGTGACATCGGGTGTGCGGCCGAACTGCTGGCCCAGCTGGTTGCTGATCTGCTTGGCCACGTCGTCCTTGTTGACCGTCTCAACGATGTCGAAGTTCACCCTGTCGCCGTCGACGCTCGTCACCGTCACGTTGACGCCATACGGCTGCCCGTCGTAGGTCATCTGGCAATCAAGGGAGGCACCGACAGCTGCCTTCAAATCGCCGGGGCAGGTCACCGATTCGGGTTTGCGCCCGGCCTTTTCGTTCACCTTCGTGCTGATCTGGTCGGCAACGTCGGCCTTCGCGACGGTCTTCTCCTGGTTGATGCTGACCGAACCGGAGCAGCCAGCGACGGCCAGAACTCCTGCGGCGCAGAGCGTGACAGCTCCGCGTCTGATCGACTTCGCCATGTCACGCCTCTCGCCGTGTTCCCGCAATGACGCGGTAACGATGACACAGCAAAGCCGATCGGTCGAGTCAACTCACAACGAAACCATTGAGTCTGCGATGTAGGCGTAGATGGCCAACTCCACCGTCACTGCTCGCTGGCCAGCCGGTCGCCGATGAACGAGAGGAGCTGCGGGTCGTCGGACGTGAACCGGTCGACCTCCTCGCCGCCGTCGCACCGCAACAGCGCCACCGTCACGCGGCCGCCTTTCCGGGAGATGACCGCCCAGAGTGCGCCGGAGTCCTGCCAGCGTCGAAGTTCTGCGACCCGGTCGACGTGCATGCTTCTACGATCCACCGATGAGTGGCGGTTCTCGCATCGGGGTTGCGCGGGTCTACGACGAGCCGGGCCACGACAAGGGTCAGCGGGTGCTGGTCGACCGGCTGTGGCCGCGGGGTTTCGCAAGGGAGACCCCCGGGTGGGTCGATGGTTTCCGAAGGTCGCGCCGTCCACGGAGTTGCGCAAATGGTACTCCCACGAGCCCGCACGGTTCGACGAGTTCGCGTCGCGCTACGCCTCAGAGCTCGAGTCGGACGTGGGCGCCCCAGCGCTGGCCGAACTGCGCGACGTGGTGCGCGCCGGCCCGGTCACCCTTGTGACGGCCGCGCGCGATCTGGACGGCAGCCACGTCGCGGTGCTCGCCCGACTGCTGTCATAGGCTGCTCGCGACGTGAGACGATCGCCCCATGCGGCTGGGACTGCACGCCCTTGGCATCGGTTCGGGCGCGACCCGCGCTGTCATCGACGCCGTGGCGGCCGCCGCTGAGCGGTGTGGCTTCGCGACATTGTGGTCGGGCGAACATGTCGTGATGGTAGATCGGTCGGCGTCGCGCTACCCCTACTCCGACGATGGACAGATCGCGGTGCCTGCCACGGCGGACTGGATCGACCCGATGATCGGGCTGAGTTTCGCCGCCGCAGCCACGTCGACGATCGGCATCGCGACGGGGGTGCTGCTGCTGCCCGAACACAATCCCGTGTTGGTCGCCAAGCAGGCGGCCACGCTGGACACGCTTTCCGGCGGCCGGTTCACACTCGGCGTGGGTGTCGGCTGGTCGCGCGAGGAGTTCGACGCACTCGGTATCCCGTTCGAGCGGCGCGCGGCGAGGACCGCGGAGTACGTCGCGGCCATGCGGACGCTGTGGCGCGACGACGTCGCCTCCTTCGAGGGTGAATTCGTCCGTTTCGATTCTGTACGAGTCAACCCGAAACCCGTTGTGGACAGACGCATTCCGGTTGTGCTCGGCGGAAACAGCGATGCGGCGCTGCGCCGCGTAGTCGCTTGGGGTGACGGCTGGTACGGCTTCAACCTCGCCGGAGTCCGCGAAGTCGCCGAACGGATCGACTTCCTCCAGCGGCTGTGCGATGAAAGCGGACGCGACCGTGCCGAACTGCGACTGGCCGTGGCGTTGCGCGACCTCAGCCTCGACGATGTCGGCCCACTTGCGGATCTGAGCGTCGATGAACTGGTCGTGGTGGACGGTCCGCCAGAGGACGCCGCCGCGGCAGCCGACTGGGTGTCGGCGCTGGCCGACACGTGGAGCCCCGAAGGGCGGTAACCCGATCAGTAGCGGTATCGGGCCAGCGCGGTCCCGCCGCGGCGCTCGCCGTCGTCGATCGACACCAATGCGGGTACCAGCTCACTGGTGACCAACCCGTGATGCCCGGTTAGGTCGTCGATGATGTCGAAGCTCGCGGCGATGCGCTCGGGGCTGTCGACGACAACGGTGGTCACCGGCACCTGCCGGGCAAGTTGAATCATCTTGTCGCCGTGCGGTTTGTGGTCGTCATGGAACCCCCAGATACCGCGCAAAACGGTCGCACCGGTGGCGGCGCCCGAGTCGAACAGCCTCTGCACGAAGGCGCGGTGAATCGGCACGCCGTCGTGCAAGGTGGCCTCCGAGGTGTAGACCATTAGCTTCTGCCACAGTGCACGTCCGTCGCCGTCGGTGGCCGGTAGGGCGGTCGGGCGCGCCAGGAGTTGGCCGCCGCGTTTGCATAGCTGTGCTCGTTCGAACGTCATGAGGGGTTGGCGCAGCATTGCCTCGAGCTCCCGGATCGCGTCGGCGGCCTGCGTGCCAGTGCCGATCGCGATGATCATGACGGGAATGTCGACGTTGCGACTGAAGAACCGGGCACGCCGGCGCTGTCCATTCTTGGTGCCGTCGACACCGAGAAAGACTGCGGCTCCGGCGAATCCGTGCCGGTGCAGCACCTCGCATACGACTTGGTGTGCGGGTTTTGTCGAGACGCGGTCCTGACGCCCGATGTAGACGGTGAGTTTGACAGTGTCGGGCGGTGCCGACGCATCGGCTCCGACAAGCAGACGTGCACGCTCGAGCGTGACGAGCCCGCGCGTCGTCATCGCGACGGCGCGGTTGGCGAGCGGGGCAATTTTGTCGGCGCGGTCCACCGCGGCGATCACGATGGGCGAATCCTCGGACGCGCTCAGCGACTGGTCACTGCGTAGCTCATGGTGAGGGCCGAAGCTGGCGATGCCGCGCAGCACCACACTGGTGGCCACCGCACTTTCACCGTAGAGATCGAGCAGCTCGTCAGCGACGAAGCGGTTGTCGACGCGCAGACGTTCGCCGAAATAGGAGGTCAGCTTGAGATACTCGTCGCTCACAGCCGGCCTCCGATCCACAGGCCGAGCCAGGCGGCGGCCAGACCGAGCACGAGGCTGACGACGATGTTGGCGGCGCCCGGCCGCAGCTGACGTTCCTCGCTGAGGCGCTGCGTCTCCAGCATCCAGGTCGAGAACGTCGTATAGGAGCCGACGAACGCGGTGCCGGCCAGCAGCGCGAGGTGGGGGCTGAGCGCAAGCCCGGACAGAAGACCGAGCAGCAACGCACCGCTGAGATTTACCGCCAGCGTGCCGTAGGGAAACGACCCGGACACTCGGCTCGATACGGTGCGGTCGACGAGGAATCGCAGCACCGCTCCGACGCCGCCGATCACGACGACGCCTGCCCAGACCGCGACCGTCACGCGCGGATCCGGACGCGTCGCACCAGGGCGGTGGCTATGTAAAGGGCGATCAGTCCGGCGACGATGCTGGTGACGGTGTAGCCGACGGCAAGGCCGTACTCCTGATCCTCGAGCATCTTGACGATCTCGACCTGCATCGTCGAGAACGTGGTCAGACCGCCGCAGACGCCGGTTCCCAGCAACGGTCGCCGGTAGCTCGAAACCGGCAACCGCTCGAGCAGCCGGGTGGTGAAGTAGCCCAACAGAAATGCACCGACGATGTTGACGATGAAAGTCGGCCACGGCCAGTGGCCAGGCGCGGGTGCGGCAAATGTTGCGAGCGCCGCGCGCGCAACCGTGCCGAGTGCTCCGCCGACGAAGACCGCGGCCAGCTCGCGGCCATCGAAACTGAACATGAGCCAAAGTATCGCCATCAAGCTTTCGCACCGACGTACGACGCGGTTCTCGGAGGAGCAGAATCGGGGGCATGGCTGCGAACCCACGTGCCGGTCAGCCGGCCCAACCCGAAGATCTCATCGATGTGGCTCAGGTGGTGACGGCTTACTACACCGTCGAACCCGACCCGGACAACGTGGATCAGCAGGTGGTGTTCGGCACGTCCGGACACCGAGGCTCCAGCCTGGACGCGGCGTTCAACGAGGCGCACATCCTGGCGACCACGCAGGCGATCGTCGAGTACCGGGCCGAGCAGGGCACGACAGGACCGCTGTTCATCGGCCGCGACACCCACGCGCTCTCGGAGCCGGCGTGGGCGTCGGCGCTGGAGGTGCTGGCCGCCAACGATGTTGTTGCGATGATCGATTCGGCCGACCGCTTCACTCCGACGCCTGCGGTCAGCCACGCGATCTTGACCTTCAACCGAGACCGCGACGGCGATCTGTCCGACGGCGTCGTCGTCACGCCGTCGCACAACCCGCCGCGTGACGGCGGGTTCAAGTACAACCCACCCAATGGCGGCCCCGCCGACACGGACGCGACCGGTGTGATCGCCAAGCGTGCCAACGAGATTCTGCGCGACGGGCTCAAGGCCGTGAAGCGGGTGCCGCTGGCCAGGGCGCTGCAGACCACGCAGCGCCACGACTACATCGACGCCTACGTCGAGGACCTACCCAAAGTCGTCGACCTGCACGTGATCAGCGCCGAGGGCATCCGCATCGGCGCCGATCCGCTGGGCGGGGCAAGCGTCGACTACTGGAGTGCCATCGCCGAGCGCCACAATCTGAACCTGACGGTGGTCAATCCGCTCGTCGATGCGACGTGGCGGTTCATGACGCTCGACACCGACGGCAAGATCCGGATGGACTGCAGTTCGCCCGACGCGATGGCGTCGCTGATCGCGAACCGCGACTCCTACCAGATCGGCACCGGCAACGACGCCGACTCCGACCGACACGGCATCGTCACTCCCGACGGCGGTCTTCTCAACCCGAACCACTACCTCGCGGTGGCGATCGACTATCTGTACACCAACCGGCTGGACTGGCCGGGTTCGACGGCGGTGGGCAAGACGGCCGTCAGTTCGTCGATCATCGACCGGGTGGTCGCCGGGTTGGGCCGCAAGCTGCTCGAGGTGCCGGTCGGGTTCAAGTGGTTCGTCGACGGATTAATCAGCGGCACAATCGGTTTCGGTGGCGAGGAGAGCGCCGGAGCGTCGTTCCTGCGCCGCGACGGGTCGACGTGGACTACCGACAAAGACGGCATCATCATGGCGCTGCTAGCGTCAGAGATCCTCGCGGTGACGGGACAGACGCCGTCGCAGCGGTACACGGAACTGGCCGAAAAGTACGGTGCGCCAACGTATGCCCGCATCGACGCGCCCGCCGACCGGGAACAGAAGGCCCGGCTGGCCAAGCTGTCAGCGGACCAGGTGACCGCGACCGAACTGGCGGGCGAGCCGATTACCGCCAAGTTGACAACGGCGCCGGGCAACGGTGCGCCTCTAGGCGGCCTGAAAGTGACGACGGAGAACGCGTGGTTCGCGGCGCGCCCGTCGGGCACCGAGGACGTGTACAAGATCTACGCCGAGTCGTTCAAGGGGCCCGAGCATCTCGCGGAGGTGCAGCAAGCGGCTAAAGACGTGGTGAATACAGTCATAGCGTGAGTTCTGTCGCGGAGGGTGACTGTACGGCTGACGAGGCCAAGCCGAAACTGCCGAGCGAAGTCTGGGTGCTGATCACAGCGAACGTGGTGATCGCCCTCGGCTACGGCGTCGTGTCGCCTGTTCTGCCGCAGTACGCCCGCGACTTCGGCGTGAGCGTCAGCGCCGCGACGTTCGTCATCACGGCCTTTTCACTGATGCGGTTGGTGTTCGCGCCCGCGAGCGGACTCTTCGTCCAGAAGATTGGGGAGCGGCGCGTCTATCTGAGCGGGCTGCTGATCGTGGCGGTGTCGACGGGCGCATGTGCTTTCGCTCAGACGTACTGGCAGTTGTTGCTGTTCCGCTCGCTCGGTGGCTTCGGGTCCGCGATGTTCACTGTCTCCTCGTTCGGACTGATGATCCGGATCTCTCCACCGGACGCGCGCGGCCGCGTCGCGGGTCTGTTTTCGAGTGCCTTCCTGATCGGCTCGGTGGGTGGGCCGTTACTCGGCAGCCTCACAGCGGGATTCGGATTGTCGGCGCCGTTCGCGATCTACGGCGTTGCACTGTTGGTCGCGGCGGCGGTGGTGTTCGTGCGGCTGCGACACTCGTCGCTGGCGGCGCCCGCGGAGGACACCGAACCGCCGTTGACGCTGCGGATTGCGTTGGGCAACAGGGCGTTTTGTTCGGCGCTGTTCTCCAACTTCGCAACGGGCTGGTCGGTGTTCGGCCTGCGTATCGCCCTGGTGCCGCTGTTCGTCACCGAGGTGCTGCATCGCGGCCCGCGCGTCGCGGGTCTTGCTCTGGCGACGTTTGCAATCGGCAACGTGGCCGCAGTCGTCCCCAGCGGCTATCTGTCGGATCGCATCGGCAGGCGCACGTTGTTGATTGTGGGCCTATCGGTGTCCGGGGCGGCGACGGTGGCGGTGGGCCTGGCCTCGTCGCTGACGCTGTTCCTGGCCGGAGCGTTGGTGGCCGGTGCGGCGGCGGGAATGTTCACGTCGCCGCAGCAAGCCGCCGTCGCCGACATCATCGGCAGCAAGGCGAGGGGCGGGACCGCCGTCGCGACCTATCAAATGATGGCTGATTTCGGCGCGATCGTTGGGTCGCTCGCGGTCGGGGAGATCGCGCAGCACCTCACGTTCGGCGCTGCCTTCGTGATCAGCGGCGGGATCCTGCTCGTCGCGGCCGTCGGCTGGGTACTGGCACCAGAGACTCGACAGCGCCCGGCCCAGCACACTCCGGCCCGCGCGCTGGGCCCCGAGGTGGGTGGCGAACTGCCGTGACCAGCTGTTTTGAACGCTAATCGCAGGTGGTGTACCTTCGATGAGCACAACTTCACGGGGCTATGGCGCAGCTGGTAGCGCACCACACTGGCAGTGTGGGGGTCAGGGGTTCGAGTCCCCTTAGCTCCAC
>CAWIEE010000033.1:0-28372 GCA_963835075.1 uncultured Actinomycetota bacterium | reverse complement strand
ACCCGAGCGGAGCGGGCAACGTCAGATGTTGGCGTTGCCCGCCTTCCATTGCTCCCACGGGATGTTCCAGTCGCCAAGCCCATCCGTGCCGGACAGCGTCGGTCCGACAGTGTTAAGAACCTCGACGATGTCACCGCGCTTGGTGTTGTCGTAGAACCACACGGCATTGCTCGGGCTGACGTTGAGGCAGCCGTGGCTGGTGTTTGTGTAGCCCTGGCTGCCGACCGACCACGGCGCGGAGTGCACGAAGATGCCGCTGTAGCTGATCTGCGTCGCCCAGTCCACGTCGGTGCGGTAGCCATTCGGCGAGTTGACCGGTACGCCGTAGGTCGACGAATCCATGATGATGTGGGTGAACCGATTGCCAACGAGGTAGACGCCGTTGTCGGTCGGGGTGCTGTTCTTGCCCATCGACGTCGGCATTGTCTTGATGACCTCGCCGTTGCGTCGAACAGTCACGATCTTGGTGTTGTCGTCGGCGGTCGCGATGACCTCGTCGCCGATGGTGAAGTGCGTGGTGACATTCTCCTGGCCGAACAGCCCGTCGCCGAGGTCGACGCCGTAGGTGTTGACCGCGACGTTGACGATCGTGCCCGGCTTCCAGTATTGAGCTGGGCGCCAACGCACTTCGCGATTGTTCAGCCAGTAGAAAGCGCCCTCCACGGGCGGGTTGGTCGTGATCTTTATTGCCTTCTGGGCGGCCAGCCGGTTCGGGATGTTCTCGTCGAACTGGACCGCGACGGGCTGGCCGACGCCGACGACCTCGCCGTCGTTGGGCAGCACGTAGGCCATGGTGAGGTTTTCCGGCGAATGCGTCTGGAACGTCATCTGCTGGCTCGTGACACCGCCGAGGCCGAGCGACTGTGCGCTCAGCGTGTAGCGCTTGTTGTATCCCAGTGGCTCGGTGGTGGACCACGTCAGGCCGTCGGGGCTGAGCTGGCCGGCGACGGGGGTTCCGTCTTCGTTGGCCATGGTCACCGCGCCAAGCACGCCGTCCTCGGCGCTGACCGTTACGGGTGACCCCACGCTCACGCCAACGGCGCCGTCCTTAACGGACGCGGTGAGCTTCGGCACCAGCAAGTCCCCGTACGGCGTGCCCTTGTCGGTGATGACCTGAGGCGGCTGCGGCGGGGCGGGGCTCTTGTTACACGCGGACAGCCCGATGACGAGGGCCGGAACCACCGCGATCGCCGTCAACAAGGCACGCATACGACGCGGTCGGGCCACCTGATGGACCTGCCACATTCTTTGCTCCACCTCGCGACCAGGACCCAGCACATCGACAATTGTTGGCAGCAGTGTAAGGGCAGATTTAGCTGGGGCACAACCACAGCGCCAGTCCCAGCAACGACGAGAGTAACGATTTCACCCTCTGCCGTCGGGCCTGTTATTGTCGCACACGCAGCGCCGTTAGCTCAGTTGGTAGAGCAGCTGACTCTTAATCAGCGGGTCCGGGGTTCGAAACCCTGACGGCGCACCACAACCCCTATTTTGCGGTTGGAGCGCCCCAGTGCTCCACACATACGCCGTTTATTGCGTCATCGAGCAGGTCAGCGACCTGTATGCGAGTTTTGCCGCCAGCATGGGTGGCAGTGCGTGTCCGGTGAGTTTCGCTTCCGACTGCAGGCGGGTAACCGCGCGCCATCGCCGTCAGCGGGGGCTACAAAACTGTGCCGAGCGCTTTGAACGCCACCGAATTCGTGAATCCTGCTTGGCGTCACCCGGTGGCGGTAGCGTCCACCTGTTGCCGACGGCACGAGGAGACTTCCCGCGATGGCGCCGACGGATGCCGCTCTGATGTGGACACCGCTAGCCTGCTGCGGGACCCCGGTATCGGTCGAACCAACACGGCGGTGTGATCTTTGCCGTCCCGACATGAAGTCGTGTGAAGGGATTCGAGGAGATGAGCGCCAGCAGTAACCCATTCGCCGTCCGTCGGCGGCTCGAGGAGCGCTATCGTCGGTTGGCGGAAGCGCGCCAACTGCGGCCCGTCGCAGCAATCGTCGCCCGGTTCAACGAGATCGACGGCGGCACGCTGGGCGCACTCGTATCAGTCCAGCTGTTTACCACCGTCATCCCCTTGATCATCATGGGATTCAGCTACCTCACCGGCTTCGCCGACAACGTCAGCCCCGGCACCGTCGTCAGCCGGGAGCTCGGCCTCGCATCCCCCTTGACCGAGCATGTCCGCGCGGCGTTCGGCCATTCGTCGGGTCTGAGGTCCAGCTGGACGGTGATCGGGGTAGCGGGCTTCCTCGTGTGGGGAATCCCGATGTCGATCACCATCGCCGGAATCTTCGCAAAGGCCTGGCGCCGTCAGCAGTTCGGGTTGGGCGGCAAGCTGTGGCGCGGCGTCGTGTGGTTCGCGCTGTATCTGGCGATGATCGCAGTGCGCGAACGGATCGGATTCGGCGGCCACCACCACCATGCGATGCGTACCCTCCGGTTCGTGGCTTCCCTGGTGCCCGTCTGGATCTTCTGGTCGCTCACCCCCGCCCTCCTCGTCCGCGACGGCGGCCGGGGCCGGACGTACCTTGTGCTCGCCGGACTCGCAGGGGTGGTGATCGATGGGACCATCCTCCCTCTCGCCGCGCGAATCTTCTTCCCGCAGTTGCTAAGCGGTTGGGATGAATTCGGCCCGATCGGTGTCGCGATGGCGTTGCTGACGTGGTGCGGGGTGATCGGAACCGGGTGGGTTGTGACGGCGTGTGTGGGCGCGGTTCTGTGGGAGCGCACGGCGCCATCCAAGACAGTCATCGAGTCACAGACGGACGAAGTCACGACTGCACAGTGAGCCTTGCTTTGGTTTCGCCTTCGCCTGAATGCGGGTTGCGGGAAGACCCACTGTTTCGTCCAAGCCGAGGTCGCGGGCTGCAACCGCTGGGGCGGCTGAACCCGCTCACCTGCGCGTTCGACACAGTAAGAGCATAGAAATCCTCGCGGTTCGTGCCCGGTCAGTCCGCCAGCTTCGGAGGAGCTGCGCTATGGATGCGGTCCGGCTAAATTGCTAAGCGGCATAAGGCCTGGTCACGCCGCCCCCTCTTAATCACCGGGTCCGGGGTTGGAAACCCTGACGCGCACTCAGCGTGAACATTCGGTACGCGGCCCAACGACTCGCCTGGGTCGCGCGTCCGGAAAGCGCCGGTGCAGCCCGTCGATCAGTCGATGAGCTTCGTAGAGTTCGTGACGGAGACTGGCCACCCGGCGCCGGGCAACCACAGCCGCGTGACCCTGCACTCGCCGCGTGCGGCCTTCGGCCGATTCCACCTTTTTGGAGATTTCGTCAACGTGGGCGTGCAGCGACTGCAACAACTCCCTCGCTTGCGCCGTGTCGGCGTCATCGATCACGTCCGAATCATCGCACCAACCCCGACGAAGCGCGCGCTGGGGGTTCGATCGGCGAAGGCTCGGTTCGACGTAGAACCTGTGCGACGAGCGAGCCGGGATGCCCTTGCCTTGGCAACGGTCGCCCCGTTGCCTATTAACGCTAGCGAAAAATTTCATCGGATGCGCCACCCTCGTGGCTCAAGATGTGCTAGGACTCACATAAGGGCCCTGCGCCACGGACTTCTCACCCTGTTTGACGGTAACGGAAATATCACTTCACAGCGAAATATGCGGTGTGGATAGGCAAAAGGTGCTAACCTCTAATTAGCTAGAGCAAACTACACGGCTGGCGACGGCCGCGCACGGTACGAAACGAGGTCTTAGCTGTGACGACCCTAGACGCATCACTGCCTGCGGGTGCGTCCGGCGCGAGCTCAGCTGACGACGTAACTGCGCAACGACCAATCGTCGTGTACACCTGCAATCGCCTTGGCCGAGTCGCCAACCCACCTAGCTTCTCGTTCACCGACTGGTTCCGCTTCGCGCGTCGGCGCTGAGCCCAATCGTCAGCGCCGCCGGATGCGGCGGAAAACGACAACCACGACTACGGCACCAACGCCGGCCAGCGACACCGCGACTGCCGGCTTCTTGACGAACCGCACGACCCCTGCCTTGATGTCGTCGGCGATCCTGCTTGGGTTGGCACGCTCAGCGAGTGAGTCCACCGTCGACGCCAACTGATCACGAGCCTGATCGATGTCCCGCTTGATGGTCTCGGGATCGCGGTCCGCCACTTCTTGCCTCCAAGCCCCTCCATGAGCGCTGCCCTGCCGAACTACCCTAGTTGAGCGCGCGCTGATCGGAGCGCACCGGTCGAAGAAGGGACGTTCGGAATGCCGCAGACCCCGCGACTCGAGGTGGGCGACAAAGCCCCCGCGTTCAGCCTGCCGGACGCCGACGGCAACACCGTCAAGCTGGCGGACTACAAGGGCCGCAGGGTCATCGTGTACTTCTACCCCGCCGCTTCAACACCGGGATGCACCAAGCAGGCGTGCGACTTCAGGGACAGCCTTAGCGAACTCAACGGCGCCGGACTGGATGTCATCGGCATCTCCCCCGACAAGCCCGCCAAGCTCGCCAAGTTCCGCGACAACCAGAAGCTGACGTTTCCGTTGCTGTCAGATCCTGATCGCGAGGTCCTCACGGCATGGGGCGCCTACGGCGAGAAGACGATGTACGGCAAGACCGTTCAGGGCGTGATCCGTTCGACATTCGTCGTCGACGAGAAGGGCAAGATCGCCGAGGCGCAGTACAACGTGCGCGCTACCGGCCACGTCGCCAAGCTACGGCGCAACCTGTCCGTTTGAGCCCAGGTGCGCCAGCAGCAGCGCCTCTGCGGTGGCCGCGCGTTCCAGCACGCCCAGGTGCAGGCTTTCGTTGATGCTGTGCGCTTGCGTGTGCGGGTCTTCCACCCCGCTGACCAAGATCTTCGCGGAAGGGAAGGCGGCCGCGAACTCGGCGATGAACGGGATCGAACCACCGACCCCTGGCTCGACGGGCTCGTTCCCCCACGCCGTGCGAAACGCAGCACGGGCGGCGTCGTAGACAGGCCCGCTGGCGTCGATTGCGTACGGCTGGCCGATGTCGCCTGGGGTGACGGTCACCTGCGCCCCCCACGGAACATGCTGCTCGAGATGGCGGGTCAGCGCGGCGAGGTGCTCGCGCGCGTCGCCGCCGGGTGCGACGCGCATGCTGACCTTCGCGCGCGCGTGTGGGATCAACGTGTTCGACGACTTGTCGATCGACGTGGTGTCGATGCCGATGACCGTGATCGCCGGCTTGGCCCAAAGTCGTTGCGGCACTGAGCCCGAACCGATCTCCGACACACCGTCGAGCAGGCCGGCCTCCTCTCGCACCCGCTCCGGCGAAAACTCCAAATCGGCAGCCTTGCCTTCGTGCAGGCCCGCCACCGCGACGTTGCCGTCGTCGTCATGCAGGCTGGCAAGCAGCCGGACCAGCACGCTCACCGCGTCGGGAATCACGCCGCCCCACATTCCCGAATGCAGGCCGTGATCGAGCGTGGCGACCTCCACCACGCAGTCGGCCAGCCCGCGCAGCGACACCGTAAGCGACGGCACTTCGGTGCTCCAGTTGTCAGAGTCCGCGATCACGATCACGTCGGACGCCAACACATCGCGATGCGCGGCCAGCAGCCGGGACAGCGACGGTGAGCCCGACTCCTCTTCCCCCTCGACGAAGACCGTCACGCCGACGGGCGGCGCACCTGCGTGGGCGCGGAACGCCGCCAAATGCGTTGCGATCCCCGCCTTGTCGTCCGCAGTGCCGCGACCGTACAGCCGGCCGTCCCGCTCGGTCGGCTCGAACGGGGGCGACTGCCACTGGCCGGGATCGCCTTCCGGCTGCACGTCATGATGGGCGTACAGGAGCACCGTCGGCGCCCCTGGCGGGGCAGGATGGCGGGCGATGACGGCGGGCGCGCCGCCTTCGCTGACGATCTGAATGTCGCCGAACCCGGCCTCGGACAATAGTTTTGCCACTGCTTCGGCGCTGCGCTGCACCTCGGGGCGGCGGGCCGGGTCGGCCCACACCGACTCGATGCGCACCAGGTCTTCAAGATCACGCCGCACCGACGGCAGCACCTCGCGTACCCGCTCCACCAAATCGCTCATGGACTCGAGGCTAGCGGCTATGGGTTGGCGGATAGATTCGACGTCGCCGTCGCCGTCCGAAGTCCGTGCTGCCGGAGGCCGGTTCATGGAACCGCGGTTCTGTTAGCGCTCCTCGAGAATGGCGACCGCGGCAGCGGTGTCGGCCTCGTGCGTCAGCGACAGGTGGATCGTCACGTCCTTGAGGTGCTCGGCGATGGCACCGGTCAGCCGAACCTTCGGCCTGCCCCACATGTCGGTGATGACCTCGATGTCGCGGTGGATGCCCTCGGGAAGCATCGGTCGTTTGGAGAACCGCGAACCCGACCACGCCTTGATGACCGCCTCCTTGGCGGCCCACCGCGCAGCCAGATGTCGAGCCGCGGACGAGCTCTTGTCGGCGGCGTCTCGGCGCTCACCGGGAGTGAAGGTCTCGGAGAAGACGGTACCCGGCTGGTCGACCTGCTCGGCGAAATCGGGGATGGAGACCAGATCGATCCCCACCCCGACTATCGCCATGCCCAAAACGCTATCTCACACCTATGCGCGCTAATACAGGTCGTCGTCGCCAAGCCGCGACGCCGGGTCGAGAAGCATCTCGGCCTCCTGGCGCTTCTCCGGCGCCTCTTGGCTGAACCGGCGGTTGGCAGGCTTCTCGTACAGCGAGCGCCCACCGGCGATCGCCGACGCCAGCCTGTGCTGACCGGCCAGCACCCGCGCGTCCGCTCGCGCCTTGTAGTCCCGCCGCTGCTCGGGATCCAGCGCCGCCAGGAACGCCTGCGGATGCACCAGCGCGATCAGGCCCGATACGTGACCGAACCCGAGGCTGGTGATCAGGCCCGCCTTCAGCGGGAACTTGTCGCCAAGCCGCAGGGTGTCGCGCAACCAGACCAAGTGGGCGGCGCCGGCGAGCTCGTCGTCGACGCAGTCCAGGCTGCGGTTGGGCGGGATGACGCCGTCGCGCAGGATCTGGCACAGCCCCATCATCTGGAACGCCGCCGCGCCACCCTTGGAGTGACCGGTGAGGCTCTTCTGCGAGACCACGAACAGCGGTGCACCGGTGGAGCGGCCCAACGCGTCGGCGAGCCGTTCGTGCAGTTCGGTTTCGTTGGGATCGTTGGCCAGCGTTGAGGTGTCGTGTTTGGACACCACCGCGATGTCGTCGGGGCCGACGCCGAGCTTGGCGAGCGAGCGCGCCAGGTTGGAGTCCTTGCCACCGCGGCCTGCGGCCAGTGCACCCAGTCCAGGGGCCGGGATCGACGTGTGCACGCCGTCGCCGAATGACGAGACGTAGGCGAGCACCGCCAGCACCGGCAGGCCCATCTTGAGCGCGAGGTCTCCGCGGGCAAGCAAGATGGTCCCGCCGCCCTGTCCCTCGACGAAACCGAGCCGACGACGGTCGTTGGCGCGTGAGAACTTCGAGTCGCTGATGCCCTTTGCCCGCATCATCTCGGTGTCCGCGGTCGCGGCCATGTCACCGAAGCCGATGACGGCCTCCAGGGTGGTGTCGTCGTAGCCGCCCGCGACCACGAACTCCGCCTTGCCCAGCCTGATCTTGTCGACGCCTTCTTCCACGGAGACCGCCGTGGTGGCGCACGCGCCGACCGGATGGATCATCGCGCCGTAGCTGCCGATGTAGGACTGCACCACGTGGCCCGCGAAGACGTTCGGCAGGACCTCCTGCAGGATGTCGTTCGGCTTGTTCTGGCCGAGCAGGTTGCCGTGGTACATCTTCTGCATCGACGTCAGCCCACCCATACCGGTGCCCTGTGTGCTGGCCACCAGGCTCGGGTGCACCCAACGCATCAGCTCGGTCGGGCTGAACCCGGCCGAAACGAAAGCGTCGACGGTGGTGGCGAGGTTCCACAGCGCGAGCCGGTCGATCGAGTTCGTCATCTCCTGGGTGATCCCGTAGACCATCGGGTCGAACCCGGTGGGGATCTGCGCGCCGACCGTCCGCGACAACTTGACCTTGCGGGGCACGCGGATCTCGGTGCCCGCCCTGCGGGTCACCTGCCAGTCGGCGCTGTCGGGCACCGGCGCGATCACAGTGTGCTCGGGGTCGAACTGCACAAACCCGCGGGCGTCGGCCTCCGACGACACCACGAACGTGAAGTCCTTGTCGAGGAACACCGAAACCAGAAGCGGCGACGCGTGATCGGGGTCGATGGCCCCGTCATCGGCCCACTCGCGGATGCCGACGCGTTCGAGCACGGTGTCGTGATAGCGCTCGACGAGTTCACCCTCGTCGACGAGGTCACCGGACTGCGTGTCGTACCAGCCGGGGGTGGGATCGTCTTCCCACTTGACCAAGCCGGTCGTCCAGGCCAGTTCGAGCACACCGGCCGCCGACAGCTCGTTGTCGACCTCCATCTCGAGGCGGGTGCGCGACGACCCGTACGGGCCGAGTTCCGCGCCGCCGACGATGACCACTAGATCGGCAGGGTCGACGTCGAGGTCGTCCCACGCCGGCGGCGGTGCGGACTTGTAGCCCCGCGGCGGCGACGGCAACGCACGGATGGTTCCGTCGTCCTCCGCGTCGTCCTCAGTTACTTCGGATGTCATCTCCTCGCGGGCCTTGGCGGCCAGCTCGGACAGATCCAGGTCGATCTCTGCGAGCCCACCGGTGAGATCGACTAGCAGCGGCTCGCGCGCCGACGCGACCTTGGCCTCGATGCCACACAGGTCGAGCAGCATGGCAGCCATCTCGTCGGTCGTGTACGTCGTCACGCCTGCTTCCTCAACCGCACTGACGATCGCGTCGTTGTGGCCCATCAGCCCGGTGCCCTTGGTCCAGCCGATCAGCGCGTGCGCCAACGAAACTCGCTGCGCCCACGACGACTCGGCCTTCCACCGCGACACCACAGCGTCGAGCGCGGACTTCGATTCGCCGTAGGCGCCGTCGCCGCCGAACATGCCGCGGTTCGGCGAGCCGGGCAGCACGACATGCAGCCGTGCGGCGATATCACGTTCCGCTCCGATGTGTGACAGCCCGCCGATCAGCCGCTGCACGGCCCACAGCAGCACCTTCATCTCCATCTCGGCGCGCGACCCTGCGTCGGAGAGGTCACCGGCGACCCGCGGCGCCGCGAACGGGAACAGCAGTGTCGGCGTCTGTGCGTCCTTGACGTGAATCGACTGCGGCCCAAGGCTTTCCGTCTGCTCGTTGCCGACCCACGAAACCAGCGCGTCGATGTCGGTGTAGGACGCCATGTTGGCGGGGACTACCCACAGCTTCGCGTCGAAGCGGGCGTTGTCGCGGTACAGGGTGCGGTAGAACGCCAGCCGATCGGCGTCGAGCTTGGACGTGGTCGCGATGACGGTCGCACCGCCGTCGAGCAACTGGGCCACCACCGACGCCGCGATGGATCCCTTCGATGCACCGGTGATGACCGCGACCTCGTCGGTGTAGCGGCCCTTGCCCGGGTTCTCCGCGCCTGCCGCGGCACGCCCGTACAGCGACGCATGGATGTTGCGACCTGCGGCCAGGGCCTTGCCCTGCCACCAGGTGGCCTGCGTGCCGACGATGTGTCCGGCGCCCTCGAACCGCTCCGAGAGTCGCGGCCAGTCGGCGTCGATCTCGCTCTCGTCGAGCAGCCACAGCTTGGCCAGGTCCTCGCGGGTGCTGGCCCAGCGGTCGTCGAACAGCACCGCCTTACGGCCGTCGAACACGGGAGCCACCAAACGCGGCCAGTCCGAACCGAGTTCGGCAGTAACCAGGTCGATGAGCTCAGCGTCGGATACCTCGGGGGTACTGATCGGGGTGTCAAGGCCGAGCTGGCCCAGGATCAGCCGGGCCGCCGAGGCCAGCACGCCGTTGGGGCCGGTGACCTGTTCGGCGAACTCACCCAGCGCGGCGGAGTCCACCACGCCGCCCGCGCCGCCTGCAGCCGACGGCAGCGAGACCGCGACTCCCTGGCGCGCGCCCACCGCCGAGACGGCTGCGTCGATAACCCTGTCGACAGTCGCTGCGTCGGCGAGCGCGCCGTCGTGCAGACCACCCAAGCCGCCGCCGCGGACGCTGGAGCCCTCGCGGGTGCCAAGCGCCACCTCGACCGTGACGTGCTTGACCCAGCCGTCACCGAGTTCCCAGGTCTTCTTGACGCGTTCGGCGATGTACGCAGGACGCTTGCCTGACGGGCCTAGAACCGTGCGCAGCTGATCGTTGATCGCGTCGGAAAGTACTGGGCCGTAGGGCTTATAGGTTCTGGCCAGCTTGGTGACCTGTCCCTTCAGCCCGGCCAGGTCGGCCTCGGCCGCACCATCGATGGCACCGAGGTTGAGCTCGGAGCCCAGGTCCACCAGCAGCTGGTTGCGTCGCGAAGACGCACCGTCGGTGATCGACTCGATCGAATCAAGCGGCTCGATCTGGTCGATACGCATCTTCGCCGACAAAGCGATCAGCGCCATGGTGGCGTCGGCTGCGTCGTAACCGAGGTCGTCCGGGCGAGGAGCGCCCGCGGCCGCAGGAGCAGGCGCGGCCGGTGCTGCAGCCTCGACTGGCGCGGCCTCGACAGCGGCGGGCGGCGTGTCGTCCTGGCCGTCCTCCTCCAAGTCCGGCTCGGGGTCGGTGTCGGTGGCGAACAGCACCGCGGCATCGCGCTCGGAGTTCAGCACTTCGGTTGTGCTGTGCGAATACTCGGGCAGCTTCAGCGTGTTGGTGGCAAGGCCTGCGACCGTCGGCGCGGACTTGACGCCGATCTCGACGAACCGTTCGATGCCGAGACCGCCAGCGGCCTCCTCGATGAAGAGCAGGTCCTGGGTCTCGATCCAGCGCACCGGGCTGGCGAACTGCCATGCGAGCAGCTCGATGACGACCTTGCGGCACAGCTCGGCAGGCTTCTCGTTCCGCCAGGTGTCGTAGTCGGCGAGGATCTCGTCGAGCGGTTCGGCGGGCACCAGATCGCGGATCTCCTGGATGAAGTCGCGGTCCAAAGTGAACGGGCGCGGCACCAGGTTCGGGATGTACTTGCCGATGATCAGGTCGGGATCCTTGTCGCGCGGCATGACGCGCTCAAGCGAGCGACGGAAGTCGGCCACGCCGACCCGCAGCACAGACGAGTGGAACGGCACGTCGATACCGGGAACCAGGATGAACGACCGCTTGCCGCCGCTGATTTCGCGACGCTTCTCGACCTCTTCCTCCAGCACCTCGAGGCCGCGCACGGTGCCTGCGATGGCGTACTGCGAGCCGCGCAGGTTGAAGTTCACGATCTGAAGAAATTCTCCAGTACGAACTCCGATTTCTTCAATGAAGGCAGGCACGTCGTCGTCGTCGACATCGATCTGCGACGGCCGGATCGCGGCCAGCCGGTAGTTGGACCGGCCGAGGTGGTCGCGCGGCACGATGTCGTGCATCTTGCTGCCGCGGTGGAACACGACCTCCAGCAGCGCTTCCAGTTCGTAGACACCGGATACGCATGCCAGGGCGGTGTACTCACCGACGGAGTGACCGCAGGCGATCGCGCCCTCGACGAACGCACCCTGCTCGCGCATCTCGGCCACCTGCGCGGCGGCCACGGTCGCCATCGCGACCTGAGTGAACTGCGTCAGGAACAACACCCCATCGGGGTGGTGGTAGTGCACACCGCTGGCGATCAGGCTTGTCGGGTTGTCGCGCACCACGTGCAGCACGGAGAAGCCCAACGTGTCGCGGGTGAACTTGTCGGCGGTGTCCCACACCTTGCGGGCGGCCTTGGATCGGCCACGCACCTCCATGCCCATGCCCTTGTGCTGGATGCCCTGTCCCGGGAACGCGTAGACCGTCTTGGGCGCCTCCAACTGCGCAGTCGCCGACATCACAAGATCGGAGCCGACGCGCGCGGCGACCTCGACGATCTCTGCGCCGCGGTCGATTCCGACCCGGTCGACGCGGAAGTCGATGTCATCGCCGGGCTGCACCATGCCGAGGAACCGCGAAGTCCAGCCGACGACCCTGGCGGGCGGGGCGGGCTTACCGTCTGTGGCGGCGACGACGTGCTGCGCGGCTGCCGACAGCCACATGCCGTGCACGATCGGCGATTTCAGCCCGGCCAAAAGCGCGGCGGCGCGGTCGGTGTGGATCGGGTTGTGGTCGCCGGAGACCACCGCGAATGCGCTCATGTCGGTCGGCGCGGTGACGGTGACATCACGGCGACGGCGGCGCGGCGTGTCGGTCGCGTTATCGGTGATCGCACCGCCGGCGCGCGGCGGGTCGGCGAATTCGGCGGAACCGGTGCGGCCGCGAATCGCGAAACGCTCCTCCAACTTGGCCAACTCGGTGCCATCCGCGTCGGCAATGGTGACCTCGACCGGGACGACGCGCCCGTACTCGGTGTCCGTTGCCGCGGAAGCCGTTGCGGTGATGGTTAATTCGGCGTGTGTCTTCGGCATCGGGTTGAGCAGATGTGCCGCGTGATCCAGGTGCACCAGGCTCAGCAGACCTTCGACGACCGGGAAGCCGTCCGCGGTGACCGCCGAGCCGATGACCGAAAAGACCGCGGGCCAGCAGCGCCCGACAAGGGCGTCGGGCACGAGGGCCAGCCCGGGTGCCAGCGGGGCGCCGAACGTCGCGGTCACACCGGTGTGGTCGGCGACCTCCTCGGGGTCCCAGTCGGCGGTCACCTCGGCGGTGTTGTCGTGTACCGCGGGCAGTGAGTCGGGGCCGTCGACACCTGCCGCGATGGCCAGCACGGCGCGCATCGCCCTCGACGCGTCCTCGACCGTGACCACGGGCATGCCGCCGTCGACGGTGCACGACGGCAATGTGAACCGGATGTCGATCCAGATGTCCGAAAGCGGGACGCTCAGCGTGACCACGCCGTCGGAGTTCAGCTCGAGGCGCGCACCCGTGGATGGGTGTGTGGCGCTACGGTTTTCGTTGGCCTGCCACTCGTCAGGCGAACCGATACGGTGCACCGGGTTTATGGAGGTGCGACCCGCCCACAACACGTCGGGCGAGTCGAGCACGACGGCGAGCGGACCGACGACGTCGGCGCGGGCCTGGCGCCGCGAAACCACCGAAACCGGTTCACCGTCCGTCGCAAGCACCCGGTCGATTGCGGCCTGCTCGAAGCGGTCGAGCAGCTCACCGACCGGCTCGTCGACGCGGGTGATGCCCGCCACGGCCTGTGTGCCAGGAATGATGCACACCTGATCGGCGGCGTAGCGAGCGTCGTGGGCCTGCCACAGCGAGTCGCTGCGCCACCAGCGCCGGACATCCTTGTCGATGACGGGAACGAAGTTGACCGGCTTACCCAATGTCTTGCACAGCGTGACAAACCAGGGCACGTCGGCGGGGTGCAGCTTGAGGGTCTCGGCGTCGGGGTATCGCGCCAGCAGTTGGGCGATCGCCTCTGTTGGGCTCTCGAGCACCGCTGCGTCGTCGAACAGTGTGTCGATCGCGCCGGAGTCCTGCGGATGCAGGCGGGCCTCGGCGCGCTTGAGCATTTCCTCGAACCGGGCGCGCCACGTGTCGGCCAGCCATCGGCTGCCCGGCGCCGCGGTGTCGGCAGTGCTGTCGCCGTCACCGATTGTCAGCTCGACATAGCGCTGCAGCCACCGAAGATAGGTCATGTCCGGAACGTCGCCGAAGTACGGCTTGGCGGTGTTGGCCATCGCCGCGATCAGCTCGTCGCGGCGAGCCGCAACGGCGTCAGCGTCGCCCGCTACCTCGTCGAGCAACCGTCCGCAGCGTGACGCGGTGTTGTCGATCTCGTGGATGTCTGCGCCGAGCTGGCTGCGGCTGGATGCCATGCCGCCCTGGGCTTTTCCGGCACTGATCCAATGGTCGGTGCCGGTGGTCTCGACGAGCATCTGCTTGACCGCGGGGGACGTGGTGGATTCCAGGGTTGCCATCGCAGCGGTGCCGACCAGGATGCCGTCGACCGGCATGGCCGGGAAGCCGTAGGCCTCGGCCCAGCTACCGGACAGGTACTCGGCCGCCCGCTCCGGGGTGCCGATGCCACCGCCGACGCAGACGGTGATGTTGCTCAGCTTGCGCAGGTCCGAGTAGGTGGCCAGCAGCAGGTCGTCGAGGTCCTCCCAGGAGTGGTGGCCTCCTGCGCGGCCGCCCTCGATGTGCACGATGACGTCCTTGCCGGGCACCTCGGCCGCTATGTTGATCACCGACTTGATCTGGCTGACCGTGCCGGGCTTGAACACCACGTTGCTGATGCCCACGCTGTTGAGCTCCTCGATCAGCTCGACGGCTTCCTCGAGGTCGGGAATGCCCGCGGACACGACTACACCGTCGATCGGTGCGCCCGACTGACGGGCCCTCTGCACCAGCCGCTTTCCGCCGACCTGCAGCTTCCACAGGTACGGGTCGAGGAACAGCGAGTTGAACTGCACGGCGCGGCCCGGCTCAAGAAGACCGGTGAGCTCGGCGATGCGAGCCTCGAAGATCTCCTCGGTGACCTGACCGCCGCCCGCCAACTCGGCCCAGTGGCCCGCGTTGGCGGCCGCGGCGACGATCTTGGCGTCGACGGTCGTGGGAGTCATCCCTGCGAGCAGGATCGGCGAGCGCCCGGTGAGCCGGGTGAACTTGGTCGACAGCTTCACCGAACCATCGGGCAGCTTCACAGTGGTCGGCGCGTACGTCGACCATGCCGGCGGAACGTCGGGTGCGCCGCCGACGGTGAACAGGTTGCGCTGGCCCACGCGGGTGGCCGCGGGGATCAGGCCGATGCCGAGGCCCCTGACCACAGGCGCCGTCACGCGGGTGGCGGTATCGCTCGGACCGAGGTCGACGATCCACTTCGCACCCGAGTCGTGCAGCCGCTCGACCTCGCCCACCCAGTCGACCGGGTCGACGAACACCGCCTGGGCGAAGTCGTGGGTCTGCTGAGCGTCGAGGTCGGTGCGCGCCGCCCATTCATCGACGAGGTCGACCGCGTCGGCAAGGCGGGGCGTGTGGAATCCGACCTCGACCTGGATCCCGTGGAACTCCGGGGAGAAGACCGCGCCGCCGCGGAGCTTGTTTTTGCGTTCCGCCTCTTCTCTTTCGGTGATCTTGCTGCAGTAGAGCTCGAACCGGCCGAGCTGCTCAGGCGTGCCGGTAATGACGACGGAACGCCTGCCGTTGCGGATCGACAGCACCGGAGGCAGCACCGTGCGGACGTCGGTGGAGAACTCCTCGAGCAGTTCTGCGATGCGGTCGGGGTCGACGTTGGTCACCGACACCATCGGCGACTTGTCGCCGCGGCCGACCATGCCCCGACGACGCGACATGAGCGACCCCGCGGCGCCCATCAACTGCAGAATCGCCAGGAGCTCCGCGTCCCTGGTGCCCTTCGCGCGTACCGCCTCACATCCCAACATGCCCTGTGAATGTCCAGCCATCGCCACCGGCGGGGTGCCGTACAGGTCAAGGCCCTGCCGGATCGACGCGCGGATGGCGGCCAATTGGGCGAGCAGAATCCCTGGGCCCGAAATGGCGATACTCATCAACTGTTTTTGGGTCGGCAACGCCTCTTCGGCTGCAAGAGCGCGGACCCACTGCAGAGGTTCGAAGCCGATCGGCCGCACCACAACAAGCTCGCGCGCCACCGGCTCGAGGAACAGCGCGGCCTCACCGACGATCTCGCTCAACTCGGATTCGATACCAGCCGAGCTGACGAGCTCTTCCAGGTTCTCCAGCCAGGCACCGCCCTGGCCACCGAACGCGACGGCGTACGGCTCACCGGCATTCAGACGATCAACGAGGGCGGACACAGAGGACAGCGCTTCGGTGCCATCTCTCGTCTGGTTCTTGCGGTCGGTCGTCGCCCTGCTCTGTTCGTAGATCGTCACGTCTTGTTATCTCCCTCGCTGTACGTTTCGCGCGTCTCGCTCGTCGTCTGTGGCTGTGTCGTCTGAAGCTGTGATGGCCTGCGCTTCCCTGCGGAGGCCATGCGATTCGGCGTCGAATCCCGACTGGTTCAGGCGCGTCTGGCGCTCGGGCTGTCCGACAATCCATCGTGGGCATCCCGACGAACATGTCAGACACTCCAGCCGTACTAAGAGTGTCATAAGAGACAGCACCATTTTCCCGCCTCAAATGGTTACTGGCGAGTTCTACGCATGGGTAACCACCTGTTCGATAACACCTGCTTGTTCGCGGGTGAACGCATCCGGGACAAACGTCCTGCATGTAGGTGGTTACGATTGAGTAGCCACAATAGTGCAGATCAAGGCAGTATTGTTATGCAATCGTTATGTAAAAATTTTGGTCTGCCGCACCGGGCGTGATCGGGCGCTCCGAGTCGACAACTCGAGCCGATTTGTCCTCTCTCGGCCACCGACACCGAACAATAGTTTGCTGGCGCTACTTACTGATCGGTAACATTTAGTCCCATTGTCCGAATCGGGGCTGAAGAATGTTGTTGATGTCGACACCGACGCCTCCGACGCTACGCTTGTCGATCTCGACCTGATGCAGATGTGCTGCCGGATGCGTGAACCCCTGCGGCGAGCCCCAGTTGTGCTGCCAGAAGTACGCGCCCAGCCCGTCGTGCAAGGCCCAGTCGATGGTCCTGGCGTTGGCATACACACCGACGCGCTGATGGCCGAGCACCGCCTCCCACCCCCGCAGATAGGGCGCGACCTGGCTCTTGTACTGCTCGTAGCTGGGGTTGTCGTCGATCGACGCGTAGATCGGCGCGCCGTACGACCCGCCCGCCGCGACGTGCAACTGCCAGCCCCGCTTGGCGTGCGTGACTCCTGCGTTCTGCCCGCCTAGCCAGTCGGCGTTGTCCTGCTTGCCGTACTGGTAGCAGGACACGATCTTGAGCCCGTTGTGGCACAGGTCGCGCGCCTCGGGGAGTTGGATCGGCTTGCCAAGCATCCAGTCGCCACCGGGCCGCCGGTCGGAGACGTAGCGGATCGCTCCCAAGGCGCCCGATGCCCGCAGATCGCCTGCCGTGATGACCCCGGCCGCATAGTCGAGCAGGATCCCCAGTGGCGCTGCGGCCGCCGGCGGCGCAGCCAGCGCCGACGACACCGCCTGTAGGCCTGCGCCGAGACCGAGCACGGCGGGCGCGGCGGCGGCGTATTTGAGCACGTCGCGCCGGGATACTGCCACGTGCCACAGGGTACGACAGACACCTCAATTTTCACGCCACCGCCACTGGTCACATCTGTATCAAGTTTCGGGCCGATCCCGGCGCGACGATTAACTATTGAGGTGATGAATCGGTCACTGGCGTGCGCGCTCGCGGTCTCAGCGCTGGTTATCGGCACCGCGACGGCAAGCGCACAACTCACCGAAGGCAAGCCGTCGCTCGCGGCGACCCCGCCGATGGGCTGGAGCAGTTGGAACGCGCTGGGCTGTGCTGTCGACGAGAAGGCGGTCCGCGGGAATGCCGACGCGATGGTGGCCTCCGGAATGGCCGCGCTGGGATACACCTACGTCGATATCGACGACTGCTGGATGGCGCCTCAGCGCGACGCTGGCGGGCGGCTGCAGGGCGATCCGAAGCGCTTTCCCAGTGGCATCAAGGCGCTCGCAGACTACGTGCACGCCAAGGGGCTCAAGCTCGGCGTCTACTCGTCGGCAGGCACTGCCACGTGCGAAAACCTGCCCGGCAGTCTCGACCACGAGAACACCGACGCGAAGACGTTCGCTTCCTGGGGCGTTGATCTGCTCAAGTACGACGACTGCTACGGCGAGGGCCGACCCGCGGTCGAGCGGTTCACCGCGATGGGCAGGGCGTTGGAGGCCAGCGGCCGAGACATCGTGTACTCCGTCTGTGCGTGGAGTGAAGTGCAACCGTGGCGTTGGGCGGCCGACACCGGCGCGCACTACTGGCGAACGTTCAGCGACATCACCGATTCATGGGACGCCGTCATGGCCATCGCCGACCAGCAAGCAGGCCTGGGACCGTACTCACGCCCGAACGCCTGGAACGACCCCGACATGCTCGAGGTCGGCAACGGCGGAATGACCGCCGACGAGTATCGCGCGCACATCAGCCTGTGGGCGCTGCTCAACGCGCCGCTGGTGGCAGGCAATGACCTGCGGTGGATGGATGCCACCACGCATGACCTGCTGACCAACCCCGAGATGATCGCGGTCGACCAAGACTGGGGCGGCAGACAGGGCCACAAGGTAGCTGAAGAGGGGGATCTCCAGGTGTGGGCGAAGCCGATGTCCTCCGGCGCTGCGGCAGTGGTGCTGTTGAACCGCGGGACGAATACCGGGCAGGCCTACGCAACCGCCGCGGACCTGGGCCTGCCGCGGGCAAGCGGGTACGCGGTGCGTGATCTCTGGGCACACAGCTCGACGACGATGCAGGCCACCGTCGACGCGTGGGTCCCGCCCCACGCCTCGAAAATGTTCATCGTGACGCCCCACTGACGCCCAGCGATGTGCGACCAGTGGTCGAAATGGCTCAAGATCACGATATCCGCGATGAAGCTGCGCCATCACCACGGAATTCCTACGATGAGCCATGCCCTCTGGGACGGTCAGCCCGCAGTCGGATACGAATGCCTCTGCGCGGGTTGACGATCCACAGATCGAGCTGGCCGGCGTCCGCAAGGCCTTCGGCACCGTGGTTGCCGTCGAGGGTGCCGACCTGACCGTCGGCGACGGCGAACTGTTCGCCATCCTCGGTCCGTCTGGTTCGGGTAAGACGACGGTGCTGCGGATGATCGCGGGGTTCGAGCAGCCCACCGCGGGGGTGATCAGGCTCGGCGGCGTCGACGTAACCGCGCTGCCCGCCCGCCACCGCGACGTCAACACCGTCTTCCAGGAGTACGCGCTATTCCCGCACATGACGGTGGCGCAGAACATCGAGTACGGGCTGAAAGTCAAGGGGGTGCCCAAGGCCGAACGCAGGCGCCGGACCGCAGACGCGCTCGACATGGTGCGGCTGGCCGACCTGGCGCCCAGAAACCCTGCGCAACTATCGGGGGGACAGCGTCAGCGCGTCGCGCTGGCGCGGGCATTGGTCGGGCGGCCGCGGGTACTTCTGCTCGACGAGCCGCTCGGTGCGCTGGATCTCAAACTGCGCGAGCAGATGCAGGTAGAACTGAAGGCCATCCAGCGTGAGGTCGGCATCACGTTCGTCATCGTCACCCACGACCAGGACGAGGCCTTGACACTGTGCGACCGGCTCGCCGTGTTCAACGACGGGCGCATCGAGCAAGTCGGCAACGCCCGCGACGTCTACGAGAACCCGGCCAACCGGTTCGTCGCCGATTTCGTCGGCACCTCCAACGTTCTTGACGGCGCCGCCGCCGAAGCACTCATGGGCCGGCCCGGAATGTTCGTCATCCGGCCGGAGCGCATCGGCGTGTTTCGGCCGGGCACCGATCCAGTGGCCGGGGTCCGCACGGTGGAGGCAACGGTGTCCGAAATCATCTACGCCGGCGCCACCACGCGCATCGCTGCGGTCGCCGCGCCCGACGTCACGCTGACCGCCACGGTTCTCACCGCCAGCACCTGGCTACCACCGGACCTGCACCACGGAACCCAGATCACCTTGGCCTGGCCCGAAAAGGCTGTCCACCAATTGAAATTCGAGGAGTAGCCATGACATCAACCGCCATGCGAATCGGTCTCACGCTGACCGCATGCGCCGCCCTTGTCGTCGCATGTTCGAGCTCGGAGAAGCCCGGCAGCACCGGCCAGACACCGCCGAAGCTCGAGCCGCTCTCGGCACTCGGCAATGGCGAGGGCCAACTGAACATCATCGCGTGGGCGGGCTATGCCGAGAACGGCTCCAACGACAAGACCATCGACTGGGTGACGCCGTTCGAGCAGAAGACGGGGTGCCAGGTCAACGTGAAGATCGGCAACACCTCCGACGAGATGGTGCAGTTGATGCGCACCGGCCAATACGACGGCGTCTCGGCGTCAGGTGATGCCACGCTGCGACTGATCTACGCGGGTGACGTGGCGCCGGTTAACACTTCGCTGGTGCCGAACTACGCGACGATTTCGTCCTTCCTCAAAGGCAAGTCGTGGAATTCGGTGAACGGGCAGATGTACGGGATTCCGCACGGCTGGGGTGCCAATCTACTGATGTACAACCTCGACGTTGTGCGTGACGCGCCGGACTCGTGGAGTGCCGTTTTCGATGACGCGGGCAAGCACAAGGGCAAGGTCACCGCCTACGACTCCCCGATCTACATCGCCGACGCCGCGCTGTATCTTTCGAAGACCAAGCCGGATCTCGGCATCAAGGACCCGTACTCGCTGACACCCAAACAACTCGACGCCGCAGTCGAATTGCTCAAGAAGCAACGCGAGAATGTCAGCGAGTACTGGTCGGACTACACCAAAGAGGTGCAGGCGTTCGAGTCCGGAACATCCGTCATCGGCACCACCTGGCAGGTGATCGCCAACACCATCGGCACGGACAACAAGGTTCAGGTCAATACCGTGCTACCCAAGGAAGGCTCCACCGGATGGTCGGATACCTGGATGGTCTCGGCGAAGGCAGCGCATCCGAACTGCATGTACAAGTGGATGGACTGGATCACCTCGCCCGCGGTCAATGCCCAAGTCGCCGAATACTTCGGTGAGGCGCCCGCACAGACCAAGGCGTGCGAACACACCAGCCAGAAGGACTTCTGCGACCTCTTCCACGCGACCGATGAAAAGTACGCAGCCGAAATCCACTACTGGACAACGCCGCAGAAGCAGTGCGTCGACGGCAGCGGTGATGGCTGCACGGCCTACAACGAGTGGGTCGACAAGTGGCAGCAGATCAAGGGCTGACCCAGGAGCGCGGGACGACGCCGATAGCCTCCTCAGCGTCGACAGGGCGTCGCCTCAGCCTGGCGCTGTTACTCATCCCACCGCTGGCCTGGCTGGTGGTGGCGTACCTCGGTTCGCTTGCCGTGCTGCTGGTTTCGGCATTCTGGACCACCAACGCTTTCACTGGCGCGGTGGTGCGCACCTTCACAAGCGAGAACATCGTTCGGGTGCTTACCGACAGTGTTTTCCGGACGGCGACTGCGCGCACCATCTCCGTCGCGTTGGTGGTGACCGTGTTGTGCATAGTGCTTGCGGTGCCGTTGGCGTTCTACATGGCCAAGGTCGCCTCGCCGCGGGTGCGATTGGCATTGGTGGTCGCCGCGACCACGCCGCTGTGGGCGAGCTATCTGGTCAAGGCCTACGCCTGGCGGGTGCTGCTGTCGCCGGAGGGCCCGATGTCATGGGCGACGGGTTATAGCCCCGGCTACGGGCTGACCGCCACCGTCGTAACGCTGACGTATCTGTGGTTGCCCTACATGGTGATTCCGGTGTTCGCGGCATTCGAACGCGTCTCCGATTCGCTGATCGATGCGAGCTCGGATCTGGGCGCCTCCGATTTCGCGACGCTGCGCATGGTCGTTGCGCCGCTGGTGTTCCCCGGCATAGCGGCCGGCTCAATCTTTACCTTCTCGCTGTCGCTCGGCGACTACATCGCAGTGACGATCGTCGGCGGTAAGACCCAGATGCTCGGCAACATCATCTACGGCCAGCTCGTCACCGCCAACAATCAGCCACTGGCAGCGGCGCTCTCGATCATTCCCCTTGTCGCGATCATCGCCTACCTGCTGGCGATGCGCCGCACCGGCGCGCTGGAGAACGTCTGATGCTCTCGACCGCAGCCCGGCGGACGGTACGGGTATGGACACTGCTTGTCCTGGTATTCCTCTACGCGCCACTGCTCTTGGTGGTGATCAATGCCTTCAACGCCTCGCGCTCGTTTGCGTTCCCACCCACCGGCTTCACCCTTCAATGGTGGGTCGCCGCGGCCAACAGCGAGGGGATGTGGAAATCGCTTGCCAATTCGGTGGTGGTCGGCGTTGGCGCGACAGCGATCGCGCTCGTACTCGGCACCATGGCCGCGTTCGCCGTGCAGCGCTATGCGTTCTTCGGCCGAAACGTCGTGAGTTTACTTGTGGTGCTACCGATTACGTTGCCTGGCATCGTCACGGGCATCGCGCTCAATGCCACTTTCACCTCGGCTCTGGGCGTGACGTTGGGCCTGGCGACGGTCATCGTCGGTCACGCGACGTTCTGCATCGTCATCGTGTTCAACAACACCCAGGCCCGGTTGCGCCGACTGGGCACCAGCCTCGACGACGCGTCGGCCGACCTCGGCGCGTCACCGTGGCAGACGTTCAGGTACGTGACCTTTCCGATGATGGGCGGCTCGCTAGTGGCGGGCGCCATCCTGGCCTTCGCCCTGTCCTTCGACGAAATCGTCGTCACGACATTCACCGCGGGTCCGACGGTACAGACCCTGCCGATCTGGATCTTCGGAAATCTGTTCCGCCCCAACCAGGCTCCGGTGATCAACGTGGTGGCCGCCGGCCTCACACTCGTCGCGATCATCCCGGTATGGCTCGCACAGCGGTTCGGAGGCGATCCGGCCACGACGCGGGTGTAGCTTATTGTTCCTTCGGGTCCCAGACCCCACTCACCATGATTCCGGTGGTGTAGTTGGAAATAGCCGCGACCATCCGCTGCTGCAGCGCCTCATCGAGTCGGTCGGCGACGACCTTGTGACCGAGGTCGCGGTAGTCCTGCACGATCCGGCTCAGCTCGGGATACTCGTCGGGCTTTGGCACATAGTTCGGCCCGAAACGCGCGATCACGCACTCCTCCAGTGCGTCGACGACTTCGGTTGCCAACTCATCGATGGTTTCGCGTGTCGATTCGAAGATCCGCAGAATGGCACGAACATAGAGCAGTTGTTCCGGTGTGCGCGCAATGATCTCGCCGATCGTTTGATCGACCATCACGACTGCCCCGTCGTGCAGTTCGGCGAGGCCGTGCTCGAGGAGCTGCTGGGCATCGTCGCAGCCTGGATCGATGTCGAGGGCGAGGCTCTTGGCGTACGCTGCGTCATCCTCGTCGGTCGGCGGGCCCAGGATTGCTTGCTGAATACCCAGGATGTCGGCCAGATCGGCGCCCTCGCGCATGCTTGCGAAGAACTCCGCGATGTGGGCAGAGCTGAACCCCCTGCGAAGCAGTTGATTGATGGTCTTCAGCTGGGAGAGGTGGTAGTCGTCGTAGTACGCCGACCGGCCGACCCGCCGCGGCGGGTCGAGCAGACCGCGCTCCCGATAGGCACGGATATTTCGGGCACTCACACCCGAGATCCGCGCCAAATCATCCAACCGGTACTCAGCCAACGCGACGCCCCCCGATGTTGCTCGGGGTGCGCGTCGACTTTGCACCATGGAAATTCATGCGACCACTTTAGCCGCAGGATGTCCTTTGCGAGCGAAGTCACGAACGCTGACCGATGATTTGCTAGCTATCCGAGGTACACACGACTATCTGGGAATATGATATGCGATCGTCCAACGCGCCGACGCGAGCCCGCAACTTCAGCCAACTCATTTCCGTCGGTGGCGGCGCTCCCCGCGGTGAGTGATTTCACGGGCGAGGAATTGGCTCGGCGCGGCCCGATGCGCGATGATGGAGTCGCAATTCGTCGTCTGAGACGTTCGGACAAACTTTTTCGAAGTGAAAGGTTCGGTGTGCGTCCCTGGATCGTCTGGGCCACCGGACTACTCGCATACATCGTCGCCGTTCTCGACCGCACCACCCTCGGTGTGTCAGGTCTGGATGCCGCCGAGCGCTTCGGCGCCAGCCCCGGTGTGCTGTCCACGTTCGTGGTCCTTCAGATCGTGGTGTATGCCTGCGCACAGGTGCCTGCCGGTCTGCTGCTCGACCGATTCGGCTCCAAGGCGCTGATCCTCCTCGGCGCAGGCCTGATGGCGTCGGGCCAGTTGGTGCTCGCGTTCACCGAGTCGCTGCCCGCGGCGATTGCGGCGCGCGCGGTGCTCGGCCTCGGAGATGCGTTTACGTTCATCTCCGTGCTCCGGCTGGTGCCTCACTGGTTCTCGGCTCGGCGGGTTCCCCTGGTGACACAGCTCACCGGCATCTGCGGGCAGCTGGGCCAGGTACTGTCGGCCATTCCGTTTTTCAGCCTGCTCGCCGGTGCTGGGTGGACGGCGGCCTACGTTTCCGTCGCGGCGATCGGGGTGCTGTCGATGGTTCTGACCATCGCGTTGGTAAAGAACACGCCGAACGGCCGGGAGGTGCCAACGCAGACCACGTCGATCCGGGAGACGTTGGTCAGCATCAAGACTGTGTGGCTGCGCCCCGGGACGCGGCTCGGCTTCTTCACCCACATGGGCACCCAATTCTCCGTAACGGTGTTCGCGTTGATGTGGGGCGTTCCGTATCTGACAGTGGCCCAGGGCCTTTCGCCGGGAGCGGCGGGCGGCCTGCTGACGATCTCCGTCGTCGCCGCCATCTCCGCAGGTATCGTGGTCGGGATCGTCACGGGCCGTAAGCCCCACCGGCGATCACGGATGGTGCTGGCCATCATCGGCAGCAACGCCGTGGCCTGGACGGTGGTGCTAGCGCTGCCCGGTAGGGCGCCGCTCTGGCTTCTGGTCTTGCTGATCGTGGTCATCTCGGTCGGCGGTCCAGGCTCGATGGTCGGCTTCGACTTCGCGCGCACGTTCAATCCGAGCGCGACGCTTGGCACTGCCCAGGGCATGGTCAACATGGGTGGCTTCGTCGCCTCGCTGTTGGTCATGCAGGCGATGGGCGTGATTCTGGATGCCACAGGCGCCTTCTCGTTCGAGTCGTTCCGGCTGGCCTGGACGGTGCAGTACGCGGTCTGGATTCTGGCCGTAGTCGGCATCCTGATCACTCGTGGCAAGGCGCGACGTCGGATGAAGCTGGAAAACGAACGGATGCTGCTGGAGGGCTTCGACGCCCACGCGGCGCCGCGCTAGCTCTACCGGCTGCGAGCCGATGCCCGCCGATTGGCTTTCTTGATGGCCGAAACCAGTTCGCTCTTGCTCATGGTCGACCGCCCCGAAATATCCAGCCGCCGGGCGACTTCCACGAGATGCTTCTTCGAAGCGTTGGCGTCGACACCCTCAGCGGACCTGCCCTTCGGGTTGGGGCCGCCGCTGGCCGCGCGGGAATCGGATGGCCCCTTTTGGGATTTGGGCTCCCAATGGTCACCGATCTTTTCGAAGCTGTGCTTGAGCGCGTCGTAGGCGACCCGGTGCGCACGTTCACCTTCGCCGTGCTGCACTACAGCCGAGTCATGCGCCTTGGCGAACGTCCGCTGCGCCTTGGGTGGCGACTTGCGCAGGGTACTGGGCAACTCACTCTTCTTGGGCTGATCGCTGTTCGTTGTCTTCGGCATCGTCACGCATCTCCATCGAAAGGCAGGTGGTAGCACTGGCGTACCCGAACCCGATGCCGCCAAACGCATTAGGAAAGCGTGCCCTCCCCCCGTTCCGCGACGATCCTGGCGATGGCCTCCGCGGCGTGCCGATGCCCCAGTTGTTCGTAGCCGACGACCGTCACCATCGGCGCCAAGGTGACCACCAGCAGGCAGTTGGCCATCGAGATCCCCGCGGCAGCCAGCCAGACCGCGGTGACGAGCACGACCGCGGTCACCGCGAGTAGCAGCAGGTGGAAGGTGTCCACCGCCCGCAAGAGCAGCGCGTACAGCAGGTAGATGGACGCGATGTACGTTGCGACGGGCACTGCCACCGACAACACCGTCTCGACCGAGCTCAGCTTGGAATGGTGCTCGATGTAGTACGCGGCAGCGTGCAGACCCGCGCCGGTCGCCACGATGGCGCCCAACGTCACAACCGGCAGATAGCCGAACAGGAACGAGCGTTCCCGGTGGGCGTGCAGCAGCTCCGCCTGGGGGACGATGAAATACGTCCACCACATTCCGAAGGTCAGCCCGACGCCCGCCACCACCACGAACACGGCATCGAACGACCAGCCCTGCGCACCGACCACCGCGGACAACGATGCGACCGTGCCGACCACGCCCTCGCCGAGCGCGATGATCGTCAGCAGGCCGTAGCGTTCGGTGATGTGATGGGCATGCCAGGGCGTGCCGCCCTTGCGGGTCTCCGCGAATACCGGCCCCATCAACTCCACGCCGATCAGCAGCGCCACTATCACGAAGGTGCCCGCGACCGTGGTGTGCAGAAAGATGGTGGCAATCCAGCCGACTTGCGCGACGGTAACGGCGACCGCGTAGGTGAGGCACGCCGAACGGTGGTCCGGATCCTGCTTGGCCGCGCGTAACCACTGCACCACCAACGCAATTCGCATCACCACGTAGCCGGCCACCATGACTCTGTTATCCACGTTGTGGCCGTGCTCGATCGAAGCGAACATCGGCGGGAAGCCCAGCGCCATGATGATGACGCCGACCATCTGCAGCATGGTCAGCAAGCGATAAATCCAGTCGTCGGTGTCATAGGCCGACGCGAACCAGCTGAAATTGATCCACGCCCAGCAGATGGCGAATGTCGCGAACGAGAAGCCGAAGAGCCCGGCGCCGACGTGGTTCTCGGCGAGCATGTGCGCGAACTCGTTGGCGGAGATGCCGAACCCGATGACGAATGTCAGGTCGAAGAGCAGTTCCAGCGGCGTCGCGACCCGATGCTCCTCGTCCGGATCGCGGCCCGACATCGCCCGGATCCGATGGACAGGCGCCACCTGAAGGTGTTGCGGATTGACCTCGGTCACTCGATGGTCCTCTCCCTCTCGCGGCTTGACACAGAAGTTCGTGAGATGTCTTTCAGATCGTCAGCCCGTTACATTTCACCCCATGGCAGGCGCCAAGAAGTTGGTGATGGGCGCGAGCGGGTCCCTCGGCTCCCATTTCACCAGGCAGTTTGTTGAACGCGGCGCGACGACGTCCGAGTCATCCTGCACTGGGCTGGCGGCCCCTAGCCGATCCATCACTCGATCCGCCCCGCAGTTCTATCGCGACATACGCAGTAACCGACGGGAACGTTGAATACAAAACAGGTAGTGCACTACGCATGACCCCGGCCCGGCCCGGCATCACGATCGAAGTGTGTCGGAAGAATTCTCACTGAACCTGCTCGGTCAATTCGCCGTTCACCGAGGTCAACAGCCCGTCGAGCTGCCTCCCGCGTGCCAGCGGCTGATCGCGCTGGTCGCGCTGAAACGCAGACCGGTACACCGGCTGTGGGTCTGCGCGATGCTGTGGCCACATGCCCAGACGCGGCGCGCGGTCGCCAGCCTGCGCTCCACGATGTGGCGGCTGCGGCCAGTGGGTGCCGACCCGCTGCTGGTGGTTGATCCCCAATACATCGAGCTGGCGCCCAGCGTTTCTGTGGACTGGCACGACGCGGTAGACCAGATCGGGCATCTGCTCGGCGATGGCGAGCCCGCACCCGTCGTCGACCCCCAATTCGTTGCCGAATTGCTTCCGTTGCTTCGTGCAGGAGAGCTGCTCGCCGGCTGGGCCGAGCCGTGGGCCGCCAGCGAGCAGCAACGGTATCGGGCGATACGCAAGGCCGCACGCGACGAATTGGGCCACGGCACGGACAAGCAGGTAGCCAACAATGCATGTGGCTCAATGCGTTCGCTTCATACGCTGCATTCCGTCAGAAAGACCACGAATGACTCGAGAGAGCCGTGAACGCGTTGATGATGGTCTTCATGTCCGTCGGCACACCGCTTGCCGCACTGGGCCTGTACGACCTGCAGGCGCGTCTGGAGCGGTGGGACTACAACCGCCACGCCGACGACTGAACCCGGTCGTCGGCAGAGTGACTGCGCGCGAGGCGCGTTCGATACAGTGCCAAAATGGCTGCCACGAGCCCGCCGCCAGAGTCCTACGCCGTCGGCGTGGTGCTCGCCGCCGGCCTTGGCACACGTGTGGGCGCCGATGGCAACAAGGCGTATCTGCCGCTGGCAGGGCGCAGCATGGTGGCCTGGTCGCTGGACGCCGTCACGCAAGTTCCTCAGATCGCGCGCACCGTGTTGGTGCATCGCCGCGGCGAACGCGACCTCGCGCACAACACCGTGACGGCCGAACTCCCAGACGCGACGGTGGAACTGGTCGAGGGCGGAGACAGCAGGCACGCCTCCGAGTTCAACGTGCTGCACTACCTCGCGGGCGACATCGAATCGGGCGCAGTCGATGTGGTGGTGATCCACGATGCCGCCCGTCCGCTGGCAGGCAGCGACATGTTCGTCACCGCGGTCTCGGTCGCCCGCGAGTTCGGCGGCGCGATACCTGCATTGACCATCCCGGACGTCGTGCAGCAGGGACCCGTGGGCATCGCATCAACCAGTGGCAGTGGCAGATTGGTGCGCGTTCAAACCCCACAGGCGTTTCGGGCAAAGCCGTTGCTTCGCGCGTATCGCGCCGCGGACGCGCAGGGTTTCGAAGGCACCGACACGTCGTCATGCATCGAGAAGTACACCGACGAACAGGTCCGCACCTTCCCCGGCGGCGAGGCCAACCTCAAGGTGACCTATGCACACGACGTCGCTGTCGCGGGTTACCTGCTCAGCCGCCGCTAACCCGGCACGCGATGATCGCCTCGACAAACCCGGCGTCCCTGGGCAATTCGACGGCGAATGCGTCGGC
>CAWIEE010000032.1:0-7839 GCA_963835075.1 uncultured Actinomycetota bacterium | reverse complement strand
ACGCCCGGGAACTGCTCGATGCGGTCGAACTACCGCGGAGAGTGAGTCGAACGCGTCCCAAGCGTGTTGCAGATGTTACAAAAGGTACATATGGGGCTGTTGTTACGGCGCGCCTCCGCCATCCGCGGATATCCGCCGGAGAGAATCGGCTCATGAAGATGTCAGCGCTGCTATCGCGTACTGCCAGCTCTCGGCCGGGCATCACCGGCACCGCCAGGGTTGACCGCGACATCGAACGGCTGCTGCGGCGGGTCGCCCCTGGCGACATCGTCGTGATCGACGCTCTGGACTTGGACCGGATCACCGCAGACGCGCTCGTCGAGGCCGACGTCGCCGCGGTCGTCAACGCATCGCCGTCGATCTCCGGCCGCTACCCGAACCTCGGGCCTGAGGTACTCGTCGCCAATGGCGTCACGCTGATCGACGAGACCGGCCAGGAGGTCTTCAAGAAGGTCAAGGATGGTGCACGCGTGCGGCTGCACGAGGGCGGCGTGTATTCCGGCGACCGCAGGCTGATCCTGGGCACCGAGCGAACCGACCACGAGATCAATGAGCTGATGCACGAGGCCAAGAGCGGCCTTGTGGCTCACCTCGAGGCGTTCGCCGGAAACACGATCGAGTTCATTCGAAGTGAGAGCCCGTTGCTGATCGACGGAATCGGCATCCCGGACATCGACGTCGACGTCAACCGTCGCCACGTCGTCATCGTCGCCGAGGAACCCAACGCCGCCGCCGATCTGAAGGCGCTCAAGCCGTTCATGAAGGAATATCAACCGGTGCTCGTCGGCGTTGGCGCCGGCGCCGACGTGCTGCGCAAGGCCGGGTATCGGCCGCAGCTCATCATCGGGGACCCCGACAAGATCAGCGCCGAGACGTTGAAATGCGGAGCCCAGGTGGTGCTGCCTGCCGATGCCGACGGGCACGCGGCGGGCCTCGAACGCATCCAGGATCTTGGCGTCGGGGCGATGACATTCCCCGCCGCCGGCTCGGCCGCCGATCTGGCGCTGCTGCTGTGTGATCACCACGGCGCGTCTCTGATCGTCACCGTCGGCCACACCGCCAGCATTGAGGAGTTCTTCGATCGGTCACGGCAGCAAAGCAATCCGTCAACCTTCCTGACCCGGCTCAAGGTGGGCGAGAAGCTGGTCGACGCCAAGGCAGTCGCCACGTTGTACCGCAGCCGGGTGTCCGGAGGGGCCATCGCGCTGCTGGTGTTAGCCATGCTGATTGCGGTGATCGTCGCACTGTGGGTGTCGCGCGCGGACGTGACGTTCGTCGACTGGATCGTCGACTACTGGAACCGGTTCTCCTTGTGGGTCCAGAGTTGGGTCACCTAAGGGGCTCGCATGATTTCCCTACGCTCACACGCGATTTCACTCGCGGCGGTGTCCCTTGCGCTCGCCATCGGGGTGGCGCTCGGTTCGGGCCTGCTGTCCAAGACGCTGCTGTCTGGCCTGCGCGATGACAAGCACGAGCTGCAGAACCAGATCAACACGCTCACCGACGACAAGAACGCGCTGAACGAAAAGCTCAACGCCGCAGGTGAATTCGACGCACAGATGTCTCCGCGGATCCTGCATGGCACGTTGGCAGGCAAGTCGGTCGTGGTATTCCGCACTCCGGACTCCAACGACGACGATGTCGACGTACTGTCTCGGATGGTTGGGCAGGCGGGCGGGACGGTCACCGGGACCGTGGCACTGACTCAGGAGTTCGTCGACGCCAACTCCGCGGAGAAGTTGCTGTCGGTGGTGAACTCGCCGATCGTGCCGGCAGGGGCGCAGTTGAGCACGACCTCGGTCGACCAGGGATCGCAAGCAGGCGACCTGTTGGGAATCGCGATGCTGATCAACAAGGATCCGAAGGTCCGAGTGGTCGACGATGCCCAGCGTGACACTGTGCTGGCAGCGCTGCGCGACACCGGCTTTGTGACGTATGGCACCCAGCACATCGGCCCGGCCAACGCCGCACTGATCGTCACCGGCGGGGGACTGAGCGACAGCGCAGGCAATCAGGGCGCGACCGTGGCCCGATTCGCGGCAGGCCTGGCCCCGCATGGCTCGGGCACGGTGGTCGCGGGGCGGGACGGCTCCGCATCCGGAACTGCAGCGCTGGCTGTGACCAGGTCCGACACCGGTTTAAGAGCGGCGGTCAGCACTGTCGACGACGTCAATGCCGAGTCAGGCCGGATGACCACGACGCTTGCCCTCAGTGACCTGGTCGACGGCGGGCGGCCCGGTCAGTACGGAATCGGCCAGGGCGCGACATCGGTAACGGTGCCGCAATAGTCACATGGCACGCGGGGGCCACCCCATGGCGTGTCAGCGACGGCTTGTCGGCGTCGGTGTTAAGGTGAATTTCCGTGGGTCGGCAGGCCCCAAGCTAGGACTCAGCCTAGAAAAGTAAGCCCTGCCCGTCGTCACGGAGGTCGCTCTTGCCAGCATTGCGCAAGCACCCGCAGAGCGCCACCAAGCACCTCTTCGTAACGGGCGGCGTGGTTTCCTCGCTCGGAAAGGGCCTGACGGCGTCCAGCCTCGGCCAGTTGCTAACGGCGCGGGGCTTGCAGGTGACGATGCAGAAGCTCGACCCGTACCTCAACGTCGACCCGGGCACCATGAACCCGTTCCAGCACGGCGAGGTGTTCGTGACCGAGGACGGCGCAGAGACCGACCTCGATGTCGGCCACTACGAGCGCTTCCTCGACCGCAACCTGTCCGGCTCGGCCAATGTCACAACGGGACAGGTGTATTCGCAGGTGATCGCCAAGGAGCGGCGCGGGGAGTACCTCGGCGACACCGTCCAAGTCATCCCGCACATCACCGACGAGATCAAGAGCCGGATCCGGGCGATGGCCACACCGGATGCCGACGGCCACCGGCCTGACGTGGTGATCACCGAGATCGGCGGCACGGTCGGCGATATCGAATCGCTGCCCTTCCTCGAGGCCGCCCGCCAGGTCCGCCATGAGGTCGGCCGCGAGAACTGCTTCTTCCTGCACTGCTCGCTGGTGCCCTACATGGCGCCATCGGGTGAACTCAAGACCAAGCCCACCCAGCATTCGGTGGCGGCGCTGCGCAGCATCGGTATCACGCCGGACGCGTTGATCCTGCGCTGCGACCGCGACGTGCCCGAACCGCTGAAGAACAAGATCGCGCTGATGTGCGACGTCGATATCGACGGCGTGATCTCGACGCCGGACGCGCCGTCGATCTACGACATTCCCAAGGTGCTGCACCGTGAGGAACTCGACGCCTACGTGGTGCGCCGGTTGAATCTGCCGTTCCGCGATGTCGACTGGACGCAGTGGAACGACCTTCTCCAGCGTGTGCACGATCCGCAGGAGACGGTGCGGATCGCCTTGGTGGGCAAGTACATTGACCTCTCTGACGCATACCTGTCGGTGGCCGAGGCATTGCGGGCGGGCGGCTTCAAGCACCGCGCCAAGGTCGAGATGCGCTGGGTGGCATCCGACGACTGCGAGACCGAGGCTGCCGCCGCCGCCGCGCTTGGCGATGTGCACGGCGTGCTGATTCCTGGTGGTTTCGGCATTCGCGGCATCGAGGGCAAGATCGGCGCCATCTCGTACGCGCGTAAGCGGGGGCTGCCGGTCCTCGGCCTGTGCCTCGGGTTGCAGTGCATCGTCATCGAAGCGGCCCGCTCGGTCGGACTCGCAAGGGCCAACTCTGCGGAGTTCGATCCGAAAACGCCGGATCCTGTGATCTCCACGATGGCCGACCAGCGGCAGGCGGTAGCAGGCGAGGCCGACCTCGGCGGCACCATGCGGTTGGGCGCCTACCCGGCCAAGCTGGGGCCGGGTTCTATTGTGGCGCAGGCCTACCAGGCCACCGAGGTGTCGGAGCGCCATCGCCACCGCTACGAGGTCAACAACGAGTATCGCGACCGCATCGCGGAGAGCGGGTTGCGTTTCTCCGGCACGTCGCCGGACGGACATCTGGTCGAGTTCGTCGAGTACGGCTCCGATATCCATCCGTTCCTCGTCGGCACCCAGGCGCACCCGGAGCTCAAGAGCAGACCCACCAGGCCGCATCCGCTGTTCGTGGCGTTCATCGGCGCATCGCTGAACTACAAGGCGGAGGAACGGTTGCCGGGCATGGACATTCCCGAGCAGCATGCAAACGGTAACGAGCATCCCGACAATGTCGGGCAACTGCTGCAAGAACCAGCGACTCGTGGGTGAACACGAGTTCGAGACCATCGAATCCGAAACCCTTTACATCGGAAAGATTTTCGCCTTGCGTGCCGACGAGGTGCGCATGCCTCACGGCAACTCCGCCCGGCGCGAAGTGGTTGAGCACTACGGGGCCGTAGCTGTAGTCGCACTTGACGAAGCGAAACACGTCATGATGGTCTACCAGTACCGCCATCCGCTGGGACGGCGGCTGTGGGAGCTGCCCGCGGGCCTGCTGGACCTCGGCGGTGAGCCACCGCACGTCACCGCCGCCCGCGAGCTCAAGGAAGAAGCCGGGCTTGCCGCGGCGGAGTGGAAGACGCTGATCGACCTCGACTCGGCGCCCGGTTTCTCCGACGAGAGCGTGCGGGTGTACCTGGCGACAGGGCTGACCGATGTCGGGCGGCCCGACCCCCACGACGAGGAGGCCGACCTGACGTTGCGCTGGTTTCCGCTCGACGAAGCGGTGCGCATGGTGATTGACGGCGAGATCGTCAATTCCCTTGCAGTGGGCGGGATCCTGGCCGCCAACACAGTCACAGACCCGGCCGCATTGCGGCCCGTCGACGCGCCGTGGACGGACAAGCCGTCGGCATTCGCGCACCGCAAGGGGCTCGAATGACCACCTTTAAATCCGCCCTCGACGACCAGCTACAGGGATACCTCGACCACCTGACCATCGAACGCGGCGTGGCCGCCAACACGTTGAGCTCCTACCGCCGCGACCTGCGCCGCTATGCCGAGCATCTGGCGCAGCGCGGCATCGACGATTTGGCCAAGGTGACTGAGACCGACGTAAGCGAATTCCTCGTATCGCTGCGTCGCGGTGATCCTGACACCAGGATCATGCCGCTGTCTGCGGTGTCCGCGGCCCGCGCGGTGGTGGCCGTGCGGGGACTTCACCGCTTCGCGACATCCGAGGGGATGACCGAGCTCGACGTCGCGCGGGAAGTCAAGCCGCCGACTCCCAGCCGGCGGCTGCCGAAGAGCCTGACGGTCGACGAGGTGCTGGCTCTGCTCGAAGGCGCCGGCGGAGACAGCGAGGCCGACGGTCCGCTGACCCTGCGGAACCGTGCCGTGCTGGAGTTGTTGTACTCGACGGGCGCCCGGATCTCCGAGGCGGTCGGCCTCGACGTCGACGACATCGACACCCATGCCCGGTCGGTGCTGCTGCGTGGCAAGGGCGGGAAGCAGCGGCTGGTGCCCATCGGGCGGCCCGCCGTCACCGCGCTCGATGCATATTTGGTCCGCGGCCGACCCGACCTGGCCCGCCGCGGCCGCGGCACCTCGGCGATCTTCCTCAATGCCCGCGGCGGCCGGCTGTCGCGGCAGAGCGCATGGCAGGTATTGCAGGACTCCGCCGAACGGGCAGGCATCAAAGCGGCGGTGTCACCGCACGTGCTGCGGCACTCGTTCGCGACGCATCTGCTCGACGGCGGCGCCGATGTCCGCGTCGTGCAGGAGCTGCTCGGCCACGCATCGGTGACGACGACGCAGATCTACACCATGGTTACGGTGAATGCGTTGCGCGAGGTGTGGGCAGGGGCGCACCCGCGGGCGCGCTGAACGCTTCGGGGGCTGTTGATCGTTGGCGGTGGATGTGAACGAAGTAGTCGTCATTGGCGCGGGGCCAGCCGGTGTCTCTGCGGCAGTCAGTCTCAACGACCGAGGCATCAGGCCGGTGTTGATTGAGCGGGCAGATCACGTCGCCGCGTCTTGGCGGAGCCGCGACGAGCGGCTCAAACTGAATACCGGGCGGCATTTCTCTCATCTGCCCAACCGCCCGTACCCGAAGGGCACGCCAACATTTCCCTCCCGCGATCAGGTTGTTGCGCACCTGGACCGCCACGCGCAAGAAGACGGCATCGCCCTCCGATTGGGAACGGTGGTGGAACGAATCGATCGACGACCGCCCGGCTGGCGGCTCACCACGTCGACAGGGGACATCGACGCACGGCAAGTCGTCGTCTCCACGGGGTATGAGAACACCCCGGGTGCATCCCGAGTGGCCCGGGCGGATCGCTTCGCCGGTGAGATCTTGCATTCGTCCGCGTATCGCAACCCCGGCGCGTTTGTCGGCAAACGAGTCCTTGTTGTCGGAGCAGGGTCGTCGGCGATGGACATCGCGCACGACCTCGCGACCGGCGGTGCCGCCAAAGTGTGGCTCGCGGTCCGCACGCCGCCGAACATCCTCCTGCGCGCGCTTGCCAGTGGACTTCCCGGTGACTTGATCGCCAACCCGCTGTATCACGCTCCGGTACGGTTTGGCGACGCGATCGCGCGGGCGGCGCGTCGTTCGGCAATCGGTGACCTCACCGAGTTCGGACTGCCAGGGCCGTCTGGGCATCTTCACCCACAATGCCCGCGGTAAGGCACCCGCCATTCTCGACATGGAGGTGATCGACGCCATCAAGAACGGGGCGGTGCAGGTCGTCGCCGCGGTCACGGGATTCGACGGCGCGTCCGTCACGCTGGGCGACGGCGGCGCGGTAGAGGCCGACGTCGTCATATCTGCGACGGGCTACGGACGTGGGCTGGAACCGTTGGTCGGCCACCTGGGCGTCCTTGACGCAAGCGGGAACCCTCGCGTTCTCGCGCCGGTCCCTGCCGCCGATGGCCTGTGGTTCCTCGGTTTTCTTGCCAGGCCGTCTCTCATCGGGTACATCGCCAAACAATCCAAACGGATGGCGAAGCGGATCGCGAGGGAGTTGTCAGCCGCCTAGGTACTCCGACTCCAGCACGACATCGGGCATCAGTGTCTGATACTCGCCATGGGTCTTGTGCTCGATTGTTTCGAAGAGCTTCCGCTGATGCTCGCGCATGTAGGCGCGGTACTTCGGCGAGCCCGGAATGAGGATGTTGTCGGCGACCACGATGGATCCTTGGTGCAGCCAGCCACGGTCCAGGATGCTCTGCAGGTCGGGCAGGTAGGCGCCCTTGTCGTGGTCGATGAACAGGAAGTCGAGCTTGCCCGCGGCGAAGCCGTGCTCAGCGGCCAACGCACCGAGTGTCCGGCCGCCATCGCCGATGGTGCCGACCACGCAGGTCACCCGATCGTCGACGCCGGCGTGCGCCCAGATGCGCCGTGCCACATCGGCATTGGCCTCCGCGAGCTCGACGGAGAACACGTTGGCCGACGGCGCCGCACGGGCGATCCGCAGCGAGCTGTAGCCGCAGTAGGTGCCCAGCTCCAGTGCCAGGCCGGGGTTGGCGCGGCGGACGGCGGCGTCGAGCAGCTCGCCTTTCTCGTCCCCGATGTTGATCAGGAACGACTCCTCGTACGCGAACTGGTCCACCTTGGCGATCACGTCATCGATGTCGCCCTGACGTGCGTTGGCCACCGCATAGTCGGCGGCGGCCGCCTCTCGTCCGTCGCCGATCTGGCCGGTCTTGGTGAGATTGCGGGCCCCGATCGCCATCCGCCAGAACGACCAGCGCAGAAACGGTACCCGCTGCTTGAGAGTCATGTTCGCCAGCCTATTCGGGCGACCAGGTCGATTGCGGTCCACGTTGCCCGCGGGTCTGCCAGACCAGGCAGGTGCGCACCGTTAAACTTGCCCGGATGTTCGGAATGCCTCGTGCGCGTGTGCCCAGTGATGGTCGGGCATGACCGACGAAGGGGGCGGTTCCGAGCTGGGCCTGACAGGCCG
>CAWIEE010000031.1:0-37349 GCA_963835075.1 uncultured Actinomycetota bacterium | reverse complement strand
AAGCCGGTTCAACTGACCGATCGTACCGGCCAACGGCGATCGCGCCCGACGAGGAGATCGGTCAGCGACGCGGTTCCGTTGTCGAGCGACGTGATTGCCGCACCGATGGGATCGCGGTCAGCCGACAGCCCCTTGACCAGCTTGTCGAGGCGGTCGATCGCACCGGAGAATTCGTCGCCGTCCTTCGACAGCGTGTCGAGGGTGTTCTTGAGGTCCTCGATCAGCTGCTGGATGACCTGGCTGTTGTCCGCGAGAGAGTTGGTCAGTGACGACGTCTTCGAGAACAGCGAATCCAGGGTTCCCCCTTGGCCCTGCAGGACCTGGATCAGCGACGCGGAGAGTGCGTTGACGTCCTGCGGATTCAGGCCCTGGATAACGGGTTTCAGGCCGCCGAGTAATAGATCGAGATCCAGGGCGGGCGCCGTGCGGTCCTCAGGGATCTGTGCGCCGACGGGCAGGACCTTTGTTGATCCCGGGGTGTCGACGATTCGAGATAGCGATCCCCCACCAGGTTGAGATAACGAATCTGGGCCTTGGTGCCGTTGGTCAGCACAATTTTGCGGTCGGCGTCAAAGTTCACCTGGACCGAGCGATCTGCCCGAAGAGACACATCGTTGACCGTGCCCACCCGGATGCCTGCGACTCGAACGGTGTCTCCAGCTTTAAGTCGCGACGCGTCGGCGAAAACCGCCGAATAGCCGTTGTCGAACCGGTTCTCACCTGGCCGAAGATGAAGAACAGGAATGCGGTCAGCATCGCCATCACAACGGCGAAGATGCCGAACTTGATTACGTGCCGGTCGCCCGCGTCCTCATCCCGGCATTCCGATCTGTGCGGTGTTTCGTGGCGGCCCGTCGATCGGCCCGAACAGCCAGTTCTTGAGGCCCTCGGAATTCAGCAGGATGCCCTGGTTCCCGTACCTCTGCGGGTTGGACCCGACATCAGCGACGATGAACGGCGCCCGAAACTCGGGGGCCACTTCCGGAAGGCCGAGTTCCTTGCAGTACGGGCCACCCTTGCCGGCGACCTTCGGCAGGTCAGCCGGATAGCGATATCGCTCGACTCCGAGCGTGAGACCGGCCGACACCACAATTCCCGGCAACGAAGGGGGTCCCCGTGTGTGAAGGTGCCGAGACCTCCGATGCCGCACCACAGTGCGTCGTGATACCGGTTGAGCAGGTCGGTGGTGGGCACGAGTAGGTGCAGCACATCGGTCAGCGCCTGCCGGTTGCCGCCGACCACATCGTTTCCGACGTCGGCCAAACCGATTGAGCTGACGAGGAACTCGTCGAGGTTCTGCTGCTCGTCGACGATGGAATTGCTCAGTTGCGTCGAATTCTTGACGGTAGATACGAGGTCGGGGGCCGCGTCGGCGTACGCGTTGAGCGTCGGCACAGCGGCCTCGATGTCGTGGCTGAGGTTCGGCAGGCTCGGTTCGATCTTGGCCAGGAAAGCGTTGAAATCGGTTAGCGTCCTGCCGATCTTCTCGCCGCGGCCGTTGAACGCCGTCGCGATCGCGCCGAGGGTCTGGTTGAGTTTGACGGGGTCGATCTTGTCGAGCACGTGTACCAGTTGCTGGAACACAGTGTTTATTTCGACCATCACGTGCTGACCCTGAATTACCTGTCCAGGGTGGAGTTTCTGCGCCGCAGGATCGGGCGGCGGAACCATGTTGACGAACTTCGCGCCGAACACCGTCGACGATTCGATGTCGACATTTACGTTGGACGGGATGAGATGAAGCTGCGAGGGATCCATCTGCAGCTGGATGGCGGCGGTGCCGTCGGATTTCTCCTCGATCGATGACACCTTGCCGACCTGTACACCGCGCATCTTCACCTTGGCTTCTGGGTTCATCACCAGCCCGGCGCGATCCGAAATCACGGTCACCGGAACAGTTTTGGTGAAGCTACCCCGAAACAGGCTGACGGCGAGGGCAACGATCAGGCCGATCGCGACCACGGTGCCCAGCCCCGCCAACGCCCGGACGGTGTTCGAGTTCATCGGCTTCTTCTCCCCTATCCCGACAGGTTGAAGTTGCCGTTGGAACCGTAAATGGACAGCGACACCAACAGGGTCACCGAGACGACCACGACCAGCGAGGTGCGCACCGCGTTGCCCACAGCGACTCCGACACCCGACGGACCGCCTGAGGCGAAGTAGCCGAAGTACGTGTGTATCAACAGGATCGTGATCGCCATCAACACCGCTTGAAGAAACGACCACAGCAGGTCGATCGGGTTGAGGAAGGTGTTGAAGTAGTGGTCATACAGGCCGCCGGACTGCCCGAACAACACCACGGTGGTGAACTGTGACGCCACGAAAGACAAGATGACGGCGATCGAGTACAGCGGGGTAATCGCGATCATCCCGGCCACGATCCGCGTACTGACAAGGTATTCGACCGGGCGGATCGCCATGGACTCGAGCGCGTCAATCTCCTCGTTGATTCGCATCGCACCGAGCTGAGCGGTCACGCCTGCGCCGAACGTGGCGGCCAGCCCGATGCCCGCGACGACGGGTGCGGAGATGCGCACGTTGATGAACGCGGCCAAAAATCCAGTCAGGGCTTCGATACCGATATTGCCGAGCGAGGAGTAGCCCTGCACCGCCAATGTGCCACCGGCGGCCAGGGTGAGGAAGCCGACGATGACCACGGTGCCGCCGATCATCGCCAACGTGCCCGCGCCCATGGAGATCTCGGCGATCAGCCGGATGATCTCCTTACGGAAATGAATGGCCGCGTGCGGCACCCCGCCGAGCGCCCGCACGTAGAACAGCATGTGGTCACCGATGCGGCCCAAGATGTCGGTCGGCCTCTTGAACTGGCGGGTCAGACGCGGATACCTCGTCCTCAGAATCGTCATGGTGCCCATTGATGGTCCCCGGGCTACTTCGCGCTCATCCGGATGCCGATCGCGGTGACCACAACGTTGATCACGAACAGCGCCATGAACGCGTAGACCACCGTCTCGTTGACCGCGTTGCCCACCGCCTTGGCCCCGCCGCCGGAGATGGTCAGGCCGCGATAGCACGCCACCAGGCCGGCGATCAACCCGAACAGCATCGCCTTCACACACGAGATGATCACTTCGGGCACCCCCGTCAACAGGGTGATGCCCGCGGCGAACGCGCCAGGATTCACATCCTGGATGAACACCGAAAACATATAGCCGCCGAGGATTCCGATGATGACCACGAGGCTGTTCAGCAGTAGTGCCACCAAACCCGACGCCAACATCCGCGGCGTCACCAGCCGTTGCACCGGATCGATGCCAAGCACCTCCATCGCGTCGATCTCCTCGCGGATCGTGCGCGACCCCAGGTCCGCGCAGATCGCCGTCGAACCGGCTCCCGCGACGATCAGCACCGTCACGATGGGTCCGACCTGCGTGACCGCGCCGAACGCCGCACCGGCGCCGGACAGGTCCGCCGCCCCCAGCTCCCGCAGCAAGATGTTGAGGGTGAAACTGATCAGCACCGTGAACGGAACTGCCACCAGCAGCGTCGGCGCCAGCGCAACCCGCGCGATGAACCAGCACTGCTCCAAGAACTCACGCCACTGAAACGGCCGCCTGAAGATGCAGCGCACCGCATCCGCAGACATCGCGAACAACCCGCCGACGGCCTGCATCGGCCCCGAGAAGCTGCGGATCGAAGGCAGCCCCGGCGACCACCGCTCGGCCCCACTACCCCGCGCCATTGGCTGATCCTTCCAGGATGGTGACGGCCGAAACCGCTGTCGGTCCGCCGATGTTGTGCGCCAACGCAACCCGTGCGCCATCCACCTGGTTGGCCGCCTCTCCTCGGAGTTGCGCGAACAGCTCCACGCACTGTGCCACACCCGTCGCCCCTGGAGGATGGCCTTTGGCCTTTAGTCCCCCGCTGGGGTTTACCGGCAGGGCACCGCCGACACTTGTCACTTCAGCCTCGACAAGCTTGTAGGCCCCGAATCGCTCGGCAAAGCCGAGATCTTCATAACTGATCAATTCAATTCCCGTGAAGAAATCGTGAACTTCGGCGCCGCTGGCAATCAGCGCGGCACGGCCTGCCTCGACGGCAAGGGTGATCGCGTCCTCGTCATCACCGGCCACCCGGTGTCGGGGCGCGCCCCAACACGGCAGGTCGGTGCCGATCGACGCGAGGTAGGGCATTGAGTTTTCTCCAGACCTAGGTGACGGCCCCGGCCGTCTTGAGCTCGATGATGCGGTCCCAGTCCAAACCAAGTTCCAGCAATATTTCGTCAGTTTGCTCCGCAAACCCGGGAGCAGGGCCGGTTTGCGGCGCACTGATATCGAACTGCACTGGATTGGCGACCAGCTCGAGTTCACCCGTGGAGACGATGTACTCGTTCGCCCGGATCTGGGGGTCATCGGCGGCCTGCAGGGTGTCCTGGACCGGAGCCCACGGTCCCGCCAAGGTGGCGAACCGCTCGCTCCACTCGGGCAGCGTCCTCTTGGCCATCGCTTCGCTCAGGATCTCCACGGCCGTCGCGGTGTTCTCGGCGATCGACTCGACCGTGGCGAAGCGCGGATCGTCGGCCAGGTCATCGAGGTCCATGTGTCTGCACACGTCAGCCCAGAACTTGCTCGGCTGCATCATCACCAACGAGATGTAGCGGTTGTCGGCCGTGGCGTAGACGCCCACCAGCGGATTGATCGGTGAGCCATGGACGCCGGGCGGCGGCTGCACCATCAGCTGGCCCAGGTGTTTGGTCAGTGCGACGGTGTGCCCCATCGACCACAGCCCGCTGCCGAGAAGTGAAACGTCCACGACCGACGGTTCGCCGGTGCGCTCGCGCTTGAGCAATGCGGCCGCGATCCCGCCTGCGAGGTTGGTGCCCGAGATGGTGTCGCCGTAGGCCGGTCCCGGCGGGCCGATCATTCCTTCTATACCCGGCGGGGTGATGGTGGCCGCGGTGCCGGCACGGCACCAGAACGCGGTCATGTCGTAGCCACCCTTCACCGATTCCTCGCCGCGGGGGCCCAGCGCGCTGCCCCGTGCGTAGATGATGGTGGGGTTCACCGCGCGGATGTCGTCGACGTCGATGCCGAACTTCTGTCGGTGTCCTGGCAGGAAGCTGGTGAGGAACACGTCGGCGTTGCGCGCGAGGTCGAGCAGCACCTCTTTGCCCTCGGGCACCGACATGTCCAGGCCGATGCTGCGCTTGCCGCGGTTGGCGTGCTCGATGTTCGGGTTCGGGTCGCCTTCGACTCTCAACGGACCGGTCTGCCGCAGGCCGCGCTGCGGATCACCGGTGATGGCGTGCTCGACCTTGATCACGTCGGCGCCCCACTCGCCGAGCACCGCGCCCGCCGAGGGAACGAAGCCGTACATGGCGACCTCGAGGATTCGAATCCCTTCCAGCGGCCTCACGAAACCACCGTCGCTATCGTCTTGGACTCGAGGAACTCCTCCAGGCCTGCGGCGCCCATCTCGCGTCCGATGCCTGACTGTTTGTAGCCGCCGAACGGGCTGTCGGGATTGAAGTACATGCCGCCGTTGATCGAGAACGTGCCAGTCCGGATGCGGCGGGCCACCGTCAGCGCACGGTCCTGGCTGCCGAACACCGCACCGGAAAGGCCGTAGATGGAGTTGTTGGCGATCCGCACGGCGTCGTCATCGTCGTCATAGGCGATGACGACAAGGACGGGGCCGAACACCTCTTCTTGGGCGATCTCGCTGTCGGGATCGACGTTGATGAGCAACGTCGGTGTATAGAAGTAGCCGGGATCGACCTTTTCGCCGCCGGTCACCAGCGTCGCACCGGCCTCGACCGCACGCTTCACCATGCCGTCAACCTTGTCGCGCTGCTTGTCACTGATCAGCGGTCCCATGTAGGTGCTGGGATCGGCGGGGTCGCCGTAGCGCACCAACGCGAAGTTGTTTTTGACCAGCTCGACGATCTCGTCGTGGTTGCGCTTCGGGACCAGCAGCCGAGAGGTCAGCGCGCAGCCCTGGCCGGCGTGGGTGACCATGCTGAAGGCCGAGAACAGCGCAGCGGTGTTGAAGTCCGCATCGTCGAGCACGATCGCCGCGGACTTGCCGCCCAGTTCGAGGAACACCTTCTTTAGGGTGCCGCTGGCGGCGGCCATGATTCGACGGCCGGTCGGGGTCGAACCCGTGAACGTGACCACGTCGACGTCGGGACTGGTGGTCAGCACGGCGCCGACCTCCGGGTCCGCACCGCTCAACACGTTCACCACGCCGGCGGGAATGTCGGTGTGGTTGGCGATCAGCTCGCCAAGTGCGAGCGTGATCAGCGGGGTGTCCGGCGCGGACTTGAGCACCACCGTGCACCCGGCGGCGAGCGCAGGCGCGAGCTTCGCAAGTGCGAGTTGGTTCGGGTAGTTGTACGCGATGATGGCCGCAACCACCCCGCCCGCCTCTTTCTCGACCCAGCGGTGGTGCTGCATGCCGCGGCTCTCGATGTTGCCGAGGTCCTCGGTCATCGGATAGGTCTTCAGCAGATCGGCGTAGTAGCGAACGATGTCGATCGGCGCGTCCAGCTGGGCGCCCTGGCAGAGCGACTCGGTGGCGCCGACCTCGGCGATGGTGAGCGCGGCGAGCTCGTCGCGGTGGTCGACGAGTGCCTGATGGAGTTGTTCGAGGCAGCGGATCCGAAGGTCGGTGTTCGTCGACCAGTCGGTCGTGTCGAACGCACGCCGTGCCGCAGCGACAGCCGCCTCGGCGTCACCGACCGTCGCGTCGGGAGCGTGCCCGAGCACGGCGCCGGTCGCGGGATTGATAGAAGGAAACGTGCGTTCGGTCTCGAGCAGCTGTCCGTCGAGCAACAGGCGCCGATCGATCCGCGAAGCAGACCCGGCCGCACCGGCCTCGTCACTGAGATGGTTGCCGTTTCCTGCATCATCCTCCTCAGCATTCATCCCTATGTGATGGAAACTTCATTCTCATCTTCGGCGAATCATACATTCGCGAAGGGAGAACTCAAGCAGATGCGCAGAACTCCACCTGCCTGCAATTAACGGTGCGACAAAGAGTCCACAAACGTCTCACCAGTGGGAATCCGTGTACCTTCTTGTCTTGCGGAATCGCAGTTCCCGAGAGTACGGTTCTCATAATCGGAAGGACGATTCTTGATGGCTGAGGCCTGCGCATGAAGACCGGGGTCGTGACCGGAGGTGGATCCGGGATCGGCGCCGCGGTCGCTCAACGGTTGCGCGCCGACGGCCTGCACGTCGCGGTCATCGACGTCAATCCGTCCGATGCCGAATTCGCGTACACCGCCGACGTCACAGACCGCAGTGCGGTCGACGACGCATTGACGGCGGTCCGCGCTCAGCTCGGCCCGGTCACGGTTCTGGTCAACGCCGCCGGGCTCGAGAAGTTCAAGCGGTTCACCGACATCACGTTCGACGACTGGCAGCGGGTCATCGATGTCAACCTCAACGGCGTCTTTCACTGCGTCCAGGCGGTGCTGCCCGACATGATCGAGGCCGGCTGGGGGCGAATCGTCAACATCTCCTCGTCGAGCACACATTCCGGGCAGCCCTTCATGTCCGCGTATGTGGCGGCCAAGTCGGCGGTCAACGGATTGACCAAATCGCTGGCGCTCGAGTACGGCCCCAGCGGCATCACCGTCAACGCGGTGCCGCCCGGTTTCATCGACACACCGATGCTGCGCAAGTCCGAGGCGCGCGGTTACCTCGTCGTCGAGAAGAACATCGAGGCGACACCCGTTCGCCGCATCGGCAGGCCCGAGGACATCGCCGCCGCATGCGCATTTCTGATCTCCGACGAAGCTGGCTACATCACCGGACAGATCTTGGGCGTCAACGGCGGCCGGAACACCTAAAAGCGAAAGGACATCGACTAGTGGGACGCGTACAGGGGAAAGTCGCATTCGTCACGGGCGCAGCACGCGGGCAGGGGCGCAGTCATGCGGTCCGGCTGGCCGAAGAAGGCGCCGACATCATCGCGATCGACCGGTGCAAGGATTTCGAGACGGTTGGCTACGCGATGGCGACGCCCGAAGATCTCGAGGAGACCGCCAAGCTGGTCGAGAAGACCGGCCGTGGCGTGGTGACCGCACAGGCCGATGTGCGTGAGGCCGGCCAATTGCGCGAGGCGTTGGAGCGCGGCATCGCCGAGTTCGGCAAGGTCGACATCGTCGTCGCGCAGGCGGGCATCGCGGGCATGAAGGGCGAACCGCCGCTGCAGGCCTGGGTCGACGTCATCTCCACCAACCTGATCGGCACGATCAACGCGATCAACGTGGCACTGCCCCACCTGACCGAGGGCGCGGCGATCGTCGCGACCGGATCGACTGCGGCCCTGATGGACACCCACAACAAGCCGGACCCGGGCAACGACCCGGGAGGCATGGCCTACGTGCACTCCAAGCGCGCGCTGTCCGCGTACGTCCACGACCTGGCCACCGAACTGGCGCCTCGGGGCATCCGCGCCAACGTCGTGCATCCCACCAACTGCAACACCGACATGCTGCAGAGCGAGCCGATGTACAAGTCGTTCCGGCCCGACCTGGAACACCCCACCCAGGCGGACGCGGAGCCGGTTTTCTACGTACAGCAGGCGATGAAGGTGCCGTGGATCGAGCCCATCGACATCAGCAATGCGGTGCTGTGGCTGGCTTCGGACGAGGCCCGCTACGTCACCGGCATGCAGGTACGGGTGGACGCGGGTGGCTACCTCAAGTGGTACGACTACCACAACTAGGGCGGGAGAGGCGAGGAGAAGCAGAGTGAAGGTTTTTGTCGACTCCGGACGCTGCCAAGGACACACGCTGTGCTCGATGATCGCACCGGATTCCTTTGAACTCAGCGACATCGACGGCACATCGTCGCCGGTGAATGAAGTGGTTCCGGCCGACCAGGAGGATGCGGTTCGCGAGGCCGTGCACTCGTGCCCCGAACAGGCCATCTCGATCGAAGAGTGAGGACAGGGAGCATGCTTTGAGCAACGTCGACGACTTCGCGAAAAAGTCAGCCGGCGGCGACCGCAAGAAGAATCGGTATCACTTCGACCGGCACTCGCCGGAGTACCGGCTGCAGTTCGAGAAGGTCACCGAGGAGATGCAGTCCAAGTGCCCGATGGCATGGACCGACGTCTATGACGGCCACTGGGTCGCCGCGGACAGCAAGCACGTCTTCGAGCTGGCTCGCTGCCCGGCGGTGTCCAATGACCACGACATCAACGGCGAACGAAACGGTTACCAGGGCATCACCATCCCGAAGGCGCAACGGGCCACGGTCGTGCGGGGCGGCATCCTGGAGATGGACGAGCCCGAGCACAGCACCTACCGCGGTGCGCTCAATCCGTACCTTTCCCCCGCCGCGATCAAGCGGTGGCAGCCATTCGTCGACGAGATCGTGCGGGCCGCGCTTGACGAGAAGATCGAGTCGGGCCGCATCGACTTCGTCGATGATCTCGCCAACATCGTGCCCGCGGTGCTCACCCTGGCGATGATGGGCATCGAGCTCGGCAAGTGGATGATCTACAGCGAGCCTGCGCACCTTTCGGTGTCGACGCCCGAACATTCGCCCGATGCCCCGCGGGTCGCCGAGATGAACCGCCAAATGGGCATCGACATGATCAACACCATGATGGAGATCCGGGAGAACCCGCGCCCCGGTCTGGTCAACGCGCTGCTACAACTGCGCATCGACGGCGAGCCCGCACCGGATCTGGAGATTCTCGGCAACCTCGGGCTCATCATCGGTGGCGGGTTCGACACAACGACCGCACTCACGGCGCACTCCCTGGAGTGGCTCTCGCAGCATCCGGACGAACGCGAGCTCCTCAGCCGTCAGCGCGACACTCTGCTCAACGCCGCCACCGAGGAGTTCCTGCGCTTCTACACCCCGGCCCCCGGTGACGGCCGTACCTTCTCCGAGGATGTCGAGGTGGAGGGTACGAGGTTCAAGGAGGGTGAGCGACTCTGGATCTCCTGGGCCATGGCCAATCGCGACCCGGCCGTCTTCGAGCAGCCCAACGAGCTCATCCTCGACCGAAAGGGCAACCGGCACTTCAGCTTCGGTATCGGGGTGCATCGCTGCGTTGGTTCCAACGTGGCCAGGACGGTGTTCAAGTCGATGCTGACCGCCGTACTCGACCGGATGCCCGACTACGTCTGTGATCCCGAGGGCACCGAGCACTACGAGACCATCGGTGTCATTCAGGGGATGAAGCACCTGCCCGCGACGTTCACGCCGGGCAAGCCGCTGGGCCCCGGCCTCGACGAAACACTGAAGAATCTGCAACGCATCTGCGACGAGCAGTTGCCGGCCAGACCCATCACCGAACACAAGGACGCCGTAGTAATCGACTGATGTCAACCAAAATCGCCAGCCAGGTGATTTGATAGGCAGCCATCGGGTTGGGATCGACGAAGGGACAACGATGAAGTCGGTGAAGGTCGCAATCGCGACGGCCGCCCTTGCAGCGGCGGCATCGGTGGTCGCCCCAACGGCCGACGCCTACACGCTTGGTAATTACGACGTACTGACCAACAGGTATGAGCGGGCTTCATGGTTTTGGGCCCTGTATCCGTGTCACCCCGCTTCGCCGGACTGCCTATACATCAGTGCGGCTCCGCGGCTGAAGTTCTACAACTACTACGACGGCACCGCGCACCAAGCCAACGGCCAGTGGACGTTGAACGTCGACGTGTCCGACGGCCTGCAGTGCCTTCCCGGCTATGCCATGCCGACGCATGAGACGTGGACGTGGGACGACCGCACGCTGGCTGGAACCATCCAGTCGAATTATGACGTCGGCTGCTTCAATGGCCCGCCAGGAAGCCAGTCTTGGACCTTCGCGCTGCAACGTTTGTGATTTGGGCGCGCTAACCGTCGCTCAGCGTCGCTCAGCGTGGATAACCGCGCCGAAATCGCTCAAAGGTAGCCAATCTCGCGCAGGAACGGCTGCGTGTGGGCGATGCGACCGGTCAACGTCTTCGGATCACCGGTGCAGAGCACAAACGCGGTCTGAGTGATCAGGTCGATGTCCTCGGTGTCGATCTTGGCCAGATCGAGCAGGCCTGCCCCCGGGGTGGCGACAGGGTTGGTGGGCGCCGCGGCATTGACGGCGATCCCGTCGTCGTAAAGCTCGGCCGCAAGGCTTTTCGTGAGCCGATTGAGTGCGGCCTTGACCGTGCCGTAGACACCGAATCCGGCCGTGCGGTCGAAGTCGGAGAACGGCGGGCCGTCGATCAGGTCGCCTGCGAGCGACGTGACGTTGAGCACCCACCCGCGACCGCGTTCGCGCATGGCGGGGATCGCCAGCTGGGTCAGGTGCAAGGGCGCAAGCACGTGCATCTCCATCATCAACCGCACCCGCTTTTCCGGGAACTCGTCCAGCGGCCGCAGGAATGTGACCGCGGCGTTGTTGACGAGAATGTCGGGTGCGCCAATGCGTTCGACGACATCGCCGAATAGGCGGTCGCGGTCCTCGGCGTTGGACAGATCGGCTTGGATCGCGATCGCCGCACCGCCGCAGCCTTCTATCTCCGCAAGCGTCTGCCGAAGCGAGCCTTGATATTTGGGGTTCGGCTCCATCGTGCGGGCGGTGAGCGCGACCATAGCGCCTTCGCGGGCCAGTCGCTGCGCGATCGCCTTGCCGAGACCCCGGCTGGTGCCGGTTACCAACGCCACCTTGCCATCACACGACACGGGGAATCCCCGCAAGCTTGTCGGCGAACTTCGCCTCCGCCGCCTCCCGCAGCCGAAGCAAGTGCTCCGACGGGAACATATCGGGCGCCGGCTTGCAGTCCTTGAGCAGCAAGCGGGCCAGCGTGACCTTGTGCACCTCGGTCGGCCCGTCGGCCAGTCCGAGGACGAAGGACTCCACCAGATAGGAGACGAACGGCATCTCGTGCGTCGTGCCCAGCGAGCCGTGCAGCTGCAGTGCGCGTGCCGACACGTCGTGAAGCACCTTCTGCATCATCGCCTTGACCGCCGAGATGTCAGCGCGAACGGCCTTGTAGTCGTTGTGCTGGTCGATTTTCCACGCCGTTTGCAAAGTGAGCAGGCGGAATGCCTCGATCTCCATCCACGAGTCCGCGACCATTTCCTGGACCAGCTGCTTGTCGGACAACATCGCGCCCTGGGTGTATCTGGACACGGTCCGTTCGCAGATCATGTCGTAGATGCGCCGGACCAGTCCGACGGTCCGCATCGCGTGGTGGATCCGGCCGCCGCCCAACCGCGTCTGCGCGACAACGAAGGCACCGCCGCGTGGCCCGAGCATGTGATCGGCAGGGACGCGGACGTTTTCGTACCGCACATAACCCTCGCGACCGCCACCGGGCGGCTGGTGTCCGAGGCCAACGTCGCGCAGCACGTTGATACCCGGCGTCTCCCCGGTACGACGAACATCGAATACCGCTCGTAGGGCGGAGCATCCGGATCGGTCATCGCCATCACGATGATGACCGACGCCATCGACGCGAACGACGAGAACCACTTCTCGCCGTTGATGATCCAGTGGTCACCGTCTTGGGTAGCGGTCGTCGTGAACACCTTCGGGTCCGCGCCGCCCTGCGGTTCGGTCATCGAGAAGCACGACACGATGCGGTTGTCGAGAAGCGGCTCAAGGTAGCGCTTCTTCAGCTCGGGAGTGCCGTAGTGGGCGAGGATCTCACTGTTGCCCGAATCGGGTGCCTGCGAGCCGAAAACAATGGGCGCACATTCCGACCGGCCGAGAATCTCGTTGAGCAGAGCCAGCTTCACCTGACCGTATCCGGGGCCACCCAAATGCGGCCCGAGATGGGTCGCCCACAGGCCGCGCTCCTTGACGATCTTCTGTAGCGGCGGGATCAATGCTTGTCGCACGGGATCGTTGAGGTCATGTGATTCCTTGACGATCAGGTCTATCGGCTCGCATTCCGAGCGTACGAATTCCTCGACCCAGGCAAGTTGCGTCGCCCACTCGGGATCGGTCGAGAAGTCCCACGCCATTGGTCGTCCCTCCGTCGGTGTCGTTACCGCTTGCGCCGTTCGGCCGCTTCGTCGGTCGCGTGAGCCAGCACCTGGTTGCGGTTCTCCAGCTCCATTGCCGCCTCGAGACCCGCGGCGTCGGTGTTCACCTGCAGCGCCCGCTTCGTCAACTGCACGCCGAAGGGCGGCAATTGGGCGATGCCTGCGGCCAGTTCGATGGCGCGGCCCGCCAATAGGTCCGGTGCGACGAGTTCGCTGACCAACCCGCGGCGATCGGCCTCCTGGGCCGTCACCGTCCTACCGGTCAGCATCCAGTCGGCGGCCACGCTGGCTCCGACGATCCGGGGCAGGTGATAGCTCATTCCCATCTCCGCACCCGACAACCCGAGCAGGATCGCGCCGTTACCGAATGTGGCTGTCGCCGAGCAGATTCGGATGTCGGCGGCCAGGCATATCGCGAATCCTGCGCCGACGCACGGTCCGTTAACGGCGGCGATCACGGGCTGCGGTAGATCCCGGATCGCCTGCGGCAGCGCGGCCATCGCTTCCTGGAACCTCAGCCGGTCGATCGCGGGATCGGACGCCTCAAGCGTGCCGGGACCGAAGTCGCGCACGTCGATGCCCGAGCAGAATCCGCGGCCTGCCCCTGTGAGCACGACAACGTTGACCGAGGTGTCCACCGCGATGTCGCCGAACGCCTTGGTGAGTTCGTCGCGCATCGCCTCGTTGATCGCGTTCAGCTTTTTGGGCCGGTTCAGCTGTAGGACAACCGTTCCGGCCTGCGGCCGGTCGACGATCAGCGTCTCGGTCATTGTCAGCGCCGGGGCAGGCCGAGCACCTGAGTGGCGATGATGTTGCGCTGGATCTCGGAGGTGCCCCCTGCGATGGTGCCGCCGAAGCTTCTGGCGTAACGCTCGAACCAACTGACGAAGTAGTGGTCGAGATTCATGTGTGCGTACGGGCCGGTGGTCGAGGGGTGAGTGAGCCCGTCCGCCCCTGTGGCCGTCAGCGCGTTCTCGAAAGCCTGACGCTCCGCCTCGGAACCAAACAGTTTCAGTACCGACACCGACGCGGTGTCCATCTCACCGCGCGCCGCACGGGCCAGTGCCGCCGAACCCATCGCCCGCAGTGCCTGGTAATCCATGATCGTCGTCGCGTACTGGTCACGTTCCAGCGCGGTGCGCGGGGAGAAGTCGGCGATCATGTTGTCGATCCGGTCGGCGAATCCAAGCCACATCATCGTGCGCTCGTGGCCTAGGGAGCCGTTGGCCACACCCCAGCCGCCGTTCAGCGGTCCGACGAGGTTCTCGGCAGGCACGCGCGCGTCGGTGAAGAAGACTTCGTTGAAGTCCTTGTTCTCCTGACCGGTCATGTCGGCGAACGGCCTGCACACCACGCCCGGCGTGTCGGTCGGGATGATCAGCACGCTGATGCCCTTGTGCTTCGGCGCGTCCGGGTCGGTGCGCACGAACGCCAGGAGCCAGTCCGCGTCGTGGGCGCCGGAGGTCCACACCTTCTGGCCGTTGACGATGAAGCAGTCGCCATCCGAATCGGAGGTGCGAACGGCGCGGGTGCGCAGCGATGCCAGATCGGACCCCGCACTCGGCTCGCTCATGCCGAGCGATGCGGTCATCTCACCCTTGAGCACGGGAACCGCCCAGCGATGTTTCTGCTCGTCGGAGCCGAACGAAATCAGCGACGCCGCAATGATGTTCACGCCTTGCGGATTGAAGCTGTGGTAGATGCGGCGACGGCACAGTTCGTCGAGATGCACGAACTGCTGCAACACGGACGCATTGCGGCCACCGAACTCCGGTGGCTGGGCGGGCAGTAGCCAGCCGTTGTCGAACAGCAGCCGCTGCCAGTCTCGGGCCCATTGCGGCATGTGCGACACCGACCGCGGCCGCTGCAGCGTCTGATCCTCCGATGGGAGGTGCTCGTCGAGGAATGCCGAGAACTCGGCTCGGAACTCCTCGACGTCGGAATCAAAAGTCAGCTGCATCAGAAGGCCTTGTATTCCTTCGCTATAACCTGGCGGTGTTCCGCTGCGCCGCCGAGCAGCAACTCGCCTGCTTTGGCGCGCTTGAGTGCGAATTGCAGGTCGTTCTCCCACGTGAATCCCATGGCGCCAAACAGCTGAAGGCCGTGCCGGAACACCACCGACTGACACTCCCCCGCAGCCGCCTTGGCCATCGCGGCGGCCAGCCGCCTGCGTGGGTCGTCGGCCGAAATGGTCAGTGCGGCAAAGTAAGACAACGCTCTGGCCCGCTCGATGGCCACGTGCATGTCGACGGCCTTGTGCTGGACGGCTTGAAACGTTCCGATCGCAACGCCGAACTGCTGGCGCTGCTTCACGTGCTCGAGCACGAGATCGAGGATGCGCTGGCAGGCGCCCACGGTGGTGATCGCCATGCCCGTCAGCGCGACGTGGTGTGCCCTCTCTGCCGTGCCATATGAGGTGCTCCTCTCGTCCGCGACTTGGACGCGGTCGGTGTCCGGCACGTGCACACCGTCGAAGGACACCTCTGCGATGTGGAGCACCGGATCGAACACCGGGCTGCGGCGCACCACCGCCTCGCCCGCGTCGATGACGAACACGCCTGCATCGGTGACAACCGCGAGCCTCTCGGCACGATCACCGTCGAGCACGTGATGCGCCGTCCCGTACAACACCCAGCCGTCGGCGTCGCGATGGGCGGTGACTCCGCCGTATACGGCCGTGCCCGCCCGTTGTGAATCGAAGCGGTCTCCGGCCAAGGGGGCGAACTGGGTCAACGTCGCAAGGAACGGAGTCGGATCGGTGGCGCGGCCGAGTTCCTCCAGCACGATCGCCAGTTCGACCGCGTTCTCGGGATCCGTCAGCTCCGTCCAGCCCGCATCCACGTAGGTCTTCCACAACGGGCTCGGATCGACGCCATCCTCAGCGATGCTGCGCACGAGCGTCGGCGGACACTGCTTGGCCACTGCGTCGCGGACGGTCTCCTGCCACAGCCGTTGATCGGCGTCGAACTCCAGTAACACCACGGCCTCCCTGCGGCTTGGTCACGTAGGAATGAGAATAACATTCTCCTTAGATGGTGTAACGGTTCTCAGGATTCGACTACCGCGTTTTGCGTCGGATACGCCATGCGACTGACCAGCGCACACCCTGACCTGCGAAGAAGTAAGCGATCTGCTGGAGAACCCAATTCTTGCCATTGAAGAATAAGGCTTTACTATGGCTGTATGTCCTGTGCGGGAGCCCTTAGGTGATCGAACATCCCGACGGCGCGACAACGCCCGTCATCGATGCCAGCGTGCACATCTTCTCCAGGTCGAACAAGGACCTGCGGAGCTTCCTTCGCGAGCCGTTCAAGAGCCGCGGGTTCCCGGATTACGAGATGGACTGGTACGGCGCACCCGGCGGCGAATACGCATCGAAGACCGCGGGGCCCGATCGGCAATATCCGGGTTCGGATCCCGAGTTCGTCGGCGGGCAGCTGTTCGACGAGCGGGGCACCGACGTCGCGATCCTTCACCCGATGACGCGCGGCATCATGCCCGATCGTCATCTCGGCACCGCGATCGCGGCCGCGCACAACGAGATGATGGTGTCGCGCTGGCTCGACGACAACGCCTATGCAGACCGGTACCGCGGCACCATCCGGGTCAATCCCGACGACGTCACCGGCGCGCTGCGTGAGATCGAAAAGTATGCCGACCACCCGCGAGTCGTACAGGTCGGGGTTCCGCTGCAGTCGCGGGAGGTGTACGGCAAGCCGCAGTACTGGCCGCTGTGGGAAGCGGCCGTCGAAGCAAACCTGCCTGTCTCGGTTCACATCGAGGTCGGTGCGGGGCTCTCGTTCGCGCCGACGCCGTCGGGTGTTCCCCGAACCTACGAGCATTACGTCAGCTTCATGGCGCTCAACTACCTGTACCACCTGATGAACATGATCGCCGAAGGGGTGTTCGAGAGGATGCCCGGGCTGAAGTTCGTTTGGGCCGACGGTGCCGCCGACCTACTGACACCGTTCATCTGGCGGATGGACTGTTTCGGACGCCCGCATCTCGAACAGACGCCGTGGGCGCCGAAGATGCCAAGCGACTACCTGCCCGGCCATACGTACTTCATCCAGGGCGCGATGGACGGTCCTGGCGACACCGAGTTCGCCGGCGAGTGGTTCGGGTTCACCGGCAAGGACGACATGGTGATGTACGGGTCCAGCTATCCGCACTGGCAGCTCAACGAGTTGAAGGTGCCCGCGTCGTATTCCGACGAACAGCGCGACAAGGTGTGCTGGCGAAACGCGGCTCAGCTGTATGGCGTAGACGTCGGGGCAGGCGTCAGCGCACAGTAAGAGATGACTTCGCAATAGAGGAGGCACGATGACCGTGACAACCACAGAGCGGAAGCCCGCTGCCGAGCGGGTCGCGGTCCGCTGCGTCGACTCCGATGTGCATCCGACTCCCAAGAGCGGGGTGTTGACGCAGTACATCCCGGAGCCGTGGCGCAGCAAGTACTTCACGACGCGCAAGATCGGCGACCAGATCTACTACGACGCGCCGGACTACGCGCACGCATATGCGATGCGGGCGGACACGTTCCCTGCCGACGGCGAGTTCGCGGGCAGTGACCCTGACCTGGCGTTCAAGCAGCTGATCATGGAGGCAGGCTCCGACATCGGCATCCTCGAGCCCGCCGCCTATCCCGCGCGCTTCCCCGAGGCGAACCACGCGATGAGCTGCGCCCTGAACGACTGGCAGGCCAACCACTGGCTGGACAGCCACAACAATTGGCATGAGCGTTGGCGGGGTTCCATCTGCGCCGCCATTGAGGCACCGGAGGACGGCGCTCGCGAGATCGAGCGCTGGGCCGGGCATCCCTACATGGGTCAGATTCTGATCAAGGCCGAGCCGCGCCCTTCATGGGGCGATCCGAAGTATGACCCGATCTGGGCCGCGGCGATTAAGCACGACATCACCGTGAGCTGCCATCTGTCCCGCGGCCACCACGAGGAACTGCCGATCCCGCCGGTCGGATTCCCCAGCTACAACCACGACTTCATGGTCACCTACTCGCTACTGGCCGCCAACCAGGTGATGAGCCTGATCTTCGATGGCGTCTTCGACCGCTTCCCGACACTGCGAATCGTGTTGGTGGAGCACGCATTCACGTGGATCCTGCCGCTGATGTGGCGGATGGACGCCATCTACGAGGCCCGCAAGTCGTGGGTCGACATCAAGCGCAAGCCGTCGGAGTACGTCAAGGACCACATTAAGTTCACCACCCAACCGCTGGACTACCCCGAGGACAAGACCGAGTTGTCCCGCGCGTTCGAGTGGATGGAGTGCGACAAGATCCTGCTGTTCAGCTCGGACTATCCGCACTGGACGTTCGACGATCCGCGCTGGCTGGTCAAGCACCTGCCCGAGCACGCAAGGGAGAACGTGATGTTCCGCAACGGCATCGCGACCTATCACCTGCCCGAGACCGTCCCGGCCCTCGAGGGCCAAGTGCGGGTGTTCTGAGGGTGATTCGGAGGGTAGGAGCGAAGCGACTCGGGAAAACATGACAGAAGAGGTCAAACCGCCCCGGCTGGCGCAGGGGCGTGAGCACGTCGTCGCCACTGTCGACGAGATCCCTTCCGGCACACACAAACTGGTGCCGATCGGGCGCCACGGTGTCGGCGTCTACAACGTCAACGGCACGTTCTACGCCATCGCGAACTACTGCCCGCACGAGGGTGGTCCGCTGTGCTCAGGGCGGACCCGTGGTCGCAATATCGTCGACGAGAACGTGCCAGGCGACGCCGTAATGGTTCGCGATCACGAATTCATCTACTGCCCGTGGCACCAGTGGGGTTTCGAACTGGCCACCGGAACCACCGCTGTCAAACCCGAATGGAGCATCCGCACCTATCCGGTCCGGGTAGTCGGAAAAGACGTATTGGTGACGGCATGACAACGCCACTCAAGCTCAAGGACAGCGAGAAGATCTTTGAGGTCAACGGCGGCAACGTCGTGTATGAGATCCTCGGCAACGCAGGAGCTTTCATCGCTCTGACGCCAGGTGGCCGATACAGCAAGGACATCGAGGGTCTGCGGCCGTTGGCGGACGAACTTGTCAAGGGCGGCTATCGGGTCCTGCTGTGGGACCGGCCGAACTGCGGAAAGTCCGATGTCCAGTTTTACGGGCAGAGCGAGTCCCACATGCGGGCCGAGACGCTGCATGCGTTGATCACCGGACTCGACATCGGGCCCTGCATCATCGCGGGCGGTTCGGGCGGTGCCCGTGACTCGATGCTGACCACCATGCTCTATCCCGAAATCGTCACGAAACTCGTGGTGTGGAACATCGTCGGCGGAGTGTACGGCTCATTCGTTCTCGGCGGGCACTACATCACCCCGAGCATCATGGCGGTGCGCGGGCTGGGTATCGAAGGCCTGCTGCGCGTTGGCGAATGGAAGGAGCGGATCGCCGAGAACCCGGCAAACCGGGACCGCATCCTCGCGCTGGACAGCGACGAATTCCTCAAGGTGATGCTGCGCTGGCTGAACGCGTTCGTATCCAAACCCGGCCAGACGATTCCCGGTGTCCCCGACGAGATGTTCGACAACATCAAGGTGCCAACGCTGATCATCCGCGGCGGCGAGAACGATTGGGACCATCCGAAGCGGACCTCGCTCGAGGTGAGCTGCCTGATCAAGGGATCGAAGCTGATCGATCCGCCGTGGCCAGAGGATGCCTGGGAGCGTGCCGGTGAAGAGCGCGCCTCGGGAAAGGTGAAGAGATTCAACATGTTCGACACGTGGGTGCTGGCTGCGCCCGCGATCCTGAAATTCCTGGACGGCTAGATGAAGTTACGTCAAGCGGATGTGCACTTGGCAGTTGAGCGACGCCTCCAGGGCCGTGTGGATGCGGCTTTCTGGGATGCGGTCCAGGTCGGTCTTGCGCAGCGTCACGTGAACCACGTCGAGGCCGTCCTCGCCCGGCACACGTTCGATGTCGCCGGTGAGTCCGAATCCGGCAAGTACGCCGTTGGCGTCGGCGTCGGTTCCCCTGCTGATGTATGTCAGCACTCCTGGTTCAGCTTCGGTGCCGAACGCCTTGGCGCACAAGGCAACCGCCGTGGCTTTCAGGTCCTCGGGTTCGCCGCCGACCATCAACATTTCGACTTCACGCCGGCCGGCGGGCATCGCCGCGAGGTTGTTCTCGAGCACATCGATACCGGCCGGGGTCGCGAGATCGCGGAGGTTGGCCATGCCGTCGGCTAGTTGGGCACCGGTGAGCCGTCCAGCCGGGTCCACCCGGATGCGCACCACCGCGGTTCTCACGATCGCAAGCCTATCGGCGGGGGGCCGACGGTCATGACGACCACCACCGCTCTGACCCTTGCGGCGTGGCCGGGCATCGAGCCGCGGCTACTGCGGCAGGGCCAGGAAAACCATGCGGACTACACCAACGAAGGCGGTTATCAGCCGCTCGACGATGTCGAGCATCTGCTGGGCGAGGTCGATCTGTCCGGGCTGCTCGGGCGCGGCGGCGCGGCGTTCCCGCTGGCCGTCAAGGTACGCGCTGTGCGCGACAACGGCCGTCGAAGCGGGGGCGCGGTTGTCGTCGCCAACGGCGAGGAGGGCGAGCCTGCGTCGATAAAGGACCGCTGGCTGCTGCGGCACCGACCGCACCTGGTGCTCGACGGGCTCCGGTTGGCGGCGCGGATGGTCGACGCGGCTCGCGCCCACGTGTACGTCTCCGATCGGCGGGCCGCCGAGGCTGTCGAGACGGCACTGGCGCAAGTCGATGCAGCCGTGCTCAACGGGCTCACGATCACCGTCGTTACGGTCGAGCCGAGCTATGTGGCAGGCGAGGAGACCGCGGCGGTGCGTGTCCTCAACGGCGGTCCTGCCAAGCCGACGGACAAGCCCCCGCGACCGTTCGAAGCGGGCGTGGCGGGTCTTCCCACACTGGTGAGCAATGTCGAGACGCTGGCCAATCTGCCGTTCCTGCACCGGCACGGCGCGGCGGCCTTCCGTCGGTACGGCACGTCGACGTCACCCGGCACATTCCTGGCGACGATCACCGGGGCCGGGCGGCCGCCTGCGCTGTACGAGATTCCGCACGGGGTGGCGTTCACCGATCTACTTGGCGTGCATGGTGTCCCCGCCGATCAGGCGCGCGGCGTGCTGATGGGCGGCTATTTCGCCGGCCTCGTCAATCGAGACATGCTCGACGCCATGCTCGACCACGACAGCCTGCGCAAGCTCAACAGTGGGCTTGGCTGCGGCGCGATCGCCATCCTGACCGACGACTGCCCCGTCGCCGTCGCCGCATCGGTGATGGCCTACTACGACCGCGAGAACGCGGGACAGTGCGGCGCTTGCTTCAACGGCACCGCGGCGATGTCGGCGGTCACCGAGGCACTGCGCGACGGGCTCGCGACGCACGAGGATCTGGCACGGTTGGAGCGGTGGTCGGTGGTGCTCCGCGGTCGCGGTGCGTGCGCAACCCTGGACGGCGCCACCAACGTCGCGGCTAGCCTGCTGGTTCAATTTCCCCAGCTGGTTGCCAGCCATATGGAAAATGGTTGCACAACATGCCATTCCGGCGCCTTTAGTGCGGTGCGGCCGTATGAAGTGGAGGCGGTGATGCCTGCATGAGGATCAAACTCGATCGCACGGTGTGTGATGGTTTCGGCGCGTGCGCAAAGCACGCACCCGAGTACTTCTCGCTCGACGACTGGGGGTACGCGGCGCTGGTGGGAAACGGCGAGATCCCAGCAGACGACCATGACGCGGTCATGCGTGCGCTCCTCGACTGCCCGGTGCACGCCATCATCGAAATGGGCGAACACCGGCCATCCGGCGATGGTGTAGCGCATCACGATGCGCAGGAAACACCGGAGCCTGAGCCGAAAACTGAGGACAGCGAAGCGATTTCGGGATTTGTCCGGTGACGCGACCGCTGCCGGAGGTCACGGTCCAGAACGAGTTCTTCTGGACTGCGGGCGGCGACGGCGTTCTGCGCATCCAGGAGTGCCGCGACTGTGAGGCGTTGATTCATCCTCCGCAGCCGGTGTGCCGGTACTGCCGCAGCCGCAACATGGGCGTACGCGACGTCTCCGGCAGGGCCACACTGTCCGCCTTCACCGTCAACCACCGATTCGGATTCCCCGATCTGCCTGCGCCCTACGTCGTGGCCCAGGTCGCCGTCGTCGAGGATCCGCGAGTCCGGTTGACCACCAACATCGTTGAATGCGATCCCGAAGAGCTCGAACTGGGCCAGACGGTGGAGGTCGCCTTCGAGAAGATCCACGACGACGCCGGAGCTGTCTGGCTGCCCCTCTTCCGGCCCACCAGCGAGAAGGAGACCGGACCGCAGCCGGTCGACGAGATCGCCCCGCAGGACTTCGGCAGCCATGTCCGGCCACCGCTGGCAGGCGAGAAGTTCGAGGACAAGTCGGCGATCACCGGCATCGGGGCGTCACGCCTCGGGCGCCGCTTGATGGTGCCGCCGCTGTCGCTGACCGTCGATGCGTGCGAAGCCGCGATCGCCGATGCGGGATTGACGCTCGACGACATCGACGGGCTGTCCACCTACCCCGGCCTGGACATCGCGGGCATGGGTGAAGGCGGCGTCACTGCGCTGGAAGGCGCGCTGGGTATTCGACCCACGTGGATCAACGGTGGCATGGACACCTTCGGGCCTGGCGGCTCCATCATTGCGGCAATGATGGCGATCGCCACGGGCATGGCGCGACACGTGCTGTGCTTCCGAACGTTGTGGGAGGCGACGTTCCAGCAGCTGATGAAGGAAGGCAAGACGTCGCCGCCGGGAGGCAAGCGCACCTCCAGCTGGCAGGTGCCGTTCGGCGCCACGTCGGCCGCCCATGTGCTGGCGCTCAACGCGCAGAGACACTTTCAGCGCTACGGCACGACGAGGGAAACTCTGGGCTGGATCGCGTTGAACCAGCGTGCCAACGCGGCGCTGAATCCGACCGCCATCTATCGCGACCCGATGACCATGGACGACTATCTGAGCGCACGGATGATCACCACGCCGTTCGGGTTGTACGACTGCGACGTCCCGTGTGACGGCGCCATCGCTGTGATCGTCTCTGCCGTCGACGTGGCCAAGGACATGCCCAAGCCGCCGGTATTATTCGAGGCCGTCGGCACCCAGATCATCGAACGCACCGACTGGGACCAGACCACCATGACGCACGAGCCGCAGGTGCTCGGCCAGTCCGCGCACCTGTGGACCCGAACGTCGCTGCGGCCCAAGGACGTCGACGTCGCCGAGTTATACGACGGCTTTTCGTTCAACTGCCTTTCGTGGTTGGAGGCGCTCGGCTTCTGCGGCATCGGCGAGGCGAAAGACTTCCTCGACGGCGGCAAGGCCATCGCCCGCGACGGCGTGATACCGCTGAACACGCACGGCGGCCAGCTTTCCCACGGCCGCACCCACGGCATGGGCCTGATCCACGAAGCCGTCAGCCAACTGCGCGGCGAAGCGGGTGAGCGCCAGGTGAAAGATGCCCGTGTCGCCGTGGTCAGCAGCGGTGGGCTCACTCCGAGCGGGGCGATATTGCTACGGACAGCCGGGTGAGCGCGCCACGCCCCCGCGTCGTTCTCGTCGACGGGGTGCCGATGTCGGGGCTCGTCGCGCTGGCGGAGGAGCCGAAGGCGGTCGTAGTCGCGTTCCACGGAGGGGCAAGCACCGCCGCGTATTTCGATTGCCCCGGTCATTCAGACCTGTCACTGCTGCGCGCCGGCACTGCACACGGGTACACGATGGTCGCACTGGACCGACCCGGATATGGCAGCTCGGCGCCGTATCCAGATGCGATGCAGCGCCCCGAGCAACGCATCGCGCTGGCGTACGGGGCAGTCGAGAAAGCGCTCGGATCGAACCCCCGCGGTGCCGGGCTGGTGCTGCTCGGCCACTCCGCCGGCTGTGAGCTGGCGGTGCGGATGGCCGCCGACGAGCGGGCCGAATCTGCAGGCGTCATCGGCCTCGAATTGGCAGGCACAGGCGTGGAATACCACCCCGCGACGGCGGAGGTACTGAAGACCGTGACCGGTACACAACGGCCCAAGGGGCTGCGCGACGTGCTCTGGCAGCCCGCACACCTGTATCCGGACGACGTGCTGTCCGGGATGACCAACTCATCGAGCGGCACGTTCTACGAGGTCGACATGACAAGACGCTGGCCGCAAGTGGACTTTCCGGCATCGGCCCCCCGAGTGCGCGTGCCTGTGCAGTTCACCGTCGCCGAGCACGAGCGAGTGTGGCGCTCGGATCCGGAGACGATCGCGAAAATCGGCGCGATGTTCACCTCGGCGCCCCGGTTCGTGATCAACGAACAAGCCGGCGCCGGACACAACCTGTCGCTCTCGGTCAGCGCCGCCGCATACCACGCCAAGGTGCTGTCGTTCGTCGGGGAATGCGTTGTCGCGCAACAAGGCACATCGAAACAACTGGAGGCGGGTTGATGCGCGTCGGATTCATCGGACTTGGCAGCCAGGGCGGCCCCATGGCACGACGCATCGTCGAGGGCGGCCACGAGACGACGCTGTGGGCCCGCAAAGCGGCCAGCCTCGAGCCGTACGCGGACACCGCCGCGAAAACCGCCGGTTCCCCTACCGAATTGGCGGCGGCCAGTGACCTCGTCTGCCTGTGCGTCGTCGGCGACGACGACGTCAGGGAAGTGGTATACGGCGAGACGGGCGTGTTGGCCGGCTTGAAGTCGGGTGGGGTCCTCGCCATCCACAGCACCGTTCATCCCGACACGTGCCGCGAAATCGCCGAGAAGGCTGCGGCACAAGGTGTTTCGGTGATCGACGCACCGGTGAGCGGAGGAGCGCCTGCCGTCGAAGAAGGCAAGCTCCTGGTCATGGTCGGCGGCGACGAAGACGTCGTCGAGCGCTGCCGGCCGGTATTCGCGACATACGCAGACCCCATCGTTCACCTCGGCCCACTTGGCAGCGGCCAGGTCACGAAGATCCTGAACAACCTGCTGTTCACCGCCAACCTGGGCAGCGCGATCACCACCCTCGAATTGGGGGAATCTCTCGGCATCGAGCGCAAACGTCTCGCCGAGGTCCTCAACGGCGGATCCGCCACGAGCAAGGCGCTCAGCAGCATCGCGGTCTTCGGCGGAACCCTAGAGGCGCTCGCGCCAATTGCGGGCGCACTGCTGCAGAAGGACGTCCGCCACGCCGCGAGCCTCGCGGCAAGCGCATCGGCACCCGAGGGCGCCGTGTTCGACGCGGCCGACGCCGCGCTCGAGTCGATGGAGCACCCACGATGAGTCAGGTCGGGTTCATCGGAGCGGGCCGCATGGGCGCGCCCATGGTGCGCCGGCTCGTCGAGGCAGGCCACGAGGTTCGCGCGCTCGGGAGATCCGTCGAAAAGCGGCGAGATGTAAGCGAACTCGGCGCGCAGCCGGTGACCGACTTGGCCGACGTCGGGGCAGAGTCCGACGTTGTTGTCGTCTGCGTGTTCACCGACGAGCAGGTCCGGCAGGTCTGCTTGGACAGTGTGCTGCTGTCCACGATGCGGCCCGGCGCGGTGCTCGTCATCCACACCACGGGGAGCCCGCGCACGGCCGAGAGCGTCACCGCCGAAGCAGCGTCATATGGCGTCGATGTGATCGACGCGCCTGTCAGCGGCGGTCCGCACGACATCGCGGCAGGGCAGGTGACGCTGTTCGTCGGCGGGGCCGATGACGCCGTCGAGCGGGCCCGTCCGGTCCTGGCCAGCTACGGCGATCCCATCCTGCATGTGGGTCCGATCGGTGCGGGCCAGGGCGTCAAGCTGGTCAACAACACGCTATTCGCCGCGCAGATCGGGCTGCTGCGCGAGGGCGTGCGCCTCGGTAATCGGCTCGGGGTCGACGAGCGACAGCTGCTCGACGCGATCGGTCACGGCAGCGCGGCGAGCCGGGTAGCGAGCATCGTCGGTGCCAGGGGTTCCGTGAACGCGTTCATCGACATGGTCGGCGAGTTCGTCGGCAAGGACGTCGCCGTAGTGCGCAAGACCGCTGCCGAACTCGGCAGCGATCTCGGGCTTCTCGACGACGTCATCAACGCCGGATTTGAGACGTAATCCGTGAAACGCCGCGCATTACTTAGGCCATTTGATCGTATCCGGATGCTGAAACTGTTAGCTTTACAGTTAGAGCGTCTCTCGTAACGCTTCCGGCCATCAGCCCGCCGCGAAGGAGGAGTCCATGACCAAGCCCAAGGTGAAGTTCAATCCGGTCGCACAGGAGTACTTCGATAACCCGTACGACATCTATCAACGGATGCGCGACGACGCACCCCTGTACTACGACGAGGATGAGGACTTCCACGCGCTGACCCGGCACGAGGATGTGGCCGCCGCGTTCAAGGACCACGAGTCGTTCTCGTCGGCCCGCGGTTGCGACCTCGGCATGGTGCGCTCCGGCGAGGTCCCGCAGAAGTCGATCATCTTCATGGACCCGCCGGACCATCGCCACATGCGCAGCCTGCTCAACAAGGCGTTCACGCCGCGCGCAATCCAGGCGCAGAAGGAAACGGTCACTGAACTGATCGAGCACTACCTCGGCGAGGCGGATCCGGACAACTTCGACGTCGTGCAGGACTTCTCCGGCCCGTTCCCGGTGGAGGTCATCACCCGGATGGCGGGCGTGCCCGAGGACTTCCGCCAGCAGGTTCGGCACTGGATCGACAAGAGCCTGCATCGCAAGCCCGGCCAGATCGATCTCGATGACGACAACATGCAGGCCAACATCGACTCGGGGATGTACTACTACGGTCTCGTCCAGGAGCGAAGGAAGAACCCGCAGGACGACATGATCAGCAGGCTCGTCGCCGCGGAGATCCCCGACGACGACGGGAACATGCGCAAGCTCGACGACATCGAGATCACAGGCTTCACCACGCTTCTGGGCGGCGCGGGCGCCGAGACGGTGACCAAGCTCGTCGGCAGCGCAGTAGTAGAGTTCGCCCGGCACCCTGACCAGTGGCAGAAGCTGCTCGACGACCGCAGCAAGATCCCGGACGCGGTCGAAGAGCTGCTGCGCTACGTCGGACCGGTGCAATACAACGTGCGGTACAGCGTCAAAGAGGTGACGGTGCCCAGCGGCACGATCCCTGCGGACAAGCCGGTCTTCCTGATGGGCGCCGCCGCCAACCGCGATCCGCGAGCCTTCGACGACGCCGAGACATTCGACATCGACCGGGACCGCACCCAGGCGCAGAACCTCGGGCTCGGCTACGGCATCCACAGTTGCCTCGGCGCCGCGCTGGCCCGGATGGAAAGCGCGATAGCGCTGGATCGCCTGCTGGACTTCATGCCGCGCTACGAGGTTGACTTCGACGGTCTGCAGCGCGTCAACATGCAGAACGTCGCGGGTTATCAGAACGTGCCGGTGAAGGTGTTGCGATGAGCAAGGTCGAAGTCGACTTCGGCCTGTGTGAAAGCAACGGGGTGTGCATGGGCATCATCCCGGAGGTGTTCGACCTCGACGATCAGGACTTTCTACACATCCTGCAGGACGAAGTGACACCGGAAAACGAGCACCAGATCCGCGAAGCGGTGCGCCAGTGTCCGAGGCAGGCCATATTCATTCGCGAAGAGTGATCCACACCTAAGCGCCGGCAGACGCAAAGGTCCCTTCAAATTCACGGCGTGTCGGGGACTTTCGCGTCTGCTCGGCGGGTTAGTCGGGCATCAGAGCCCGGAGACGATGACGCCGTTGCACTCGGCAGCGGACTGCCGCACCTTGGCCGCCTCCTGATAAGCGTCGGACTGATACCACTCGCGGGCCGCTTCGACCGACTCGAACTCCAGGACGACGGTCTGAGGGCCGTGCCACTCGCCCTCGAGCACCTCGGGCTTCGGGTCGAACGACAGCAACGTCACGCCTGCCATCGCCTTTCCGGCCAGCTTGCCGTACTCGGCAAACCTGGCTGGATCCTTTACGTCCTCGGTAATGATGATGTAGCCCTTGGGCATTCGAGCTCCTTGGTCTTCAGTCGATTTCGCTGATGGCTTGTTCAGGGCAGTTGGCGATGGCGTCCTTTGCCCCGTCCTCGAGTCCGGAGGGCACCTCCGACGGATCGGCGACGGCGTAGCCGTCGTCGTGCATGTGGAAAACCTCGGGGCACAGCGTCAGGCACATGCCGTGCCCACGGCACCGGTCCTCGTCGACGGTGACTTTCATCGGTCGCCTTCGACGAGATCGAATTCCAGATGCAGCTCGGTAAGCCCGCGCAGGATGTAGGTCGGGATGTATTGGTAGCGACGGTCGCCCGCCGGGCCGTGGTGCGCCTCGCTGATCCGGATGTCGGTGGTGCGGTCCAGAAGTCGCTCAAGGCCGACCCGGGTCTCGGCGCGGGCCAGCGGGGCGCCAGGGCAGCTGTGGATTCCGCGGCCGAAGGCGAGGTGCTGGCGGGCGTTCTTGCGGTCCGGGTCGAAGGTGTCCGGATCATCGAAACGGCGCGGGTCGCGGTTGGCCGCGCCGTTGATCACCATCAAGGTGCAGCCGGCGGCTACCGCCTCCTCTCCGACAGCCGTTGGCACGCGCGACAATCGGAAGTCACCCTTGACCGGGCTCTCGATTCGCAGGCATTCCTCGATGAAGTTCGCAAGAAGGCTGCGGTCCTCGCGCAGTCTGCGCTGGATATCGGGGTTGTCGCCGATCACCTTCAGCGCGGTACTGAGCAGCCGCACCGTCGTCTCCTGGCCGGCCGAGAAGACGTTGGTGGCCACCCGCACGACATCGCCCACCTCCGGCGTCGTCCCGTCTGGGAAGGTCGCCGTCGCGAGTCCGGTCAGCACGTCGTCGCGTGGCTCGGCGCGACGCTCTTCGACATATGTCGCGAAGATCTCGTAGAGGTACTCCAGCGGCGTCTTGTTCATCGTCTTGTCGGCGTGGCCCACTGCGCTGCCGTGAGTGCCGCGCGCGAGCCGCTCGAGCAACTCGGCGCGATCCTCTTCTGGCACCCCGAGTAGGTCGGCGATGACGCGAAGCGTGAAAGGGGCAGCGAACCCCTTGATGAACTCGCCCTCACCCGGAGCCAGGAAGTCATCGAGGATGTCGTCGGCGAGCTGCCACATCGCGTCCTCGTTCTCCTTGAGGCGCTTGGGTGTGATCAGCCGCATCAGCAGCGCGCGGTGGTTGGTGTGCGTCGGCGGGTCCAGGGTAGGCAGCTGGTCACTGAACGGAATCTCATCTCGATGCTTCACGATGAGCTCGGTGACGTCGTCGCCTTCGAGCGGCACGGGGAACCCAGGAAACGGGCCCGTCACCGAGATGCACGACGAGAACGTCGCCTCGTCGTTGTAGACGTCGACGGCCTCCTGCCACCCGGTCACCATCGTCACGCCGTAGTGGTCCTCGCGGCTGACCGGGCACTTGTTGCGAAGTGCCTCGTAGAACCGGTACGGGTCGTCCGTCAGGCGATCGTCCCGGAAGAAATCGACCGAGGTGAGGTCCTCCGTCATGCGCTACTCCGTTTCACCGATCTCGGATGACGAGAACGGGACTCTCATCTTTGAGTATTAGATTTCCACAATGGCGGGCCTGCGTCAACGAGGGGGTCGTGCACCCGCTCAGCACTCCCGCGGGATCACTGGATGGGCTCGTCGCCAAGCACCGTGGTGCGCAGCATTTCGCGAGGTGAGTCCGGGTCATACGGCGCCGCCCGATGCAGGACGCCCCGGTTGTCCCAGATGACGGTGTCGCCGACGGACCAGTTGTGGATGTACACATTGTCGTCACCGGTGGCACGGTCGAGCAACTCCGCCAACAGTGCTCTCCCCTCGTCGAGATCCATACCGACGACGTAGTCGGCGGACGCTCCGAGCACCAGCGACCGACGGCCGTTGCGATGTGTCCACACCAGCGGGTGCTCGTGCGTTGGCCGGGCTCGCCATCGCGCCAACTCCTCGGGTGACGGATCCGCGGTGACACGGCGTTGGGACGCCTCGAGTGAGTGCACGACACGCAGCGACGCGAAGCGCCGCTTTTCCGCGTCGCTCAGCTGGTCGTAGGCGCCGTAGGAGCTCGCGAACTCGGTCTCGCCCCCACGCTCCGCCACCTGAATGGCGGACAGCACCGTGGCCTTCTGCGGGTAGTCATCACCGGTCGGCGTGCAGCCGTCGATGTGCCAGTCGAAGGTGGCGCGCAGATACGCGGCCGACGCGTTCTTGGACTTGTCGAGCGTGATCGGGTAGATGCCCGCGACAGAATGGTGACCATCGGACGAGTGGTCGACCTCGCCGAGCCGCCCGCAGAACTCAACCTGCGCTGCGGGTTTCAGACCAAGTCCGGGAAACACCAGCACGCCGTTGGCCTCGAGCGCGTCGAGCACCGCGGCGCCGAGCGCCTCGTCGCTTGCCAGCCGGTCGGAGTCGACGCCGAGAACTTCCGCGCCGACCGAGTCGGTGAGCTTGTTGATCGTCAGCACACTCATGGAACCGGCTCCCCTATTCGGTCGATGACGGCGTCGGCGGAGTCGGCGGGCTTTTGTGTGCCGAAAACCTCGACAGCCATCGAGATCATGATCATCGAGTAGACGAGGTGCAGAAGATTGAGCGCGTCGTCGGGCACGTCATCGAGCGGGAACTTGTCGCAGTACTCGATCGCTTCCTCGAATCGCGGCGAGAACGCGTCGTAGAACGCGCGGATCTCCGGCATCGGTGTGGCCAGCCGGGCGTTCCACCGCTCCGGTTCTGTTGCCAAACACCACTTCTCGGCGAACGGCTCGAATTCGGCGAAAGCACTGGGCAGTGGGGTCCTCGACATATTCACACCCCCGCTGGTGTGCGTTCGCGTTGATACTGTTCGACCCAGTCGACGGCGGTCTTGTGTAAATGCCGGACCAGGATCTCCTGATCGTTGAGCGGAAAGTCGTCGACAACGCCCGTCTCCAGCGCGGCCTGCGTGCCACCGAGCATGCCTGCGTCCTGCAGCGCGAATTCCTTAAGCACAACCGACGCGACTTCATGCTCGATACGTTCTCGCACGGTGCGCGCGGGATGGAACGCGTTGTACGCCTCGAACTTATGGGTGTTGTGCGACGTCGGCCAGTAGCGGTACAGCAGGTACCACCCGTGGTAGATCAGAATCTCGAGGTTCGGGAAGATCTGGAAGTTGGTGATGCCCCACGGCTCGATGCCGCCGGGGTTCAGTCCGGCCGATTGTTGCGTCTCGGGCGTCCGCCACGGGCCGACCAGGCCACTGCGAGTCGCGCGCTCGACCGGGTACATGTACTCCGGCGCGAGCAGCCACCGCCGGGTTCCGGCAGTGGACACCAACCGGTGCGGACCGTCGATCTGGAAGTGACCGCACTCGAACGTTGCGTTGGGCTGACGTACCTCACTCGGCACCTGCTGGGAATGCAGCGATGGCACGTGGTAATACTCCTGGAAGGCGTCGGCGAAAATCTTCCAGTTGCTGTTATTGTGAGCGACGAAATCGTAACGCTCAGTCATCAATTCGAATGGATAGTCGTCGAGGGCGGTGATCATCGGGCCGAGGAACTCCCGAAGGCTCTGCCGTGGTTCCTTGTCGAGGTTGATGAAGATGAACCCGTTCCACACATCGCAGTGAACGGGGCTCAACCCGTACTTGGTGCTGTCCAAGTCGAAGAACTCGTCGGGCTGCTGCACGAACTTCAACGCACCGTCGAGGTCGTAACGCCACCCGTGGTACTTGCAGGTGAATTGGCGGCAGGCGCCCCTCACCTCGTCGTTGGGAAAGTCGTTCCACACCAGCTTGTTTCCCCGGTGACGGCAGATGTTGTAGAAGGCGCGGATCTGTTGGTCCTTGCCTTTCACCACAAACACCGACGTCTTGGCGGCGTCGATCTCCTTGGTGAAGTAGCTGCCGACACGGGGCAGTTCTTCAACGCGGCCGACGTTGAGCCATGCGCGCTTGAAGATGGCCTCGCGCTCCATCTCATAGAACTCCGGTGAGATCGAGTCGCGGAAGGACACCGGCCCTGTGCCGAGCTCTGGGTAGTGCTCGGTCCAGCTGCCCTCTGGCGGTTTACGCCACCGCGCCATGCGAACCTCCCTGTCGTGGTCGGGAATCCGTCATCGTCACATCACCGACCCTCCGTTGACGCCGAGGGTTTGACCGGTGATGAAGCCGGCGGCATCCGAACACAAAAAGCCGACCGCGGCGGCGATGTCGTCGCCGGTGCCCAGGTGTCCGAGCGGCACATTCGCAGCCATCTGTTCATTGGAGGGCAGGTGACCCGCGGCCTGGCCCTTGTGCTGCATCGGTGTCTCGATAGCCGACGGCGGAATGTTGTTCACCGTGATGCCGACCGGCCCGTACTCGCGGGCGAGCGACTTGGTCAGCGACAACAGCGCACCCTTGGATGCCGCGTAGTGCGCCATCCCCGGCGAGCCGCGCTGGGCACTCGATGACGAGATCATCACGATGCGACCCCATCCTGCCTCCACCATGTCCGGCACCGCGACCTGACAGCAATGAAACGTTCCGGTCAGGTTCACCGCGATCAGCCGATCCCAGGCCGCTGCGGTGATGTCCGTGAACGACGCGAAATCCACCACGCCCGCACTGGTGACCAGGATGTGCACCGATCCGAGCTCGCCGCGTACCTTCGCGAAGGCCTCTTCGACGGCCGCGCGGTCGCTGACGTCGACAGTCGTCGCTAGCGCAGTCACACCTTCGGCGCGCAACTCTTCGGAAACCCGTTGCGCCGCTTCGCCATCGAGATCCAGAACGGCGACCTTGTGTCCCAGCCTGCCGAGCTCGTGGCAGGTCGCCTCCCCCATCCCGGACGCGCCCCCAGTCACTACCGCGACGCGGGTCATTCGTAGACCACCCGGACCGTGCGGCTCGTCGGCAAGGCTTGGCAGGTCAGCACCCAGCCCTCGGCGACCTCGTCGTCTTCGAGCGCGTCGTTGTTGACCATTCGGGCATTGCCCTCGACAATTCGCGCCATACACGTTCCGCAGGAGCCGGTTTCACACGAATACGGCGCCTGCAACCCGGCTGAGCGCGCTGTCTGCAGCAGGGTGTCGTCGGCGCGGTAGGTCGCGGTCGTGGTCCTGTGGTCCAGTTCTATGACGACCTCTTCGGCGCGCTCGGTCGACCCGTCGGTGGCGACGGCGGTCACGCCCGAACCAGTGTCCGCATTCATCGAGAGCAACGTTATCAAGTACTTGTCACATTCTCAAGTACTTGCGACATCGGGACCGATGTGATCGGCGTGCAGCTTGTGGCCGGTGCCCTGTTCGATGACGCGACCGAGCAATTCCCGCAGCGTGTCCTGCTCGGCGCCGCTGAGCACGCCGAAAACCTTCGCATTTGCGGCGATCGCGTCGCTGACAACGGCCTCGGCGACCTTGCGCCCCTGGTCAGTCAAAAAAGCCTGCAATATACGGCCGTGTTGCGGGTCCTGTTTCCGCTGTACAAGGCCGCGGCGCTCGAGTTCCTTGAGCGCCAATTGCACTCCCTGCGGGGTGATGAGCAGCCGGCGCGCCAAGTCGGCCCCGGACAAGCCGGGTTCGGTCGCGAGCTGGCGCAGCATGCCGATCTGGGCAGTGCTGACGCCGTGCTCGCTCACCGCCTCGTTCACCCTCGTCAACGAGAAGTACCACGCCTGCTTGAGCAGCCAGAGAATGTTGTCGGTTTGTTCCACGCTTGCCTCCTTACCTTGCTAGCGCCTGTAGACCTGGCCGTTTTTCATCACGAACCGAACGTCGAGTGTGGTGCCGATGTCGCGCGACGGGTCGCCGGGAACGGCGATGATGTCGGCCAGGTACCCCGGCGCGAGGCGACCTAGCTCGTCGTCAGCCTCGACGAGCTCCGCGCTGGTGACGGTCGCAGCGCGGATCGCCTGCATGGGCGTCATACCCCTTTTCACAAGGGCGCACAGCTCTTTGGCGTTCTGCCCGTGCGGGATGGCGGGGGCGTCGGTTCCGCACGCGATTCGGACTCCGGCCGCAATCGCCTTTGGCAGCATCGCCTGTGCTTGCGGGAACACCACTTCGGCCTTCTTGCGCAGCTCCGGTGCGATGCGGTCGATGGCCATCGCCTCGGTGAGATAGGTGGTGGACACCAGGAACGTGCCGTGGTCGACCATCATCTGAATCGTCTCGTCTGTCGCGAGGAACCCGTGTTCGATGCAGTCGATACCGGCCCGGATGCAGGCCCGAATGGCGCTGTCCCCCACCGCATGCGCCGCGACGCGCACGCCCGCGCGGTGGGCCTCGTCGGCGATCGCGGCGAATTCGTCGTCGGAGTACTGCTGCGCCCCAGGAGCGGTGCTGTGCGACATCACGCCACCCGACGCGGACACCTTGATCAGCTTGGCGCCGTGGCGAATCTGATAGCGCACACACGCCCTTACGTCATCGACACCGTTGGCGATGCCCTCCGCAACGGACAGCGGCATGATCCCCGGTGCGAGTCGTTGGAACACCGTGGGGTCGAGGTGCCCGCCATATGGGGTCACCGCATGCCCGGCGGGATAGATCCGTGGTCCGACATGCCAGCCCTGCTCGATCGCGCGCTGCAACGCGACGTCGAGCAGATAGCCACCGGTCTTGACCATCAAACCGAGGTTGCGCACGGTCGTGAAGCCGGCCTCAAGGGTGGTCCGCGCATTCACCGCGCCGCGCAGAGTGCGATAGGCAGGATCGTCCTGAACGCCGTGCATGGGATTGGGCAGACCTTCGGGTCCGCCTGGTCCCCCGATCAATAGGTTGAGCTCCATGTCCATCAGGCCCGGCAACAAGGTCACGTCGCCAAGGTCGATCTCCGCCGAATCGGCTGGCACCTCAACGGGATTCATCGCTTGGATCCGCTCGCCGTCGACCACCACAACGGCGGGTGAGTGCACCACACCCGCGTCGACATCGGCCCAGCGTGCCGCGCGCAGGACGGTCGGGTCGGTCACGGAACCGGTTCGGACACGCAGTCCAGCGTGGCGGCGCCGGAATCGGGGACACGCGGCTGCTTCCAGCACTCGACGGGGAACGACACCATGATCATCGAGTACAGCAAGTGCATCAGGTTGAGCACGTCCTCCGGCATGTCGTCGAGCGGGAACTTGTCGCAGTAGGAGATCGCCTCCTCCGCACGGGGTGTGATGGCGTCGTAGAAGGCCTGCATCTCGGCCATCGAACTGGCCAGCCGTTTCGCGAAGCGTTCCGGCTCCGTTGGCAGGCACCACTCCGAAAATCGTTCCAAGTCAGCGAATTCGGTGGGAAGCATCGCGGTCATCACACTCACACCCCCGCTGTCTTGCGTTGATAGTCCTCAACCCACGCGGCCGTTTCCTTGTGCAAGTGACGGATCAGCACCTCCTGGTCGCACAGCAAGAACTTGTCGACCACGCCGGATTCGACCATCGTCTGGGTCGCCTCAAGGGTGTTCGCGTCCTGCAACCCGTACTCCTTGAACGAGACTGCCGCCAGCTCCTGCGCGATGCGTTCACGCGGCGTGCGCGGTTGCGGGAAGTACAGCGTGCCCTCGAACAGGTGCGTGTTATACGACGTCGGCCAGTAGTGGTAGGTCAGATACCAGCCCTGACCCCAGACCAGGATCACGAAGTTCGGGAACAGCTGGAACGAATCCAGGCCCCACGGATCGCATTTCGCCGGATTGAGCCCCGGCGGCATGTCTCCCAAATCGGGCTTGTCCCACGGTCCGAACAGGCCGCTCTGGCAGATGTCCTCCATCGGCTTGCGCATCTCGGAGTCCATCTCCCACGCCCGGATACCCGATGTGCTGACCAATCGATGCGGCCCGTCGATGCGGTAGTGCGGCGCCTCGAAACCGGACTCGGCGGCTGCCTTCGAATACTTGGCAGGCGACTGGTTCGCATGGAGCACGGGTGCGTGGTAGAACTCCTGGAACGCATCCATGTAGAGCTTCCAGTTGGCGTTCACCTCTGAGCGGTAGTAGAACCGCGAGGTCATCTCGCCGAACGGATATCCCTCGAGACCGGTGATCATCGGACCGAGGAAGTCACGAAGGGTCTGCTCGGGCTCGTCGGCGAGGTTGACGAAGATGAACCCCTCCCAGACGTCGCAGTGCACGCCGACCAGGCCGTAGCGGCTCTTGTCGAGGTCGAAGAACTCACCCTCCTGCTGGACGAAGGTCAGGTTGCCGTCGAGGTCATAGCGCCAGGCGTGGTACTTGCAGGTGAACTGCCTGCAGACACCGCTGGTCTCCTCCAACGGCATGTCGTTCCACACCAGCTTGTTGCCGCGGTGCCTGCAGATGTTGTGGTACGCCTTGACCTCACCAGAGGAGGTGCGCACCACGATGATCGACGTGTTGGCGACCTTCAGTTCCTTGGTGAAGTAGCTGCCTTTACGCGGAATCTGTTCGACGCGACCGACATTCAGCCACGCGCGCTTGAACACCGCTTTGCGCTCGGTCTCGTAGAACTCGGGGCTGATCGAATCCTCGTAGGAGACCGGCGCCGTTCCCAATTCTGGATAGTGCTGCGTCCAGCTGCCCTCGGGCGGTTTGGGGAAACGAGCCATTTGCCTCTCCTGTCCACTCCGGTATCGCCGACGGTATCTGCTTCCGGCGACAATCACAAGTAATTGATACTGCCCGCGATTTCGGCGCGCTAACCGTCGCTCAGCGTGGTGTCGCTCAGCTTGGACAACTGCGCCGAAATCGCTAGCGCGCCGGTAGACCCAGCACTCGCTGCGCGATGATGTTGCGTTGAATCTCCGAGGTGCCACCGGAAATGGTGCCCGCAAAGGTGCCGATATAGCGGGCGAACCAGCTGCCGGTGAAAAGGTGTGGGCTGTAAGCGTTATAGCGCGCGGTGAGCGCTGGATGCGGATCCCTCGACGCCTGCGGCATCAAGGGCGTGGCTGGCGGCGTTCTGCTCGGCCTCCGACCCGAGCAACTTCAGCACCGAAACACCGGGGATGTCGCGCTCCCCGCGCGCGGCCTGCCCGAGTGCGGCCGAGCCCAACAGACGCAGCGCCTGATAGTCCATCACGATGGTGGCGAAGCGGTCGCGGTTCACCGCGCCGACGGGCCGGAAATCCTCGAGAAGCTGCTCTATCCGGTTGGCGAAGGCCGTCCACATCATCGTGCGCTCATGGCCGAGCGAGCCGTTGGCGACCTTCCATCCGCCGTTCAGCGGGCCGACCAGGTTTTCCGCAGGAACGCGAACGTCGCTGAAAAACACTTCGTTGAAGTCGATGCTGTCGCGGTCGAACACCGAGGCGAACGGCCGGCGCTCCACCCCTGGCGTATCGGTGGGGATGAGCACCGCGCTGATCCCCTTGTGCTTCGGCGCCTCAGGATCGGTCCGGACGAACGTGAGCAGCACATCGGCGTCGTGGGCCCCCGAGGTCCACACCTTTTGTCCGTTGACCACGAACTGGTCGCCTTCGAGAAGCGCGCGGGTGCTGAGCCCGGCCAGGTCCGACCCTGCCCCCGGCTCGCT
>CAWIEE010000030.1:0-22849 GCA_963835075.1 uncultured Actinomycetota bacterium | reverse complement strand
TACGAGGATGGAGTCCCCGAGGTCTATGACGTCGGAGCGCTCGTCCACCTCGCCACCCACCCCGACGATCCGGTCCCGGAGATCTTGGAGATCCCGGTCGACGATCTCGCCGGCGTCGACGTCGAGAAGACCCGCCGCTTTGAGGGTCAGCACTCTTAGACCACCGGCTCCTTGATCAGCTTGATGTAGGCGGCGCCGCTGTCGAGCACGCGCGGCTGCTTCCACACCTCGATCGGAAAACTCACCATGACGATTGACTGTCCGAGATGCACCAGTGCCTTGGCGTCATCGGGCATCCCCTCGAGGGGAAAACGGGCGTCGACGTAGACCATGATGTCCTCGAGCCGCGCGATGCCTGCGTCGTACAGCTCCTGCATCTCGGCCATCGTGGAGTCGAGGCGTTTGGCGTAGCGCTCCTCCTCCGTCGGCAGGCACCAGTCGGTGAACCGCTCCAGATCGGCGAATTCCTCGGGCAACTTAGACATGGGCGTCCTTCTTCGGAAGTCGTTGCGCAGAGTGCTTTCCGTTGGTGGACGCTCGCCCAGCGCCGCCCTTGTAGCGGTCGACGTACTGATGCGCCGTCATGTGCAGGTGGCGCAGCAGGATCTCCTGGTCGCACAGCGGGAAGTCCGTGACGACCCTGGTGCCGATCTGCGTCTGGGTGGCCTCCAGGGTGTTGGCGTCCTGAAACGCGTACTCCTTGAACGTCACTGCGGCAAGTTCCTGGGACAGCCGCTCACGCAGGTTCTTCGGCGGCACGAAGTAGAGGTCGGCCTCGAAGATGTGCTTGTCGACGGCGGTCGGCCAGTAGTTGTAGGTCAGGTACCAGCCCGGTGCCCAGAACAGGAGTGTGAAGTTGGGGAAGAACTCGAAAGAGTCGGTGCCCCAGGTCTTGTGGCGGCCCGGGTTGATGGCCGGCGGAAGTTCCTCCGGCAGGATGCCCTTGATGTCGGGACGGTCCCACGGTCCGAAGAGCCCGCTGTGCAGGATCTGCTCGATGGGCTTGACCATGTTCAGGTCCTTGGGCGGGCGACATCCCGCCCCAGGACGACACCATCGAGTGGTCGCCCTTGATGTCGTAGGCCAGCGCCTCGAAGCCGAACTTGGCCAGCTTCTCGGCCTCCTCCTTCTCCGCCTGCTTCATGTGCAGGATCGGCGCGTGGTAGAACTCCGTGAACGCGTCGATGAACAGCTTCCAGTTGGCGTTGATCTCTGAGCGGTAGCTGTAGTGCTCCGTCATCTCGTGGAACGGGTAGCCCTCGAGACCCGTCGCGAATTCGCCGAGGTACTCGGTCAGCGGCGCGGCGTCGTCGTCGAAGTTGATGAAGATGAAGCCTTCCCACACCTCGCAGCGCACGGGCACCAGCCCGTAATCGCTCTTGTCGAGGTCGAAGAACTCACCTTCCTGCTGGACGAAGGTCAGATCACCGTCGAGGCCGTAGCGCCAGGCGTGGTACTTGCAGGTGAACTGGCGGCACGACGCCGGAGACCTCTTCGCCGGGAAAGTCGCTCCACACCAGCTTGTTGCCGCGGTGGCGGCACATGTTGTAGAAGCGCCGGACGACGTCCTCGCTTGTCCTTGACGATGATCACCGACGTGCCGGGGCCCGACCGACGGCATCTCGCGGGTGAAGTAACTGCCCTTCTTGGCAGCTGCTCGACGCGGCCGACCTTGAGCCAGGTCTTCTTGAAGATCGCCTGCTGCTCGAGCAGGTAGTGCTCGGGGTCGATGGAGTCGGTGTAGTTGACCGGCGCGGTGCCCAATTCGGGCCAGTTCTCGGTCCAGCTGCCTGCGGCGGGCTTTGGGAAGAATGCCATGCTTCTACTTCTCCTTTGGTCGGGTTCCACGCCGAATGTGTTGAGCGCCATCGCCAGCATGTGGTAGCCGCCGACAGTGAAGACGAAATCCATGAGCTGCCGCTTGTCCATGCGCTCGCCCAGGGCCGCCCAGCTCTGCGTCGGACATACTCGAATTGTCCACAGCTCGTCGACCCCGGCCAGCATCGCGCGATCGAACTGTCGTCGCCTCGCCCCGCTGCAGGGCGACGATGTCCGTCGGTGTCAGCCCTTCCTTCTTGCCCATCCTGACGTGCTGTACCCACTCGTACGCGCAGGCGGTCAGGTGCGCGACGCGCAGGACCGCGAGTTCGCGCGCGCGGGGGGCAGGGTCGACCGGATCAGCAGGTGGAAATTGAACTTGAGGTAACTCGGTCAGCTCGGGATGGCGGACGAAGTCGAGATGCGCTTGCCCGCGTTCTCCGGGTTCCGGCGCTCCTTGGGGATCATCCGGCGAGCGCATCGTCGACGGCGTCATCCCACTGGTCCGCGGGCAACGGGGGCAGTCGCACGCGGCCGCCTCCTCTACTCAATGCTCTAACGAGAATCATGTTCTCATATTTCGACAATAGGTTTCCACCTTTTGCGCGAATGGTCAACGTCCGGGCCAGATGCGCCGGTCACGGCGGTGCCTGCCGGACCGCAACGGTGCAGCCAGATGGCCCTAGGTGGCTTTCGGACATTGATTCTCGTACGGTGAGAAGATAGTTTCCTCGCATAGAGAACCGTACTGGTTATTGGGGGCCCGGGGACCTCGACGAAAGGAACAGGCGTGAACAAGGAAGACATGATCCTGATCAGCGTTGATGACCACATCGTTGAGCCGCCGGACATGTTCAAGAACCACCTGCAGGCGAAGTACCTGGACGAGGCTCCGCGGTTGGTGCACAACCCGGACGGCTCCGATACCTGGCAGTTCCGCGATGTGGTGATCCCCAACGTCGCGTTGAACGCGGTGGCCGGCCGGCCCGAAGGAGGAGTACGGCCTGGAGCCCCAGGGTCTCGACGAGATCCGGCCCGGCTGCTGGCAGGTCGATGAGCGGGTCAAGGACATGAACGCCGGCGGCATCCTGGGGTCGATGTGTTTCCCGTCATTCCCCGGCTTCGCCGGGCGCCTATTCGCGACCGAGGATCCCGAGTTCTGTCTGGCGCTTCTTCAGGCCTACAACGATTGGCATGTCGAGGAGTGGTGCGCGGCCTACCCGGCGCGGTTCATCCCGATGACGCTGCCCGTGATCTGGGATGCCGAGGCCTGCGCCAAGGAAGTCAGGCGTAACGCGGCACGCGGTGTGCACGCACTGACCTTCACCGAAAACCCCGCCGCGATGGGCTACCCGAGCTTTCACGACGACTACTGGACGCCGTTGTGGGAGGCGCTGGTCGATACCGACACGGTGATGAATGTGCACATCGGCTCCTCGGGCCGGTTGGCGATCACCGCCCCGGATGCGCCGATGGACGTGATGATCACGCTGCAGCCGATGAACATCGTGCAGGCCGCCGCCGACCTGTTGTGGTCTAAGCCGATCAAGAAGTACAAGGACCTCAAGATCGCCCTGTCCGAGGGCGGCACCGGCTGGATCCCGTATTTCCTCGAACGTGCGGATCGCACCTACGAGATGCATTCGACATGGACCGGCCAGGACTTCAAAGGCAAGAAGCCCTCGCGAGGTGTTCCGCGATCACTTCCTGACCTGCTTCATCTCCGATCACGTCGGTGTGCAGCTGCGCAACCAGATCGGCATCGACAACATCTGCTGGGAAGCCGACTACCCACATAGCGACTGCATGTGGCCGGGGCCCCTGAGCAACTCCACGACGTGCTCACCGAACACAGCGTGCCCGACGACGATGTCAACAAGATGACCTTCGAAAACGCGATGCGCTGGTATCACTGGGACCCGTTCACCCACATCACCCGCGAACAAGCCACCGTCGGCGCCTTAAGGAAGGCCGCTGAGGGTCATGATGTCTCCATCCAAGCGCTCAGCAAGCACGAGCACGGCGGCGCCAGCTTCGCCGACTTCGCCGCGAATGCCAAAGAGTTGACCGGCAATAAGGACTAAGTCGTAGTTTCTTTAAGGCGAGTGCACCGGTGCGGATGGACCGTTTACGCACCGGCGCACTGGTATGTGCGGCATTGACCAGAGGAGAGTCATCGTGCCCGGCGGGATGAGTTTCGAGCTGACCGAGGATCAAGAGCTGATCCGCAAGTCCGTCGCCGAGCTGGCGGGCAAGTTCGACGACCACTACTGGATGGAGCAGCGACCTGGCGCACGAATTCCCCCAGGAGTTCTACGACGCCATCGCCAAGGGCGGCTGGCTGGGCATGACGATCCCGGAGGAGTACGGCGGCCACGGTCTCGGCATCACCGAGGCGACGCTGCTGCTCGAGGAGATCTCGCGATCCGGCGGCGGCGATGAACGGCGCCAGTGCCATCCACCTGTCCATCTTCGGCATGCAGCCGGTGGTCAAACACGGCTCCGACGAACTCAAGGCAGCGACGCTGCCCCGGATTGTCAACGGCGACCTGCACGTGTGCTTCGGCGTCACCGAACCCGGTGCCGGACTGGACACCTCACGTATCACGACGTTCGCCAAACGCGAGGGCGATCGAATACCGCGTCAACGGCCGCAAGGTGTGGATCTCCAAGGCGCTGGAGTCCGAGAAAATCCTGCTGCTCACCCGCACCACGCCGTACGACGAGGTCACCAAGAAGACCGACGGTATGACGCTGTTTTTGACCGACCTGAACCGCGAGCACGTCGACATCCGTCCGATCAGGAAGATGGGCCGCAACGCGGTCAGCAGCAACGAGGTGTTCATCGATGACCTGCATCGTACCGATCGAGGATCGGGTCGGCGAAGAAGGCAAGGGATTCTCGCTACATCCTCGACGGGCTGAACCCCGAGCGGATGCTGATCGCCGCCGAGGCGCTGGGCTCGGCCGGGTCGGCTTTGGAGACAGGCCGTGAAATATGGCAACGAGCGGGATTGTGTTCGGCCGGCCGATCGGAATGAACCAGGGCCTTCAGTTCCCGCTCGCCGACTCGCTTGGCCCGCCTCGACGCGGCCGAACTGGTGCTGCGCAAGGCGACCTGGCTGTACGACAACGGCAAATCCTGTGGGCGCGAAGCGAATACCGCGAAATACCTGTGCGCCGACGCCGGTTTCGATGCCGCCGATCGGGCGCTGCAGTTGCACGGAGGCATGGGTTACTCCGAGGAGTACCACGTTTCGCGGTACTTCCGCGAGTCGCGCCTGATGAAGATCGCGCCGGTCAGCCAGGAGATGATCCTGAACTTCCTTGGCGAGCACGTCCTCGGCCTGCCGAGGAGCTACTGATGACCAACTATTTCGACCTGACCGGCCGCTCGGCGGTGGTCACCGGCGCGGCGGGTGGAATCGGTTCCGCCGTGGCGCAGGCGCTGGCCGACGCGGGTGCGGCCGTGCTGGTCACCGATCTGGACAAAGACGCCGCCGCGGCTGTGGCCGAACGCATTTCGGCCAACGGCGGCAGGGCCGAGTCGACCGCGCTGGACGTCTCGGATCGTGAGTCCGCCGACGCGGCCGCGGCGCAGGCGGCCGCACTGGCCGACGGTGCCCTGCACATCGTGATCAACAATGCCGGCGTGACGAAGCCGGGAATGTTCGACAAGCTCACGCAGGATTCGATGCGACTGCTGTTCGACATCCATGTGCTCGGCGCGTTCAACGTCACCCAGGCTGCGCTTCAGTACATTCCGACCGACGGCACCGGGCGCATCGTCAACGTGACATCCGCGGCCGGACTGACCGGCACCCTCGGCCAGGTCAACTACTCGGCCGCGAAGGCGGCCATCATCGGCTTCACCAAATCGTTGGCGCGTGAGCTGGCAGGAAAGAACATCATGGTCAACGCGTTGGCTCCGCTGGCCGCGACGCCGATGACCGAAACCATCCGCACCAACGAGAAATTCGCAGCCAACATGATGAACCGCATTCCGATGAAGCGGTGGGCGGAGCCGTCGGAGATCGCCGGTGCGTTCGTGTTCATGGCGTCCGACGCGGCGTCCTACATCACCGGGCAGGTGCTTCCGGTCGACGGCGGCATGGTCATGTGACTGGCATGTCTTCCGCCCCGCTGGCCGGGATCACCGTTGTCGCGATGGAGCAAGCCGTGGCCGCGCCGATCTGCACGCGCGTGCTGGCCGATTTCGGCGCACGCGTCATCAAGGTGGAAAACCCCAATGGCGGTGACTTCGCGCGTGACTACGACGACGTGGTCAACGGTCCTGGCGGCCTTGCAGCGCATTTCGTATGGTGCAACCGTGGCAAGGAATCGGTGACGCTGAACACGAAGTCGCCTGCAGGCATGGACCTGCTGCACCGGCTGCTCGACCGTGCCGACGCGTTTGTGTCCAACCTCGCACCCGGATCCACGGCGCGGATGGGCATCGCGGCCGCCGACTTGGCTCAAAGCCACCCCAACGTCATCCCCGTCGAGATCGACGGCTACGGGCCCGGCGGCCCGATCTCGCACAAGCGCGCGTATGACCTTCTGGTGCAAGCGGAATCGGGTTCATGCGCCATCACCGGTTACCCGGGTATGCCTGCCAAGCCGGGGCCTGCGATGGCCGACTTCACCACGGGACTCTACGCGGCCATCTCGATCCTGGCGCTGCTCTTCGCGCGCGGTGGCCGTCCCGGAGTTGTCGCGTCGCCGTCGGTCGAACTCAGCCTGTTCGACGTGATGACCGATGTCATGGGCTATGCACTGACCTACACGCAGCACTCGGGCGTCGACCAGCAGCCGTTGGGGGTCGGATCGCCCGCGGTGGCGCCGTACGGGGCGTTTCCCACCCGCGATGGTCAGACCGTCGTGCTCGGCACCACCAACGACCGCGAGTGGCAGCGGGTGGCCAAGGAGATCATCGATCGCCCCGACCTGGCCCACGATGTGCGGTTTTCCACCAACTCCGGCCGATGCGCGCACCGCGACGTCCTCGACGAGGCCATCGGATCCTGGTGCGCCCAACATGATCTCGCTGAGATCCAGAAGATCGCCGATGCGGCAGGTATCGGCAACTCCCGCTACAACCTGCCCAGCGAGGTCGTGGTCCACCCGCAGCTCACCGCCCGCGACCGCTGGCGAACGGTCGGCACATCGACGGGCGATATTCAGGCCCTGCGACCGCCACCGGTGATCACCGGATTCGAGCAGCCGATGGGCGCGGTGCCCGGGCTGGGTGAGCACACCGACGCGGTGCTGCGCGAATTGGGTGTCAGCACAGACGAACTGGCCCGACTGCGGGCCGATGGCGCGATTGGTCCGGCGTACGCGTGAGCGAGGAACAGGTGCTGTTGTCGGCCGACGTCGACGGCGTAAGGACGCTCACGCTGAACCGCCCCGATCGCAAGAACGCGATCAATCCGCAGCTGTGGACCGAGCTTGCCGACGCGCTGCGGGCCGCCGCCCGCGATGACCCGCGCGCCTTGGTGATCACAGGCGCAGGTGACGCGTTCTGTTCGGGCGCAGACATCTCCACACCCGAGGACATCCACCCAAGGCAGAAGCTGCGCAGGCTGACCGATGTCGCCCTGGCGTTGCACGAACTGACCGTGCCCACCATCGCGAAGGTGACGGGCGTGGCGGTGGGCGCGGGCTGGAATCTCGCTCTTGGATGCGATTTCGTGGTTGCGACACCCGAATCGCGGTTCTGTCAGATCTTTTCGAAGCGCGGGCTGTCCGTTGACTTGGGCGGCTCGTGGCTATTACCCAAGCTGGTCGGACTGCAACAGGCCAAGCGCCTTGTGCTGCTCGCCGAGACGATCGACGCCGACGAGGCGCTGTCGATGGGCCTGGTCACCTGGGTGAAGCCATCTGCGGAGATAGACGCGTTCGTCTCAGACGTAGCCGGACGGCTGGCAGCAGGGCCGCCCGTCGCGCTGGCTCAGAGCAAGGCACTGCTCAACGACGGCGCCAACGCCACTATGCGTGAGGCGCTTGCCAACGAGGCCCGAGCGCAGCCGGGAAATTTCGCTACCGCAGACTCAACAGAGGCATACGCGGCGTTCGCCGAGAAGCGCGAGCCCGCGTTCACTGGTCGATGGGCTGTTGTGCCCAGATCGGAGCAGCACGATGCGTGAAGCGGTGATCGTGGAGGCGGTGCGCACCCCCGTTGGCAAGCGCAACGGCGGACTGTCGGATATGCACGCCGCCGACCTGTCGGCGATCGTCCTCAATGCGCTGATGGAGCGGGCCGGCGTCGACCCCGAGATCGTCGACGACGTGGTGTGGGGCTGCGTGTCGCAGGTCGGCGACCAATCCAGCAACATCGCGCGTTATTCGGTACTCGCCGCGGGCTGGCCCGAGAGCATCCCTGGCACAACGGTCAACCGTGCCTGCGGGTCGAGCCAGCAGGCGCTGGACTTCGCCGTGCAGGCCGTGATGTCGGGCCAGCAGGATGTCGTCGTGGCGGGCGGTGTCGAGGTGATGAGCCGGGTGCCGCTCGGTTCCGCGAGGGCGACCGGCATGCCGTATGGCCCGAAAGTGCTTGCCCGCTATGGAGATTTCTCGTTCAACCAGGGCATCTCCGCCGAGATGATCTCGCAGAAGTGGGGATTCTCGCGGACCCGGCTCGATGAGTACTCGGCACGCTCCCATGATTTGGCTGCGAAGGCACAGGACAACGGCGCGTTCGAGACCCAGATCATGCCGGTGTTCACCGACGACGAGCCGGTGGTGGCCGACGAGGGTATCCGGCGGGGAACCACCGTCGAGAAGCTTGCCGGGCTCAAGGCCGCCTTCAAGGAGGATGGCGTCATCCACGCAGGCAACTCCTCCCAGATCTCCGATGGCGCGGCGGCGCTGCTGGTCATGACGGCCGATAACGCGATCGCGGTTGGCTTGACGCCGATCGTCCAATACCGCGCAGGCGCGGTCACCGGGGCAGACCCGGTGCTCATGTTGACGGGTCCGATCCCGGCCACGGAGAAGGTCCTGCACAAGTCTGGTGTCGGGCTCGACGAGGTCGGCGTGTTCGAGGTCAACGAGGCGTTCGCACCCGTGCCGCTGGCGTGGCTGGCCGAAACCGGTGCCGACGAGGACAAGCTCAACCCACTTGGTGGGGCGATCGCGCTCGGCCACCCGCTGGGTGCGTCAGGCGCGGTCCTGATGACGCGCATGATCAATCACATGCGCGACAACGGGATTCGCTACGGCCTGCAGACCATGTGTGAGGGCGGCGGCACGGCCAACGCCACGCTGGTCGAACTCATCGCGTAGATAAGGAGATCGGATGCGCCGCGATCTATTCACCGAGGACCACGAAGCGTTCCGCGGTCTAGCCCACGATTTCGTCGAGAAGGAGGTGGTTCCGCACTATCCCGAGTGGGAGAAGGGCGGACGGATGCCCCGCGATGTCTTCAAGCAGATGGGTGAGCTTGGCATGCTGGGGATGGCGATCCCCGAGGAGTACGGCGGAGCAGGAATGCCCGACTACCGCTACAACGTCGTGATGCAGGAGGAAGCGGCGCGGGCGCTGGTCACGCTGTCGACGGTGCGCACTCAGCTCGAGGTGATCCTGCCGTATTTCCTGCATTACGCGAACGAGGAGCAGCGCAAGCGGTGGTTCCCGGGTTTGGCGGCGGGCACGCTGCTGACCGCGATCGCGATGACCGAGCCCGGCACCGGTTCGGATCTGGCGGGTATGCGTACGACCGCGGTGCGTGACGGTGACGACTGGATCGTCAACGGCGCCAAGACTTTCATCACGGGCGGCATGCAGGCCGACCTGGTGATCGTGGTCGCGCGCACGGCGACAGACCCGGACAACCGCCGTAAGGGGCTGACGCTGTTGGTTGTCGAGGACGGTATGGCCGGGTTCACCCGTGGCCGCGAGCTGGAGAAGATGGGTTGCAAGGTGCAGGACACCGCCGAGCTGTCTTTCGTCGACGTTCGCGTTCCTGCCGCCAACGTGTTGGGGGAGGAGGGCGAGGCGTTCGGCTATCTCGGCCATAACCTCCCGCAGGAACGCCTCACTGTCGCGGTCGGCTCGGTTTCGCAGGCGAGATCGGCGATCGCCGCGGCCATCGACTACACGAAGAACCGCAAGGCGTTCGGCACGCCGGTCGCGTCGTTCCAGAACACCAAGTTCGAGCTGGCCGCCTGCTCGACGGAGGTGGAGGCTGCGCAGGCGATGCTGGACCGCGCCGTCGCCCTGCACGTCGAGGGTGAGCTGACGGCGGCCGACGCCGCGCGCGTGAAGCTGTTCTGTACCGAGATGCAGCAACGGGTGATCGACCGATGCCTGCAGCTGTTCGGCGGCTACGGCTACATGATGGAGTATCCGATCGCCCGGCTGTACACCGATGCGCGGGTGGCCCGCATCTACGCAGGCACCAGCGAGGTGATGAAGGTCATCATCGCCAAATCGCTTGGCCTCTAACCATGAGCGATGAAACGGGAAAGGCCATCCGGCAAGGACGCGGCGACTGGACGGCCGGCCATCGTGAGATGTATCTGCGAACGGGCGGCGTCCACGGCCACATCGTCGACCTCACTGAAGTCGGTGGCCACGCATTCACAACGCACTGTTTGATCAGGGTGAAGGGGCGGAAATCGGGCAGGACGCAAATCGCTCCGTTGATTTACGGCGATATCGGTGGCGAGGTGGTCATCGTTGCGTCGAAGGGTGGCGCCGATCAGCATCCCGAGTGGTATCTCAACCTTCGTGCGGCGCCTGATATCGACTTCCAAATTGCCACCCAAGCCTTCCGGGCAACCTGGCGTGAGCCCGAAGGCGATGAGCGGCACAAGGTCTGGGACTTTATGGCGCGTGCCTACCCGCCTTATATCAACTATCAGAAGTCGACGGCACGCCACATCCCGCTGGTCATGATGACCCCTGTCGCGGCCGTCGACGTGTTCCGAGAGGGCGATGTCTAGCTACGGGCAGTGTTCTCGACGATGATCTCGCACGCGGCTTCATAGAACGCGCTGATGAGGGTCGAGAAGGAGAGCTCGAAGGGATAGATCATGTGCACATCCAACGGATCGGGAGTCCATTGGGGCAGCACGGGCACCATGGTTCCGTCCCGTAGCTCGTCGGTGCAGATGATCTGGGTGGGCATCGCGCCGATGCCCAGTCCTTGCAGGATGTACTGCTTGCACACCTGAAAGTTGTTGGCGCGGGCCCGTACCTGTGGCGACAGTTCGTATCGCCGCTTGTTCTTGGTAACCGCGAGCTTGCGCGGCCCGCAGAAGCCGAAGTCGATGAAGGGCACGCTGTTCAACTGCGCCGGATCGACGAGCGGTTCCGTCAGTTGTTTCACGAAATCCGGTGAGGCGCATAGGAACAGTTCAAGGCTGAAGACCTTCCGCGCGATCAGAGTCGAATCCTGCAGTGGCCCGTTGCCGAACACCACGTCGAACCCGTCCTTGATTGGGTCGACCATGTTGTCCACCAGTCGGATGTCCAACCGCGAGTGGGGATAGCGCTGCAGGAAGGTGGCGCCGACCCTCGACGCATAGTCGATCCCGACAAAGACCGGTATCGCGACTCGGAGTTCGCCCTGCGGTTCCTGCTTACTGCCCTCCACCAAGGCGCGAACTTCGTTCGCCTCGGTGAGGATGTGCACGGCGTGGCCGTAGACCTTCTGGCCGAGGTCGGTGACGGTGAGCTGATGGGTGTTCTTGCGCAGCAGCTTGATGCCCAGGTCGGTTTCGAGCTTCGTGAGCTTGCGACTGACGGTGGATTTGGGCATTCCGAGCAATGCCGCCGCTTTCGACAGGCTGCGGCTTTCCACCACCTTGCCGAATATCAGCAGGGCGTCGAGGTCGAAGGGCAGGTTCTGTTCCATATCTTGTTCCAAATATGCAACAGGGTGTTGCGGTTTTGCGTCTGTTTGACCATTTCACCAGCTGTTACCGTCCACCCGGAGGTGGGCCGCATGAGTCACAACAGCCTGGTGACCAAACCCGCAAGTGGACATTGGAGTGACGCCTATCCCGAACTCGGCCGGGGTCCGGTGTCGCTTGAAGACTGCGTTTCGCCAGAGTTCTATGAGAAGGAACGCGAGCACGTCTTCAAGAAGACCTGGCTTTACGTCGGGCGGGTCGAGCGTGTGCCGAAGTCGGGCAGCTATTTCACCCGCGAGCTGAAGTTCCTCAACACGTCGATCATCATCGTTCGGGGCAAGGACGACGTGATCCGCGCCTTCCACAACATCTGCCCGCACCGGGGCAACAAGATGCTGTGGGAGGACGACCCCTTCGAGGAGGTCCAGGGCCGCGCGCCACTGTTGTACTGCCGCTTCCATGGCTGGCGCTACAAGCTGGATGGCTCGCTGCATTCGGCCACCCGCAAGGATCTACTGCTCGACTTCGACGCCCACAGCTGCCGGGTGCCTGCCATCCAATGCGAGGTGTGGGAAGGCTTTATCTTCATCAATCTCAACCCGGACAACACCGAGCCGCTGCGTTCCTTCCTCGGCGAGCTGGCGCACGGCATCGAGGGCTATCCCTTCAATGGGCCACACCAGGTCTATCGGTTCACGACCGAGTTGCAGTGCAACTGGAAGATCTTCGTCGACGGCTTCGCGGAGAGCTATCACGGACCGTATTTGCACGCGTCGTCCTTCGGCGCGCTCACCGCGGAGGCCAAGGAGGCATTCGACAAGCCGAATCCGTTCACCGACGCATTGGCGTACCAGCTCAAGGGTCCGCACCGGATGTTCTCCTTCTCGGGTGAGCCGTCACAGAAGACGCCGTACTCCAAGCCGATCGAGTGCGTGATGGAGGCCAGTGCGGCGGGCCCGTGGAACAAGCGTCCGGATCGGGGGCCCATGCCCGCAGGGCTGAATCCGACGCGCTCGGAGAAGTACGGCTTCGACTCGTTTCAGTTCTTCCCCAACTTCGTGGTGATCTTCGGTTCGTCGGGCTTTTCCACCCACACCCATTGGCCGACCGGACCGCATTCGCACATCTTCGAAGTCGAGATGTTCTATCAGCCGCCGACGACCCACAAAGAGCGGTTGGGCCAGGAGCTGACGGTGACCTTCCTCAACGACATCATCCTGGAAGACGCCAGTCCATCGGAAGGGTTGCAGTCGATGCTGAACAGTGGCGCCCTCACGCATTTCACGATGAATGACGAAGAGATCCTGCTGCGGCATCTACACAAAACGGTCGCCGACTATGTCGAGGCAGGGGAGGCGGGCCACCGATGAGCGCTTGCGCGAAGAGACGAACAATATGAACGCGACTCTGCCGCCCGAGTTTTCACAGCTCGAACACCTGGTCGGTGAATGGGCGATCGAGGACGGGCACGAGCGTTATGTGAAGCGCGTGAACAGTTCCATGGAGCAGATCCAGGCGTTCTACGACGCGGTGTTTCCCCGCGCCGAGGAAGCCCTCGCCTACATCGACAAGTTCGACTACTCCGAACCGCTGCCCGACGACGTTGCCAACCTACGCAACCTGCTCTACTCGCTGATCACCGTCTCCCTCGCAGTGGAGCTGTGGAAGCAACCGCGCGTGAAGCATTCGGCCAACACCATTCTCACGAGAGTGACTTGATCTGGCATGGGGCTCACCTCTGCACAACTCCACGTCGTCGATCTCACGCCGAAGATCGGTAGCGAGATCAGGACCGACATCGACACGCTGTTGAACGGTCGAGAATCTGCGAACATTCGCGAGACGCTCGAGCAACGCGGAGTCGTCTTCTTCCGCGGGCTGGACATCACTGACGAACAGCAAGTCGCCATCGCCAAGACCCTCGGCAACATCGTGGCCAACGAGGGCGAGGAGGGGATCTACAAGATCTCGCTCGACAAGAACGTCAACCAGCGCGCCGAATACCTGAAGGGCTCGCTGTTCTGGCATTTCGACGGTTCACTGCAGCCCTATCCGAACCTCGCGACCCTGCTGCGCGCGATGAAGCTGTCCGAAACCGGTGGGGACACCGAGTTCTGCAACACATACGCGGCATACGACGACCTGCCCCGGGCCGACAAGGAACTCATCGCGGACCTCCGGGTGGTCCACAGTGCCGAGCGATCGCAGTACTACGTGACCCCCGAGATGAGCTATGACGAGATCACCTTCTGGCAGAAGTCGCCGACGAAGGCCTGCCCAATGGTGTGGACGCACCAGTCCGGCCGCAAGTCACTGCTACTCGGCGCGACCGCCGACTACGTGGTCGGATTGCCGGTCGAGGAAAGCCGCGCTTTGCTTGCGCGCCTTCGCGACTGGTCGACGCAACCGCAGTATGTCTACCGGCACGAGTGGCAACTCGGCGATCTACTCATCTGGGATAACACCGGCACCATGCATCGCGCGCTGCCGTACGCCGTCGACAGCGGCCGTCTGATGCACCGCACGATCCTGGCTGGCGAAGAGCCCCTCCAGTGAAACTCGCCATTGCCACGCCGGTGGTCACCAATGTCGGCGGCGCGGCGTTGACGTGGGAGAAGGACGCCTCCATCGAGGACATCGGCCGCGTCGCCGAAACGGCGGATCGCCTTGGCTACCACCATATGACGTGTAGCGAGCACATCGGCCTGCCCTCGACCGAGACCGCGCGCCGCGGCGCACGGTACTGGGATCCGCTTGCCACATTCGGCTATGTGTCGGCCCGCACGAAACAGATCAAGCTCGCCACCATGACGCTTGTGCTTGGCTATCACCATCCGCTGGCGATCGTAAAGCGGTACGGCACGCTCGATCACGTCAGTGGCGGACGGGTGATCCTCGGCGTCGGTGTCGGCTCGCTGAAGGAGGAGTTCGACCTCCTTGGCGCGCCGTTCGAAGACCGTGGTGCCCGCGGTGACGACGCGTTGCGTGCGCTGCGGGCGGCGCTGCCGAGTAACGAGCCGACGTATGAGGGGGAATTCTATTCGTTCGGCGGGCTCACCGTAGATCCCTGCGCTTTGCAGCGACACATGCCGATCTGGATCGGCGGCCGCACCAAACGCTCGCTGCGTCGGGCGGTGACGCTGGCCGACGGCTGGTCTCCGTTCTATGTGTCGATCGACACCGCCGAAGAGTGGCTGAAAACCTTTGAGGTGCCATCCGGTTTCGAGGTGGTCATGCCCGCTGAACGTCCGCTCGACCCGGTGGGGGAGCCGGGAGCGACCAAAGAAACTCTCGAGACGATGGCTGCAGGTGGCACGACGACACTGTCTGCGCGCTTCGTCCATCACTCGCTCGATCACTACCTCGAGCAGATCCACGCGCTCGCCGAACTGCATGAGGGGGCAGGAACCCAGTGAATGCCTGCCCGCGCATGACCGCCTGGCGAAAACCCAGGTGAAGCGGCCCCTCGAGAACCAAGTTCGATGAGACCCTTGTCACAGCGGCCAAACCTACCTACTGTGTGTTCACTAGGTTGGTTCAACGAAGGAGCCCCGTGTCAGCCCTGGAGCCGTCTGATCTTCGCGCAAGCGCGCAGAGCAGGCCCTACGCGACTCTCCTCGCCAAAGGTGAGGACCGCAGGCAGCGCATCCTCGGCGTGGCCGAGCGGCTGTTGGCACGCAACGGGTGGCGAAACACCTCCTTGGCCCAGATCGCCAAGGAGGCCGGGGTGACGCCCGCCGGGCTGCTGCATCACTTCGAGTCCAAGGAGCAGCTGCTCAACGCGGTGCTTGATGCCCGCGACGCAGATGACGACGCCCACGCGGATTACCGCAGTGGTGACCTGATCACCGAGTTGAGCCGGGTCCCCGAGCGGTTCGAACGTGCACCCGAGCTGATCGGCACATTCACGGTGCTGCTCGTCGAGAACATTGCCCCCGACGCCCCGCTTCACGACCGCCTGCATCAGCGGTATCGCGACGCCATCGACATCATCACCGCGATCGTCGAACGCGGCCAGAGTGACGGCCTGTACCGCACAGACTTCGACGCGGCCAGCAAGGCCGTGGAGATCCTCGCCTTCATCAATGGAATGGAGACCTTATGGTTGCTCGATCCTTCAATACCGCTGACCGAGGTGTTCAAGGGGTACGCGGAGTCGCTGGGGCGGGAGATCGGGCTACGGAGCTCGACATGAGGTACCGGCTCGACGTGGTCGCACCCACCGTGCTCGACGCGGTGCGGTTCGCAGGCGGCTGGGTCTACGACCGGGTGATGGCCGGGTGGGATGTCACCGTACTGGTCAGCGGCGACGAGGATGCCCGACCGCTTGAGATCCTCGGCGCCGAGGTGCGCGATCTGGACGCGGTGCTGGAAGCGTGGGAAGAGCGGCCCCATCCTCAGACCGTCGCGGTCGCCGCGGATCTATTCGCGGTGGATGCCCGGGTCCGCGGGCACGTCCTGAACGCACTCGATCAGGGCGCCACAGAAGTGACAGTGTGGGGCGAGCGTCTGCCCGCCGAGCTCGATGAGAGTGTCGATTCGGTGCAGCACCGATTGAGCTCGGCCGCACGGGCTTTCAAAGCTCAAGCACTCGCGGCGGCGAACGATTCTTCCGGGGATATCGGCCCCAGCGAGACGTTCCGCTGCGGAATGATGGCCTCGGTCGCCGCGGACCTGATCCCGGCGAGCTAGATTTTCGCCAAACGTGCGCTGGCTGCGAGATTTCTTGATTTTTCGCAGTGGCCGCGCGTTCGGCGGCTACGTCAGGTCAATCAAGACCTTGCCGATAGCGCGACCGTCGGCGACGTGCCTTAGCGCCGCGACAGTTTCGGCGAGCGGGTATACCGCGCAGACGTGAGGCAACACGCGACGGCTGACGAGATGGTGTCGCAGTTCGTCCTCGTTGCGGGCGAATTCGTCGGGCGGGACGTCCTGGAACTGAAACCCGCGGACATGAACGCCCTTGACGAGCACCAGGTTGAGCGGGATGCGGGGGATGACGCCCGAGGCGAATCCGACGGTGACGAATCGCCCGCCGCGGCGCAGCGACCGCAATGCGGGTTCGGACAAGTCTCCGCCGACCGGGTCGACGACCGCATTGGCGCCGCCTGGAACTGCATCGCGCAGGGCACTGCGAAGGTCGCCCGATTTGTGGTTGACCAGATGTTTGGCGCCGTAACCGGCTGCCACATCGAGCTTTTCGGCCGACGATGCGACGGCCGTGACCGAGGCGCCGAGCTGCACACCGAGCTGCACCGCCGCAAGGCCGACGCCCCCACCCGCGCCGAGCACGATCAGCTCGTCGCCCTCCTGCACGCGCGCCATCGACCGCAGTGTGTGATACGCGGTGCGATACGCCACGCCGAACGCCGCGGCGGTGCGGTCGTCGACTCCGTCTCGTATCCGTGAAAGCCCTGCCACGGGCACCACCACCTCTTCGGCGAAAGCGCCGAACAACCCGGTGCCAGTGACCCGATCGCCGACCGCGAAACCGCCTGCGCCATCACTGGTCTCCACGACCGCGCCTGCGAACTCGCTGCCGGGAACGAACGGCGGTGGCACGCTGATCTGGTAATCGTTGGCGATCAGCAGCACGTCGGGGAAGTTCACCGCCGCCGCGCCGACCTTCACCCGGACCTGTCCCGGCCCGAGCGGCTCCGAAGGACGTTCGTCGATGCGAACGACGTCGGGCGGCCCGTAGCCCGGGCAGACCGCGGCTCGCATGTCAGCTGTAGTCGGTCGACTCGGCGAGTTCGGCCGCGGACGCCATCAGGTCTGTTACGACGGGGCCGAAGGCCAGCAGCTTCTCGTCGTCTCCTGCTCGCTGGAAACCCTGCTCCAACACGATCGCCAGCTTCCACTTCGCCAGCACCAGGTAGTAGTCCAGGTCATCGACCTGTCGTCCGGATACGTCGGCGTAGTGCGCGACGACCTCGTCGCGCGAAGGCATCCCGCGCATATCGACGTAGCTCATCCCGCCGGAGGAGTCAGCGGCTATATCGTCGGCGGGCCAGGATTGCACCATCCAGCCCAAGTCCAGCTTCGGGTCGCCAACCGTGCCCATCTCCCAGTCAACAATCGCCGCGAGTTGAGCAGGCTCACCGTGCCGGTACATCACGTTCGCGAACTGATAGTCACCATGCATCAGCCCGGGGATGAAGTCCAGTGGCTTGTGGGCGCGCAGCCAATCGGTGGCCACCTCGAGCCCCGGCAGGTCGCGCTGTTTGATCCGCTCCAGAAACCCGATCCACCGGTCGACCTGACGCTCGTGGAATCCGTCAGGACGGCCAAGATCGTGCAGCCCCTTGGCCTTCCAATCCACCTTCGACAGCAGCGCAATGCCCTCGGCCAGTTGGTAACTCAGCCCCGGCCTTGTGCTCGGGGCACTGTCGAACGGCTCGGGCCACTTGCCATGCGTATCCATGGGGGACCAGCCGTCGACGAAACCCATCAGATAGAACGGGCGCCCGAGCACGCCTGCGTCGTCGCACACCCCGATCGCCTTGGTGTGCGGCACCTCGGTGCCGTCGAGTGCCTCGATGATGCGCCACTCTCGCAGGATGCCTTTGTCGCGGTCGGGCGGTGCGCCAGGCGGTGGCATGCGGATGACGCACTGCTCCTCACCGCGGATTAGCTCGTAGATCACGTTCTGCGTTCCGCCGGACAGGAAGCGTGCTGTCAGCGGCTCACCCTTACCTGGCAGCGCTGCACTGTCCATCCAATCGGCAAGCCGGGCAACGTCGATCTGAGGTTCGCTCACAGATTCCCCACTTCGTTTTCCAGATAGTCGGCATATTTCGCCCGCGCCGCATCGCGCTTGCGCGGTATCCATTCGGTGGGCCAGGTGTCGTCGGTGGGCTGATAGTCGCGCAGGACTTGCTTGGCGACGGTCGTCTTGTGCACCTCGGTCGGACCGTCGGCAAGCCCCATCACGGCTGCGCCGTTGACCATGCCGAGGAACGGCATCTCATTGGTGACCCCGAGCGCGCCGTGGATTTGCATTGCCCGCCAAGCGATGTCGTGCAGCACCGTTGGCATCACCACCTTCACCGTGGCGATGTCCTTGCGCACCTTCTTGTAGTCGTTGTACTTGTCGATCTCCCATGCGGTGTACAGCACCATCAACCGGAACTGCAGCAGTTGCGCGTACGAATCGGCGATATAGCCCTGCACAAACTGCTTATCCGACAGCAGGCTGCCCTGGGTTTCGCGGCTCAGCGCGCGCTCGCACATCATGTCCAGCGCCTTGCGGGACAGCCCGATGGTGCGCATGGCGTGGTGGATACGGCCGCCACCCAGGCGGGTCTGCGCGATCACGAAGGCCTGGCCCTCGCCGCCAAGCAGCGCCTCGGCAGGCACCCGCACGTTGTCGTAGTGGATCAGGGCATGGGAGCCCTCGTCCTCCCGCTCGCCGTGCAGGCCGATGTTCCGCACGATGTTGACGCCGGGTGTGTTCGTCGGGACCAGGAACATCGACATCCCCTGGTAGGCGCTGACTTCGGGGTTGGTCACCACCATGACGATCAGGAACGACGCCGTTTTCGCGTTGGAAGAGAAGAACTTCCAGCCGTTGATCACCCAGTCGTCCCCATCGCGCACCGCGGTGGTCTTGAACAGTGTCGGGTCGGCGCCTGCATGCGGTTCGGTCATCGAGTAGCAGGAGAACATCTCCCCCTCGAGCAGGGGCCGAAGGTACCGCTCCTTTTGCTCGTCGGTGCCGTAGTGCGCGATGATCTCGGCGTTGCCGGTGTCGGGTGCTTGGCAACCGAATACGATCGGCGCCCACTGCGAGCTGCCGAGGATCTCGTTCAGCAGGGCGAGCTTGAGTTGCCCGTAACCCTGGCCACCGAGTTCCGGCCCGAGGTGGGTGGCCCACAACCCTTGTCGGCGCACCTCTTCCTTGAGCGGGTCGATCACCTTGCGGCGCTTGTCATCCAGCGGCACGAACTGCAGGTGTGGAAATGCCAGGTCCAGTGGCTCGACCTCCTCGCGGACGAACTCGTCCGCCCAGTCGAGCAGCTTTTGGTACTCAGGATCGGTCTCGAAATCCCACGCCATGTCCGCGTTCCTCTCAGTTGAAGGTGACGACGACTTTGTCGGCCGCGCCAGGGGTGGAGGCGGTTCGCAACGCCTCGTCGACGTTCTCGAACGGGATCGTGTGGCTGACGATCACCGCATATTTTTCCCAGTTGGCGACGAGGTCTTTGGTGACTTCGAAGATTTCGTCGGGGTAGCCCATCGAACCGACGATGGTGATCTCGTTGCTCATGATGTTGACGAAGTCGACTTCTACCGGCTGTTTGTGCACCGCAACGACCCCGAGTCGGGCGCCGGGCTTGGCGGCCGCCAACGCCGTGTTGATCACCGCCGGTGCCCCCGCGGCATCGAAATAGACGTCTGTGCCCACCTTGCCGGGAAACATTGACTCGCCTGCGCCGTGGAGTTCGAGGAGCCGATTGGCGACGTCTTCGTCGGCCGAGTTGATCACCGCATCGGCGCCCACCGCGAGCGCCTTGTCCAGACGTGCCGGGATCAGGTCGGCCACTACGACGTGGCTGACGCCAATCGATTTGAACGCGATGGTGGCGCCGAGGCCGATCGGGCCTGCCCCGAAGACGACCACCTTGTCCGATGGCGTGGGTTGGCAGCGATTGACGCCATGGCGAGCGACGGCCATCGGTTCATTGAGGGCCGCGACTTCGAACGGGATGTGGTCGGGCACGACCTCGAGGCTGGTGCTTCGTACCGCGTTCTCGATGAGCAGATAGTCCGCCAGCGCACCGGTCGCGCCGCCGTTGCCGATGATCCCGCTTGGCGCGGCCATCGGATTGATCACGACGTGGTCACCCACCGCGATGCCCGTGACGTCGCCGCCGACCTCGACGACCTCGCCAGCCGGCTCATGACCCAACGGGGTCTTTCCCTGACGCGGCGGAATACCGCCGATCGCGATGTAGAACGCGTCGGAGCCACAGATTCCGCACGCGCGGATCTTGACGAGTACATCCGCAGGCCCGACCGTTGGCTTCGGAACGTCGAGCACCCGTGTCTCTCCTGGTGCTGTCACCACCGACACCTTCATCTGCCTGCTCCTCTAGGAAAGTTGGTTGTAGCCGGCGATCAAGGCGGCGATGTCGCGCGTGACTACCTCGGCGAACGAGCGGTCGCCGTAGATGCCCGCGGCCCAGTGCCGCACACCCTCGCTGACGTGCATCCCTGCGAGTTGAGACAGGTGGTGCACGTCGACATGTGCCGCCAGCTTGCCGTCCTGCTGTGCCTTCGCGAACAGCTCGCCGAACATGTCGGCGTCCATGTCGTTCGCCAGCTCACCGGCGAGGATGCGGTGCTCGTGGCGGTAGCCCTCCAGGATCGTCTCGATGATCAGATCGCGGGGATTTCGCGCCATCGAGCGTTCGAGGCTTCGCAGCGCCCCGGCGACTACCGCGTCGACGTCGTAGTCCGTCTGAAGCAGCGAGCGCATGGTTTTCTGCGCTGCGCGGGTCGACAGCAGGCCGACCTCGAAGAGCACGTCTTCCTTGGCAGGGAAATAGAAGTAGAACAGCGCGCGGGAGACTCCAGCCGCGCGGCAGATGTCGGCGACGGTGGTCTTGGCGTAGCCGTTGGTGCGCCACAAAGCCATCGCCGCCTGCACAAGGCTGCGCTTGGTCTCGTGCGAGCGCGCCCGCTGGAACGAGGCACGGCGCTGACTACCGTCAGCAACTGCAGCCCCACTAGTCTCCGGCACAAGCCGCACTGTAACAGCTGGATTCACTCTTGCAAATAGTTGACGTTTGTCTAACTATCTACACATGACTCAACCACTGCATGGCAGGCGAATCTTGGTCACCGGCGGTGCGACCGGAATCGGCGCAGCCGCGGTTCAGGTGCTGACTGAGGCGGGAGCTTCCGTCGTCGCGACGTATCACCGGACGCCACCGCCCGAGCGGGCCGGGATGTCGTGGGTGCAGTGCGACGTGCGCGACTCCGCCGCGGTCGACGCGATGGTCACGGGCGCGGCCGAAACGCTCGGCGGGCTCGATGTGCTCCTGCACGCCGCAGGCCTTTGGCAGCCGGGGATTCCCGGTCAGATCACCGGCGACGACATCGACTACCTCGTCGACACGAACATCAAGGCGATGATCTTCGTCAACCAGGCGGCGTATGCGGTGATGCGCAAAGGCGGCGGCGGCAGGATCATCAACTTCGGGTCCGGGGAGGCCGTGATGGGCAGCCCGATCTCGGCTCTGTATGCGGCGACCAAGGGCGCGGTGTCTGCGTGGACCCGCTCCATCGCCAAGGCGTGGGCAGCCGAAAACGTGTCGGCGATAGCGCTTGCGCCAGCCGTGCAGACACCTGGCGCGGATCGCCTTCGCGAGTTTCTCGGACCCGCGGCATCGGACTTCATCGACGAGCAGATCAAGACGACTGATTCCGCTCGGCGGCGCGCTTGGAGATCCGGTCAACGACCTCGGGCCGGCTCTGGTGTTCTTCTGCAGCGAGGCATCTCGTTTCATGACCGGTCAGCTCGTCGCGGTCGACGGCGGCCTTGTGATGTTGGGCGCCTAGCGCGGCTGGGTGCGGCAGCACGAATTTGTGCAAGTGCTTAGCATCGGCGTCGGTGTCAAGTGATGATGCTTATCGACATCATCGAGGAGGGTCAATGGCGGGCCGGGTAGCTGACAAGGTCGCGTTCATCACTGGCGCAGCGCGGGGGCAAGGGCGCAGCCACGCGGTGCGGTTGGCGGAGGAAGGCGCCGATATCATCGCCGTCGACATCTGCAGGCCCTTCACCGACTCGCCGGCCCCACCGGCGACCCCGGAAGACCTTGCGGAAACAGCCGACCTGGTGAAGGCGCTGGACCGACGGATCGTCACCGCCGAGGTCGACGTCCGCGATTACGACGCACTCAAGGCCGTCGTCGACAGCGGAGTCGAGCAACTCGGCGGCCTGGACATCATTGTTGCCAACGCAGGTATCGGCACCGTTGGAACTCGGCTCGACCGGATGAAGGAAGGCGTCTGGCAGGAGATGATCGACGTCAACCTCGGCGGGGTGTGGAAGTCGGTGAAGGCCGGAGTCCCGCACATGGTTGCCGGCGGACGCGGTGGCTCGATCATCTTGACCAGTTCGGTGGCGGGACTGAAGACCTATCCGCACACCGGCCACTAT
>CAWIEE010000029.1:0-242094 GCA_963835075.1 uncultured Actinomycetota bacterium | reverse complement strand
TCAACCTCGAATCGCCGGTGCGAATGACCCGCGAGCTGTTGCCCCGTTGGCAAGAAAGGGGCAGCGGGCATTTTGTCTTCATCTCCTCGATCTCGGGTTTCGCCTCCACCCCACGGGCGTCACTGTATGCCGCCACCAAGTTCGGCCTGAGGGGCTTCGCGCTCAATCTACGAGAAGACCTGCGCGGCACCGGTATTGGCGTTTCAGTCATCACGCCGGGCGCGATTCGCGACGCCGGGATGTTCGCCGACAGCGGCGCCGCGCCGCCACCCGGCCTCGGCACGGGGACACCAGAGCAGGTCGGCAATGCGGTGGTGCGTGCCATCGAGCACGACAAGTCCGAAATCAGTGTGGCTCCACTTCGTCAGCGGGCGCTCGCTCGCTTTGCGATGCTGGCGCCCGAGATCTCAGGGCGTTTGGCGGGCTCGGCCGCGACGAAGGCGGCAGACGCGATTGCCTCGGGCCAGACCGAAAAGCGGTAACGAGCCCGTACGGATCCGTCTGTCACCCGATGCTTTCCGTGCATCGACTGGACGTGTTGACCGACTAGTGTCGCCGGGCCATGGCCATGATCGAACCTAGTTGGGATGCATGATGACCACGACTGATCAGGAGGTGCCGGCGACGGCAATGAAGCTGCCGCCGGGTCCCCCTTTGCCCCGCTCGCTGCAAGGGGCGCTGGCACTGGCCGATCGCAGAATCGCGCTGCAGATCCTGCGCCGCCGATACGGGTCGGCCTTCTCGATCGACCTGCCCATCTTCGGGCACATGGTCGTCCTCAGCGATCCCGGCCAAATTCGCCAGCTGTTCAGAATCGGCTCCGATGTCGCAGACACTACCGACGCAAACCTCGGGCGGGTCATGGGGCCGAATTCGTTGTTTGCGCTGTCCGGTGAACGACATCGAGCACAACGCAAGTTGTTGACACCGCCGTTTCATGGACGACGGCTGGCCGCATACGAGGCGATCGTCGAACGGGAAGCGATCAACGAGTTCTCGTCATGGCCGACGGATCGAACATTTGCGGCGATGCCCTCGATGATGCGCATCACCCTCAACGTGATACTGCGCGCGGTTTTCGGCGCTGACGGCCACGAGCTGGAGCGTCTGCGTGAAATCCTCCCGCCGGGAATCCACTCGGCTCGAAGCTCGCGCTGATTCCTTTCCGCAATGGGATTGGGGACGGTGGAGTCCGTGGGGCCGGTTCCACCATACCGCCGGGAGTACGACGCGATCGTCGACACGGCTGATCGCTAAGGCTCTGGCCGACCCGGCCTGGCTGCCCGTGACGACGTGCTGTCGCTGATGATCCAGAGCCGGCACGAGGACGGTTCACCGATGACGCGCGCCGAGATCGCCGACGAGTTGATCACCATGCTCGCCGCCGGCCACGAGACGACCGCCACCACCCTGGCCTGGGCGTCGAGCGGCTGCAGAGGACACCCCGATTGCTTGACCGTGTCGAGCGCCGAGCTCGACGACGGATCCGAGGAGCTCCTGCACGCCACGATCCTGGAGATTCAGCGCACCCGCCCCGTCATCGATGTGACGTTCCGGCAAGTCAAGGCCCCCGCATTGCAGGTCGGCCCATGGACGCTATCGGAGGGGCAAACGATCGTCGCCAGTATCGGGCTGCTTCATGCCGACGAAGCCGTCTTCCCCGACGCCAGGCGATTTGACCCCCATCGCTTTCTGTCTCGATCCCCCGACCCCGCCGAGTGGATCCCGTACGGCGGCGGGATTCGCCGCTGCATCGGTGCGGCGTTCGCGACCATGGAGATGCGGGTCGTCCTGCGAACCCTGTTGCGCGACTACACCATCAGCCCTTCGAGCGACCGCGACGAACGCTGGCGATCGCGCGGGGTGGCTATCGCACCTGCACGTGGTGCGCGGGTGCGTATTCAACCCAGACAGGTGCGCATCTGACTCAAATCGGCGCTGAGGGGTATTCGGGTGTCCAGCGCACCTGAGCGATCCGTTCGCTCAGTTCTTCATCGGTGCGTTTCGGTGCGACGCCGTCCGCGATGGCTTGGGCACCGACGGCCTGGGCGATGCGGATGGCGACGTCGGGGACGTCCGCCCACGCGGGCAGCAGCGGCTGGTTCGGATCGGTGAGGGCGGGCGATGCGTCTCCGAGGGTGGCGGCCGCAACCCGCATCATCTCGTCGGTGACGCGAGAGGCCTGCGCCGCGGTGACTGCAAGTCCCATCGCGGGAAAGATATAGACGTTGTTGCACTGGGCGATTGGCCGTTCCACACCGTCGCGATGCAGCGGCGCGAACGGTGACCCAGTGGCGATCAGGGCGCGCCCGTCGGTCCACTCGTCCAATTCGGCGGGGTGCGCCTCGGCGCGGCTTGTCGGGTTGGACAGCGGGAAGATGATGGGGCGCTGGGTCTTTCGCGCCAGCTCACGCACGATCGCTTCGGTGAAGGCACCGGCCGCAGTGGACAGCCCAACCAGAACCCCGACGTCGACGTGATGCACGACGTCGGCCAGCTGGGCAGGCCCGGACAGGCCCCAGTCCCCTACGCGGTTCGCCGGCTGGGCGAACTTCCGCTGCTCCTCCGACAAATCGCTGCGGTCGTCGGTCAGTAGACCCAGGATGTCGACGACCCAGATGCGCGCCGACGCGTCCTGGTCAGACAGCCCCTGCGCGACCATCTCGCGCTTGACCATGTCCAGCACGCCGGTGCCGGCCGAACCCGCGCCCAGCATCACGACCTGCTGTTGGGACAGCGGGCGGCCTGCTACCTTCGCCGCGCCGTGGAGCGCGCCGAGTGCGACGGCGGCGGTGCCTTGAATGTCGTCATTGAAGGTGAGCAGCTTGTCGCGGTAGCGCTCCAGGATCGGCAACGCATGTGCCGTCGCGAAGTCCTCCCACTGCAGCAGCACGTCCGGGAGTTCTTCGCGCACGGTGGCAACGAATTGGTCGATGAACGCGTAGTAGTCGTCGTCGCTGATCCGCCGGTGGCGCCAGCCGAGGTACTGCGGGTCCTCGAGAAGTTCGACGTTGTCGGTTCCCACGTCGAGCACGATAGGAAGCGTGCGGGAGGGCTCGATGCCGCCGATGAGGGTGTACAGCGAGAGCTTCCCGATCGGAATGCCCATTCCACCGATGCCTTGGTCGCCAAGGCCGAGGATGCGCTGCCCGTCCGTCACCACGATCACGTCGACGTTGCGATGGGGGCGGTTTCGCAATACCTCACGGAGGTAGGCCCGCTCCGGGTAGGAGACGAAGAGTCCCCTCGGTCGCCGGTAGATCTCGCTGAAGCGCTGACATGCCTCACCGACGGTCGGGGTGTACACGATCGGCATCGTCTCGGGGATGTGGTCGCGCAGCACACGGTAGAACAGCGTTTCGTTGCGCTCCTGCAACGCACGAAGGTAGATATGCTGGTCGAGACCCTCACGGCGGGTGGAGAATTCGTTCCAACAATGCTCGGCCTGCTGCTCGAGGGTTTTCACCGCGGTCGGGAGCAGACCCAGCAGACCGTACTCGTGGCGTTCGGCGTCCGTGAAGGCGGTGCCCTTGGTCGTCAACGCGTCGAACAGCTTGGCCTGCCCCGTCATCTCCTCGGACACGTGAGCACCCCTTCTGCCGCTTCCCTCGTCGACAGCCACGCTATCCCGCTTCAGAGGGGTACGGCAGATCAGTATTCGATGATCCGGCTCAGGTACGGCGCCATCCCGTTGGTGCGCACCGGCGAAACCGTCACGGCTGGGTCGGTGGCCTCCACCATCTGGCCGTTGCCCACAAACATGGCGACGCTTTGACTGCCTTCAGGGCCGTAGAAGATCAAGTCGCCCGGCAGCGCCTGCGACGGCAGGATCTTGCGGCCGACCTTGTACTGCTCGCCCGACGATCGCGGCATCTTGATACCGACGCCGGCGAAGGCGTACAGCACCAGACCTGATGCGTCGAAGCCGATCCTGCTGACGCGGGGTGGTTCGACGAGCGGGCTCGGGACAGGGGTGAGGCCGGGGACGCCGACGTTGCTCGACAGCGGAGCGGCACCGAGGCTGGCGTCTGCGCCGCCAACCGGGGTCTCCACCGTTGCGGTGCCGAGGCTGGGGCCTGCAGTATTGCCACCGCCGTAGGCGTATGGCACGCCGCGCTGTGACAGCGCCCGCGCGATTACGGCGTTGATCGCATGTTGGCGGGTCGAGTCAGCCATCGCAGTACCGGGCGTCGCGACCAACAACGCCAGAGCGACCATCACGGCGCAGATGCGTCTCATTGGAACTTCCCTTTCTTGGGCACCATCGGCGCCATGCAATTAACAACTGTCACTATATTCACTTCAGTAACAAAGGAGGCGCGGTCGGCCCGCCATTCCCTGGTCGCCGATGGATTCTTTGTCGTACCGTGACCGTGCTGCTGACTGTTCGTAACAGACCGTCCAATTTCAAACGGCTAGTTGTGGTTTCGCTCACATGTCGACTCCCCTACCGTCATGCCTATGACCCGGTTTCATGACCAAGACCTCACCGGAGCCTGTTTCGAGAGCGTCACACTTCGAGACGCGCAGATGAAGGGAGTCGACCTCACCGGGTGCGGATGCGCGGCGTCGAACTCGTCGACGTCGAGATCAGCGGCGAGCTACAAACGTCGTGGTCAACGGCGTCGACATCGCCCCGCTTGTCGAGGCCGAATTGAACCGCCGCATGCCGCAGGGTCGAAGATGCGCCCCGACGACAGCGATGGTTTCCGTCAGGCGTGGGCAATCCTCGAGCAGCTGTGGAAGGGCACCGTGGCGCGGGCGATGGGGTTGCCCGAGGCGGCGCTTCACCGCAATGTCAATGATGAGTAGTCGTTCATCCAGGCCCTGCGCCACCTCAACTTCGCCAGCGCCGCCTGGGTCGACCGGATGCTGCGCGGCACCGCCTCGCCATGGCACGCGCTTGATCTGCCGTGGGACGAGGCTCCCGGTTGGGATGGCATCCCGTGGGACCGCGAGGCGCGACCCTCACTCGATGAGGTGCTCACGGTCCGACGCGAACGCCAGGCGATGGTCCGCCTCATCCTTGAATCGCTGACCGACGCGCAACTCGTTGCCGACGTGACTATGCCGAGCGTGATCTGGACGCACTGGCCGCGGCCGGCTGAAGAACCTAGCTCGGCCCGGGCAGCCGGAGAACCAGTCTCGCTCCACCCAATGGACTGGCTTCCAGGGCGGCTGTACCGCCGTGAATCTCGGCTTGTTGGGCTACCAGGGCCAGCCCGAGGCCCGAGCCCGACCGCGCCGCCGTCGAGCCACGGGAGAACCTCTCGAACACCGCTGCCCGTTCCTCTTCGGGTACGCCATCGCCGTTGTCGTCAACGGCGATCTCGACACCGTCGCTGGAACTCTCTGCGCTGAGCCTGATTTCGGTCGCGCTGCCGTGTTTGACCGCGTTCGTGATCGCGTTGTCGATCACGAGCCGTAGGCCCGTGGGCATTCCCACCATGAGCACCGTGGTCGAAGATGCCAGCGACACATGCAGATTGGGATAGTTCCGCATCGCATCGTGCGCGGCGCGGTCGAGCAGATCGGTGATGTCGACAGGGACGAAGTCGTCGACGGTGGTCAACTCGCCCTGAGCCAAGCGTTCGAGCGCAGTGAGCATCGCCTCGATGCGGCTCTGTGTCCGAATGATGTCGCCGACGACTTCTTTTCGCTGCTCGTCGCGCAGGTCAAGGGTGGACAGCACCTCGAGGTTGGTGCGCATCGCGGTCAACGGGGTTCGCAGTTCATGGGAAGCGACTGCCGCGAAGTCGCGGGCCGATTCGAGGGCGGCCCTGGTGCGCTGCTGCTCGTCGCCGATGCGGGCGAGCATTCCCTCGACCGCCTCGGCGATCTCGACGGCTTCCTGGACGCCGCGCACTTGAACCTCGTCGGGTTTGGACTGGGCGTTGATGGCGCGGGCCTGCTGGGCCAGCAGCCGGAACGGGTTGATCATGATCAGCCACATCACCCAGCCCACCAGGACGGTGCCCACGATCACGCCGCTGCAGATCAGCAACACCCGCCGGTGAAGTTCGTCGATGCGATGCTGTGTTTCGGCCAACGGTGCGCCAACCGCGATCGACGCCACCCCCGCGGAGAAGGTGCGGACCCGGTACTCAACGCCGTTGATCGTGGTGTTGGCGTAGCCGTTGGCGAACTGCGGCAACACGATGTCGCTGGGCACCGAGGCAATGGCGTTTCTGACCCGCGCGGTCCGCACAAGGCCTCCCCCGTTGAGGGCGGGCTGGTCGACGGCCGAGTCCTGGGCGTTGCGCAGCAGGACGCTGATGTCACCCAGGCTGCTGACCGAGTCGAGCCGCCGGTCCAGCTGGCTGTACTGGTCGTTGGTAACCCCGAACCACACCCAGGCGCCGAGGGTGATGACCAGGGCAACCACGGACAACGCCGCGACGATGACGATGATGCGCAGCGAGAGTACGCGCGTCAGCAGCATGTTCAGCCGCTGGCCGCGGAGCACTAGGACGCTCGCAGCGCGGAACAGTACATTCCTGTCATCTTGCCCGACGCCGGAGCACGACAGCTTGCTGATTACGCCATCGTCGGCGAAACGCGCGCCGTAAGGTCGGTGACGTAGCTGTCCGGCACAACGGGAGTCTCGCTGAACAAGGGGGTAAACCCATGGCCATCGTCGAAGCGGATGCACAACCCCAGACACCATTCGACAAGGACGTCGTCGCCACGCAGCGATATATGGACAGTCCGCGCTTCGAGGGGATCATCCGTCTCTATTCGGCCCGGCAGGTCGCAGAGCAGCGCGGGACGATTCCCGCCGACTACACCGTGGCGCGCGAGGCCGCGGAGGCCTTCTATCCGCGCCTACGCGAGCTGTTCGCCCAGAAGAAGAGCATCACCACCTTCGGCCCATACTCTCCCGGGCAGGCGGTGGTGATGAAGCGCATGGGCATCGAGGGCATCTATCTCGGTGGGTGGGCGACCTCGGCGAAGGGGTCCATCAGCGAGGACCCGGGACCCGACCTTGCGAGCTACCCGCTGAGCCAGGTGCCCGACGAAGCCGCGGGGCTAGTGCGGGCGCTTCTGACCGCCGATCGCAATCAGCAATACCTGCGTCTGAAGATGACTGACGAGCAACGCGCCGCGACTCCGGCCTATGACTATCGTCCGTTTATCATCGCCGACGCCGACACCGGCCACGGCGGTGATCCCCACGTGCGCAACCTGATCCGGCGTTTCGTCGAGTCCGGCGTGCCGGGATACCACATCGAGGACCAACGGCCCGGCACGAAAAAGTGCGGCCATCAGGGCGGCAAGGTTCTTGTGCCGTCGGACGAACAGATCAAGCGCCTCAACACCGCCCGCTTCCAGCTCGACATCATGCGGGTGCCCGGCATCATCGTGGCGCGCACGGATGCCGAGGCAGCCAACCTGCTCGAGAGCCGCGCCGACGAGCGCGACCAGCCGTTCCTCCTCGGCGCCACCAACCTCAAGATTCCGTCGTACAAGGCCTGCTTCCTGGCGATGATGCGACGGTTCTACGACTCAGGAGTCACAGACCTGAGGGGGCATCTCCTCTACGCGCTTCCCGACGGCGAGTACGCCGCCGCCGACGCGTGGCTGCAGCGCCATGGCATCCAGGACGCGATCGTCGCGGCCGCCAAGGCGTGGCAGGACGGCGCGGAGGAATCAGTAGACGACCTGTTTGACAAGGTCGAGTCGCAGTTCGTCGACGTCTGGCAGGTCGACGCCGGCCTGCAGACCTATGGCGAGGCCGTAGGGGATCTTCTCGACTTCCGCGAGAGGGAGGGCGAGCCCGCCGAGATGAGTGCCGCGGATTGGCGGAAGTTCTCCGCACGGGCATCGCTGTACTCCGCGCGGGAGAAGGCGAAGGAGCTGGGCGCCGACGTCGCATGGGACTGCGAGCGGGCGAAGACACCGGAAGGCTACTACCAGATTCGCGGAGGCATCCCGTACGCGATCGCCAAGTCGCTGGCCGCTGCGCCGTTCGCCGACATCCTTTGGATGGAGACGAAGACTGCCGACCTCGCCGACGCCCGGCAGTTCGCGGACGCAATCCACGCGGAATTCCCCGACCAGATGATGGCCTACAACCTGTCCCCCTCGTTCAACTGGGACACCACCGGCATGACCGACGACGAGATGCGGGCGTTCCCTGAGGAACTCGGCAAGATGGGGTTCGTCTTCAACTTCATCACCTATGGCGGGCACCAGGTCGACGGCGTCGCGTGCGAGGAGTTCGCCACGTCGTTGCGACAGGAGGGCATGCTTGCGCTCGCTCGCCTGCAGCGCAAGATGCGACTTGTCGAATCTCCATACCGCACACCGCAAACCCTGGTCGGCGGACCGCGCAGCGACGCCGCGCTGGCCGCCTCGTCAGGGCGCACGGCGACCACCAAGGCGATGGGCGAGGGCTCCACACAGCATCAGCACCTCGTGCAGACCGAGGTGCCGAAGAAGCTGTTGGAGGAATGGCTGGCGCTGTGGAGTGACCACTATCAGATCGGCGAGAAGCTGCACGTGCAGCTTCGGCCGCGGCGCGCCGGGTCCGACGTGCTCGACCTCGGGATCTACGGCGACGGCGAAGAGCCATTGGCCAACGTCGTCGTTGACCCGATCAAGGACCGTCACGGACGCAACATCCTGACAGTGCGCGACCAGAACACGTTCGCCGAGAAAATGCGCAAGAAGCGGCTGATGGACGTTATTCACTTGTGGCTGATCCATCGCTTCAAGCCCGAGATCGTTTACTACGTCACACCGACCGAGGACAACATCTATCAGACCGAGAAGATGAAGTCGCACGGCATCTTCAGCAACGTGTACCAGGAGGTCGGAGAGATCATCGTCGCCGATGTGAACCAACCCCGCATCGACGAGCTGCTGGCGCCCGACCGCGAGGCGCTGAAGCGGCTGATCGCCAAGGAGGACTAACGACTCAGCCTCAGTAGGGAGACGCCTGCCATGCGAGGCCGAGGAACAGATATGCCACGCACAGCAGTGAATTCAGTACCAGGAGAGTCACGGCCGCGACGAGCAGCCACCGCACCATTCGGCGTTGGCTGCGCTTCAGCTTCGCGTGACGCTCTTCGCGCTGTAACTCCGTCGCGGTGATCGCGAAACTGACGTTCGTCAGTTCGTCCTCCCCCACGCTCGCCCCCGCCGCGATCTGCCGAAGACGCATCGCGGGGATGGCGACACCGACGCCATCGAAGCGCCGACTCAGTCGTCGCGCCTGCCGCCGGGTCAGCGCCCGGTCGTGCCAGAGAATGGGATGTGACGCGCTTGTCACGAATGTTGACTTTAGTTCGACGCCCAGCGCCCGACCGCGTGTTGGATAGATTGACACACGATGCCAACCATCGCCGGCCACGCCCCGTTCCTGCTGCTGTCGATCCGCGCCGAGGACGCAGCGGCCGACGACGAGTATGCGGCGATGATGCGGTTCACAGGGCTGGACAGCGACGGGCTGCACTGTGTCCGGCTGACAGACAGGGCAATGGGACAGGTCGACCTCGCGGACTGGTCCGGGATCATCTTGGGCGGCGGACCATACAACGTCAGCGACGCTGAGGATTCCAAGTCGGAAACGCAGCGACGCGTCGAGTCAGAGCTGCTGCCGCTGATCCGTCGGATGGTCGATCGCGACTTCCCCTTCCTAGGCTGCTGCTACGGCGTCGGCACGCTCGGATCAGTTGTCGGAGCCACCGTCGACCGCACGTTCACCGACCCCGTCGGCGCGCTAACAGTCACGCTCACCGCAGAAGGGCGCCGCGATCCCCTGTTCGCCGATCTGCCAGACGTCTTCGACGCCTACGGCGGCCACAAGGAAGGCGCTAGCGAGCTGCCACCGGACTTAGTCCGCCTCGCGTTCTCGGCCGACTGCCCGGTCCAAGCTTTTCGCGTTGGCGACAACGTCTATGCGACGCAGTTCCACCCCGAACTCGACGCAGACGGGATGGCTACACGCATCGATGTCTACAAGGACTATGGCTACTTCGCTCCCCAGACGGCTGAGTCGCTGAAAGCAGCTGCCCGGCAACGCACCATCGACCATCCGCCAACGATCCTGCGACGGTTCTCCGAACGGTATGCCCGACGGATGTGACGACGCGAGCCGCTCGCGGCCGAACCCGCGAAACGCCGGATTAGCTCATGACGGTGACGAATCTCCTAGGGTTTGCTGATATCGCCAGCTGGCATCCGGCGGCACGTTCGACGGCACTCCCGCGGGGTCCGGAATTCACCGCAAATGTGCCCGCTTTCACAAATTGCGTTTGGCGTCAATTAGCAACGTTACAAACGTGCGAGACCATGACAACTCACGCAGTCATGTCTTTCGGTGTTTCGCGCAAGTTTCTTGGCAATATCCGATCGAACCGATTTCGCGTCGCTAGCTCGGCCGAAGGGCTGAAATTCCCTTGTGCAGCAAGGATTTGACGGTTAGGGACACATCGGCGGAATAGCTGTTGCGGGCTCGGCACGCGCGTGTTATGGACCCAGAACTTTCGCCGAGTTTTGGCCTGAAGACGAACAGTTGGCAATGGCGCAAATCCAGCAAACGCCGCCGTATTAGCCCTTCATCTTTGATGACTAAGACGGAAATGTTTCGTTGCACAAATGCGTTTGATTCCTGCTATTTTCTCGCGCATGCCAATTGCGGGGCCACCTCTGGCCGGCGGTCACCGCATGGCATCGCCGGACGGGGCGGTCGTCCCGCATCCGGCGAGGCACTCCCACGCCTTGCGGACCATGACTGTCCCTGGCACTCAACGCCATTCAGTAGGTCCTCAGCGGTGACGCTGACGTCCTCGGGAGTGTGGTCACGAGCTGACGAACGCGAAAGGAAAGTGCATGTTCTTAGGCACGGTTGACGACTGGACGGCAGAAGGCACCGTCGTGTCCTGGTATCCCACCGAGGCCAGCTATGCGAGCGCCGCCGACGCGGCGCCTCATCCCGCGCCTGTCAGCTACCAGCAGTCCCAGCACCTGCAGTACTACCGCAAGCAGACCAGCCTGGGCCGCGACATCCCGCGCCTGTGCATCGGTGTATGGGAGATCATGGGCGTCTGCGACATCGAGGCCATGACCAATGCCGTCAACGCCCATGTGCGGCGCCACGATACGTACCACGACCGGTTCGCGTTCGGTGAGAACGACGACATCCATCGTTACGTCATCGCCGAGCCGGAGACACTCACGCTGGCGCCGAAGGACCACGGCATGATGACTCCGCCGCAGATCCGCAAGTTGCTCCTCGATACACCGGACCCGCTGCAGTGGGACTGCTTCACGTTCGGGATCATCCAGGGAGACGACCGCTTCACGGTGTACATCGCGATCGACCACTTGCGCGCCGACGGGATGTCGGCGGGCGTCATCTTCCTCGACATCCAGACGACGTACTTCACCACACTGCAGGGCACCCCGCCCGCAGTCACGCCAGGGGCGAGCTATCGGGACTACTGCAGCAACCAGCGAACGTACACCGCGAGCCTGGACGAAGAGTCGCCCCAGATCCAGTCGTGGCGAGCCTTTCTCGCCGCGAACGGAGGCGCTCTGCCTGAGTTTCCGCTGGCATTGGGTGAGGCGACGGCCGATACGCCGGGGGCCATCGACGTGTTCGATCTGATCGACGAGGAACAAGGGCGGCGCTTCGAATCGGCGTGCCGCGCGGCGGGAGCACGGTTCAGCGGCGGGGTGTTCGCCTGCGCCGCGCTGGCGGAGCACCGGTTGACCGGCGCGGCCACGTACTTCGGCCTGACACCGTTCGACAACCGGCGGGACCCCGCACATGCGACCGCTGTCGGGTGGTTGGCGAGCTTCGTGCCGTTGGCGATTCCGACTGCCGATGCGTCGTTCGATGAGGTGGTGACCTCCGCGCAGACATCGTTCGACGCGAACACTGCGCTCGGCCCAGTCCCCTACTACCACCTGCTCGAGATGCCCGCTCCCGCGTCGGGGCCTCTCGACCGTTCCGGATCGACCGGTTCCGATGCTGTCGTACATCGATATCCGCAAGCTGCCGTTCAGCGACTACTGGGACGGGCTGCGCATCGGCATCTGGGGCGACAACCGGCTGTCGGAGGCCGTGTGCATGTGGGTCAACCGCATGCGCGACAGAACGCAATTGGTCGTCGCCTACCCCGGCACCTCGGTCGCTCGCGCGTCGGTGATGCGCTACGTCGAGGCGATGCGGGCCGAGTTCGCCCGGGTGGCAGACGGTGTCGAGCAGTACACGCATGCCTGACGTTGCGATCGAATGCCGCGATCTCGCGAAGGCGTTCGGTAAGTCTTCGTCCGCCCTGCAGGGTGTGAGCTTCACCGTTGCGCGGGCGTCGGTATGTGCGCTGCTCGGCCACAACGGCGCAGGGAAGACCACAACGATCAACATCCTGTCGACCCTGGTGCGCCCCACCGCCGGGTCGGCGACTGTCGCCGGATTCGACGTCGAGCGACAGTCCGCCGATGTCCGCGCGAGCATCGGTGTGACGGGGCAGGACGCGGCGCTCGACGAATTCCTCACCGGCCGCGAGAATCTGATGCTGTTTGCTCAACTGCGGGGGCTGCGGCACCGGCATGCGCGACGACGGGCCGATGAACTGATCGACCGGTTCGATATGGGACATGCCGCCGACCGACGGGTGTCGACGTATTCCGGTGGAATGCGCAGACGTATCGACATCGCGGTCGCGCTGGTCGTCCCTCCGCGGGTGCTCTTTCTCGACGAGCCGACGACCGGCCTTGATCCGCGCAGCCGCCGCGATGTCTGGGATCTGGTGTCCGCGCTTCGTCATCAGGACGTCACCGTGCTGCTGACGACGCAGTACCTCGAGGAGGCCGACGTGTTGAGCGATTCGATAATCGTGCTGAATTCCGGGCGGGTGGTGGCCAGCGGGACCGCCCACGACCTGAAGTGCCGCGTCGGTGTCAGCTACTGTCAGGTCACGCCCGCCGACCCGATGAATCTGACCGAAATCGCCACGGCATTGGCGGATTTCGCCGAGTTCGGGACCGGTTGCGGCTCACTGATCGATCACCAGGCCGCCGCCGTGTCGGTGCCCGCACCCGATGGCGTAGCGACCTTCGGCGAGGTCTTCCGCAGGCTCGATGGACTCGGTATCGAACTCGCCGACATCTCCTTGCGGAAGCCATCGCTGGACGAGGCGTTCCTGAGCTTGACGTCACCGCCGGTCACCGTATGAGTGCCCTGGCGGCACTCACCGTGCGCACTTTTTCAGGCACGCTGCGCGATGCCGACCTACTCTTCGCCGTCCTCGCCCCGGTCGGCTGCTTCCTCGGATTCACATTGGCGTTCGGCAACCTGATCGACACCGGGCCGATGACCTACCCGCAGTACGTCCTGCCGGTCGTCGTCGTGCAGGCGATGCTGTTCGGCGCCATGACGACTGCCGACCGCGCCGCGCGCGACCGATTGTCGGGATTCGGAATTCGCCTTCGCACCCTTCCCATTCCCGCGGTGGTGCCACTCGCGGCGCGGATGCTGTACTGCTTGATCCGTGCGGTGGTCGCGCTGATCGCCGGTGTCGCCGTCGCATCGTTGTTCGGCTTCCGGATGGCAGGTGGCCTCGGCTGCGCCGTGCTGTTCGTCGTCATCGTGTTGGCGTTCGCAATGGCGGTGTGTCTCGGTGCTGATGCGCTCGGGTCCCGGGTAGGCTCCGTCGAGTCGTCCAGCCAACTGCTGCTGCTCCCCCAGCTGGTGCTGGTCCTGCTGTCCACCGGGATGGCGCCCGCCCAACTGTTTCCAGGTTGGCTCGGCCCGTTTGTCCGTTACCAGCCGGTGTCGCAGGTGACCGAGACATTGCGTGCGCTCGCTAGCGGTCACGTCGCCGTTGCAGGCCTGGCCGCAACGGTGGCCTGGTGCGCCGCGTTGCTAGCAGTGTTCGGCGGCCTCGCGTTGCGTATGCAAAGGCGCACATGATGATCCGGCAGAGCGCGTTGGAGGCGGGACGGCTGCTGCGCCGCTGGCGACGCGACCCGATCGTCACCGTCCAAGCGTTGCTGTTTCCGACCTTCCTGCTCGTCATATACAAGCTGCTCATCGGCAAGGCGGTGCTGGCCGTCACTGGGAGCGACAGCCTCTACGGGCTGGTCCCGATGTGCGCAGTCGTCGGCGCAATCTTCGGCACCCTCGGCGCAGGCCTTGCCCTGCCCGCAGAACGAGAGTCGGGTCTGCTGAGCAGGTTGTGGGTGCTACCGATCCATCGAGCGAGCGCCCTGAGCGGCCGCTTGCTCGCCGAGGCCGTCCGAACGGCGGCCTCCGCCGTGGTCCTCACCGCATTCGGTGTCGCGTTGGGTTTGCGATTCGCCGAGGGGTGGGTCGCAGCAGTGGCGTTTGTTCTTGTGCCGGTGATGATCTCGGTGGGAGTGGCGACGGCAGTCATCGCGATCGCTGTCCGCGCGGACGGAAGGGCCATGGTGACCTGGTTGGGCGCAGGATGTGTCGTACTGCTCTTCTTCAACACCGGGGTCGCCCCCGCCGAGGTGTTCCCGTCCTGGCTGCAACCGGCGGTGCGACTTCAGCCGATGTCGCCGACGATCGAGGCGATGCGCGGGCTCGCAGCGGGCGGCCCCGTATTGTGGCCGCTGCTGCAGGCGGCCGCGTGGGCGGTCGGCCTGGTCGCGGTGTTTGCGCCGACAGCGGTGCGCGGCTATCGCGCCGCCGCCGAAGCGGGGTGCCGGTGACGACGCTGGCGCTGCTCGACCAGGCCGCTTTTCTGCGTTTGCGCGCCACCGGTCACGGCAGCGTAGTGCAGAGCACATGGGTATACGACCGCGATGTGGACATCGACGAGGTGCGCACTTTCAATGAGCATCTCACGGCGGGTCTGCTCGGGCGTCGAATAGAGCGCTCGCCGTTGCCGTTCGGGCGTCATCGCTGGGTGGCAGGCGGCGGCGTACCCGGCATCGACGTCGCGGCAGCCAGCCGTCCGCGTGACGAGATCGGCGCCTGGGTCGAGCAGCGCGCGCGAATCGCGGTCGACCCGGAACGGGGACCGACCTTCCACCTCGGTGTACAGCCGCTGGACGACGGCGGCACCGTGATCAGCTTGGTGGCGTCGCACTGCGTCGTGGACGGACTTGGGCTGGTGACGGCGATTGCCGAAGCGGTCAAGGGTCAAAGCCGCGAATTCGGCTACCCGCGGCCACATTCACGTGGTAGGTGGCGTGCCGTATCGGAGGACCTCATCGATGCCCTACGCGCACTGCCCGCCGTGATCCGCGCACTCATCGCGACTCTGATGATCCTGCTGCGTCTTTCGCCGAGCGCGAAGGCTTCGTCAACGCCGCCTTATCGCCATCAAGACGACGACGCCGACCCGGCCGGGCTTGGATCGGTGACGATCCAGACCGATGCCGCATGCGTGGGACGCGCGTGCGCGTGAGCTGGGCGGAAGTAGCAACGCACTGTGCATTGCATTCGCTGCCCGCCTCGCGGACCGGATGGGCAGGATCCAGCCTGACGGCAGCAGCGTGACGGTCGTGCTCCCGGTCAGCGAGCGCACCGCCGATGACAGTCGCGCCAACGCTCTGAGCTCGATCACCATCAGCGTCGACAGTAAAGCGGTGCTTGACGATTTGAATGACGTGCGCGCGGACGTCAAGAGCCGGTTGACATCGCTGGCGGAACAACCCAATGAGCTGCTGGCGGGGCTTCCGCTCGTCCCATTCACGCCGCGGTGGTTGGTTCGGAACACCGAAGCCATCGCGATGGCCACGGGCCAACTACCGGTCGGCTGTTCCAATCTCGGGAACTTCGACTCAGTCATCGGTCGCATCGACGGTGGAAATGCGACCGAGGTGTCGATGCGGTTGGCGGAGCAGGGCATCACACGCGAGCGCATCGAGCGGGCCCGCGGTCAGTTGTTCTGCGGCACAGGAGCCGTCAACGGCAGCCGCTTCATCACTGTCGTTGCCTACCGATGCGGCGCCGAGAACACCGCGGCGTCGACGCGCGAGCTGGCGGGTGGTGCATTGGCCGACTTGCATCTGTCCGCTACCACAGTCCGTTAAGCCCCACCCGATGGCGCACTTGAGCATCAAGGTCCGTCAGCGCGGCTCGGCGCGCCCACTGCTGTATATCGGCGTCGCCGTCGCGATCGCGACGTGGTCGACGGCCGTGCTGATGTTCGCGATCAACATCGTGCCGATGGACGTGTACTGGCTGTCGTACTACGCCGTCGGCTATACCTTCGGATTCGTCCGTCGGGGCCTCGCAGGCGAATTGGTCGGGCTCGTTCCTGGACACTATTTCGGGGCGGCACTGGGGCTGCGCTGGCTGTCGACGGCGATCTATCTGTGCGCACTTGGCTTGGTCGCAGGTGTCGTATTGTTCGGTCGGCGCCGATCTGAGCGCAGGCTTATGGTGGCGATGCTGATTCCGTTGCTGCCATTCGGAATACCGTTCGCGGCCTACTCCGCCCGGCCGGATCTGTTCGGTGCCGCCGCACTGGCGGCGTTCGCGGTGGCGTTGCCGTTGACGCGGTCCCGTGCAGTCGCATTGGCGTGCTGCTTGGCCTACGGTTCGGTCATCGCGATGCTGACCCTGGTCCATGAGGCGATCGGGTTGCAGTTCGCCCTTGGCTCCGTGCTGGCGATCGTGATCCTCGGCGGCACGCTGGGCGCGGCGCGGCGCCGTGGCGTGCTGCTGGCAGTCGCGCCGGGCGTCGTCACCGCGGTGGTGGTGGCGGGCTTCGGCCGTCACGACATCGCCCCCCAATTGTGTTCGGCGGTACCGCATCACACGATGCCCAATCCGCTGGCGTCGATCACGTCGCTGTCCACGCTCGCGCAGTATGTGTTCGGCGCACACCAGAGTCAAACCGACTATCACGACTGGGTGTGCCGCAACATCATGCCGATATACGACTACGGGGTGGTGGATGCGATGCGCATCGTCGCGGAATATCGGGTTGGTCGGACTCAGCGTGTCCTTCGTGCTCGGTGTGTTGGCCTTCGCCGGCACGATATACGGAATCAGTGGAGTGTCAGGTGTTCCGGTGCGCGCATTCGTCGACCAGCTGCGCGGCAGCATGGCGTGGGTGGCCGCAGGGCTGCTTTTGATCGTTCCGGTGTTCCTGACCGGCTTCGACTGGACCAGGTGGCTGATCGTCGTGTCGTTCGACGTCGCGATCGTCTTCACGGTTTTCGCCGCGCGCAGACCCGAGATCGATCAGCCGCCGACATCAAACGAGTTGAGGTTGTTCTTGTTTCTCGTCCTCGTGTTGGTGCTCATCCCGATCGGCACTGTGCCCGGCTTCGGTGGGCCGCGAATGATCTAGGCGGTCCGGATCGATCTGCCCGTGCAGGGGCTTAAGGTTTCGTGACGGCCACCAGTTCGCCTTCCCGACAAGAACCGCCATCGCCGGCACGGTCACCGTGCGGACCAAGAAGGTGTCGAGCAGAAGTCCGACGCCGATGATGAACCCGACCTGCACCATCCCCGCGATGCTGCCGAAGGTCAGGCCGAACATGGACGCGGCGAAGATGATTCCGGCGGAGGTGATCACGCCGCCGGTCGCGCCCACCGTCCGGATCACCGCCGTCCGCATCCCTCGGGACGCCTCGTCGCGGATCCGTGAGATCAACAACAGGTTGTAGTCGGCTCCGACCGCGACCAGAACGATGAATGCGGTCCCCGGCACGTTCCACGCGAGGTGTTGGCCGAGGATGAACTGGAAGACCACGACGCCGATACCGAGCGCCGACAAAAACGAAATCGCTACTGAAACAATGAGATAGAGCGGTGCGACGACGGCACGCAGCAACACGATGAGGATCAACAGCACGACCAGGATCGTCATGGTCAGGATGAATCTCATGTCGTGGTTGTAGTAGTCGCGCACGTCCGCGTTCACCGCCGGCAACCCGGCGATCGAAATAGTCGCGTCGGCCAGTTCGGTGTTGGGCTGCGCGCTGCGCGCGGCGTCCATGATCTGCGCGACCTGGTCCATCGCCTGTGTACCGAACGGATCCAGGTCGGTCTGGATCGAGGTAACGCACGGCGTGGCCGTCGGCAGAGACGAACATTGTTGCGGCGGTCTTGAATTCGCTGTTCGTCAGGATCTCGGGCGGAATGTAGAAGCCGGCCATCGACGGCTCGCGGGCGTTGTTGCGCATGGCCATCAGGAACGACGAAGCATCACCGAGGCCTGGGTCCCATCTGGCGGACCTGGTCGACTAGCAGCTGTACCCCGTCGGCGAGTTGCCTGCTGGCGTCGGCAAGCGTGTTGGCGCCGTTCTGGAGTTCGGCCAGCTTGCGCTTGATCCCGTCGGGCTTGTCCAGCCCGAGCTTCTGTGCCGCTTCGGTGGCATCCTCGAGTTTCTGTTGGAGCTCGCCCGACTGTACTGTTCACCGGCTGGGTGCCGTCGGCGGACTGCAATTGCCGCGCCAGATCGGATAGCGACTGCAGCGAGCCGTCGTCGTGCGCGGTGATGAGGCGCTGCAGTATCGCCCGCGAGTTCTGGCACGCCGGGTCAATCGAACATATCGGGTTGAAGTTCAGCGCTGCCATCATCGGTACCGCCCACCGGTACACGTCGTCGACCTGGGTGAGGTTGACCCCCAACGCATCACCCATCGCGCGCATGCTCTTGACCAGTCGTGCCGACTGGTCAATGTCGGCGAGCGTCGCGTTGGGTCCGTACTTGGCCTGCATGTCGACCAACGCGTTCGTCAGTCCGCTGACGGACGTCATCGCGTCAAGCACACCGTTTCGTACGTCGCCAAGGGCATCCGCGAGTTGGTGCGCACCGCCCGTCAGTCGATCGAGATCAGCGTCGCGACTGGAGATCTCGGTCGACGCCTCCGAGAGCTTGTCGCCGACTGCACCGGCCTGGAACGTCGCCTTGGCCTGTTCGAGGGTATCCCCGGTGGGCCTCGTGATACCGCGCACCGCGGCGATCCCGGGCACCTGGCTGATGCGTCGGGCCATCTGCTCGAGGTCGGCCAGCGCCTTCGGGCTTCGCAGGTCGCGCGTCGACTGCACGAGGATGAACTGCTGGATGCTCGAGTTCACCGGGAAGTGTTGCGCCATAACGGCGTATCCGACGTTGCTGTCGACGTCAGGGGGCAGGTTCTTGCGGTCGTCGTAGTTGAATTTGATCGCCCCGACGCAGCCTGCCAGGATCGCAAGGACAATGAGGCTGGCCACCAGATGCCTGACTGGATGAAGCACGATCCGCACGCCTGATCGCCGCCAAAGGCGTTTGGTGAGTTCGCGTCTGGGCTTACACAGACCGCGTCGCCCGGCAAGGGCGAGCATCGCGGGCAGCAGTGTGATCGACGCGACGAAGCCGACCATGATCGTGACGGCCAGCGCGGGTCCGATGGTGGAGAACACTCCCAGCTTCGCGAACGTCATGCCAAGGAACGTGATTGCGACGGTGCCCGCTGACGCCGCGATCACCTTGCCGATCGACCCGAGGGCTGAGACCAGGGCGACATCCGATTCGTAGCCCATCCGGAGGCATTCGTGGTACCGCGAGATGAGAAAGACCGCGTAATCCGTTCCCGCGCCCAGCATCATCCCGCTCACCAGAACCATGGCCTGCGGCGAGATGCTCATGCCCAACTCGAGGAGGCCTGCGATCAACTGCTGGGCTACGGCGAGCGAAATTCCGATCGTCACCAACGGCAGCGCCATGGTGAGCGGGTTTCGGTAGACGAGAAGCAGGATCGTCAACACCATGAGCGCGGTCGCAATTTCGATCACGTGTACGTCGCTCTCGCCAACGGCCGTCATGTCTCCGACCGTTGCGGCGGGCCCGGTGAGATGTGCGGTCAACGATGTGCCCGTCGTCGACGCCTTGACGATCTCGACGGCCTTCTTGTAGGACTCAGCCGCAGGGGGCGTGGCCAGTTCGCCCGCGAGCCCGACCGGTAGGTACCACGCCTTGTGGTCCTTGCTGGTGACCACGTCGCGCAATGCCGGGGTGCTGATGAAGTCCTGCAGCATGACGACCGACTGATGGTCGGCACGAAGGCTGTCGACGAGCTTGCGGTAGACCGCCTCCTGGTCAGGACCCAACCCGTTGTCGTTGGTCAGCACCACGAGCAGGCTGTTCTGCGAGTCGGATTCGTCGAAGGCTTTGATCATCGCGCTGTTGGCGACCAAGACAGGCGCGTCGGATGGCAGGAACTCGGGCTGCTTCTCGCCCGCGATCTTGGCCAACGGCGGGAGCAGTAGGAACAACGCAACGGCAAGGGCGATCCAAAACGCGATGACCAACAACGGCCACCGCACCAGGACACGGCCAAGCCGGCCGAAGCCGCCCAGCGAACCCGGCAGGCCGTCGGCCTCTGCGCGTCTCAGCACCTTGGGCCCCACATTCCCGAGAACAATACTGTGCATCGGCGCTCTGCGAGAGGTCAGCGAGGCTGCGAACTATCGGTGTTGCCAACGGAATTCGTTACTTCAGCGCTGGCAAACTAATGGAGCGCCAATACCTGCCGCTGTACTGGCGCAACTGGCCGATGCTGGATATGAGCGACGCGTTACGTGCTAGCGGTGAGGACTCTCAACTCGTCGAACGCCTCGCCTACGACCCGTGCCAGATCGGTGTCCTTGGCGACGTTGATCCACCGGTCGAAGGCGACCTTGAAGACAGCAATCCCTGTTTCGGCGGTCAGTTTCGCGGCCGGTTCACCGACGCCCCTACGGCCCAGTTCTTCTGCAATCGCCACCGCCAGCGACGCCAGCTTGATCAACTCGCGTTCCTGCAGGCCGGGGTTGGCGTCGATGACTGCTTGGCGTCGTCGGGCATGCTCGCGGCGATTTTTGAACATCTCCCCCGTGGCCTTCAGCGCAGCGCCGACAGCGTCGATCGGCGATGCGGAATCTTGCGCGTCCGCGATCTGTGTGGTGACCAACTCGGTGAGCGCACTCTGGCCCCAGAACAACACCTCGCGCTTATCAGTGAAGTACCGGAAGAACGTCCGCTCAGTCAGCCCTGCCCGCTCGGCGATTTCAGCGACCGTGGTCTGGTCGAATCCGCGTTCGGTGTACAGCTCAAGGGCCGCCTGTTCCAGGCGGCCGCGCGCATTGGGCTGCCACCGGCTCATACCGCGATCTTAAGGGAATGACAGCGGCTGTCATCAGCGTTCCCATTGATGACAGCAACTGACATCAACGGGAGGTTTCCATGCGAGTGTTTGTCACCGGCGCGTCCGGGTTCATCGGATCAGCCGTTGTTTCTGAGCTCGTCGACGCAGGTCACCAGGTCGTCGGGCTGGCGCGGTCCGATTCGTCGGCTCAGGCCGTCGAGGCGGCGGGCGCGCACGCGCACCGGGGTGATCTGGAGAACCTCGAGAGCCTGAGGGCGAGCGCGGAGGCCGCTGACGGAGTGATCCACCTTGCGTTCAATCACGATTTCACCGACTACACGGGCGCAGCAGAGACCGACCGGCGCGCCATCGAGACCCTCGGTGAGGCGCTCGCGGGATCCGATCGTCCGTTTGTCGTCACGTCTGGGCTGGCCGGCTTCGCACTGGGTCGCACAATGACAGAGGACGACACGGCCGACCCCAACTCGCCGCGCGGCTCGGAGCGCGCGGCGCTTGAGTTCTCCTCGCGCGGCGTACGAGTCTCGGTTCTGCGGTTGCCCCCGTCGGTGCACGGCGAGGGTGATCACGGCTTCGTCCCGGGGCTGATCGACATCGCACGCGAGAAGGGCGTCGCGGCTTACCCCGGAGACGGATCCAACCGCTGGCCCGCCGTGCATCGACTGGATGCCGCGCGTCTGTTTCGGTTGGCGGTCGAGTCGGCACCCGCGGGCGCACGCTTGCACGCGATCGGCGACGAGGGTATCCCGGTCCGCGACATCGCAGCCGCCATCGGCCGACATCTCGCGTTGCCCGTCACCGGAGTAGCACCGGAAAGCGCGTTCGACCACTTCGGCTGGCTTGGCGGCTTCTTCTCGCTGGACGTCCCCGCGTCGAGCACTCTCACGCAACAGCAGATGCGGTGGCAGCCGACGCAATCGGGACTTCTCGCCGATCTGGAGGAGGGCCACTACTTCGCCGAGCGGGCCGCGTGATCATGTCGTTCATCACGCCTTGAGTCGGTTGGTGCCGAAGATAGCCGCCGACCAGACCGAAAGCGCCAGTGCCAGTGCCCACACCACGGCCAGTGCCGACACGGCGCTGACGTCACCGCGTCCCACCAGACCGATCCGCTCGACCTGAACAAGCCAGAAGACCGGATTGATCTGGCTCGCGATGTCCCAGACGTGTGGCAGCTGCCGGACGGAGTAGAAGATGCCGCCAAGGAATCCGAGCGGCAGCAGCATGATCGACTCCATCGCGTACACGTGGTCAAGGGATTTGGCCAGACTGCCTGCAATCACGCCGGTCTGCGCCGCGACCACGAGCACGCCGAGAGTGCCGAATACGAACACCACCGGTCGGGCAACGCCACCGTGGGTCAACGGCGTGCTGATCGCGAGGACACCGGCGCCGACGATCACTCCGCGCGCGATACCACCGGTGACGAGCGCCGCGTTGATCTCCCACCATCGCAGCGGACTGGCGAAGACGTCGTTGATGTACTTGTCGCGGCGGGCCTCGAACAAACTCGTTGTCCCGTTGAAGAATCCGACGTTCAGTATCGCCTGAGCGAACAGCCCGGGAACGATGAACTGACCGTAGGGAACGGCGCCGGTCGAGTCGACATGACGCCCCAATACCGAGCCGAAGACGACGACGAACAGGATGGTGGACAGCACAGGGCCTGCGATCGAGTACTGCCAGATGTTGAGGAATCGCAACACCTCTCGCTCGGCGAGCCAGAGGAACGGCGGGCGCTCTGCGCGAAATGGTTCGTCGTACGGTCTGATCGCAGGAGCCTCGACGCCGGTCATGGGGTGGCCTCCGCCGCAATGACCCTGGCGTAGACCTCGGAGATGTCTCGCGCCTCATAGCGGTCGCGCAGGGACACCGCCGACCCGCGATCGACGATCCGTCCGGCCGCGATCAGTGCGATCTCGTCGCACAACGTTTCGGCTTCCTGAAGGTAATGCGTGGTCAGCAGTATCGTCGTCCCGGCAGCGTTGAGGCCCTTGAGCAATCTCCAGATCTCCGAGCGCAATTCGACGTCGACCCCTGCAGTCGGTTCGTCGAGGATCAATAGCCGCGGCCGGTGGGTCAGGGCGCGTGCAATGACGAGACGGCGCTGCATACCGCCGGACAATTCGTATGCGCGCCCGTGGGCCTTCGCCCCGAGCCCGAACAACTCCAGCAGTTCATCGGCGCGGCGCACCGCCTCCCCGCGTCCGATGCCGTGATAGCCGGCGTGATAGATCAGGAGTTGCCGGACCGAGAGGAATCGGTCGACGTTGATCTCCTGCTCGGCTAGGCCGATGAGGCGCCGGGCCTCCCTGGTTCGGTAGTCGTGGCCGAAGACGGTCAGCTCACCCGCAGTCGGCTTGACGATGTTGCACACCGAGCCGATGAGCGTGGTCTTGCCTGCCCCATTGGGGCCGAGCAGACCGAAGAACGCGCCGTCGTCGAGTTCCAGATCGAGGTCCGACACGGCGGTGAAGCCGCCGCGGTAGACCTTGCGCAGCCCAGTGATCGACAGGGCGGGTGGTGCAGTGTCAGGAGATGTCACACCCCGAAGTCTGCATCTTCGGCGCGGAATCCGCTGGTCGGCACGGACAGGCCGTAGTGCTCCCGCAGCGTGGTGCCGGCGTATTCCTCACGAAACAGTCCCTTGCGGCGCAGGATTGGCAGCACATGTTCGATGAAGGTCTCCAACCCGGACGGCAGCGCCGCGGCCATGATGTTGAACCCGTCGGCGGCCCCGCCCTCGAACCAGGCCACGATCGTGTCCACCACCTGATCGGGCGTGCCGATGAAGGTGAAGTGGCCGCGCCCGCCGCCCAGTCGCGACAGTATCTCGCGGACAGTCAGCTCCTCGCGCTGCGCCAGCTCGAGGATGAGGTCTGAACGGCTCTGGGCGCCTTCGAGTTTCGGGCGTGCAAAGACGAAGTCGGGTAGCGGCTTGTCGAGCTCGAACGCCGACGTGTCGGTTTCCAGGATGTTGGCCAACTGCCACAGTCCGTACTCCGGCACCCGAAGCTCGTCCAGTTGGCGTGCCAGCTCCTGTGCTTCGTGCTCGGTCGAGCCGATGATCGGCACGATGCCGGGAAGCACGAGCACGTCGTCGGGGTCACGACCCGCCGCCGCTGTTCGCGACTTGATGTCGCCGTAGAAGTCGGACGCGCGCTCGTAGGTCTGGTGCGCGGTGAAGATCGCCTCCGCATGGCGAGCGGCGAAGTTCTTGCCGTCGTCAGACGACCCGGCCTGAACCAGCAACGGGTGGCCCTGCGGTGGCCGCTGTACGTTCAGCGGTCCTGCGACCTTGAAGTGCTCTCCATCGTGGTTGACGGCATGCAGGCGCGACACGTCCGCGTAGCGGCCCGATGACTTGTCGGCGAGGACAGCGTCCGGTTCCCAGCTGTCCCACAACGCCTTTGCGACGTTGAGGAACTCGTCGGCGCGGACGTATCGCGACGCATGGTCGAGTCGGTTGTCGAGGCCGAAGTTCGCGGCCTCTTCCGGAGTCGCCGAGGTGACGATGTTCCAACCGGCGCGCCCGCCGCTGACGTGATCGACCGACGCCAGCCGGCGCGCCAGGTTGTACGGCTCGTTGTACGTCGATGACACCGTCGCGATCAACCCGATCCGGCTGGTGTGCTGCGACAGGGCGGTCAGCAGCGTCAGCGGTTCGAGCTGGCCGGGCGGACGGAACTCCCCGGTGCCGGTCAGCGCCGGACCGTCGGCGAGGAACAGCGAGTCGAACTTCGCGCTCCTCCGCCAGCTGGGCCAGTTCGATCCAGTGCCCGAGGTCGAAGTCGGCACGCGGATTGCTCTCCGGCAACCGCCACGCCGCCTCGTGGTGGCCGGCCTCCATCAGGAACGCGTTGAGGTGCAGCTCTCGCCGCGCGAGCGGCTCATCAGGTCACCTTCGTGCTGTCGAAGCCGTCGGGCAGGAGGTTGTCATAGATGGTGTTGACGTCGACCTTCTTGGTGATCTCGCCAGCCTCGAAGAACGCGTCACTGAGGGCCTGCTCGGCCTTGAGGTCTTCGGGGAGGAACTGTGTGATCTTGAACGGGTAGGCGTCGACAGTCGTCCTTGCGTCCTCGAGGGAAACCCCTGTCTCCTTGGCGATGGCCTTCGCGTACTGGTCGGGATTCTGCTGGGCCCAGTTGAATTCGCGGGCGACGCGGGTAAGGACATCGGCCAAGGCGGCGCGCCGGTTCGGGTCGTTGAGCGACTTCTCGCTCGCCACGTAGTAATTGTTGACCTGGTCGATCGGCGGAATACCCTTGGCGATGATGCGGGCACCGTCACTCACCGCGAGCGCCGATTGCGGGTTCCAGATGGACCACGCGTCCACCTTGCCGGTGTTGAACGCCGTGCCGCCGGCCGCCGGGCTGAGGTAGACGAGCTCGACGTCCTTGGGGCCAAGGCCGACGCTCTTGAGGGCGAGCAGGGCCAAGCCATGAGCGGAGCTGCCCTGCGGGACCGCGATCCTCTTGCCCTTGAGGTCGGCAAGCGTCAGGATCGGTGAGCCCTTCGGTACGATGATGTTCTCGGGGGCCTTGGTCGCATCGGCGCCGCGCTGCACGGCGACGATGTTGAAGCCGAATTGCTTTGCCGCCCCAGTGATCGGCGGAACGTCACCCACCGAACCGAGGTCGATATCGCCGGTGGCGGTGGCCTGCACGAGCGGCGGCCCGTAGTCGAACCTGGCGAATTTGACCTTGTACGGCGCATCGTCGAACGCGCCCGTCACCTTCGCCAGCTCTTCGCTGCCGTCGCCGCCGTTGTCCCCGATGGTGAAGGTGAATTGACTCCACTCCGGATGGCTGACGGCCGTCGAGCCACCGGCACTGCTCAGTGGGGCGTCAGGGGCCTTCGACGACGAGCAGGAGGCAAGCACGCTGGCGACACTGAGCAGTACAGCGGCGAATGTGAGTCGTAAATGTTTGTGGGACATGACTTCTCCTGGAGAGTGGTGAAATTGGGTCGTGAGTTCAGTGCTGGCTGGCGAGTCCGAGACCCGCCAGCAGGGCTGCGCGGAGCTGCTCACGAGCGACGCTGGCCTCTCGATCAGCCGGTGAGAGCCGCACGGTGTGCGTGTCGCCGATTCGTCCGTTGCTCATGACCACGATCCGGTCCGCGAGCGCGATGGCTTCATCGACGTCGTGGGTGACGAGCAGCATCGATGCGTGGTGTTTGCGGCGAAGTTCGCGAACCAGGTCGTGCATGCGCAACCTGGTGATCGCATCCAGCGCCGCGAAAGGCTCGTCAAGCAGCACCAGCTCCGGCTCCGAAACCAGGGCGCGGGCCAATGCGACCCGCTGCGCCTCTCCCCCGGAAAGCTGCTTGGGCCAAGCCTTTTCGCGACCCGCCAAATTCACCTCGGCCAGTGCCTTTCGTGCACGTTCGTCCGCATCCGGTCCGTGCAGGCCCAACGTGACGTTGCGGAGAACGCGTTGCCACGGCAATAGCCGGTCGCCCTGGAATACGATCGCGCGATTGGCGGGCACTTCGATGCGACCGCCGTCGGGCTTGTCCAACCCCGCCAGTAGCCGAAGCAGCGTGCTCTTGCCGCAACCGGAGGGGCCGAGCAGGACGATCAGTTCGTCGTCGTCGATCGTGAGGTCGAGGTGGTCCAGCACGGTGCGATCACCGAACCTGCGGATGACCTGCGCAACGAGCACACCGGTCTGCGTGCGCGGCGTGACGTCGGTCGCGGTGGTCATACGGCCTCATAGCTGGGCCGCCACCGCAGCAGCACTCGCTCGAGAGTCCGGACGACCTGGTCGGCGAGAAGGCCGAGGATCGAGTAGATGACCAACCCGACGAAGACCTTGTTGGTCTGCAGGTAGGTCTGGGCCTGGGTGATCAGGAATCCAAGCCCCTCATCGGCGTTGACCGTCTCTGCGGCGACCAGACCCAAAATGCTGTATGCCAGCGAAAAGCGGAGGCCGACAAGGAATCCGGGCAGCGCACCGGGTACGAGAACGCGGGTGACTACCCGCCAAGAGCCTGCACCCGTGGTGCGCGCCATCTCGATCAGCCGTTGGTCGACGCCACGGATCGCCGCGAACAGGTTGAGGTACATCGGCACACCTGCGCCGAAGGCGATCAGCAAGACCTTCGTCAGCTCATCGATTCCGAACCACACGACGAACAGCGGCAACACCGCGAGCAGCGGAACGGTGTTCAGGATCTGCGCGACACCGTTGAACACATACTCGCCGGTGCGCAGAAATCCGCCGAGCACACCGGTCACGATGCCGACGGTCAAGCCGATCGCGAGACCAATCCCCGCCCGCTGCAACGAGATCGCCAGATCAGGACCGAGAACCCCATCCCTCCACAGCTCCACTGTTGTACTGAGGATGTCGGTGGGCGCCGGTGCGTACGCCGGCTTGAGCACTCCGGACTGGGCGAGGATCTCCCACACGATGAGGATCACGACCGGGGTCGTATAGACACCCAGCGGCCAGCGCAACCGACGGCGGAGACTGCTGAACGGGGACCGCCGCCGGAAATCGCCGGGCAAAAATACGTCACGCGGCGGCGAGGGCAGGCTCGCGGCCTCCGCTGGTGGCGCAAGTAGGGTCATCGCGTGCCTTCCCGGCTGGCGTCCATCGTTCATCGACCGGCCGCGCTGTTGCATTGTGCGGCCGGACGATTCGCGCATTGGTGATGTTGCCGACACACTGCCGCAAGATTCCTGGCGGCGGGAGGCATCAAATCGACGCGATTCTTTCTCCGGATCCAGAGCGTCGAGAATTCACCCCAGAAAGACTTGACTGATTCCAGAAAAGGGACGATATTGGTCTCGTGACCCAAGCGCCGGATTACGCCGATCAGCTGCGTGCAGCTGATCTTCGCGTCACGCGCCCCAGGCTGGCGGTGCTGGAGGCGGTGCACGCCCACCCCCATGCCGACACCGAAACGATATTTCAGTGCCGTGCGGTCGGGCTTGCCCGATGTGTCGCGGCAAGCGGTCTATGACGTGCTCGCCGCCCTGACCACCGTGGGTCTGGTTCGGCGCATCCAGCCCTCGGGCTCCGTCGCGCGCTACGAGTCGCGGGTCGGAGACAACCACCACCACGTCGTCTGCCGAAACTGTGGGGTCATTACCGATGTGGACTGTGCTGTCGGCGAGACCCCCTGCCTGATCCCGTCCGACACCGACGGCGCTCTCGATGGATTCGTCCTCGACGAGGCCGAGGTCATCTATTGGGGGCTGTGCCCCGACTGCTCGGAATTACAAGCTTTGCGATCACACCCGTGATCACAGCCCAGTTCACCAACCCCCGGAAGGAATGTTGTGTCCGATAGCGAGAATCCGGCAATCGATTCGCCCAAGCCCAAGAGCGGCGCACCGCTGACGAACCAGGACTGGTGGCCCGAGCAGATCGATGTGTCGGTGCTGCATTCCCACGCGCCCCAAGGCAACCCGCTCGGTGCGGACTTCGACTACACCAAGGAATTCGCGAAGCTCGACGTCGAGGCCCTCAAGGCCGACGTGATCTCGGCGATCACCACCTCGCAAGATTGGTGGCCCGCCGACTACGGCAGCTACGCCGGCCTGATGATCCGACTGTCCTGGCACGCCGCAGGTACCTACCGGATCTTCGACGGCCGCGGTGGCGCAGGCCAGGGCATGCAGCGCTTCGCCCCGCTCAACAGCTGGCCCGACAACGCCAACCTCGACAAGGCCCGTCGTCTGCTGTGGCCGGTCAAGAAGAAGTACGGCACCAAGATCTCGTGGGCCGACCTGCTGGTGTTCGCAGGCAACGCGGCGCTGGAGTCGGCGGGCTTCGAGACGTTCGGGTTCGCCTTCGGTCGTCCCGACTTCTGGGAGCCTGAAGAGGTCCTCTTCGGCGAGGAAGACGAGTGGCTCGGCACCGACAAGCGCTATGGCGGTGCCGACGCTTCGGCGCGGCAGCTTGAGGAGCGCTACGGCGCCACCACGATGGGCCTGATCTACGTGAATCCCGAAGGCCCCGAGGGTAAGCCGGATCCGCTGGCTGCGGCCATCGACATCAAAGAGACGTTCGGCCGGATGGCGATGAACGACGAGGAGACCGCCGCGCTGATCGTCGGCGGCCACACCCTCGGCAAGACCCACGGCGCGGGTCCGGACGATGGCATGGGCCCCGAGCCTGAGGGTGCCCCCATCGAGCAGCAGGGTCTGGGCTGGAAGTGCCCGTTCGGTTCCGGCAAGGCCGGCGACTCCATAACCAGCGGGCTCGAGGTCGTGTGGACGCCAACGCCGACACAGTGGAGCAACGCCTACCTGGAGATCCTGTACGGCAACGAGTGGGAGCTTGTGAAGAGCCCCGCCGGTGCCTGGCAGTTCGAGGCCAAGGACGCCGAGGCAACCATTCCCGATCCGTTCGGCGGGCCGCCTCGCAAGCCCACGATGCTGGTCACCGACGTCTCCATGCGGGTCTCACCCATCTACGCCGACATCACTCGGCGGTGGCTCGATCACCCCGAGGAGCTCAACGAGGCGTTCGCCAAGGCCTGGTACAAGCTGCTGCACCGCGATATGGGGCCGATCAGCCGCTTCCTGGGGCCGTGGGTGGCCGAGCCGCAGCTGTGGCAGGACCCGGTGCCCGAGGTCGAGGGCGCACTGATCGATGATGCGGACATCGAGGCGCTGAAGGCGAAGGTGCTCGACTCCGGCTTGTCGGTTCCGCAGCTCGTCAAGACCGCGTGGTCGTCGGCGGCGAGCTTCCGCAGCACCGACAAGCGTGGCGGTGCCAACGGCGCGCGGCTGCGCCTCGAGCCGGCGAAAAACTGGGAGGCCAACGAGCCTTCCGAGCTGGCCAAGGTGCTGCCCGTGCTCGAGAAGATCCAGCAGGACTTCAACGGCGCCGGTGGCAAGAAGGTATCGCTGGCGGACCTGATCGTGCTGGCCGGTTCGGCTGCGGTCGAGAAGGCGGCGAAGGACGGCGGCGTTGCAGTCACAGTGCCGTTCGCGCCGGGCCGCACCGACGCGTCGCAGGAGAACACCGACGTCGAGGCGTTCGGCGTCCTCGAACCGCGGTTCGATGGATTCCGCAACTACGTGCGGCCCGGTGAGAAGCAGCCGCTCGAAAAGTTGCTGCTGGAGAAGGCCTACTTCCTGAACGCCACCGCTCCCGAGCTGACCGTGCTCATCGGCGGTCTGCGTGCGCTGGGCGCAAACCACGGTGGCAGCAAGCACGGTGTGTTCACCGACAAGCCGGGCGTGCTGACCAACGACTTCTTCGTCAACCTGCTCGACATGGGCACGGAGTGGAAGGTGTCGGAGTCCGAGGAGAACGTCTACGAGGGCACCGATCGCGCCACAGGCCAGAAGAAGTACACGGCCACGGCCAACGACCTCGTCTTCGGGTCGAACTCGGTGCTGCGCGCGCTTGCCGAGGTGTATGCCCAGGACGATGCCAAGGAGAAGTTCGTTGGGGACTTCGTCAAGGCCTGGGTCAAGGTGATGAACAACGACAGGTTCGACCTGGCCTGATCAACCAAAGTCAACGCCCCGCAAGACAATCCGGCTTGCGGGGCGTTGTTTTGCTTTAGATCTGTCGTGCCAATTGTGCGCCGATCAGCGGCGCGATCTTGTCCGCCATATAGGCGTGGCCCGCGTCGGTGGGATGGATGCCGTCCTTGCCGATCAACTCGGGTCTGCCGACGAACCAGCCCTGAGCGATGGGATCGATGAACGTCGCGCCTGCGACGCCGGCCTGATACTTCAGGGCGTCGCGGATCTTGAGCACCCAGTCGGGCGGATCGGCGGTCGGCCATGGCGGACCGATCACCAGGAATTTCGCGGACGGCGCTGTGCGACGGGCCAGTTGGAAGGTGCTCCACATCAGGATCGACAGCTGCGTTGGGTCCATGTTCTGGTCGTTGCGGGAGCCGAAGTACACCACCAGCGCGTCGTCGGGCTTGACCACATCGTCGGTCAGGTCCTCGAACAAGCTGCCGTGATTGCCGCGCGTGCCGTACCCGGCGCCACCTTCTGCGGCCACATCGGGTTCCAGCGCGATTCCCTGGCGCGACAACAACTGCCAGGCCCTGGTGGTCCACCCCTTCGCTCCGAGGCCGCCCAAGTCGCCGCCCGCCGTGTAGGAATCCCCCACCACTGCGATGCGGTTCAGCGACGCGTCCAGCGTCCTTATCTCGTTGTGCCTCACCGGCGTTGACTGTGTACCGAGCACCCCAACACCGAGAGCGATCGCAACGACAAATGTGACCAGACGACTCACCGGAACAGCGTACGACTCAATCCGGGAGAACGCCGGGGTGGACGAAATTGTGTGCAAGGTGTTACCCAATCGCTGCAATGTGATCGCGCACAGCGAGTTTCGGCTCTGTACCATCGTTCAGCCTGCGCGAGCGGTGACGGACTTCGCGGGCACTTGCCGGGGGCCGTGCAGAGGGGCCACGTCGGCGGGTGAATCTGCAGCGTCGGTTTGAGGTGCGCCCGCCTTCACCATCCTGCGCATCCAGATCCGCGCGGGCTCCTCGACGAAGTGGTACAGCGCCGCGGCGCCGAGGACGGCGACTCCCAACACGCCGGCGACCATCACCTTCGCCGACCAGCTCGGCGTCAAGGCGATCTCATACTGTGCCGTGAACCAGTTCCATGCGGTGTGCACCAGCTCGTGCACCATGTAGAGGCTGAACGAGATGTATCCGCCGTACACCATCACTTGGGTGGAGAGCAGCCGCGGCAGGCTGCCCACTCCGACCGCCAACGTCACCACCAGTGGCACGAACAGCACGTCGACGAGACCGCTCGAGTCGGAGACCTTCGGCACCGGATGCGCGTCCAAGAAGTAGAGGATGCCGACGATACCGACGCCGAGCGCGAGGGACAGATAACCGGCGACACGGCGGGCAGGGTCGGTCGGCTCCAATTTACGAACCGCGGCGCACGCAAGGGCGCCGGCAGTGAACTGCATGATGATTCGCGGAAGCCAACTCCACGGCGTGTAGAAATGGCCGGTCGCCATCAGAAGCAGCGCGGGTGGCAGCGAGGCAACGATGGCCAGCCACAGCAGGCCCCTGGCTCGCGTCGCCCGGGAGATCCGGAAAATCGCCAGCACCAACACCCCGAACAGCAAGTACGCCAGCCATTCTGCACTGATCGACCAGGCGGGACCGTCCCAGCTCGACCCGTCGAAGAACGGCTGGAACCAGAGTTGCACCAGCAGCAGCTGCCGGACATAGCTGACGGCGTTGAGCTGGTCAGCGGCCGGCGACGGCAAGTGGCCGACGTACAGCGTGAAAATGATCCACGCGAGCGCGAGGTGCAGTGTGACGACGTAGACCGGCCACACCCTGGCCAGCCGCAACCACAAGAAGTGCAGCGTCGACCGGATCGAGAACGACTCCCCCATGCGGTCGAGGTAGTTCCAGGTCAGCACGAATCCGCTCAGCATGAAGAAAAGGTCGACGCCTTGTGCACCGCAATTGAATACGGGTGCGAGAGCAGTCCTGAAGCCGGGCGCCGATACCTCGAGCCACGGGCGGAAGTGAAACAGGACCACCCACAACGCGGCGATGATGCGCAGGCCGGACAGGGCCTTGATCTCTCCGCTGCGCACAACTCTCTTTTCGTGAGGGACTCTGCTGTTTCGTTCGGACCACGCGACGGCGACCGCCGGCCTGGCCGCGTTCGCAGAATATCAGCGTGATCGTCCGGTTGCCGCGCAGCGAATGCTGTGTTGTTCCTGCGAACCCGGTACGCAGTCCGTCAGCTAAAGAAGCCCGCCGAGTAACCCGCCGCGTTGGTCGTTGTTCCGAGGCAGGTTCTGGTCAGGAAATGGGGGACGTGATTCGGGTGAAACGCTGATGGGCGCCCGCGTGGTGGGCGGGGGCGGCATGGGTGCGGGCGGCGGCTCGCTGGCAACGGTCGTCGGCTCCTGCACAGGTGGGCTTTGTGGCTGCACGGTTGGCACTACCGCCGACGTGCGGACGGCACTGTCCGTGGCCGGTATGACCGGAGCAGGTTGAGCGGTCGTAGTCGGCATCGAAGTCGGGAGTGCCGGGGCTATCGCCGTCGATACCGGTGTGGACGGTGTGGTCGCGTCAATCGGCGTGACGATCGGCTGTGTGCGCTGGGCCGGCTGCAGCAGCAATATCACTGTGGCGGCAGCGACCGCGAGCGTTGCTAGGACGACGCCTGTGAGGACTATTCGTCTTGACCATCGGCTGTCGTCGTCGGGTTGTTCGGGCACCTGGTGAGTCACGTCGCCGCCGTTACCGGCCGACTCATCGACGTCCAGCGGCTCGAACAGGTAATCGAAGCGGCCGGAGAGGTCCTCCCCGAGCATGTTGCGATCGTACAAGCGTCATTTGCCGTGAGGCTGGGTAGTGGCCGAACTCGTCACGGATGTCGAAGTTGCTGGGTGTCCCCCAATCCCCCAATGCTGCCGCCAGGAAACCCCCAAACCAGCTGGCCAGACAGGGGTTCACGACCCGTTTCGGCGGCCACGACCAGTACATAGCGTGATTACACAGAAAAAGTCGCAAACACGAAGGGAGGGAACATCATGGTGAACTGTCGATATTGCAACCGGTTCCGGTTGACGAGACTGGCCGGCCGCGGTGCCTGGCTCCTGGAGTGCGGTCACACCTATCTGCCGCTGCCCCGCGAACCGCAAACGTGGGCTGTCTATACGCGGGAACCCCGCCCGTCCTAGGCGTCGTTGCGCGGCGGCCGTTGGTCGTTCGGGTCGTTGGGGTCGGGCTCGCCGAACCATCGTGACGGCGTGTTCTGCGCGTAGGCGTCGTGCCAGGCCCACCATTCATACGGTGGGGTCCGCGGGTAACCCTCCGGCGAATCCTCCCACTCCTCCTGTCGCCCAAGCGCGGTCATGTCGAGCAGGCTCCAGGTGGCTACGAACGCCTCGTCGCCCCTGTTGTTGATGAAGTAGGTGCGGAAGATCCGGTCGTCACCGTCACGGATGAACGCATTCGTCGCGTGCCACTCGTCGCAGCCGAAGTCCTTGTCGAAGTCGTCGGTGATGGAGTACCACGGGATGTGCTCCCAGCCCATCCGGGCCTTCACCCGTTCGATGTCGCCTTGCGGCGCCGGCGAGACGTACACGAACGTGGTGTCGCGGGCGTTGAGGTGGGTCAAGTTGGGAACGTGGTCAGCCATCAATGAGCAGCCGATGCAGGCGTGTTCGGGCCAGCCGTGGACGTCGGGTTGGAAGAACGCGCGGTAGACGATCAGCTGGCGTCTGCCGTCGAAAAGATCGAGCAGGCTCGCCTTGCCGGCGGGCCCGTCGAAAACGTATTCCTTGTCCACCGGCGTCCATGGCATCCGCCGACGTTCGGCGGCCAGCGCGTCCCTGGCACGGGTGAACTCCTTCTCCTTCACGAGCATTTTCGCAAGGGCCACGTCCCATTCCTGCGCAGAAACGATCGGTGGTGTCGTCATCCTTGTTGTCTCCCTTCGGCTTCGGTACTCACCTCATGCATGTTCAAGCGCTGTCTTGAGGTTCGACAACTTCCAGGGCCACCCGCCCGAGATCAGTCCCAGCACATGGCTGCCCGGTTCGAAGTCGTCATGGATGACGGTCAGCTTGACCTGATCGCCGTCGGGCTCGATGTCGAACGACACCTTTGACCGCCTCTCGGCCGCGCAGGTGGCGACGGTCTCGTCATCGAGTTGCTCGACGGCCGTTGCGAGTTCGGGAACGAAGGTGTGAAAGGTGAACGCGAGTCTGCGATACGGGTCGGACTCGAGGATGACTTGCTCGGGGTGCTCGATCTTCAGGCCGTGGTCTTCCCAGGCGTACGTCGAGCCCTTCTTCCAGTCGGACACCATCGCGTGGCCCATATACCGGTGGGAGAACGCTGGGTCGGTTAATGCTTGCCACAGCTTCTCCGGAGTGGTCCGGATGTAGGTGGTGTAGACGAATTCCCCAGTGCTGCTCATTGATTCGGTCTCCAATGCTGTTTTCAAGTCCGCGAGCGTCTGTATTCGCGCACGGTCGTATTGAGTGATCCACCGGTCGGCGATGGCATTGATCGGCTCGGCGTTGAGGTAGTGCAGCTTTTCTCTCCCCCGCCGCACTGTCGTGACCAGGTTGGCCGCTTCGAGGACGTCCAGATGCTTGCTGACCGACTGCCGCGCCATCGACAGGCCCGCACACAACTCCTGCAGGTTCTGTCCGTTGCGCGTGTTGAGGCTGTCGAGCAGCAGACGTCGGCTCGGATCGGCCAACGCCTTGAACACCTCGTCCATCTCTGCCGTTTCCTTACATGCAGCTGACTGGCTGCATGTCCGACTATATGCAGCCCTAGGGCTGCATGTCAATCGTTCAGGCCGGTTGGTTGCGTTCGTCGAACCGGGCCAAGGCCGCCTCGATATCCATTTCGTCGAATGCTTCAAAACCCTCCGGTCCTAACCAAATGTCGGTGGTGGTTGCCTGCACGATGTAGCAATGGCCACGATTCGAAAAGAGATAGAGATCCAAGCCTCGCCCCCAACGGGTTTGGGAGGCGCTGAGCGATGTAGGTGCGTTGCACAACCCGCCTCGCCGCGGGATTCGTCGTCGAGACCCGAATGGACGGCAACGCGCGGGTGGTGACTTTCGTCGACGGCACGGTCGTGCGTGAAGAGATCGTCGCAGTCGACGACGCAGCCGGCGGGTTGCCTGGGCGATCGTCGGGCGCAGTTCCACCACTACAACGGTGCAGCGCAGATCTTCGACCACGCCGATGGCACTCGGTTCGTGTGGACCACCGACCTGCTGCCCGACGAATTCGCCCCGCACGTGGACACGATGATGGCGGCAGGTATTGCCGCGATCAAGAGAACAATCGAGGCGGCGTGACCTCACCTCCGTCTTATAGTGTGACAGGCTCGAATTGTGCAACTGCCGCAGCCAGATCCGAATCTCCCGCACCTGGCCGATGTGATGCCGTCGGTGCTTTCCGCAATGGGCGTCGCAGGGTTCGACGCCCCTATCCCGTTGCCCGGTGACATCGCCGGGGCGTGCGTGCTGCTGATCGACGGGCTTGGCGCGGACCTGCTCGACGCGTACTCCGAAGATGCTCCCGTTTTGGCGGCGCTGCGGGGCAGAAGGCTGCAGGTCGGATTCCCCTCCACCACGGTGGCCGGACTCGCGGCGATCGGCACTGGGTGCCGGTCCGGCGAGCACGGCCTGGTCGGGCTCTCGTTCCGGCTGCCCGGCGCCGATGTGGTCAATGCGCTCAATTGGCGACCGCATCCGTGGGGCCGCGACCTGCGCGACAAGCTCCCGCCGGAGCAGGTCCAACCTATGCCGACGACGTTCGAGCGGGCCGCGGGCTCCGGAATCGCTGTCAGTGTCATATCCGGCGCGCAATTCGCCGGATCAGGGGTTACGCGCGCCGTGCTGCGTGGCGGTCGCTATGTGGCAGTGCAGGCGCTCGGGGATCTGGCCGCCTGCGTGCGGTCAGCGGTTGCAGAGGGCGGGTTCTGCTACGGCTATCACTCGGAACTCGACCTTCTCGGACATGTCTACGGCCCGGGTTCGACAGCGTGGCGCATGCAGCTGCGACAGGTCGACAGGCTGGTGGAGTCCATCGTGGAGGGTCTGCCACCCGGCGGCCTGCTGGCCGTGGTGGCCGACCACGGCATGGTCGCGGTCGACCCTTCAAAGGTGGTCGATATCGACGCCTGCGAGCCCCTGCTTGAGGGTGTTGACGCAATCGGCGGTGAGCCGCGAGCTCGGCATGTCTATGTCGCTGATGGCGCCGCAGATTCGGTGCTGGCGGCATGGCGGGAGACGCTGGCGCAGCGGGCGTGGGTGGTGTCGCGTGACGAGGCGATCGCGGCGGGATGGTTCGGCGACCGGATCAGCGATGACGTGCGGTTTCGCATCGGCGACATCGTTGCCGCGGCACGCGGCTCAGCTGGGATTATGCGGCGCACAGTCGAAACGCTGTTGTCGTCGCTGATCGGCCAGCACGGCTCGCTGACGCCCGCCGAGCAGGAAGTTCCGCTACTACTGAAACATGTTTTGTAGCAAGAGAATTCGTACGTTCACGCAGTGGTGGCATGTGCCGCTTGGCAATAACGATCGCCATGGTCTTCGACCACGTGAAATCGCTGGCCGGCCAACGCTTTAAATGCGTGGAGATTAGCGAGATTCGCATCGCGAAAACGGGCTTCAAACTGTGATGCCGGTCTCAATTTTCGGCACTCAGGTGCACATCTGAGGGCACTTTTGCTGCCTTCGAACCATTTTCGTGAGAATGCAACTTTCGCAAAGGCCCTGCTTAAGGGTGCTGAATAGCTCTACAGCACAAAGGAATTCCGTGAACCAGGCAATAGCCATCGCGGATTGTGGTGGCCATCACAGATTTTGAAGCCTCTTCGCGACGTCTGTTAACGTCCGGCCGCATGTTTGCTACCGTAACGCTGTTGACGCTTGTGAGCTCGGTGTCAGGCACGCCGTACATCTCTGGTGGAGATTCCCCAAGAGGTACGGACTGCTCGGGCCTGGTCTCGTGGGTAACGAATGCGGCAACTGGCCGCCCGATCTATGGCGACCGGTTCAACACCGGCAATATCGAAAGGGCTCTGCTCGCCCGCGGCTTCCAGTACGGGTCGCAGCCCGGCGCCCTCAACGTCGGCTGGAACGGCGGCCACACCGCCGCCACGCTGCCCGATGGGACCCCTGTCTCCTCCGGTGAGGGCGGCGGGGTGCGCATCGGTGGCGGTGGCGCCTTCCAGAAGCAATTCGGCCACCACATGTTCCTGCCGATGCCGGTGGACGAGGGCATGGCGCCCGACGCCCCTGACCCCCGAGGCGCCCGTGGTCATGATGGCGGGCGAGGTGCCGATGGCTCCTGCGCCTGATCCATTCATGGCACCTCCGCCCGCGCCCGCGTCCGAGCCGGAGATGGCTCCGCCTCCCCCGCCCGCGGATCCGTTCGCGCCGCCGCCGCCCGCGGACCCGTTCGCGCCTGCCTGACCCGGCGCCAAGCAGCAGCCGTTCACGCCCTCGGCTAGCGTCTCGGGCGTGATCGTGCTGCTGCCGCCGTCGGAGACCAAGCGCGACGGCGGCGACGGGCCGCCTCTGCGCGTTGACGCGCTGAGCTCACCCGAGCTGGGGCCATTGCGTGACCTGCTTGTCGACGAACTCGTCGAGCTCGCGCGTGATCATTCGGTCTGTCTGGCGCGCGCTGGGCATCTCCGCGTCCCAGCACGCCGAGATCGAGCGCAACGCTGCCCTGCGCAGCGCGGCGACGCTACCCGCGATCAACCGCTACACCGGCGTGCTCTACGACGCGCTCGACATCGGATCGCTTCGAGGTGCGGCCGCAGCCCGCGCCCGTGCCCGGCTCGCGGTCGTGCTCGGCCTTGTTCGGGCTGCTGCGTGCCGACGATCCGGTGCCCGCATATCGGCTGTCCGCGACGTCGAAATTGCCTGGACAACCGACCCTGGCCGCGCGATGGAGGCCGGTGCTCGAACCTGTGCTGGCGCAGATCGCATCGGGTGACCTTGTCGTCGATCTGCGATCGGGTTCCTACGCGGCGCTCGGAAGGGTGCCGGGTGCGATCAAGGTCGACGTGTTGGCCGAGCATTTCGACGGCACGCGCACCGTGGTGAGTCACTTCAACAAGGCGTACAAGGGTCGTCTGGCTCGTGCCCTGGCCACCACGAGGTCCGAGCCCGACGATACCGCACAGGTGGCAGCAGTGGCGCGACGCGCAGGCATGCGAGTGGAGCGTCGGGGCGATGAGCTGACGGTGGTCGTACGGCCTTGATCGCGGAATGCCTACCTGCCCAAGGCGTTTGGAGCTAAGGGGCCTTCCTCGGTAGCGCCTGGACGAGCAAGACGACGGTGTCGGCACCGGCGCGGCGATCTTCCGAAATCCGTTGATAATCAGGAGAATCCGCCCATTCACGAAAGCGGCCTCGTCGGGAAACTCCATCAACACGACCTTTTCGCGGTCCGATTGCGCCTCCACGATCTTCGGCGCTTCGTCCGCGGCTTTCATCGTGCCCGAGTGCCGCAGGAAGACCTCCATGGACGCCGCTTGGTACCGGTCGTAGGCATTGCGATCGGTGAATTTCAGCGCAGCGATGGCGTAGACGATCACCCGCACACAGTAATCGGACCGCTTGTCCCGACGAAGCGTAGCTAGCAAATCCCTCAGTGAACCAACATGATTCGGGCCGACTCGGGCCGCGACCTCGCCGGGGTTTTCATACGGGCGTCTGATGCAGAGTGTTCGCACACCAGCGGGACGAAGACGCATGTACGGGAGCGACCTTGGTTTTCAGCTCGGGGTATCTGACGCAGCCTTCCCGATCTCGACGCCGGTCGCCTCAAGGCCGCCACCGTCGGCGGCACTGCCGCCTCCCGCACCGCCTACCCTTCGCGGTCGACGAAAGGGGATTCGTCAACTCCGGCGCCCGCTGCGACGGAACCGAAACGACGGTCGCCATCGGCAGAACACCCGGATCGCTCGTGGTGATCTGTGGCGACCGCAACGGTCGGTATGGCTACAGGGTTCTTCGGCTCAATGACGCCGCGATGCTAACGACGTCGGCCCGCAGTGCGTCGACGCACGAGTTCATCGCGCAGGACGCGAGCGTCACCTACTCGATCTCCCCCGCCGAGCTCCGTGTGACGGTCGGCGGCGCGGTGATCAAGCAGGAGCCGATGATCGACTACCGCGGACCCGCGCTCTAGATCGGCACCACGAAATCGGACGTGTAGAACTCGTCCGGTGTCTGCGACAAATATCCCGGTCGACTGACGTACATCCAGACGCCCGTGCCGCCAGGCGCAACCGGTCCGCTAAGAGTCACGCCGCCATTGCCCGCGTCATCGGCCGTGAGCACTCCGGAGATCACGCCGGGATCGCCGGGGTTGCAACCCACGGCCGACGAATGAGGCATCTGAACCAACCCCACGACATAAACCGTGCCCGGGATCGCCCTGACGACCTGCACGTCGGCGACCACACCGGCACCAGTCTTGCGCACCAAGGCGGTCGGTCCCGCGTTGCCGGTCGGCCCGATGTGTGTGTTGGCGCTGAAGTCGCACCGCCTGAAGATCTGGGTAAATGCCACGAAAGTTGCCCCGCCGCCGCTACCGGTCGGGCCGTCGGCCCCCGCCGTTCCGATGCCAACGGCTGGCACCGCCGACATCGCCATAACCATCGCTGCCACAGTGTTCAGAACCCGCTGACGCATAGTTGCTACCTGCCATTCGTAGGTGCCCGCGTAGAACCGAGACTAGTAATTAACGCCTCATCAGAAGGCAAAACCGCGGATCAATACGCGTAGGGTCAAAACCATGACGGTGTTGCCCGATCTCGGCACTGTGCGCGAGAGTCTGGGTCGCAGCCTGTTTGGCATGATCGCAGGCCCCGATGGGCCCGCCAATCGGGCCCGCATCCACGAAACGCCGGGGCCGCGCTGGTTCGGCGAAGATCGACCGATCCGGCGGGTACATGCAGATGCGTCGATGTTCGTCGGTGGGCTGCTCGCCCTGCTGCTGCAGTCGCTTCACCCGTTGGCGATGGCAGGCGTCGCGCAGCACTCCGACTACCGCGGCGATCCGTGGGGCCGGCTGCAGAGGACTAGTACGTTCCTGGCGGTGACGACCTTCGGCCCCGCCGCCGACGCGCAGCGCGCCGTCGATCGGGTGCGCGGAATCCACCAGCGGGTCCACGGGGTCGCCGCCGACGGCACGGCCTATCGCGCCTCGGACCCGCACCTTCTCGAATGGGTCCACATCGCCGAAGTCGACAGCTTCCTTCTTGCCCATCAGCTTTACGGCGCCGCGCCCCTCGATCAGAACGGCCGTGACGGGTATGTCGCCGACACCTCCCGCGTCGCAGCGGCACTCGGTGTGCCCGACCCGCCGCAGACCGAAAACGAGCTACGGATGCGCATCGACGCATTCCGGCCCGAACTGTCAGGCACACCCGCAGCGCGTGAGGCCGCCCGCTTCCTGCTGCTGACTCCCCCGCTGCCGCTCGCCGCGCGGGCACCGTACGGCCTCCTGGCCGCCACATCGGTGTCGATGCTGCCGGGTTGGGCCCGAATGCCGTTGCTGCTGCCCTATTTCCCTCCGGTGGAAGCCACCGTCATCCGGATGGCGGGCCGCGCAGTCGTCGGCGGCATCCGATGGGCGATGACCGTAGGCAGCTGATGCCGCGTCAGTCCCGGCACTCGACGACGTCGTAGATACCGTCGGCGTACCGCGACCGGATGACCTTCTTGTCGAACTTGCCGACGCTGGTCTTGGGCACTTCATCGATAAACGTCCACCGCTCTGGCAACCAGAATCGGGCGACCTTGTCGCACAGATGCTTTCGCAGTTCTTCGGCGGATACTTCAGCATCGCCGTCGACGACGACCGCGGCCAACGGCCGCTCCTGCCACCGGTCGTCGGGCACCGCCACCACCGCCGCTTCCAGCACGGCGGGGTGGTCCATGATGAGGAGTTCCAACTCGACCGACGAAATCCACTCGCCGCCGGACTTGATGACGTCCTTGGCGCGATCCGTCAGCGTGATGAAGCCCTGAGCATCGATGTGGCCGACGTCCCCGGTGCGAAGCCAACCCTCGTCGAACTTCGACGGATCGGCATTCTGATAATACGAACCGGTGATCCACGGGCCGCGAATCTCTATCTCGCCAACCGCCTTACCGTCGTTGGGCAGCACGCCGCCGACATCGTCGACCAGACGAACCTCGACCCCGCACATCACTCGGCCTGCGGTGCTGCGCAGCCTCCAGTGCTCCTCCCCGCTCACCTCCGGCGGTGGGGCGGCAAGTGCGGCCAGCGGTGAGGTCTCCGTCATGCCCCAGGCTTGCCGGATCAACACTCCGTACGACTGCTCGTACTCCTTCATCATGCCCAGCGGCACGGCCGAGCCGCCGCAGCACACCGTGCGCAACGACGAGATGTCACGGTCGGGGTTGGCGCGCAGAAAGTGCAGCACGTCGTTCCAGATGGTCGGGACGGCCGCCGCGACTGTCGGACGTCGCTGTTCGATCATGTCCACCAGTGGAGCGGCCTGCAGATGACGGTCCGGCAGCAGTAAGTCGGCGCCGGCCATCAGCGCTGCATACGGCTGACCCCAGGCGTTGGCGTGGAACATCGGCACGACCGGTAGGACACGGTCCCCGACGACCAGGCCAACTCCGTTGGCTGCGCACATCGCCATCGAATGCAGATAGCTCGAGCGGTGGCTGTACACCACGCCCTTCGGGTTGCCGGTCGTGCCGCTGGTGTAACACATTGCGGCGGCGCTTCTTTCGTCGAGATCGGGCCAGCTGAACTCGAGCGGTTGTCCGTCCAACAGGTCGTCATAGCGGATCACGGTCTTGCCAGAGGCGGCCAGCGGCGCCACGTCGCCATCGCCGACGGCCACGACTGTGTGCACCGACGTCATCTCCGGGAGCACCGCGGCCAGCAGTGGCGCCACCGACATGTCCACCAGCACAACGCGATCCTCGGCCTCGTTGGCGATGAATGCGATCTGCTCGCCTGCCAACCGGATGTTCAGTGTGTGCAGCACCGCCCCCATACACGGGGCGGCGAAATAGGTCTCGAGGTGTTCCTGGTTGTTCCACATGAACGTAGCGACACGGTCGCCGCCCGAGACACCGAGCTGGCGCAGGCCGTGGGCGAGCTGCGCGACCCGAGTCCCAAGCTCTCCGTAACTGATGTCGCGGTACCCGTCTGGACCCGCCGTTATGACCCTTCGATTCGAGTGCCACCCCGTGCCGTGCCGCAGAATGCCCGTCACGGTCATCGGGAAGTCCTGCATCGTGCTGTGCATGAGCCACCCCCAAGTTGCTGGCCGCTATGATCGCCGATGGGGCATCGAGATCGGCGGGAAACCGTCAAACAGGCCGATAGCATCGCGTGACATGGGGTATCCCCGCTATCCTCCGCCGCCCTCGAAGCCACCCATCCCGACCACCGACCTCGTCATCTCCATCGGCGCACTGATCCTCACGGTGGCGTTCGGCGTCGTCGCGGCGGCGATGGGAGTTTTCTCCCTTGCCTTCCTCGATTCCTGCCCGCCGCAGACCTGCAGCGCGGAAGGTGCCGCCAGCGCGGTTTGGACAGCGCTGCTGGCTGCCTTCGCAATCGGGGCCATCGGGTTGGTGGTGACGGTGGTCCAGCTCGTCAGGCGCAAACCTGGGTGGCCCTTTGCCGTTGCAACATTCGTGTTGTGCGCGGTTGCGGTCGTGCTGGGAGGTGTCGGGTACGCAATGGCGGTCGGCTGACCCAGGTCGGACGAAACGGGCCACCTTGCCTGGTTTCGTCGCCTACGGTTGCCAGCGTGGAGGCACACCATCCAGAAGCCCCCGAACTTGTGCCGGTCGAGGCGCTGCGTTCGGGGGAACACGTCACCGACGTCAACGGTGGCGGCCAGCATTACATCGTTTTGGAGTCCAAGGTTCTCGGCGGCGGTTGCGTGGTCCTGGAACTGGAATCCAAAGCCAATGACAAGCTTCGTGTCATCGAGATGTCGTTTCCCGCCGGCTACGAAATGGGTAGGTCACACCGTCGCATTCTGTGACACGACCAACCACGGTCCGCTGATCTTGTCGGCGACCAGGCCGAGGCGCGACGTGAAAGGCGTCGGTGCCATAGGTGCGAAAAGCATCTAGCGGACGCGTTCCTCGAGGCACACGGTCACCTCGTCGCCTGCCTCTTTCCCGATGCGCTGACGCAGGTCGGTCTTCACGGGCAGTTTGTGGGTGCCGTCGCCTAGCGCCATAAACGAACTCGCGAATGGTTGGCCGTCGACGGTGCCGCGGACCTTGACCAGCCCGCGGGTACCGAAGAAAGCCGCCGAATCGGGCATGACCACGTACGTCCAGCCGCCCTTCTTCTCACTCTTCTGCAGTTCCGCGGTGAACTCGCGGTTCAGATGTTCGGTCATGGCTGGTCCTTCCAATTTGTCTGCACACCTGTAACGACGCGGGCGAGCCCGAAAAGACATCGCGGAATGGCGATCGCTCGTCGACTGTGCGGATTCATGCGCCCGGCTCGTGGTGTCGCGTACGAAACCGCACAGTCGTTGATCGCCCTCAAGTTGCCGCACGATTGAGGGCGCTGAATGATCCGTCCCAATGAACACAACCGATGCCCTCGCACTCGCCGACCTCGACGCCATTGCGCAGGCGGGGTTGGTCGCCTCGGGTGAAGTGTCCGCGACGGAGCTGCTGGAGGCGGCGATCGTGCGCCTCGAGGCCACTCGCGAGCTGAATGCCGTCATCGCCGACCTCTTCGACCGCGGCCGTCAGCAGGCCACAGCGCTGGACGCGTCTGGCGCGGTGCGCAACGGAGGAACAGGTCCACTCGCGGGAGTTCCCTTCTTGCTCAAGGACCTTGGCGCATCGCTGGCCGACGCACCGGAGGCGATGGGTTCGCGCGCGCTTCGCACCCACGTCGCAACCAAGTCGGCTTGGATCGTCGATCGGTATCTCGCGGCGGGTTTGGTGGTGTTCGGCAAGACCAACACCCCTGAATGGGGCAACCACTGCACGACCGAGCCGTCGTTGTTCGGGCCAACAGTGAACCCGTGGTCGCCGTCGATCACACCCGGTGGGTCTAGCGGGGGGTCGGCGGCCGCGGTGGCGGCGGGCGTTGTTCCCGCCGCGTCGGGCGGTGACGGCACCGGATCGATCCGGGTTCCCGCTTCGTGTTGCGGGCTGGTCGGTCTCAAGCCACGCCGCGGGCGTACCTCGTTCGCGCCGGGTGGCGGCCAGGGGCTGGAGGGCTTGGTCAACGAGCACGCGCTCACCCGCACCGTCCGCGACAGCGCCGCGCTGCTCGACGTCGTCGCAGGCTCGGCTCCCGGTGACCCCTATACCGCACCCGCACCGAAAGTGCCGTTCCTGCAAGCGATCACACAGCAACCCGTCGCGCAGCGCATCCTGATCGCGACGGCATCGCCCTTCCAAGGGCCGACCACGCACCCCGAGGTCGTCGCGGCCGTCGAGCACACTGGCACGCTGCTCGCCGGCCTTGGCCACATCGTCGAGCCCGGCGCCCCGGCCATCGACGCCGACGCAGTCGCGGACGCCATCGCCGTGCTGCACAACGTCAGCAATGCCCAGCTGCACGCCATGGCGACCGCACACCTCGGGCGCGAGCCGCATGAGGACGAGTTCGAGCCGAGCACCTGGGTGATGGTCCGCGAGGGCTTCACCACCAGCGGGGTCGCCTACGCCGACGCCATCGGAGCGGTGCACGCACAGACCCGCCGCTTCGTCGCAGGCATGACCGACCACGGTGTGCTTCTGGTGCCCACGCTGCTGACTCCCCCGCCGCCCTACGCGCTGCTGGATCAGCCGTGGGGGACGACACGGGAGTTCTTCGACGTCGAGTTCGCCACAACGGGTTGGACCTCTCTGGCGAATGTGACTGGCTGGGCGGCGGTCTCGCTGCCGCTTGGCGTCACGTCGGACGGCCTGCCGATTGGTGTCCAGCTGATGGCCCCCGACGAGACGATCCTGCTTCAGCTCGCCGCGCAACTCGAAACGGCGATGCCATGGTTACATCGGTGGCCCAGTATGTAATGTCGGCCCATGGTGCGCGACATTCGTGAGCTGACAGATTCGCCGGAGGCCTACGCCGCCGAACTGCGCGACCGATGGGGTGGGCTGCTGAGCTACCGCTACATCGGCCGCGGCTATGCGTCGATGGACCTCGGCGTGGAAGACAACACCGTCACCATCCGTCGGGACATGCGCAACCCGGCGGGCGGGCTGTTGCTTGCCGTGCTCTGCATCGCCGCACCCGAAGGCGGCCACATGTCCGACCTCGAGGCGGTCCCCAATCCCGTCATCCACTCGTGCCAGATCCTCGACCCCGGCCGGGACGTGCGCCGCATCGAGATTGTCTCCGAGGACCTCAAGCGCGGGCGCCAGATGGGCTACAGCCGAGCCAAGATCGTCGACGCCGACCAGCCCGACCGCGTGCTCGCCCTGACTCAGGGCCAGGGCATCAGCATCGGCACCCCACCCGAAGGCCTCGAACGGATGGAGGCCAATCCGCTCGAGGTGATCGACTCCCCCGATCTGCCCCCGCTGTGGCAGGTGTTCGGTGGCCACCGCCGTCCCGATGGCCATTGGGCACTGGGTGAACTCGCGGTCGAGGTCGCGTCCCCCGACGCCGCTCTGCACATCGGACCGCAGTTCGTCATCGGAGAGACCGCAGCCGCCGATGCGGCGGCCGAACTCGCGGGAACCGACCGCGTCCAGGGCGTCTCGTCACACGTGATGTTCGTCTCCCGCGGCAAGGTCGGTCCGTTCCGCGTCGAAACCGAACCGATGCCCGGGGCCGACGGCATGTTCGCCGTGCGCACCGTCATGCACGACGAAGGAGTCGACGACCGCATCACGACGGTGGGGTCGTACCTGTTCCGTTCGGCCGAATGAGACACTCATGCCATGCCTGTCGCAATTGCCCGTCCGAAGCTGGAAGGCAACATCGCCGTCGGTGACGACCGCCAGATCGGGTTCGCCGAGTTCGGCGATCCGCAGGGCCGCGCCGTCTTCTGGCTGCACGGCACGCCGGGCGCCCGCAGACAGATCCCGATGGAGGCCCGTGTCTACGCCGAGAAACGGCAGATCCGTCTGATCGGTATCGACCGGCCCGGCATCGGGTCCTCGACGCCTCATCAATACGACACCGTTTTCGCGTTCGCCGACGACCTGCGCACCATCGCCGACACCCTCGGCATCGACACGATGGAGGTCGTCGGCCTTTCCGGCGGTGGCCCATACACGCTGGCGTGCGCGGCGGCGATGCCCGACCGGGTGGTGGCCGCCGGCGTCATCGGCGGTGTCGCGCCAACGACGGGCTCCGACGCCATTGGCGGAGGCTCGATGGGGTCCGTCGGATTGCGAGTGGCGCCGCTGCTGCAGGTGGCAGGCGGTCCGATTGGAATTGTGGCGAGTGCGCTCATCCGGTTGATACGACCCGTCGCGTCCCCTGCCGTCGACCTGTATGGGCGGGTGTCACCGGAGGCGGACCGCCAAGTGCTGGCGCGGCCGGAAATCAAGGCGATGTTCCTCGACGACCTCCTCAACGGCAGCCGCAAGCAGATGGCCGCACCGTTCGCCGACGTCGTGGTGTTCGCCCGCGACTGGGGTTTCCGACTCGACGAGGTCAAGGTGCCCGTCCGGTGGTGGCATGGCGACCACGACCACATCGTGCCGTTCGAGCACGGTCAGCACGTCGTCGCCAAGCTGCCCGACGTCGAGCTGTATCACCTGCCCGGCGAAAGCCATCTCGCCGGACTGGGCCGCGCCGAGGAGATCCTTGACACGATGATCGGCGTGTGGGACCGCCACGGGCAGCGTTGACCGACTAGAAGCCAAAGCCCAGCGCGGCGGGCACGTCGCTTGCGAATGCCGCGTCGAGACGCCGAATCATCCGGGAGTCGTTGCAGTGCAATCGGTTTGCCGCTGCGAAGGACGCTGCCCTGTGTGCGCCCATGTACAGGCTGCCAAGTACGCCGAGGCCCATGCGAATGTCGGGCTCGGCGTTCGTCGGCGTGCAGCGGGCACGCCCGTCGCGGACCTCGAGCGCGAATCGTCCACCGTCACTGCGGAATCCGTCCGAAATCTCGAGTACCGTCGACAGCTCCGCCTGATAGCTGCGCGCCTCGAGCGCCGTCGGGATGTCCGTGATGCGCAGCCAGAGATCATCCTCGTAGTGAGTCAAGCGGGCCACTCGGGGGTCCGCCAAAAGGTAGGGCAACGGGTCGGCGGGATGGGTATAGAAGACCACGGTCTCCATCAGGTCGAGCCCTAAAAGCGCCCGGGACAGCGCAATGCCCGCTTCGGTGGTCGCCGCGATGAACTCCGAGACCCGCACGACCATCGGGTCGTCGCCGAATACCCGGTACAGGACATAGCCGTCGGGATGCAGGAACGCGAAATACTCTGTGCCTCCGCGGCGGACGGACTCACGATCGATCAGCATCTCGTCCCACAGCGCCTCAGTGCGCACCAGGCCGCCGGGTGTGCGCCGGCGCCAGCGTTCGTAGACCGCCTCGAGGTCGTCGCGGTGGTCGGCAGGGTTGACCATCCGCACACCGTCGGGATCGGGAGCATCGTCGTGGAAGCGCGCGAACCGGCGGTCGAGGGTGAACCCCTGCTCGATTGTTGCGGGTCCGTATCCGAACCGCCCGTAGATGCCGCCCTCACTGGCGGTCAGGCCCGCGATCGGATACCGCGCATTGGCAATGCGGTTGTGCAGCTCGGTGTACATCGTGCGCAAGATGCCGCGGCGGCGGTGGGTCGGCGCGACACCGACGATCGTGACGCCTGCCATCGGCAGAACCGCACCGCCGGGCACGGTCAGCTGCAGATCGAGGTAGTGGGCCATGCCGACGATGTCGGGGCCGTCGCAGGCGAGGACCGTGCCGTCGGTCGGCATCAGCGACCGCCATGCAGTCAACGACTCCGGGTGTCCGAACCTGCCGAAACTGGTGGCGTCCAGCAGCGAAATCGCCGGCCAGTCGACGTCCGTGGCCGAGCGGATCACCAGCGCGGTCGAAATCTCCGATGCGAGCACAGAACTTGACGGTGCCACATGGCGATGTCCGAGCGCATCCGAATTTCGTGCTCAGCCGATACGGTTGACTGGCACGGAAGGAGCGCGCATGGCGACCGATCTGACCCTCTATCTCGATGATCAACCCGGTGAGCTGGCCCGGCTCGGCGACGTGCTTGGCAAGGCGGGCACCAACATCGCCGGCCTGTGCGCGATCACCACTGGCGGAGGGCAGGCCGAGGTGCACATCTTGGTGCAGGACGCGACGTCGGCATTCGAGGCCTTGCAGGACGCCGGAATCAAGATCGTTGCCGAGCAGGAAGTGATCGTGCTCGATGTCGAGGACCGGCCGGGCGCGCTCGGCGAAGTGGCCCACCGACTCGGCGAGGCGAAGGTCAACCTGACCACCGCCTACTTGGCGACCAACACCCGGCTGGTACTGGCGGCGGACAACCTCGGCGAGGCGCAGGCGGCGCTCAGCTGATCAGCGATTCAGCCAACCCTGGACCGTGCTCAGTTCCCGCGTGTACGCGGTGAGGTTGTCGTCGTGGTAGAGCGAGCCGCCGCTGATCGCCGCCGTGCCGTGCCAGATCAGCTGCACCCGGGCACCGCCCTTGGTGTAGTAGTCCGTGCGATCGACGTTCCTGCGGTGCCACCCCCCGCGTTCGGCGAAATCGGCGACCGCCTGCCGCTCGTCGGTTGCAGTCATGGACGGAGACGATACAGCGGGCGCCCTCAACCGCTGAGCACGCGTCGCAACATGTGCATGGCGACGGTCGTCGACCGCTCGCGAATATCGGACCGATCGCCGGGCAACCGGAGGGTGCGGGTAGACGTCTCGCCGTCGGCGAGTTGCACGGTGAAGCACACCGTGCCGACCGGCTTGTCATCCGTGCCGCCTCCGGGCCCGGCGATTCCGGTGATCGCAACCGCGGTGTCCGCCCCGAAGCGGTTCAGCGCGGCCGCGGCCATCGCCTCGGCGACAGGCTCGGACACCGCGCCGTGCGTAGCGATCAGGTCAGGTTCAACCCCTAGCAGCTCGGTCTTCGCCTCGTCCGCATAGGCGACGACAGCTCCTGTGACATAGGCAGACGAACCCGGACGGTCGGTCAGCCTTGCGGCGAGCAGCCCCCCGGTGCAGGATTCCGCTGCCGCGATCCGGCGGCCGGCAAGCAGCTGCGCGACCTGGTCGTCGACGAGGGAGCCGTCTTCGGAGAAGATCTCCCGCCCGTGGCGTTCGCGCAGCAGTTCCATGAGCTTCGCGTAGATACCCGCGGCGTCGGGTTCGTACCGGGTAACCATCTCGATCTCGCCGCGGCGCAGACACGTGGTGATCTCGAGCCGGTCGAAGCGGTCGACGCTCTGCTCGGCGTCGCGCAGGGTGTCGGCAAGACCCGACTCGGGCAGCCCGAACATCCGCACCGTCTCCTGGCGGTACGTGGTGCGGCCTGCGATCGCCCGCTGCACAGCATCGGTTTCCACGGCGAGCGGCCACATCGGCTGCAGCTCGCGCGGCGGACCGGGCAACACCACGATTGTCGGCCTGCCCGGCACGACCACCCCGGGCGCGGTGCCCACCGGATTGATCACGTGGGCGCCGACGGGAATCATCGCCTGCTTGCGGTTGGCGGCCCTGACCGCGTCGAGGTCCACATTGTCGAAGCGCGCCATCAATCGCTTGATGTTGTCCGCGATCCGGTTCTCGAGGGCGTCGTCAAGCACCAGGTCGAGGCCTGCGAAGCTGGCCACCGTCGCCACCGTCATATCGTCGGCGGTCGGGCCGAGGCCGCCGCTCGTCACGATCAGGTCCACACCCTCGGTGGCGAGGAACCGCAACTGCGCCTCGATATCGTACGGTCGGTCGCCGCAGATTGTGATGTGGGCCAGTTCGACCCCAAGCTCCAGCAGGCGGTCGGCGATCCACGGGCCGTTGCGGTCCTGGACCCGTCCCGTCAGCACCTCGGTCCCGGTGACAACGATGCCGGCGCGTGCGCTCACGTCTGACGACATTACGGCAGGCCAGTAATGTCATTCTCCATGACAGCGCCGAAGTCCCTCCGAGAGCTGTTCGATCAGCTCGGCCTTCAGGAGGTCCCGTCGGCGGACGGCACGGTGACCATGGAGATGCCCGTCGATGAGCGAACGGTCAACACCGCAGGTGGGCTTCAGGGCGGCCTGATCGCCACCATGGCGGACGTGACGGCCGGTCAACTCGCTTCGCGCAGTACGTCATTCGGTATGGGGATCGCCACCACCGACTTGTTCATCCGCTATCTGCGTCCCATCAAGGTCGGGCCTGCGCGTGCCGTCGCGCGGATCCTGCGCACGGGTAAACGGTCCGTGGTGGTGCAGGTGGACATCTACCGCGGCAACGACGACGAGATAGGTGCCACCGCGACAGTCAACTTCGCGGCGGTGGATTGACCGAAACCACGACTGGCGGGGTGTTGTAGCCCGTCACTCTCACCCAGTTGGCGGACACGCCGGACCACGGTTGTCCCTGAACTTCGACCGTCTCGCCGGGAAACACGGTCACGTAGTTGTCGTTGTATTCGATGGGCAGAATCTCGTCGCCGTCGGGCGTGGAGGTGAGTTCCGACCGCTCGAAGAAGGCGATCCGCTGTGAAGGGTTATGCAGGCGGACGGTCACGCGATTGTCGCCTGCGTTGGGCGAGGTGAACGCCGTCACGTCCAACGGTACTTGAGTCATGTTGTTGAGCCCCGTCATGTCGGCCCAACTCGCCTGCTTGAGCTCGAAGGCGGTGTCGTTGCCAGGATCGCCGACGTCGTCGAGTTGTTGCGACTGCCAATACACGTTCTCGGAGACCATTTTTCCCGACAAGTCGAGCAATTGGGCGCGTACGAAGACGACGCTCGAATCGCGGGCAAGCCGCGGCAATGTCATCGCCTGCGCCACTGCCCCTGGCGTCACGTTGATATTGCCAACGCTGCGATCGTCGCGCAGCTTGCCCTGCAGATCATAGGTCCGCACCCGCACCGTCAAACCCGTTTGGCCCCTGGGTGTTTGGTTGACGACGGTGATGTTGGCGTTGTTGTGGTTGCCTGTTGCGTACGAGTCGAAGACGACCGACAACGGCTGCAGCCCCTTTTTCGCGCCGAAATATGCTCCACCGGGCCTCAGGTAATAGTCGAATAGGTGTCCGAAGAACGACGGCCAGTGGCTGTTGAGCATCCAGTAGATCGTCATCTTGTGGTTGTCCCAGCCGCCCGCCGCGAACGCCTCGAACTGGGCGCGGGTCGCCTCGTAATGTGCGACTTGTGCCTTACGTGCGAACTCCTCAGCGCCGTTGGACGCCCCGTAGCGGCGGTCGACGGCGCGCCTAATACTGGTTAGCGCAGAGTTTTTCGGGTTCGAGCCTGCGTGGAAATACCACGCGTCGTTGATGGGCCAGAGTTTGTCAGGCGGGATGAACTTCTTCAGGCTGGCGAACGGCGGGATCTGTTCGTTGTCACCTTGTTCCGCGGTCGACCCGCGGGCGGCGGCGTAGCGCCCGGCGAACCAGTAGCTCGGTGGTCGCCAGCTGTACGGGCCTGCCATCTGAATGCCGTCCCAGTCGCGGTCCCCGTCATCGTCGGTTGCCAACGAGGAGACAGTGTCGACGGAGGCGTTCTGCCAGTGCAGTTCCGACAGGATGCGGTTGTACTTGGCCAGCACGTCGTCCGGGGCCTTCCCGTCGCTGCCGTTGGCCCACACGAACACCGACGGATGACTACGAAGTCCCTCGATTTGCGAACGAAGGCTGTCCAGGGCGACCCGGTAGTCCTCGTTGTCCCACTGGCTCCATTTCTCCCACTGGTTGCAGCACATCCAGCCATACATCAGGGGGATGCCCATCTCGTCGGCCATCTCCGCGAGGTGATCGCCGGGGAACTTGCCCTCGAGTCGAATCATGTTGAGCCCGAGGTCTTTCACGTAGCCCAAGATCGCGGCGTCGCGGTTGGGGTCCGTCGCATACAGCAGGTCGGGCGTATACGCGGCGCCGCGGACAAGGAAGTCCTTGCCGTTGACCTTCAGATAGAAGTTCCCGCCCTTTCCGAGTTGGGGGAACTGCTCGTCCTGGTCGCGGTATTGCTCAATGGAGCGAATGCCGAACCGCAGATGGCTATTGTCCACGGGCCGGTTGAACTGCCGGAACTCCAACTGCAGGTCATAGAGGTCGGGCCTGCCGAGGGTGTAGGGCCACCAGAGATCCGGATTCTGCACAGTGAGTTGCGCGAACTTGTCGGGGCTGAAGCTGACCTCTCGTTGCTCCCCCGCGGCCAGCGTGATCGGCTGCTCGATCTGGACGTCGGGCTTTCCAGGGCGGGTGATCGACGCTCGCAGAACGCCACGAACCTGCTCGCCAGAGGTGTTGCGCAGGCTGCTGTAGATCGTCAACCGCGCGGAATTTGTCCGCGGGAGCGGAAGTTCGGAGTTTACCGTGGACGGGCCGAGGACAACGGCGCCGGACACCTTGAGGTAAACCGGCTTCCAGATGCCCGCATTACGATCGGGGACAAATGAATTCCCGTTGTCCGGATTCTTCCCTGGCCCTTGGTAACCGAGGTAGTTCCAGTTGATCCAGTCGTACCAGCTGTCGGCCAGTTCGACGCCGTTGACGTCCTGCAGCGCGCGTTCTGGCGTGATCTTCACGGCCAGCGTGTTGGCCTCGCCCTGGTTCACCCACCGCGAGACGTCGACTTCGTGGCTGGTGTGCATGCCGACGATCTGGGTGTTGCCCGCGACCAGGTGGCCGTTCAACCAGATTTCTGCGCGGTAGTTGATGCCCGGAAAGTCCAACACGTATGTCGTGTGGCCCGCAGGCGCGGTGAATGTCGTGCGGTACCACCAGTCCTGCTTGTAGAGGTCCTGCGGGACCTTGTCGAGCAGATTGGTCCCGTAGTACAGGTTCGGGTAGGTGCCGTCCTCTTGCAGGGTCTGCAGCACGGTCGCAGGCATTCGAGGGATCGCATGCCAGCCCGCTGCCTTGTAGTCCGGCTTGGACAGCGCGGCACCGTCTGCCTTGACGTCGCGTGCCGAAACCAGGCTCCAGCCCTGCGCCAGCTCGATCTGTCCCGGCGGCGACCCTGGTTTGGCGAAGTCCGGGAAGTCCGCCGCGCAGAGCAGCAGCAACAGGGCCACAGACATCAGGATTCGTAAGACGATGTGCCGACGGCGTTCAACCGACATCTGCGCCCCGTCCACCGGCTCACCGTACCTGCAGCATGAGGTTGGGGCTCGGCCAAGCAGCGCAACAGAATTCGTGTCGTCACTCTGTTCGCGCCAACACCTCCAGCACCAGCTCCACAGTGGTGTCGGGATGCAGGAAGGCGAAGCGGCCCACCGTTTCGCCGTCCCATTTCGTCGGCGGGATGAACGCGACCTGGTCCTGGTGTAGCCGCTGGGCCCAGGCGTCGTAGTCTTCGGCTTTCCAGCCCAGCCGACGGAACAGCACCACTCCGAGGTCGGGCTCGCGGATCAGCTCCAGCTGCGGGGCGGCCTTGATCAGGTCGGCGGTCTGGACGGCAAGCGAAGCGGCGACCTCGATGGCCCGGCGATACGCGTCGAGCCCGTAGACCGCCAGCGAGAACCACAGCGGTAGCCCGCGGGCTCGCCGCGTCAGGTGATAGGCGTAATCGGACGGGTTCCACTCGCCGTCGGACGTATGGATGACATCGAGGTACGACGCGTCCTGCGTGTGGGTGGCCCTAGCCAGCTCGGGCTCCCGGTGCAGCAGCGCGCAGCAGTCGAACGGGGTGAACAACCACTTGTGCGGGTCGAGGATGAACGAGTCGGCCAGCTCCAGGCCGTTGAACTTGGGTCGCAGCGAGCGGGCGAAGATTCCTGAGCCGCCGTAGGCGCCGTCGACGTGGAACCACCAGCCGCGTTCCTTCGCGAAATCACCGACACCGGCAAGGTCGTCGACGATGCCTGCGTTGGTCGTGCCTGATGTGCAGACCACCGCGGCGATGTTGGCCGCATCGGGCGGCACCGCATCGCGGGCGGTGTCGGCGGTCAGCCGATGGTCGGGGGTGTCGACCACCAGTGCGTGCATCTCCAGCAGCCGCAACGTGTTGACGATCGACGAGTGCGCATCCGTACCGACCACCACGCGCAGCCTGCCGGTGGCGCCGCGCTTCTTGGCCGTCTCCCTCGCGACCGCCAGCGCCGACAGGTTGCCCGCTGATCCGCCCGATACGAAACATCCCCCCGATGTCGTTGGCAGGCCGGCCTCGTGCGCGATCACCCGCAGCACGCTGTTTTCCGCGGCGATCGCACCCGAGGCCTCCAGCCACGAAATGCCCTGGATCGAGGCGCAGGACACCAACATGTCGAACAGCAGGCTGGCCCTGGTCGGGGCGGCCGGGATGAAACCGAGGAACCGCGGGCTGTCCGCCGAGATCACGCTCGGTGCGATCACCGAGGTGTAGACGCCGAGCACCTCATCGGGTAGACGCGGACTGTCGCGGATCACGCCATCGAGCCGGTCGTACAACTCGTCTGCCGACAGCACTCCCTTGTCGAGGGGTACAGGATTCATCCGCAGCCGGTTTTCGGCGTATGCGAGCACGCTGCGCACCATGTTTTCGGTTGTCTGGTCGACCTCGTGCATGGCTGAAGTCTCGCACCGGCCCGACCCGGATCGGCGCGTTACGCGCAGGTCACTTGTGCGGCACGTCGTTGACGAGTCCGCCGTCCATCACGAACTCGGCACCCGTCGCGTATCGCGATTCATCACTGGCGAGAAACACGACGAACGTCGCCACCTCCTCGGGTTGACCGGGTCGGCCCAAGGGAATTCGCAGCATGTTGTCGGGGAAGTGTTTGGTCATCGGCGTGCGAATGAAGCCGGGGTGCACCGAGTTCACCCGGATGTTGTAGGGCCCGAGTTCCAGGGCCGCCGACTTGCTCAGCCCGCGCACCGCCCACTTCGACGCCACGTACGGGTGTACCATCACGGCGCCACGCAGACCCTCGATCGATGAGATGTTGATGATAGAGCCGACGCCATCGGCCTTCATCGCTTCCACCGACGCCTGCATGCCGAGGAACGTCCCTGTGAGGTTGACGTCAATGACCTTCTGCCACTTGGCCATGTCGAACTTGCCGATCTCGCCAAGCGCCACCGTTCCGGCGTTGTTGACCAGCACGTTGAGCTTGCCGAACTCGTCCACGGCGGTGGCGACCGCAGCATCCCAGTCGTCGGCTTGTGTCACATCGAGGTGGACATAACGAGCGGCGTCACCGATCTCGTCGGCCAGTGCCTTGCCTTCTTCGTCGAGGATGTCGCCGATAACTACCTTCGCGCCCTCGGCGACGAGTGCCCGAGCATCTTCCGCCCCCATCCCCCGGGCGCCGCCGCTGATGAGTGCAACTTTTCCGTCCACGCGTCCCATGACGGGTCAGGCTACCTTGCGGGCGTGCTACAAGTAGAACCTGTTCCAGTTCTTGAAGGGAAAATCATGACGATCCGCGTCGCGCTCATCGGCACCGGCAATTGCGGCAGCCTCGCCCTGAAGCAATTGGTGACCGACGCCCGGTTCGACCTGACCGGCGTTTGGGTCTCGTCAGAGACCAAGGTCGGCAAGGACGCCGGTGAGCTGGCCGGGCTGGACGTTACGGCAGGCGTCGCCGCCACCAACGACCTCGACGCGATCATCGCGGCCAAACCCGACTGCATCGTGTACTGCGCGATGGGTGACACCCGGCTGCCGGACGCCATGGCCGATGTTCGCAAGATCCTCTCTGCGGGTATCGACGTCGTGGGATCGGGGCTCGGAGTGTTGCAGTACCCGTGGCAGGTGATTCCGGACAAGTACATCGGGCGTATCGAAGACGCTGCGCGAGAGGGTAATTCGACGGTGTTTATGACGGGGGTCGATCCGGGCTTCGCGACGGATCTGCTGCCGTTCGCGTTGGCAGGCACCTGCCAGAGCATCGAGGCTGTGCGCACCATGGAGATCGCCGACTACGCCTCCTACGACGGCGCGACGGTGATGTTTGACGTGATGGGCTTCGGCAACGAGATCGGCGACCTGCCGATGCTCTATCAGCCGGGTGTGCTGAGCATCGCGTGGGGTACCGCGATCCGGCAGATGGCTGCGGGCCTGGGCATCGAGGTGGACGAGATCAAGGATTCCGTCGAACAGGAGCCCGCTCCCGAAGACTTCGACGTCGCCGTCGGCACCATCAAGAAGGGCACCGTCGCGGCGGTGCGCTTCCAGATCGAGGGCATGGTCAACGGCAAACCGGCGATCGTCGTCGAGCACATCACGCGGCTGCGGCCCGATCTGCGGCCGGACTGGGCCCAGCCTGCACAGCCTGGCGGCTCGTATCGCGTCGAGATCACCGGTGAGCCGTCGTACACCATGGACATCTGCCCGACGAGCCGCAACGGCGACCACAACTACGCCGCCATCCTCGCCGCGGCGGGGCGGATCGTGAACGCCATCCCGGACGTTGTCGCGGCAGCGCCCGGCATTAGGACCACACTCGATATGCCACTGGTCACCGGGCGGGGTTTGTACGCAGCTAAGTAGGCTGGAGCGCGATGAGCGCGCAGCCTCCAGCATCGGATCCCGTCGCGGAGATCGGCGCGAGTACGCCCGGCCCGCAGGTCGGGGCGTTCTTCGATCTGGACGGCACACTGGTCGACGGGTTTACCGCGACCGCACACGCCGGCGACCGGATTCGGCGCAGGCAAGCGCGGATCGGCGAGGTGCTCGGGGTCATCGAAGCGTCGATGCGTTACCGGTTCGGCCGGATGAAGTTCGAGAGGCTGATGACGCGGGCCGCGGGCTATCTGCGGGGTGAATCGCTTGCCGAACTCGACGAACTCGGCGAGCGGTTGTTCGTCGAGCGCGTCTCCTCTCGCGTCTTCCCCTACATGCACGAGGTCGTGCGGGCGCATCAGCAGCGAGGTCACACCGTGGTGTTGAGCTCGTCGGCGCTCACCATCCACGCCGAACCCGTTGCCCGCTTCCTGGAGATCAACCACGTGTTATGCAACCATTTCGAGCTCGATGATCAGGGACTGCTCACCGGGCGCATCGCCAGGCCCGTGATCTGGGGACGCAACAAGGCGACGGCGGTGCAACGGTTCTGCCAGGCCAACGATGTCGACATGGAGGGCAGCTACTTCTACGCCGACGGCAACGAGGATGCCGTCCTGATGAAGCTGGTCGGCAACCCCCGGCCGGTGAATCCCCGCCCAGGTCTCGCTGCGATCGCCGCGGCGGAAGGCTGGCCGGTGCTGCGCGTTGTCGGTGCAGGCGGCCCCAAGAGCCGGTCGCGCCAGTTGATGGGTTACGGATCGGCGCTGGCTCGGGCGATCGCCTCGAGCGCGCAGCGGCGCGACTGATCGCCGCCGGGGCGCCTAAGCTAAACTAGAACACGTTTCAGTTCGGCGACCGCCCCATCCGAGGAGCAGGCATGCACACCCCCATTTGCGACGAGCTCAACATCGAGTTCCCGATCTTCGCGTTCACCCACTGCCGAGACGTCGTCGTCGCCGTCAGCAAGGCGGGTGGCTTCGGGGTGCTCGGCGCGGTCGGCTTCACCCCCGAACAGCTCGAAATCGAGCTCGCCTGGATCGACGAGAACATCGGCGACCATCCCTATGGCGTCGACATCGTGATCCCGAACAAATACGAGGGCATGGACGCCACCGACCTGTCGCCCGAGGTGCTCAAGAAGACGCTCAACGACTTGGTGCCGCAGGAGCACATCGACTTCGCCAAGAAGATCCTCGCCGACCACGGCGTTCCGGTCGACCACAGTGACGACGATGCGCTGCAGCTGCTCGGCTGGACCGAGGCGACCGCGACACCGCAGGTCGAGGTTGCGCTGCAGCATCCGAAATGCACCCTGATCGCCAACGCGCTCGGCACGCCACCCGCGGAAATGATCAAGCACATCCACGACACGGGGCGCAAGGTCGCTGCGCTGTGCGGGTCGCCGCCTCAAGCGCGCAAGCACGCCGATGCCGGCGTGGACATCATCATCGCCCAGGGCGGCGAGGCGGGCGGACACTGCGGAGAGGTCGGCTCGATCGTGTTGTGGCCCCAGGTCGTCAAGGAAGTCGCGCCGGTCCCGGTGCTGGCCGCAGGAGGAATCGGCAGCGGCCAACAGATCGCTGCCGCACTCGCGCTCGGCACGCAAGGAGCGTGGACCGGCTCGCAGTGGGTCATGGTCGAGGAGTCCGAGCACACCGCGGTCCAGCACGCCGCGTACGCCAAGGCGTCCAGCCGCGACACCGTCCGCAGCCGATCGTTCACCGGTAAGCCGGCCCGCATGCTGCGCAACGACTGGACCGAGGCGTGGGAGAACCCGGATAACCCGAAGCCGCTCGGAATGCCGCTGCAGTACATGGTGTCCGGGATGGCAGTTGCCGCGACCCACAAGTACCCCAATGAGAGTGTCGACGTCGCGTTCAACCCGATCGGCCAGGTCGTGGGTCAGTTCACCAAGGTGGAGAAGTCCTCGGCCGTCATCCAGCGGTGGGTGCAGGAGTACCTCGAGGCGACCAACACCCTGAACGAACTCAACGAGGCGGCTACCGTCTGATCGCGGTCGCTTGCGGCGGCTTTCTGCTCGCCGTGCTGTGGATGGACCTGATCTTCGACGCTCAGGTTCTCCGTCATCGCGGCGGTGACGAACTACCCGAGCCCGTCGTGGCGTCGATTGCAGGCTATTACCACCGCGCGACGACGACATCACGCCCGATGAGTCTTCTCATCGCGCTCGTCATGGTGATTCTGTTGGCGGCGTTGGCCTTTCATGCGGTGCGCGGCGACGATCCGGGGTGGAAGCTGGCAGCTTCGGCCGCACTGGCCGGCGTCCCCATCCTGTTGGCAATCGTCCGAACCTTGCCGAACGCGGTACGGCTCGGCAACCGCGTCGGCACCCCGGCCGAACAATCGCGACTCGCGCGGGCGATCTGCCGTGACCACCTGTTTTGCATGGCGAGCATTTCGGCGTTTCTCGTCGTGTGGATCGCGTTGCCTTAACGCGGATAGTCAGCTTTGCGTCGGCGCCCTAGATCTGCGTGATCGGGTTATGTAAGGTGACATACATAGCTTGGTCGGACGAAGGGATCCTCCACTGATGGCCAGCCCCCGCGAGCGGATGGTGATCTCTGCAGCGCTTCTGATCAGGGAGCGCGGCGCGCACCCCACCGCGATCGCCGACGTTCTCGAGCACAGCGGCGCCCCGCGTGGGTCCGCCTATCACTACTTCCCCGGCGGCCGCACCCAATTGCTCTGTGAAGCAATCGATTACGCCGGTGAATACATCGCCGCGCGAATCGCGGATGCAAAGTGCGGTATCGACGTCCTCGACGACCTCATCGGCCACTACCGCAGGGAACTTGTCCGTTCGGGATACCGCGCGGGTTGCCCTGTTGTCGCCGTCGCGGTGGAAGCCGGCGATCCCGACAGGCAGGACCAGGCAACCCCGGTCATCGACCGGGCGGCGGCGGTCTTCGCGCGCTGGACGGACCTGATCGCTGCGCGCCTGGTGACAGACGGCGCATCCGCGACGCGCGCCGAAGAGCTCGCGATGTTGTCCACCACCGCGATTGAGGGGGCGATCGTCGTCGCCCGCGCCTCCCGCGACTTGAAGCCCCTCGACCTTGTCCACGACCAGTTGCGCGATCTGCTGCAGGCCGAGTTGTCTGAAAGGAAGTGCCGTCATGGTCGGTGATTGGCAATCCACCGCCTGCATCCTGTGCGAGTGCAACTGCGGCATCGTCGTCCAGCTCGATCGCCGCAACCTGGCCAAGATCCGGGGCGACAAGGAGCATCCCGCGTCGCAGGGCTACACGTGCAACAGGGCGCTGCGACTGGACCACTACCAGAACAACGGCAACCGGCTGACCTCCCCCATGCGCAGGCGTTCCGACGGCAGCTACGAGGAAATCGACTGGGACACCGCCATTTCCGAGATCGCCGCGGGGTTCAAGCGGATCGCCGACACCCACGGCGGGGACAAGATCTTCTACTATGGCGGCGGCGGGCAGGGTAACCATCTCGGCGGCGCTTACAGCGGCGCCTTCCTCAAGGTGCTTGGTTCGCACTACCGCTCGAACGCGCTCGCGCAGGAGAAAACCGGTGAGGCATGGGTCGACGCCCACCTCTACGGCGGTCACACCCGTGGCGAGTTCGAACACGCCGAGGTCTCCGTATTCGTCGGCAAGAACCCGTGGATGTCGCAGAGCTTCCCGCGCGCCCGCACCGTGCTCAACGACATCGCCAAGGATCCCGGCCGCTCGATGATCGTCATCGACCCGGTGATCACCGACACCGCGAAGATGGCCGACATCCATCTCCGCGTGCGGCCGGGGACCGACGCCTCGTGCCTGGCTACGCTCGCCGCCGTTCTGGTCCAGGAAGACCTGTGCAATGAGGTATTTCTCGCCGAAAACGTCACCGGCGTCGAGCCGGTGCGCGACGCATTACGCGACGTCCCAGTCGGCGAGTACGCGCAACGGTGCGGCGTTGACGAGGAACTGATCCGCACCGCGGCACGGCGCATCGCCGGCGCCGAGAGCGTCGCGGTGTTCGAGGACCTTGGGGTCCAGCAAGCGCCCAACAGCACACTCTGCTCGTATCTGAACAAGCTGCTGTGGATACTGACCGGCAACTTCGCCAAACGTGGTGGGCAGCACCTGCATTCATCTTTCGGACCGCTTTTCCGCCATGTGACCGCGGTCGGGCGTACACCGGTCACCGGTGCACCGGTGGTCGGCGGGCTGATTCCGAGCAACGCGGTGCCCGAGGAGATCCTGACCGACCATCCCGACCGTTTCCGCGCGATGATCGTCGAGAGCAGCAATCCCGCCCATTCCCTCGCCGATTCCGCGGCGTGCCGGGCGGCCTTCGAGTCACTCGAGTTGATGGTGGTCATCGACGTCGCGATGACTGAGACGGCCCGGCTCGCCACGTACGTGCTTCCGGCGGCGAGTCAGTACGAGAAGCCGGAGTCGACGTTCTTCAATCTCGAGTTCCCGCACAACACATTTCACCTCCGGCATCCATTGCTCGAGCCGCTCGAGGGTACGCTGCCCGAGCCCGAGATCTGGGCGCGGCTGATGCGCGCGCTCGGCGTGATCGACGCCGCCGAGCTGCAGCCCCTTCGTGATGCCGCCGACCAGGGGCTGTCGGCATACACCCAGGCGTTCCTCACCGCGGTTGGCACCAATCCGATGTTCACTAAGGCGCTCCCGTTCGTGTTGTACGAAACCCTTGGGCCGACACTTCCCGACGGGCTCGCCGGTGCCGCGGCGCTGTGGGGCCTGGCGCAGAAGGCCGCCATGACGTATCCGGACGCCGTGCGCCGGGCAGGCCACGCCGACGGCAACGCGCTGTTCGAGGCGATCCTTGCGAGCCGGTCGGGTGTGACGTTCACCGTTCACGAGTACGAGGACGACTGGCAGCTGGTGACCCATGCCGATCGCAAGATCGCACTGCACATGCAAGAGATGCTCGAGGACATCCTCGGGTTGGCCGATGCGCCTGCGGGGTTGACGACGCCCGAGTTTCCGATCGTGTTGTCGGCTGGTGAGCGGCGCGCATACACCGCCAATGACATCTTCCGCGACCCGTCCTGGCGCAAACGCGACGCGGATGGAGCGCTGCGCGTCAGCATTGAGGACGCCGAGGCGCTTGGCCTGACCGACGGCGGCCGCGCGTGGATTACCACTGCGGCAGGCAGCGCCGAGGCCAGCGTGGAGATCAGCGAGTCGATGCTGCCGGGGCACGCGTCGTTGCCGAACGGATTCGGCCTCGACTACGTGGACACCGACGGCCGCGCGAAGGTCCCTGGCGTAGCGCCCAATTCGCTCACCTCGACCCAGTGGCGCGACGCCTACGCGGGGACACCGTGGCACAAGCACGTTCCGGCGCGTATCGAACCAGTGGCGGCCTCCAAGAACTATGCACTCAGGACGGGGTGATGGCAGTTCGTGGCGCAGCGAGCTAGTCCAGTAGGCGATGTGTTGCCCGCGCGAGCACCTGCCTTCGACTATTACCGTTGTGATCGGCGGCGATGAAATGGTTACCGATGGCGAGCGCGAAGGCGAGCATGGCGCGAGCCTCGACATCCTCGGGGTCGTCGATCAACTCGCCGATCAAGAGGCGCAGGTACTCCATGCGGCGGTTGTCGACGCGTCGGAGCCGCTTGGCGACTGACGCGTCGCGCCGGGCCCAGTTGCGAACCGCGAGGTCGATCGGAAGCAATTCGTTGGAGAAGGTGAGCATTCCGGCCCTGCGGACTTTGTCCCGTGCGTCGCCGCCTTCCTTCTCGACCCGCTCGAGCACTTCTTCAGTGCTCCGACGCTCCCAGGTGTCGAGCATCTCGTCGAGAAACGCCTGCCTGCCGGGAAAGTGCCAGTAGAACCCGCCTCGGGTGACGTCGAGATCCTTCGCGAGCAGCTCGACTCGCACCGCTCCCGGTCCTCCAGCGGCGAGGGCATTCAGCCCGGCGTCGATCCAGGTGCTCCGCGGTGTGCGGGTCTGGGCGACCATCACTTCTCCTTGCTTTGGTCACGGGTCTTGACGCTGGTTCGTTATCAAGCATACAGTACTGTATGGTTGGTTCAGGACCACTCGACAAGACCCAACATTCTTCGCGGCCGTGGCGAATCCACCAGATCGCCAAGGACTTTCGACTGCTCGACGTGTGGGCGCTGCCGACGCCCGGCGGCCCCGACGACTTCGGTGAGCTGGTTCGGTTGATGGCCACATTCGACCCCGGAGAGACTTCGCACGTGGTTCGTGCGTTGTTCGCGATCCGGTGGGCGATCGGACGCGCCTTCGGCCTCGACCGCCAGGAAACCGGCCTCGGCACCAGGGTCCGTAGCCTCCGTGACCGACTACCCGCCGATTTGGCCGACACCCCAAGCGATTTCGATGCGCATCTGTTCGCTCCGCTGTATGTGACCGACGACGAGTTCGCGCTGGAGATTGCCAACCAGACCGTCCACGGCGTCATGCACGTCGGCTGGGTGCCGGACGGTACGGGCGGTTATCGCGGCCAGATGGCGCTACTGGTGAAGCCGAACGGTGCGCTCGGTGTGGCCTACCTTGCTGCGCTCGCGCCGTTCCGCCACCTTGTGGTGTATCCGCTGATGATGCGCGGCATCGGACGCGCATGGCGGCAACCGGCGGCTGGAGCACGCCCGTGAGCGCTGAGGTGCGGCAGGTGGATCTTCCGTCGGCCGCGCGAGCGCTGAGTACTCTGGCCCGCGTCGACTACTGCGACGCGTTTGTCTTCGATGTGGGTGCGGCCCATGACGAGAGCGCCGAGGAACTGATTCGCGAGATTTTGGAAGGCGCTCCGGTCGCCGTCAGAACCCAGCTCGTGTCAGGGTGGTCCGCGATCGGGCTGAAGGTGGGCCGCACTTCCGGGCGATCAATTCTGGGCTGGGAAATCCGCCGAACCGAGCCCGATCATGTGCTGCTCGGCGCCGAGTCCCGCATTGGGATGCCAGGCGAGTTGCTTCTCAAGAAAGAGGAAGACGCACTGCTTTTCGCGACGTTCGTCGCGAAGCGGAACCTGATCGCGCGGGCGGTATGGGCCGTCACGGAGCCGGTGCACGTTCGAGTCGTCCGCGACATCTTGGCTCAGGCGAGCCTGCGGCTCCGAACCTAGGGAACGGCGGGCGCCGCAGGCGGCGTTGGTGCGCCGGGCGGCAGCGGCGCCGTCGGCGGCGTGGGATTGGCAAGCATTCCCGGCGGCGGTGCAGCGTTTGCATCCATCGGGCGCTGTGTCAGCAAGAGAAGGGCGCCCTTGCCGTCCACTTCCTGTGTCTGGTACGCGTGCCAGATGTCGCGCAGATATGACATGCCGCTGCCCTGGTTATCGGGTGGAGTGTCGGTTGTGCCGGGCGGCAAGTTCTCGGGGCTCGACAGGTGCTGCATGCCGTTGGGTGGCGTTGTCAGATCGACAGCAGCCGGCGGGACGGCGCCGACCGGTGCTGGTGTTGGAGCGACAGGGGCCACGGCGGGCGCCTCAACTGCAAGCGGGGTCGGTGTTGGCGTCTCGACGGCAGCCGGTACCGGCGCCGCGGGTGCTGCAGCGGCTATCACCGGGCCGGGCGTCACGGGATCGGCCGTCGCAGGCTCAGCCATCGCGGGTGCGGCGAGAATGACCGCCGCGAATACGCTCGGTCCGCCGATCAGCGCGGACACTACCGTCGCTTTGACATCGATCGTCACCGGTGCCCCCTTCCCGTTGCCGCGATGACTACTGGGTGCTTCAGCCTGGCTCGCAAAATTGTTACATCTGGGGTTGCTGTGACGAAGTAGTTAATAAGAATTTCACACTGCGGAACACGTTTCACCTGGAGTTTGATGTAACCCGCCTCACCGCCCCCCATCTGTGGTGTAGCAATGCGACAGGGCACTAGACAACGTCATCTGAGGAGTGCATCTATGCCGTCTCCGGACCTCCCACCCGGTTTCGATTTCACCGACCCTGATATCTACGCCGAACGGCTGCCGATCGAGGAATTAGCGCGACATGCGCAAGGTCGCGCCGATCTGGTGGAACGAGCAGCCCAACGGCATCGGTGGATTCGATGACGGCGGCTACTGGGTGGTGACCAAGCACAAGGACGTCAAGGACGTGTCGGTGCGCAGCGACGTCTTCTCGAGCCTGCAGAAGACCGCGCTCCCCCGCTACAAGGACGGCACGGTCGGCGAACAGATCGAGCGGGGCAAGTTCGTCCTGCTCAACCAGGACGCGCCGCACCACACCCACCTGCGCAAGATCGTCTCGCGTGCGTTCACGCCACGTGCCGTCGAGCGCCTGCGGGAGGAGTTGAACCAACGCGCGCAGGACATCGCAAAGGCCGCCGCGGCAGAAGGCTCCGGGGACTTCGTCGAGCAGGTGTCGTGCGAGCTGCCGCTGCAGGCGATCGCCGGGTTGATGGGCGTGCCACATGACGACCGCAAGAAGCTGTTCGACTGGTCCAACCAGATGGTCGGCGACATGGATCCGGAGTTCGCCAACAACGATGCGATCACCGCTTCCGTCGAGCTGATCATGTACGGCATGCAGATGGCGGCCGACCGGGCGCCAACCCCGGCGACGATCTCGTCACCAAACTGGTGCAGGCCGACGTCGAGGGGCACAAGCTCTCCGACGACGAGTTCGGATTCTTCGTCATCCTGCTTGCGGTGGCGGGCAACGAGACGACGCGCAACTCGATCACCCAGGGCATGATGGCGTTCACCGACTTCCCGGACCAGTGGGAGCTTTTCAAGCGGGAGCGGCCCGCGACCGCCGCCGACGAGATCGTCCGATGGGCCACCCCGGTCACCTCGTTCCAGCGCACCGCGCTCGAGGACACCGAGCTGTCGGGCGTACAGATCAAGAAGGGTCAGCGGGTGGTGATGTTCTACCGTTCCGCCAACTTCGACGAAGACGTGTTCGACGACCCGTACACCTTCAACATTCTGCGAGACCCCAACCCGCACGTCGGATTCGGCGGCACCGGCGCGCACTTCTGCATCGGCGCCAACCTTGCGAGGATGACGATCGACCTGATGTTCAACGCGATCGCTGACAACGATGCCAGACCTGAAGCCGATCAGCCAGCCGGAGCGGCTACGGTCGGGCTGGCTCAACGGCATCAAACACTGGCAGGTCGACTATCAGGGCGGGTCGTTACGGCCGGTCGCGAACTAGTCGGATAGTCGATGATCGAGCGCCAATAGTCTTCCGGTATCTCGGTATTCGACCGCAGCACGATCGCAAGGCCGGTGGCCATCGCGATGCCAAGCAACCCGAGCCACAGCCCGGCAAGGCCGATGACCACCCAACACACGGCGGTAACCGTCGGCCACGGGGACAGGATGGCGAGCATGGGCGCGAAGAAGAAGCCCGTCCCGATGTACCACGCCGAACCGGCGCGATCGCATATCAACACGAAACGCAGCCAGCCGGGAATCCCTGGCACCTTCTGCTCGCTCATGGCTCCAGCGTGCCGCCGCCTAGGTAAGTGACGCAATTACCTGAGAGGTAGTGGCCGTGGTCCCGTGCGTACGTAACACTGGGGCGCGTGACCGCCGCTACGCAGGCCAAGAGCCCTCCGTTCGGTTCGTTGATGCGTGAGTGGCGGCAGCGCCGCCGGCTGTCCCAACTCGACCTCGCGATCGAGGCCGACGTATCTGCCCGCCACGTCAGCTTCATCGAGACCGGCCGATCGGCCCCGAGCCGTGCGATGGTGCTGCGCCTCGCCGGGGTGCTCGACGTGCCGCTTCGGGAACGGAACCAGCTGCTGATGGCCGCCGGTCTCGCGCCGGTGTACCGGGAACGCTCCCTTGCCGACCCTGACATGGCCGCTGTCAGGGAGGGCGTTGAGCGAGTTCTGAACGCCTACAATCCATTTCCGTGCGTCGTTGTCGACCGCGGATGGCAGATCGTGCATGCCAACGCCGGCGCCGGGGTGCTGCTTGAGGGCGTCGCACCGCACCTGCTCGCGCAACCCAACGCGCTGCGTATTGCCGTACATCCCGAAGGGTTGGCGCCGCGCATCCGCAATCTCGGGCAGTGGCGCCATCACCTCATCGAGCGGCTTCGGCGTGAGGCCGCGGTCAGCGGCTCGGCCGAACTGTCCGCGTTACTTGCCGAGATCGAGTCGTACCCGGGGGGTTTCGATGAGGCGCGCGATCTGGGCGGCGTCGCGGTGCCGCTCGAGCTGTACACGTCCGACGGGACGCTCCTGATGTTCCTGAGCACCGTCACCACGTTCGGCACCGCGTTGGACCTGACCGCCGCGGAGCTGAGCATCGAAGCCTTCCTGCCCGCCGACGAAACGACCGCCGCGGCATTGCGCGGGTAAAACGCCCATGAACGCGCGAAAAGACAAATAGAGTCGGCGGCATGGAGACCCGACACATTGCGGTGGCCGCTGCCGTGCTCGTCGCCGGACTGGCCGGCTGCTCATCACAGCCGCCTGCGCTGGGCGGCACGACGGCGAAGGTGACCATCGACGGCAAGGACACCGGTAACCCGCACGCCGTGAAGTGCTCTCAAACTGGGTGGGCGTGGACCATCGAAACTCCGGACAAGACGAAGGGTTTCACCGCGGTGCTCGACACCGGGGACACGGTCAGCGCCAAGTCGGTCGACTTCCACGACTTCGGTGGCTTCACCGGCAGCTACTGGGTGGACAAGATCGGCAAGGCCGAGGCCAGCGGCGTCGGCGGCAAGTACACGATCACCGGGTCTGCCGACGGAAGCTTCACCGACAATCCAAGCCACGCCGCCACGACGACGTTCAGGATCGAAGCCTCCTGCTGAACACCTCGAGTGCAGCTGTGCACCACCGGATGCCCGCGTGTGCACCGCCACGTGCGTATGCGCCTGCGGAACGGACCTAGTGTTGGTGACACCAAACCCACGTAGTTGACCATCGAGGAGGCGCAAGTGGTGCACCCTTTCCGTCGGGCGATCGAAACGCGTGACCTCGACGCCGCCGTCGCCCTCCTGCGCGATGACGTGGTCTTTCGCAGCCCGGTCGTCTTCACGCCGTATCACGGCCGCGAGGCGCTGCGTGTGATTCTGGAAGCGGTCATGGCGGTCTTCGAGGATTTCCACTACGTGCGCGAGATCGGCGCCGAGGATGCCCGCGATCACGCGCTGGTGTTCGAGGCCCGGGTTGGCGACAAGCAGGTCGAGGGATGCGACTTCATCCAGCTCGACGACGATGGCGCGATCAGCTCGTTCACGGTCATGGTGCGCCCGATGTCGGGCGTGGTCGCGCTCGCCGAGGCCATGAAGGCGCAGCTCTCCTCTGCGTAGCAGAACTGGTAAGACCACTTGACCTCTGGCCAGTAGGCTGGCACCCTATGGCGCATGGTCCTGCAACCCGTGAACCGCCGATCTGTACCCGAGGACGTGTTCGACCAGATCGTTGCCGAGGTACTCAGTGGCGAGATGCAGCCCGGGGAGTCACTGCCGAGTGAGCGCCGACTCGCCGAGCTGCTCGGCGTCTCCCGCCCCGCGGTGCGCGAAGCGCTCAAGCGTCTCTCGGAGGCGGGCCTGGTCGAGGTGCGTCAGGGCGACGCCACAACCGTGCGCGACTTCCGGCGCCATGCCGGACTCGACCTGCTCCCCCGCCTGCTCATCCGCGCCGGCGAGCTCGACTTTTCGGTCGTGCGCAGCATCCTCGAAACCAGGCTCCACAACGGGCCCAAGATCGCCGAGCTGGCGGCCCGTCGGCGGCGTCCGGAACTGGCGACGCTGCTCGACCGCGCGCTGCAGACGCTCGCCGACGAGGACGATCCCGTCGCGCGGCAGCGCCACGCGCTGACCTTCTGGGACCACATCGTCGACGGCGCCGACTCGATCGCGTTCCGGCTGATGTACAACACGCTGCGCGCCACCTATGAGCCCACGCTTGAAGCGCTGGCAACCGTGATGGCCGACGAGGTCGGCAGGCCTTCGGCGTACCGCGAGCTCGCCGACGCGATCAGCGCAGGCGATCCCGAGAGGGCGAGGAAGGCCGCGCAGGACTTACTCGAACCCGCGACGAGTGCGCTGCTGACGGTCATCGACAACCTGGAGGATCAACGATGACCGTCTCGACCGAGCGCCCAATCCGACAAGGGCTCACCCTGTCGGATGCCGGCCGTGAATTCTGGAAACACCCGTCCCCCTGGATGCTTGGCGTAATGCAGGTCGCCGCGGTGGTCGCTCGCGTCATCGTCGGCGACTGGCAGATCACCGATGTGTTGGTGCCCCTGGTGATGCTCGCCCTCTTCCCGTTCTACGAGTGGACCATCCATGTGTGCGTCCTGCACTGGCGCCCAAAGCGGCTGGGCCGGTTGACCATCGACTCGCTGCTTGCCAGGGAACACCGGGCACACCACGTGGAGCCGCGCAGCATTCCACTGATCTTCATACCCACCAAATCGCTGCTGTGGGTGATCCCGCTGACCGTTGCCCTGGCAGTGTTCGCATTCCCACGTCTTCCGATGGGCCTGACCTATCTGGTGTTCAGCGGAATGCTAGGGCTGGGCTACGAATGGACCCATTACCTGATTCACACTGACTACAAACCGAAAACCCGTGTGTACCGGGCTATTTGGCGTAACCATCGGCGACACCACTTCAAGAACGAGCACTACTGGTTCACGGTGACGAGCTCGGGTACCGCCGACCGTGTGCTCGGCACCTATCCCGATCAGGCGACCGCCGCCACCTCACCGACGGCGAAGAACCTGCACGCGGCTACTGCTTAACGATGATCGGATCGCCGATGCTCACGGTGTTGTAGTACCATGCGGCGTTGTCGGGGCTGAGATTGATGCATCCATGGCTGACGTTCGCATTGCCCTGCGACGCAACCGACCACGGGGCGGAGTGGACGTAGACACCGCCCCAGGTCACACGCACGGCATCAGCGACGGTGAGTTTGTAGCCCTCGGGGTCGTCGAGCGGAATGCCGATGGTCCGCGAATCCATCACGACGCTGGCCTGCTTCTCCAGGGCTGTGAACGAACCGATCGGTGTCGGGTGCCTCGGCTTGCCCATCGACGCGGGCATATCCCGAACCACCTGATCGTCGATGCTGACGGTGAATCTGTGTGCATCGATATCGGCCACCCCCACGACCGATGCGCCCGTTTCGAAGGTGGTCTTAGCGCCGCCTGCGGTCACCATGATGTTCGAGTGTGCAGGCCAGAATCCCTTCGGATTCCATTGCAGGACACGGTCATTGAGCCAGGTAAACGCACCGGCGGGTGTCGCGGGCGAGCTGATCGCGATGGTTCGCTCCGCGGCCGCGCGGTTGGTGATCGACTGTGCGAACGTCACCGTTACTGCCATCGCCACACCCACCTTCTGGCCGGAAGCCGGTTGGATGCTCGCGACGTCGGTCGGAGTAGTCACACCGGCCGAACTGGTGGTGACGGATCCCGTGGTCGCGATCGCTGCAGTGCCCACGACGACAAGCACATTACGAAGGGTCCTAAGCGCGGTCTGCATTCTTCCAAGATGGGCGGTCAGCACATTTTTCATCGTAGTTGTTCAGCACCCAATACTCGGGTAACCGCAAGTCAGCGGGTGCGTGCATGTCGCTCTAGCCGACGATCGCCACGGCACGGTTGATCCCTAGCAACGCGTAGCCCAGCGCGAGCGTGCCGCCGGCGAGCACGCAAATGTTCGCGACGACAGAGGCCGTGCCGACGGTGTGGGGATCGAGGAAGTAATACGGGGCCCGCCTGCCCACGTGGTTGAGCACAGCCAGCGCCAGCGCGAGGTAGGCCGCCGGATACGCCAGCCAGACCACCGGCTGCCACCAGCGGAGGTGTGCCTGATCCCGCCCGACAAGCAGCCAATCGGAAAGGGCAAGCACCGGCACGACGACGTGCAGCAGCACATTGGCCGGCGTGTACCCCATGCTGTGCCCGGTCAGGAACAGATTCCAGATGACACCCGCGATCAGCACGTACAGCACCACCGCGCCCCTGACACCGATCCGAGCATCCGCACGCGGCCAGGCAAGGGCCCAGGCGTAGTACGTCGCGGCCAGCACGTTGGCCTGATACGTGAATGTGCTGAGTCGCCACACCAGGCCCGACCGAGTCGATGTCGCCACCGCGACCAGCGCGAGCGCCACGGCCAGCACGATCGCTACCCGAAGCGTCACCCGAAGCATCCGCACCCCAGCGAGCGTATTCGTGCCTGCCCGGTGTCAGGCAGGCGGTAGTGGCGGCGGGGCGTCCGGCGCCTGCGGTGCGGGTTCGGGGGCAGGTTGCACTTCGTCGTTGTTGCCGACGCCGTGCAGCCGGTCTCTGATCCGGCTCACGATTCCTGGACGTTCGACCGGCGCAGGCGCGACGGGCGGGGCCTGTTGCTCAGGGGGTACCGGCGGAGCGTCCGCAGGCGGAGGTGCCGCTGGCGCCCCCGGTGGGACGCCGTCGACGGGCGCGGTGTCGGTGCCGGCCTCAGGCACCTCGGGAATGCCGTCGGGCGTCTCGCTGTAAACCGGCGGCGGCGCAACCTCGACCGGCGGTGCTGCGGGCGGAGGCGGCGGCAGCACCTCGACGATCGGTGTCGACGGGATGGCGACCGGCGGCGATACGTGGGTGGCCGCTGCGGGCGTCTGCGGGGAGGTTCTGGCGGCGGGCCGCGGTTCGGACGCGGCGGCGTCCTTCCTGGGCGCCAGCTGCAGGCCGACTGCCACGGACGCCGACACGGTGAACGTCAGCACCCCCGCGACCAGCAGGGCCATGGGGCCGGCCTGTCCAAGCTGCCTGCGGCGGCGCCCCGGTGCGCGGGGTCCGTCAAACCCGTGGGCGTCCTGGGTAAACGGGAAGTGGAGGTTCTGCGTGGAAGCCAGCGCCGCTCCGCGCGCGAGGGCGAGCCCGGCTTCTGCTGGGGCGAACACCGGCATCGACAGTGCTTCTTCGAGGATCGGCATGAGCTCGTCGTCCCCGCCCGAACCGACGACGACGAGTGCCTCGGGTTGCCAGTCGGCGCGGGTGAACACCGTGCTCAGCCAGCGAATCAAGTCCGCTTCGGTCTGGATCCGATGGTTGACCGAGGTCTGCACCGCTCCTTCGCGGAGATGCACGATCAGCGCCATCACCGTATCGGGTTCCAAGACACACACCGCAGTGGTGCCGTAGCCGATGACCTCCGCGATCCCCCGCGCCAACGCCTCGGTGGCGTCAGGCAAACGAACGGGCACAACGTTGTCGAAGCCGGAATCAGAAAGGGACTTCAAGAGCAGAGAGGCCTCGGCGTTGGCATCGTCGCTCCAGGTCACGCCGATGGAATGCAGGCGGTGGCCGTGCGTCGTGGCTATTGCTTCACTGCGCAACACCGCCGCTGCCGCCTGCTCGGAAGTCTGAAGCGCAGTAGCCCGGCCCCGACAGCGGACCTCGAATGCGTCGCGGTCCACCGTGGCGCCGTCGGCGTCCTGCCCCTCGACAAGTACGAGACCGACGGCGGACGGCGTTACCGATAAGCCGAGTACGGCGTCCACTCAAATCCCTTCGGACGGCACTATCCGGGTGACACTACCTGCACGCGCCGATCTCGGCTGACCGGGCGCCCGGCGCCATCGGAGGCTGGCAGGGTCGAAATGTGCTGTGGCGCATTAAAGTCCTGCAAACACTGGCGTGTCATCTTTGCCGTGGGTGCCGTCGACTCGATCGGCCACGGGGCAACCCGAGGAGTGGCAGGGTGACCCCATGGCAGCGGTAGGAGAGACGGAGGGCCGGCCCGCCGAACGCACCCTGTTCGGCCATCCCATCGGCCTGGCAAACCTTTTCGGAGTCGAGCTATGGGAGCGATTCTCCTTCTACGGGATGCTCACCATCCTCGGCTATTACCTCTATTACTCGCTCACCGACGGCGGCCTCGAACTCCCGAAAGCAACTGCGACCGGGATCGTCGGGGCATACGGCGGCCTCGTGTACCTATCGACGGTCCTCGGGGGCTGGATCGCCGACCGACTGCTGGGCATGGAGCGCACCGTGTTCTACGGCGGTGTGGTGGTCATGTGCGGTCACATCGCGCTCGCGATCCTTCCGGGTTGGGCGGGAGTCGCGGCGGGTCTGGTGCTTGTCGCGCTCGGGTCCGGCGCGCTGAAGGCCAACGCGTCGTCGCTGCTTGGCACGCTCTACGAAAAGAACGATCCGCGAGCCGACGGCGGCTTCACGCTGTTCTATCTCGGCATCAATCTCGGCGCCTTCGTCGGCCCGCTCATCACCGGCTTGTTACAGACCCACGCCGGGTTCCACTACGGCTTCGGTGCCGCAGCGGTTGGCATGGCTCTCGGACTCGCGCAGTACGTCGTCTTCCGACGCAATCTCGGCGACCATGGACGTAACGTGCCGAACCCGTTGCCGCGCAGCGCAATCGGCTGGGCAGTCGGGACCTGTGTGGTTGTCGTCAGTGTGATCGTGCTGGCCTTTTTGACCGGGTTGGTCACGTTGGCCAACTTGTCGCAGGTGACGACGGGCGTCATCGTCGCGGCATCGGTTGCCTACTTCATCGTGATGCTGACCAGCTCCAGAGTTACGGCGCTCGAGCGAACCCGGGTTCGTGCCTTCATTCCGTTGTTCATCGCGAATGCGGTGTTTTGGTCGTTGTTCCAACAGATCTTCACGGTGCTGGCGGTCTACTCCGACGAGCGGTTAAATTGGTCCATCTTCGGCTGGACCGCACCATCGAGCTGGATCGGCTCGATCGAACCCGTCTGGATCATCGCGCTCTCACCCCTTTTCGCGATCATGTGGACGCGGCTGGGCAGTCGTGCACCGACCACACCGCGCAAGTTCGCCTACGGTGTGATCGGCATGGGACTGGCATTTCTGTTGTTCCTGCCAACGTCGGGAACGACGGGTAAGTCGGTGCCGGCACTGCTGGTGGTCGGCATCATGGGCGTTTTCGCCGTTTCGGAGCTGCTGCTCTCGCCGATCGGCCTGTCGGTCACGACAAAGCTCGCGCCTGAGGCCTTTCGGGCTCAGATGATGGCGCTGTACTTCTTCTCTGTTGGCCTTGGCACCTCGATGGCAGGAGTGCTGGCCCGTTACTACGACCCGACTCGCGAATTCGCCTACTTCGGGATCATCGGGGCCGTCGCGATTGGCGCAGGCGTGATCGTGTTCGCGATCGCACCGTGGATCAGTCGGCTGATGGAAGGCGTCCACTAAGTCGCCGCCGTGTCGGCGTGGCCAAGTCGTGACCGGCTCGAAACCCAAATTGCTCACAAGCACGGCGAGCATGGGAACCGGATCGCACGCACGCGCGTCTGACAGGACAACGAGATCGGGTCGACGTAGGAGGCTCACGATGTCGATAGCGGCGCCAATCGACGCAATAGACGCCGGCGATGTGCCGCGGCCTGATGTGCTCGCGCACGGCGTTGTGGTCGTGCACAGCTACGGGTTCGGACACTCGGCGGCCGCCTGTTCATGCGGGTGGGCGGGTAGGCGTCGCTTCCTGAAGGCCGCAGCGGAACAAGACGCGTGGATGCATTCGCTGCATGAGAAGTGCGATATCTCAGTCCCGTTGGTGATCCCGGTCGTCGCGGCCTGAGTCAGCCGGCCAGAATCTCTTGCAGCATCGGCGGTTCGATGTTGCCGCCCGACATGATCATCACCGTGCGACCCGGCGGAGTTGCACCCTGTCGGTAGGCGGCCAACGCGACCGCGCCGCTCGGTTCGGCCACCAGATGAGCCCGATATGCGAGCTCGCGCACGGCAGCGCGAATCTCGCTCTCCGACACCGTGATCACACCGTCGAGCACCTGTCGCAGATGTGCAAACGTCAATTCGGACGGTTGTGACCGCAGGCCGTCGGCGATCGTCCGGTTCCTGTTCTCGATCGACCAGTCCACCCGACGTCCCATGCGAAGGCCTTCTGCGGTGTCGGCCGCCAGCTCTGGTTCGACGCCGAACACTCGGGCGTCGGGGCACAGCGCCTTGATCGCCGTGCCGACGCCGGACGCCAGGCCGCCGCCGCTGACAGGAACCAGCACCGTGTCGACGGCGGCCAGATCCTCGGCAATCTCGAGGCCGATGGTGCCCTGCCCCGCGATGATGTCGCGGTGGTCGAACGGCGGAACCAGAACGCCGCCGGTCTGCTCAATCAGCTGCGCGGCGACCTTCTCGCGTTGACCCGTTCCGCACAGCACCACCTCGGCGCCGTAGCTGCGGGTGGCGGCCACCTTGACGGTCGGCGTTTCTTCCGGCATGACGATCGATGCCGGTACCCCGTAGATCGCCGCCGCGTAGGCCACGGCCTGGGCGTGGTTGCCGCTCGAATACGCAACGACGCCACGGGTCCTGACGGATTCGTCGAGGTTGGCGATGGCGTTGAACGCGCCGCGAACCTTGAACGCACCGACTTGCTGCAGGCTCTCCGGCTTAATCCACAGCGGACGCGCGTCGTCGGCCCATCCCGTGGGAACCAGCGGTGTGCGAACGACGTAGGGCCGGATCAGTTCGGCGGCTGCCCGGATGTCGTCGATCGTGACCAGCTGCACGGCTACAGTCTCGCCGAAGGCGGACTGCGATGCGACAACCCGCCCTAAAGTGGGGCGCAGCAAACAGCTGCATCATGAAGGGTGACGGTTCGACTCGCACTTGGCGCGCAACTCGGATCACCAGTCAGGGTGTCACGACGCTACGTGCGCGCCGATATCGGACACGGGCGGGACGTTAGGGTGATCGCGTGAGCACCTATTCGCTGCCGGTGGTGCCGCGTTTCGCCGAGGTCGACCAGCAGGGCGTGGTGTTCAACGCCCACTACCTCACGTGGTTCGACGAGGCGTGCACCGGATTCCTCGATCACCTCGGCGTGACGTATCCGGGCCTGATCGCCACCGGACATGACATCCAAGTCGTGCACAGCGAGATCGACTATCTCGCAGGGGTTCGGTGGCGCGACTCGGTACGAGTCGCGGTGCAGTGCGAGCGGATCGGGTCGACCAGTTTCGCACTCGGCTTCACCGTGCTTCGACAGAGCGCAGACAACGCAGAGCTGACCGCCGTTCGCGGTCAAAACGTCTATGTGGTGGTGTCCACCGACGACTGGGCCAAGCGCCCGATTCCTGACCCGCTGCGCGAAGCGTTAGGCAATCCGTTGCGGCGCTGAGCGGTACCGTCATCGCCATGGGCCACGACCATGATCACAAGCGCGACCTTCCGCCCGGCATGGCCGAGCAACTCGACTTGGCCTACGCCGGAATCGTGTCGTTCGGGCACCGCCCGATCCTGACCGAAGTCGGACAACTCGAGTCGTGGAAGCCCGATGTCGCGATCGTCGGCGCCCCGTTCGACATCGCCACCACCAACCGGCCAGGCGCCCGGTTCGGTCCGCGGGCGATTCGTGCCACGGCGTACGAGCCCGGCACGTATCACCTCGATCTCGGGTTGGAGATCTTCGACTGGCTGGAGGTCGTCGACTTCGGCGACGCCTACTGCCCGCACGGCCAGACCGAGGTGTCGCACGCCAACATTCGCGAGCGCATACACGCTGTGGCGTCGCGCGGCATCGTCCCCGTCATCCTGGGCGGTGACCACTCGATCACCTGGCCTGCTGCGACGGCGGTGGCCGACGTGCACGGGTATGGCAACGTCGGCATTGTCCACTTCGACGCGCACGCCGACACCGCCGACGAAATCGAGGGCAACTTGGCCAGCCACGGGACCCCGATGCGCAGGCTCATCGAGTCGGGCGCGGTGCCGGGCACCCATTTCGTCCAGGTCGGCCTGCGCGGCTACTGGCCGCCGCAGGACACGTTCGAGTGGATGCTCGAGCAGGGCATGGTCTGGCACACCATGCAGGAGATCTGGGAGCGCGGATTCAAGGAAGTGATGCGCGACGCGGTTGCCGAAGCGCTGGCCAAGGCCGACAAGCTCTACGTCTCGGTCGATATCGACGTGCTGGACCCCGCGCACGCGCCGGGCACCGGCACACCGGAACCGGGCGGCATCACCAGCGCCGACCTACTGCGGATGGTGCGCCAACTCTGCTATGAGCACGATGTCGCGGGCGTCGACGTGGTCGAGGTGGCACCCGCTTACGACCACGCCGAATTGACCGTCAACGCGGCGCACCGGGTGGTATTCGAGGCACTGGCCGGCATGGCTGCGCGTCGTCGCGACGCTGCGCAGGTGAAGCCGGGTCCGCCCGCGCGCTAGTGGACCTACTGGGGCGCATCCCCGAGTATCAGCGCCGGATCCTGGCGGCCGACAAGACCTTTCGAACGACTCTGTTCGGGCTCGGGTGCAACTCCCCTGATCGCGTGGTGGCCAACGCCGCGACCCGCTTCCTCCCCATTGCCCAACTATCGGGATGCCCGAGTCGGCGGTGGAGTCTGCCGCGCTGTGTGCGGGTCAGACCGTGCTGCGCATGACATCTGTCATACCGGCCCGCCATGCAGTGACTGATCTGGCTCCACGGTGAACAATGAGGGTATGACCGGAGTTCTGTTCTTCGACGGCGCGTGCGGGATGTGCACTCGCGCGCACGATTTCCTGGTCAGACATGACCGGACTGGCTTACTGCGTACGGAGCCGTTGCAGGGCCAGGGAGTGGTGGAGCGACTTGGCATCCCCGACGATCGGTTGCTGGAAGCGATGCGGTGGCTGGACTCGTCGGGCGCGGTCTACATCGGCGCAGAGGCGTGGGCCGCCGCGTGGTCGGTCGCGCTTGGTACCCGGCTGCCGCTGCTGTTCTACCGCGTTCCCGGCATTCGGTTCACGCAGGACGCCATCTACCGCTGGGTTGCCGCCCACCGGTATCGCTTCCCTGGCAAAACGCCGTACTGCGAAACCCATCCCGTCGCCTGCTGATGCGCGGGCTGTTACTGCGGAGTCTGCCGAGCTGACCCGCGTTAACCGAGCTGTTCGGTTACTTCCGTCCAGACCGGATTGTCGTTGCGGTGGTCGGCCATGGTGCGGCACTCGCCGTAGAGCCTCATGGTGGCGAAGTTCGCGTCGTTGACGCTGCGATAGAAGATCGCCGTTACGCCGTCCTTGGTCAGCTTCTGGCCGAAGTGCTCGTCCATCGACGCTGCACGTGCCCAACCGTGCGCGAGCATGGACGCGGCCACGTCGCCGAGATATTTGACCGAATTGCTTTGCGGCAGGCGGAAACTCATGTAGATGACGGCCTGATAGGGTGGCTCGCTCTCGTTCGTACAGGATACGAAGGCGCGGCCGCCCGTAGCGCCCTGCAGCGCGGCCACCCCGACGATCTGTCTGGCGGAGGTCAACACCTGCCCTGCCGCCTGTGCGTCGGTCATCGGCGCGCCCTGCAAGATCACGGCGTCGACGCGCAGATTGCGGAGCGACAGGACGGCCGCCCCAAGCGCAAGCGCCGTCAAGAGTGCTGCCAGGAGCAGCACCACAGATCGCGGCGAACGGAGCCAACCGTCTCTGGTGTTCATCGACGCCTCGATGTCAATCTACGCTCAAGCCGGTCGGCCGATCACCTGGCGACGCAACGATTTCGGAAGATAAACCGCACCAGGACCGCCACCAGCCGCGCCGTCGGACGGATTCGAGATCGCGCAGCGGTTCAGCGAGAGGCATCCGCATCCGATGCAGGAATCCAGTTTATCGCGCAACGCCATCAGCCCCGCGATCTGATCGTCGAGGCGCTGCCGCCAGTCCTTCGACAGCCGGGTCCAATCCGCGCGGGTGGGCGTGCGACCGTCCGGCAGCATCGCGAGCGCGGCGGCGATCTCGTCGAGGCTCAAGCCGACGTTGCGGGCGGCACGGATGAATGCCAGCCGCCGCAACATGCTGCGCTCGAACCGTCGCTGCCCGCCACTCGTCCGGCTCGCGCTGATCAGCCCTTCCTTGTCGTAGAACCGGATCGCGGATGGCGCGAAACCGCTGCGCTCGGCCACCTCACTGACCGTCAGTAGGTCTCGGCTCTCCATTCCATGCACCTCATTTCGGTCTACGTCCTTGACTTAAAGTTGACTTTAACTACCACTATGGCTGACATGGCTGCTTCCGCACACATCTCGCCCGTCGCGATCATCACTGGTGGCTCCCGAGGCTTCGGCCGCGCGGTGGCCGCGGCCCTGCTCGACCGCGGCTGGACGGTCGTCACCGACGCCAGGCGTGCCGACGATCTCGCGGCCGCGGCCGCGGAGTTGGACGCCCCGCGGCTGATCACGATCCCGGGCGACGTCACCGAACCGGCGCACCGGGCCGCGGTGGTCGTTGCTGCGATGGACGCCGGTCCACTGCGGCTGTTGGTGAACAACGCCAGTCGGCTCGGCCCAAGCCCCCAACCCCGGCTCGCCGATTACCTGGCGGCCGACCTTCGTGCCGTGTACGCCACCAACGTGTTCGCTCCCCTGGCCCTCATCCAGGCGGCGTTGCCCGCACTGACCGGCAACGGCGGCGTCATCGTCAACATCACCTCGGATGCGGGCGTCGAGCCGTATGAGGGCTGGGGCGGCTACGGGTCGTCAAAGGCAGCGCTCGACCACCTTTCGGCGATCCTGGCCGCGGAGAACCCGGACATCGGTGTGTACGCCTTCGATCCTGGCGACATGCGCACGGAAATGCACCAGGCTGCGTTTCCCGGCGAGGACATCTCCGACCGCGCCGAACCGGAGTCCGTCGTGCCTGCCCTGCTGCATCTGCTCGCCAGCACACTCGCGTCCGGCCGCTACCGGGCACACGACCTGATGACGGTCGGAGCAGACGGATGACTCTCGCGACGCCGCTTACGCACTTCGAGCGCCCACCCGCGTCGGATGCGGTCGAGCCGCCCGAGGCGCACGGTGTCGCCCGCGACGGCGTCAAACTGATGATCGCCACACCGGGTGGCGTCGAGCACGGCCGGTTCGCCGATCTCGGCGAACACCTCGCCGCTGGCGACCTGCTGGTCGTGAATAACTCGGCGACGCTGCCGGCCGCTGTCGACGGCGTCCGCGGTGCAGCGCCGATCGCCGTGCATTTCTCGACCGCGCTCGAAGACCACGTCTGGGTCGTCGAACTGCGGCCGGCGACCAACGCGACTGCCCAGTTGGCGGACGTCGAGCCCGGCGAGCGCATCGGACTGCCCGATGGCGCCGCGCTAGTGGTGCTCGCTGCTCATCCCGTACCGGGTGTCGTGGGCAGTCGCTTGTGGACCTCACGGTTGGCGATCGAGGGCGACGTCACGTCCTATCTCGGCAGGCACGGTCGGCCCATCCGGTACGGCTACGTGCCGAAGTCCTGGCCGCTGAGCACCTATCAGACCGTATTCGCCCGGCGGCCGGGCAGCGCCGAGATGGCCAGCGCGGCAAGGCCATTCAGCACCGAGTTGGTGGCGTCACTCGTTTCGGCAGGCATCGCGATAGCACCGATCACTCTGCACGCCGGGGTCTCATCGGCGGAGCCGGGCGAGCCACCGGTCGCCGAGTCGTTCGAGGTGCCGCCAGCGACCGCGCGCCTGATCAACCTGACCCGCGCGTCGGGCGGGCGGGTGATCGCCGTCGGCACCACGGCGACCCGCGCCGTCGAGTCCGCCGCCGATCCCGACGGCACGGTGCATCCCGCGACGGGCTGGACGGAGTTGGTTCTCGGGCCGAATCGCCCACCGCGCGTGGTCGGCGGCCTGGTCACCGGCTGGCACGACGCCGGTGCCTCGCACCTGTTGCTGCTCGAAGCGGTCGCGGGCCCGGCGCTCGTGGCCGCGGCATATCGCGAAGCGATCGACAACGGGTACCTGTGGCACGAATTCGGCGACAGCGCGCTGTTACTCCCTACCGCCCGGCGATCCCGCTGAGCAATCGGTCGCACACCGCGTCCATCTCCTTGCGAGCCTGATCGCGATTCGACGCGCGGGACACGAACAGCGCCGCCTCGTCGAGCGCACCGAGCAGCACGTGCGCGGTCGGTCGCAGCGGCTGCTCGGGCACGGCGCCCTCAGCGATCGCGTGCGCAAGCATGCCCTCGATCACCCCAAGCCCGTACTTCACCCCGACGGCGCGCCACTGATCCCAGCCCAGTACCGCAGGCGCGTCGATAAGGACGATCCGCTGGACGTCGGGCGCCGAACAGCGATCGAGGAAGAGGCGCGCCCCCAGCCGCATCGCTTCCAGCGGGCCGGGTGGTTGATCGACCATGATCTGGCGCGCTATATCGGCGACCAGATCGCGCTCGACCTCCTCGTATACCGCCGCGAACAGCGCCGCCTTGTCCTCGAACTGGTGATATAGCGCTCCCCGTGTCACGCCGGCCGCCGCGACGATCGCCTGGGTAGAAACGTCGGCAAACCCCTTGTCGGCGAACAACTTCCGCGCAGCGCCAATTAGCAGCGCCCGCGTCGCAGCGGTGCGCTCGGCCTGTGTGCGCCGCGTCGACGACTCGGCGGCCACATCCTCATTGACTTTCATACAGGCTGCACGTAACTTTCATACCAGGTGTTTGTAAGTCTCATCGGAAGGATAGCGAACATGCCGCAGCTGGCGTTGGACCAGGTAACGATCGACTACCGCGTGTTGGGTCCCGAGGACTCCCGCCATCCCCCGGTGCTGTTCGTGCACGGCATCCTGGTCGACAGCCGGCTGTGGGACCGCGTCGCGGAAAGCTTGGCGCGGCAGGGTTTCCGCTGTTACCTGCCGAACTGGCCCCTCGGGTCGCACACCATTCCGGCCAACGATGCCGGCGCCCTGTCACCGGCAGGCGTTGCCGCAATGATCCGCGACTTCATCGTCGCGCTCGGGCTGTCAGATGTGACGCTCGTCGGCAGTGACACCGGCGGCGGCCTGAGTCAGCTGGTCATCGACGCATACCCGGAGCAGATCGGCCGCCTCGTGCTGACCAACTGCGATGCGTTCGACAAGTTCCCACCGTTTCCGTTCACCCTCGTCTTCGCATTGCTTCGCGGGCCCATCTCCATCAAGCTGCTGTTCGAGCAGATGCGGATCAAGGCCCTACGGCACTCTCCCCTCGGGTTCGGCCTACTGGTCCACTCGGATGCCCAGCTCACCGCGTCCTGGCTGGAGCCGGCCCGCACAGACGTCCGCATCCGCAGAGACCTCGCCGCACTGCTACGCAACGTCGCCAAGACCGATCTGACCGTGGTGTCGACGCGGCTCGGCCGTTTCACCAAGCCGGTGACGATCGTCTGGGGTCAGCGCGACCGCGCCTTCACTCCCGCGCTGGGCAGGCGCCTTGCGGCGCTGTTCCCGAACGGGTCGCTGATCGAGGTGCCCGGCGCCAGAACGTTTGTGTCGCTTGACAATCCGGGCGCGGTGATCGATGCGATCACCACGGTGGGGGCGACAGCCTAGTTCTTAACGAGTGTGAACTGGCAGACGTCGGTGTAGCCCTCGCGGAACAGGTCAGCGCAGCCGGTCAGGTACTTCATGTACCGGTCGTAGACCTCTTCTGACTGAATCGCGATCGCCTCGTCCTTGCGGCTCTCGAGCGCGGTTGCCCAGATGTCCAACGTCTTCGCGTAATGCAGCCGCAGTGACTGGACCCGGCTGATCTCGAACCCGACCTTGGTCGCATGCTCCTCGACCACCGCCACCTTCGGCAGCATGCCGCCTGGAAAGATCTCGTCCATGATGAATTTGATGTAGCGGACAAGCCGCATCGTCAACTTCAACCCGCGCCCAACGAATTCCTCGTCACTAGGCTTGCAAATCGTGTGTAGCAGCATTCTGCCGCCGGTCGGAAGCGCCTGATAGGTCTTCTTGAAGAAGTCGTCGTACCGGTCGGAGCCGAAGTGCTCGAACGCGCCGATCGACACGATCCGGTCGACCGGCTCGTGGAACTGCTCCCAGCCCTCCAACAACACCCGTTTTGTGCGCGGGCTGTCAGACTCGGCAAACCGCTGCTCGACGAAATCGTGTTGGTTCTTGCTGAGCGTCAGCCCGACGACGTTGACGTCGTACTTTTCGACCGCCCGCATCATGGTCGCGCCCCACCCGCAACCAACGTCGAGCAGCGTCATGCCGGGCTGGAGGTCCAGTTTGCCCAGCGACAGATCGATCTTGGCGATCTGCGCCTGTTCCAGCGTGATGTCATCGGGCTCGAAGTACGCGCAGCTGTACGTCTGAGTCGGGTCCAGGAACAGCCGGTAGAAGTCGTCGGACAGATCGTAATGCGACTGCACCTTCTCGAAGTGCGGCTTCAAGTGCTGTGTGTCGTGTCTGGCTTCTGGCAAGGTTGCGGCCTCTGGCGGTTTGGGTTGCGTCTGATCCGAAGGCTCCTCGCGGTTTCGAGAGCCTCCCCCGTCGTCAGGGCAGTTTACGCACACATTGTGTGAACGGTTCTCAGCAACCTGTGTTACGTAATAGTTGACAGCGTCAGCCAACTATTTGGCGTCAGCCAAGTATTTGGCGATGTCAACTATGTCATGGCCTGCTGCGGCCCGATCTCGCCGCATCGAAATTCGGTCTTGCCGAGGCCAGGGTGCTGTTCGGGCTGGCTCATCGCGATGACATCGCGGCGTCCGAGCTTCGACGCGAGTTCGATCTCGACGACGGCTACCTCAGCCACATCCTGTCGGACTTCACCACGTCGGGGATTGGCGGTCAGGGACAAGTCGGCGGCCGATGGCCGTCGCCAGGTCGTCCGCCTGACCGAAGATGGCCGGCGGGCGTTCGACGAGCTGAACCGGCTGCAGGCATGTGCAATCTATCCGGTGCTCGCGCCGTTGGACGACGGTCAGCGAACTCGACTCGTCGGCGCGATGGGTCAGATCCGCCGAATGCTGAGCAACGAGACGCGCCGGTCCCACGTCGTTCTTCGGCGCCCCAGCCGGGTGGTCTCGGGTCGGTCGTCGAGCGGCACGGCGCCCTAATATGCGACCGAATACGGCTGGGACGCGACGTTCGAGGCATTTGTCGCGCGGACCGTCGGCGAGTTTGCCGAGTGCACTGTCACGAGACCTCTCCGGTCAGGCGGCAGGAGCGGCGCCGAGCACCCGCTGGATGTCTGGCTTCATGGCCTGCAGCTGGCCACCCCAGTAGCCCCAGCTGTGCGTGCCGTTCGACGGGAAGTTGAACACCCCGTTGCTGCCGCCGGCCCGGGTGTACGCCGCCTGGAAATCCCTGTTGGTGCGGATCGTCAGGCCCTCCAGGAATTGTGCTGGGATCTGCGCGTTGCCCAGCCCTCCATCCAGATCCGTCGGGTTGCCGTTGCCGCTGTACACCCAGATGCGGGTGGCGTTCGAAACCAGGCGCCCGATCTGCCGCATCGGGTCGTTGCGCTGCCAGGCAGGCCCGCCGTAGGGACCCCACATGTCCAGCGCGTTGAAGCCACCTGCGTCGCCCATCGCGATGCCGACGAGCACGGGCCAGAGCCCTGCCGACAGATTCAGGAAGCCCGAGAGCGCGCCCGCGTAGGCGAACTGTCCCGGGTGATAGGCAGCGAGGATCAGCGCGGCACTGCCCGACATCGACAATCCGACTACGGCATTGCCGGTTGCGCTGACACCCTTGTTCGCGGCCAGCCACGCCGGAAGCTCCGATGTGAGGAACGTCTCCCACTTGTACGTCTGGGTTTGGCCGTTGCCGACGGCCGGCCGGTACCAGTCGGTGTAAAAGCTGGACATGCCGCCGACCGGCGCCACGACCGACAACCCGGAGCCGTCGAACCAACTGAACGCGCCGGTCTCGATGTCCCAGCCGTTGCGGTCGTCGCGGGCGCGCAGACCGTCGAGAAGGTAGACCGCCTTCGGGCCGCCACCCTGGAACTGCACCGTGATGTCGCGGCCCATCGACGGCGAAGGAACGCTGAGGACTTCTACCGCCGCGGCGGCCGTGGGGGTGCCGTCGCCGATGATGCCAATCAGAGCTGGCAGCAATGCCGCCGTTAAGAACGCCGCCGAGAACCGGCGGACCCATTTCCTGCATGCCTGGTGAAAGATATTCATGGTCCTGTTTCGGTCGTCCCGACACTGGGTTATTCGCAGGCGACGAAGGATCGGTTACATCTCGACTCTCGGCGCGATGAGAGGACAATTGAGGTCATGACAAACCCTGAGTCCACCGCGTTCGGCGACGATGGTCCCGAAGCCGAGGACACCTGGCGTGACGCGGCGCGCCTCACGGGTGTCCGCGATGGGGAAGCCAGTGAGGCGGATCTGATCGAGCAGGCGATTGCCGTCCCCGACGACGAGTCGGAGTTTGACCGCTGAGGGGAGCCCGTGGCGCGGCCGCGTTGTCCTGCGTCCTGATTGCTTTCGGGTCGGTGCATGCGCCAGCTCTGGCCGACGACACCAACCCGCTCCTCGAGTTGGTCGACGCCGCAACGCAACGACTGCAGACGGCAGACCCTGTCGCGGCGAGCAAGTGGAAGACCGGTGGGTCGATCGAGGATCCGCCGCGCGTCAAGCAGGTGTTGGCAGCGGTGAGCAGCGATGCGACGGGTAAGGGCGTTGACGTCGGCTACGTCAGGGGGATCTTCACCGATCAGATCGACGCCACTGAAGCAATCGAATACACCCGGTTCGCGCAATGGAAACTCGACCCCGGATCCGCGCCGAACGTCGCGCCTGACCTGTCGTCGTCCCGCGCGATCATCGACCGCCTGAACTCCGAAATGGTCGAGCAGATCGCGATGCACTGGCCGGTTCTGCACTCCCCCGACTGCACCGGCACACTTGACGACGCCAGGAACGCGATCGCCCAGTCACGCACGCTGGATCCCCTGTATCAGCACGCACTTTCGTTCTCCACGCACTCGTATTGCCAGTGACCGGCGATCACGTCAGGCTTCTCTCGTCGCCGACGTCGTACTGGGCGACCGAGGCGGCACGGATCGCGGCACTCTGCTCGTCGCTTGGGCCGCTGCCGCGGAAAGCCTCCACCGCGGCCTGAGATTCCCACCGTTCGAAGATGTTGACGCGGCCCGGCTCGAGCGGGTCGGCCGACAGTGCGAAGTCCAGGCAGCCCGCGGCACGGCGCGCCTGACGCACCACCTCGACGCATCCAGACAAGTAGTCGTCGCGATGCTGCGGGTCGACCACGATGTGTCCGGCAACTATCACCACTGCGGGTCTCCTTCTTTTCGATGGCACTATCACCTGATATGACTGCACTTCGGGTCGGAAATCAGCGCAGATCGCCCGGCGGTAGTAAGCAGAACCTATGAATCTTCGCGAGGCTCGAGAAGCCATCGACACGGTGCCGGTCGATCCCGCTGCGTCACGTGTGTTCGGCCAGCCGTACGAAACCGCCGACGGCTCCACCGTCGTCCCCGTCGCCAAGCCGGGCGGCAAACCGCTCGGGATCTTCGTGGTCAAGGACGGCAAGGCGTCATTTGTCCCTGCGGTCGACGCAGGCCGCATCGCGATGATGGGAATTCTGGTCGGGCTGGTGTCGGCAACGCTCGCCGGTGTGGCTATGGTTCGTCGCCCGCCGTGGCCCGATCTGCATGGCGATATCTCGCGGCCACGCTAGCGCGCCACGTGGCAGCGAGCGCGGCGATGGCAAACACCGCAAGCGCCACCAGCCATGGCCAGGCGCCGTGCTGATGAACCCAGCCCGCGATCGCACCCTGCACCCGGCCTGCGGCCGCCACCACCGGGTCTACGGGGTTTCCGTTACCCCTGAACAGGCGGATCTCGTAGAGGCCGTAGTAGCCGACGTATAGGCCAACGACGACGAGCAGCACGCCGCTGATCCGGTTGACATACTGCACAATTCGGCGCATTCGTTCGACGGCCGCCGAACTGGCCATCGCGGCGGCCACCGCGAGCACCCCGACGACGAGCGTGAAACCGGCCGCATACGCGACGTAGACCGAAACGCCGCGCAGTGCCGAGCCGCCGCGAAGCCCGGCGGCGGTGACCGCGAGAAACGGCCCGACCGTGCATGACAGCGATGCGATCGCGTAGCTGATCCCGTAGGTGAACATCGAGCCCAGGCGGGCCGACGGCGCCCACCGCGCGCCGCTTGCAACCCCGCGCACCGTGATCTCGCGCCCGGTGAGCAGCCAAACACCAAGGGCGACAAGGATAATGCCGATCAGGACGGTGACATACGGCAGGTAACGCTGCACTGTCGATGCGGCAGACAGAGTCAGGAGGCCGAATCCGACGAACACCGTGAGGAAGCCGGCCGCCATCGCGGCGGTGGCCGTCACCGCGCGACCAACAGCAGCCCGTCGACGGACGTCCTCGCCCCGCACTACCAGGGCCAGATATGCGGGCAGCATGGCGAACCCACACGGGTTCAGTGCCGCCACCAATCCAGCGGCGAAGGCCAAGCCCACGAGGTCTTGGTCCACAGTGCGCGGCGGCCTACGACAGCGCCGCGACCCGGTCGGAAAGCTCCTGCATGGGCATGGCCGCGGTCGGGTTGTTCACGAACGTCGACGATCCGTCGGCGCGGTAGAACACATATGCCGGCTGCCACGGCACGTTGTAGCGGGCCCAGATCGACCCATCGGCGTCGTTGAGGGTGGTGAAGTTGAGGTTGTACTTCGACACAAATCCCTGCATGGCCGCGACATCCGAGCGGGCCGCGACACCGACGAAAGTCACCTTCGGATTGGCGGCTGCCACTTGGCTGACGCTGGGTGCCTCTGCGTTGCAGAACGGACACCACGGCGTCCAGAACCACAGCACCGCCGGCTTGCCGACGAGACTCGCACCGTTGAACGGCGCACCGGACAATGTCGTCCCTGTGAACTGCAGCCGGTCGTCGGCGGCGACCGCCGAGGGCGGACTCACCAGGGCAAACGCGAGAGCGGCCGCCACCGCGCCAAGTACTAACGACCTGATAGTGCGCCAGAATCGAATACCCATCCCCCAGCTCCTCCCGTTCAAGTTGCACCGGTGAGTGGCCCTGGCCACACACTTCTAAACACGGTGGCACGACCGCCATGGTTCATGTCCCGAAACGGTTGACGACGTCAGTTCTGCCTGGGCAGCAGTTCAGCCACGAACCGATCGATGAAGTCACTGAGATACGTCTGCTGGGCAGGCCGGATCACGAATTTCGTCAAACCGGCCGCCTGATAGGCGTCGAGTTGACGGTGCAGGTGCGGCCAGTCGCCCGCGATGAGATCCGCGGGATTGACGTCAGGCCTGCGCCGCCTGACCGCGCCGACCAATCCGTCCGGCATTTCGCCGTCACAGACCGCGAGATTGATCCCAAAGTGGTCGGGTTCGATTTCGCGGTCCGCCTCTGCGGCCGCCCGCTGGATCTGCTCGCGACCTCCGCGGACTTCCTCGGCAGTGAGGAAGCTACCGAGCCATCCGTCGCCGAGCTGGCCGATGCGGCGAAACGCCGCCGGTGCGGACCCGCCCAGCCAGATGTCGAGCGGTTTGAGCAGTCGCGGTTCGACATCGGCGGAGCTGACCTCGAAATAATCGCCCGCGAACGCGACACCTTGTTGCTCCAGAACCGATCTCAGGAGTCGCAGTGATTCGTCGAAGACGGCGGCGCGTTGCCCATCCGGCACCACGAAGATCTCGCGTTCCGCGGGAATCGCCGACCGCAGGCCGAACACCGGGAGGACCCGCTTGGGCGCAAGGCCGGCCAGCGATGCCAGCTGTTTAGCCACCAGCACGGGATGACGGCCGGGAAGCACTGCGACAGACGTGCCGACCTTCAGATTTTTTGTCCTGGCCAGTGCGTAGGCCATCCCGACGAACGGATCGACCGCCTTTGAGTACACCAACTCCGAGAACCACAGCGAATCGACACCTCGCGCCTCCAGATGGTCGATGATGCTCGCGAGTTGTTCGGGACCGGTATCCGCTCCCAGCCCAATGCCGAACCGAATCTTCACGTACGCCTCCAGGTCCCTCCGCCGATGCTACGGAAACGAGACGAAAGGTCTTGTGCGCAGGTGCGCGACGAGCCAGAGTTGAAAAATGAACGAGCCGTGGATCCGGGGTTGCGTAGTGCAGCGGATCATGTTCCGCGATGGTCTGGTCCTGAGCCTGGACGGCTACAACGAAGTCGTCATCTCGGTGCCGTTCTACTTCACCCTGCCGCAGACTCCGCGAGACGACGAAGAAGTCGTGCTCATCGATCCGAAATCCGCGCGGGCTGAGCATCGTGCGTTGTTCGACTTTGCGGGATCGACATGCACCCACGCGAGTTGGGATGAGGACGGCAGCCTGCATCTACGGTTCTCCGACGGGCACGAAATCCACGCCCACAGCGACGATCGCCGCACGGCGTGGGAGGTCTACGGCAAGCTCCACGGCTATGCGGCCTGCCTGGCACATGGGCAGGTGCGCGTCGTCAGGCACGACCTGCCGGAGGATGAATCCGCTGAGCGCTAACCTCTTTGGAGCTTCACGCCCGACGGCAGAAAGAGGGTAGCTATGCAGGGTTCAGCGACAGTCACTATGTCGGCGCCGGCCGACAAAGTGTGGGGTCTCATCGCCGACGTCCGCAACACCGGTCGGTTCTCGCCGGAGGTGTTCGAATCCGAATGGCTCGACGGTGCCACCGGCCCAGCAATGGGCGCGCGTTTCCGCGGACACGTGAAGCGAAACGAGATCGGCCCGGTGTACTGGACCACGTGCCGCGTCACTGCGTGTGAGCCTGGGCGTGAATTCGGCTTCGACGTGCTGGTCGGCAACACGGCGGCCAACACGTGGCACTACCGGCTGACCCCTGTCGACGGCGGCACCGAGGTGACCGAGTCGTTCCGGATGCCTGAAAGCCTGTTCAGCAAGCTGTTCTCGGTGTTGGGTGGCCAGCTGCGCCAGCGGCGCAACATCCGTGACATGCGCACGACCCTCGAGCGCATCAAGGCAGTAGTCGAGGCCCCCGAGGGTGCTTGAACGGGTCGGTTACTGGACGCCGATGCCGAAGATCGGGATCCACAGGCCGAACAACCAGATCCCCCACTGACCGAAGCCGTCATCCCAGACGGGGTTGACGTCGTACCCCAGTAGTTGAACGGGCGCGGCGGGCCGCCGTCCCACTGATAGGCCGGCGGCGGACCCCAGCCCCATGGCGGCGGGCCATTGTTGTCGTTCCACCACTCGTGACGATTGGCGGCCCACCACAGACCCTTGTCCCCATCCCAGTGCTTCCAGTCCGGCCCATTCCCGTCGCCGTTGCCCACACCAAGGTGGGCAAAAATCATCGTGGGGCTTCAGCGGCGCGGGCGCTGTGGGCCCGGCCGACGCCACCGCTCCGCCGGGCCCGAGGGCCCCGAAACCGATTGCGCCTACGATCATGGCTGCTTCGACAGCCTCATCGTTAATTGACTCCTGCCTTGCGGCCTCGACCGTCTGATTCCGGCGTTGGGCCGTCACGGTTCATTCCCATATCCGGAGCGACGCAAACGTCTGCTCCTACCGGGATATCGGCCCTGGAGGGGGCGACGTTACCAAACGGATACCGTTGGCGCGTAGGCGTTTTGCGGGGATTAGAGGGTTTGCAGGCGACGTACACGATCGCCGATTGCTCGTTGTGAAACGTCGGCTCCGCGCGCGAGCGCCTCGAACGCGTGTGGGCACCCAGGATGCAGATGCAACTCGGTCGCCACCCCGGCATCGGACAAGCGTCGCGCATACGTGATGTCTTCGTCGCGGAAGATGTCGAGGTCGCCGATGTCGATGTAGGTGTCGGGCAGACCGGTCAGATCGGTGACGCGGGCGGGTGCGGCGTACGGCGACGCCGCGTCGGTGCCTGCGTTGTCGCCGAGCAGTGCGGCCCAGCCGGTGATGTTGTCGTCATAGGTCCAGGTCAAGAACGGCACCAGTTGCGGGTCGGGTGTGCGGGTGCGGTCGTCGAGCATCGGGTAGATCAACAGCTGCTGGGCGATGGGCGGGCCGCCGCGATCACGGGCCAGCAGGCTCACACCCGCCGCTAGACCGCCCCCCGCGCTATCGCCCATCACACCGATGCGAGCGGGGTCAATGCCGAGCTTTGCGGCGTTGTCGGCGAGCCACCGGAGTGCCGCATAACAGTCCTCCACAGGAATGGGATGTGGATGCTCAGGCGCGATCCGGTAGTCCACCACCAGCATGGGAACACCGGACGTCGCGACGTAGTCGCGCACCGCCAGGTCGTAGACGCGGCCGAGGTGCTCCAGGCCGAAGATCATCCCCCCGCCGTGCAGATAGAGCACCGCACCGCCAGGCTGTCCGCCCGCTGTGTGATACCACTCGAGGTCCAATGTGGCGCCGTCCGCGGTCGCCAGCGTGTGGCGGTCGCGCTGGACGCCGGCGACCGGTTCCCATGTGCTTGCGACATAGTCGAACATCCGGTGGCCGTTGACCCGCCGGCTCTCGACGTCGCCGATTGCCGGGTTCTCGGTTTCTCCGAGTGCCTCCAGCAGCGGTGCCATTGCCGCCAACACCTGCGGGTCGATACCGAGTGCCATGGCTCCGACAATAACGTGACCAGCGCGCAAACCGACACGTTTGATCGCGCTGCGGGACAACGGCAGTCGTGTCCTGAATCGGCTCCGCCGCGGCTGCCCGACTGGTAGAACAGGTTCTAGTTTCACCAGCCAGTCGAAGGAGTAGTTCCGATGGGTCAGTGGTCACGCGAGGAGATCGAGGAGACGTTTGTCCATCACCAGGAGTTGGTGGTCGAGATCGGAAAGTCGTGGGACTGGGCTCGTTATGGCGAGCTGTTCACAGAGGACGCGACCTACACCGAGCACCTGTACGGCAAGATGGCCGGTCGCAAGCAGATCAGCGAGTGGATCGCATCGACGATGAACACCTTCCCCGGCAGCGAGATGCCGTTCTACCCGGTGACGTGGTACTCGATCGACGTCGAAAAGGGCTGGGTGTTCAGCGAGATCATGAACCGCATGAAGGACCCCGGCGACGGCGGCATCCACGAGGCCCCCTGCATCACGATTCTGCGATACGGGGGCGGCGGTCAGTGGAGCAACGAAGAAGACGCGTACAACCCGACGAACTTCATGCCGATGATCCAGGAGTATATCCAGCGCAGCCACAAGCTGGGCACCATTTCTGACGACGCCCGGAAGTTCGCGAAGAACATGAATTGGGAACTGGCTTAACGAAATACGAAGTCGAGCAGAAGGAGTAGCTTCGATGGCGTCTTCCACGAATAAATGGTCGCGCGAGGAACTCGAAGACGCGTGGGCTCGCTATCAGGAGAAGGTGGTCGAGGTCGGCACGACGTGGGATTGGGCCGGCTACGCCGACGTGTTCACCGAGGATGCGACTTACCATGAGCACGCGTTGGGCGACATGACCGGCCGCGACGCGATCCGTGACTGGATCGTTTCGCAGATGAACATCTTTCCCGGTAGCGAGATGCCCGTCTACCCGGTGCCGTGGTACTCGATCGACGTCGAGAAGGGCTGGGTCATCTTCAAGAACGTGAACACCATGAAGGATCCCGGCGACGGCAGCGTCCACGGGGCGGAGGTAATCACGGTTCTGCACTACGCCGGTGACGGCAAGTGGAGCTACGAAGAGGACGCGTACAACCCGATGAATTTTCTAATGATGATTCAGGCGTACATTCAGCGCTGCCACGAACTGGGCACGATCTCCGACGACGCCAAGACGTTCGCCAAGAACATGAATTGGGAATTGAGCTAACGGAATACGAAGTCGCCCGGGTCGGGTTCGCGGGTCCACGCCCAGTAGTCCACCAACCGCCACGGGCTCAGGCCGTACACCTCGCCGAAGCTGTTCTTGTAGAACGAGTGCTTGATCGAGGGTTGTGACCACACCATTTTGCGCATCTCGGCCTGGCTGCGGTCACGCCAGTCCGCAGTCCTTTCCTCGGTGGGCTCCATCGACTTGTGAACGCTCGCGATCAGGAGCTCCAAACACTCTGTGATGTAGCGCATTTGGCATTCCGAATGGAAGATCAGGCTGCCACCACTCGCGAGGTTAGTGCCGGGGCCGTACATGCAGAAGAAGTTGGGGTAGCCGGGAATGGTGATGCCGAGGTAGGCGGTCGGGCGCTCACCCCAACGCTCACCGAGGATTTCGCCGTCGCGGCCGACGATGGTCATCGGCCACAGGGTCTTGTTGGCCTCAAAGCCCGTCGCGTACACGATGACGTCGGCCGGATAGCGTTCGCCGTCCACGGTGACGACGGCATCGGCTTCGACGCGGTCGATGCCCGTTCTGACCAACTCGACGTTGTCACGGGTCAGCGCGCGCAGCCAGCTGCCGTTGTCCTGCAGGGTGCGCTTGCCGGTTGCCGGATAGTCGGGCACCACCTTGGCCAGCAGCTCGGGATCGTCGCCGACCTGGCTGCTGATCCACTCGGTGAACATGATCCGGGTGATCTCGTTGATCTCGCTGACCGCAGTCTTCTGGTCGGGGTAGTCAGCATCGACGCGTGCCGCATCGAGGCCCTTGTCGCAGCCGGGCCAGAACAGCAGGAACCGGTACCACCGGCCGTAGAACGGCAAATGCCGAAGCGCCCATTGGACACCGGGGCCCACCTCGGCGTGGTAGTTCGGGTTCGGGAACATCCACTGAGCGGTCCGTTGGAACACGGTGAGGCGGTCGACGTCGTCCGCGATGGTTGGCGCGATCTGGAATCCGCTTGCGCCCGCACCGATCATGGCGACCCGCTTGCCGCGCAGGTCGACCGCGTGGTCCCACTCCGACGAGTGGAATGCCGGCCCGACGAAATCCTGTTGTCCGTTGATGGCCGGAAGGTGGGGCCGGTTGAGCTGCCCGACTGCGCTGATGACCGCCCGCGCGGACAGCTCGGTCGTCGCGCCGTCTCGGTCGAGGGTGCGCACCGTCCAGGTGGCGGAGGCGTCCTCCCAGGACGCCTCGGTGACCTCGGTTTCCCACAGCACGTGCCTGCCGATGTCGTGGCGGTCCATCACGGTCTGGAAGTAGGCCTGCAGCTCGGGCTGCTCGGCGAAATAGTGCGTCCATTGATCGGTCGGCTCGAAGCTATAGCAGTAGAAGTGATTTCCGACATCCACGCGGGCACCGGGATAGGTGTTCTCCCACCACGTCCCACCGACGCCTGCGTTCTTCTCGACGATCGTGAACGGAATGCCTGCCTCTTTCAGCCGAATGCCTGCCAGCAGACCGGATTCCCCGCAGCCGATCACCACAACGGGGCAGTCGTCGGCAGGCCTGCGGGTCGACCGAGCGGCTCGACTATCTCTGCCGTCGAGCTCCATCTCCTCGAGCAGCATCGGCACATACTCACGCGGAACCGGCTCGCAGACCAGCCATTGCATCATCTCCTGCAGCAGGTCCGGGCCGATCGGCTCGGGCTCCGGGCAGCCGCGATCGCGGTAGTCGGCGATCACCTCGAGCGCGATCTTGCGCACTGTTGCCTTGTCGCACTCGGACATGTAGCCCTGGACCTCATTGAGGAATAGCCCTGCGGGCCTGAGATCGCCGCGGATCAGGTTCGGATCGCCTGACATATGGACCAGCGACAACATCAACGTTGGGATGCTGACATCCAGCAACGCCTCCGCGATCTGGGCGTCGGAGGTCGTAAACGGTTGCCCTGCATGTGGGTTGCGCACCGTTTGGTGCTATCACGCCGGATCGGGAATTGGAACATGTTTCAGAAATCCGTGACGGGGGCTTGGCGGGAACCTACGCTCGGGACGTGGGTATCACGACGCGGTTGAACGGATCAGCCCCCCCGGATGTGCCGCTGGCCGATATCGACCTCGGCTCATGGAGTTTCTGGGTCAAGGACGATGACCTGCGCGACGGCGCGTTCGCCACGTTGCGCCGCGAAGCGCCTATCTCGTTTCACGAACCGCTCGACACGCCCGCGGCTCAGCCAGGTGCCGGCCATTGGGCGGTGACCAGGTTCGACGACGTCTGGTTCGCCAGTCGGCACCCACAGATCTTCAGCTCCAGCCCGAGCATTGTCATCAATGACGGGAACCCGGACGTCTCGGAGTACTTCGGGTCGATGATCGTCATGGACGACCCGAGGCATCTACGCCTTCGCAACATCGTCAGCAGGGCCTTCACGCCGAAGGTCGTCGCCCGCACCGAGGCTGCCGTGCGGGACCGGGCGCGCCGCCTCGTCGAGAAGATGATCGCCGAGCATCCCGACGGCAAGGGCGAGGCGGTGGCGGAGTTAGCGGGGCCGCTGCCGCTGCAAGTGATCTGCGACATGATGGGCGTTCCCGACGCCGACCATGAGCAGATCTTTCACTGGACCAACGTCATCCTGGGTTTCGGGGACAAGGACATCGCCCAGGATTACGAGGAGTTCGTCAAGGTCGCGATGGACATCGGGGCATACGCGACCGGAGTCGCAGAAGACCGCCGCGTCAACCCGGGTGAGGACCTGACGACGGCGCTGGTCCAGGCCGAGGTCGATGGCGAGCGCTTGACGTCGGCCGAGATCGCGTCGTTCTTCATCCTGCTGGTCGTGGCAGGCAACGAGACCACCCGCAACGCGATCAGCCACGGGGTGCTCGCGCTGACCCGCTATCCCGAGGTCCGCGCGCAGTGGTGGGCCGACTACCAGGCCCTGGCGCCTACGGCGGTCGAAGAGATCGTGCGGTGGGCGTCGCCGGTGATCTACATGCGCCGCACGCTGACCGAGGATTGCGAACTGAGCGGCGCGAAGATGGCCGCCGGTGACAAGGCGACGTTGTGGTACTGCTCGGCAAACCGTGACGAGGACAAGTTTCCTGACCCGTGGACGTTCGATGTCGCCCGCACACCGAATCCGCATGCCGGCTTCGGTGGCGGGGGCGCCCACTTCTGCCTCGGTGCCAACCTGGCCCGCCGCGAGATCAGCGTCGTGTTCGAGGAACTGCATCGTCAGATACCCGACATCCGGGCGACCGAAGAGCCGGCGCGGCTGCTGTCACCGTTCATTCACGGCATCAAGCGGCTGCCGGTGTCCTGGACGCCACCGAACTGAGCTGCGGCTCGGCGCTGACCGGGCGCCGACGTAGTCATAACCGGGGTCGCTGCTGGGTCCTCGGCGCTTCGGTCTGCGGCGTCTGCCCCGTCTCGTCCGCAGTATCGACATCGCCTTTGGGGCCGTGCGCATCGCTGCGCTTGGGGTCCAGAGCGTCGGCGCGTTCGCGCTGGGCTTCGAGGTCCTCGCGGGAGGTGTTCACCGCGTCGCGATGGGATTCGGCTGTTCCCTCGAGTCTGGCCGCTTCCGCCGCCTTCGCCTCGGCCTCAGCCCGGGCCGCGCGTGCCTTCGCCTGTGTCTCGTCGGCGAATGCGGCGCGCTTCTCGACTCGCTGTGTCTCGCGTCCAACTTCTTCGCGAATGTGTTCGGCCTGCGCATGGCGCCGCCTGTTGCGTGCCAGGACCGCCAGCGCGGCGACGACGCCGACAACGACGACGATGGCGACGATGATCCCGATCATGGTGCTGGTAGCCACGTTGGCTCCTTCGTTCGGTTGGGCCCGCGTCAGAGTTTTGACGAACCCGCCAATTCGCGGATGCCCTGATGCGGTGCCGTCTAAACCGAACGGCGTCTTTCCCGCGACTACTTGACGGTCAATGTGCCGTGCATGGACGGGTGGTATTTGCAGTGGAAGGCGTATTCGCCCGGCTCCGTGGGCGCGGTCAGCTTGCCCGCTTCGTTGGCTTCGACGTCGACGTTGAACTTGTCCGCGGCGTCAGACGTCACCGAATGCTCGACTGAGTCCTTGTTCGTGATTGCGATCTGGGCCCCCGGCGACACGGTGATGGGGTCTCCAAAACTCATGCCCGAGATCGTGATGGTCGTCGCGGCAGCCGCAGCGGATCCGCTCGTCTGTCCTGCCGACGTCGTGGGACTCGCCGTCGCGGTCACCGTCCCGCTCGCCTTTTCTTGTGTGGAGGTATTGGATCCGCCGCATGCTGTCGCGAACGCCGCGACGAGACATATGGCGGCGCAGAACAAACCGATTCTCTTCATATTGACCCCTCTCGATTGGCCCCTGCGAGAAACACGATTATCGAACCGAATTGGTTCACATATCGCCGGTTTCGGGGAATGCGCGGATGTAGGGGTGCATTTCAGAAGTAGCCGTTGGTCGGCGGCCACTAGCCGATGACAGCGCAGTCGGCTGCCGTAAAGATCGTGTAGGCCAAGGGATTACGGTATCGCGCAGGGTGGGCGTTGCGCTAATTCCGATCCAGATTCGGTTTGCGGGCGTTCTTAGCCGACGGCGCCTACAGCGCGGCGGTGACGGGGCCCGTTGTCGAGCACACGGGCTGCGGCGGATTCCCCTTCGACGAGCAACCCCTTCCGGTCGAGATGTACGTCGCTCCCGGCCGGTATGGCTGGTAGTACACCTGCGCAGGCAGAATCCCGTGCCCCTCGGCGCACTGAACGGGGCCGTCGCTGCCCTGCAGCTGGACGCAGGCCACCAGAAGGTACGGCTCGGACTGGTCGCAGGCGGCAGGTGCGAGCGTCGCGGTGACCACGTTCGTGCCGGAAAGCTGCACCACCTGTGGCGGCGACAGCGTGTAGGCGCACGCTGGCTGGCCTGGGGCCGCGCGTGCCACCGCCGTGGTGCCGACGAGCGCCAGCGCGGTAGCGGCGGTCAGGGCCATCAGCGACCGGATCATTCCTGGATCGTAATTCACCGCAGATGCCGTTCATCGATGATGAACAGACACAGGGTGACGGCGAGGAATCCGGCGGGCAGCCAGATGGCGTGTACGCCCCACGCGCGGCTGGCGTAGGCGCCGGCCAAGGCTCCGACGGTGAACGCGACAATCAGAGCGCCGTACACCCCGAAGGCCTTCCGGGACTCCGGCTTCTTCTCGACGAACCCGGCGTAACCGGCTTCGACACAGCGCATGAGATTGCCGGTGGTGGCGACCGGCAAGTAGACGAGGTCGCCGATGTTGCGAAACAGACCGATCTGCATCGCGGCAAGGAAACTGATCGGCACGGTCACATAGCTATGCGGCACCGACGCCGGGACGAAGCCGATGATGGCCAGCGCGAGAGCCTGGACGGCCATCGTCCAGACCAGCGGGCGCGGCACGAAGCGCTCGACACGGCCGGACTTGATGTGCGATGCCAGCACGACCCCGGCGATGAAAGCCAGCAGTGGCCACAAGTGCGCCAGCGCCAGCGTGAACTTCCGCTCGGCGGTGTCGATGGCGCCGAAGATCACATTCGCGGTCTGGACGTTGGCGAATACCCCGCCGCGCGCCAAGTAGGTATGGGCGTCCAGGAATCCATTGGCGAGCGTGAGAAGGAGGGCGAACCACAAGCTTCTCGCTCGCTCGGTGTCCTCGGCCATCCGGTCAAAATAGCGCGGCGCCTAGCCCGCACCCAGTGCATTGAGCATTCCGGCGGCCGACCGAGGCCAGGTGAACTGCTCGGCGCGGCGGCGTGCGTTGTTGCGCCGCAGGCGTTCCGGCCTGCTGATGATCGACGTGACCGCGCGCGCGATCGCGTCCGGATCGTTGTCGGCGGTGGCGCCGCTGTCCGTGGTGAGGATCTCGGCCAGCGCCGAGGTTCGCGACACCACGGCAGGCGTGCCGCAGGCCAGCGCCTCCAATGCCGCCAGTCCGAATGTCTCGTGCGGGCCAGGCGCAAGCGCGACGTCCGCGGTCGCCAGGATGGTTGCGACGGTGTCGCGGCAGCCGATGAAGCCGGTGAAGTCGACGGGCAGGCCCGCGGCCTGCCGTTCAAGCCGCGCGCGCATCGGACCCTCCCCCACGACCACCAGTTTCGCGTCGACGCCCGAATCACGCAGTGCGGCAACGCTGTCGATGCTGCGATGGGCGTGCTTCTCCACCGAAAGGCGGCCGCAGTGCACCAGCAGCGTCTGGCCCGGTTGGACCCACCGCTGCCGCACCGCCGCCGACCGACGGCTGGGATGGAATTGGTCGAGGTCGACGCCAAGCGGCACCGTGAGGACGTTGGACGCGTGGATGCGGTCGAACTCTTCGCGTGCGAATGCCGTCGTGCACACCACGGCGTCGTAACTGGCTGCGGTGCGTCGATTGGCGGCATCGGCGATCGAGCGCGCCAACCGAGCCGGAAGTATCTGTCCGACAAGGCGATCGAGGCGTTCATGGGAAATCATGACGGTGGCCACGTCGCGTCGTCGCCCCCACCCGCCCAGCGATCGCAGGGTCAGCCGGTCAGAAACCTCCAGTGCGTCTGGCGAGAGCTCAGCGAGCAGAGACGTCACGGGCCGCGGCAGCACAGCACGATAGCCGCCGGTGAACGGGATCAGCCTGGCAGGCAAGGAAATACGAACGACACCCGTCGGAAGCTGATGGGTTTCGGAGTCTCGCCCCGGCACCACGAGGAACACCTCGTGGCCGGCGGCGCAGTATTCCGCGCCGAGGCGATCCACCGCGGTCCGAAGGCCCCCAGATCGCGGGCCGTAAAAGTTCGCAACCTGCACAACCCGCATGGGTGAATCAGAACCGGCACGCGTGTTCGGTCAACAACGCGACACCAACGAGTAGGAGAACAGCCTGTGAATAGCCGCTCGCGGAAGTTCTAGCCGATGTATTTGGTGAGCCAGTCCTGCACCTGACGCCAGGCGTCCTCGGCTGCGGTCGCGTTGTAGCGGTCGCCGGTGTCGTTGAAGAACGCGTGGTTGGCGTCGGGTTCAGTGACAAGCTCGTGGACCAGCCCGGCCTTTTCCAGCGCCGCCCTGACGACGGGCTCGGTGGAGGTGACGCGTTGATCCTGTGCGCCGTAAAACGCAAGGACCGCAACATTTTTCGAGCCTGAGAAGTCTGGGCTCTCTGGCGCCGGGCCGTAGAACGGAAACGCGGCGGCCAGCTGCGGCTCGCCAGAGGCGAGCAGTTGCCACGTCAGGCCACCGCCCATGCAGAATCCGACGACCGCAAGCTTCTTATCGGCCACCCGCCGCTGCAGCTCGTCGACGCCCGACTTCAAGTTGGCCACGAACACGTCGGGTGCGATCTTGCCAAGCGCGGCGGTGGCCGCCGCCGGATCGGTGAACTTCGCCGTCCCACCCTCTCCGGAAAGCAGGTCGATCGCCAGAGCTGAGTAGCCGATACCTGCGAACCGGCCCGCCACCGATCGGACCCAGTCGTTGAGCCCCTTGTTCTCGTGGATGACCAGCAGGCCACCCCGCGCGTTCGGCGCCTCCGCCCACGCCGCCTGCAGCTCGCCCTGCGGCCCTGCCCAGGTGATCGGCGCGGTGGGCATCGCCTTCTCCGCTCCCGGCGGCGCCCCGCGTGAGGTCGCGGGCGCGCTGGACGTCACGGGGGTGTTCGAGGCTGGCTTCTTGTCCTCGCTGCACGCGGCGAAGAGCGCCGTGGCCGCCGCGGTGCTCACCCCCAGTAGCGCCAGCCGGCGCAGGGCTTCGCGTCGGGACAACAGGCCGTCGACATGATCGGTGGCAATTTCTTCGGCGATATAGCGCTGTAAGGGCGTCACGTTCGACCAGTATGCCCGTATGAACTGGACGCCGGATGGCGATGCGCTGCGTAACCGCGTAGCGCTCGTCGCAGGCGCAACCCGCGGGGCCGGGCGCGGAATCGCGGCGGCGCTCGGCGAGGCTGGTGCCACGGTGATCTGTACCGGCCGCAGCAGCGTCTCCGGTAACGCATGCTCCGACTACGACCGCCCAGAAACCATCGAGGAGACAGCGGAACTGGTCACGTCACTCGGTGGGGTCGGCATCCCAATCCAGGTCGACCACCTCGACATCGCACAAGTGCGGGCGCTTGCCGATCGCGTCCGCGACGACCACGGCGCGATCGACATCCTTGTCAACGACATCTGGGGCGCCGAAATCCTCAAGGGTCATCCGCCGACATGGAACCGGCCGATCTGGGAACACGACCTCGACGACGGTCTGCGAATACTGCGGCTCGGAGTCGACACCCACCTGATCACCGCACACGCTCTGCTGCCGCTGCTGGTGATTCGTCCCGACGGGCTGCACGTCGAAGTGACGGACGGGACAAAGGAATACAACGACGACACGTACCGAATCTCTACTTTCTACGACTTGTCAAAGGTCGCGGTGAACAGGATCGGCTACTGCATCGGCCACGAAATCGCACCGTTCGGCGCGACGGCCGTCGTCGTCACACCCGGGTGGCTGCGCTCGGAGATGATGCTCGACAACTGGGGTGTTACCGAGGACAACTGGCACGCCGCGCTGGATCCGGGCCGCTCCGACGGACATCCCACCGCTCCCCCAGGGTTCACCGAATCGGAGACGCCGCGATATGTCGGACGGGGTGTCGCGGCCATCGCCGCCGACGAGAATCGGTGGCGTTGGAACCAGCGGTCGGTCACCTCGGCGGAGCTGGCACGCGAATACGGCTTCACCGACACCGACGGCCGCCAACCGGACGGCTGGGTATAGGTATCGCTCCTGGTTAACGGGCAAAGTAGACATTTATTGAAATCTGTTCACACATTTCGTTGACACCCGCGTGGCCCGCGCTGTTCTATGACTTGGTGACGTACGACACGATCATTCGCGATGGCCGCTGGCTCGACGGCACCGGCGCCCCGTCTGCGGTGCGCACCATCGGCATCCGTGGCGGCCACGTCGTTGCGATCACGCCGCAGGATCTCGACGACGCCGGCGGCCGCGAGGTCATCGACGCGACGGGCAAGTGGGTGCTGCCCGGCATGCTGGACATCCACACCCACTATGACGTCGAAGTCCTCAACGGGCCCTCGCTGTCGGAGTCGCTGCGCCACGGGGTGACGACCGTAATGCTCGGATCGTGTTCGCTGTCCACCGTCCATGTAGGCAGCGCCGAAGCCGGGGACATCTTCCGGCGGGTCGAGGCGATTCCACGCGAACACGTCATCGGTGCCGTCGATCAGCACAAGACGTGGACAAACTGCGAGGAGTGCATCGCAGCGCTGGAGGCGCGGCCACTCGGCCCCAACCTGGCAGCGTTCATCGGGCATTCCGACATGGGGGCCGCCACCATGGGCCTGGACCGAGCGACGCAGAAGAAGCAACGTCCGACCAAGGGCGAACAGGCCCAGATGGAGCGGTGGCTGGCGGAGGCGCTGAGCGCCGGCTTCGTTGGAACGTCTTCTCAGCAGCTGCTTTTCGACAAACTTGACGGCGATGTGTGCCGATCCCGGACGCTGCCATCCACATATGCGAAGCCGCGCGAACTGCGTCGACTCAAATCCATGCTGCGGCGCATCGGCCGGGTGCTGCAGTCCGGCCCCGACATCCAGAATCCGTTCAACCTCGTGTCTCAGGCGTGCCAGTCGCTTGGCATCGTCCGCAATCCGCTGAAGACCAGCCTGCTGTCGGCCCCCGACCCGAAGTCGAATCCATGCGCGATCAGGTTCTTGGGCCCACTCGCTCGGTTCATCAACCGCCTCGGCGGCAACTTCCGCTGGCAGCATCTGCCGGTGCCGTTTGAGGTCTACGCGGACGGCATCGATCTGGTGGTGTTCGAGGAGTTCGGGGCGGGCGCGGCAGCACTGCATCTGCGTGACGAGGTCGAGCGCAACGAATTGCTGCGCGACGAGGCGTATCGCCGCCCGTTCCGTAGGGATTACGAGAGCAGGTTCGGGCTGCGGGTGTGGCAGCGCGACTTCTTCGACGCCGACATCGTCGACCACCCCGATCCGTCGGTGATCGGCAAGTCCTTCGGCCAGGTCGGTGTGGACCGCGGCGGGCTGCACCCGGTCGACGCCTTCCTGGACCTCGTCCTCGAGCACGGCAGGGCATTGCGCTGGCGGACGACGATTTCCAACCATCGGCCCGAGGTGCTCAAGAAATTGGCCCGTGATTCCGGTATCCAGATGGGTTTCTCGGATGCGGGAGCTCACCTGCGCAACATGGCGTTCTACAACATGGGCCTGCGGGTGCTGCGGCACGTGCAGGACGCCCAGAAGGCAGGCAAGCCGTTCATCACCGTCGAGCAGGCCGTGCACCGGCTGACCGGTGAACTGGCGGACTGGTATCGCATCGACTCAGGCCATCTTCGCATCGGTGACCGTGCCGGCGTGGTGGTCATCGATCCCGCGCGCCTCGACGCGTCACTCGATGACTACGCAGAGGATCGTGTCGAGCAGTACGGCGGCCCGTCCCGGATGGTCAACCGCAACGACGACGCCGTCAACGCGGTGCTCGTCGCGTGCCGTGCTGTGTTCCTCGACGGCAGGCCGACCGAAGTCGTCGGCAAGCAACGCACCGGCCGCTTCCTGCGCGCCGCGTACAAAGCCCCTGCAGTAACGGCGCAAGAGAGTGAGTTGGCCAGTGTCAGTTGAGGGTACGGTTCTGCGGATGTGGAAGGCCCTGTCGGCGCGCGATTGGGACTCCCTCAAGGCATTTCTCTCGGACGACTGCATTTATTGCGACATGCCGCTGGGGCCAGCACTTTCCACGCGCGGACCCGACGACATCATCGCGAAACTCAAGATCGGCCTCGACCCGCTGGCATCGTACGAAAACCACGACGGGCTTCTGGTGAGCAATGACAACGACGTCATCTACGAGCACTCCGAGACGTGGCAGTGGGATACGGGAGAGACAGCGCTGCTTTGTTTTGTCACAGTGCATAAAGTCGCCGACGGCAAAATCGCGGTGTGGAAGGACTACTGGGACATGGGCGGGCTGACGAACAACGCGCCTGCGACCTGGCTACAGGACGTCACGGCGGCGTATACGGTGCCGATGTTCGACGCCACCGGTTTGATCTGAGGAGGCAGGATGTTTGATCTGAAAATCACCGGCGGGACTGTGGTCGACGGGACGGGCGCCGACCGGTTCCACGCCGACATCGGCGTCAAGGACGGCCGGATTGTCGAGGTGCGTAGGCGACACGGTGACGACGCAGGCCTTGAAGGTGAAGCGGCCGAGACCCTCGACGCCACCGGCCGCATCGTGGCACCCGGGTTCGTCGACATCCACACCCACTACGACGGGCAGGTCAGCTGGGACCCGCTGCTGGAGCCGTCGAGCCTGCATGGCGTCACCACCGTGGTCGGCGGCAACTGCGGGGTGGGATTCGCCCCGGTTGCTCCCGGTCGCGAACAGTGGCTCATCGAACTCATGGAAGGCGTCGAAGACATTCCCGGGTCTGCGTTGGCCGAGGGAATCAGCTGGCAGTGGGAGAGCTTCCCCGAATACCTCGACGCCATCGAGAAGCGTGACCTTGCCATCGATTTCGGAACCCAGATCGCTCATGGTGCGGTGCGCGGATATGCGATGGGTGACCGCGGCGCCCGCAACGAAGAGGCGACCGAGGACGACATCGCGGCGATGGCGCGAATCGTCCAGGAAGCGATCGAGGCGGGCGCGCTTGGCTTCTCCACGTCGCGTACCGAGGGCCACCGTGCCATCGATGGCGAGGCGGTGCCCGGAACGTACGCGGCCGAGCAGGAGCTGTTCGGCCTCGGACGTGCGATGGCCGCAGGCGGCAGGGCGGTGTTCGAGGTAGCGCCGGAAGGCATCGCAGGCGAGAGCCCCGCTGAGGTCTGCATGCGGGAGCTTGACTGGATGACCAAGCTGGCGGCCGAGATCGAGCGGCCGGTGTCGTTCGGCATGATCCAGTCGTCCGGGCTCCCGGATCTGTGGCGCGACATGCTGGAGCGGACGGGAAAGGCGCACGAGAACGGCATCGAGCTGTACGCGCAGATCGCTGCGCGGCCGTTCGGCATGTTGTTCGGCTTCCCCGGATATCACGCGTTCACCCATCGGCCCACCTTCCGCAAGCTGAAGAAAGAACTGGGCCGCGACGAGTTGGCCCGGCGTCTGGCCGATCCGGCAGTCCGCGCGGCCATCCTGGCCGAACCGGATCTGCCGCCCGATCCCTCCGTGCTCTTCGACGCGATGTTCGCGATGGTTCAGCACAGCGCCAAGAGCATTTACGCGATCGGCGACCCGCCCGACTACGAGCCGACGCCGGACAAGACGGTCGCGGCGATCGCCGAGCAGCGCGGTCAGGACCCGCTGGCCACGATGTACGACCTGATGCTCGAATCCGACGCGGGCGCAATGCTGATGCTGCCGTTCTACAACTACGCAGCGGGCAACCACGACGTCATCCACGAGATGTTGTCACACCCCGCCGCCGTTTCCGGGCTGTCGGACGGCGGCGCTCACTGCGGCCTGATCTGCGATGCCTCCTACCCGACGTTCCTGCTGACCCACTGGGCCCGTGACCGTCACCGCGGGCCGAAGTTCCCGTTGGAGTACGTGGTACGCAAGCAGACGCTGGACACCGCAACGCTTTACGGACTCTCCGATCGCGGGGTCATCGCGGTCGGTAAGAAGGCTGATATCAACGTCATAAACATGGATGCGCTCACCCTTGAGTTGCCGCACATGGCCTACGACCTGCCCGCAGGCGGCCGAAGGCTGATCCAGGGCGCTACGGGCTACGACGCGACCGTGGTCAGCGGGGCGGTGACCCGGCGCCACGGCGTCGACACCGGCGCGAGGCCGGGAGGGTTGATCCGGGGCGTGCGGTAGTCAGCCGAGCCCGTAAACGCGCCGCGCGTTTTCGTGTGCGATGAGGTCGACCACCCGGATCGCGTCGTGTTCGCTCCACTCGCCGGCCTCGACGAAGCCCGCAAGCACGTCCCGAATCCCGTTGCGCCACAGCCGCGCCCCGAGGTAGTGCAGCTCGGCAGGGCCGATTCCGTCCGACGAGTACAGGATCTTGCGGAACGGCGCCATCTCCACCAGGCGACCGATGAACGACGCCGACCGCGCGCCCAGGTAGTTGATGGCCAACCCACCGTCGAGGTAGACGTTGTTGAACGCCTGCGCGAGATATCCGGCCTCGCGTTCATACGGATAGCAGTGCAACAGCATGATCGGGGTATCGCCGCTGATGCGCAGGAAGTCCAGCAGATGCGACGGGTTCGTTCGGTGCAGATCGCAGTCGCGGTCGCCGAACCCGACATGAAACTGCAGCGGCTTACCCAGGCGCAGGGCCTGATGGAGGCCGAACCGCAGCAGCACCCGATCCGTCAGTCGGGTGCCAGGGTTGTCGCGCCACCGGTCTGCGGCCTCGGCCACCGCGGTCGATGCCGGCTCGCTCAGATCGCCGTCGAAGCCGCCGCGGTAGGCCAGTATCGACTTGGTGGCTATCGCAGTCTTCGCCCGCTCGTGAAGCAGGCGCCCAAACGCCGTCGCGTAGTCGTCGGATGCCGTTATGGCGTCTTCTGCCACTGACTCCAGTCGGACGATCTCGTGGATACCTCCGACCGACAGGTCGCCAAGTGCACCGAGATCGGCTACGCCGCTGGCGAATCCGGTGTCCACCAGCCAGTCGGACACCCTGGCTTCGGCGAGGAAGATCCGTGAGAGGTCGGACTCCGCATGTTCGCATCGACGATTCCAGTACGCGCCGGCGTCGGCGTGCGTCGGCAGTCCCAGCAGCGGCGCGCAATGCGCGCGAACGGCGAAACCGAGCTGGGTGTCGAACGCCGAGTCGTAACTCGCCAACTGTTCTGTATTGGCCTCGTTGAGGCCGTTCTCGAACCGGGGGCGGTCGGGAGGCTGAAGCCAGCAGCCGTGTACGTGGTGATCCACCAGCGGCACGTTCTCGACATGCTCGGCCAGGGCGGACAAGCTCATACACTCCAGGCCAGACGGAACTTCTCGGCGAGGTTGTCGGGGCTGAGGTCGCCGAAGGTCTGCTGTTCGTAGCGTCGCACCGCGACTACCGCGTCGACCGGTTCGTCACCCAAAATGCCCCGCAGCAATGCGGATTGGTCAAGCGCATCGAGGGCGTCGGCCTGCCGCGATGCGAGCAGCGTGATGCCTGCCTGACTACGTTGATCGTCGGTGAGCACCGCAGGGTCGACGGTCGTCTCTGGTGGCAGCGGCAAATTGCGATCGATGCCGTCGAGCGCAAGCCCGAGTATCGCCGCGGTCGCGTAGTACGGATTGGCCGATGGGTCGATGACCTTCACCTCGACATTCGCGCCGAGCGGATTGCTCGGCCCGCCGATGAGGAATCGCACTGCGGCTTCCCGATTCTCGGTTCCCCAACACACATATGCACCGGACCAATGACCGGGCTGCATCCGCAGTCCCGACAGGACGGAGCCGCACAGTATTCCCTGTGCGTCGGGCAGGCCCGCGAGCAGTCCAGCGACGGCGGACTCCCCCTCGGCAGTCATGCCTGCCACTCCCGTTCCGTCCGAGAACAGTGGAGTGTCGCCGCGCTTCATCGAAAAGTGTTGGTGAGAACCGGATCCGACGCTACCCGCGAACGGCACGGGCGAAAGGCTGACTCGGAGCCCATACCGACGGGCCAGCCTGCCGATGATGATGCGCATCAGCACCAGTTGGTCGGCCGCCGCAACTGGTGACTGCGGTGACAGCGAGATCTCGAACTGATTGACGCCGTACTCCGGGTGGAACTGTTCGATCGCGACACTGGAGCTCGACGCGGCGTCCATGACGTCGCGCACGAACCCCTCGAACTCGAGTACCCCTGCCAGGCCATATTGGGCCCACAGGTGCGACGGCAGTGCGCTGCCGTCGGATCCGACGAGAACGAACTCCATCTCGTGGCCGACGACCGTGTCGATGCCTGCGTTGGATAACCGCTCCTCGACCCGCTGCAGCACCCCGCGACTGCAATACGGGTCAGCCGAACCGTCCTGATTGAAGAAAGCAGCAGGGGCCCAGGCCAATCCGTCGCCCAGGATCCGCAGCGCACCCAGGTCGATGCGGATCCGCTGGTCGCCGACCACGCCGATGGCATCGCCGAAGACGATGCCTGCCTGATCGATCGCGAAGACGTGCCAGACCGGGCTCGCGCCGAGACCTGGATCGGCGAACGTGCTCATCCTGCGGAGCGGCACCGTCTTGGCATGGGTAAGCCCCGCGGGGTTGACGACTGTGCCGATCAACGTGGCGACCCCGTCGGCCTCCAGTTGGGCGATTGCCGCGGCGGCGAGCGGTTTGGCGGCCATCGTTGAAGCTTAAGTTCTTCAGTGTTGACCGCACATGACTTCCGGTTAGCGGACGTTGTAAAACGATTTGACGTTCTCGTGGAGCTTCTTGTACACAGGTGGGGCCTCGTAGGCATCGGTGACGACTTCGATGTAGGCCGCGCCACCGGCTTGCTCGGCTGCCTTAGGTGCGTCGTCGAGCTCGCCGCACGTGTTGACATGCGCCGTGAACCATCCCTGGCAGCCGAGGGCGTGCGGACGCTCTGCGTAGTTCCAGGCCGCGATGTCGTTGTAGGCCAGAGCCATGTCCTTGCACAGCATGCGCTCGCTGAGATAGCCGGAGTTGTTGAGCACGAAGACAATCGGGCGCAGCCCACGCCGGCCGAACTGGCCGATCTCCTGGGCGGTCATCTGATGAGCACCTTCGCCGGTGATCAGGAGCACCGATCGCGGCGCCGAACGCCGCCGGAGTCGCCCACAGATGGACGCCCAAAGGGTCTGGTTGTGAAACTCCGCACCCTTGGGCAGTTGCGCGAATGCCAAACCGAGTGAGGGCGAACCGGTGTCGGTCATGATCACGTCGTCGGGCCGAAAGAAGCTCGCCCAGCGCGGGTAGAGGGCGTCGGCGGTGATCGGGTCGTCGCCACGGCTCACGATCGGCCCGACCGTCCCGGGCGCGATGGCCGGTCGCGCAGGCCTGCTGGTGACCCGGCTGGACAGTTGGGTGAGAAGGTCGGCCATCTCGACGTTCCGGTAGACCACGTCACCGACTTTGGCGCGGTGATGGCCGATGGTGATCGTCTTGTCCGGATCCAGCCGGACGGTGTTGCCTGCGGTGTTGCCGTCGGTCAACATGGCGCCGAGCATCAGAACCACGTCGCACGATTCGACGTATGCGCGCATCGGTTCTTCCATCAGCCGGCCCGACTACATGCCGATGTAGCCGGGGTGGTGCTCGCCGAGCACCGACTTGTCGCCAAACATCGTCGCGAAGGGCAGACCCGAGGCGTCGACGAACGCCGCCGCCGAACCCTGCAGGCCCAGCCGCCTCAACAGCACCCCTGGCAGTACACACGCCTGACCGGCGGCATTCAGTGCAGCGGTCACCGCGTCGGTTGCCGCAGCCAGCGAGTCGGGATCACTGACCGGCAAGCTCGGCGATGGCGTGGCGGACAGCACTGGCATGTTCGCAACGTCACTGGGAATCGCGATGTACACAGGCCGTCGATGGTAGAGCGCCTCGGCGATCAGCCGTTCGGTCTCGGACGCCGCGTTCTGCGCCGTCATGATGGCGCTGGCGCACACGACGGCCTCGGCCATCCCGCTGAACAGGTCGAACTCCCCGTTGCCCAGCGTGTGGTGAACAAGCGCCCGTCCCTCCTGCGTCGGCAGGTTGGGCGTGCCGACCAGGTGGAAAACCGCGAGATGCTCGGCGTAGGAACCCGCGATAGCGCTTATCGCGGCCAGGTCGCCAACCCCGAACGTGGTACACACCGCGCTGACGCCGCGCATCCGGGCATAGCATCAGCGGCGTAAGCGGCGTTGAGCTCGTTGCAGCATCCGATCCAGTTGATCGGCGGGTCCTCGACGATCGCGTCATTTACGGGAAACGCGTAATCTCCGGCGACTCCGAAGACGTCGTCGACACCAATCTCTTTGAGTCGCCTCAAGACGTACTCAATGACGGATTCAGCCATACGTTATCGTCGAGCCGCTGCCGCGGGGAGCAATGGCGCTCAGCCAATATGGCTGACGCACAGCGAATTACAAGGTGATCTTGCAGCTTTGGCCGATGTCGAGCGTGCGCAGCATCCGACCCATGCCCAGCCACATCGCACAGGACAGCGCCAAATCCGTCAGCAGTACGTCGGAGAACTGCTCGTTGCAGCGGTCCCAGAAGTCCTCGTCGTCCCGCAGGCCGGTGTGGTCGCTGGCGAAGCGTTCCGCGAACTCGGCGGCGACGCGCTCCTGCGGGCTGTACCCCGGCCACGTCCGCCACTCGGCGGCGTGGTCGTAGAGGTCCTCGTCGACGCCTGCGGCGATGCCATCCGCGTCGCGGGTGTTCTGGCACACCACGCATTCGTTGTTGAGCGCGATGACCATCCGGGCCAACTCACGGACCCGCATCGGCAGTCGGTTCTTGTTGTAGACGGCGTTGGTGAACCCGGCCATCGCGACTCCGATATCCGGTGACTTGGACACCCAGGCAGCAGCATCGTCGTCGGCGAAGGGTCCAATTCGGCTCATGGCCGAATCGTACGCCGGAGCGGCCAAAAGTGGAACACGTTCTAGAAACTGCACCAGAAGCGCTGGTAGCTCAGCTGGCGGCGGCGAGTTCAGCCCGCTCGTCGTTCCAGTCCCGCTGCACCAGCAGCCGGTGTGCGATGCGTTCCACCGCCGCCTCCACCGCAACGCGGTCCGGGCGCCCCTCGAACGTCGGCGAGGAGGCCAGCTTCTCAACGATTCGGTTGATCATTGCCGACGAGACCGCGTCGACTTGCTTGGCGCCCGACTGCGTCAGCCACAGCAGATCACCCGTGCGCAGCGCGTAGCCGGTGTCGACCAGCCTGCCGAATGTCGGCTCGAGCACCTCGCATGGCACCCGAAGGCGGTCGGCGATGTCGGTGAGCCGCGCAGAGCCGAAGACCTGGTTGTTCCGGTAGATCTGGATCAGCCCCCACAGCCGGGCAACGTCGAGGTCGCAGCCGGGCTTTTCGCAGATGTTGCGCAGCCGGATCTCCGGCGAGTGGCGCATCATCCGGCCGATGGCCATTTCCAGGACCTTGTCGGGTGTCTCGGCGCCAGGCATGCCGAAACCTTCGCCAAGATCGGCGGCGTTGACGGCGTCCATTTCGCGCAGCGGAACCTCTTTGAGCGTCAGCGCGACGACGAATCCGACCAATGCGACGGGCGCCGCGCACAAAAACACCGTGCCAAGTGAATGGGCATAGGCGTTGATGATCGGCGCTGCGACGTCGTGCGGCAGCCGGTGCAACGCCTGCGGAGACTGAGCCGCAGCCGACGGTGCGCCGCTTGCCGCCAGCGCCGGACCGATCCTGGCGCTGAGGAAGTTGGTGAACAATGAACCGAAAATGGCTGCACCAAAAGAACTTCCGATGGTCCGGAAGAACGTCACGCCGGACGTTGCCACCCCGAGGTCGGCGAAATTCGCGGTGTTCTGCACGATCAGGATGAGTACCTGCATGCACATGCCGATGCCGGTGCCGAGGATGAACAGATACAGCGACTGCAATAGCAACGGCGTGGCGGCATCCATCCGGGACAGCAGCACGAAACCGACGAACATCACCGCGGTCCCTACTACCGGGAAGATCTTGTAACGGCCGGTGCGGCTGACGAGGACGCCGCTGCCCATAGACGTCAGCAGCAGCCCTGCGACCATCGGCAGCGTCCGAAGCCCCGACACCGTCGCCGACACCCCATCGACGAACTGCATGAAGGTGGGCAGGAACGTCAACGCGCCCAGCATTGCGAACCCGACGATGAACGACAGCATGCAGCACACCGTGAACACCGGGCTGCGGAACAGCCGGATCGGCAGGATCGGTTCTGCCGCATGGCTTTCCACCCATACGAAGGCTGCAAGCGCCGCGGCCGAGCCGATGAACAGCCCGATGATCACGGGCGAACCCCACGCGTATTCGCCGCCACCCCAGCTGGTGGCCAGCGTGAGTCCTGACGCGCCGAGGCCGACGAAGACGATGCCCGCGTAATCGATGATCGGACGGGTGGTCCTGCCTAGCGCGGGGATCGCCGCGATCGCCACGAGGAAGACCACCACGGCCACGGGAACGTTGATCCAAAACGCCCAGCGCCAGCTGAGGTGGTCGGTGAAGAAGCCACCGAGCAGCGGCCCGACCACTGTCGTGACGCCGAACACGGCACCAAGGGCGCCTTGATAGCGGCCGCGGTCGCGCAGCGGAATGACTTCCCCGATCACCGCGGTCGCGGTCACCATGATGGCGCCGCCGCCGATACCCTGCAGTGCGCGCGACACCACCAGCATGGTCATCGAGCCGGCGATCCCGCAGAGCACCGACCCGGCCAGGAAGAACAGCACAGACGCCGCGAAGACGACCTTGCGGCCGAACAGATCGCCGAGCTTGCCCACGATCGCCGTGGCGATCGTCGACGCCAGCAGATAGCTGGTGACCACCCAGGACTGGTGCCCGGCACCGCCGAGGTCGGCGACCACCGTGGGTAACGCGGTGGCGACGATCGTCTGGTCGAGCGCGGCCAACAGCATGCCGAGAAGCACCGCAACAAAAATGAAGTTGCGGCGCTGGGGGCTGATCAGCGCACTGCCGGATTCGGGGTCCGCGGCTGTGGCCGTCGCTTCTGTACTCGTCACATCGGCCATATCGTTAGATAAGCTAGAAAAGTTACGTCACCGCCCGGAAACGGTTTGGGTGGGCTAAAGCGATGTGGGCGGCCGCGCCACGCACTGCGCAAGGTAGAGCTGCTCGCCGAGCTTGTCCATCAGCTGCAGCTGGGTCTCGAGGTAGTCGATGTGCTCTTCCTCGTCGGCGAGGATCTTCTCGAACAGGTTCGCGGTGGTGGCGTCTTCCTTCTCACGGCAAAAGACGATGCCCGGCTTCAGCCGCGCCATCACCTCGTATTCGATGGCCAGGTCGGCTTCAAACTGTTCGCGAAGAGTCTGACCGACCCGCAGCGAGAAGAGGCGTTGGTAATTCGGCAGCCCGTCCAAAATGAGGATGCGGTCGGTGATTTCCTCAGCGTGCTGCATTTCCTCGAATGACTCTTTGCGGGTGTGCTCGGCGATCTCGGTGAATCCCCAATTCGCCTGCATCTTCGAATGCAGGAAATACTGGTTGATCGCCGTGAGTTCGCTTGTCAACTGCTCGTTTAGCAGTTTGAGGACGTCCGCATCGCCTTGCATGTTGCTCCTAGGCACCCTTGAGGGCTGGTCAAGTATGGCTTGTCTCGTGCCTGTCCCAATCTAGTGCAGTAGCCAGGCGGCGGTGCACCTTATGCGGTTGCGCCACGCGTGGTTTCGGTGATTTGGGCAACGATCGTCGACCGCTGACCCGCAGATCAGCACCCTGGCCTGGACTGGGTACGCTAAGTAAGGTTAGACTCCGCTAACCATCTGCGATCGCATCCGGGAGACAGGAAAAGCCATGAGTGAGTACGACTTACACTCACTCATCCTGGCCTGCGATTTTCGCGTCGACGACGTCGACCGGATGTGGAAATGGCTCAAGAAGCGCCGCGATCCTCTCGACTCGATCGCTGCCCACCATGTCGTCTTGTACACCGCGATTTGGGAGCCCGCGCGGGTATTGGTGACTATCGGCATCCGCCAAGTCGGATCAATTAGTGACTTATTGCGGTCGCCCGCGCTATTCGAATTGTTCGACATTTCCGGCGCCGACGATATTCCGCCAATATTCTGCGGCGAGGTCGTCGAAAAGATCGACCTCTACGGGCCGTCGCCCGCAGACGAAGTCGGCCGGGTGGTGGTCGGTGTGATGTCCTCGGTCGACGACGTGTCTGTGCTGATGGACAAGGTGCACGACGGGATCGAGCGATTCAAGCGCGGTGGCGTTCGGAAGGTTTGGGTATATCAGGCTCTCGACGACGGGCGGGAAGTGCTGATCCTGCAGGAGATCGAGGACGAACTCAGCGCCCAGCAGTGGATCGATCACCCGGACGCCGCAGCCGAGTGGATGTCCAACGCCGGCCTTGGCCCATACCCCACTCAATTCGTCGGCACGTTCGCCCATCTCATGAGCATCGGCGAGCAGGGCTGACCATGTTCGTCTGCCTTTGCACGGGAGTCACCAGCCACGTCGTCAACGACGTAGTGGCCAACGGGGCCAAGACGTCGAAGCAGATCACCGAAGCCTGTGGCGCGGGCGGCGAATGCGGGAGATGCCGGCGCACCCTGCGGGCGATCATCGAGGCGCACTTCAACGTCAACGGCTGCGCGCCGGAAACGCTGAGCCGCTAGCAGCGCGCAGTCGGTGATGATCCCGGTGTCGGGTTCAACCGCGATATGGGCTTTGAAGCCGTCCTGGCGGCGGTGCACCGTTTTGTGGGCATGGCGGGTGTCGGGATCAACGGTGGAGATCACCCGATCACCGGCCACCTTCTGCGCGATGCGCCAGTGCCCATCGGTGCCATCAGAGCCCTCAACCGGTTCGACGTCCTGGCCGGCGATTAACGCCAATAACGCCACCGCCTCAGCCGCCCGTGGCCCCAGTTCCTGCTCGGGCAGATGACCGAGCACCCGGTGCGCGTCGCTGACCAGCCCATCAACGAGCTGATCACGAGCCGCCTTGTCGTTTCAGGCGATCGCCGGTTTACCCGGATGGTCGTAGTCATGGGCGCGGCAATGAGCCTCAATCACCTCGGCTGCGGCCGGGACGTCGCGACGGACGCGGCGGATCGCGCCGATCAACTGGGTCACGGTGTCCTGGGTGGCCACCGCGTCATCGAGCACCGTGGAATCCAGGGCCCGCCGCGTCTTGCCGGCCAGCGCCCCGGTCTGCGCGACCACGGCTTTGACCGCTTCAAAGATCCGGTTGGGCCGATCTGAGGCCGCCAACCGTCGCCGCCAATAGGTCAACGTGGTGGCGTGAAACGCCCCTGCAGTCACCGGCAGCCCGCAGGCCGCTTTCCAGCGCAGATCGAAAGTGACCGCATCCACCGTCTCGCTATCAGAGAGCCCATGCAGCGCCTGCAACGTGATCACCGCGGCCATCACGTCAGACGGCACGCTGGGCCGGCCCCGACCAGTCGGGAACAGATCGGCGAACATCTCGTCGGGAAACAACTCCCGCCGATGCGCTGCCAAAAACCCAAACACACTGCCCGACTTGAGAAGATGACCCGCTACCGACTCCGCATCCAGAAGTTCTCGCTGCTCATCAGATCGACCCTGCACCCAACAATCATCCCGAATAACCGCGATCAACCCACCGACCGCCACGCGGAATTATTCAGGAGCCTCCTAGTGTCCTGCGCCGGGAATTCGTTGAAGATATGAGGCGAGTCGTTCGAAGATTTCATCGGCGGTCTTGGTCCAGTTGAATGGGCGCGGGTTGTCGTTCCAGGCTTGGATCCAGTCGCGGATGTCCTTCTCCAGAGCCTGGATCGAGCGGTGGGTTCCGTGGCGGAGCTTCTGGTCGGTGAGCAACCCGAACCACCGTTCGACCTGGTTGAGCCAGGAGGAGTAGGTCGGAGTGAAGTGCATGTGGAATCGAGGGTGAGCGACAAGCCATTTCGTGATCGTCGGCGACTTGTGCGTGGAGTAGTTGTCGCAGATCAAGTGGACCCCTAAGTCGGCGGGCACGGTGTTGTCCAGCTTGGTCAGGAACTTCTTGAACTCTGTGGCGCGGTGCCGGCGGTGAATTGACCCGTAGATTTCGCCGGTGGCCACGTCCAGGGCTGCGAACAAGGTGGTGATGCCGTGGCGTACGTAGTCATGGGTGCGGCGTTCGGGCATGCCGGGCATCATCGGCAGGACCGGTGCACTGCGATCCAGGGCCTGGATCTGGGATTTCTCATCGACGCAGAGCACCAGCGCCTTCTCCGGTGGGTCCAGGTACAACCCGACCACATCGCGCACCTTGTCGACGAACTGCGGATCGTTGCTGATCTTGAACGTATCCACCTGATGGGGCTTCAACCCGAATGACTTCCAGATCCGCCCCACCGTGGACTTCGACAGTCCCGTCTGGGCGGCCATCGATGCCCGCGACCAGTGCGTGGCGTCCTTGGGTTGACGCTCCAAGGTGGCCACGATCAGTTCTTCGACGGCCTCGTCGGTGATCTTGCGCGGCGCACCCGGGCGTGGCTCATCGGTCAATCCGTCCAGGCGCTTGTCGACGAACCGTTGCCGCCACTTGCAGACCATCTGCGGCGAAACGCCCAACTCCTCGGCGACTTGCTTATTGGTATTGCCTGCTGCGCAACCCAATACGATTCGACACCGTTGCGCCAGGGCTTGCGATGACTTCGCCCGCCGAGCCCACCGCTGCAACGTCTCGAACTCGTCTTCGGTCAACACCAACTCGACAACCGGCCTGCCTCTGCGCGCCACCTCACCAGTCTACAATTATTGAGATAATTTACGGCGCAGGACACTAGCCGAGCAGCTGGCGGATTCGTTCGACGCAGAACCCCGTCAGGTCGAAATCACCGGTGAGTAGCCCCTCGTTGCGCAGCCTCGTCTCCAGCCGCGAGACGGGCAGGCCGATCTCGACCGCGGCGAGCACTTCGTTGTAGCGCAGGTTACGCACTGCGCGGCCCGACAGCTGCTCGTAACGATCGACGGTCTCCTCCCGGCTCGGCGTTCCGTCCAGCCGTGGCACGCCCTCGTATTCCGAGCAGGCCCAGTCGACGAACAGCAGCCACGCGAGGTCGGCCTCGTGATCGCCGATGTAGGCGATCTCCCAGTCCAGCACCCCGGTGACTTCAAAGTCAGGCCCGTACAGGATGTTCGACAGCCGACTGTCACCCCAGCAGAGCACGAGGTGTTCGGGCTCATAGATGTTGTCGCGCAACCACTCCACGGCGTCGGCGAACTCCTGGCCCCTGCCGACCGGCGCCGCCCACACCAGCAGCTCGTCGCAGTAGGCGACGACCTGCTCTAGCGGGCGCGCACCGCGGTGCGGCGTCAGCAGCTTGTCCAGATTCAGGCGGCGCCAGTCCAATGCGTGCACGTCGGCGATCGCCTGCACACAGCCCCACCACATGGTCGCCCGCTGGTCGGGGGTGGCGTCGAAATACAGGCCTTGTGTGTGATACGACGGGAAGTCGCTCGCGGTGCCGATCGTCGGCAACTGTTCCATCACGTAATACGGTGTGCCCAGGTCTGTGTCGTCTCGATCCAGCCAGCATACGGTCGGTACCTTGATCGCCGTGTCGCTCAACCGGTTCATCACAAGGACCTGGCGTAGCAGGTCGTAGTCCGCGTACAGGCTGACCGCGGGCGGGCGGCGAAAGACCAGCCTTTGCAGCGTCGTCGGTCCGTCCCGAGCATCGAGGAGTAGGTCGAACAGGTACGTCTCGGTCGAAAGCCCCCGGTCCGCGGATGTCCAGTTGGCGATTCGAGCGTCGCAGGCACCGGCAATCCTGCGCCGCACTATCGGCTCGAGCAGCGCGGCAATCTCGCCGGACTCTGGACGTGGCGCCATCAGCTCGTCACGTGGCGTCGCGCTTCTCAGCGAATGCGGCCAGCGCATCGGCGTTGGCCGCAGCGCCGAGCAGCTGGGCGAAGTGTGCGATTTCTCTGGCGGTCGCCGCGGCGATGTCCGCGCGGGTCGGTTCGACGATCGTCTGCTTCACCGCCACCAGGCTCGAAATTGGCTGGGAGGCAAGGATTTCGGCGTGCCGACGGGCCTCGCGCAAGAGATCGTCGGGTTCACACACCTTCCATGCGAGTCCCATACTTTGCGCGTCGGCGGCGTTGACCCATTCTGACGACATCAACAGCCACGCCGCGTTCTGCCTGCCCATCAAGCGTGGCAGCAGGTAGGACGACGCGGCCTCGGGTGCGACGCCGAGGCTGGTGAATGGCGTCTTCAGTCGTGCCGTCGACGACATGAAGACCAGGTCCGCGTAGCCGAGAATCGTTGCGCCGATACCCACTCCGACGCCGTTGACCGCACAGATCAGCGGCTTGGGCAGGTCGGTAAGCGCATCGATCATTGACGAGAAGTGGCTGCCTCGATCGTTGAACGTGGGGTCGGTGATGCGCTGCTGCATCTCGTTGAGGTCGTTCCCCGCCGAAAACGCCCGGCCTGCCCCTGTCAGCAGCACGACGGCCACTTCCGGGTCCGACGCCGCATCCCGTAGCGCAAGCGCGGTCGCGTGGTACAGCTCTTCGTTGAAGGCGTTGAGGACCTCGGGCCGGTTCAGAGTGAGAGTGCGCACCCGGTTGTCGTCGCTGATCTGCAGGGTCACGGCAGCAGCGTATGCGTTAGCCGTTGCTGTACACCCGGGTGGGTGCCACGAGCACCACGGTGCGGCGCTGCTCGGCCATCACCCGGTCGTATTCGTCCCAGTCGTCGTGCGTTCCGCCTGCGGCGGCGAACACCTCGCGCAGCAGCAGCCTTAGCTGATCGGCATCGGTCAGCCACGGCTGCGGATCGTCGGGGCCGGCAAGCTCGGCATTGCCCTCCACCGTCGCCCATAGCCAGCCCTTGCGGAAGGCGGCGGCGAGCTGGGGGCGCGCGCGCAGATTCGCGAGTTTCACTCTGCCGTAGGTGACGAACGCGAGAACCTCGGCTCCGGTCGCCGGATGCGGCAGCTTCCCCGCGTTGACGAGCGAGGCCTGGATGGTGCCGTCGGCGCGCAGCGTCGACACCAAGGCGAGCCCGCTCTCGTCAGCCGCCAGCGCGACCGCGTCGTCAAGTGTGGTCATCAGGGTCTCCTTTCAAAGAACGGCGTTCGAAACACGTACCGACTCGTCGGAACCGTGTCGACATCGCGATTGGCGCCGAAGGCTGCGGTGCTGGCCACCATGCGCTCCATCCGGTCGCGCAGATCGTCGTCGTCGGCGGCGCCGAAGAACGCATGCAGATCGGATATCGCCTCGATGGGAAAGAGTTCCTCCACGATGGCGGCGAAGGCCGGCGCTCCCTCGGTCAGCGGACGCACCACCGCGTTCTGTGTGTACCCGAAGGTCGACTGCGTCTCGATCGCCACCGGCGTGTGGTCGAGGTGCCACCGTCGACGCCACGTCGCCTCGTCGAGATCGCCGGGCCGTCGAAGCAGCGCGACGTTCGCCAAACCAGGGGTGCGCTCCCCCGACACAGTTTTCGGCGGCGGCAGCGGTACCGATTCGGTCACCAAGTAGGCCGCGACGTCGTCGCACTCCTTCTCCAGGCGGGCCATTGCCGCGCGCACCTGATCGCCGTAGGACTGCTGTGTCCACAGCGTGACAAAACCGACCACCGGTGGCTCGAGTGTCGTCAACGTCATCAGTGAATTTCGAACCGCGTCGTCGCGTACGTTGATCGCGAGTCCGGGTGCGCCGATTTCGAGTAGGTCTGCGGCGACCTGGACGCGGAGCCGGGTGCACCACCCTTCATCCGCATCGGCCGCCCTGAGGGTGATGATGACCTTTTCCACGATCTGAATCTAGGCTTCTAACCTTTCGCGGACACGCGCGAGCCGTTGTTTCAGCTCTGCCTCGTCGATGATGCCACGCGTCACCAGGGAGTGGGCCAACGAAACCAACTGGTTCTCCGGATACGGCAGGCTGGAGTAGACGGTCGCCGAGAGCACGTCTTCCGCATCGCGCCGCTCTTTGAAATTTGGGACGTTCGCATCGCAGCTGGCGTTGTCGAGTGCGTCGCAGAGGCCGTCCAGACTCGTCTTCCACGGCGGCACCGGATTCTCGACGCCCCACTTCTCGGCCATGCGTGACCAGACTTGGTTGCGTTGCACGATGGCCTTGAGTGCCTCGATTTCTTCCGCCTCACTCATCCGGCGGCCCCCGGGTGGACGGCTGGCCGTGTGTCGGTGATGACGTTGGTGGTGACGCCCGTCTTCGGCAATGCGACACCGATCAGGCAGTCGCGCGTCAGGATTTCCACGAGCTGGTCTTCGGTCCAGTCCTCGGTGCCCTCGGGCTGCATCGGCATCACCATGAAGCGGTGCTTCTGGTTGGAATCCTGTACGTGGATGGAGATTTCGTCAGGCAGATACAGCCCGAACTCGGCGAGTACCTGGCGTGGCCATCGGACCAAGCGCCTGCGGTAGTTGGGAGTGCGGTACCACTCGGGCGAATTGCCGAGGATTGGACGCGGATAGCACGAGCACAGCGCACACACGATGACGTTGTGCAGTGTTGGTGTGTCCGCCAGGATTTGGAACGCCGTGAAGTCGCTGGGTGTACCGAAACCTGTTGGTTCCATCCAGTCGACCCCGACCTCTTTACTGGCCGTCATGGGCTCGGCGAGAGCGAGCGCCTTGAACTCGGGGTCCAGCCACGCCTTGGCCACCAGATGTGCCGCAGGCGTCGGGCCGATCTGCTCGGCGAATTCGGTCATGCGGCGATGGTCTTCGGCGGTGAAGATGCCCTTCTCGATGCATAGTTCGCGCAGAGCGATCTCGAGGACTTCGAAGTCGGTGATCTCGTCGACCATCGGCTTGACGGTGCCTTCGTGGTCGTGGTCGTGGTCGTGGTCGGTCATGCAAATCCCTTTCCGGGCAGCTTATTTGGCGGCTTGCAGCCAGTGTTCGGGAATTTCGGTAGCGATGACATCGTCGGCCGTACCGGTATAGCCGTACCACAGGTCGGACATGTTGAACCGAACGACGTAGAACCATTCCGGCGTCGCGGGACGGTCCCAGGTCTCGTCCGCGGCGGCAGGGCTTTCGTAGGCGACTGCCTCGATTTCGCCCTTCGCGCCGCGCACGTACTCCGGGGTGCGGGTGTAGAAGATCACCGGAAGCTCGCGTACCACCACTGGGTCGCCGACCTTGAACTTCGGCTTGCCGGCCTGACTGGCGTACACCTGCGGATCGCCTTTGCCGATCGCGTGCTTGTGGTGCTCGTTTCGTTTGACCTGCGACCCGTCGCCTTCGGACTTCGGTTTGGCCTCTAGCGTCTTTCCGTCGAGTCCGCCCGCATAGCGGGCCTGAACCTCGACCATCCGCTCACTCAACTCGGTCAGGCCGATGTGATGCTTCTCCACCAGGATGCGAGCGACGGCCAGGAGCCAGCGACCGTAATAGGGCAGCCCCAGGTATTCGGCCCTTCCGACGTCAACGTTACCCATCCGGCGACGTTCCTCCGACAGCCAGATCCCGCGCCACCCGAGTACCTCGCAGATCACATAGGTCATGTGCTCCCAGAGCTCGTACTGCTTGTTCTCATATTTCATCGGCGCATCCGGCTCACCGCCCACGTCATGGACGGGCTTCAGGTATGCGGTGATGCTCGTGGTCCAACATGTCAGGAGTCGGTGCGTCCGGCAGCTCGGGATATGCGGACTTGAGTCGAGCTACGAGGTCCAGTTGCGCGGCGCGCTCGGCCGCCGTACTCATGGAGGCTCCCCTCGTTATGCGTGCATGTAGAGCGGAAAGGGGCATTCTTAAAGCGATTACCGCAATACGCTCATCTGATCCGGGTTAGCTGACGGTACCTCCGGCGCCCCGCTAATGTGGCCAAATCGGTGCCCGAATCGCCTTGTCAGATATCGCTTTCGCCGCATGCGCTGTGCCGCAAACTATTTGACGGCGGCGAATTCAACGCTGGACCCCGCTGGGTCGCGTTTGCCCGTCGCGCGATAGCGACGCCTGTCTTCGCCCGCTCCGCGTTTGCTGTTGCCGACACCCTGCGAGAGTTTTCGGCGGCTAACCGTTAAGAGACCGTCATGGAGTCAGAATGGGCAGATGACCACTGGCGGCCGGGTGATCAATGCCCTGCAGCTGACGACACCCGATGTCGGCGCCGTGTCTCGCAGCATGCTCGGGGTGCTGGCGGTCGTTGCGGTCGCGATGGCGTCGGGTTCTCCGTCGGCCGCGGTGTGGGCGTCAGGCGCCGCGGCGATCGCGGGCGCGATCGGGATGCAGGACAGCCCGGCCGGACGCGTGTCGCTGGTGATCGTCGTGTCGCTGCAAATGGGAGCGGTCGTGCTTCTCGGCGCCCTGATCGCGTCCTACAGCGGGGTGTTCATCGCCGTCGTCGCGGTGTGGTGCTTCGCGGCGGGCATGCAGTGGGCGCTTGGGAGCAGACCGGGCCTGGTCGCGGCCGCCACAGCTGCGCTGCTCGTGATCTCGCCGCCGGTTGCGCCCTCGTTCGCCGGGGTGGTGTTGTCGACGGTGCTGACGGTGGCCGCCGGCTGCGTACAGGCTGTGCTGATCGCGGTGTGGCCGCCGCAACGCTGGCGGGGGCAGCGCGACGCGCTGACGCGCGCCTACCGTGAACTGGCCGCCGATGCCCGCCGCGTCGCTGCCGACCGTGAGGCCTCGGTGGACGTCGCCCCGCTCACGTGGTTGCGGGAAGTGTTCATCGACAGCGAGGCGACTCAACGGCCGCTCGCGTATCACGGCGGCTACCGGCTGCCCGAGCGAATCACAGCGACACTGGAATCCCTTCGCGGCAGCGACGATGGGGTTTCACAGTTGCTCTCCCACGCAGCGGATTTCCTCGACGCGATCGCGAACCACAACCGCACAGCGCGGCGAGACGCCGAATACGCCCTCGCGCGGATCGATGTTGCGGCTGCCTCGGTAGCCGGACCACAAGCGGCAGGCGCACAACGGTTTTCACAGCAACTGCACGAGGCATTCGCCTCGCGGTTCGGTGAATTCCGACGGCCCGATCTGATCGGCTCGTTGCTTGCCGCCGCTGGAGTGATGCGTGGCCACCTCACGTGGACGTCACCGGTGCTGCGACACGCCATCCGGCTGTCGTCGGCCACCGCCTTGGGTGTCGCCGCGGACCGATTCGGTGGCGTGCCGCAAGGCCATTGGATCGCGTTGACCGTGCTGATGGTGCTGCGTCCCGAGACGGCACACACCTACACCAGATGCGTCGGGCGAGTCGCCGGTCTCGCCGGAGGAGTCGTGGTCGCGTCGACGCTGACTTTGGTATGGCAACCGACAGGTCCGTCGGCTGCCGTCGTAGCGGTGTTGTTTCTCGCGGTGACATATGGGGTCACCCGCTTCGGGTATATCGCAGCAAGCGCGGCATTGGGGGCGAGCGTCGCATTCCTTCTCGACATCGACGCCGCAGTGGCAGGCCCTCCTGTCGAAGACGTATTGTTCGCGGTAGTCATCGGCGGCGGCCTCGCGGTGGTGGCACATGTCGTGCTACCGGATCACGGGTTGATCAGGCTGCACCAACGTGCTGGCGAACTGCTGAAGTCCGAAATCGACTATGCCGCAGCGGTTATCAAGGCGTTCGTGCACGAACTCGATCACCCTGCCGAAGCGTTATCGGCTGCGTGGCAAAGAGCGTTCCGGGCCCGCGCAGCATTTGAGGCGGCATCCGGTGCTACGCGCGTTGATTCGCGTGAGCTGCGTCGGTGGCTGCGGTCGTATCGAGCGGCGCTCAACGCTGTCACGAGCGCGTGCACCTCTCTGGAGGGCAGCCTGTCCGCTGCGCCGACGACGGCGCTGACGCCTGAATTCGTAGCCGCGGTCGATGACTACGTCGACGCGCTGCGAGGCGCGCCGCCGAGTCCCGCGACTCCGTGGACCGTCGACATCGACGAGTTGACCGCGGCCAATCGGCAGGTGCGCGAGGAAGGTTTGCGGCTTACCGGCGACCATGCGGCGGCCCGTGTGCTCGTCGCCGAGGTCGCGGCAATCACCAGGAGCCTGGCAGGCATCGCGGCTACCCGCGAGCCCACCGCGGCTGAATGAACACGCCTTCAGCTTCGAGGGCAATGCCTTCATCGTCGGCGAGATGCCCTGCGGTGAAGGTCTTTACACCTTCCCGCCGGATAATCTGGCCTCATGCATCGGACCGAGCGGGGTAAGGCGCAGGTATCGCAGCGTGATGGTGCCGGTCAGCCGCGGCTTCTCCTGGCTGCTCGACCACCAGCGGTGGTGCAATGGGATTGCGCACCCCGATCACGACATTGCCCAACGGCATTTGGTCGCCGTCGGTGCTGAAGCGGACGCCGAACGAGCCGTCGACCTGCTCTCTGCGCAGTCGTGTCATCGTCACATCCTCGGCATCCCACCCTTGGCAGCATGGATGACCAAATATTGGCCGGCTAGCTCAAACGTGTTCTACGCATTACCTTCCCGATCCGGCACCAGAGCGTTGAGCGCTGAACGGGCGGCCGGATCGCGGCTGCCGCGTTCGAGCTCCATCAGCGCGCATTCCGCCGTCGCCGCGATCCACAGCCTCGCGGCTTCGCGTGGATAGCTCGAATCCAGCGCCTCGAAGTCGGCGGCGACCGCATCGACGCTCATCCGGTTGCGGCGCATGACTTCGTCGGCGATCGGCAGATGGCCGCGCGCCTCGAGCAGCAGTGCCTTGACCCCGCGATCACGCAGGCAGCCGTCCAGATACGTGGCGGCCGCCGCGGCGAGCCGGTCCCTGCCGGGTTGCAGGTCGCCGATGGCCGACATCATCTCGTCGAACAGCACATCGTGGAACCGGCGGTGCAGCGCCACGAGGTAGGACACTCGATCGGGGAAATGATGAAAGAACGTCCCTTTCGACACGCCCGCACCCGCGACGACGGCGTTCACCGAGAGCCCGTCGAGCCCCAGCTCCTCGGCCAGCAACAGCCCGACCTCGATCAGTTTTGCGCGCGTCTGCTGCGCGGCCGCCAGTCTCTTGTTCGCCACTTGCACGGCTGCTAGTGTAACTGACCGACCGACCGGTCAATGAAAGGACCGCTGATGGCGACGATGCAAACCTCACTCGGCACGGTTTCCTACACCGACGACGGTTCCGGCCCGCCCGTTGTACTGCTGCATGCGGCGCTGCACGACCGGACCGATTTTGCGCCGGTCACCGAGGCGCTCGGCCAGGGACGCCGGGTGCTGGCTCTCGACTGGCCAGGTCACGGTGAGTCTCCCCTGCCCGCCACCCCTCTGCGCGCCGTCCAGTTCGGCAATCTCCTCGTCGAGTTCGCCGACCGACTTGATCTGAGCAACGCCGTCATCATCGGCAACTCCGTTGGCGGCTACGCGGCATGCCGGTTGGCACTGGAGCGCCCCGACCGCGTGGCGGGCGTCGTGCTCGTCAACAACGGCGGCTTCACGCCGCACAGTGTTTTCACGCGGCTCTTCTGCGCGGTCATGGGAAGGCCCGCCGTGGTGAAGGCGGTGTTCCCACTGTCGGTTCGCGCGTACATGCAGGCGAAGAGCCCGACCGACGACGCCGTCATCGCCAGGGTGACGGCACGGGCCAAGACCGCAGACGGTGCGAGAACCGCTGCCGCGCTATGGAAGAGCTTCACCGAACCCGGCCACGATTTGCGGACAAAGGGTGCGCAGATCTCCGCACCCGTCCTCATCACCTGGGGCGCCAAGGACCTCACGGCGCCGCTGCGCTGGGGCGAAGCTGTGCATGCCGCAATTCCCGGGTCGAGGTTCGAAGCCCTGCAGACCGGCCACGTCGTGTTCTCGTCCGAGCCACAGGAGTGGCTGAAGACGGTCGTGCCGTTCGTCGACGCCGCGCACGACGCGCGCAAAGGGCTACGCGCCTAAGGACGGCTGACAGGCCGGCGATGCGGTGGACGTCGAGTTCATCAGTCGCTCGGGCTGGTCGGACGGGCGACCTGCACAGCTAACACAAACGACACACGCACGACCCGCGAACGCCATCATCTGCCGACAATCGACAGGCATGACCAATGACGCGCGTGGACCGTCCATTGGGCCCTCGGTAGCCGAGATCCTGGCGTCACACGCAGGTGGCACCGGTTCGCCCACCAAGACGGCAGCCCGCGTCGCGGACGCCATCGCAGCCCGCGGCGACGACGGCACCTGGTTGTCGACGGTGCCCCGCGATGAGCTGCTGGCCGCCGCAGAAGAGATCGAAACGCGCCACGGCGCAAGAACTTTGCCGCTCTACGGGGTTCCGTTCGGAGTCAAGGACAGCATCGATGTCGAGGGCGTGCCGACCACACTGTCCTGCCCCGACTACGCCTACGTCGCCGTCGATGACCGCCCCGGTGGTGCGCCGCCTGCTCGATGCAGGTGCGCTTTACGTCGGCAAGACCAATCTGGACCAGTTCGCCACCGGACTCAACGGCACCCGTACGCCGTACACCGTCCCGCGCAGCGTGTACGGCGGCGAGATGATCTCCGGCGGCTCGAGTTCGGGCTCTGCGCTGGCGGTTGCGCTCGGTCAGGTGCCGTTCGCGGTGGCCACCGACACCGCCGGCTCGGGCCGGGTGCCTGCCGCGCTCAACGGGGTGGTCGGGTTCAAGCCGTCGCGCGGGCTGATCAGCACCGTCGGGCTGGTCCCGGCGTGCAAGTCGCTGGACTGCATCAGCGTGATGGCAGGTTCGATCGACGACGTCGACCGGGTCTTCGACGTGGTGGCCGCCCGCGACGACAACGACGCCTGGTCGCGCGAACGCGGACCGCGCCACAACGGCTCATCCATCAGCGTCGGTCTGCCGCCCGTCGACGAACTCGAGTTCTTCGGCGACGAGCCGATGCGCAACGCTCACTTGGGTTTCCGCGAGCACCTGGCCCGCATCGCGGTCGTCGATGTCTCCCTCGCGCCGTTCCTGGCGGCGGGGTCGCTGCTCTACCAGGGGCCGTGGGTCGCCGAGCGGCTGGTCGAGTTCGGTGATTTCCTTGCCGACCAGCCGGACTCCATCCATCCGGTGGTCAGGGAGATCCTGCTCGGCGGCCATAAGTACACGGCCGTGGACGCGTTCACGGCGTTGCAGTGCCTGCCGAACTCAAGGCACTAGTCGGCCGTTGTGGCGGCTGATGGATGTCTTGGTTGTGCCGACCATCGGCACCACGTTCACCGTCGACGAGGTGCTTGCGCGGCCGATCAAATGCAACACCATGCTCGGCCACTACACCCATTTCGGCAACCTGCTCGACCTGTCGGGGGTGGCCGTCCCGCTCGGCGTCACCGGCGACGGCAGGCCCTACAGCGCAATGCTGCTCGGTGACGCGCTGACCGATGACACCGTGCTGCAGCTGGCCTCGCAGATTCTCGACGAACCACGCGAGGTGCCGTCCTCTCCCTTGTCGGCCGTGATCGAGGAGCGTGTGTGAATCAACCCATCGAAGTGCCTGCTGAGCCGTCGTCGTTTCGACTCGTGGCGGGTAAGACCGCGCTGATTGTCATCGATATGCAGCGAGATTTCCTGCTGCCCGGCGGGTTTGGGGAAAGCCTTGGTAACGATGTCGATCAGCTGCTCAAGGTGGTGCCCCCGCTGGCAGGCTTGATCGCCGCGGCCAGGGCGGCTGGCATCATGGTGATCCACACCCGCGAAGGCCATCAGCCCGACCTGTCCGACTGCCCTCCCGCAAAGCTCAGCCGCGGTGCGCCGTCGAAACGCATTGGGGATGAAGGCAAATACGGCCGCATTCTGATCCGCGGCGAGTACGGCCACGACATCGTCGACGAGCTCGCGCCGATCAACGGCGAGATCGTCATCGACAAGCCCGGTAAGGGTGCGTTCTACGCCACCGAACTGCAGGACATCCTCACCGGGGGCGGAATCACCCAACTGCTGGTCACCGGCGTCACGACCGAGGTGTGCGTGCACACCACCACGCGTGAGGCCAACGACCGCGGCTACGAGTGCCTCGTCGTATCCGATTGTGTGGGTTCGTATTTTCCGGAATTCCAGCGCGTCGGCCTGGAAATGATCAAGGCGCAGGGCGGCATCTTCGGGTGGGTCGCAGACACCACGGCCGTCATACCCGCGTTGCACGCACTCACTACCACCGCCGCTTGAGAGGACGTTGCCATGACCGCAGACATCACGAAGCCCGCTGACCCACCGACAGATCCGGCCCCCGCGCCCGTGTCGTTACCGTTGTGGACCCGCGGCGACACCAATGCGTTCTTCGGCCTCGGATTCAACATCCTTGTCAACGTCCTGACCCTGACTGGCCTGATGATCGGCGTCGTGCCGGTGCCCGCAACCGATGTGCTTGGCACCGTGCTACCCGCACTCGGGGTGGCGTTGATTCTGGGCAACCTGTACTACACATTCCTCGCACGGCGACTCGCACGGCGCGAGAACCGGGCCGATGTGACGGCGCTGCCGTACGGTCCGAGCGTGCCGCACATGTTCATCGTGGTGTTCGTCGTGATGCTACCGGTGTACCTCAAGACGAAGGACCCGATCCAGGCTTGGTCGGCCGGGCTTGCATGGGCGTTCATGATCGGCGTGATCGTGATGATCGGCGCCTTCGTCGGGCCATACATCCGCAAGCTGACGCCGCGCGCCGCCATGCTCGGCACGCTCGCGGGCATTTCGATCACGTTCATCTCCATGCGGCCCGCCGCGCAGATGTGGGAGGCGGCCTGGATTGGTCTTCCTGTGTTGGCCATCATCTTGATCGGCTTCTTCACCAACATGAAGCTTCCATTCGGTGTCCCGGTCGGACTCGCCGCGCTGCTCGTCGGCACCGCGATCGGCTGGATCGGCGGCTACATGTCGGCACCCGATGTGGGACAAGCTATCTCCAACATCGCGATCGGCATACCTCATCTACGCGTCGATCTGCTCCTGCACGGGCTTTCGAACCTCGCTCCGCTGCTGGGCACCGCAATCCCGCTGGGTGTGTACAACTTCACCGAGGCGATGAGCAACGTGGAGAGCGCCGCGGCCGCAGGCGACAACTTCAACCTTCGCAGCGTGCTGCTCGCCGACGGCGCAGGCGCGGTCATCGGCTCAGCGTTCGGGTCGCCGTTCCCGCCCGCTGTCTACATCGGCCATCCCGGATGGAAGGATGCGGGCGGCCGCGCCAACTACTCCCTTGCCAGCGGCGTCACGATCGGAATCCTTTGTTTCCTTGGGCTTTTCGGTGTGCTTGACGCACTGCTGCCGGTGCCCGCGATCGTGCCGATCCTGTTGTATATCGGTCTGCTGATCGGCGCCCAAGCATTCCAGGCGGTCCCGCGCCTGCACGCGGTCGCCGTCGTTGCGGCGCTGCTGCCCAACCTCGCGCAGTGGGCCAGTGGGCTGATCGACAACGCGTTGAATGCGGCTGGTACGTCCGCAGGCAAGGTCGGCGCCGACGCGCTCAACAAGGCGGGCGTCGTCTACGAGGGACTGCAGACGCTCGGCCAGGGTGCCATCCTCGTCGGTCTGATCCTTGGCACCATGGTGGCGTTCATTCTCGAGAAGAAGTTTCTCCACGCCGCGATCGCGTCGGCCGTCGGTGCGGTGCTGTCGTTCGTCGGCCTAATTCACTCGCCCGAGGTGGCGTGGGCGGCCAACCCGCAAGTCGCGCTCGGCTACCTGTTCTTCGGAATCGTCTGTGTCGCTTACTCATTCCTGCCGGGGTCCAAGGACCCGGTCGAGATCGACGAGGCAGACATCGTGGCTGGGCACTAATCAGGCGATATCAGTTCCCGTGGACCCGTCGGCAGCCGCCAGTGGAACGCCAGCCCTGCCAGCCGAAGCAGCGTCGCCAGCGCGCTGCCGACTGCGACGCCCACCCACTGCGGCCCGAAATAGTCGATCGTGACGTAGGTAATGGCGCCAAGCAACGCCGGAATCGCGTAGAGGTCGTCCGGGCCCATGACATACGGGACCTCGCGGGCGATCACGTCACGCAGCATCCCGCCTGCGATAGCCGTGAGCATGCCGATGATCGCCGCTGCGAACCAGCTGGCGCCCTCGTCCACCGCGATGGCGGCACCCGAGGTGGCGAAGAAGCCCATCCCGATCGCATCGAGGACCAGCACCGCCCTGTTCATCCGCAGCACGAGGTGGGCGAACGGCGTGGCGATCGCTACGGCGAGCAGTGCGACCGTGATGTTGGGCCAGTGCTGAATTGAGTACGGCGGCCTGTCCAGCAGCAGATCGCGCAGCACGCCGCCGCCAACTCCGGTGAGCACCCCTAGCGTCGCGATTCCGAACAGGTCGAAGCCCTTACGAACACCGACAGTCGCACCTGACGCGGCGAACACCGCAATGCCTACATAGTTCAGAATTATCTGCAGCACGACTGCACGGTAGGCGTTAGCCTGCTTGCAGATGAACACCGCCACCGTAGTCGTGACAATCCTGCTGACGGCCCTCTTCGCATTCGCCGCGAGTATCAAACTGCTCGGTGTTCCCCAATCCTTGGCCATTCGCGATCACCTCGGCGTCAAGCCGCTGCAGTGGCGACTCATCGGCGTCTGCGAACTGGCAGGTGTCGCCGGAGTGCTCGTCGGGCTGGTGTGGGCGCCGATCGGAATCGCCGCGGCGATCGGTCTGGCCTTGCTGTCGATCGGCGCCATCGCTTTCCATCTGCGTGCGTCCGACGGTTCCAAGGACACCGCGGCTGCTGTGATCGGGCTCGCACTGGCGGTCGCCACCGCCGTGTTGCACACGCTCTGACGTATCGGCTGTCACACCTGCGTAAACAGGTGTCTTAGATTACCTAAACTTTCGTAGTCAACTGTCCATGAAGTGGCTTACGCTGCATCTATGGCAGCACGCACTCACAGCGTCGATCCCCGCGCAGAACGGGTCCGTACCCGGCTGCGCGAGGCGGCGTTCGCGCTGGCCCACGAGTGCCAGGTCGACCAGATCACGGTCGGCGACATCGTCGCCCGCGCATCGGTAAGCAGGCAGGTCTTCTACCAACATTTCGCGGATCGCGACGATGCCGTCGCGACCGCGTTCACCGTCGCGTTCGCCGCCGCGACGGCCGACATCGGCGGCGATGCACGGGCGCGCATCCTTCGCCTGTTCGACTTCGCCGCCGAGCACCGGTCCATGTACCGCAACATCGTGCCGAGCGCGGTGACGCAACGCGTTGTGACGGCGTTTCGCGCCGAACTACAGCCGGCCTGTCTGCAGATCGCAGAGCAGGGCATGCCATTGGTCTCACCGGTCGCCGGTCTGACCCCTGACTCGGTCTCGCGATTTCTCGTCGGAGGGTTCATGGAGGTGCTGCGGTCCTGGATGGAAAGCCCGGACCCCACCGACCTGAGCGGCCGCGTCGCCGCGGCGCTCGACACCGTCAACGCACTACTCGGTCTCACCACACATTCGAAAGGTCCACAACTTGGCTAAGCACCAAGCCGCCGATCGGCTCCCCGTGCACGATCGCGCCGCCATCCGCACCACTGCACTGGCGATGATCGGATTGACACTGTTCGTCATCGCCATGATCGCCAGCTACTCTGGCGCGTTCGCCAAACCGACATTGCATCACATGGCCGTCGCCGTTGCCGGCCCCGAACAGCTCGTCGACGGCATTCGTGGCCAGGATGCGTTGGCGGTCACCGAAGTTGGCGATGACACCGCCGCCCGCGCGCAGGTGTACGAGCGCAAAACCGACGCCGCCTTCGTCGTCTCCCCGACCGGCGAGATGAAGATCTACGTCGCGGGTGGTGGTGGACACAGCGTCGCCACCGCCGCCGAGACTGTCGGCCGCACCATCGCGGCCAAGGCGGGCCTGCCTGCGACCGTCGAGGACGTCGCGCCCGCATCTGCAGGCGATCCGTCCGGCACCGTCGAGTTCTACGCGATCATCTTCATCTCGATCGGTGCGTCCGTCGGCGCAACTGTGTTGGGGCGTCTCATGGGCACCGTTCGCAGGCCGCTGACGCTTGCGCTCCGTAGCGCGACACTCGTCGGCTATTCGGCGCTTCTGGCGGCGGGCGTGACCGTTTACGTCGACGTGATTCTTGGCGCACTGACGGGCCACACCTGGCAGCTTTTCGGCGCGCTGTGGCTGTACGCGATGGCAGTCGGCGGAGCGGTCACCGGAGTGGCAGCCGCGTTCGGCTCGGTCGCGTCGATGGCACTGACCGCGTTCCTCGTCGTGATCGGCAACGCCGCGGCCGCTGGTCCGGTAGGCAGACCGCTGCTGTCGGGCTTCTATTCGACGTTCACCGCCATCGTGCCGCAGGGTTCGGGCGTTTCGCTGCTGCGCAGCGTCTCCTACTTCGGTGGCCACGGCGCACAGACGCCGCTTGTGACGCTGGCGATCTGGGGCGCGGCGGGGTGTTTGCTCGCAATCGTCGCGACCGCTTCGCGGGTGAATTATCGTGCGCTGTATGAGCGTTTCCTCAGTCTTGCCGGGCGAGACCGAGCCGTATTACGACCTCGGGTCCTATCACCGGCCGATTGAGACGCCATCGCCACCGGCGGAGGTGTGGGTCGACCGAGGAATTGTCTGGGCCTATGCGTTCAATCACGACGAGGCGATCAAGTGCTTCGAGCGAGCGCTCGACCTCGACCGTGACCTCGCGATAGCCCGGTGGGGAGTCGCGTACTCGATAGGGCCGAACTACAACAAGGCGTGGGAGGCGTTCGACCCCGTCGACATGGCGGCGTCGCTCGCGCGGGCGCGGATGGAACTCGGCCTTGCCGCCAACGGCCGAGCATCTGCCGTCGAACACGGGCTCATCGAAGCCCTGCGGGCCCGCTTCCCCACCGACGATCCGAATGACGTCGACGCGCTGCAGGCCGGGCACGCGGCGTACGCAGACGCCATGGTCGCACTCGCCGAGGCGTATCCCGACGACGTCGACGTGCAGGCTCTTGCCGCCGACGCGCTCGTCAACATCACGGCGTGGGCCCTGTGGGACATCACCACGGGCAAACCTGCGCCGGGGTCGCGCGTGCTGGAGGCCAAGCAGATCCTCGAGGACGCGCTGGCCACGCCCGCCGGTCGTGAGCACCCCATGATCCTGCATCTCTATCTGCACACGATGGAGATGTCGGCCACCCCGCAGGATGCGCTTCCTGCCGCGGATCTCCTGCGCACACTCGTGCCCGACGCAGGCCATCTGGTGCACATGCCGAGCCACATCGACGTGTTGTGCGGCAACTATCGCGATTCGGTGGTGTCGAATTTGTCTGCGGTGCAAGTCGATCGGCGCTTTGTCCAGCGCGAGGGGCCGCTGAATTTCTACTCGTTGTATCGCGCGCACAACCTGCATTTTGTGGTGTACTCCGCGATGTTCGAGGGATCATCGGCGATCGCCATGGAGGCCGCCGACGAGCTCTCCGCCCAACTCACCCCCGAGCTGCTGGCCATTGAGTTCCGCCAATGGCGGACTGGCTGGAAGCGTTCGTGCCGTTGAGAATTCACGTGCTGGTGCGATTCGGCCGATGGGACGAGTTGATTGCGCAGCCGCTGCCCGAGGACGTCGAACTCTACTGCAGCACCGCGGCGACCATTCATTACGGCCGCGGTGTCGCGCATGCCGCCAAGGGACAACTCCCGCAGGCGCATGCCGAACGGGATGCGTTCACGCAGGCGTACGCGCGCATCCCGGACACCCGCTACCTCTTCAACAACACCGTCCTCGACATCCTGGCCATTGCCGGCGAGATGCTTGACGGTGAAATCGACTACCGCGAAGGGCGATTCGACGGCGCCTTCGCTCACCTGCGTCGCGCCATCGAACTCGACGATTCACTGCCGTACGACGAACCGTGGGGCTGGATGCAACCGACCCGGCACGCATACGGCGCCCTGCTGCTCGAGCAGGGCCGTGTCGACGAAGCCACCGAGGTGTATGCCGCCGACCTGGGACTGGACCCCACACTGGCACGGCCATGCCAGCATCCTGGCAACATGTGGAGCCTGCACGGCTACCACGAATGCCTGCAGCGGCTGGGCCGAACCGACGAGGCAGCGATCATCGGTCAGCAGCTCGATCTCCTTCGGGCGCGCGCGGACGTGCCGATCCTGGCGTCCTGCGCCTGCAGGCTCGACGTTGCCGGACGTTAGCTCACCCAGGGCCAAGCATCTATCGTCGTCAGGCGTGACGAGCGTTTGGCGATATGTGAAGTCGGCCCCGCTGACCTACTCATGGCTCGTTGTGCTGCTCATCACGACGATCCTTCAGCACACCCTCCCCGCCAGGCACCTGCATGCGCTGCTGCAGAAGGAGTCGACCAACCTGCACCACCTGGCGTCTGATCCCATCCGGGTGCTGATTCAGAGCCTGCTGTGGATCGACGGCAGGTACTGGTGGCCCTTCCTCATCGTCTTCACGCTGTTCCTTGCGCCGGTCGAGCGCTGGCTGGGCCATCTGCGCTGGCTGGTCGTCGGGCTCGTCTGCCACGTCGGAGCGACGTACCTCAGCGAGGGATACCTCTACTGGAGAATCCAAGAGGCCGTGTCATCCCCGCGGTTGATCGACGCGCGCGACATCGGCGTGAGCTACTTCGTCGTCGGCATCGTGGGTGTGCTGACCTACCACGTTCCCGCACGGTGGCGATGGTTCTATCTCGTCGGCGCCTTGGCCGTCTTCGGCGCATCGTTGGCCGTCAAACGCGACTTCACCCAGGTCGGCCACTTCAGCGGGCTGCTGATCGGGCTGGCGTGCTATCCGCTGGCCCGGTCGCGTCGGCGCGAGCTCGCCGCTGCGTAAACTCCGGCCTGTGCCGATCAGCGACGACGACCTCGAACGCCTGCGCCGCTGCGTGGAACTCGCGCGCGAGGCGCTCGGCGACGGCGACGAGCCGTTCGGCTCGATCCTGGTCGACGGCGACGGCGCCACGCTCTACGAGGACCGCAACCGTGTCAAAGGCGGTGACCACACCCGCCACCCCGAGTTCGCGATCGCCCGCTGGGCCGTCGACAACCTGAGCCCCGACGACCGGGTCCGTGCGACCGTGTACACGTCCGGTGAGCACTGCCCAATGTGCGCGGCGGGCCACGCCTGGGTGGGCCTCGGCCGCATCGTGTACGCCGCCTCGTCGGAACAGCTGACCCAATGGCTTGCCGAATGGGGCGCACCCGCGCCGCCAGTGGCTCCGCTGCCCATCGCGACGGTCGCGCCCCGCATCGACGTCGACGGCCCCGCGCCCGAACTCGCCGACAACATGAAGGCGCTGTACGAGGCGAAGTTCCGGCCATGAGTGAACCGGGCTGGGTCGAGCACGCGATCTGGTGGCAGGTCTACCCGCTGGGCTTCGTCGGCGCGTATCCCGCCGATCGACCGCCGAGCGCCGACGAACACCGGCTGCGCCGAATCGTCGACTGGCTCGACCACGCGGTCGAACTCGGTGCGTCCGGAGTCGCGCTTGGGCCGGTGTTCGCATCGCGCACCCATGGCTACGACACCATCGACCACTACCGCATCGACCCGCGCCTCGGCGACGACGCCGACTTCGATAACCTGATCGCCGAGGCGCAGGCGCGCGGGCTGCGAGTGCTGCTCGACGGTGTGTTCAATCACGTCGGCACTGACTTCGCCAACACCGCGTGGTTCCGCAAGCGCGGCAACAGCTTTGACACCTTCGAGGGGCACGGCGAGCTGATCGCTCTTGACCACGACAATCCAGACGTCATTGCATACACCGTCGACGTGATGGCGCATTGGCTGAGTCGGGGGGCCGACGGCTGGCGCCTCGACGCCGCCTACGCCGTGCCCGACCGGTTCTGGAGACAAGTGCTTCCCCGCGTGCGGCAGGCGCATCCCGACGCGTGGTTCGTCGGCGAAGTCATCCACGGCGACTACTCGGCGCGTGTCCGCGCATCAGGCTTCGATTCTGTGACCCAATACGAACTGTGGAAGGCGATCTGGAGCAGCCTCAATGACGGCAACTTCCATGAGCTCGACTGGGCGTTGGTGCGGCACAACGAGTTTCTCGACGATTTCGTGCCGCTGACGTTCGTAGGCAACCACGACGTCACCCGGATCGCCAGCCAGCTGGACAACACCCGCCATCTCGAACACGCGCTGGTGGTCCTGTTCACGACGGGGGGCACACCGAGCGTGTACGCGGGAGACGAGTCCGGCTACCGAGGCGTCAAAGAGGAGCGCGTCGGCGGCGACGACGCCGTGCGGCCCGAATTCACCACTCCCCGAATGGGTGTCGACGAACACGGCCGCGACGTGTACCGGCTGCACCAGTATTTGATCGGATTGCGCCGCCGCCATCCGTGGCTGCACACTGCAAGGGCATCGCCGCTGCAGCTGACCAACACGCAGTACGTCTACGCGACCCGCAACGGTGCCGACGCGCTGCTGGTTGCGCTCAACATCGACGATGCGCCGCGGTCGTTGTCGCTTCCCGAGCTCGGCTTCGGCGCTGGCCAGATCGTCGCGGGTTCGGGCGCGCCACCGGAGTCGATCGTCGACGAGGCCGAGATCGAGCCGCATGGCTGGCTGATCATCGCGCCGCGGTGAGCAGCTCGACGGTGGCAGGGTCGTCCTCGCCGTCGTAGAACTTGTCGAGCACCGCGCGGAACTCGGCGTTCTCATCCGTCGCCCGCGCGAACAGCGTCATCGACGAACGCACCTTGAGGTTGTCTGGCCAACCGAAGATGTCGTCGGCGGACCGGGCGTCGATGCCCGCCACCACCCGGGCGCATTCGCGCAGCCGCGACCCGAGCACGCGGTGGGCCAGATAGGCCCTCGCCTCGTCGAGCGACGAAATGCCGTACCGCACCGCCGTCGCGCTGTGGCCGAGGCCCCGCAGCTGAGGAAAGACGAACCAGATCCAGTGGCTGCGTTTCTTTCCGCCACGCAGCTCACTGAGCACCACGTCATAGCAGCGGTCCTGGGCGTCGACGAAGCGCTGCAAGTCAAAATGATCTGCTGCATTCACAGCTGTCCTCCCTTTGGAGCACCGGCTTTCACGCTAGTCTGCTGCGTGATCGACCCGCCGGTGAAAGCCGGCGAGAGCCAGCGAGAGAAGGAAGCCGATGCCGCAATCGTCTGCTGACGAAGGTGCGGTGGCGGATCCGCCGACGGAGGACCAGATCACCGACGAACCGGTCCTCCAGGAGCCCCCCGAGGCACGACGGTTCAACCGCCTCCGGCGACGCAGGCTGCTCTCGCGCTTCTCGATCCAGTCAAAGCTGGTGCTGATGATGGTGCTGTGCACGATCATCGCTGCGACGGCCGTAGGCGTGATCGCCTTCCAGGCCGGCCGGATCTCGTTGCGCACGCAGGTCTTCAACCGGCTGACCGAGCTGCGCGAATCGCAGTCACGCGCGTTGGAGAGCGAATTCAAGGATCTGAAGAATTCGCTGGTCCTTTACTCCCACGGCGCCATCGCCGAACCCGCGATGCAAGCGTTCAACGCCGCCTTCGACCAGCTTGCCGACGCCACCATCAACCCCGCGCAGCAACAGTCGATCACCGACTACTACAACAACGCATTCATGAAGGACATCGAGCACTACAGCAACGTCAAGCCCGACCTGAGTGCGGTGTCGCCGGCAACGAACGCGCAGAAGTATTTACAGGCGATTTACACCGCGCAGCGAAAGTCCGATGATGTCGCCGTCATGCTTGACGACGCACACGACGGCAGCGCATGGTCGGCGGCCAACGCTCGCTATCAGGATTTCTTCCGCCAGCTCGTCCAGCGGTTCGAATTCCAGGATGTGCTGCTGCTCGATACCCGCGGAAACGTCGTCTACACCGCCTACAAAGACGTCGACCTCGGCACGAACATCCTCACCGGGCCGTACAACACCTCCCTGCTGCGCGGCGCCTACGAAAAGGCACTGGCGTCCAACTCCGACGACTACGTCGGGATCACCGACTTCGAGATCTATCAACCCGCGGAGGGACAGCCCACCGCCTGGATGGTCTCACCCATCAGCGCCAATGGCCGCACTGACGGCGTGATGGCACTCCAATTCCCGATCACGAAGATCAACAGCCTGATGACCTTCGACAAGCAGTGGGCTGCGGCGGGAATGGGCGCCACCGGCGAGACGTTTCTCGCCGGCCAAGACGATCTGATGCGTTCTGATTCGCGGTTGATTCTGGAAAATCCGGCCCAGTACAGGCAGGACGTGGTGCGTGCAGGCACCCCTCCCGACGTTGCCGACATCGCGATTCGCAATGGCACGACCACTCTGATCCAGCCCGTCAGAGGCGAAGCCACGCGCGCTGCGCAGCGCGGCGAGTCCGGGACGATGATCACCACCGACTATCTCGGTCAGGAGGCTCTGCAGGCCTATGCTCCCGTGCAAATCGCTGACAGCGGGCTTCACTGGGTGATTGTGGCGAAGCTCGACACGGCAGAGGCCTTCGCCCGGGAGGCGGAGTTCACCAAGATCATGGTGATTACCACCGCGGCGATCATTTTCGTTGTCTGTCTCGCGGCGATGTTCGCGGCCCAGGTATTCGTGCGACCGATCAGAAGGTTGGAAGCCGGGGCGCAGAAGATCAGCGGCGGCAACTACGACGTTGCCATACCCGTGGAATCGCGCGACGAGATCGGCGATCTGACAGAGGCTTTCAACGAGATGACCCGCAACCTGGGCATCAAGGAAGATCTTCTCAACGAGCAGCGTCGGGAGAACGACCGGCTGTTGTTGTTGCTGATGCCGCAGCGGGTTGTCGACCGTTATCGGCAGGGCGAGGAGATCATCGCCCAGGATCATCAGGACGTCAGCGTGATCTTCGCCGACATCGTCGGCCTGGATCGGCTGCAGGCCGAACTCACCTCGGAAGAGTCGCTGGCGATCATCAATGAGTTATCCCGCCAAATAGATGCCGCCGCAGAAGAACTGGGCGTCGAGCCGGTGCGAACCGTGCGCAACGGTTACCTGGGCAGCTGTGGCCTCAACGCTCCGCGGCTGGACAACGTCCGGCGCACTGTTGATTTGGCGCTCGAGATCCAGCGCATCATCGGCCGGTTCAACGCCGAGACCGGCCGCCACCTGAGCCTGCGTGCCGGTATCGACGCGGGCCGGGTCAGCAGCGGGCTGGTGGGGCGGTCCTCGATCGTCTACGACATGTGGGGTGCCGCGGTCAACCTCGCGTACCGGGTGCAAAGCGGCTCACGGCAAGAAGGCATCTATGTGACCCAACGGGTTTACGAAACCATGGGCGACATGGCGGCTTTCACCGAGGCTGGTTCGATCACAATCGATGGGGTGGAGCAGCCGATCTGGCGGGTGGTGGAGCCTTCGGGATGAGTAGTGTTTGGACGTCTTCGTGGTTCTATTGGGCCGTCGGTGTTTCGGTCGGACTGCCCGTAACGCTCATTGTTCTCACCGAGTGGCAGCACGCACTGGAGCGTCGGAACAGCGTTTTTACCAGGCCTGTCGGTCTGCTGCGCAACTTCCTGCTGCCGCTGGCGGCCCTGCTCCTGCTGCTCGTCAAGGCGACGCAGGTCCCGACCTCCGACACACCGGTCAAGGTGGTCTCCACGCTGCTCGGCTTCGTGGTGATGGTGCTGCTGCTTTCGGGTGTCAACGCGACCCTGTTCCAGTCGGCGCCCGAGGGAACGTGGCGTAAACGGATCCCGGCGATCTTCGTCGACGTCGCTCGCTTCCTGCTAATTGGCATCGGACTGGCGATCATCCTGTCCTACATCTGGGGTGCCCACATCGGCGGCGTCCTCACGGCGTTGGGCGTCGGCTCGGTCGTCATCGGTCTGACGTTGCAGCACTCGGTGGGCCAGATCATCTCCGGGCTGCTTATGCTGTTCGAACAGCCCTTCAAGCTGGGCGACTGGATCGAGATGTCGGCTACACGCGGGCGTGTCGTCGAAGTCAATTGGCGCTCAGTACATATCGACACCGGATCCGGATTGCAGATCACCCCGAACTCCGTTTTGGCGGTCGCGTCGTTCACGAATCTGAGCCGCCCGCCAGGGGCATACAAAATCAAGATCCCCACCGTTTTCTCGTTGGACGACCCGGTCGACCGGGTCTGCGCGATGCTCAACCGGGTGGCCGGCGAGTTGCCGCAGCTGATGCCCGACCGCGCACCGAAGACAGTGCCGCTGGGGGGTATTCAATACCGCACAAGCATTCCGGTGCGATCACCGGCCGACGACGGTGACGCGAAGGCGACATTTCTGCGCTGGATCTGGTACGCCGCGCGCCGGGAAGGGCTTCACCTCGACGAAGCTGAGGATGGCTTTTGCACGCCGGAGGTCGTCCGGGACGCGCTGTCCAGGGTGGTTGCGCCCGCCCTGCGGCTGACCCCCGAGGATCAGCAGCATCTCGCCCCCCTGGCGACGGTGGTGCGATACGGCGCCGATGAGATCGTCCAGCACCTTGGTGAAGTACCCGCGCAGATGACCTTTATCCTGTCGGGTCGGGTCAGGGTGAGCGCGCCGACCGAGGACGGGTCGCATCTGCCGGTCACGACGCTTAGCGAGGGTTCCTTCCTCGGACAGACGGCGCTCACGCGGGAGCGAGTCCTGGCAGAGGCGCGGGCGCTCGACGAAGTTACCGCCGTCCAAATTGGTCGCGACTACATCGAAGAGGTGCTGCAGCAAAAGCCGTTGCTGCTTCAGGAACTCGGTCGTCTCATCGAGGAGCGGCGCGGCCATGTCAGGCGAGCGCTCGCAGCGGTCGACGACTGACGCGGAGCCCTTCGATGAAGCGACGCGTGCCGCGGCCAAGCGAACTGGCGCCCCTGCTGCAGTTCCGCAGGCCGCAACTGAGTCTGACGAAACGCCGGTTGGAGTCTGCGCTCACCATCGAGGACTTACGTCGAATCGCCAAACGCCGCACTCCGAAGGCCGCATTCGACTACACCGACGGCGCCGCCGAGGAGGAGCTGTCGCTCAATCGCGCCCGACAAGCGTTCCGCGACATCGAGTTTCACCCGAGGATCCTGCGTGACGTCGCGAAGGTTGACACCAGCCGGATTGTGCTCGGCGACAATGTCGCGTTGCCGTTCGGCATAGCGCCGACGGGCTTCACGCGGCTGATGCAGACCGAGGGTGAGATCGCCGGTGCGCGGGCCGCGGCCAGGGCAGGCATTCCGTTCTCCCTGTCCACGCTGGGTACCAGCTCGATCGAAGATGTCAGGGGCGCAAATGCTCACGGCCGCAACTGGTTTCAGCTCTACATGTGGAAAGATCGGGATCAGTCGATGGCGCTGGTGGATCGGGCAGCGGCGGCCGGTTTCGACACCCTGTTGGTCACCGTCGATGTTCCGGTGGCCGGTGCGCGGCTGCGTGACACCCGCAACGGCATGTCCATCCCGCCGACGCTGACGCTGCGCACCGTGCTCGACGCTGTGCCGCACCCCCGTTGGTGGTTCGACCTGCTGACCACCGAACCGCTGTCGTTCGCGTCGCTGGACCGCTGGCCGGGGACGGTTGCCCAATACCTTGACACCATGTTCGACCCGACCCTGACGTTCGAGGACCTCGCGTGGATCAAGGCGCAGTGGCCGAACAAGTTGGTAGTCAAGGGAATACAGACGTTGGACGACGCCCGCGCGGTCGTCGACCTCGGTGTCGACGGCGTTCTGCTGTCCAACCATGGCGGCCGTCAGCTGGATCGAGCGCCGGTGCCTTTTCACCTATTACCCACCGTCGCGCGCGAGCTGGGCGGCGACACGGAGGTTTTGCTGGACACCGGGATCATGTCCGGGGCCGACATCGTGGCGGCGGTTGCGCTCGGCGCCCGGTTCACGCTCGTCGGCAGGGCCTACCTCTACGGGCTGATGGCCGGCGGAGAGGCCGGCGTCGAACGGGCCATCGAGATCCTGTCTGGCCAGGTCACCCGCACGATGGGGCTGCTCGGCGTGACGTCTCTGGACGAGTTGACACCGCAACACGTGACACAGCTGCACCGCTTCGGGCGCGGCGTGCCGGGGCCTGCCGCATAGTCACACCCGTAACTGCTTTCACACAGGTCACAGCGCATATCGCCCATTCCCGAGTCCGCGCCGAGTCGGAATCGTTAGCCAACCGCGACGTCGCCACGCGGCGTCGCGCCACCGATCAACGCGCCTGCGCGTGTTGTATTACGCAGGCAAAGCAAACGGCAATTGCTTGTGGTGGAACGTAATGAAAGGTGGGTTGGTTGCCGTTATGAAGTTCATTGAGTGGTTTCGAGGTAAGTGGTTGCGTCGGCTGGCGGTGAGCGCCTTTGCGGTGGCGACCCTGCCCGGGCTGATCGGCTTCGTCGGGGGTTCGGCGACTGCTGGTGCGTTCTCCCGGCCGGGTCTACCGGTTGAGTATCTGGATGTCTTCTCGGCTGCGATGAACCGAAACATCCGGGTTCAGTTCCAGGGCGGCGGACCGCACGCGGTCTACCTGCTTGACGGCCTGCGTGCGCAGGACGACTACAGCGGCTGGGACATCAACACGCCGGCCTTTGAGTGGTACCACGGTTCCGGGCTGTCCGTGGTGATGCCCGTGGGTGGCCAGTCGAGCTTCTACACCGACTGGTACCAGCCGTCTCGGGGCAATGGCCAGGACTACACCTATAAGTGGGAGACCTTCCTGACGCAGGAGCTCCCGGCGTGGCTGGAAGCCAACAAGGGTGTGTCGCAGAACGGCAATGCGGTGGTCGGCCTATCGATGGGGGGCAGCACAGCGCTGACGTATGCGATCTACTACCCGCAGAAGTTCATCTACGCCGCATCGTTGTCGGGCTTCCTGAACCCGTCAGAGGGCTGGTGGCCGATGCTGATCGGGCTGGCGATGAACGATGCCGGCGGATATAACGCCGAGAGCATGTGGGGTCCGTCGTCGGATCCGGCGTGGAAGCGCAACGATCCGATGCTCAACCTTGCTCAGCTGGTGGCGAACAACACCCGCATCTGGATCTACTGCGGCACCGGTACACCGTCGGATCTCGACTCGGGTACGTCGGGCGAAAACCTGATGGCGGCGCAGTTCCTTGAAGGGTTCACATTGCGGACAAACGTCACGTTCCGCGACAACTACGTCGCGGCGGGTGGCAGCAACGGCGTGTTCAACTTCCCGGCGCAGGGCACGCACACCTGGGCTTACTGGGGACAGCAACTGCAGCAGATGTTGCCTGACGTCCAGCGAGTGCTGGGGGCTCAAGCCTCCGCGTAGCGACCACCCACAACCAGGGAGCCTGCCGCAAACCCCCGAGCGGCAGGCTCCCTGCTTTGTGCGGTAGCCCCCGAGGCGACGCACAGGGAGCGCTCGGCTTTTCACATAGCGTTCCGCTCGATGAGCGAAACACAATCGCGGTCAATGGGTCCCGTCATCTGGGGAGTCCTCAAGGACATCGCGCCGCCGCTGCTCGCCTACTACGGATTGCGCGCGGCGGGTGCCTCCGAATACGTGGCGCTCTTGTCGGCGACGGTCCTCGCAGGCGTCAAGGTGCTCTACGAAGCGATCAAGGCCCGCAGGCTTGATCCGTTTGCGGGCTATCTGATGTTGAGCTTCGGCATGAGCCTCGTGGTGGGACTGGAGACCAGCGATCCGTCATTGATCCTCGCGGGCAACACCCTCGTCAACGGCACGGGAGGACTGTTCTTACTCGGCAGCTGCGTGATCGGCACGCGCTCACCGAGATCATCTCCGAACGGCTGAACCCGGACGAGGACACCGCCGACCCCGCAGTGGAAGCGCGGCGGCGATGGGTCCACGTCCGGCTATCCGCCATGTGGGGTTTTGGCCTGCTCGCCGAGGTGGCTGTGCGACTTGCTGTCATCGCACACACGACCGTAGGTGTAGCCAATCTGGCGTTGACCGTGATCTCACTAGCGTGCACGGCGACGCTGTTCTTCGCCACCGCGCTATTCGTCCGCTGGGCGCGCCGCCGACTGCCCGCGGCACGTGCCTGACGGCGGGAACAAACCCGTCCTTCTCAAGGTTGAGTCGATCTGACTGAACTTTGGAGGATTGATGGCTGAAGTCAAATCAGTGCCGGTGTTGTTCATGAGTGACTCGATCGTGCTGCCGGGAATGGTGGTGCCGATCGAGCTCGACGACGCCGCCCGTGCAGCTGTTGACGCAGCCCGGGCCAGCGAGTCCGGCGAGCTGCTGATCGCCCCGCGTCTGGAGGACCGATACCCGTCCTATGGCGTGCTGGCCTCGATCGTGCAGGTCGGCAGGGTCGCCGGCGGCACGGCAGCGGTCGTGCGCGGCAAGGGCCGCGCCCAGATCGGCGCAGGCGCCAACGGTCCAGGACCCGCGCTGTGGGTCGAGGTGACGGAGGTCACCGAGTCTGAGGTGACCGACGAGACGCGTGCCCTGGCCGCCGAATACAAGAAGTTGCTGCTGGCATACCTGCAGCGGCGGGAAGCCTGGCAGATCGTCGACGTCGTCAACCAGCTGACCGATCCGTCGGCATTGGCCGACACCGCCGGCTACGCGTCCTACCTGACGCAGGTGCAGAAGCGGCAGCTGCTTGAGACTCCCGATGTGGCCGTGCGGCTGCGTGCGCTGATCGACTGGACCAGCGACCACCTGGCCGAGGTGGAGGTCAGCGACAAGATCGCCGAAGACGTCCGCGAAGGCATGGAGAAGACGCAGAAGGAGTTCCTGCTGCGCCAACAGCTGGCCGCGATCCGCAAGGAGCTGGGCGAGGGCGAGCCAGAGGGGTCCGATGACTACCGGGCCCGCGTCGAGGCGGCCGACCTGCCCGAGAACGCTCGCGAAGCCGCGCTGCGCGAGGTGGGCAAGCTCGAGCGGTCCAGCGAGCAGAGCCCCGAGGGCGGCTGGATCCGCACTTGGCTGGACACCGTGCTGGACCTGCCGTGGAACACCCGCACCGAAGACTCATCCGACCTGAAGGCCGCGCGCGAGATCCTCGACGCCGACCACCACGGTCTGGAAGACGTCAAGGACCGCATCGTCGAGTACCTGGCCGTGCGGGCGCGCCGCACCCAGCGCGGCATGGCGGTGGTCGGCGGGCGCGGCTCCGGGGCCGTGATGGTGCTGGCAGGTCCGCCCGGCGTCGGCAAGACGTCGCTTGGCGAAAGCGTGGCACGCGCGTTGGGCCGCAAGTTCGTTCGCGTCGCCCTTGGCGGCGTGCGCGACGAGGCCGAGATCCGTGGCCACCGGCGCACCTACGTCGGTGCGCTGCCTGGCCGCATCGTGCGGGCCATCGGTGAGGCGGGCTCGATGAACCCCGTTGTGCTGCTTGACGAGATCGACAAGGTGGGCTCCGACTACCGCGGCGATCCGTCGGCGGCCCTGCTCGAGGTCTTGGACCCGGCGCAGAACCACACGTTCCGCGACCACTACCTGGATCTGGATCTGGACCTGTCCGACGTCGTGTTCCTGGCGACGGCCAACGTGATCGAGAACATCCCGTCGGCGCTGCTGGACCGCATGGAGCTGGTGCAGATCGACGGCTACACCGAGGACGACAAGGTCGCCATCGCGCGTGACTTCCTGCTGCCGCGGCAGCGGGAGCGCGCGGCGCTGACCGCCGAGGAGGTCGACGGTGACCGAGGACGCGTTGCGCAAGATCGCCGCCGACTACACCCGCGAACCCGGCGTGCGCCAGTTCGAGCGGCTGCTGGCCAAGGCCCTGCGCAAGGCGACCACGAAATTGGCGCGGACGTCGATGTCGCCGCCGGACGGCTCACCATCGATGAGCCGGACCTCGTTGGCTACCTGGGTCGTCCGCGGTTCACGCCCGGAGTCGGCGGAGCGCACCGCGGTGCCGGGCGTGGCGACCGGCCTAGCCGTCACGGGTCTTGGCGGCGACGTGCTCTTCATCGAGGCAAGCGCGAACGGACGGCGAGCCGGGCCTGCAGTTGACCGGTCAGCTGGGCGACGTGATGAAGGAGTCGGCGCAGATCGCGTTGTCCTACGTGCGCTCGCACGCCGAACAGCTCGGCGTCGACCCGAAGGCGCTGGACCGCCAGATCCACGTGCACGTGCCTGCGGGCGCGGTGCCGAAGGACGGCCCATCGGCCGGAGTCACGATGGTCACCGCGCTGGTGTCGATGGCGACCGGGCGACAGGTCCGCGCCGACGTCGGCATGACCGGTGAGGTCACGCTGAACGGCCGGGTGCTGCCGATCGGCGGGGTGAAGCAGAAGCTGCTTGCCGCGCAACGGGCTGGGCTGACAGACGGTCTTCATCCCGCAGCGCAACGAGCCGGACCTGGACGACGTGCCTGCCGAAGTGCTCGAGGCGCTGGAGGTCGAGCCGATGACCGATGTGGCCGACATCGTCGCGCAGGCGCTGGAGCCAGCCGTCGAGGCCGCCACCGTCGCCGCCTGACAACCACATGCCCAGCGTGTCCCTAGTCAACTGGGGCGGTGCCCGAAGGGAGCATGCCACGGGGAAAGCCGTTGCGCAAGCTCGGGTTCCTGACGATCGGCCGATTCGATGAGGCCGATCCGGGGCCGGGCACGAGCAGACGCTGTCGATGATCGAGCGTGCCGAAGCGCTTGGCTTCGACAGCGTCTGGCTGCGCCACCGGCATTTGCAGCCGGGTATCTCGTCGCCGATCGCGATGCTGGCCGCAGCAACACAGCGCACCAGTCGCGCATCGAATTGGGCACCGCGGTGAGCCCGCTGGGCCTGGAGAACCCGCTGCGGCTGGCCGAGGATCTGGCCACGGTCGACATCCTTTCCGGCGGCCGGATCAACCCGGGCGTATCGGTCGGCGTGCCGATGCTCTACGACCACTTCAAGACCAGGCTATATCCGGAAAGCCATGAGTTGGAGAACTTCTCGAAGGACCGCGTGCTGCGTCTGCTCGAGTGCCTCCGTGGCGATCCGGTCAGTGACTTCGAGGGCACCGTGGGCATTGAGCAGTTCTCCCGCCGCGTGCAACCACATTCACCGGGACTGGCATCGCGCGTCTGGTACGGCGGGGGCTTGTCGTCGGCGATCTGGGCCGGCCAGCAGGGCATCAATTACCTGACCAGCTCGGTGGTCAGTGTCGAGGGCACCGAGTCGCGCGACTTCGCGACCATTCAGGCCGAGCAGATCGGCGCGTTCCGCGCGCACCATCCGCATCCCGAACACCGCCAGGGTCTGCCACGGCCTCGTTGTCATTCCAACCGACTCGGCTTCGGCTGCGCAGATCGAGAAGTACCGCGAGTACGCGGCGGGCCGGTTCGAACGGACCAAGACGCCGCAGGGTCCTCGGGGCATGCTGTTCTCCCCCGACTATGTCGGAACCTCCGACGAACTTGCCGATGCGCTGCGCGCGCATGCCGGCTTTCAGCGAGCCGACGAGGTCGCGTTCGCGCTGCCGTTCACGTTCGGCGAAGACGACTACCTCCAGATCGTCACCGATATGGCCGAGAAGCTCGGGCCCAAGTTGGGCTGGACACCGAATGTCGGAGTCGAGCGATAACGTCGGCGCATGGCCTACGACGAAGACTTGGCCTACCGCATCCGCGAGCTCGTTGCCGCCGAACGCGGCGTCGAGGAGAAGCGGATGTTCGGTGGGCTGGCATTCCTGATCAACGGCAATATGTCCGTGGCCGCGAGCGGCCGTGGCGGGCTGATGGTTCGGGTGCCCCCTGATGAGACAGAGAAGCTGCTGGCCCGCGACCACGTCGAAGCGATGGTGATGGCTGGCCGCGAAACCCGAGGCTGGCTGCGCGTGTCGCTGGACGGCGTCAAGACGAAACGTCAGCTGCAGAGCTGGGTCAGCCGCGGCGTCGACTACGCCAAGAGCCTGCCCGCGAAATAGGTGCTCACGGCGCCGCCCTGCGGCACGGGGGCGTGTGCACCGCATTCGCCTAGCGGGCCTGGGCGCCAGCGAGTGCGTCGCGGGCTGCAGAGAGCTCTCGCACGCTTGCACCGCTCAATAGGTCCGCGAGCACAGGATCCGGTGTGTTGAGGCTTATCGGCTCACGTCTGCCCCGGACATCGCAGCCGCTCGTCAAGCTGTACTTGCCGAGCTTGAGCGGGCACAGGGTCCACAGGAGGAACACCCCTTTCGCGCGGCGTCATCATTTGTTGACGCTCCGGAGAGCGAGCATGCCTTGGCCCTGTGACAACTGAGGCGAGTAGGGTCAGACGACATGACAACGTCGTCCACCTTCGCCATCGTCGGCGGCGGCCTCGCAGGCGCCAAGGCCGCAGAAGCATTGCGCGACAAAGATTTCGACGGTCGCATCGTGTTATTTGCCGCAGAGGAACATCTGCCCTACGAACGTCCGCCGCTGTCCAAGGAGTACCTGGCGGGCAAGAAGCAACTCGGTGACTTCACCACCGCCTCTTCGGCCTGGTACCGCGATCACCACATCGACCTGCAGCTTGGCACCGAGGTGTCGGCGATCGACCCGAAAGGCCACACCGTCGCCCTTCCCGACGGCAGCACCGTGCACTACGACAAGCTGATGTTGGCCACCGGCTCGCACCCCCGTAGACCGCCGATTCCAGGCGCAGACGCCGATGGCGTGCACTACCTCCGCACCGTCGACGACGCCGATGCGCTGAATTCGGCACTGGCCGAGGGTTCTTCGCTTGCCGTCGTCGGCGGTGGATGGATCGGTCTGGAGGTCGCGGCCGGGGCCAGAGACCGCGGCGTAGAGGTCACGGTCGTCGAAATGGCCGAACTTCCACTGATGGCCGCGCTCGGCCGCGAGGTCGGCGAGGTGTTCGCCGCGCTGCACCGCGACCACGGTGTGAATCTTCGGCTCGGTGTCACCGTGCAGCAAGTCACCACCGCCAACGGCAGAGCGACCGGGCTGAAACTCGGTGACGGGGCCACCGTCGACGCCGGAGTCGTCCTGGTCGCCGTCGGGGCGGCCCCCAACCTCGCGCTCGCCGAGCAGGCGGGTCTGGCAATCGGCGACGGCGGCGTGTTAGTCGATTCGTCGCTGCGGACCAGTGACCCCGACATCTTCGCCGTCGGCGACATCGCCGCCGCCGAGCACCCGCTATTCGGCACCCGCATCCGCACCGAACATTGGGCCAATGCGCTCAAGCAGCCCGCGGTCGCCGCGGCCGGAATGCTTGGCAGGCATGCCGAATACGACGAGTTGCCGTACTTCTTCACCGACCAGTACGACCTCGGCATGGAGTACGTCGGCCACGCGCCCCACTACGAGAAGGTGGTGTTTCGGGGCGACGTTGCGAAGCGCGAGTTCACCGCCTTCTGGCTCGACGGTGACGATCGGGTGCTGGCCGGGATGAACGTGAACATCTGGGAGGGGCTCGACGACATCAAGTCGCTGATCCGGTCACGCGCGGCGTTGGGTGCGGCTTGATCCGCCGCAGATTGGGCGGGCTCTCGGCGGTCGCGATGCTTGGCATCGCAGGCTGCTCCAACGTCACCGTGGTCAACACCGGCGACTCTCCGACGCACACCGCCGCCCCCGCGACACCGTCGGCATCGCCAAGCAACGCACACCTCGTCAACGCGTTCGACTACGTCGGGCACGTCGGCGATGTCACCGGCTACTACTTCACTACGCCCAGTGGCAAGTGGCGGTGCGCGATTCTGTCGCACACCAAGGCGGGCTGTGAGGCGGCGAGCAGCTGGCAGTCGGGAATGGGCGTCCGTGGCGAACCGGACTCGGCAAATGCGATCGCCATCGACCGCGAAGGCGAGCCGCAATTCGTCGCGTTGGAACAGCCGGACTTCTGGCTCGTGCCCGGTCCGGCCAATGCGCTGCAGTTCAACAGGATCCTCGCGGCGGCCGGATATCGGTGCAACGTGCAGGAGTCCGGCGTGTCCTATCAGAGCGATACGAGCGGCAAGGGCTTCACGTTCTCCGAGGACGGATACACGGCGCAGTACACCGACGTCCCCGCGAACGCGCCCTGATCGTCAAGGAGACCAATATCAGGATCGAGACGGGACAGGTCGCCGTGGTGACCGGCGGCACCAGCGGCATCGGGTTCGCGATCGCCGACGCGCTGGTGCGGCGTGGCGTCAACGTGATGATTGCCGACATCCGCGAGAACGCGATCCCCGTCGCAGTGGACGCACTGGCAGGCAAGCCCGGGCGCGCGGCAGGGGTGCGGGCCGACGTCAGCGTCGACGCCGACCTGGACGCGCTGGCAGATGCGACCGTCGAGCGGTTCGGTCGTGTCGATCTGGTCTGCAACAACGCCGGGGTGGTGTGTGGACAGGCGCCGACGTGGGAGCAGCGACCGGAGACGTGGAGGTGGCTGATCGACGTGAAGCTGATGGGTGTGGTCAACGGTGTGCGCACCTTTGCCCCGCTGTTCATCGCGCAGGGCGCCGGCCATTTCCTCAACACCGCGTCCGCAGGTGGGCTGATGGCGCTGCCTACGCTGGCGCCCTACAACGCCACCATGCATGCCGTCGTCGGGCTGACCGAGACGCTGAATATGGAATTACGTTCGGTGTCACCACTTTTAGGTGCGACGGTGCTGTGCCCCGGGCTGGTGGACACCCCGCTCGGAGCCAACTCGGCGCGACTTGTGCCCCCGGGTGCGGCGTCCGCACCCGATGACGGGACCGGCATGCCAGCGGGCGCGATCAACCCCGCCGTGGTGGCGGATGCCGCCATCGAGGCCGTCGAGGCCGGCCGCGTGCACGCTATCGTCGGCCCCGGCGCGGATGTGGTGGTACGCCAGAGGGTGGACGGACTGCTGGCCGATCTGGTCTAGAGGAGGTTCGCGGTGCCGTCGGAGTTGACCTGCACCTTGCCGCCGGCGATATCCTCGCGAATCGTGGCTTCGGCCTCCGCGGGGTCGGCGATCACCGCGAGCACCCGGGAGTCGTCGGGCGTGCGCACGGCCAGGAATGCCTTCTCGGCCGAACCGGTCCGGTTGAACGGCGTGGTCCACGATTCGACCGTGCCGACACCCGACCACTCGACGACGGCAGCCCGAACCGGCTCTCGATCGACATCGGATTGCACGTCTTCCCAACGGAACTCGTGGGTCGGAGGTTCGGTGCCGTATACGCCGAAACTATGCTTGGTCAAATAGCCGCCATTGGCGGTGATGAACCCGCGATGGCCGGGGTTGGCGACGAGACGCTCGGCCATCGTGGCGATCGAGTGCGTGACGTAGTTGTTCCACGGACCGCCTGCGAAGGTCAGGCCGCCGGTGACGGTCAGTGGACGGCTCGGGTCACCGGCGGGCAGCCCAAGTTCGTTGGCTGCCACCTGTACCGCGGACGGGAAACATGAGTAGACGTCGACCAAGTCGAGGTCGTCGACGCCGACGCCGGCCAGTTGTAGCGCCCGCCGCCCCGCAATCCTGATCGCAGGCGAACGGTGGAACTCCGCTCGCTCGCCGATTGCGTAGGTGTCGTGCGCATCGGTGCCTGCGTACGGGAAAACCCAACGCTCCGAGGGGATTTGCAGATAGGTCGCTTTGCCGACGGAGGTGAGGACCAGCGCCGCGCCCTGATCGACCATATTGTTCGAGTTCATCAGCTTGGTGTAGGGCGAGCTGATCATGCGGTTGCGCGGACTCGGTTGCCAGATCTGGTGGGGCGCCAACGGCTCACGGCTCCACGCGTGCGGATTCTTCGCGGCCACGCCGCTGAACTGCGACCACAGCTCACCGATGCGGCGCAGGTGGTCGTCCGGCGACTCCCCTGCAGCGATGCGCAGAGCCTGCTCGAACATCGGATAGACGTAGGCAGGCCGGTCCAATGTGATCCGGATCTCTGCGTCGCCGGCCATCTGCATGTCCTCGTCGACACGTTCGGCCATCGGGACGGACTCGTCTTGACTCGTCCACTCGGGCTTGGCGCCGCTGGCGCGCAATCGCGTTCGGGTACGCCAGGTTTCGGCGCCCGCGATCAGCACCGTGTCGGCGCGCCCTGCCCGGATATCAAGGCACGCCTGGTTGACCAGCGTCTGCGGGACATTCCCGCCGACCCCGGTGTAACGCGTCGTGGCGTTCTTGGCGCGTAGCCGCTGAGACAGCATCAGGCCAGGATCGCGGTAGCGCCATGACAGCACGTTAACGACGCGGATGGAGTCAGCGGCCTCGAGTACCCGTGGATCCGCGGCGGCGCGCGCGGCGGCCACCATCAGGTCGACGGGCTCCACCTCGGAATTGTCGTCGTGCTGGTTCACTTGGCCGTAGCCGACGAGCACCGGCGTCATGGGGTCGATGGATTCTGCCGCCATCATGTCCTCCCTTGGTGAGTGAACAAGACCCCATCGGCGATGAGCCGATCGGTCTCTTCGGCGTCAAGCGCGAGCAGCTTCTGGCAGATCTCGCGGGTGTGCTCACCGGGCATCGGCGCGGGCCGAAGCTCGGCGGGCGCAATGTGAAGATAGGGCGCTGGGCCAGTCTCGGTGGGCATCGGCGCCTCAAGGAGCGGGTGTGTCATCTCGCTGAACACTTTTCGGAGGGTCATCTGTGGATCGGCCAGAACGTCGACGGCGCGATACATCGGCGCTGCGGGCACTCCCGCACCCTGCAGTTCCTCGGCGACAGCGGTCTTGTCGCGTGTACGCGTCCACTCGGACACCTCCGTGTCGCCGGTGACTGCGGCCAGCGCCGCACGGTCGGCGTCGTGCCGCAGCGATATGACGCACCATTCGTCGTCGCCGTCGCACCGATAAACCTTGTGCACGACGGTGTCGTCGGCTACAGGCAGTCGCGCGGCGCGGCCGGCCTCTGCGACATAGGCGGTCGCAAGCTGATTCACCGCCGCTTCTGCCTGCGAAATATGGACGTGCGCACCGGTTCCGGTGCGATCACGACCGATGACGGCGGCCAGCGTGGCGACGGCGGTGATCCTTGCCGAAACGTGATCGGGAAAGATCGTGGTGGCGTCATAGAAGCTACCCTGCGGGGCATCCTCGGAGGTCCACAGCCAGGTGACGCCTGTGGTGGCGCGGACCAAAGGGCCGTAGCCCATTCGCGCGCTCCACGGACCGGTGGCCCCGAATGCGCTGCTCTCGGCGAGCACGATGCGCGGGTTGAGCGCCCGCAACCGTTCGTAGGAAAACCCCAGCGATTCAAGCGTTCCCGGCTTGAAGTTGGCGAACACCGCGTCGGCGCCCGCGACCAGCCTCTCGAATAGCTGGGCGCCTGACGGATGCCGCAGATCCAGTCCGAGGCCGTACTCGTTGCGGTGGGCCAATGCCCACGATCTACTCGTCACCTGGCCCGGCGGCGTCTGCCGCAGCCCGTCGGGATACGCCGCGCTCTCGATCTTGATGACCTCCGCGCCGAGGTCGGCGAACAGCCGGCCCAGCTCTCCTCCTGCCACGATGACGCCGAGGTCAAGGATCCGCATGCCCTCAAACGGCCGGTCTCCCGGGCCATCTGCCGACGAGGCGACGATAGGTCTTGTCGCCCATGCGGCTTCGTCCGCGCCAACCGATCGCGCGGGCCTGGCGTAGCCGGCATGCTCACCGTCGACCACGAAAGGCCCGACCGGAATGGACACACCTGCTCCGGGGGCGAGTTCGACGTCGGCCAGTGCCCCGACCGCACGAAAATGCGTGGAGGACAACGCCTCCGCAGGCGTGAGCACGGCTGCAATGGGTATCCCACGACGTTGACCGTCGGCCACCAGGTCGGCCATCGTCTGGGCGGCGACGAGATCCGCGATCGCAGCGTTCAGTTCGCGTGACGAAGCGTATCGCGCTGCGATGGTGTCGAATTTCGGATCGGCGAACTGCTCGGGCTCGCCCAGCCACCCGTGCATTCCTCGCCACTGCCGGGGGGACAGCAGGCAGATCCGTACGTATCCGTCCTTACACGGAAAGATCGGGTATAGCTGCTGATTGCGCGGCCTACCCCGCCACAGCTCGCTGGACCGCTTCAGGCCGACGGCCGCCTGGCCCTCCGTGCCGAACGGCGGATCGAGAGCCTGGACAACCCCCTCGAGCCGCGAAAAGTCGATGTAGTCGCCTGTACCACAACGCAACTGGTGATAGTAAGCGGCCAGCGCGGCCCACGCAGCCTGGACAGCCGCAGTCGCGGATGCGATCCCCGTCGGCGGTAGTACCGGTGTTCCCGAAGTCGGTCCGGTGCGCGACAGCGCGGTCGACATGGCGTACAGCACAGGGTCCGTCGCCCGCCACGACGCGTAGGGGCCGGTGGCGCCGAAATCGGTGACCGACAACGCAACCAAGTGCCCGAACCGTTCGGCCAGTGCCGCGCACCCCGTCCCGAATGCTGTTGCCCCCGACGGGTGGCCGCCATCCACCACGATGTCGGCGGCGCCTGCCAGCTCGATCAACCGGTCACGGTCGGCGGCGCTGCCTGCGTCAAGCACCGCGCTGCGCTTGTTCGCGTTGCCCAGCGCGAACGGAATGCTGGTGCCCGCCACACTCGGCAACGCATGACGCTCCGGGCTGCCGTCGGGCGGTTCGATCTTCAGCACGTCAGCACCGAGGTCGGCGAACAGTCTGCTGACCGCGTCGGATTCGGCACCGCCCAGATCGAGCACGCGAACCGTTTCCAGCAGTCTGTTGCTCACCGGTTCAGTAGCCGTTCCACCCACTCGAGGTGGGCGTCGGTCCCGGTGGCCACGTACATGAGGTCGACGAACGCGTCGGGGTAGCCGTTGTCGGCCAGCGCCCGCATGGCGTCGGCGACTTTGTCGGAGGGGGTGCCTTCGGCGACGTTGACCCTCACATAGGCATGGATTGCCGACGGGTCACGCCCGGCCGCGCGGGCCGCGTCGTCGATGGTCTTGCGCTGCCAGTTGAGCATGTCCAGGCTGAGTCCATCCGGCACATTGACCCCTGCCATCCAGCCGTCGGCGCGCTCGCCGATGCGTTTGAGCCCGGCCGGTGAGAAGGCGCCGAGGTAGACCGGCGGATGCGGCCGCTGCACCGGCTTGAGGTTGACCCACGATTCGGGCACCGACCAACGCTGCCCCTCATGGCGTACGGGGTTGGCGGTCCACAGCGCGACGAGCGCGTCCAGAAGTTCGTCGAGTTGTGCGCCGCGGCGGCGAAATGGAGCACCGGCGGATTGGTACTCCTCAGGAGACCAACCGATGCCGAATCCCGGCAGCAGCCGACCGCCGCTGATCACATCGATACTCGTCAGCTGCCTGCCCAGCTGTACGGGCGGATACCACGGAGCGACGAACACGCTGCAGCCCAGCTGCGCTGTGGTGGTCGCCGTCGCCGCCACCGTCAGCGCGATGAACGGATCCAGATTGGTGCAGAACTCCTCGGGGATGGTGTCGCGTCCGGGGTAGCCGACCGTCGGATTGACCGCGACCAGCAGTCGGTCGCCCACCCAGAGGCTGTCCGCGCCGAGTCGTTCGGCCGTCGACGCGAATCGGGCAAGCTCTCCGACATCCATGTGGGCGGAGGTTCCGAACTGTGGCACCGCGAATCCCAGCACGACCGTCAGGCTAGTTCACCCGTCGAAACGCGGGACAGGCTCGCCGAGCGACGAGGCCGGTAGACTGGGTTGTTGTGTCCGACCTAGCCGTGGCTGCCCCGCCGCCCCATCCGCTGGTCGAACAGCTCTCCGCACTCAATCACTTCCGTACCTATGTCGATATCGGCGTGGTTGTCGTGGTGTTGGCACTGACCAACCTGATCGCGCATTTCACGACGCCGTGGGCCAGCATCGCGACGGTGCCCGCCGCCGCGGTTGGGCTGGTCCTTCTGGTTCGGTCGCGCGGCCTCGGCTGGGCCGAGCTCGGGCTTGGCCGCGCACACTGGAAAGCCGGTGCGGGGTATGCCGCGGCCGCAGTCGCGGTGGTGGTTTCGGTGATCGCGATCGGCACGCTATTGCCGTGGACCCGGCCGCTGTTCATGAACAACAACTACGCAACGGTGTCCGGTGCTCTGATCGCGTCGATGGTCGTCATCCCGCTGCAAACCGTCATCCCCGAGGAGCTGGCATTCCGCGGCGTGCTGCACGGCGCGCTGAACCGCGCGTGGGGTTTCCGCGGGGTGGCGGCTGCAGGCTCGCTGCTTTTCGGGCTATGGCACATCGCCGCGTCGCTGCGCTTGACCAGCAGCAACGTCGGCTTCACCCGATTGTTCGGCGGCGGCCTGGTCGGAACCGTCGCAGGCGTGGTGCTGGCGGTGGCTGCGACGGCGGTCGCGGGCTTCGTGTTCACCTGGTTGCGCAGGCGCAGCGGCAGCCTGATCGCCCCGATCGCGCTGCACTGGTCACTGAACGGAATGGGTGCGCTTGCCGCCGCTGTGGTCTGGCACTTGTCGACCTGACCCGCCGGGTCAGCGCGGCGCCGCCTTGCTCCTGGCGCGGAACGCGCGGTTCTTGAGCTTGTTGCCACAGGCCGCCATCTCACACCAGGCGCCGCCGTGGTTGCGCGACCGGTCGTAGAACGCCCACTGACATTCGTCGTTCGCGCACGCCTTGAGCCGAGCCCAGGTGCCGTCGCGCTGCGCGTCGCGAATGATCAGCAGCAGCACGACCAGTCGATCGCGCATTGAGTCGCCATGCGCGCCAAGCCGCACCGCGCCATCGTCGCCGAGATCGGCGCGGGCGGTGCCCCCGTCGGCAACCGTCTGCAGCACCGCAAGCGCCGTTTTATTCGGTGGCGGTCCGCCTGCGTTGTGTACCAACATCGCACGTAGTGCTTCGCGCACAGCGCGGACGAGATCGAGGTCCGCATCGGTCAGCTCAGCGCGCGGCGTAAGCAGGTTGTTGTCGACGAGCCACGGACGTGCGTCGGTCGGATCGGCGAGCCGGTCCAAACCGTCGGGCAGCTCGACGGTATTGACCAACGTTTGAACCAGCACCAACGGTTCCGGCGCCGGCTTCGATTCATCGTCGCCGGGCCACAGCACAGGCCGCGCGGTCATGCGGCCAGGCTACCCATGCGTGACCGGCATATCAACTTGACTGGTCACTCATGACCACTGTAACGTTTTTGATAGTCACGAGAATGTATCGGGAGATTTAGCCGTTAGAGGTAGATGACCATGCCCAACAACGAGATTTCGCCGGATCTTTTTTCGGCCGCGAGCAACCTCCGTCGGCGGAGCCCAGCCCCTCGGCCGTCGCTCGTCGCGCGCGTGACGGCGCGGCTGCGGGCGTATCAGTTCGACCGGCAGCTCGCCGTCGGCGTGCCCGCACCCGCAGGCAGCGCGCTCGCGGTTCATGAGGCGCGGCTGACGTCGGTGGCCGAGCGGGAGTCGATTGCCCGGGTGCTGCGGCAGGCCGTGCGCGATACACGTGTAGGCGGCACGCCGCTGTCTGCGCGAATTCCGGTGCACTTCAACAACATTGCGGCGGCTGAGGATCTGATCCAAACTATCACTCTGCGGCTGCACTCACCGCGGCCGGTGAGTGCGCGCGGAATGGCGCGGCTACGCGTCGTGCTGTCCGACGGATGCGGACCCATGTACGAGTCCGGTCGAGGCGACCTCAGCGGCCGCCTCGGTGCGGCGCTCGCAGCCCTCTAGACCGACAGCACCGCCGCGCCCGAGATGCGGCCCTCGCTCAGATCGGATAGCGCCTCGTCGGCGCGTCCGAGCGGATAGTCCGGGCTCGTCACCTCGATGCGGTGCCGACCCGCGAACGCCAGGAACTCACGGGCATCATTGCGGGTGTTGGAGGTAACCGATCGCACCTGGCGCTCCTGGAACAGGTGACGTTCGTAGTTCAGCGCTGGGATGTCGCTGAGATAGATGCCGGCAATGGCCAGGGTGCCGCCGCGGTCGAGCGCCTCGAGAGCGGGCAGCACCAGATCGCCGACGGGTGCGAACAGGATCGCCGCATCCAGCGCCACCGGCGGACGGTCGGTTGCGCCCTGTGCTGATGCCGCCCCTAGCGACAGCGCCAGTTCGCGGGCCCGCTCGCCGCGCGTCATGACGTGGACCTCTGCGCCCTGCGCGAGGGCCACCTGGGCGGTGAGATGGGCGCTGCCGCCGAACCCGTAGATGCCGAGGCGGCCGCCAGAAGGCAGGTCGGCTCGTAACAGTGAGCGGTATCCGATGATGCCTGCACACAGCAGCGGGGCCAGTTCGGTATCCGAGTAGCCCGCGGGCAGGTGATGTGCGAATGCAGCTGGGACAGTGGCGAACTCGGCGTAGCCACCGTCGGCGTCCCAGCCGGTGTAGCAGGATTCGGGACACAGGTTCTCCCGGCCGCCGAGGCAGAATTTGCAGTGTCCACAGGTGTGGCGCAGCCATGCGATGCCGATTCGGTCACCGACCGCGAACTCGTCTCCGGCATCCTGGCCAATCGCACTGACCTCCCCGACCACCTCGTGGCCGGGCACCACCGCCGGCCGGTGCACAGGCAGGTCGCCCTCTGCGACGTGCAGATCGGTACGGCACACACCGCAGGCGTGTACCGCGACGAGGAGTTCACCCGGCCCCGGTCGCGGCACGTCGACGGTGACACGTTCCAGCGGACGGGTGGTCATCGGGCCCGGTCGTCGAACCCGCCACGCGCTCATGGTTGGGGCGGCCATTCCCCTATCGTGCTCGCACGCCCAGAGATATGTGCGCCGCTATGTCTTTGTCTTGCGGAACAATCCAACGACCCACAACAAGATGACAGCGCCGAGAAGGGACACGAAGAATGTGAACCACCGCCGACCCGCTTCGACGTCGACTCCGAGCCAACTGAGGAGCATTCCGCCGATGAATCCGCCGGCGATGCCGATAAGGATGTTCATCAGAATGCCCGAACCGCCACCCTTGACGATCTTTCCGGCGAGCCATCCCGCGATCGCTCCGATGATGATGTACGCCACCCAACTCACCGCGGTGGGTGGGGCGAACGCCAAATACTGAGTTGCCGCAGTCACGTCCATCGCCGATCTCCTACCAGTCGCCGACCGTGGCCAGCGGGCCGCTGGACCACGCTTGAAGGTATACCCGACGAGGGTAACGATTCGGGTTGCGAAATGGGCACGATCGTCAATTGTTTCCGCAGGTCATCGGCTCTCTAGCGGCCGATCGGGCTGGTGCGAAGTGGATCTGAGCGCGGAATTCGTGGGGAAAATCCGGATTCCCAATCAGTCCCGACGGCATAACCTGGAGATCACAGAGCGGCCGCGACGCGACCACACCGTCATCGACTTCGTACCGGGTACGGGCACGGTACAGCGGAGAAGGGGTGAAGGATGAAAGCACTTGCTGCATTAGCGATCAGCGGGCTGGTAGCCAGCGGTATCGCACTCGCGGCTCCGGCGAACGCCGGTTGCCAGGGCGGGTGGACTCCGTGGGGCGGCGGCACCACGTGCGACGGACCGATCAGCGGGGACGGATCGTTTCAGCGGTGCGTGACCGCGGGCGCGATGGGGTTCGGCGGCACCAACTGCTTCCTGGCCAACGTCAACAATCTCGAGGGCCAGCAGCCCTACGTCGGTCCCTGAAAACCCAGCCGCCGGTTGGTCGTTAGCCCGGCAGCATTCCTGGTGCGCTGTTCGGGTCAACCTGAACCGGCACGCCGACGTTGGGCCTCTGACCGGGCACATTCGTCCCGCCCGCGGGTGGTGGTGGCGCGTTGGGGTCCGGCTCCGGCGGCGGCGGCGCCGTCCACGGCCGGATCGACTGAGCCAGCGTGATGGCCTCGCTCGTCGGCACCGGGTTGGTGGCCGTGCCCAGCCAGACCACGAACCACCGCTCGGGTGCGCGCTGGCCCCGTGGCGCCCCTTCGGGGGTTGGCTCCCCTACGACCCCTGCCCAGATCTGGCCGTTGGGCTTGTTCGTGTCGGTGAACTTCACCTCGTAGTAGGAGGCGACGCCCGACATGCCGCCCGCATTGAGCGGGGCGGTTTGTTGATTGATGCGCGTGCCTGGGAACGGCATGAAGAACTCGCCCATGTCCGACGCGAGCCGCTGGGCCGCCTTGGTGTTGTCGGTCTCGGCGCCTGCGAACAGCTTCAGGTCGAGTCGGCCGAGCAGAACGCTGGTGTCGCTGGGCGGCTGTGCCGGCTCCGCCGAGCCAGCGGGTGACGGCGGCGGGATCTTGTTCAACAACGCCTGCCCGTAGGAAAGCTGTGTCGCGTCGGCCACTTTCCAGCCCGCCGGCACCACATAGCTGAAGCCGCCAGCGGCGTTGTTGACGCGGCCCGGCTCCGGCGGAGGCGCAGGCGCAGGTGGCGGTGCGTTCGGGTCGGCAGGTGGAGGCGGAGGCGCGTTGGGGTCAGCAGGCGGAGGCGGTGCCGGGGCCCCGGGCGGCGGTCCCTGAAGGAACGTGTTGCCCGACGGCGGCGGAGGCGGAGACGGTGTCGCCGGATCGGCATTGGCCGTCGGCAGCGTCAGCACCGCCACAGTGGCACCGGTCAGCGCCGCGATCGCGAGCGTCTTCGAGAGGCCCCTGCGGTGTTGAGATATCGCGTCCGGCTGATTCATGGGGAAGAAACTACCGTGTTACGGCCGTGACGCAAGTGTGAGTTGCTCAAATAGTGCTTGGCGGAGAGATTGCTGTCGGCGAAAGGGTCGCTGAGAGCGCCCTCTGTACGCGATTGCTGGCATAGCAAGGTCCCCGCGCGTGGCGCGGGGTGATCGAACCCACTTGCCCCCGAGGCGTTTGGTCGATTCAACGCGTTGATCGCATCGTCGAACCACAGCGTTACGGGCTGAGGTGGACGGTGACCTCTTGGGCCTTCACCGAGAAGTAAACGCGATCGCCTGGCGTCAGCCGCAAGTCGGCCACGGCTTCGCCGGTGATGTCGGCAGCGAGGCCAGGTGCCCCGTCGGGCTGTTCGTCGGCACGCACCCTGATCACGGGTCCGCGGCCGTCGAGTTCCGCGATCGTCACCTCGATGGTGTTGCGGGGGCTGCCATGCGGCTTGTCGCGGTAGACGGCGACCGCTGCCGGGTTGAACAGCGCCACTGCCGACTCGCCTGCCACCATGTCGGGCCCCGGCGTGCCGTGCCACGTCGTCCCCCACTGCGTGGTCAGCACGCCATCGGCGTCCGCGGTACCCCCGACCAGGTTCACTCCAGCGAACCGCGCGCCGAAGCGGCTGCGTGGTGTCGTTAAAATCGTTGCAGCCGAACCTGATTCGGCGATCCGCCCACGCTCTAGCACCAGCACCCGCTCGGCAAGGGTGAGCACATCGAGGAGGTCGTGGGTGATCAGCACTGCGGAGCGGTTGGCGCGGGCCAGCACGCGGCGCAGCACCTTGCGCATCGCGGTGGCCGCTGCGACGTCCAGTCCGGCCAGCGGTTCGTCAAGCAGCAGCACGTCGGGTTCGGCCGCCAGCGCCCGCGCCAATGCCACCCGCTGAGCCTGCCCGCCCGACAACTGCCGCGGCATCCGGTCGCCGAGTTCGGCCGCATCGACCTCTGCGAGCCAATGTGCCGCCACCGCACGGGAACTGCGCGGGGCGAACGCCACGTTTCCGGTGACGCTCAGGTGCGGAAACAGCAGCGGGTCCTGCAGCAGCAGACCGACGCGGCGATCGTGGGTGGCGACGTGAATTCCCGCCGCGGTGTCGGTCAGCACTCGTTGCCCGACGCGTACCACACCGCTGTCCGGGCGTACCAGCCCCGCGATCACGTGTAGTGCCGTCGACTTGCCCGCGCCGTTGGCCCCAAGCAGCGCCAGCACTTGGCCTGCGGCGACGTCGAATTCGAGATCTACGCCGCGATTTTCGACGACGGCCCGAAGCGAAACCTCCGTCATGGCCGACTACCAGGCATTGGTGCCCCGGATCTGGCGGCTGCCGAGCGCGACGACGACAGCGGCGGCCACTGCGACGAGCAGCAGCGACAGCGCGACGGCCGCGTCGGGGTCGCTTTCGCGTTGCAGATAGATCTCCAACGGCAGCGTTCGGGTGACGCCCTGACGGGAGCCTGCGAAAGTCAGTGTCGCGCCGAACTCGCCAAGTGATCGTGCGAATGCCAGCACCGCACCGGAGATTAGGCCCGGCGCCAATAGCGGCAACGAAACCCGCCACCACACTGTTGTCGGCCGGGCTCCGAGCGTGGCGGCCACCACCTCGTAGTCGGCGCCTGCTGTTCGGGCGGCGCCTTCCAGCGCGATGACTAGGAACGGTAACGAAACGAACGTCTGTGCCAGTACGACTGCCGTTGTCGTGAAAGCGATCTGGATGCCTGCGGCGCTGAGGTACTCCCCGATCAGCCCGAGCCGACCGAACGCATACAGCAATGCGATTCCGCCGACGACCGGCGGCAGCACAAGCGGCAACAGGATGAGCGGTCTGACGAGCCGCACCGCCCTGGCCTCGCTGCGGGCCAGCACCAGCGCCATCGGCACACCCACCAGCACACACAGCGTCGTGCTCGCCGCGGCGGTTTCGAGGCTGAGCCACAGCGCCGTCGTCGACGACTCGCTGGTGATCAGCGACCAGAAGTGTGGCCAGTCCACCTTGGCGGCGACCGCGATCAGCGGCACCACGACGAACAACGCCCCCATCGCGGCAGGGATGTAAATCCAGCGGGGCAGCCCGGGCGAGGTGCTTGGCCGCACAGTGCAAGACCCTATGGCACGTTGGCCGAACTGTTGCCGTCTCGCGTGCGTGCCGAGTTTCAATCCCTAGCTACTGTCCAGTAACATGACGCTCACTCGCTGGGGTTCAGCGCTGAACGAAAGCAGGAGGTCATGGTGATGGAGGTGCTCGTCACCGGCGGTGATACAGATCTGGGACGCACGGTTGCGGAAAGTTTCCGCGATGCGGGCCACCGGGTGGTGATCGCCGGCGCACGCCGCGACGACCTCGAGGTCGCCGCCAAGGAGCTCGACGTCGACGCGATCGTCTTCGACAACACCGACCCGGCCAGCCTCGAAGAGGCGCGCGGGCAGTTCCCGCACCACCTGGACACCATCGTCAACGTCCCCGCTCCGCGCTGGGATGCAGGCGACCCACGTACCTACTCGCTGGCCGATCTCGCCGCGGCATGGCGCAACAGCCTGGACAGCACGGCCGTTTCAGCGGTGCTGACCGTGCAGATCCTCGGCGATCACCTGCGCTCCGGCGGCTCGATCGTCACCGTCATCCCCGAGCATCCCCGCGAGGGCAGCCCCGAGGCCGCGGTGAAGGCCGCGATTTCGGACTGGACCGCAGGGCAAGCCGTGCACTTCGGCACGCGTGGCGTCACCGTCAACGCCGTGGCATCCGGACGCAGTGCGGAGCCGGGCTACGACGGCCTGTCTCACACGCCCGCGCCCGTCGCCGTGGAGATCGCCCGGCTGGCGTTGTTCCTGACCACGCCTGCCGCCCGGCACATCACCGGCCAGACACTGCACGTCAGCCAAGGGGCACTCGCCAACTTCGGCTGATATTCCCCGGTTCGCCGAGAGCTAAACGGGGTGACCGCCCCGCTTAATTGTGGTTACGTGGATACCCGTGACCATCAAACTCGGACTTCAGATCCCCAACTTCTCGTACGGCACCGGCGTCGCCGAACTGTTCCCCACTGTGATCGCGCAGGCACAGGAGGCCGAGGCGGCGGGCTACGACTCGGTCTTCGTGATGGACCATTTCTATCAGTTGCCAGGCATTGGCACCCCGGACCAGCCGATGCTGGAGGCCTACACGGCGCTCGGCGGGCTGGCCACGGCGACCGAACGCGTGCAGCTGGGCACGCTGGTCACCGGTAACACCTACCGCAATCCCACGCTGCTGGCCAAGGCCATCACCACGCTGGACGTCATCAGCCAGGGCCGCTCCATTCTCGGTATCGGCACCGGATGGTTCGAGCTGGAGCACCAGCAGCTTGGGTACGACTTCGGCACGTTCACCGACCGCTTCAACAGGCTCGATGAGGCACTGCAGATCATCCTGCCGATGATCAAGGGCGAGCGGCCGACCTTCTCCGGGAAGTACTACCGCACGGAGGAAGCGATGGCCAATCCCCGCTTCCGCGACCACATCCCGCTGATGATCGGCGGCAGCGGCGAGAAGAAGACAATCCCGTTGGCCGCCAAGTTCTTTGACCATCTGAACATCATCGCCGGATTCGACGAGCTACCACGCAAGGTGGCTGTGGTCAAGGATCGCTGCGAGGAGATAGGCCGTGACCCCGCGACTTTGGAGACCAGCATGCTGGTGATCGCGGTGATCGACGAGAACGTGAGCCCCGACCTGATCCCGGAGGACTTCAAGCAGCAGGCCGTCGTCGGCGGCCCCGAACAGGTGGCCGACCAGATCAAGGCCAAGGTTCTCGACGCGGGCGTCGACGGCGTCATCCTCAGCCCGGTGACAAGTCTCAACGGGTACCAGCCGGGCGGCATCACCGAGGTCGCCGAGAGGTTGAAGCCGCTGCTATTCGGTTAAACTCGCGGCGACGTGGCTAATCTCACCACGCTGATGGGAAGCGCGGCGGCTACCCTAGTGTCTGTATAAGTGCACGTGTAGTCCGTCGAGGAGCCCAAAATGAGCCATCCCGGAGCCACTGCAGCTGATCGGCACAGAGTCGTGATCATCGGTTCAGGCTTCGGCGGCCTGAACGCCGCGAAGGCGCTAAAGCATGCCGACGTCGACATCAAGATGATCGCCAAGACCACTCACCACTTGTTCCAGCCTCTGCTGTACCAAGTGGCCACCGGCATCATCTCCTCGGGCGAGATCGCCCCACCCACCCGGATCATTCTGCGCAAGCAGAAGAATGTACAGGTGCTGCTTGGCGAGGTGACCCATGTCGATTTGGCGCACAAGACCGTCACCTCCGCGCTGCTGGGCCACACCTACGTCACGCCCTACGACAGCCTGATCATCGCAGCGGGCGCCGGACAGTCGTACTTCGGCAACGATCACTTCGCCGAGTGGGCGCCAGGCATGAAGTCCGTCGACGACGCGCTAGAATTGCGCGGTCGCATTCTCGGCGCGTTCGAGCAAGCCGAACGGTCCAGCGATCCGGCACGGCGCGAGAAGCTGCTGACCTTCACCGTCGTCGGGGCGGGACCAACGGGTGTCGAAATGGCAGGACAGATAGCCGAACTCGCCGACCACACCCTGAAAGGCGCTTTCCGCCATATCGATTCGACTCAGGCAAGGGTGATCCTGCTCGACGCGGCACCTTCCGTGCTCCCGCCGATGGGCGAGAAGCTCGGCAAGAAGGCGCAGGCCCGGTTGGAGAAGATGGGCGTCGAAATCCAGCTCGGCGCGATGGTCACCGACGTGGACCGCAATGGCATCACGGTCAAGGATGGCGACGGCACCGTCCGGCGCATCGAATGCGCTACCAAGGTGTGGTCGGCCGGTGTGTCGGCCAGCCCGTTGGGCCGCGACCTCGCCCAGCAGTCCGATGCCGAGGTGGACCGCGCGGGTCGCGTCAAGGTGCTGCCGGACCTATCGGTACCTGGCTACCCGAACGTGTTCGTCGTCGGGGACATGGCGGCTGTCGATGGCGTGCCTGGCATGGCACAGGGTGCGATCCAGGGCGCCAAGTACGCGGCGAAGGCGATCAAGGCCGAGCTGAAGGGCGCCAATCCCGAAGAGCGCGAGCCGTTTCAGTACTTCGACAAGGGTTCGATGGCGACGGTGTCGCGGTTCTCCGCGGTCGCCAAGATCGGCAAGCTCGAATTCGGCGGCTTCATTGCCTGGCTGGCCTGGCTGGTGTTGCACCTGGTGTACCTCGTTGGCTTCAAGACAAAGATCACCACGCTGCTGTCCTGGACGGTTACCTTCCTGTCCACCGCGCGCGGGAATCTCACCATCACCGAGCAACAGGCCTACGCGCGCACAAGGATCGAGGAGCTCGAGGAGATCGCGGCCGCAGTGCAAGACAGCGAGATGGCGGCCAGCTAGAGCCGCTGTCCCTGCCACGTCGACAGGCAGCCCCCGCCTGCGAGCGCCAGCATGACGCCTGCCGTGTCGACATCGCTTTCGGGGTAGTGCAGTTCGCTGATGCACGCCAACGGCGCGCCCAGCTCGTCGTCGGCCACCGATCCGTTGCCGAGCTCAATGCGGTGCCGCAGCAGCGGTGAGCCGTCGACATCGGCGTGCGACGAGCCAGACCAAAACCCTTGCCGTTCACCGGCTCTGCCGATCTGAATGCGCTCGCGCAGCCGGACGCGGCCGGATCCGGTGAGGTCAAGCCGAGTGGACGTGAAATGACGCGACGCAGCGGCCACGACGGTCGGCTGCGGGTCGACGTCGAGGTCACCGGCCACCTCGAGCGTCCAGAATGCATGTGATTGAAGTGTTGTCGATCCAGGCAGCGTGACCGTCGCCGCCGCTGTGCGGACCCGCAACCGGGCGCCGGCCTCCACCACCACCCGGATGCTTATGGCGTCGCCGCCGAGCGGGGTCGCCGCCTTCGATACCAGGTGCACGGTGTCCAGTTCGGTGCGCCGCGCGGTGACTGCTCCCCCGCATTCGATGCGCGGCTGACGGCCGCGGCAGGCGACGAGAAGGACGTCGGAATTCATTGCACGGGAACCCGGAGTTGTTCATGCACCCACGCGAGCACCGCGGTCGCTGCGGGATCTTGCGTCAGCGAGATCAGCACGGTCGGTCTGCCCGCGCGAACCTTGGCCGCGTCCCGGCTCATCACGTCGAGATCGGCACCCACCAGCGGTGCGAGGTCGGTTTTGTTGACCACCAACAGATCCGAGTAGGTGACTCCGGGGCCACCCTTGCGCGGTACCTTGTCGCCGCCTGCCACATCGATGACGAAGATCTGTACGTCGACCAGTCCGGAGGAGAAGGTCGCGGTCAGGTTGTCGCCCCCCGATTCGACAAGAATCAGGTCGAGACGGTCATTGCGCGCCACCAAATCGTCGATGGCGTCCAGGTTGGCGGTGATGTCGTCGCGGATCGCGGTATGGGGGCAGCCGCCCGTCTGCACCGCGGCGATCCGCTGGTCCGGCAGCACGGCGTGGCGGCGCAGAAAGTCGGCATCTTCGGTGGTGTAGATGTCGTTGGTGAGCACAGCCAGCGACAGTTTGTCGCGCAGTTGCCTGCATAGCGCCGCCACGAGTGCGGTCTTGCCCGAGCCCACCGGACCGCCGACGCCGATGCGCAGCGGCTCATCCGGTTCTCTGTGCCGCTTGGGTCGTTCGATGTGCTGATGCGGTTCTCCAGCCGAATCAGAATTGATGAAATGCGGTGGCATGGAAGGGTCCCGGCCTTTCAGGAGACGAAAAGGGGTCGTTCGCGCTCGCTATGCCGTTGTGCCAGCACATCGAGTAGCGGGTCGGACAGGTCGGACAGCTGCTTGGCCGCCTCGGATGCGGTCTGCTCGCACAGCGCGGACAGCTCGAAAGTCAGAGCAGCGACGTCGCCAGGGTCGAGGGCCAGCAGTCGTTGCGCGGCCGTCGCTGAACCGGTCATTGTGGTGTACACGACCGAAAGCGCAGTGTGGTCGGGGTTCAGCCCGCTGGCGGCACCGACCGCGCCGGCCGCGACCGCAAGATGCGGCATCGTTCCGAGCGTCTCCCATTTTTCATCCGGCCAGACGCGCCGTGCGAGCCGTGCGAGGCCGCGGCCCTGCGCCCGCGAAGCCTGCCTCGCGGCGGGGGCCGGTGTGCGGGCATCTGTTTCGCGGTCAGCGACCGGGATGGACAGCGTGCCATCGTGCACGGCCGTGGCCAGCGATGCCGTCACAAGGCCGTGTGTGCGGATCCGTCGTCGCAGGAAGGCCCGCAGCGTTGCGAGGTCGACGACCATGCCGCTGGTGACCGCTTCCTCGACGCCGCCTGAGTGCACATGCCCGCCGGTCGGAAGCCGCGAGTCGGCAAGTGTGAGTAGGGTCGCCAGGCTTGTCATCAGAAGAGGAAATACCTTTGCGCCATGGGCAATTCGCTCGCGGGCTGTTCCTGCCACACCTCGCCGTCGATGCGCACCGTGAACGTATCGGGATCGACCTCGATGCGCGGCAACGCGTCGTTGAGCGGCATGTCGGCCTTAGAGACCTTGCGGACGTTGTTGACCGCAACGAGCCTGCGGTTGACGGCGAGCCGGTCGGCCAGTCCATCCTCAACGGACTGCGGTGACACGAAGTGCACCGACGTGGCCGCTGCCGCCGCAGGAGCGGCGCCGAACATCGGCCGCGGCAGCACCGGTTGCGGAGTCGGGATCGAGGCGTTGGCATCTCCCATTGCGGCCCAGGCGATCATGCCGCCCTTGATCACCGCGTGCGGTCGCACCCCGAAGAACGCCGGCTCCCACAGCACCAGATCGGCGAGCTTGCCGACCTCGACCGAGCCGATCTCGTGCTCGAGGCCGTGCGCAATGGCTGGACAGATCGTGTACTTCGCGACGTAGCGGCGGGCCCGGTTGTTGTCGGCCTTGCCGTCACCTGGCAGTGCGCCTCGTCGGCGCTTCATCACGTGCGCGGTCTGCCAGGTGCGGATCACCACCTCGCCGATGCGGCCCATCGCCTGAGCGTCGCTGCCGATCATCGAGATGGCGCCGATGTCGTGCAGCAGATCCTCGGCAGCGATCGTCGACGGCCTGATACGGCTCTCGGCGAACGCGAGATCCTCTGGGACGCTGGGGTTCAGGTGGTGGCACACCATGAGCATGTCGAGATGCTCGTCGAGGGTATTGACGGTGTGCGGCCGTGTCGGGTTGGTCGAACTCGGCAGCACGTTGTGGTGCGAGACCACCGTGATGATGTCGGGCGCGTGCCCGCCACCGGCCCCCTCGGTGTGATACGCGTGGATCGTCCGGCCCTTGATTGCGGCGAGGGTGTCTTCGACGAAGCCGGCCTCGTTGAGGGTGTCCGAATGCAGATTCACCTGCACACCCGCCGCATCCGCGACTGTCAGGCACGCGTCGATGGCCGCGGGTGTGGTTCCCCAGTCCTCGTGCAGCTTGAATCCCGCTGCGCCTCCACGTAGTTGCTCCCACATCGCGTCGGCGCTGACCGTGTTGCCCTTTCCCAGCAGCGCGACGTTGAGCGGCCACGAGTCCAGCGATTCCAGCATCCGGGCCAGATGCCAGTCCCCTGGCGTCACAGTGGTGGCCTTGCTGCCCTCGGCCGGTCCGGTGCCACCCGCGATGATCGTGGTGATGCCGCCGCCGATGGCCTCCTCCATGATCTGCGGGCAGATCAAGTGGACGTGGCAGTCGATGGCGCCCGCCGTTACGATGCGGCCATTGCCCGAGATGACCTCCGTCGACGGCCCGACCACCAGATCGGGGTGCACGCCGCTCATGATCTCGGGGTTGCCCGCCTTGCCGATGGCCGCGATCCGGCCATCGCGAATGCCGATGTCGGCCTTGATGATTCCCCAGTGGTCGATGATCACCACGCCGGTGATGACGGTGTCGGGCGCGCCGTCGGCGCGGGTGGCCCGCCCCTGTCCCATCGACTCGCGCAAGACCTTGCCGCCGCCGAACACGGCCTCGTCACCCGCCAGTCCTGGGCCGCCGCTGCGGTCCTCGGTGATCTCGACGAAGAGGTCGGTGTCGGCTAGCCTGATCCGATCGCCCGTCGTCGGTCCGAACAATGCGGCGTACCGGGCACGGGATAGTTCGGTCACGGGGCGTCCAGCCGTCCCGGCGGGGTGAGCGAAAGGCCGTGGACCTCGCGGGTGCCGCTCAGCGGAACCAGCGAGACATGCTGGGCGACACCGGGTTCGAACCGCACCGCGGTCCCAGCCGGAATGTCGAGGCGGTGGCCGTGGGCTGCTTCGCGGTCGAAGTCCAGCGCGGCGTTGGCCTGCGGCAGATGCACATGGCTGCCGATCTGCACCGGACGGTCGCCGGTGTTGACGACGTCCATGGTCAGACGTGGCGCGCCAGGATTGAGGGCGATGTCGCCGTCCCCGTGCACAATCTCGCCGGGGATCATCAGGGGATCGGGTGATGGACGGTGACGAGCTTGGTGCCGTCAGGGAACGTCGCCTCAACCTGGACGTCGTAGAGCATCTCGGGCACCCCCTCCATCACGTCGTCGCGGGAAAGCACTTCGCGGCCGCTGATCATCAGCTCGGCCACGGTGCGCCCGTCGCGGGCGCCCTCGAGGAGATGGTCGGTGATCAGCGCGACGGATTCGGGATGGTTGAGGCGCAGACCGCGGGCCTGCCTACGGCGCGCAAGTTCGGCGGCATACGACAGCAGCAGCCGGTCCTGTTCATGCGGAGTCAGCAGCATAGTCGGCGATACTGCCACGCCACGCTGGGGTCAGCAGCGTACGAAATATGCCTGTTACTCCGGCGAAATGTTCTGCAGCCGCACCTGGCCGCGCGCGACGACTCGATCGTCGTCATCGGTGATGGTGATCAGCCAGAGCTGCTGTCGACGACCGCGGTGGATCGGCGTCGATACCGCCGTCACCGTGCCCGTAGAGATGGCCCGCAGGAAGTCGGTGTTGTTGTTCACGCCGACGACGTGCCCTCCCCCGTTCTCCATGAGCCATACCTGACCGGTGACGCTGGCGAGGCCTTCGATGATCGAGCAGTACACGCCGCCGTGCACGATGCCCCATGGCTGCAGCAGTTTGTCCTTGATCTCAAGCCGCGCCCGCCCGCCGTCGGGAGTGAGTTCGATGTAGGTGAGGCCGAGTTCGCTGTCGAATCCTTTGCCAGCTTCTGGCAGTTTCGTCGTCACGCGCTTTTGTTTACACGTCGCAGGCGGGTCCGCTGCGGGTGGCCCGGCGTTATCGTCGGGCATGGCCAAAAGCGCGAAGGAATTAGTAGAAGCCGCCAATGCTGTCGTGCCGCGCATTACCCCGGCGCAGGCACAGGAGATGATCGCAGGAGGCAATACGTTGGTCGTCGACGTACGCGACGCGCCGGAAGTGGAGGCCAGCGGCAAGGTCGCCGGTGCCGTCCACATCTCGCGGGGGATGCTCGAATTCCGGGCCGACCCCGAATCGCCGTATCATGACCAGAGTTTCGCGAAGGACAAGACGCTGGTCCTGTACTGCGCGTCCGGCGGTCGAGCGGCGCTGAGCGGCCAGGCACTCAAGGAACTCGGCTATGCCGAGGTCTACAACCTGGGCGCGTTCAAAGACTGGGCGGAGAGCGGCGGGGCAATCGACACGTAGGTACGGAATGCGGACGCGTGGACCGGAGTCACTGCAGCCCTCTGGACTCCGGTGCGGTCCGGTGGTTCGGTCTGTGGTGAGGAAAGCATAGGCAAGGCTGCCCTAATTAGTTCGGTTCTATCCCAACCGTAGCTTCGTTTGATGTGGTTGATCCGTCCTTCCGATCCGGTCCGCCATTTGACCTTGTTGCGGAAGGCGCGCCGGTGTTCGAACTCGCGGCGCGCGGCTCCTGGTTTGCTCTTGCGCGGTATCGCGACATGGCGCACGCCCAGGTCGTGCAGTTCGTGTTCCACAGATGCCTCGCCGTAGCCGCGGTCGGCGGTGACCGCCCGTGGGGTGTGGCCGGTGCGGCGGGTGATCCGTTTGATCGCCGGGGCCAGCTGCGGGGCGTCTGGCGGGTTCCCCCTCTCAATGTTGTGGTCGAGGATCACCCCGTCGGCGTTGTCGACGATCTGGGCTTTGTATCCGAATTCGACGGGCTTGCCGAGGCGTCCTTTGCGGATCGGGCGGGCGTCGGGATCGTGCAGGCTGACTAGCCGGGTGGCCGATTCGGGCATCACCCCCGACAGTCGCGAACGAGCCTGAGTGACAACGCGTTCGGTGCGGCCCAAGATGGTGATCAGGGTGTTCATCGCCCGGTGCAGCCTGCCTTTACGTTGCCCGTTCGCCGTGGCCAGCGCGCGTTTGGCGTTGCGGATCACCGCGGTAGCCTCGCGCATCGCTTGCTGGGCGATCCCGGCCAGTTCACCGGTGATGCGTTGCACCGCCCCCCGAGCCTGTCGCGTTGCTGGGCACCGCGCAGTCGCAGCTTGGACATGATCGAGCGGGCTCGCCGGCCCGCCGAGCGGCGCCGATCCCTCGTTAGGTTCGGGGGGCGCCGCCAGCGGCTTTGATCCGCGCCACGGTGCGCGTCATGGCGCCGATCGCCTTGGCAAACAGACCCGAATCGGTCGGATAAGCCACCGCGGCCTCCACCACAGTGGTGTCCGCGCGGACCTTATCGGTGCGCAGCAGCTTGGCGGTGGCCGCCTTCGCCAGCAGCGCCTCATTGAGCCCGGCTACCGCGTCATCCCCGCAGCGGGTGGTGATCTTCATCAACGTGGTCGGGTGCGGCACCCGGGTCCCGAACGGAATCCGGCAAAACCGCTGCCAGGAAATCGAATCAGACACCTCCCGACACAACGATTCATACCCCAGCCGGTAGCGGAACTTCAAAAACATCAACCGCAGATAGGTCTCCATCGGAATCGACGGCCGGCCGATCCGGGCATCGAAATACCCGGCGAACGGTGCGAAAAACACCGGATCATCCAACAGCGCATCCACCCGACCCAACTCGACAGGCAACACCAACAACTCGGGCGGCAGAATAGAATCCCACAACGTCGGCTGGTCGTTTACAGTACCAAACATGATGGCCTCGAATCCTTCTCGCCAAGGGTTCGAGGCCATCATCCCAGCTCAGCGACCTCCAACCCAACAAGGCCTTCCGTGCTGCGAGCCGGTTGGCGCCGCGGACCGGCAGGCCGAAACCGACCAGCGCGTCGAGGACCGCCTGTGCGCGCTGCATGCTGGTGACTTCGCTCGAACCCGCGAGCAGCGGCACCAGTGTCGCGGCGCTCACCACGGCCCCGCCCACGATGTGCCACATCGACGACACGGACATCGCCCCGTGGCAGACCTCGTACAGCCGCGTGAACAGCGGAGCCAACGCGCGATGGCTGCGGTGCGCCACCCAGGTCGTCAACGCCGCCTCGCTGGGCAGGCCGACGATGCCAGCCGAGGACACTTCGTAGTGCAGTGCCGGGTCGTCCGGCAGCGCCCGCAGCTTCGGGTCGACGACACCGACCCAGTCGATTGCGCCCTCGGAATCCACGTGCACCCAGAGGTTCTCCAAGCCGGTGTCCCATGCGCGTCCTTCGAGTACGAGCAGCGGCACCACGCGCCCGACGACGACGTGGGCCAGCGTGGCCGCCAACTGCTGAGCCACCGCGGTGCGGCTGTCGTTCTCCTCGGCTGCGCTGTCGAACATCGCCGACAGGCGATCGCTCGTCATCGCCTCGGCCAGCGGCCACCACCGCCTGCGCGACAGGTCGCCCATCACGGCGACGCCGTACACGCGCGGACATTCGGGATAGAGCTCGCGCAGCCGCCTGCTCGACTCGTGCAGCGGCAGCGTCTGCCTGATCGCCATGCCCGCGATCAGCGGATCTTCGATTACAACCGTCATGGCACCTCCACAGTTAGTTAGGTTAGGCTTACTATAATCACCGGGAGCTGTGGGGCTAGTCCGTGTGACTGGACTCACAAGCTCTCGGGAAGCGGCGATGACCATTACCGGAACGTTCCGCGGCACCGTCGAAACTGTTCGAACGCGTTGGATACGACGCACCGTAGTAACCCCGTAGTACCCTGGATTTACCGCCTGAGGAGATGAACGGAACATGGCAAAGATGACGCGTCTGGGGGAACTCGAACGCGCTGTGATGGACCACCTCTGGTCCTCCGGCGAGCCCCAAACCGTGCGCCAGGTCCACGAGGCACTGTCGGCGCACCGCGACCTGGCCTACACCACGATCATGACGGTGCTTCAGCGGCTGGCGAAGAAGAACCTCGTGGTGCAGCATCGCGACGATCGTGCGCACCGATACGCACCCATGCATGGCCGCGATGAGCTGGTCGCCGGGCTGATGGTCGACGCGCTCGACCAGGTTGAGGACTCCGGCAGCAGAGAAGCCGCGCTTGTGCATTTCGTCGAGCGCGTCGGGGCAGGCGAAGCCGCTGCGCTGCGCCGCGCACTGGCCGAGTTGGAGAGCAAGCACCGCGAATCGCCGCCCCCTGGTAATCCGGGCACCGGCTGAGGGAGACTTACAGCGTGTCCGCGCTGGCCTTCACCATCGTCGCGCTGGTCCTGTCGGGACCAGTCCCGGCAATGCTGGCGCGGGCAACGTGGCCAACGCGCGCACCGAGGGCCGCGATCGTGCTGTGGCAGTCCATCGCCCTTGCCGCCGTGTTGTCGGCGTTTTCGGCAGGCATCGCGATCGCCAGCAGGCTCTTCGTGCCCGGACCGGACGGCCGCCCCACCGCCACCATCACCAGTGAAATCGAGGCGCTGGGCTGGCCGCTGTGGACGGCTTACGTCATTGTCTTCGCAGTCACCCTCGTCATCGGTGCACGGCTGACCTTTGCAGTCCTGCAGGTCGCCATCGCCACCCGGCGCCGACGGGCACACCACCGTATGGTCGTCGACCTGGTCGGCAAGTCGCAGGGCAACCACCTTCGGATCCTCGACGTGGCACAACCGCTGGCCTACTGCCTGCCGGGTGTCCGCAGCCGTGTGGTGGTCAGCGAGGGTGCGGTGAATGCGTTGGCCGACAATGAGATGGCGGCCATCCTGTCCCACGAGCGGGCGCACTTGCGGGCCCGCCACGATCTGGTTCTCGAGATGTTCACCGCGGTGCACGCCGCCTTCCCGCGGTTAGTCCGTAGCGCCAACGCACTACACGCCGTCCGGCTGCTCATCGAACTGCTCGCCGACGACGCGGCGGTGCGCGCCGCGGGCCCAACTCCGTTGGCTCGCGCCCTTGTCGCCTGCGCGTCCGGCCACACCCCGTCGGGCGCTCTTGCCGCAGGCGGTCCGACCACGGTGCTGCGGGTGCGCCGCCTCGGCGGGCGGCCCAACAGTCGCGTCCTTGCGGCGGGCACCTACCTCGCCGCGGCCGCGGTGCTCGTGGTGCCAACCGTCGCGCTGGCGGTGCCATGGTTGACCGAACTTCATCGACTGTTCATCGCATAATCGTTTCCGCCGTAAAGCTGCTGTGCCACAACAAAAAACGAAAGGCTGCCCGCATGAGCTCGTCCGCAAACCCTGATACCACCGGCACCGCTCAGATCGGGGTCACCGGCCTCGCCGTGATGGGTTCCAACCTCGCCCGCAACTTCGCCCACCACGGATACACCGTGGCGCTGCATAACCGGTCGATCGCCAAGACCGACGCGTTGCTCTCCGAGCACGGCTCGGAGGGCAATTTCGTGCGCAGCGAGACCATCCCCGAGTTCCTTGCCGCGCTTGAGAAGCCGCGCCGGGTGATCATCATGGTCAAGGCAGGCGACCCGACCGACGCCGTCATCAACGAGCTCGCCGACGCGATGGAGGAAGGCGACATCATCATCGACGGCGGGAATGCGCTCTACACCGACACCATCCGTCGGGAGAAGGCGATACGCGAACGCGGTCTGCACTTCGTCGGTGCCGGCATCTCCGGCGGTGAGGAAGGCGCGCTCAACGGCCCTTCGATCATGCCCGGCGGTCCCGCCGAGTCCTACAAGTCGCTGGGCCCGCTGCTGGAGGAAATCTCGGCACACGTCGACGGTGTCCCCTGCTGCACACATATCGGCCCCGACGGATCTGGCCACTTCGTCAAGATGGTGCACAACGGTATCGAATACTCCGACATGCAGCTGATCGGCGAGGCCTATCAACTGCTGCGCGACGGGCTCGGCAAGTCCGCGGGCGAGATCGCCGACGTCTTCGCCGAGTGGAACAAGGGCGACCTCGACAGCTACCTCATCGAGATCACCGCCGAGGTGCTGCGCCAGACCGACGCCAAGACTGGCAAGCCGCTGGTCGACGTCATCCTCGACGAGGCCGAGCAGAAGGGCACCGGGCGCTGGACCGTCAAGTCGGCACTCGACCTCGGTGTCCCCGTCACCGGCATCGCCGAGGCTGTGTTCGCCCGCGCGCTGTCGGGTTCGGTCACTCAGCGCAAGGCGACCACGGGTCTGGCGTCGGGCGTCCTCGGTGAAAAGCCCAGTGACGCTGAGAAGTTCACCGAAGACGTCCGCCAGGCGCTCTACGCCTCGAAGATCGTCGCCTACGCGCAGGGCTTCAACCACATCCAGGCCGGCAGCGCCGAATACGCCTGGGCGATCACCCCTGGCGACCTCGCCACCATCTGGCGCGGTGGCTGCATCATCCGGGCGAAGTTCCTGAACCGGATCAAGGAGGCGTTCGACCAGGATCCGGACCTGCCGACGCTGATCGTCGCGCCGTACTTCCGCAGTGCGGTCGAGAATGCGATCGACAGCTGGCGTCGCGTCGTCGTCACCGCCACCGAACTCGGCATTCCGATCCCCGGATTCAGCTCCGCCCTGTCCTACTACGACGCGCTGCGCACCGAGCGGCTGCCCGCGGCGCTCACCCAGGGACTGCGGGACTTCTTCGGTGCCCACACCTACGGACGCATCGACGCCGACCCGAGCAAGAAGTTCCACACGCTCTGGAGTGGGGACCGCAGCGAGATTCCGGCCTAACCTTGATCCAGTGAAGTTTCTTGAAGGGCAATTGCCGCCCTACGACCTGACCTACAACGACGTCTTCATCGTCCCTGGACGCTCCGACGTGCAGTCGCGGTTCGACGTCGACCTCTCGACGCACGACGGGTCGGGCACCACCATCCCGGTGGTCGTGGCGAACATGACGGCGGTGGCCGGCCGCCGGATGGCCGAAACGGTGGCACGCCGGGGCGGCATTGTCGTGCTGCCGCAGGACCTTCCCATCGACGTGGTCAAGCAGACGGTCGACTTCGTCAAGAGCCGCGACCTGATAGTCGACACCCCGGTCGTGCTGTCGCCGGACGATTCCGTTTCGGACGCGATGGCGCTGATCCACAAGCGCGCCCACGGTGCCGCGGTCGTGGTGTTCGAGGGCCGTCCCATTGGGCTTGTCACCGAGGCGAACTGCGTCGGCGTCGACCGGTTCGCCCGGGTCCGCGACATTTCGATATCAGATTTCGTCACGGCACCCGCGGGCACCGATCCCCGCAAGGTTTTCGATCTCCTCGAACACGCGCCGGTTGACGTCGCGGTGCTGACCGAACCCGACGGCACGCTTGCAGGCGTGCTCACCCGCACCGGCGCGATCCGGGCCGGTATCTACACCCCAGCCGTCGACGACAAGGGCCGGCTGCGCATCGCCGCCGCGGTCGGCATCAACGGCGATGTCGGCGCGAAGGCCCGCTCACTCGCCGAGGCGGGCGTCGACCTGTTGGTCATCGACACCGCGCACGGCCATCAGCTGAAGATGCTTGACGCGATCAAGTCGGTATCGTCGTTGGACCTCGGTCTGCCGCTGGCCGCAGGCAACGTTGTGTCCGCGGAGGCCACTCGCGACCTGATCACCGCAGGCGCATCGATCGTCAAGGTCGGTGTCGGACCCGGTGCGATGTGCACCACGAGGATGATGACCGGCGTTGGCAGGCCGCAGTTCTCCGCGGTTGTCGAATGTGCCGCGGCGGCAAGGCAACTCGGCGGCCACGTATGGGCCGACGGCGGTGTCCGACATCCCCGCGACGTCGCTCTTGCGCTTGCAGGCGGGGCGGCCAACGTGATGATCGGCTCGTGGTTCGCGGGCACCTACGAGTCCCCTGGCGATCTGATGCGTGACCGCGAGGACCAGCCGTATAAGGAGAGCTACGGCATGGCGTCCAAACGCGCCGTCGCCGCCCGCACCGCGGCCGACAGCCAGTTCGACCGGGCCCGCAAGGCGTTGTTCGAGGAGGGCATCTCGACGTCGCGGATGGGGCTGAACCCGTCCCGCGGCGGGGTCGAGGACCTGCTCGACCACATCACCTCCGGCGTGCGGAGCACATGTACGTACGTCGGTGCCGCGAATATCGCCGAACTCCACGAAAAGGTGGTCTTCGGTGTGCAATCCGCCGCAGGCTTCGCTGAAGGCCACCCGCTGCCTACCGGATGGTGAGGCCGTCGACCGGCCGAAACGGCTAACATAGGGCATTCATTGCCGACCAAGCGAAAGGGACCACGTGCCGCAGGCACCCGTGGCGGCTCACGGTTCTGAGCCGGGCTTCGCGGCCCAGCGGCCATCCCACGAGCCGACGGCCGCGAGCGGCGCAGACCCCTCCGACGCGGAGCCCTCCCCTAGTCAGCCGGGCGAACGGCCCGGCGCACTTTCGGTGAGGACGCGATGAACCCGGCCTTCACCCTGCTTACACTGCTGGCGTTCGTTGTACTCACCGCTGGCACCGCGGTGTTCGTCGCCGCCGAGTTCTCGCTGACCGCGCTCGAGCGCAGCACGGTCGATGCGAATGCCCGCACCGGCGGTCGCCGCGACCAGCTTGTGCAGAGGGCGCATCGCACGTTGTCTTTCCAGCTCTCCGGCGCCCAGGTGGGTATTTCGATCACCACGCTGATCACCGGATATCTCGCCGAGCCGCTGGTGGCGCGTCTGCTGGAGCCTGTCTTCACGGCGATGTCGCTAAGCCGTGGCGTTGCCGGCGGCCTGGCGTTGGCGCTTGCGCTGCTCATCGCCACGTCGGTGTCGATGGTATTCGGCGAACTCGTCGCCCAATATCTCGCGGTGGCCAAGCCGTTGCCGGTCGCTCGTGTCGTGGCAGGTCCGCAGCTGGTTTTCTCGATGCTCTTCACGCCCCTGATTCACTCGACCAACGGAACGGCCAACTGGATCCTGCGCAGGCTGGGCATCGAGCCCGCCGAGGAGCTGCGATCGGCCCGGTCACCGCAGGAGCTCGGTTCGCTGGTCCGCAACTCGGCTCGGCGGGGGTCACTGGACCCCGTCACCGCGACACTGGTGGACCGTTCGCTGCAGTTCGGCTCGCGCACGGCCGAAGAACTGATGACGCCGCGAACAGAGATCGTGACCCTCGAGGTCGATGACACCGTCGCCGATCTGGTGGACGCGGCGATCCAGACCGGATATTCGCGATTCCCGATCGTCGAGGGTGACCTCGACGAGACGATCGGCATCGTCCACGTCAAACAGGTCTTCGAAGTGCCGCCGCAAGCAACACCACACCACCCGGCTGGCCAGCCTTGCGCGGCCCGTCGCCAAGGTGCCCTCGACCTTGGACGGCGACGACGTGATGGCACAGCTGCGGGCCGACGACCTGCAGACCGCTTTGGTGGTCGACGAATACGGCGGCACCGCGGGAATGGTGACGGTCGAGGATGTCATCGAGGAGATCGTCGGTGACATCCGCGATGAACACGACGAGCCGACGGCCGACGTCGTGCAGGCGGGTCAGGGCTGGCACATTTCCGGTCTGCTGCGTATCGACGAGGTGGCGGGCGCGACCGGATTTCGTGCCCCGGAGGGTGAATACGAGACCATCGGCGGACTGGTGCTGCTGGAGCTGGGCCATATCCCCGAAGAGGGCGAGTCCGTGGAGCTGAGGGCGTTCGATCCGGACGCGCCGCTAGAGGACCCGGTGCGCTGGCTGGTCACGGTATTGCAGATGGACGGTCGCCGGATCGATCAGCTCGAGCTGACGAAGCTGGGCCGGCATGGCAAGGACGGCGTTGCCGATGGGTGACTTTTTCAGCGTGCTCCTGACGGTGCTACTGCTGGCCGCCAACGCGTTCTTCGTTGCCGCGGAATTCGCGTTGATCTCGGCGCGCCGCGACCGGCTCGAGGCGCTTGCCGAGCAAGGCAAGCACAGTGCGGTGACGGTCATCCGGGCTGGCGAGAATCTTCCGGTGATGCTGGCAGGGGCGCAGCTGGGGATCACTATTTGTTCGATCCTGTTGGGCCGGGTCGGCGAACCCGCGGTGGCGCACCTGCTGGAGAAGCCCTTCGGATTGATCGGCATCCCCGACACCGTTCTGCACACGGTGTCGTTCGTCATTGCGATCACGATCGTGGTGGTGCTGCATGTGCTGCTTGGCGAGATGGTGCCGAAGAACATCGCACTCGCAGGGCCGGAATCGTCGGCCATGCTGCTTGTGCCGCCGTATCTCTTGTGGGTACGCGCCGCGGGACCCGTCATCGCGTTCTACGACTGGTGTGCGCGGGCCGTCCTGCGTGTGTTCGGTGTCGAGGCGAAATCCGAGCTGGAGAACGCGGTCTCGACCGTCGAGCTGTCGGAGATGATCTCCGAATCGCTGTCGGAGGGCCTGCTGGATCCCGAGGAGCACAACCGGTTGTCGAGAGCCCTGCGGATCCGCAACCGCGTGGTTGGCGATGTCGCGGTGCCTGTCGGCGGGGTGCACGCGGTACCGGTCGCCGCCGACGGTTCCGGGCCGACGGTGGCGGCAATCCAGCGCGCACTGGCCGACACCGGCTACTCCCGTTTCCCCGTTGTCGACCTGTTCGGCGACTTCATCGGATACCTGCACATCAAGGATGTGCTGCCGTTGGTGAACGACCCCGACGCTGTGTTGGACTCGTCGATGGTGCGGCCACTGCCGCAGGTGCCCGCGTCGTTGCCGCTACCCGATGCCCTGTCGCGGCTGAGGCGCGACAACAGCCACCTGGCGCTGGTCACCGACGCCGATGGTGTGGTCTCGGCGATGGTGGCGCTGGAAGACCTGGTGGAAGACCTTGTCGGCGCCGTTCGCGACGGGACGCACCGTGGCTGAGTCGGTGCTCGACGAGACCGACTGGCTCGACCGCGAGCGGATGCACCACAAACGGGTTGACGACTTTTGTGAGCCGCATCGCACGCGTGCCGGCACAGGCGAGGCCCACCCGGTGTGGGACTTCCTGTTTACCTACTACAGCCTGCGACCCCGGCAACTGCGGATCTGGCACCCCGGTTTCGGGGTCGCGCTAGGCGGCGCGGCGGGGCAGCGCTACCTCAGGCGAAGCGGCTATGCGCGCGGGCGCGACGGCGTGACGGTGACGCGGGAGCACCTGCTGGCTCGTGCCCACACTGTGAGATTCATCGCCAGGCTGCTGCACGCGACGGCATCCCGCCCGGCGCGCCTGAACTGCTTCGGCCTGCACGAATGGGCGATGGTCTACCAGGCTCCGACGGTGCGACACGGCCAGGTGCCGCTGCGGCTCGGCTCCGCGGGCACCGATGCAGTCGTCGAGTCAATGCCGTTGCGCTGCAGCCACTTTGATGCATACCGCTTCTTCACCGAACCCGCCTTGCGCCGCAACGCCGCGGAGCTCAGCCGTGACGGCCAGGTCGCGGCCGAACAACCGGGTTGCGTCCACGCGAACATGGATCTGTACAAATGGTGTTACAAGCTCGGCCCACTCATTTCGTCGGAACTGTTGATGGACTCTTTGGATCTCGCCGCGGACGCGCGGGCGCTGGACATGCGTGCCAGCCCATACGACCTCACTGCATACGGCATCGCACCGATCCCGATCGAGGACGCCGCGGGCCGAACCGAATATGTGCGGGGCCAGCGTGACATCGTCCGACGTGCCGCCTCGGTGCGCGAGGCGCTGCTGGCCGACTGTCGCAGACTGCTGACGTTCGCATCGCACAAAGAGGAACGTTGAAGCCTTCCGCCGCGGTGGCGGCGGTTCTCGCGTGCACGACTGTGGTCCTCGCTGGGTGCGCCGCACCCGGGGCGGATCACTCAGTGCCGCCGAGAGGGCCGGCTCTGCCAGGACACTACGGCGGCGATGACCCCGGTTCGCTGGTGTCGGCGGAATCGCTCGTCGACATCGACCCTTCATTGCGGGCCAAAACATCGCTTGCCGCGCGGATCACCTACATGTCCACCTCGGGCAATGATCGCCATGTGCAAGTCACGGGGACGGTGTTCGTGCCCAAAGGCGATCCCCCTGCCGGGGGCTGGAAGACCGTTGCGCTTGGCCACCCTGCGACAGGCATCCAGCCGGAATGCGCACCGTCCCTCTCCCCCACGTTGCTCGGCTTGCTGCCGACTGTCATCGCGCTGATGGACGCCGGCTATCTCGTCACGGTGTCGGACTACCAGGGTCTGGGGTTGCGTGACACCGATCACCCATTTCTCGATTCGACGACGGAGGGCCGCAACCTGATCGACTCGGTGCGTGCCGCCCGCAACCTGGTACCGGCGGTATCTGACACGTTCGCGGTTTGGGGCAAAGGGCAGGGTGGCCAGGCCGCGTGGGCGGCCAACGAGATGGTCTTCGACTACAACGGAAGCACCAGAATGGTCGGCGCCGCGGCGCAAGCACCGACCGCAGCGCTGGACTGGCTGGCGGATGCGGCTGCCGCCGGCTCGCTGACCCGTGATCAGCAGCTGATGCTGCAGCAGTATCTTGCTTCGCTGAAACGGGACAACGACGATTTCAACCTCGATGCCTATCGGCACGGGGTGGTCAAGGACAACTGGGATGTCCTGTCGGCGTGCTGGGGCGACGCGGTTCGGGATCGGGCCGGGGTGGTCGGACAGATCGGTCCCGATGACCTACGCCCCGATAGCGCAGACGCCACCGAGACTTTGCGCGGCTATTTACAGAAGACGTCATTGCCGCAGGCACCGGCCGAGTCGCCGATGCTCGTGGTTCCCGACGACGGTGGGGGCTTGATCCGTGGGCACAGACCGCCGCCGCGCTTGCGCGTGCGTGCGCGATGGGTGATGTCATCCACGTGGGCGCGCCGCAGGGAGAGGACGTGGTCAGCTGGATCAACGACCGCTTCAACGCGGCACCTGCCAGGAACGACTGCGGGGACCTCGTCGCGCCCACGCCGTAGAGGCAACTCCCAGGTTCTCCCAGCAGATTCGCATCGCCGTCTGGGATACACGAAGGTGTGAATACTGCGCTGACAGTTGGCTGGCTGCCTGTCGTTATTCAGGTGTTGTCGACCGCCAACCTCCTGGCGGGGTTCGGCTGGCGCTCGCGGCGATGGCTCCTGCGTTGGGTCCCCGTGGCGGCGGTCACGGGTGTGGCGTTGGCCTCGGCGGCGTACTGGTTTGTCGACTTTGAAGCGTTGGCCGAGGATCGAGCGCCCATCGTGCTGTGGCTGTGGATTTCCCTAACGGGAGCCGCGATCGTCATTGCTGTCGCGGGCTGGCGCGGGACGCGGTGGTGGCGCAGAGGCGCCTCGGTGGTCACGATCCCACTGTGCCTGCTGTGTGTGGCGCTGGCTCTCGACACCTGGACCGGGTACGTGCCGACGCTCAGTTCGGCATGGAACCGTGTTGCCGGCGCCACGTTGCCGGAAAACACAGACGAACCGACGGCCTGGGCTATGTTGCGGCGCAAGGAAAAACCCACGCACGGGGTGATGGCCTCGGTCCAGATACCCGCCGACGCTTCGGGTTTCCGGCATCGAGACGAGTTGGTATACCTACCTCCGGCCTGGTTCGCCTCGGATCCCCCGCCGCAGCTGCCTGCTGTCATCATGATCGGTGGCGAGTTCGGCTATCCGACCGATTGGCCTACGACCGGCGGTGCGCAACGTACGGTCGACCGATTCGCAGCCTCACACCATGGCAACGCGCCGATTCTCGTCTTCAGCGACACCAGCGGAGAGTTCACCAACGACACGGAGTGCGTGAACGGAATTCGTGGCAACGCCGCTGACCATCTCACCAAAGATATTGTGCCGTTCATTGTTTCGCATTTCAGGGCGAGTCCCGACTCTCCCCGCTGGGGAATCGTCGGATTTTCTACCGGCGGGACATGTGCGCTGCTCACAACCGTGATGCACCCCGACCTGTTTACCACGTTCGTCGACATCGACGGCCTCGTGCGACCCATCGCTGGTTCGCGAGAGCAGACCATCGCCCGGCTGTACGGCGGCGATGCGGCGGCGTACGCGGCGTTCGACCCCACGACGGTGATAACCAGTCATGGCGCCTACACGGGGATCGCCGGATGGTTCGGGGTTTCCGGCTCGGTGTCAACCACGTATCGCGCCGCCGGCTCGACGGCACCGTCTACAGTGCAGGACCCGGACAGAGTCGACTCGGAGGACCACGGCGCCGTGGCAAACGACCTTTGTTCGCTCGCCAGTAGCGCTGGCATCGAGTGCGCGGTGAATGGCCAGGATGGTCGTCACGACTGGGGCACCGCTGCTAGTGTCTTCGCCGCCGCGTTGCCGTGGCTGGCAGGTCGGCTCGGAACCCCGACAGTCGCCGCAACCCCATTGCCCGGCGCTCCGCCCCCGTTGTAACCGGGGCCGGCGACCGGGTTTGATGCCTGCTCGGCGTGGTGACCGGCGAATCGCCGCAGTTACCCATGGGTAAGCTGGATCGAAGGCTCTGAGGGAGGAAAAAATGACCGATGGCGTGACGGTGGGGAACTTGCGCGTCGCACAGGTGCTGCACGACTTCATCAACAACGAGGCGCTTCCGGGCACCGACATCGACCCTGACAGCTTCTGGGCGGGCGTCGACAAGGTCGTCACCGACCTCGGCCCCCAGAACCAGGATCTGCTGGCCCGCCGTGACGACCTGCAGGCACAGATCGACAAGTACCACCGCCAGCACGTCATCGAGCCGCTCGACCCCGACGGCTACAAGCAGTTCCTCACCGACATCGGTTACCTGCTGCCCGAGCCCGACGACTTCACCATCACCACTGCGGGTGTCGACGACGAGATCACCACGATGGCGGGTCCCCAGCTGGTGGTGCCCATTCTGAACGCGCGCTTCGCGCTCAACGCCGCCAACGCCCGATGGGGTTCGCTATACGACGCGCTGTACGGCACCGACGTGATCTCCGAGGACGACGGCGCCGAGAAGGGCACTGGCTACAACAAGATCCGCGGCGACAAGGTGATCGCGTACGCACGTCGATTCCTCGATCAGGCCACGCCGCTGGCATCAGGGTCGTGGAGCGAGGCCACCGGCGTCGAGATCAGCCAGGAGGACGGCGCCGGTCAGCTCGTCATAAATCTGGGCGACGGGCTTTCGACCGGATTGGCGGCGCCGGAACAGTTCGTCGGCTACACCGGCGAGCTCGGCTCACCCAAGTGGTCCGTGTTGTTGCGCAACCACGGCCTGCACATCGAGGTCCTCATCGACCCAGACTCCCCCGTCGGCGCCACCGACGCCGCGGGCATTAGGGATGTCGTGCTGGAGTCCGCGATCACCACGATCATGGACTTCGAGGACTCCGTCGCCGCCGTCGACGCCGACGACAAGGTGCTCGGTTACCGAAACTGGCTTGGGCTTAACCGCGGCGACCTCTCAGAGGACGTCACCAAGGGCGACAAGACGTTCACCCGCGTGCTCAACGAGGACCGCACCTACACCACACCCGACGGAGGCGAGCTGACGCTGCCGGGGCGCAGCCTGCTGTTCGTCCGCAACGTCGGTCACCTGATGACCAATGACGCGATCACCGACGCCGACGGCAACGAAGTGTTCGAAGGCATCCAGGACGCGCTCTTCACCAGCCTGATCGCGGTGCACGGCCTGAAGGCCGGCGACGGTAACGGCCCGCTGGTGAACAGCCGGACCGGGTCGGTCTACATCGTGAAGCCGAAGATGCACGGCCCCGACGAGGTGGCGTTCACCTGCGAGCTGTTCAGCCGGGTCGAGGACGTGCTCGGGCTGCCGCAGAACACGCTCAAGGTCGGGATCATGGACGAGGAGCGGCGTACCACCCTGAACCTGAAGGCCTGCATCAAGGCGGCCGCCGATCGGGTGGTGTTCATCAACACCGGCTTCCTGGACCGCACCGGCGACGAGATCCACACCTCGATGGAGGCCGGGCCGATGATCCGCAAGGGCGCCATGAAGGGCACCCAATGGATCGCGGCCTACGAAGACCAGAACGTTGACATCGGGCTGGCCACCGGGTTCTCAGGGCGCGCGCAGATCGGCAAGGGCATGTGGGCGATGACCGACCTGATGGCGGACATGGTCGAGCAGAAGATCGGTCAGCCGAAGGCGGGCGCCACCACCGCGTGGGTGCCGTCGCCGACAGCGGCCACCCTGCATGCCATGCACTACCACGAGGTCGACGTGTACGCGGTGCACAAGGAGCTGGAAGGCAAGCGGCGCACCAACATTGATCAGCTGCTCACCGTTCCGCTGGCCAAGGAGCTGGCGTGGGCGCCCGAGGAGATCCGCGAAGAGGTCGACAACAACTGCCAGTCCATCCTTGGCTACGTGGTGCGGTGGATCGACGCTGGCGTCGGCTGCTCGAAGGTGCCAGACATCCACGACGTCGCGCTGATGGAAGACCGTGCGACCCTGCGCATTTCCAGTCAGCTGCTGGCCAACTGGTTGCGCCACGGGGTGATCACCGAAGACGACGTGAAGGCAAGCCTGCGCCGGATGGCCGCCGTCGTCGACACCCAGAACGACGAGGATCCGGAATACCAGCCAATGGCACCGAATCCCGATGGCAGTGTCGCTTTCCAGGCTGCGCAGGAGCTGATCCTGTCCGGCGGCGCACAGCCCAACGGCTACACCGAGCCGATCCTGCACCGACGGCGCCGCGAATTCAAGAACAAGGCAGCCGGAAACGGTGCCTGAATCGACGATCACCGGCGGTCGAATCGAGCGCAAGGGCATAAGTGGGCAGGCATAGCATTCCCGATCCCGAGGATCCGGCCGGAAAGGGCGCGCCCGAGGACCCCCCGACCCAGCGCTTCAGTCGACAAGAACCCGACGCGCCAGACTACGAACCCGACGACAGCCCTCGATACCGGGAACCCGCCTACCCGGCGTCCAGCTATCACCAGGGTGACTACGACGATTCCGGCTATGACGAGACCCATTACGACGAACCGGATTACGGGCCAACCGACTACTCGGGCCGCGACCATGACTATGCGCAATCGGTACCTCGGCTCGGTGCCGGAGCCACTCCGCCGCCGCGATCGTCGGGACAGAAGCACAGCGGTGAATGGGACGGCGGCGAGTGGACGGGCAGCCACCGCGCGGTGGAGACCGGCAGGCGCGGCGTCAGCCTCGGCGTAATCGCTGCGCTGGTAGCTGTCGTCGTGGTGGTGGGTGCGGTCATCCTGTGGAGGTTCTTCGGCGAGGCGCTGTCAAGTCGCAGCGATGCGGGCGCCGCCCGTTGCATTGACGGCGAACTCGCCGTCGCAGTCGTCGCTGATCCGTCGATCGCCGATCACGTCCAGAAACTGGCCAACACCTACAACAAGAACGCGGCACCCGTCGCTGACCGATGCGTGAAAGTGGGAGTCACGACGGCAGACCCCGACCAGGTGGTCAACGGCTTCATCGGCAAGTGGCCTGCCGAACTCGGCGAACGTCCCGCACTGTGGATCCCGGCCAGCTCGGTGTCCGAGGCCCGACTCGAGGCGGCTGCAGGCGCACAGACCGTGAGCGACAGCCGATCCTTGGTCACCTCACCCGTCGTGCTCGCCATTGCCCCACAGCTTAAAGATGCTCTGACCCAACAGAACTGGGGAACGCTGCCCGGACTGCAGACCAATCCGACGGCGCTTGACGGTCTGAACCTGCCCGGCTGGGGGCCGCTGCGGCTGTCGTTGCCGCTCAGCGGGGACAGCGATGCGTCGTACCTGGCGGCCGAGGCGGTCGCGGCGGCGGCGGCACCCGCCGGTGCACCGGCAAGCGCAGGAGTGGGCGCCGTCAACACGCTGGTGGGTGGTCAGCCCAAGCTCACCGACAACAAGGCGTCCACCGCAATGGATGCCCTGCTTGGCGCCACCGACCCTGCCGCCGCACCCGTGCACGCCGTCGTCACCACCGAACAGCAGTTGGTCCAACGCGCCGCATCGCTGCCCGATGCGAAGAACAAGGTCACTTCGTGGCTGCCGCCGGGACCGACGTCCATCGCGGACTTTCCGACGGTGTTGCTCAGCGGCAACTGGCTGTCGCCGGAACAGGTCAGTGCGGCCAGCGAATTCGCCCGCTTCATGCGCAAACCAGAGCAGCTCGCGGAGTTGGCCAAGGCAGGCTTCCGCACCGAAGGTGGCACGCCGCCGAAGAGCGATGTGACGAGTTTTCCTTCGGTTTCGGCGCCACTGTCGGTCGGTGACAACGCGATGCGGGCAACACTGGCCAACACCCTGACCGCGCCGCTCGGGAGTCCCGCAGTGACGATCATGCTCGACCAGTCGATGCTCACCAATGAGGGCGGCAAGTCGCGGCTGGCCAACGTGGTCGCGGCGCTCAACGCGCGACTACAGGCGCTGCCGCAGAACTCTGCGGTCGGGCTGTGGACGTTCGACGGCGCCGAAGGCAGGTCCGAGGTGAGCACCGGCCCGCTGTCCGACCCCGTCAACGGGCACCCGCGCTCAGCGGCGCTGACCAGTGCCCTGAATTCACAAAGCGCCTCGGGCGGCGGTGCTGTGTCGTTCACCACGCTACGGATGATGTACGACCAGGCAAAGGCCAATTATCGCCAGGGCCAGAATAATTCGATCCTGGTGATCACTGCGGGCCCGCACACCGACCAGTCGCTCGACGGCAACGGGTTGCAACAGTACATTCGGGGAGCCGTCGACCAGGCGCGGCCGGTCGCCGTCAACGTCATCGACTTCGGCTCCGATTCCGACCGCGCCACATGGGAGGCCGTCGCACAGGCCAGCGGCGGCAGCTACCAGAACGTGGCTACTTCGGCGGGGCCGGACGTCGGTACCGCCGTCACACAGTTCCTGGGTTAGTGGGCCATCGACAGCAGGCTCAGTGCTGCGCGGGTGAACACGTCGGGCACCTCCACCTGCGGGTAGTGTCCGACCCCCGGCAACTCGACAACGTCTGCGGCAGGCCGCAATTCACGCAACCCGTCGAGCACGTTCGTGGTCGCCACCGGGTCTTGTAATGCCCACAGGAAGCTCAGCGGTTTCGGCCAGTCCCGCACCGCGCCATGCCACCGCTCAGCATAGCGCTCACGCTCGTCGAGATACGAGATCAGCAGGTGCGCGATGCGATGGCCGCCGCCGTACGACATCAGGGCCCACTGCGCGTCGGCCTCCTCCGCAGAAAGCGGGTGCTTCGCACTGAACAAGCGTGCGAACTCCCTGCCGAACATCGTCTTGTTGGAAAGCCGTGCCGCGAGCGGACCGAGAGGGCCGCGCAGCACCTTCTGGATGGGCCGCAGACTGGCGCGCCGCAGGATCACGCTGCCGTTGGTCAGCACGACCCGCTGCAGCTCGAATGGCAAGCGACCCTGTAGGTCTCGCGCGAGCAGCTCGGTCGTGACCGATGTCCCCATGTCGTGTGCGACAAGCACCACCGGACCCGATGTCGACCCGGCGACCACGGCAGCCACGATGTCGGCCTGCTCGAGCAGGCTATAACGATGCGGTCGGGGTTTGTCCGAAAGCCCGAATCCGACGAAGTCCAGCGTCAGCCATGCCCGCCCGGCCAGATGCGGCAGTACCATCCGGTAGTCGAACGAGCTGGACGGATAGCCATGCAACAGCAGGATGGTCGGGCCATCGCCTGGCGCCGAGCAGGTGAAGACGCGGCCCGCAGGCGTACTCAACCACGTGCCACCGTCGCGCCACTCTGCCACGCTCGATGGAAGCACGCCTCGACGCTACGCGAACGCCTCCACCGGTGGGCACGAGCATACCAGGTTGCGGTCGCCGTAGGCGCCGTCGATGCGGCGCACCGCCGGCCACACCTTGGGCCGGAATCCCTTGCCGAGCGGATAGGCCGCCTGCTCGCGGGAGTACGGGTGATCCCAGTCGGCCACCAGCAGGCACTCCGCGGTGTGCGGCGCGCCGCGCAGCGGGTTGTCTTCAACGTCCCACGCGCCGGACCCGACGTGGTCGATCTCGCCGCGGATCGCGATCATCGCCTCGCAGAACGCGTCCACCTCGCTCAGGCTCTCGCTTTCCGTCGGCTCGACCATTAGTGTGCCCGCCACAGGAAAGCTCATGGTGGGTGCATGGAAACCGTAGTCCGCCAACCGCTTTGCCACGTCATCCACGGTGACGCCGGTGTCCTTGGTGATGCCGCGCAGATCGAGGATGCACTCGTGGGCCACCATGCCGTTCTCCCCCGTGTACAGCACCGGGTAGTACTCGTCGAGGCGCCTGGCGATGTAGTTGGCCGATGCGATCGCAGTCAGCGACGCCGCGCGCAGCCCGGCTGCGCCCATCATCCGGATGTAGGCCCAGGTGATCGGCAGGATCGACGCCGAACCGTACGGAGCCGAGGACACCGTGTACTTCTCCCGCAGCTCCTCGGCCAGTGGGTGACCGGGCAGGTACTTGGTCAGATGCTCGCGCACCGCGACCGGACCGACACCGGGGCCGCCGCCCCCGTGCGGGATGCAGAACGTCTTGTGCAGATTGAGGTGGCTGACGTCGCCGCCGAACCGTCCCGGGCGGGCCAGCCCAACCAAGGCGTTGAGGTTGGCGCCGTCGACGTACACCTGGCCGCCGACATCGTGCACCGCCGCGCAGATCTCAGCGATGTCGTGCTCGAAGACACCGTGCGTCGACGGGTAGGTGATCATCAACGCCGACAACCGATCCGCGTGCTCGGCCACCTTCGCGCGAAGGTCGTCCAGGTCGACGTCACCGTTGCCGCGGCATGCCACCACCACGACCCGCATGCCGACCAATGCGGCCGACGCCGCGTTGGTGCCGTGCGCGCTCGACGGGATCAGGCAGACATCGCGGTCGGGTTGGCCGCGCTCGGCGTGATACGCCTGGATCGCCAGCAGGCCGGCGTACTCCCCCTGCGAACCCGCATTCGGCTGCAGCGACACCGCGTCATATCCGGTCATTCGGGTCAGCCAGGACTCCAGGTCGGCGATCAGCTTGCGCAGCCCCGGTGTGTCCGACGCAGGCCCGAACGGATGCTGGCGAGAGAACTCCGGCCACGTGATGGGCTCCATCTCAGCGGCCGCGTTGAGCTTCATCGTGCAGGATCCGAGCGGAATCATGCTGCGGTCCAACGCAATATCCTTGTCGGCCAACGACCGCAGGTATCGCATCATCTCGGTTTCGGTGCGATAGAGCGTGAACGCCGGATGGGTGAGGAACTCCGAGGTTCGGGTGGCGATGTCGCAGCGCGCCGGATCAGCAGGGGCCACGCCGAGGCCCGATGTCGCCGGCCTTCCGGCTCCGAAGGCCTCGATCACCGCCTCGACGTGCTCGTCAGTCGTGGCCTCGTCACATGAAACGGAGACGTGGTCGGCGTCGACTCGCCACAGGTTGATGCCCTTCGCCTTGGCGGCCGAGATCACGTCGTCGGCGCGGCCGGGCACTCTGGCGAGCACCGTGTCGAAGAATGTGTCATGCACAAGGGCGTCGCCCAGTGCGCCCGCGATCGCCTCGGCACGAGCGTGCACGCGGTGCGCGATTCCGGCCAGCCCGTCTGCACCGTGATAGCTGGCGTACATGGCGGCGATCACCGCAAGCAGCACCTGAGCGGTGCAGATGTTGCTGGTGGCTTTGTCGCGGCGGATGTGCTGCTCGCGCGTCTGCAGCGCCAATCTGAAGGCGGGCGACCCATCCGCATCCACGGATACACCGACCAACCGGCCTGGCAGCTGTCGGGCATGCTTGGCGTGCACCGCGAGGTAGCCCGCATGCGGTCCGCCGAAACCCATTGGCACACCGAAACGTTGGGTGCTGCCGAACGCGACGTCGGCACCGATCTCGCCGGGTGGGGTGATCAGCGTCAGCGCAAGCAGATCGGCGCCAACCGCGACCAGTGCGCCGCGGTCGTGTGCGGCGGCCACCAATTCGGTCCAGTCGAAAATGGCGCCGCTGGCGCCGGGAAGCTGTGTGATGACCCCGAAGAAGTCGCCATCGGGCAGGCCGTTACGAAGGTCGGCCGTGACGATCTCGATGCCAAGCGGTTCGGCACGGGTGGCGAGCACGGCCGCGGTCTGGCGGTACACGTCGGCATCGACGGCGAGCCGGTTCGACGGGCCGCGCACCGCGCGGTGCATCAGCGTCATGGCCTCTGCGGCGGCGGTGCCTTCGTCCAGCATCGAGGCGTTGGCCACCCCGAGCCCGGTAAGGTCGGCGACCATCGTCTGGAAGTTCAGCAGCGCCTCGAGTCGGCCCTGGCTGATCTCGGGTTGGTATGGGGTGTAGGCCGTGTACCACGCGGGGTTCTCAAGTATGTTGCGGCGCAACACCGGTGGCGTCAGCGTATCGAAATAGCCTTGCCCAATCATCGACACCGCGACGGTGTTCGAGTCGGCCATGGCGCGCAATTCTGCGAGCGCCTCCTGCTCGCTGGCCGCAGGCAGCAGCTGATCGAGGCCTGGCGCGACGCCGTCGTCGGACAGCGCGTCGAGGATGCCCGCAGGCAGTGCTTTATCGGCCAGTTCGTCGAGGGAACCCACGCCGATGGTCTTGAGCATGGTCGCGATGGCATCGGCATCCGGTCCGATGTGGCGATCAGCGAAGTTGGGTTGGTTGTGATCGAACACTTACGTGTACTCCCGAGGCATCAGGGCCGGAACCGCTGGGTTCCTCCCCCTCAGTCGTCTACCCGGGCCAGGGCGTCTCCAGAGGCATCGGGGCCCTGTCCGGTCCTGGGTGCCTGAGAGGTTGACGGAGAGGTGTTGCTCCTTCGGCGTCCGTGACTGGCCGTCACGGAACTCTCCCGCACAAGGGCGATGCGGTGATGATTCTACCCGGGAGTTAGCCGATCTTGCGGTCGCGGTGTTTGCGGCGCGATGCGAGTTCGTCCTCGGGCGCGGCAATCGACTCGCCGCCGTCGGCGCGCTCGCCGGGGAAGTCGGCGATCGCCCCGGTCAATTCCCGCATTGCGCCGGACACCGCGATGCCGAACACACCCTGGCCGCCCTGCAACAAGTCGACGACCTCCTCGGCGGAAGTGCACTCGTAAACCGTGGTGCCGTCGGAGAACAGCGTGATGTTGGCTAGATCGCGCACGCCGCGCTGACGCAGATGATCGACGGCGACGCGGATGTTGTGCAGCGAGATGCCGGTGTCCAGCAGCCGCTTGACGATCTTGAGAACCAGGATGTCCTTGAACGAATAGAGCCGCTGGCTACCCGAACCGGCGGCGCTTCGGATGGACGGCACGACCAGCGAGGTCCGCGCCCAGTAATCCAGCTGACGGTAGGTGATGCCTGCGATCTGGCATGCGCTCGGGCCGCGATAGCCGACGAGCTCGTCGGGCACCGAGTCGTCGGGGAACAGACCGGCCTGCACGGGTTCGCTGGGGGTACTGGTTGGCGGTTCAGCGGGCCCGCTGCTGGTGGACAGGTCCAGCTGCTCTTGACGTGGCGTGTCTCCCACTGTCGAATCCTCTCGCCGATCGAACTCGCGTCTGTGACCTGCAGTGCAGCACGTTTGCCAAAGCCCGAGTGAATCGAGCATACGCTTCCCGCCGAGCCATTACTGCTCGTCGCCATCAAAGTATGGCTGCCCAATTCACGGTTGGGAGAAACCCGCGCCGCGTGTCGAGCGCGACGAGACGTATCCGTGACAAAACGCCTGGGCTGCGGGGCCCACACGCCAGTAGCGGACTATGTCGCCTTGAAGTCGTCGGGCGAAACCGAATCGAGGAACTCCTTGAATTTCTCGACCTCGTCCTCGCGGACGGCGCCTGGCGCTTCGTCGTCATTCTCGTCCGGAATCAGCAGGCCGGCCTCCGCGAGCACGGCCTCCTCGACGTAGATCGGCACGCCGACGCGCAGCGCGATGGCCACCGAGTCCGACGGCCGTGCCGACACCTTGATGTCTCGGTCGAAGATCAGGTCCGCGTAGAAGGTGCCCTCCTGGAGGTCGACGATGCGCACCTCCTTGAGCGAATGACCAAGCGCGGCAATGAGATCTCGAATCAGGTCGTGAGTCAGCGGCCGTGCCGGCTCGTGGCCCTGCTGTTCGAGCGCAATTGCCGCGGCCTCCGGTTGGCCTATCCAGATCGGCAGGTAGCGGTCACCGTTGGCTTCCCGCAGCAAGAGCACCGGCTGGTTCTGGGGCTGCTCCACGCGAATGCCGACCACACGCACCTCACCCATCTGTGTCTGCCCTCCGCACCAAGAAGCCGTCAAAAACGAGTCTAATCCTCAGCGGTCGAGAACGTCGCGCACCGCGGACTTGATCAGCGACGTGTGCAACGTGATCGCCAGCGCGGCCACCTCGCGGGCAAGATCGTCGGCGCGGTCGCGGGCCCCGGCTTTGCCCGCCTTGACCACCGGGCCCGCGATCTGGGCGATCAGGTCGGACTGCCGGTCCGCCGCCGAGCGAAACGCCCGCAGGTGCCGCGGTTCCACGCCGTACTCCGTCAGCGCCCTGGCGCATTGCGCGATCACCACCGAATGCTCGTCGAAGAAGCCCGCCGTTCCCGGCTTGATCACGCCGGCCCTGATCAGCTCGTTCAAGAGGGGTTCGTCGATTCCCGACCGGGCCAGCAGGTCTTCGCGCCGCAGTCGCACCTGGGTGGGCGCGACGCCGGACAGCCCGGCCGCGCTGTCGTCGAACGTCGCGTCCACCGAAACCAATCGCGGTACGCCGTAACCGGATCCAGTTCGCGGCACCCCGCTATCGCCTTGGGCGTCCAGCTCGTCCAGCTGCGCCTTGATGACCTTCAACGGCAGATACTGGTCGCGCTGTGCGGTCAGGACGAACCGCAGGCGTGCGCAATCGTAGGCGGTGAACCGCCGATATCCCGACGCAGTCCGCTCTGGCGTGACCAGACCCTCGGCCTCCAAGAACCGGATCTTGGAGATGGTCACGTCGGGGAAGTCGCCTCGCAGCAGATCGAGGACCGCTCCGATCGACATCCCTGCAAGAGATGCGCTGACGTCGGGCTGTGTCATCGGCTCTCCGCGCGAGCGCTCATCGCTTACCTGCCCGGACCGCTGTCGTCGTCACCCTTGGGCCCGGTCAGAAACACCAGGCGGAACTTGCCGATCTGCACCTCGTCGCCGTTGGCCAGCACTGCCGAATCCACCGGCTCGCGGTTGACGTAGGTCCCGTTGAGGCTGCCGACGTCGACGACCTGGAACTCGCCGCCTTCGAGCCGGAACTCGGCGTGACGGCGGCTGACGGTGACGTCATCGAGGAAGATGTCGCTGTCGGGATGCCGACCGGCCGAGGTGGTGGGCTGATCGAGCAGGAATCGTGAGCCCGCGTTGGGACCCCGCTTGACGACCAGCAGCGCCGACCCGACAGGTAGCCCCTCAACCCCCGAGACGGCACCCTCTGAGCCGGCCGCGGCCGGAGCGTCCAGCTCGTTGAGGAAGTCGGCGCGGAAAACCGATGTCGTCTCCACAGTGACATCGTCAGACGTCTGGTCAGGCCCAGAGTTATGGTCCATTTCCGTCACCCGCTGCTCCTTACTGGCTGCTGTGGCGATATCAGGCCGGGCCGCCCAGCCGTCATGCACATGATGTCGACCGTACCGCGCAGTGGACGTCGTTGTGTCCACCACCGCCGGATCCGCCGGTGTTCGACTTCGGTCTGCGCAACCCTAACAACTGGTCACTCGGTCACCGTCGTGCGGTAGCTGTCGGCGTCGAGCAATACCTGCAGGCTGTCGTCTACGGCACCGGAGTCCAGTTGCAGGTCGACCAGCCACCCTTCGCCGTAGGGGTCGGAGTTGACCAGTTGCGGGTTTGCTTCCAGATCACCGTTGACCGCAACGACTTTCGCGCTGACGGGCGCGTAAAGATCGGACACCGATTTGGTGGATTCAACCTCGCCGAACGACTCGCCCGCCGTCACATCGGCGCTGACGTCGGGTAACTGGACGAACACCACGTCGCCGAGGGCGGACTGGGCGTAATCGGTGATCCCGACCCGTACGGTGTCGTCACCGGTGCGCTTCACCCACTCGTGTTCCTCGGTGTAGTACAGGTCGGCTGGGATTTCGCTCACGGCGCTCCTAGATCTCGGCGACGAACAAGTGCCTTCATTTGACTGGCTGAGCGTATTGGCGGGGTTTCGGTTGCCGCAAGGCGGTTACGTCCACGCGCTCGGACTGTTGTACCACCATCGAGCCGCCGACACGCTTGACGCTGTCCATCGCGCCGCCGGGAATGTTCATCGCCGCGGCCAGCGTCGGCGGATCGCCAATCGCCAGAAGGGAATACGGCGGGTTCAGTGTCGCGTTGTCGACGACGAGCGCGCCGGGGGTGCCGACGACCCAGGTGTCGACGCCGACCCGGACTGCCGCCGCCCCGCCCCGGATCTCCATCGCCTCGGCGCCTGCGGCGCGCAGCTCGTTGATCACGTCGAGCATGGTCTCGGCAGGCACACCAGGCGCCTTGTCCTCGATCGTCAGCGTCACACCTGGACCCGTCGCAGCGACGGTGCCGATCAATATCGACAGGGCGGCCAACCGGGCCTGCGCGTTCTCGATCGCGGCCGCATCGCTGCTGCCAGACTGCTGCAACTGCGCCAGCGTGCGCTGCAGGTCGGTGACTTCGGTGTTGAGCGCGGCCTCCCGCTGCTGCAGCGAATCAAGCAGGACCAGCAGATCGGCGGGCCGCGCCGTCTCCAGCGAGTCGCCGGATTCGTTCTGCCGCACCTGCGTGACGATCGCGACGCCGAGCAGCACGCACAGCAGCACCGCCAGCGCGCCGAACACGAGCTGCGTCCGGCCCTTGCGAGCCATCCCCGCCACGCCGCCGGCATGCAGATCACCGATCGCCGGGGCACGCTCGTCGGGCGGCAACTCGTGGCGGCCGTGATGCTCCGGCTCGGTTGCATGCTGTGGTGAATGGTCAGTCATCTCATGCGCCGAACAACCTGCGCCGCAGGGCGGCCGCGTTGCCGAAGATCCGGATACCGAGCACCACGATGATCGCGGTGGACAGCTGGGTGCCGACCCCCAGCTGGTCGCCGACGAACACGATCAGCGCGGCAACGAGCACGTTGAACACGAACGAGACCACGAACACCTTCGAGTCGAAGATGCGCTCCAGATAGGCCCGCAATCCGCCGAACACCGCGTCGAGCGCGGCCACCACCGCGATCGGCAGGTACGGCTGGATGACCTCGGGCACGCTGGGGTGAAACACCAGTCCCAGCACGATGCCGATGACAAGCGCGGCGATTCCGATCATTACGGCCCAATCTGCTTGGCGAAGTTGATATCTCGAACCGAACCGGCGGGCAGCGTCAAGCCGTCGCCTGCGCTGACGCTGAGTCCGACGCCGTAGCTGGTCTCTAGCAGCCGGAGTCGCTGCAAGCCTGCGCTGCGGTCGAATACGTCCTGCATAGCGTGCGGCGGTCCGACCGCGAGAATGACGTATGGGCTGCTGATCGGTTGATTGTCGACCAGGATGCCGCCGCCCGCCTGCCGGATCGTCACGTTCGGACCGATTCGCACGCCGCCGACCGAGACTGCCTCGGCTCCGCTGACCCACAGCGAGTTGACGATCAGCTGCAGATCGCGGTCGAGGATCACCTGTTGGCTGCCTGCGACGCGTTCCTTCGATACGTCGGACAGGTCCTTGGACATCCCTGGATCGGTGATGGTGATCGTCAGGCCAGGTCCGATCACCGCCGTGGCGGCCGCGGCGAAGTTCGCTGCGTCGAGGCCGCTCAGCAGACGCTGGCCGCGTTCGTCGCCTTCGAGCCTGCTGCGCCGCTCGGAATCCACCTGCGTGGCCAGGGCGTTGCGCTGCGCGAGGGCGTCGTTGGTCGCGGCCTCCGCCGACTTGACGCTGCCCGACAGTACATGCTGTGTCTCGCGCACACCCGGTGCGGTGGAGCGCGCCTGTGCCACCGCTGCGGCGAACACCGCCGCGATCACCAAAGCGCCCGCGAGTTGCCACGTCCACGCCTGCCACCACGTTCGGCGCTTGGAGCCGTCCGCCTTGGCCTTCGCCGCTGCGGCGTAGCCCGGATCGAGGTGATCGGACAGCAGGGAGCGCAGCAGCGACGGCACGGGGATCAGGGTCGGCCTGTCGGCCTCATGGGTGTTGCGGCCGGCCTCCGGGTCCCAGCCGCCCAGCGTGCTCATCGCTTCGCAGCCCTTGGCAGTTGTCGCACCACCATCGCCACCTGTATGAGGTACAGCACCGCCGACCACAGATACATGGCCATGCCCCAGATCAAGAACGCCCATCCACACGCAAGGACGACGCGGCTCCACAGCGCGTCCCACTGGCCGAGCAGGATCAGCGGGAAGCCCGACATCAGGGCGAAAGTGGCCGCCTTGCCGATATAGGTGACCGGCAGCGCGGTCAATCCGCGGCTGCGCAGCACAGGCAGCGTCGCGGCGAGCACTACGTCGCGGCCGATCAGTGTGATCACGATCCACCACGGCACCGCGCCGTAAATCGCCAGTGCCACAGGCACGGTCACCATGTAGATGCGGTCGACCGCCGGGTCGAGCAACTCCCCGAGCCGCGACGACTGGTTGGCGACCATCCGCGCGATCTTGCCGTCGGCCCAGTCGGAGAAGCCGCTGAACATCAGCACGCCCACCGCCCAAGCCCTGGCGTGTGCCACGAGTAACAGGTAGAGGAATACCGGCACCAGCACCAGGCGCAGCACCGACAGCGCATTGGGCACCGTCAGCACCCGGTCGCGTACGTCCCCCGCGGCGCCGGCCATGGGCTAAACCTAATGCGAGTCGAGGCCAGTGTCGCTGACTGGGTCCGGCAATTCGGCCGGCAACGCGCAGCGATCTTTGCGACGATCAATTTCAGCCGCGGCGTGGGGAGACACTCGTGACGACCTCAGTAGCCATCGAGATCGACGAGAGCCTGGACCCATTCGCCAGGGTCAACCTGGATGACCCGTACCGTTACTACACGCGGTTGCGCGGCATAGGGCCCGTGTCGTTTCTGCCATCGCGAAGCGTCTACCTGGCGACGACGTACGACGGTGTCGACGCCGTCCTGCGTGACTTTCGGACCTTCTCGTCGGCGCAGGGGGCGTTCTTTCCGAAGGCGAGCACAGTTCGGCCGCTAGGTAAACGGCAGTTCGAGCTCATCCGACGGGCGTATGAGCTTGCCCCAGACGCCACCGGGAACGTGCTGAGTGCGGTGATGGCGCGGATCGGGTCCGGACTCCTCAAACGCGATCCGTACCCGATGACCACGCCCTTCATCGACGCCGATCCGCCAGGACACACAAACAACCGTCGGGCTGTGCAGCCGTTTTTCAGCAAGCAGGCAGTCGATCAGGCAGCCCCGATGGTTAGCCGACATGTGGGCGAACTCGTTGAACGCGCACTGGGCCAACCCAACATCGATGCCGTACAAGCGTTTTCAATCGAACTACCCTCCCGAGTCACCGCCGACTTCACCGGAATGCGCGCACCAGAGCAGCACCTGTTCAACTGGGCCGAGGCCATCTTCGACATGGGAGGAGCCGAACCAACGCGCGAGACGCGGCAGCACGCCGCGCAGGCGTACGCATGGCTGCTGGGGTCCGGCGCCCGCGACCTGCCCGAGGGCTGCATGAGTCGGCAAATCATCGAGTCGGGCTGCGCTCCCGGCGCTGGTGGGACCCTCGAGGCCACCGCCGACCGAATACTTGGCCTTGGCGCGATCTGGTCGGCAGCGCTGGACACGACGACGTCTTGATCAGCAACATGCTCAACGCATTCGCCGACCACGGCGATCAATGGGAACGGCTACGCGCCAAACCTGAGCTCGCCCAAGCCGCAGTGGAGGAGGCGCTGCGATTCGACTCGCCAATTCGAATGTTCTTTCGCACCAACACCGTTGAGACGGTCCTGTGCGGCGTCTTCATCCCCGCCGAGGCACGGGTCGGTGTCATATTTGCCTCGGCCAACCGAGATCCCGCGAAGTTCTCAGGGCCCGACGTGTTCGATATCGGCCGCAAGCCGAACCCCACTTGGCCTTCGGGGCCTCCCTGCACCTCTGCCTCGGGGCACCGTTGGCCCGGCTGGAGGCCACGCTTCTGCTGCAAGAATTGGCCCACCGAGTCCGGTTCATCGAAGGCTCCGGCGCGGGCGAGCGGACCGGGAACTCACTCACCAACGGGTTCCGGACGCTGCCCCTTCGGCTGATCGAGGGATAGAAGGCGTCGGCGTCACACGCCTAGCGGAACACCCCTGGCAGGCTCAGCGCCGACATCGACTCGTCTGCCAGCGGATTGTCGTGCACCATGTACGTCCACGTCGACGTCGGCCTGGCGAGTTTGGACAGATCGACACCCGGCTCGTCCTCGATGGAGGCGGCGGTCTCGAATGTCTGCTGGGCCGCCTCGATCGCGTCGGCGGCAAGCGAGGCGAATGCGTCGACTGCCATCCGGTGAAACTCGTCGATCGGGGTCTGGTTGCCCAGTGCCCGCAGGTGAATGCTCTCGCGGATGTCAGCCAGGTACGCCAGGTGGTCGGCCCAGCCACGGTCCAGGTGGTACAGCATGATCAGCCGGCAGATCTTCTCCAGCTTCACCTCGCCGAGGTCGTCGACGATTTCGTCGTAGCGGCTCGACGCGCGCTCGGCCAGTTCCTCACGTGCGGTCGCGGTGCGTAGCAAAGTGTCGCGCCGCTCGACGATGATCGCCCGCTGCTGGGCGATCAACTGGTTGTAGCGCCAGTTGTTGGCGTGCACGTCGAGCATCCGGCCCTCGGCGATTCGCTGCGCGTGATCAAGCAGCGTGGCGGCCTTGGGGCTGACGATGCGGCCGTCGTCGTCGGTCTGTGTGGGGAGCTTGTTCGGCTCGAGGTGCGCGACCACCACGTCGTCTTCCCAGCTGGCGAAGAACACGGACGAACCGGGATCGCCCTGGCGTCCTGCGCGGCCACGCAGCTGATTGTCCAGCCGTTCCGTGTGGTGCCTGCCGGTGCCGATGACGTGCAGGCCGCCGAGTTCGGCGACCTCGTCGTGATCGGCCTCGTCTGAGCCGCCGAGCCGGATGTCGGTGCCACGGCCTGCCATCTGGGTGGACACTGTCACCGTTCCAAGCGTGCCCGCCTCGGCGATCACCGCGGCTTCCTCGGCGTCGTTCTTCGCGTTGAGCACAACCGCAGGGACGTCCGCCTTGACCAGCCGCTCGTGCAGCTCCTCAGATTCCGCGACGTCGCGTGTACCGACCAGCACGGGCTGCCCGGTCGCGTGCACTTCCTTGATGTGATCGACGATGGCGTCGTTCTTGGCAGCCACAGTGATGTACACGCGGTCGGCCTCGTCTTCGCGAACGTTGGCAGTATTAGGCGGAATTGGCGAGACGCCGAGCTTGTAGAACTGGCGCAGCTGCTCGCCTGCGGCTAGCGCGGTGCCGGTCATGCCGCACACGGTCGGGTACCGGTTGATCAATGCCTGCACCGTGATGGTGTCGAGCACCTCGCCGGTCTCGGTGGTCTCGATGCCTTCCTTGGCTTCGACCGCGGCCTGAAGACCGTCGGGCCAGCGCTGCAACTGTGCGATGCGTCCGCGGGATGCGTTGATCAGGTGCACCGCGTCGTCGCGGACGATGTAGTGCACGTCGCGCTGCAGCAGCACGTGCGCGTGCAACGCCACGTTGACCTCGGTCAAGGTGGTGCCGACGTGTTCTTCGGAGTAGAGGTCGATGCCTCCGAGTTTGGCTTCGAGCTTCTGCGCGCCGGACTCCGTGAGATGGACGTTGCGGCTGTCGGCGTCGGTGTCGTAATCCTTGCCGGCGACAAGTTCACCGACGAGACGGATGACCTCCACCTTCGGCATCTCTCGGTGGCTGGTGCCCGCGAGGACGAGGGGCACCAGGGCTTCGTCGACGAGCACCGAGTCGGCCTCGTCGATCAAGGCCACGTCGGGGTTGGGCGACACCAAATCGTCGACATCGGTGACCAGTTGGTCGCGCAGAACGTCGAACCCGATCTCGTTCACGGAGGCATAGGTGATGTCGCACTTGTACGCCTCGCGGCGCTGTTCGGCCGTCGAGTCGGCGGTGATCCAGCCGACTGTCAGTCCCATCGCCTCGACCAGCGGGGCCATCCATTCGGCGTCGCGGCGGGCCAGGTAGTCGTTGATGGTGATGACGTGCACGCTGCGCCCGCCGATCGCGTAGCCGGCCGCGGCGATCGCACCCGCCAGCGTCTTGCCCTCACCGGTGGCCATCTCGACCACGTCGCCCGCCATCATCCGCAGCGCACCCTGCAGCTGGACGTCGAAGGGCTTCAACGTGGTTCTGCGCTCAGCGGCCTCGCGGGCGATCGCGAGGAACTGCGGGATGTCCGCCGAACTCGCCAGGTCGTCGAGGTTCAGCAGCTTTGCGGCCTTGCGTAGCTGCTCGTCGTCGAGGTCGGCGGCCTTGTCCTCGAAGTCCGTCGAAGTGCCCACCTGGGCCATCGACCGACTCTGATCCTTGTCGGTGCTTGCACCGAGGAGCTTCCAGAACCTGCTGCCGACACGACCTGAGGTGCGGGTATTCGTCTTCGCCACACATTTACGGTACGCGGAAGTCGATGCGCAATGAATCGCAGACCGCTTCGAAGCCGATCTGTTGATAGATCGCGTTCGAAGTTGGATTGGCGAGATCAGCGAACAAAACCACATCTGCGGTGCCGCTCCGATGCGCCAGATTCACAGCCGCGGCGGTGACGGCCGAGCCGTAGCCGTGGCCACGCAGGGGCAGCGGCGAGAACACCGGCCCGATCCTCGACACCCCGGATGCTGGTGCGCGCAGCATCGCCATGCTGACTGGTGTGCCGTCGACGTCCCACAGCACGAACCGGTCCCCCACCCGGTCGGCGGTGTCGCCGAATGGTGCGCCCGCTCCGTCGTCTTGCACGAGGCTGGACGTTCCCGCAAGAACAGTTCCACCCACTGGGCAAGCAGACCGCGATCGTCGGCGGTGGCCAGACGTGCAATACCCGTCACACCGATGGGTATCCGCAATGCGCCAAGTCGATACAGCCGTTCTTCGGTGCTCATCGTCCCGCGACGTCCGGTGATCTCCCGCCTGCATCCGCGAATGCAACGGCCCCCGAGCGCATTCCCCTGACGCCGGTCAGCTCGGGGCGGACACCGGCAAGTTGCACCACGACAGAATCCATCGCGTTAATGGGAATTCCGTTGCAGGCCAATGGGTATGGTGGTATCTGCAGGAATGCGCCGACGGGCGTGCCATCGTTCCACACGGAAACGAGTAGCGAGCCATCGGAAACCCTGCCGGCTCCGAGCAGCGTGAGCTCGATGGTGTTCCCAATCGGGTCGCATCGATACAGCGGCTCCGCGATCGCGCGGAACTCTTCGAACGAGTCGTGTGCTCGCACGTCCACTCCTCCAGCATGGCGACCAATGCCGAAGGCGTCGAGTGAATTTCGTCGAGCGTGCCGTCAGGCCAAGTTGGAGCGACGCGGGTATGCCACGGTCGGGTCGGTGAGCGCGTTCACCACAGCGGGCAGCCCCGATGAGAAGGCGCGCTCCAGCGCAGGCCGTACATCCGCGGGCGTTGACACCAACTCGCCATACCCGCCGAGCGAAGTCACCACCTCGTCGTAGCGGGTGCCAGGGCGTAGCTCGGCTACCACTGAGTAGCCGTACAACATCTCCATCGGGTGTTTTTCCAGTGCCCAGATACCGTTGTTGCCGATCACCGAGACGACCTGAACGCCGTGGCGCACCAACGTGTCCCACTCCATGCCGGAGAACCCGAACGCTCCATCGCCCTGCAACAACACCACCTGGCGGTCGGGCCGCGCCAGCTTGGCCGCAAGGGCATACCCTGGGCCGGAGCCCAGACAGCCGAACGGGCCGCTGTCCAACCACGCACCAGGCATGTAGCTGTCGATGACTCGTCCGGCGTAAGAGCCGAAGTCACCCGCATCGATGACGATGATCGCATCGCGATCCAGCAGCGGCTTGAGTTCGGCGTACAGCCGCATCGGGTGCAGCGGGGTGCGGTCGTCATCGAGCTCGGCCTGCTCGGCGGCCCGTGCGGCGCTCTCCACCACGAGCAGCTCGGCGATCCAACCGTCATGGTCGGTCACCCGAGCAGTCGCCAGCGCCGACAGAACGGTGGTCAGGTCGCCGTAGAGCCCGGCCGCGACGTCGCGGGGATGCGGCCGCTCGGGTTCGACACGGTCGGCGACAATCAGTTTGGTCTCTGCGCCGAACACCCCTCCGAAGCCGAGCCGGAAGTCCATCGGCACGCCGACCACGAGTGCGACATCGGCCTCCCTCAAAGCTTTTGACCGCGCACGCGAAAACGCGAGTTCGTGGTCGGCCGGTACCGTTCCGCGCGCCATTCCGTTCATAAGCACCGGAATGCGCAGCGCCTCGGCCAGCGCACGTAAGGCCCTTTCTGCGTGCCCCCACCACACATTCGTGCCCGCCATAATCACCGGTCGCTGGGCCTCGGCCAGCAGTCGCACTGCGGAGTCCAAGGCATTGCCGTCGGGGCTGACCGCGACAGGTGGATCGGCCAACGCGCCGGGGCCGCCGGGATCGTGCGCCTCACCGAAGACGTGATCCATCGGGAAATCCACGAACGCCACCCCCGACGGCGCACCGACCGCGGCCCGAAGCGCGTCGTCGATCAACCCGCCGACGGCATCAGCCGACTGCGCGGTGGCAGCGAACCGCGTCAGGGGCGCCACGAACGGCACGTGATCGATTTCCTGCAGCGAGCCCTGCCCCCAGCGCAATGCGGGTGCCCGCCCCCCGAGCACCACCAGCGGCGACTGGTTCTGCTGTGCGGCCGCCATCGCACTCATCCCGTTGGTGATGCCTGGACCCGCGGTCAGGGCGGCGACGCCGGGCTGCCTGGTCACTTTCGACCAGCCCTCGGCGGCGAATGCGGCGGTCTGCTCGTGGCGGGTGTCGATCAACCGGATGTTCTCGGCGCGGCAGCCGTCGTAGATGGAGAACAGGTGCCCACCGGACAGGGTGAAGATGGTGTCGATGCCGCTGGCGCGCAACCGTCGGGCGATCAGATGTCCGGCGTTGACCGTAACTGGAGCCTCGATGCTCATGGCCGCAGCATAATCGCGACCATGAGCGACATCTCGGACGCGCAGGTGCTGATCGCAGGCGGCGGCCCGATCGGCTTGACGGCCGCCATCGAACTCGCGCGGCGCGGCATCGCGTGCCGCATCGTCGACCCGCTTGTCGAACCGCTGCAGTACGCGAAAGCCGTTGGGGTGCAACCCCGCACACTCGAGGTGTTCGAGGGCATGGGCGTGCTGCGCCGCATCCTCGACGCGGCCTTGCTGATGCGCGGCCAGATCGTCTACGTCAACGGTGAGCGGGTATCGCAGCTCGATACGGCATTGCCGGACGACGTGCCGTTCGGCTTCATCGCGATTCCGCAGTACGCCACCGAGACGATCCTGCGTGACGAGCTGGCGATGCACGGCGTGCGGGTGCAGCGTGGCGTGCGTGTCACCGGCTTTGAGCAGGACGCCGACGGCGTGTCCGTCACCCTCGCCGGCGACACCGGCGAACAGACGGTGCGTGCAGCCTACCTCGTCGGCGCCGACGGAGCGCACAGCGCGGTGCGCAAGGGGCTCGGGTTGACGTTCGAAGGCGCGGCGTTCGAGGAGCGATACATGCTCGGCGACGTCGAGGTCGACTGGTCGGCGCCCCACGGCTACGGCGTCCGGTCGATGCACCAGACCGACGGCCAGACCGACGATCTGCTGGTGTGCATCCCGCTGCCCGGCCGATGCCGCTACAGGATGTCGATGCTGGTGCCCGACGAGCTAAGCGATGGAGACACCCCGCAGCTGCACCACATCCAGGCCGTGCTCGACCGGCTCTCCCCCGAGCCGACGACCGCGCGAAACCTGAGATGGTCGTCGGTCTTCGGGATCAGCCACCGCATCGTTGACGCCTACGGCAAGGGCCGGGTGTTCGTCGCAGGCGACGCCGCACACATCCACCCGCCCACCGGCGCGCAGGGGATGAACACCGGCATCCAGGACGCTCACAACCTGGCGTGGAAGCTGGCGCTGGCGCTGGCAGGGCAGGCCGCGCCGGGACTGCTGGAGAGCTATGACGCCGAGCGGCGGCCGGTCGGCGAAGAGGTGGTCGGGCGCACCGTGCGCAGCGCGAGAGAAGGTATCGGAGCCGACTCGACCGACGCCGGCTACGTCATGCGCCGCGAAGCCCAGCTGCTCATCGACTACGCGGGTAGTCCCATCGTGGCCGACGGGGCCGCTCGGCCGGTGCCATCCGGCCTGCGCGCCGGTGCGCGTGCCCCCGACGCGACGGGTCTGACCCGCGACGCGGTGACCGGGCCGTTGCGGCTGTTCAACCTCCTGGGCAGGCGGGATCACACAACACTGCTGTATGCGCCGGACGGCCCCGTCGACGTCGCGACGTACGAGCGGGCAGCCGAAGCAGCCGTCACCGCCGCCAACGGCCGGATGGACGTGTATCTGGTCGCGTCGCCGGGCGCGGAACTGACAGCTACCGTCCTGCCGTTAATCCGCGATACAGCAGGCGATTTCGCAAGGTCCTATGCACCCGCCGGACCGTCGGCGTACGTCGTGCGGCCCGACGGTTACGTGGGGCTCGCCGCCGCAAGCGTCGATCAAGCGGAACTCGTAGCTCACCTTGGCGCGACGTTCGCCCAGGCCGAGGGAGATGTCGCCGAATGAACACCGAGATGTTCAGGCCTTCGATCGACTGGAGCGACGAACTCCTAACCTCGACGTTGTGGGTGATGCAGATGTTCGTCGTCACCGCGTCGTGTCTGTTGGTGGTGCTCGTCGTGCTCGGGCGGACCACCGAGTGGGGGCGCCAGTTCTGGCGCATCACCGGCGATTACTTCAAGGGCACACAGAGCGTTCCGGTGTGGGCCATGGTGGGGCTGCTCCTGTTGTCGGCGATCCTGTTCGTGCGCATCAACGTCCTTCTCAGCTACTACTCCAACGATTTGCTGTCCTCGCTTCAACTCACCTTTCAGGGCGGCGATGCGGCGAAAACGACTGGCATACATGGGTTCTGGTCGACTATGCTGGTGTTCGCCGTCCTGGCCGTCTGCTACGTGGTGCGGACGCTAGTCGATCTGTACGTGACGCAGCGGTTCATCATGGGTTGGCGAATCTGGTTGAGCAGGCGCTTCATCGACGATTGGCTCGGGGACTTCGCGTATTTTCGCAGCCAGTTCTCGCGTCAGCCGATCGACAACCCTGACCAACGCATCCAGCAGGACATCGACATCTTCACGGCGGACGTGGGTAGCGAGCCTAACAACCCGGCGAACACGTCCGAGCACCTGTTGGTCTTCGGGGCGGTCGAGGCCGTGCTCTCCGTGTTCACCTTCGGGGCCATCCTCTGGCGGCTCTCCGGGCCGCTGACTTTTGGCGGCGTCACGCTGGAGCGGGCCTTGTTCTGGATTGTCATCGCATACGTACTCGTGGCCACCGTCATAGCGTTCGTCATCGGCAGGCCCCTGATCCGGTTGAGCTTTATGAACGAACTCCTCAACGCGGGCTTCCGGTATTCACTGGTGCGGTTGAGGGATGCCAGCGCCGCGATCGGGCTGTACCGGGGCGAGAACGCCGAACGCGGAGTGCTCAACCGCCGGCTGTTTGCCGTCATGGAGAACTACGGCTACTGGCGGAACCGAACGGTCCTCTTCTTGGGCTGGAACCTGTCGATGAGCCAGGCGATCGACCCGCTCCCGTTCATCGTCCAAGCGCCAAGGCTTTTCGCACAGCAGATTTCGCTTGGCGACATCTTCCAGTCGTCGACCGCGTTCCACAACATTCACAATTCGCTGTCGTTCTTTCGCAATGTGTACGACTCGTTCGCGAGCTATCGCGCCGCCATCATCCGACTGGACGGGCTGCTCGACGAGAATTCGCGCGCCAGGGCCTTCACCCAAGTCCAGACCACCGTCTCGGAGGAGGGCACGCTGGAAGTCAACGGTGTCGAGGTACGGACTCCCGACGGTGAGCCCCTGGTGCATTCCCTCGACCTCAGCCTCTATCCGGGTGACACGCTGTTGATCAGCGGTCGATCGGGCATCGGCAAGACCGTTCTGTTGCAGAGCCTCGCGGGGCTCTGGCCCTTCGCAACCGGCAGCGTGGTACTGCCCGCCAGCAGGCAGGAGGTGATGTTCGTCCCGCAGATGCCGTACCTACCCCTCGGCGACCTCCGTGCCGCCGCGTCATATCCCCTCGAGGAGGGTGCAGTCAGCGACCTGGAGATCCAGCAGGCCCTGGTCAAGGTCGCTCTTTCCCACATCGTCATCCGGCTCAACGACATCAGGGACTGGGCGAAGGTGCTCTCGGTTGGCGAGCAGCAGAGAGTGGCGTTCGCCCGCATCCTCCTGAGCAAGCCGCGTGCGGTTCTCCTCGACGAGTCGACGTCGGCAATGGACGAGGGACTCGAGCTAATGCTCTACGAACTGATTCGCGCCGAGCTTCCAGACGCCATTTTGGTCAGTGTGAGTCACCGCACCACGGTGGAGCAGTTCCACGACCGCCACCTCGAACTGGTCGGTGGCGGAGAGTGGCGACTCGATCCGCTTCCCAGCCGGAGATGAGACCTCCGGAGCGCCAGCCGCAGCGTGTCGAGGTACCTTGCCGGAATGAATCCCGATATGTTCACCCCGACGCTGAACTGGGGCCACGAGGTGTGGACGTCGCTGGCTTGGATCGCCAAGGCGTGGGCGATCGCCGCGGTGTCCACGCTGGTGATACTGGTGTTGATTCGCCGCTTCACCGTTTGGGGTAAGCAGTTCTGGCGCATCACCGGCGACTACTTCACCGGCCCTGCCAGCGTCAAGGTCTGGGTGTGGCTGGCTGCGCTGTTGCTGTCAGTGATCATCGGTGTTCGGCTCGACGTGCTGTTCAGCTACCAGAGCAACGACATGCTCTCCAGCTTCCAATCGGTGGCCTCGGGCATCGGCAGTGGTGACGAAGCCGTGAAGAACTCCGGCAAGGACGGCTTTTTCCTCTCCATTCTCGTGTTCTCCGTCATGGCCGTCATGCACGTCGCACGAGTCATGCTGGATCTGTTCATGATGCAGCGGTTCATGCTGGCATGGCGTGCCTGGCTGACCGACCGGCTCACCGGCGACTGGCTCGACGGAAAGGCCTACTACAGGGCGCGCTTCATCGACGACACCATCGACAACCCCGATCAGCGCATCCAGCTCGACATCGACATCTTCACCGCCGGTGTCGGACCGCTGCCCAACACGCCGAACAACACGTCGGCCGCGACGCTGCTTTTTGGCGCGATCTCCTCGATCACATCGATGATCTCGTTCACCGCGATCCTCTGGAACCTCTCGGGCACGCTGCCCATATTCGGGTTCGAGATTCCGCGGGCCATGTTCTGGATCGGGCTCGGTTACGTCCTGTTCGCCAGCATCTTCGCGTTCTGGATCGGCAGGCCGATCATCTGGCTGCAGTTCAACAACGAGAAGTTCAACGCCGCGTTCCGCTATGCGCTGGTCCGACTGCGCGACGCGTCGGAGGCGGTCGCGTTCTATCGCGGAGAAATCGCCGAGCGCACCGGGCTGCGCCGGCTGTTCGCGCCTGTCGTCGCCAACTACAAGCGGTACGTGAACAGGATGCTGGGCTTCTACGGCTGGAACCTCTCGATCAGCCAGATCATCGTGCCCCTGCCATACCTGTTGCAATTTCCGCGGTTCCTCAGCGGCGAGATCAAGCTCGGCGCAATGAGCCAATCCGCATCGGCATTCGGCAGCATCCAGGACGGGCTGTCGTTCTTCCGCAACGCCTACGATCAGTTCGCCGGGTACCGGGCTGCGATCATCCGCCTTCACGGCCTGGTCGAGGCCAACGATTCGGCAAGGGCGTTGCCGGAAGTGACGACCGCTGCATGCGTCGATGGCGCGGTGGAGCTCGAGGACATCGAAGTCCGCACTCCCGACGGAAAGCAGCTCATCAAGCCGCTCGATATGCGCCTGGAGGTCGGCGACACGATGGTGATCACCGGCCCGTCGGGCAGCGGGAAGACCACGCTGTTGCGCAGCCTGGCGGAGTTGTGGCCGTTCTGTTCAGGCACGTTGACCCGGCCGTGCGGGCCCAACGAGACGATGTTCCTGTCGCAGATGCCCTATGTACCGCTCGGCGACCTGCGCGCGGTGGTGTCTTACCCAGCCAAGGAAGGCACGATTGACGACAACACGCTGAAGCGCACGCTGCTGAAGGTGGCTCTGCCGCATCTCGTGGAGCGCCTCGACGAGGTGCTGGACTGGGCCAAGGTGCTGTCCCCCGGCGAACAGCAGCGGATCGCCTTTGCCCGCATCCTGTTGACAAGACCCAAGGTGGTATTCCTCGACGAGTCCACCTCAGCGCTAGACGAGGGCCTTGAGTTCCTGCTCTATCAACTGGTGCGCACCGAGCTGCCTGACACCATTCTGGTCAGCGTCAGCCACCGCTCCACCGTCGAGCAGCACCACACCCACGAACTTGAGCTGCTCGGCGAAGGCGAATGGCGACTCGGCCGGGTGCAGGGCGACGAGCCCGTCCCCGTGTAACGACGGCCTACCTAGCTTCTGGCCGCGTGGGCTCCGGCTCGCCGTCCGAAGAATGAGCCCTCGCCGAGCTGTGTGCCGCTGGCGTAGCCCTTGCCGTCCTGGGCGATGTTCGACGCACATGCGCCCGCTGCGTACAGGCCGGGGATCACGCTGCCGTCGTCGCGCAGCACCTCGCCGTCGATCGTCACCGCCAGTCCTCCCATGGTGAACCCGGAGTACATCGCGACGCCGAGCGACAGATCGAACGCCGCCCATGGTCCGCTGTCTTGTACAGCGATGTAGTCCGGCTGCTTGTGGAAATCGGGATCCTCGCCACGTGCCGCGTGCTCGTTGTAGCGTTCGAGGGTGGAGGCCAGGTTCCCCTCGGGAATCCCCAGTGCCGCTTCCATTTCGGCGACCGTATCCCAGCCGTCGATGAACTTGATCAACGGCATCTCGGGCATCTGCATGTGCGCCTCGTCGACGATCAGATACGCGCGTTGATCCGGCTGTTCCAGCACGAACGCCGACGTCCGTGAGTGGTACGAGTCTTCGGCGACGAACCGCTTTCCGTCCTTGTTCACCACGACGCCGGTGAGCAGGATCTCCGGCGGGTAGGCGGCCGCGGTGATGAACAGTTGGTCCAGGTTCTGGGCTACTCCCCCCGCTGAGACGCCCATCCGAATGCCCAGCCCGTCATCGTTGGGGTTGCCCAGGATGTAAGGCTCGACGACTCCATGGTGTTTGGTGCGACGCTTCTGACCCAGCGCGGGGGTGTGCTCGGCGACCATCTCGGGGTTCATCGCGAAACCGCCCGCGGCGATCACGACCGACTTGGCCCGGACGGCGCCGACGTCGGCGAAGTGCTTCCAGCGCACGCCGACCACGGCACCATCATCGACGATCAGGTTGGTCACGCCGGTCTCGTAGCGGATCTCAACGCCGAGTTCGTCCGCTCGTTTGACCAGAAGGTCGATGACCATCGAGGCGCCGCCCAACTCACCGGGCACCGGCACTGAGTGTCCACGAGGCGCCGGCTTGGCTTGTTCGCAGAACGGCCATACCTTCTCGTTGCCGGTGTAGGACAACCCCTCGGTGCCTGGCGGGACGACCACCTTGCCGCGGTAGAAACTCCGCTCGAACTGAAAACCCAAGTCCTCCAACCAGTTGAAGTGCTCGACGCTGCCATCGCTGTACGCGCGGATCTTGTCGTGCTCCGGTTCACGCGACACCGCGACCAGGTACTTGTACATCTCCTCGGCGCTGTCCTCATGGCCAGTGGCCTGCTGCACCGCGGTGCCGGCACCGAGATAGAAGTGGCCGCCCGCCATCGCGCTGGTGCCGCCCGCGGCTGCCGCACGCTCCAGCACAAGCACCTTTGCCCCCGCCGCTGCGGCACTGACCGCCGCGCAGCCGCCTGCGATGCCGAAGCCGATCACGAGGACATCGACCTCGTCGCCGTATTCCGCAACGTCGGCGGCGTTGACGGTCTGCGGGATCTCCGTTGTCACCCTTGCTCCTGTTTCACATAGTCGTAGAACGCCCGGATCTCGGGCGAGATGTGCGCGATCTCGATGTAGGGCACCCCGGCAGCCTCGGCCGAGATATATCCGAACCGCATCCCGCCCGGCATCACCCCCTGCTGGACTACCGGTGCGCCATGGCTTTCGGCGTCAGCCAGTGCGGCGTCGAAGGCGTCGATGTCGGGGGCCTCAACACAGATGTGGTGCAGGCCCGCTCCGGCGCGGTCGAGGAACTCGGTGTAGATGCTTGCGCCCGAGACCGGCGCGATGACTTCGAGTTGGGTGTCGCCTGAGTAGCTCAGCGAAATATGCGCGACGAAGTCGGCGGGGCGCCCCGGAAGGTGCACGTATCCGGAGCGAAGTGGACGCTGGGTATGCGGACCCACTTCTTGGCGCCCAACAACGTGGTCAGCGCGTTTTCGGTGGCATCGAGGTCGCGCGTCACCCAGGCAATCTGGACAGGTGTCTGGTCAAGCATCTCCTTGAGAATATCGTCGCCGTGTCTCGCTGGCTAGAACGTGTTCTAGTTTATCCGCGCCGAGGTACGCCCTCAGGCATCGATGGAACCCGGACAACTCGCCGCTCGCGAGCAACGTAGTTATTTGTTGTCCCACTTCGGCGGCGCGGCTCCTCTGCCGAAACCCCAGGTGGCCTGCCCCAACCGTGGCTTGGGCTGGGCGCTCACCGGCCGTTCCCGAAATCGCGTTGCCAGGATCGGCTCTGGATCTGCGCCTTCGAAGAGCGCTAGGCACGGCGCGGCGAAGTCGCACACCGAACAGTGCGCCGCGGGGCTCGGATAAATCGCTGGTTCGACTGCCATGTCGAGCGCTTCGGCGGCGAGTTGCCTACCTACTTCCGCGATCTCCTGACGGACGCGACGGATGCGGGTGCGACGAATCGGCCCCGCGGTGTGCACGTCGACCCGGCTCGCGACGTCGATGCGTGACGCCCGTGCCGACACCCGCTGATGTTGCGGTATCGACCGGCCCCCGCCGCTGCCCTCGTGCTGGGCGACCGGTTGGTGTCCGCGCCCGTCGGCGCGAGCCGGAAGATCGAGCGGGCCGCCGATCCGCACCTCGTTGTGGATCGTTCCGACGATCTCCATCCCTACGTAGTCCTGCTCGCAGGCCCAGCACGCCGCAATCGCCTCCTCGTCGCGTGCCAGCGCGTCGGTGTCCTGCCAGTCATCGACAATCCGGTGACGCACGACCCAGTAGTCGTCGGCGGCGTCCACCGCCAGCAGGTCGACCCTGCAGGTGTAGACGACCCCGGATCCGTTGGGGGTCAACAGCCCCCGGTCGGATGCCGCCGGATCGGCGAGCAGGCCTGCGACGTCGTGATCGATCTTGACAGGGGCGAAGTCGTCGATCGTGCTCGCCCACGCGTCGTAGCAGTCCAGCAGGGCTACGGCTTCTTCGATGGCGGCGCCCGCGCCTGCGTCGCTCAGCGACCGCTCGACCGCTTTGTGCACCAAGGACTGCCTGAGGTCGTGCTGCCAGTCCCAGATGCCCGGGTAGTAGTAGACCGCGAGGGCATCCTTGAAAGCGGCGGGCAGTGCGTGTCCAACGGCGTCGACGGGTTCGAGTCGACGGCGTGACGCGAAATCCCATTGCCTGCGACAGCGTTTGAAGCTCGCGCGTTGCTCGGGGTCGATGCGGAAATACACGATGTCGGCCGCTAGTGCGAATGCGGCCAGGGTTCGTCGAGCGGCCACCGACACCGCTCGTCGCGGTTGGCCATCGACTCGAGTTCGGCCAGCAGGTCGTCGAAGAACGCGCGCGTTCGGTTCAGATCCTCTGGCCAGGTCGCCGAGAAGCACATCCACACATCCGGGTCGTCCGCCGTCGTCGCGGTGACAACCGCGTCAAGAGGCACGATCCGCCAGCTGTAGGTATCTCCCCGACGCTCGAGGTACACCGCGTCATCACGACCGGGGCGCGCGGCCACGATCGAGGCGAACAGTTCTTGGCGGTTCATCGGTGCCTCGCCAAACCAGGATAGTTCTTTCGCCGAGGCAGCGTTACCCGCTGAGCATGTCGATCAACAGCCGCACCTGGGTGTCGAACACAGCCCCGGGGTCGGTCAGCGTGTCCGCGCCGTACTGACCGAAAACCTCGAGGCTGATCGCGCCGATCAGTCCCGCCCACAGGAGGAAACACTTGGCGACTGCAGAGTCATCGCCTGCGAACCCGAACTCGTCGCGCACAAGCTCGAAGTCCGATAACAACGGTTGTGCCGCAGCAGTATTGGCTTGCGGTATGTCGCCGGCCGCGATGCCTGCTCCGATCGCGTCGAACAGTGCAGCGACGACCCGGGTCCCCGGCCCGACGGTGCGCTCACGCGGCGCGTGATATCCGGGCACCGGGCTGCCGTACAGCAGCGCCCAGCTGGCCGGCTGGGCGATCGCCCACGCGCGGGCCGCACGGGCCATAGCGAGCAGTCGGTCGCGCCACGATCCGCCGGATGCCGCACCGGCGCGGTCGACCTCGTCCGCCAGTTCGGAATAGGCCTCGACGAGCAGCAGTGTCAGCAGATCGTCGCGGCTGGACACATAGCGGTACACCGCAGACGACACCATGCCGAGGTCGCGGGCGATGGCCCGCAGCGACAACCCGGACGCACCCTCGGTAACCAGATGGCGCCTGCCGAGCTCGATGATCTGCGTCTCGATCTTCTCGCGCGTTTCCTGTCGCTTGCCCATCCGGCCAGTGTGACACAAAACGAGATCACTGCTCTTGAATCTTGGGGCGCGGCGTGGCATATTTAACCGAGAGCACCGCTCTCTATTATCAGATCCGACGGAAGGAACCCCGATGACCGTGCGTTACGACGCCCCCAATGCCGCCGCTCGCGCAGGCAATGAGCTGATCCGCTGGCTCGCCGAGGCCGGAATCAGCATCGCCGGAACACGCGCGCTGAGGGTCCGCGGGCGCAAGACCGGCAAGCGCCGCGGTGTGGTGATCAACGTGCTCACAGTCGACGGCCGTGACTACATCGTGTCGCCGCGCGGTGACACGCAGTGGGCCAGAAACGCACGCAGCGCGGGCGTCGTCGAAATGGGGCCGCGGTGGCGGAGCAGGGACGTGCGCATTGCCGAGGTCGCCGATGACGCCAAGCCGCCGCTGTTGAAGCGCTATCTCGACCGGTGGTATTGGGAGGTCAAGGGTCACGTTGGTGGTTTGACCCCGCAGTCGACCGATGATGAAATGCGGTCTGCTGCACCGTCAATCCCGGTTTTCGAGCTCGTCCGCTAGGGCACTGGGGCTGACCAGGGCTCGGGAGTCGGCGTCACCAGACTGCCCGACGCGGCAGAGATGACGTCCTGACGAGCCTGCTGACTGGCGGCCTGCCAAGACACCGCCGCAGGGTATTGGCCCCAGGTACTGTTGAACATTCCGACGATCGCCGCCCTGCCGTCGGGGGTGAGGTTGTAAACCGGGCCGCCCGAGTCGCCCTTCTGGCTCACCACACCGTTGGCCATCGTGAACCAACCGTTGTTCACGGCCTGGATGGTCCCGCAGCTCTCCCCCGTCACGACACCGAAGTGACACACCGGCAAGCCGGTCACGGCGACGATCGCGGGATCGGCGACCAGTTGCCGTCCACCCGGAAGGATGTTGTTGATCGCGACGTCGGGCGAAAGGCTGATCGCCTCCCAGTCGGCGATCTGATGATTGGTGTCGACGGTGGCGCCGTTCGGTGTGTTGTCCCGGAACAGTGCCTGGGTGCCAATCAAGTTGCCGTCCCTATCGCTCACCTGTCCACTGCCCCTGCAGTGGCCCGCGGTGAATGCGATTCGCATCTGCGGGTCGACGTAGCCGAGCGTGCAGACGTTGGTGCCTTGACGAACCTCCATGCCGGGGAACACCAGCGCCCCTGGAGTGGCCTGAGCCGGCACAGACGGCAGCGTGAACGCGATGATCGGGGCGGCCGTCGCTGCGAGCATGCGCAACCATCGTCGGCGCACTATCGCCTCCGATCTTCATGTGGCAAGGCTGTCCAGCGTACCGGCGAGCAGCGGATTGTTATACCCGTACGGACATCGCGCAACTGCACACGCATTTGCTCATCGGCCAGGCACGCCGCGACGTTACACGGCCCCAACACAAAGGTGGCCCGGGCCTTTCAGCCCGGGCCACCAACGGGTTTTCGCTACGGGATCGTCAACACCTGACCCGGGTGGATGAGGTCGGGGTTGGAGACGCCGCTGGCGTCGGCGATCACTTGGTATTGGCTGCCGTCACCGTAGAAGCGTTCCGCGATCGCCCACAGCGTGTCTCCGGACACCACTGCGTATGTCCGCGCAGCGGGCGGGTGGAGGGGGCGGCGCAGGTGCCGGTTAGGGCTCGGCCGCAGGAAGCGGTTCCTCTGCCGCGGTGGGGACCACTTCCGGTGCGTCCTCGGCCGGGGGTGGCGGAGGCGCCTCATCGGTCTGCGTGTTCGACGACCACGCCGGCCCGTCGAACCCGTACAGCACCAGGTTGGGGTCGTCCTGCAACAGCAGGCGAACGTCCTTGGCGCCCTTGGTATCGGTGTGCCAGATCGGCTTGTCGGACGTGTAGAGCACGCAGTTGCCGTCCTCTTGCACCTCGAGATGTTCGGCGTCCTGACCGTTGGTGCCCGTCGCCCATACGGCGTTGCTGCCCGCGCCGAGCACCAGGTTGCCGTCGTCCTGCAACGTCAACGTGTACGCCCCATTGCGTGATGTCAGCGCTTGCCCGCGTTCGAGCTTCTCGCCCTTCATCAGCCTGTCGCTCATGTATGGCCCCTTTCCGCTTGATCCCGGCTGAGCCTACTGATCTTGGTTGGGGCTAGGGCATTTCGACGCATTGCGAGTCAGGAATCGAAGCCGAGCCCCAACGCATCCAGCGTGCGCAGCAGGATGTTGCGCTGCCCGGCCGAGTGGTCGGCCCGGTCCAGCGACCACCGCGTCGCCTGGATACCAATGCTGGCCAGCGGCTCCGGCGGAAACGGCAACGGCCGCCGACGGACCATCTCCAATTCGGTGCGCGCCGTGGGCTCGCCATCGAGGAGATCGAGGCACACGTCTGCGGCGAACCGCGCCGCGCCCACGCCGAGTCCGGTGAACCCGTTGACATAGGCCACCCGGCCGTCACGTGCCAGCCCCCAGTGCGCGCAGAACCGGGTGTTGGTGTCGATGGCGCCCGCCCAGCGGTGGCTGAACCGGACATCGTCGAGGGCGGGAAAGGTGATGAAGAAGTGTGCGGCCAGTCGCCGGTAGGTGGCGGCCCGGTCCTCGTAGCGGTCGTCGACCCTGCGGCCGAAGTGGTAAACGGCGTCGTAGCCGCCCCAGACGATCCGGTTGTCCATGGTCAAGCGGTAGTAGTGAAATTGATTGGCGCAGTCGCTAATTCCCTGTCTGTGCCGCCAGCCCACGCGTTCGAGCTGGGCGTCGGTAAGAGGCTCGGTGGCAAGCACGTAGTCGTACACGGGGACGGTGTGCAGCCGGTTGCGCTTCAGCAGGCTCGGAAAGACATTCGTAGCAAGCACGATATTGCGGCAGGTGATGATCGCTGCACCGCACTCGACGCGCAGCGCGGCGATCATGGATTCGAGGTGCTGCGCGTTGGTGTGCTCGTAGATCTGCACACCGGCGTCCTGGCAGGCTCGGGCCAGTTCGAACGCCAGCTTGGCCGGATGCACGATCGCAGTTGTGTCGGGGTTGTACAGGCCCGCGAGGTAGGTCGGGGACGCAACCTCGTCGCGGACTTCGCTGAGGCTCAGGAACAGTCCCTCGGCCTGGCCGGCTGCGTCGGCGAGCCAGTCGACTTGATGTGGTTCCGTGGCCACCGACAACATGCCCGTGCGCTGCCATTCGACGTCGAGCCCGAGTGACTCGACATCGGCCTGCATGCCATCGAGGTTCTCGATTTCCATCGCCTCGATGGCGTCAATCTCGTTGGGCCAGCGCGTCTTTCCATTCTCAACGCCGTGTGTCAGGCTGGCATCGACGAAGCCGCCGTTGCGGCCCGAGGCGGCCCAGCCGATCCGATTGGCCTCGACGAGCATGATGCGGCGATCCGGATTTCGCTGGCGGCATGCAATGCGGCCCATAGCCCGGTGTAGCCCCCACCGATGACCAGCAGGTCGCAGGTGATCGATCCGCTTGCCTGCGGGTATTCCGGCCGCGGAATGTCGAGCCACATCGAGCCGAAGGTGCTTGCCGCAAGCGAACGTTCGACCAGGCCGGGCTCGACGTGGGCATCAAACACCGTCTCCACATCGCGGACACTACGGGGTGGCTTCGCATCGTGGCGCAAATCTCAGCGGGCGGGCACCGGTTTTCCGCCGGTGCCGCTGAAGCGGGCCGGTACGGGCCCGCCTCGGCCTCGTCCCCGAACGATTCGCCGACCTGAGCGGGGTGCGGGATCCCGTGTCGCCGAGAAGTGCCCGGCCTGCGGGCCGGCGACGCCGATGCGGTCACCGTCGTGGTTCTCGAATTCGAACCGCAGGCCGACGCCTGGCAGCAGAACCTCTCTGACATCCATGGGGTTCATACTTCCCGGTCGGGCGTCGGCTTACGTGCGAACCTTCGCCGTTTGGTCGACATCCAGCCGACGTTGGGCAGGCACCCATCCCGGCGGTCCAAAGATGTGGCCCAGCCTGTCGCGGAAGCGCGTCGCGGTGCGCACATCGCGGGCGATCGCCACGTACTCGTGGGTCTGCAGCTTCCAGATGTTGAACGTATCGACCTGTTTGGTGAGACCGTAGTGCGGCCGAGTGGTCTCTGGCTGGAAGCTGCAGAACAGCCGGTCCCACAGGATCAGAATTCCACCGTAGTTCTTGTCGAGGTACTGCTGGTCCATGCCGTGGTGAACCCGGTGGTGCGACGCCGTATTGAAGATGAATTCGATTGGCCGCCAAAGTTTTCCGATGCGTTCGGTGTGGATCCAGAACTGGTAGATGAGGTTGATCGAGAAACTGGCGAACACCATCCACGGCGGAACACCGAAGAGCGGCAACAACGCCCGCAGGAACACGTCACCGCTGATGTTCCATTTCTGCCGCAGCGCGGTTGCGAAGTTGAAGTACTGGCTGGAGTGATGCGCCTGGTGGGTGGCCCAGAAGATCCGCACGCGATGGGCCATCCGGTGATAGGCGTAGTAGAGCAGGTCAACGCCGACGATGGCGATCACCCACGTGTACCACCGGTTGGCGGGAAGGTGCCACGGAGCGACGTAGACGTAGAGCGCGGCGTAGCCCACCAGGGCGATGCCGTTCAGCAACGCGCTGGTCGCGACCGACACCAGGCCCATCCAGATGCTGGCCCACGCGTCCGGCCGCAGATACGCCCCCGCAGGTGCCTGCTCGGCCTCGATGTGGGCCAGCCTGCGGGCGGCGGCCCACTCGATGATCAGCAGTAGCAGAAAGAACGGGACGGCGAAGGTCACCGGATCGTGCATCAGCGGCGGCAGCACATCCGAGAATGCTTTTGCCAGGTCCACGACGACACCTCCCCGCGGCGAGTTTAGCTCGCGCGTGGCTACCGGCGGTTGAGCACCTGACTGCCCCACGCCGACCGGATGTGCAGGTCGACGTCGTTTACGACGGCGTCTTGGCGTCCGATGATCAGGCAGGCGCGGTCGGACTCCTCGTACTGCGGCCACTCCGGTTCGCCGGGCAGGCCGTAGGGCTTCGCCTGGACGGCAAAGTTGACCCAGCGGGCCCGCATCCGCGCTGACACCGCTGCACCGGCCTTCAACCCGCCCAGTTTGAACGTGACGTCCTTGGGTCCGGCGATCAAATTTCCCCAGACGTAGGGCAATTCGGTGGCGTGGGTTGCGCCGATACCCATCGCCTTGAGCATCAGCGTGGACCAGTCGAATCGGTACAGGTAGACCGGTGCGACAGCGCTGTGACCTTCCGCCAGCCACACCGACGGCATCCGGAAGCCGATATCGCGCGCGACACCCATCCCCCGTTGCTTGGTACGCCTGCTGCGGTAGACGGCGCCGATCTGGTCCTCCGTCGGCAGCTGCACGTCGGGCTGTTCTGCGGCCATCTCGGCGAACATCCGTCGGATCTCATGCGGTGTGATCGGCATCAGCGGCGACTTCATCCACTTGAACAACGCCGCCTCATGCTTGTTGGTGCCGATGATCAGCGGCACGGGATGCGAGCGACCCTCGCGCGCCAGCTTGACGGGATAGTCGGGAACGAGATCGCCGTCGACGATTGGTGCGAACGCCAGCAGACCTGGGCTGCGCAACGGCACGTCGTTGAACAGCTCCCGCGATGCCGCGACGAGCTTATCGGCAGGCACATCGGTCAACCGGTCAACATCGTCGGGCCCCAGGCCAAGTGCATCGATGAACTCTTCGGCGACCCGGCGGCCCCTCGTGGTGTCGTACACCGACGTGGCAGGCGAACTCTGCGCGATCGCTGCGCTGAACAGTCCCGCGGCGACCGGGGTGGTCAGCAGGGTGGTGACGATGCCCGCGCCAGCGGATTCGCCGAACAGCGTCACCTGGTTCGGGTCGCCGCCGAACGCGGCGATGTTGTCGCGCACCCACTGCAGGGCAAGGATTACGTCGCGCAGGCCGGGATTGGAGTCGAACCGTCGTCTCGGGGTGGAAAAAGAGGACAGGTCGAGGAATCCGAATGCTCCGAAGCGATAGTTGACGGTCACGACCACAACGTCGCCGCCCGCGCTCAACACCGCGCCGTCGTACAGCGGTTGGCTCGCAGCGCCGAAGATGTAGGCGCCGCCGTGAATCCATACCATCACGGGTTTCCGGTCGCCTGCGGCGGAATCCGACGGTGCCCAGATGTTGAGGCTCAGGCAGTCGTCGCCCTGCGGCGCACCGAGGTCGATGGGTATCCGCGGCTCCACCGGCTGCGGGCAGACCGGACCGTAGGAGGTTGCATCGGCGACCTCACTCCACGGCTCGGGAGGTTCGGGCGAGCGCCACCGCCGGTCGCCGGTCGGAGCAGCAGCGTACCGCAGCCCTCTCCACACCTTGACCAGGCCGTCGTCGCTGCCACGGACCGGCCCGTAAACAGTGTCGACCACCCCACCTGCGCCTGCCATCGGAATGATCGTACGGGCAGGTGACCATTTTTTGCTGCTAGAGGCCTCGTGGAGCGCGCTATCGCCATCGGCGTGGCATAGGTTTGGTCGCGTGCGGACATGGGCGCTGCTCTTCGCGGCCATCGCGGTCGAGGTTGCGGCGACGCTGTCCTTGCGCGCATCCCAAGACCATCCGGCGTGGCTTCTGCTCGTCGTGGCGGGGTATGTCGGCTCGTTCATCCTGCTGACGATGGTGCTGCGGGCGGGAATGCCGGTGGGCGTGGCATACGGCATCTGGGGTGCGTCTGGGACCGCGGCCACCGCCGTCTTGGCCGCCGCCATCTTCGACGACGCGTTCACCTGGCCCATCGCGGTGGGGATTGGCCTGATCATCGCCGGAGTGCTGCTCGTCGAGTTCGGATCGCGGCCGACGGCCGCGGACGAGCCGTGATGTGGTGGGCGCTGGCCGGCGCGATTCTGATCGAGGTCGCCGCGACGTTATCGCTGCGCGCCTCTGACGGCTTCCGCCTGAAGGGCTGGATCGCGCCGGTGATCGCGGGCTACCTCGCGTCCTTCTATCTGCTGTGGTTGTCGCTGTCGATGGGGATGCCGGTCGGCATCGCCTACGGCATCTGGACCGCCTGCGGTGTCGCGCTGGTCGCCGTCGTCGCTCGATTCCTCTTCCACGAACCGCTCACGTGGGTGATGGGACTTGGCATCGCGCTGATCGCGGGGGGCGTGCTCACGATCGAGATGGTCGGTGCCGCGAACTGAGCGCGCCTGCCATCGCCACCGCCATGAGTCCGGCAATGGGTACGGACAACAGCCCGACCCGAAGGCTCGTCGCGTCGGCGACGACCCCGACGATCAGCGGCGCGCCGAAGAAACCGATACGCATGAGCCAGGTCACCGCCGTCAGCCCGGTGCCCGGTCGCATCCCTGGCAGCTGATCGGCACCGTGCATCGCCGCAGGGATCAGGGTGGCCACGCCGAGACCGGCGGCCGCAAACCCGGCGATCGTGCCGGGCACACTGGGAAACGCCAGCGCACAACCCATTCCGGCCGCCGTGATGAACCCACCGGTCCGCACCACCGCGCGCTCGCCGAACCGGTCGACAAGCCGGTCGCCAACCAGCCGGCCGACAAACATGAACCCGACAAGCGCGACGTAGCCGAATGCCGCGACCGGTCCCGGCGCGCCGAGGGAGTCACGCAGATACAGCGTTGCCCATGAGCTGCCTGCGTCCTCGACAGTCGCTCCTGCGATCGAGATGACGACCAGCGCCAGCAGCGTCGCATACACGGCTATGCCGGCGCTTCTCCCGCCCGAGGTGTGTGCCGACGGGTGGTCCTGAAGGTCGGCGCCGTCCAACAGATACGGGTAGGCGATCACGACGACGGCACTGAAGATCACCGCCGCGATCGTCAAATGCGTTGCGCGGGAGATATGCAATGCGATCGCGCCCGCGCCCATCAAACCGCCGACTATCGCGCCGACCGCCCACACCGCGTGAAACGAGTTGATGATCGACCGGCCGTAGTTGCGCTGCACGCGAAGAGCGTGCGCGTTCTGCGCGACGTCGGTGATCGCGTCCGACGCGCCCGCGACGAACAGCGCGGCCGCCAGCACCAGCGGTGTGGTCGCCATGCCTGCGACGACGACGAACGCCGCGATGCCGATCGTGCCGAGCACCGCAACCCGCGACGAGCGGTATCTGCGGATCAGCGACGCTGCGGCAAGTCCGGCCATCAGAGCGCCACCGGAGAACGCGGCGATCGCCGCGCCGTAGACCGCATTGGACAGGTGCAGGTCGGCCTTGATCTCGGGATAGCGCGGCAACATGTTGGCGAAGATCGCGCCGTTGGTCAGGAATAGCGCCGCGGTCGCGATCCGCGCCCGCCGGTCCTGCGCCACATATGCCGACATTACCGACGATGGCCATCCCGCAGTTCTAGTGTGTGGGCACATGGAATCAAGCGAGAACACGCGAGAGCTGGATTATCGCTTCACGCTTGCCAACGAGCGGACCTTCCTTGCGTGGATCCGCACCGCGCTCGCTCTGCTCGCAGGCGGTGTCGCAGTTGTCCAACTTGTCCCCGCCCTGTCCATATCAGGCATCAGACACGGCCTCGGGGCCGTGCTGACGGCGGCAGGCGGAGTACTTGCGGTGCTGGCGGTTCGGCGGTGGCAGAAAGTGCAAATCTCAATGCGCCGGGGTGTTGAACTGCCCAGATCGTGGATGCCGGTGCTGCTCGGCTGCGTCGTAGTCGCAGTGGCCGTCGCTTTGATCGTCGTAATCTCCATCCAGCCGTAGACGGACAAGAGCATGCATCCTCGACCTCCGGAAAAGCCGGGTCTGCAAGCTGAGCGAACCCAATTGTCCTGGGAGCGCAACGCATTAGCCTTCCTTGCCGTCGGCGCGATTCCGCTGCTTGGCCGCGGTCCACTCACTGCGGAGCGGATCGTACTGGTCGTCGTGGGGGCACTGCTGGCGCTGCTGGCCGTTTGGCTCGGTCACCGACGGGCGAGCCGGATGACCGTCACACCCAGGATCGAAGTGCTTCTACTCGGGTGGGCCACCGCGGGCTTCGCGGCGTTGCTTCTGGTGTTTAACGCCCTCTAGGGATTGCGTGAGTATCTGCTCGCTGATCTCCCACAGGTCGAGCGCCTTGTCACGGTCGTAGGAATCCGCCGAGGACTTGATCGGCCGAAGCCCGTCGAAGTACGCACCGCTGACACCGTCGAACCTGGCGTCATTCGTCAGCGCCGCCAGGTACCGACCGGAGGTGCGGGTGCTGCGCACACCAGGCAACACCCTCAGCGCGGGCAGCAGATAACGCCATGCAAGTCGCTGCACCGGCGGGTAGTCGCGTGCCAGCCCGGAGCCCGGCATCAGGCCGGGGTCGAACGCATTGACCGTGACGCCCTGTCCGCCGTGGCCGAGCCGCCGGTCGAGTTCGTAGGTGAAGAGCAGGTTGCACAGCTTGGAGGTGGTGTAGCGACGGCGTCCGTCAGGAGACGGATCGGCGCGAGGGTGCGCGAGGTCGGCGGCCGAGGTGTAGCTCGGGTCGGGCATGCCGGTGTGCTTGGTCGGGTTGTGGGTGCCGCTGCTGACGACGACGATCCGCGCAGGGCATACCAGCTTGTCGACAAGACCCTGCACGAGCGTGAAGTGGCCGAGATGGTTGACACCGAACGTCATCTCGATGTCGTCCTCCGTCCACTCGGTACCCGACACCACCTGCACACCGGCGTTACACACGATGGCGTGCAACGGCGGAAGGGTGCCGGCATCTACGCTGTCAACGAAGGCGCGCACCGAGGCCAGCGATGCGAGGTCCATCGGCATCACGGTGCAGCGCTGTGGTTGCCCCAGTTGCGTGACTGCTGCGGCGCCGCGGCTCGTGTCGCGAACGGCGAGAACGACGTGCCACGACGGCTCGTTGCGTAGCAGCGCTCGTGCGCACGCAAGGCCGAGTCCCGAGCTGGCACCCGTGATGATGGCTGTCCTCGTGTTCACTTCTCCTCCAACAGAATCGGGATGAGCGCGGTAACGGCCTGAAACTGCCGCCGGTACATCCGTTCGACGTCGGTGCCGGGTTCGAGGTGTTCGGCGAAGAACACCCCGTCCGAGAGCGCGACGGCCAGTGCGGTGAGTTCGTTGACCACGCGGTCGGCCTTCGACGGCCGCACGTCGGCGGGCAGCAGCCGGGTGACCACGTCGCGGAACCGTCGAATCGCGGTGTCGCGGACGCGGCGGATCACGGCGGCGACGGCCGGATCGTTGTTGCGCTCGAGCGACAGCATGTAGAGCAGTCGCAGGAAGTCCGGATGCTGTGCTTGCAGCGCCGACAGCACAGCCAGCTGACCCTCGGCATCCTCCGACGTCGGGATCGCCGCGAAGAACCGGTCGGCGCCGCGCTCCATCACCGCGGCGAGGACGCCGTCCTTGGAGCCGAAGTGCCAGTAGATCGAGCTTGGCGGCAGCCCGCAGGCCTTGCGGATGTCGCTGATCGACGTTGCGGCATATCCCCGGGTGGCCATCAGCTGTTCCGTGGCATCGAGGATCAGCTCGCGGGACTGCTCGCCCTGCTGCTGCTTCTTCGTCGGACGTACGTCTGTAGGGATCATTACAGACAGAGTATCAAGCCGGCGAACGTGCGGCCACTGCGATGGCCGAGTGGCACGCTGAGCGTGTGACGATCCACTCCGACGTGTCCACCGACGAGCTGCTCGCTCTCTTCCCGCCAGGAACCGAGCTTGCCGACGACGGCACCCTGATGATCGGCGGCTGCCGGCTCGACAAGGTGGCCGGGCAGTTCGGTACCCCGGCCATCGTCGTCTCCGAAGAAGCCCTGCGTCAGCGGGCCCGCGACTACCTCGCCGCGTTTCGTGGCCGATGGTCACGCTGCGATGTGGCGTTCGCGTCAAAGTCGTTCCCGTGCACCGCCGTTCAGCGCGTCATGGTCGACGAGGGCCTGTACCTCGACGTCGCGGGCGGCGGCGAGATCCTGACCGCGCTCAAGGCGGGCGCCGATCCCGCCAAACTGGTCCTGCACGGCAACGCCAAGAGCGCCGAGGAACTGGAGCTGGCCGTCAAGCACGGCGTCGGACTGGTCGTTGTCGATAACTTCGACGACATCGACCGGCTCGAGCGCATCGTGCCTGCGGGACATCGGCAGGCGTGCCTGGTGCGGGTCATCCCCGGCGTGGAGGCCGCCACCCACGCCTCGCAGGCGACGGGTCACGCAGGCTCGAAATTCGGCTTGATGCCCGATGACGCCCGGGACGCGATCAAGCGGATCGAGTACAGCGCCAAGTTGCGACTCGACGGCGTGCACACCCATGTCGGATCCCAACTGCTCAACGTCGAACAGCTCGCGCAGGCGGTCGAACCCATCGCAAAGCTCGGCACCTTCGACGTCTACGACCTCGGCGGCGGTCTCGGGGTGCGGTACACCTACGACGAGTACCCGCCCAGCCTCGGCGACTACGCCGACGCGATGGTTACTCAGGCGCGCGCGCTGCTGCCCGACGGTGCACGGATCGTCGTCGAGCCGGGCCGCAGCATGGTCGCCAACAGCGCGTGCACGGTGTACCGAGTCACGACGATCAAGCGCGGCAGCCGACCAGGACAAGTGACCCACGTGGCGGTGGACGGCGGGATGGGCGACAACCTCGAGGTGTCGCTGACCGGGCAACGGTTCGAGGCGACGATCGTCAACCGGGTGGGCGGTGGTCAGCTGGTCAGTCTGGTCGGTAGGCATTGTGAGTCAGGCGACCAGCTCGTCGACGGCGTCCCGTTGCAGGAGCCCGCGATCGGCGACCTGGTCGCGGTGCCGGTCACCGGCGCCTACTGCTACGCAACGTCCAATCAGTACAACGGCGCGCGCCGGGTACCGGTTGTCTTCGCCCGCAACGGGAATGCGCGGCTGGTCGTCCGGCGCGACACGTGGGACGACTTGTTGATCCGCGACGTGGACTGATTGCGGGCAAGATGGGCGGCATGACTGACCTGCCAGGCTCGCTAGTGGAGTTGGCGCGCCTATACGGCGTCGCAACCGAATACGTGGACTGGACCGGGCAGCAGGCGGGAGTCACCGACACCACCCTTATCGCCGTGCTCGACGCCCTCGGCGTCCCTGCCGCCACCGAGGACGAGCGCATCAACGCCCTCGCCGAGTACGACCGCGACTACTGGGCACGCTCGCTGCCGCGGACGATCGTCGGCCGCTCCGGCGCAGCGTCGGCGTTCTGGGTCCATGTCACCCACGGCGATCCCGTCGGCCTGTGGCTGCGGCTGGAGGACGGCAGCGTGCGAACTGGCCTGCGCCAGCTCGAAAACAACAGGCCCCCTTTTGATTTCGATGGTCGGCTGATCGGCGAAGCCACCTTCGAATTACCAGCCGACCTGCCGCTGGGTTATCACGAACTGCACCTTCAGGTCGGCTCGTCCGACACCAGCACAGTGGTCATCGTCTCCCCCGCGTCGCTGGAGCTGCCCGCAAGGCTGGGCCCAAGTCGCGCATGGGGTCTGGCCACCCAGCTCTACAGTGTGTGCTCACAACGATCTTGGGGCATCGGCGATTTGACCGATCTGATCGATCTTGCCGTGTGGTCAGCCGCGCGGCACGGTGCGGGTTTTGTTCTGGTCAACCCGCTGCACGCAGCAGCGCCGACAGCGCCCATGGAGCCGTCGCCCTACCTGCCGACGTCGCGCCGGTTCGTCAACCCGCTGTATCTGCGACCAGAAGCGATACCCGAATTCGCCTATGCCAAACCGCGAGGCACCCTCCGCAAGGCGCAGAAGGAGATTCAGGCCCGCGCCGACCGCGCCAAGCGGATCGACCGCGACGCGGCATGGAAGGCCAAACGGTCTGCGCTGGAAAGCGTCTACCTCGCAGAGCGGTCGGCAGGGCGGGAGTTGGCATACACCGCCTACCGCGAGCGCGAAGGCAAAAGCCTCGACGACTTCGCGACATGGTGTGCGCTCGCTGAGCATCACGGCGCCGATTGGCACGAGTGGCCAGAGGATCTGCAGCATCCGTCCAGCAAGGCCGTCGCGAAGTTCAGCGCCGAGCATCCCGATTCCGTCGACTTTCACCGCTGGCTGCAGTGGCAGCTCGACGACCAGCTCACCGCCGCGCAGGCCACCGCCGTTCAGGCGGGCATGGAACTGGGCATCATGCACGATCTCGCGGTCGGCGTGGATCCCAACGGCGCTGACGCGTGGGCGTTGCAGGACGCGCTGGCGCTCGGCGTCTCCGCTGGCGCGCCGCCCGACGAGTTCAACCAGCTCGGCCAGGACTGGTCGCAGCCGCCGTGGCGGCCCGATCAATTGGTGGAGAAGGCATACGAGCCGTTTCGTGCGCTCGTCAACGCGGTGCTGCGGCACGCAGGCGGTGTTCGCATCGACCACGTCATCGGACTGTTCCGGTTGTGGTGGATTCCGAAGGGCTCCCCGCCGATCGAGGGCACCTACGTGCGCTACGACCACGAGGCGATGATCGGCATCGTCGCGCTGGAGGCCCACAGGGCGGGCGCCGTTGTGGTCGGCGAGGATCTCGGCACCGTCGAACCCTGGGTTCGCGACTATCTGCGCGAACGCGGCCTGTTCGGCACGTCGATCCTGTGGTTCGAGGCCGACCGCGACGGCGGCGGCGGACCACTGCATGCCGAGAAGTGGCGGGAGTACTGCCTGTCGTCGGTAACCACCCACGACCTGCCCCCAACGGCGGGCTACCTGGCGGGTGAGCATGTGCGACTGCGCGAAAAGCTTGGCCTGCTGACTCGGCCGGCTGACCAGGAATTGGCCAGTGACCAGGCCCAACAGGCTGCCTGGCTGGCCGAGCTGCGCCGGGTGGGCCTGCTCGGCGATGCCCCAAGCGTCGACGAGGTCGTGCTGGCGCTCTATAGATATCTCGGCCGCACACCGTCCAAACTGCTGGCATTGTCGCTCGCCGACGCGGTCGGCGATCGACGAACCCAAAATCAGCCGGGCACCACTGACGAATACCCGAACTGGCGGGTGCCTCTCAGCGGGCCCGATGGCCGGAAACTGCAGCTAGAAGAGGTGTTCACCGACCCGCGGGTGGCGGCGCTCGCCGAGGCGATGAAAGGGATCGTGCACCCGCCTGTGTAACGCTGCGCCACCTGTCTGCGGTTTCACATTAGTCACGGCTGCGATATGTTCGCACCGCACCGACCTAGGAGTGATCACGTGAAGAAGATCGTTGTGCTCAGCGGCGGCCTCGTCGTCGCAGGCTCGGCCGCTCTGATAGGCGCTGGCGTGGCCCTTTCGCAGCCGGCGACCGACAACAGCTCGGCCAACGTGGTCGGCGAGCCGTACAACAAGGCGCTTCAGATCCTGAAGAGCCAAGGTATCAAGGCGTACTTCGGCGGCTCGTTCGGCAGCGTGCTGCCGCAGGCGCAATGCCTGGTCGATGAGCAGAAGGTCACCGCCGCTCACCGAATGCTGCTGATGCTGGACTGCAGCCAGAAGGCCGCCGATATCCTCGCGAACATGGGCCCCTCAGGAGGGCCGACCGTCGGCTCCAACGGCGTCACCACGGTCACCCCGACTCCGGTGGTGCCGATCCAGGGGGCACCCGGCGCGGGCACCCCGCCTGGCTAGGGCTGACCATCTGTTTGAGGTTCTTCAGTGTCTCGGTCATATTGCGGCCGACCTGGCGTGACGCCACCCGGTCGGCAATCAGGCCGAGCAGGCTGCCCGCCGATTCGTAGGCCAGACGAAAAATGACCTTGGTGTGGCCGTCGCCGGCGTCACGGATCCGGAACCTGCCACGCAACGAGACGCCTGATATACCGATCCACGCCAGGTCGTGGGCGTGGTCGAACTCGGAGACCTCGACCACACCGCCGATCGGCACCGAGCCGATCTTCCAGTGCACGGTGTAGCGGGCGCCCTTCCTGACCGGGCCTTCGACGGCCGGCTCCCACCGTTCGAGGCTGGCCATGAACTCCGGATAGCAGTCCGGGTCGCTGACCACCTTCCACACGGTGTCGCGGTCGGCGTCGATGATGCAATGCCGTTCGACACGCATCAGTGACCTCGCTTCTTCGCGCAAGCGCTCATCAGCCGAGCACCGGGAATCGACGTTCTGCGGCGAGCCGGTCCACTCCGGCCTGCAGGCTTTCGACCACCTTCTTGTGCACGATCTCGTCATCTGCGTCTACGTCGATGGGGTCGAGCGCCTCGACGACGATCTTGGCAGGCAGTGGGATGTGGCCTGCCAGGTCACTGATGTTGATCCCCCACGGCAGCGCCAGCGAGATCGGCACGCTCTTGAGCCGGGCCAGCTTGTCCACCCTCAGCAGCTTGGCCAGCCACTGACCGCGGTCGAGGAACAGCGCGGTCTCCTGGCCGCCGACGCTGGCGATCGGCACAATCGGCACGCCGGCCTCACGGGCAAGCCGTACGTAGCCCATGCGGCCGCCGAAGTCGACCTTGTGCCGCTCCCACGACGGCCGGAACACCTCGTAGTCGCCGCCGGGATACACCAGCAGCGCGGCCCCGGATTCCAGCGCCAGCCGGGCGTTTTCGTGATTTGCGGCCACTGTGCCGAACTTGCGCAACCAGCCCAGCGGCGGTGCGGAGACGACGAGATTGTGGGCGAGTTGGTAGAACGGCCGCTCCACCCCGAAGTAGGAACAGAACGCGAGCGTGAAGACGAAGGTGTCGGGTGGCACATTGCCGCCGCTGTGGTTGCCGACCAGCAGCACCGGCCCCTCGGCGGGAATGCGGTCAAGCCCTCGTACGTCGGCCCTGAAGTACAGCGATGCCAACAACCACGTCCCTGGCAGCTGATCGCGGATGTAGTCGGGGTCGCGCTGATCAAGGTCGGCCTTCGGAACACGCGATGAAACCTGATGCCTTGCCCATTCGAGTACGTCGCCAATCCCCGCCATACAGGTCATGTTGACATTTTCCAGCTACCTGAAACCCGCGTTCCCACCTACTTCGCTAGAATCCCGATGCATGTTGCGACTGCATCGCTTCGACGAGGAAGTCGATCCAGGCCCGGTGCAGATCCAGGCCCGCAAGGTTCACTTCGACCTGTCCGACATACCAGTGGAGTGGATCCCCGGCCATCCCATGGCTTCGACGATGATCAATCTCTTCAACGTCGTGCTGCCCGCGGCCGAGCATTGGTTCGTCACGACGTTCAACGAGGCTCTGCCATACGTGAAGGATCCCAAGCTTGCCGACGAGATGCGCGGCTTCATCGGCCAGGAAGCCACGCACGCGGCCGCCCACGACGAGGTAATCCGCGAATTTCTCATCGGCAACGGAGTCGACCCAGCACCGATGCTTGAACTCGTCGAGTACATGTTCGAAAAGGTCTTGGCGCCAACAACTTCCACAGATCCTGAGCGGCAGCTGAACAACCTGTGCGAGCGGCTGTGGCTGATCGCGGCGATCGAGCACTACACGGCGGTGTTGGGAGATTTCGCGCTCAACTCGACCTGGGACGAGCACGGCGCCGACCCGACGATGGTCGACCTGTTTCGCTGGCACGGCAGCGAAGAGGTCGAGCACCGAAGCGTTGCCCATGATGTCGCGGTCTACTTCCACAACAGCTACCCCGACCGCATCAGGGCGATGACCCTGGCCGCCACGGCGATCTTCGTGTTCTTCCAGCGTGGCACCAGGTACCTGATCGTGTCCGACCCGGCCAACGACATCGGCTTTTGGCGGATGCAGCGGCTGCGGATGCGCGACTCCAAACTCGGGCTCCTGCCCATGTTCCGCACGCTGTTCGGCCGCAACCCGCTGACCTACTTCCGGCCCTGGTACTCGCCAGAAGACATGGGCTCCACCGCGCAGGCCGTCGCCTATCTGGCGACGTCCCCGGCAGCTCGCGTCGCGCACCTTTGATGGGGTTGCGAGAGCGCTACCGGCAGCTGCCGCCGAATTCATTCAAGCGACGGCGCCGCGACGTGCTCATCGGTGTCGCGGGCGCGGTGATCTCCGGAATGGAGGCGGTCGCGGGTGCCACCAGGCGGGTCACTCTTCCCGGCGAACTCGACCGCACGATCGCGCTGAAAGTGGCAGACCGCCGGGTGGTCGCCCATGACGAGGACGTCATCGCCCTGACGTTGGCCGGCGATGACCTGCCGCGCTGGCATCCCGGCGCGCACATCGACATTCACCTGCCGAGTGGACTTGTACGGCAGTACTCGCTGTGCGGCGACCCAGAAACACGGGACTGCTACCGCATCGCCGTGCGGCGGATGCCTGACGGCGGTGGCGGCTCCATCGAGATGCATGGCCTGACGGTCGGCGCGCAAGTTACGACGCACGGACCGCGCAACGCTTTCCCGCTCACCGTGCCCGGCTACGGATCGCCTGCCCGTCGGTTCCGCTTCATCGCGGGCGGCATCGGCATCACGCCCATCCTGCCGATGCTTCGCCTGGCGCAGGGCCGCGACATTGACTGGTCGATGGTCTACGCGGGGCGCAGCCACGACAGCCTGCCGTTCGTCGAGGTCACGCAATTCGGCGACCGGGTCGCGATCCGGACCGACGACACCAACGGCCTGCCGACGGCAGAGGAACTGCTCGGCGACTGCCCCGACGGCACTGCGGTCTACGCATGTGGCCCTGCGCCGATGCTGACGGCGATTCGATCCGAACTCGCGGGCCGGGATGACGTCGAGTTGCACTTCGAACGTTTCGCCGCCCCGCCGGTCGTCGACGGCACCGAGTTCACGGTCGCGGTGGCGTCCACCGGTGAGACGGTGCGGGTCGGCGCCGAGGAGACGCTGCTTTCGGCGCTGAATCGCTCGGGCGTGCACGCGTCGTACTCGTGTCAGCAGGGCTTCTGTGGCACCTGTCGTACCAGGGTGCTCAATGGCGCCGTCGACCACCGCGACACCTTGCTCACCGATCCCGAACGCGACAACGGCTTGATGCTGATCTGCATCTCGCGGGCCGCCGACGGCTCGCATCTGACGCTCGATCTTTAGCCGCGTCTGTACTATTCGCCCATGCCGTTGGCCGATGGTGCGACGTTCGCGGGGTACACCATCGTGCGGATGCTCGGCTCTGGCGGCATGGGCGAGGTCTACCTCGCGCAGCATCCTCGGCTGCCCCGCCGCGACGCCCTGAAGGTGCTGCCCTCGTCGGTATCGAACGACGACGAGTACCGGCAGCGATTCAACCGCGAAGCCGACATCGTCGCCACGCTATGGCATCCCCACATCGTCGGCGTGCACGACCGCGGCGAGTTCCAGGGCCAGATCTGGATCTCGATGGACTACGTAGATGGCACCGACGCAGGCAGGCTGCTACGCGAGCGCCATCCCAATGGCATGCCCAAGGCCGAAGTCGCCGACATCGTTACCGCCGTCGCCGACGCCCTGGACTACGCGCATCAGCGCGATCTATTGCACCGCGACGTCAAACCCGCCAATATCCTGCTGGCCTATCCGGAATCGGGCGAGCAGCGAATTCTGTTGGCGGACTTCGGCATCGCCCGCTGGGTGAACGACATCAGCGGACTGACCGCAACCAACATGACGGTCGGCACGGTGTCGTACGCGGCACCCGAGCAGCTGATGGGCGGGCGGCTCGACGGGCGGTCGGATCAATACGCGTTGGCAGCCACGGCTTTTCACCTGCTGACAGGTGGTCCGCCGTTCCAGCATTCCAACCCTGCGGTCGTCATCAGCCAGCATCTGTCCGCGTCTCCGCCCGCGATCGCCGCTTCGCGCCCTGAGTTGTCCGCGCTCGACCCGGTGTTGGCCAAGGCGCTGTCGAAAGACCCCAAGGACCGTTTCGAACGGTGCGCCGACTTCGCCCGCGCGCTCGCCCACGGGCTCGACGCAGCGCCGACCGGCGAAGTCGGCACGACGCTTGCCCCTGCCCCAACGGCGCCCAAACGCTCGCCGCTGCGCGCGGGCGTCATCGTGCCTGCGATCCTCGCGGTGCTGCTGCTCACCGCAGTTACGGTGGCGATCATGGAATTTCGCCGCGCCGACCGGCCGGAGACGTCCGCGGCGACGAACTCACCGACGGTCACCACCCAGACGTTCACGCCGCTGCCCCCACCCCCGGAGCCGGTGCCGCCGCCGACCGTGGTGATCGGCGCGAACTGCACCCCGTCGGGCAGCACCGGAACGACCGCCGATGGCGCCCCCGCGTACTGCTCACCCCTTCAGCCGAGCAGGACGACGGTGTGGTCGTTGCAGCAGGGCAACATCGCCAGCCCGACGGTGACCACCGAAGCGACCGACGCACCGCTGCCGACCGAGGACGAGTCGCCGATCCGCGTATGTATGCAGCAGACCGGCAAGACCAGGTTGCAATGCTGGGAATCCATCAGGCGCAGCAATGGGCGTGCGGTGCCGTGAAGTTCGCCGTCATAGCACCGGTCGCCGCGGGGGTCACCGCCGATCCCGGATGGATGTCCGCCTTCGCCAGGCACGTCGAAGCGTGTGGATTCGAGTCGATCGTCGCCGTCGAACACACGGTGCTGATGACCGAGTACAGCAGCGTCTACCCCTACGACGCATCCGGACGGGTCGAGTTGCCCGCCGACTGCCCGGTGCCCGATCCCCTTGACCTGCTGGCCTTCGTCGCGGCGCAGACCGATCGGCTCGGGCTGGCCACCGGTGTGCTTGTGCTGCCCAACCATCATCCTGTGGGCTTGGCCAAGCGGGTGGCCACCGTGGATGCGTTGTCGGGCGGCAGGGTTCGGCTCTGCGTGGGAATGGGCTGGCTCAAGGAGGAGATCGAGGCATGTGGCGCTGAGTTCGCAACCCGCGGTCGCCGCGCGGACGAGCAGATCGACGTGATGCGGCTGCTGTGGGAGGACCGGCCCGGCGGCGCGAGCTACTCGGGGGAGTTCTTCGAATTCGATTATGCCGCTTGCTATCCGAAGCCCGCCGGCCGGGTTACCATCCACGTCGGCGGGCACACCCGCGCGGCCGCCCGCAGGGCAGGCCGGCTCGGTGACGGCTTTCAGCCGCTCGGCGTCGGCGGCTCGGAGCTGACCGAGCTGCTCGCGATAATGCGCGACGAGGCGGGTAAGGCCGGCCGCGACCCTGATGCGCTCGAGCTGTCGCTCGGCCATCTCGTCACCAAGGTCGACGGCGAACGTGCAGACAAACTCGCGGCGATGGGCGCCGACAGGGTTGTACTGGCGATGCCGCCGGTCGCCGACATCGGAGAGGCATGTGACCTGCTGTCGACATGCGCGCAACGGCTGGCGCTGACGCCGTGAGGCTCAATGCATTCGATCGCCTCGCGCTAAGCGACCTGGTTCACCTGTACGCATCGGCCGTCGACGACAGGCGATTCGACGACGTGGTCGAATTGTTCACCGACACCGCAGAACTGCGGCTGCCCGACCCTCCCCGATCGCTGGAGCCGGTGCACCGCCACGACGGGCGCGAGGGCGTTCGGCAGGCGGTTGCTGCAGTGGAGGCCGTCATTCGAACCGAGCACGCCATCGTCGGTGAGGTCTACGCCGCCGCCGACGACAGCAACTACGCACTGGGCCGCATTACCTGCATCGCCCACCACTGGTCTGAGAGCGACGGAAAGATCACCGACTTGGTGTGGCATCTGCGTTACGACGACGAGTACATGCGTACGCGGCACGGGTGGCGCATCCACGGCCGCGCGCTGACCATCAACGCTATCGAGAGCCGCCCGGTTCGCCGTCTTCGAGGGCGGCCGTGAGGCGGTCCAACAGCGGCCGCTGACCCTTCAACAGTTTCGTGGCGGCCTCGGCAACGGAAAACCAACCGACGCGGTCGATTTCGGGGTACTCACGAATATCGCCAGAGCCCTTCGGCCACTCGAGCGTGAACGTGTTGCTGATGGCGCCCTCGAGGTCCAGGTCGCCGCGGACGGCGAACGCGGTGATGACCTTGCCGCTCGGTTGCCGCAGCGGCTCGAAGTCGATGCGCGGCCCGGTCGGCGCTTCCTTGCCTACTTCCTCGAGGAATTCCCGTTGTGCAGCGGACCACGGGTCTTCGCCGTCGACGTATTCACCCTTCGGAATCGACCACGCCCCTTCGTCTTTGCGTGCCCAGAACGGGCCGCCCGGATGGCCGATCAGCACTTCGACGCCGCCGCCGGTGACCCGGTATAGCAGTAGGGCAGCGCTCAGCTTGGGCATCAGGCGGGCGTCGGTTCGCTGACCTTGACCAGCGTCTTGCCGATGTTGGCGCCGGTGAACAGCCCGTTGAGGGCGTCGACGCACGACTCGATGCCGTCAAAGATGGTCTGGCGGTGCACGAGCTGGCCATCGGCCTCCCATCGGCGAAGCGAGGCGAACGCCTCGTCGAAGCGGCCCCACTCGTCGAGCGCGTTGAACCCCTGCATGAGTGCGGTCCTTGCCAGGAGGTTGACGTAGTTGGAGGGGCCCGGGTGCTCGCCGGTCAGGTAGCTGGAAATGACGCCGCAGAGTACGACCCGCGCCTTGGGAGCCAGTCGGCCCAGCACCGCGTTGAGAATCGGCCCGCCCACGTTGTCGAAGTAGACGTTCACACCCTTCGGGCAGTGTTTCTTGAGAGCCGCGGGGAGGTCGTCGCTCTTGTAGTCGATGCACGCGTCGAATCCGAAGTCTTCGACCACCGCCTTGCACTTGTGGGGCCCGCCTGCGATGCCGACCACTCTTGCGCCTGCGATCTTGGCGATCTGTCCGGCCACCGATCCGGTGGCGCCCGCCGCGGCCGACACCACAACCGTCTCCCCCGACCGAGGCTTGCCGATGTCGGTCATCCCGAAGTAGGCGGTGGCGCCGGTCGGGCCATAGACCGACATGATCGCCAGCTGGTTGGTCTCCCCTGGGATGGGCGTGCTGAACACGTCATCGCGAATGATCACGTACTCCTGAAAGCCCGTCAGTGTGGTGACGACGTCCCCGACGGCAAACGCGTCACAGCGCGACGCCACCACCTCGCCGATACCCGCCGCCCTGATGATTTCGCCGAGCTCGACCGGCGGAAGGTATCCGGCCTGGCCGTCGAGCCAGGTACGGACGGCGGCGTCCAACCCCACGTAGGTGGTGCGCAGCAGCGCCTCACCCTCGGCGGGCTCGGGCGCCGGCCTCTTGACCAGCTCGGTGTCGTCGGGTTGGACAAGCCCGGTCGGGCGGCGGCGCAACAGGATCTGGCGGTTCGTCAGCTCAGGCACATGGGTGAACCTACCGAAGACTAGACCCGGTTCTGCAGCGCTTGCTGTCCAAACTGTCCGACGCCCAGCGAGCCGTCGGGCAGGACCAGGTCACCGGAGTCCACGCGATTGCGGAGGTAGGCGAAGGTCTGGGCCGTCTGAGCGAACAGGTGCTCGCCGGCACGCAACGTCGGCCGAACCTTGCCGCCGCGAGATACGAACTGCGGCAACGGCTTCACCTCGGTGTGGTAGTCGACATTGAAGAACAGCGGGAACGAGTACCGCTCCTCGGCGACCTTGCGCACCCGATGGCTGGTGGCGACGAACTCCCCGTTGGTCCAAAGTTCCAGCATGTCGCCGATGTTGACGACGAACGTACCTGGCACAGGCGGCACGTCGATCCATTCGCCTGCACCGTTCATCACCTCCAGGCCCGGCGCCGTCGGCTTGAGCAGCGTGAAGCATTCGTAATCGGTGTGCGCGCCGATGCCCTCGCCGTCCACGGCGTCGGGGTTGTACGGGTAGTGAATGAGCCGCAACTGGCTCGGCGTCTTGGTGGCGTGCTGCGAGAACGTGTCGGGATCCTCGCCGAGCGCCACGGCGAACGCCCACAGCAGCCTGTTGCCGACGTCGAGCACGGCGTCGTAGTAGGCGGTCACCGCGTCGGCGAACCCCGGCAGGTCTGGCCATACGTTCGGACCAAGCATCGGGTTGCCCGCCAGATAGTCGGGGTCGTCGGAAGGCAGGTCCAGCGCGGTGTCGAACGCCTCCTTCATTTCGGGCATTCCGGTCGCAAGGCCTTCCTCGCCTGCTGGAACATAGCCCCGGTGACACTTGGACAGCCCGATGTAGGAGCGCATCTTCTCGTCGAGCGGGAGCGCGAAGAACTCCTTCGTCGCGGCCAGGATGCGCTCGAACAGTTCGTCGTCGATTCCCGAGCCGCTGACGTAGAAGAACCCGATCTCGCGTGCGGCCTTGCCGATCTCGGCGGCCACCTGTTCGCGTTGCGCGCGGTCCGGCGAGCACAGCCCGCCGATGTCGACGATCGGCACCGATGTGAATGACGTTGCGCCACTCATAGATCCACCTCTCCTTCACTATCCTCGATGCGCCATCGGCCGCCGTTGGCCGCCAGGTCATTACCGATCATGCGCGGATTGAGTGCATTCCACTGCGGATCGCCGACCGTGCCGAGCACAACACCGCGCAGGTCGGCCCAACCGAATTGCGTACCGGCGCGCAGCAGGATCGCGCTTTCGAGGAACAGCCCCCAGCACGGTGCGGCTTTGATGCCATCACGCACCCAGTGTTCGACGTAGTCCTCGTGCACGCCGACTTCGACAAGCACGTCCGCCTCCCACCGCATCCGCCCCGCGTCGGGGAACGGGCCGGGCGGCTGGATGTCGATGAGCCGCTGCCACTCGAAGACGTCGTCGTGCTGGCTGAGTCGACCGGCGAAGCCGCGAGTGTCGGCGTACGCGGTGATGCCCTGCAGCCATGCCACACCGGTGCTGGTGTCGCGTGACCCGTCGCTGTTGATGAGCACAGTGCGCCGCCACAGTCCGGTGCATTCGGTCATGAGCACGGTCATGCCGATGCCTCCCACCTGGACTGCAACAGGGCGATGCCGAGCTCGGTGGGGCGCCCGAACGCCCGCACACGGGCGATGCCGCCGTCGGGATATGCCTGCACCCGCAATGCGGTGATGTCTGTGGCGTCGACGACGAACACCTGCCTGGCATCGGCTGCGATGCGGGTGCGAGGCAGCACTTCGATGTCGAACGGCACCAGCGCCCAGCCGTGTTCGCCGCAAGGCTGCGCGCGGCTGCCAACGACCGCCACCTCTGGTGATGCGTTGAACACGAAGCGGCTGGTGTCGATCTCGACACGTTGCAGATCGGCGGGGACGGCGAACGAAATCATCACCGCATCGTGGGTGTCGGGGCCGATATCGCGGCGCCGTCTGGTCTCCCACCCGTCGCCCATGTTGCGTGGCCGATCCGCTGCGATCAGCACGCACGCGTCGGAATAGAAACTGTCGCTTGACCATTCGACGCGACCGCCCTGCTCCACGCCTGACATCTCGACGGTGACTCCGTCCCACAGCGCTGGGTCCGGGATGACGTCGCCATAGGCCCGTAGTCGCGCGACTCCCCCGTCGGATTCCAGCCGCAGTCGCACGTGCGTGTAGCGGCGTGCATCGTCGACGGCAAACACGTTGTGGGAGTCGGGTTTCAGTGCGACGGTGCCGACGATCGTCGTCCACTTCACCGTATCGGCGGTCGGGTCGGCGACCGGGTCGAGCACGCACGCGTCGACGCGGCAGCCGGTCGGCTGATTGCCCGAGAAAAAGCGCGTGTCGACGTCGATGGTGCGCAGCCGGCCGCCGACTCCGAGTCGCACGATCGCCCAGTCGCGGGCGGCGTGTCTGCGGGTCTCCCAGCCGTCAACGACCTCACCGCGGTCGTCGTACATGTCCGGTACGAACGCCGGTTCGCCTGGCTCGATCAAGCGTTCCTTGACGCCGAACGATTCATCGCTTGCCGCGACCACGCTTCCACCGAGCGCCCGCGACGCCAGGTCGACGTTCATGGGTCAAGCCCCAGCGATGTGGACAGCGGCCAGTGGCTGCGCGGGTTGTCCGGTCCCGAAGCGAGAGCGCCCGCCTTGCTGGTGCTCAGGCCGAGCCCGACCAGTGCCTGGGCCAGCACCACGGCGGCGGCAACCCCGTCGACGGCGGGAACCCCCAGGTTGGCGGTGATCTCCCCGGTGACGCCGGCCATCCCGGCGCAGCCGAGGCAGATCACGTCGGCACCGTCCTCAGCGACCGCCTTGGCCGCCTCGTCGACGATCGCCTGCACGGCTGCCGCCGGGTCCGCGTCGACTTCCGCAGTGCGGAGGCCGCAAGCACGCACCGATGCGCAGTGCGCATCGAGGCCTGCGATTAGCAACCTGTCCTGGATCGGCGGTATGGAGCGGGCCAACGTGGTGACCACAGAGAAGCGACGTCCGAGCAGATGCGCGACCTGGGCGGCGGCTTCGGCGATGTCCAGCACCGGCACGGTCAGCATCTCCTGAAGCGCATCCTTGCCGTGCTCGCCGAATCCGGCCAGAATCACTGCGTTATAATCGAATTCGCCCGCGGCGAGCATCGTTGCCACGAGGTCCATCACACCCACCGCGGACAGGTAGCTTTCGCTTGCCGAGTCGATCGCCGTCGCGCCGAACCGTGGATTGCACGCGACGATCTCGGTGCCGTGGGCGGCGACGGCCCGTGCGGCCGCGGCGATCTCGGCGGTCATCGACTCTGACGTGTTCGGGTTCAAGACCAACAGTCTCATGCGGGGGCGCCCACCCGCTCATAAATGCGGCGGCCCGCCAGCCAGGTCTGCACTACCGAACCGCGCAGCACCACACCGTCATAAGGCGTGACCGGGTGCCGATGCCGTAGTGCGACACCGCGGACGGTGTGCCGACCGTCCGGATCGAATGCGCACAGGTCAGCCCGGTGCCCGACCGCTATTCGTCCCCTGTCGCCGAGGCCCGCGAGGGCCGCGGGCCGTTCGGACATCCACTGGCACAGTTCCACGAGTCCGAACCCACGCTCGTCGGCGTGCGTCCACACGGCCCGCGGCCCGACCTCGAGGGAACTGATACCGCCGAACACGTTGCCGAAGTCGCCGTCGGCCTTCATCGACGGCGCGCACGGCGAGTGGTCGGACACGATCATGTCCAGCGTGCCGTCGGCTAGCCCCTGCCACAGCAAGCCGCGGTTGTCTCCGTCGCGAATGGGCGGGCACGCCGCGAACTGCGTTGCGCCGTCGGGGATCGCTTCGGCGGTGAACGTCAGATAGTGCGGGCATGTCTCGGCCGTGATGCGCACCCCAGCCCGTTTGGCCTCCGCGAGCATCGGCAACACGTGACCGCTGGACACGTGCACGACGTGCACGCGCGCGCCGGTTTCCGTGGCGGCGTCGATGACGAGCGAGACGGCGTCTTCCTCGGACGCATCGGGCCGCGACGAGAGAAACGACGAATAGCCGCGGCCGCATGGCCGTGGACTGCCTTCGATGACGTGGTGGCTTTCCGCGTGCACCAGCAGCACCGCGTCCATGGCGGCGACAACCGCGACCGCACTTCGGAACTCGTCTGGGTTCAGGCGAGGGAAATTCGGATTACCCGAGTCGGTGAGGAAGCATTTCAAGCCGCGTACGCCTGCGGCTGCCAGGTCGGCGAGGTCGCCGAGGTTGTCTGGGACAACGCCGCCCCAGAACGCGACGTCGACCTCGCAGTTGCCCTGGGCTGCTTGCCGTTTCTCCCGCAGGGCGTCGACGCTGGTAGTCACCGGAGCACTGTCCAGCGGCATATCGACGAGCGTGGTGATGCCGCCCGCCGCTGCGGCGGCCGTCGCGGTGGCGAAGCCTTCCCAGTTGGTGCCAGGCTCGTTGATGTGCACGTGTGTGTCGACAAAGCCCGGCAGCAGCGCCGTCGCCTCTGGCAGCAGGATCTGTTCAGCGGCCGGGTATTCCGCATCGATCGGGCCGACTGCGCTGATCACGCCGTCTGCCACCGCCACCGCCACCGGCCGGATCTCGCCGTCGATCACCGCCCTATTGGCACGGATAACCAGATCCACTATGCGAATCTGTCGTGGAAATGACGGGTCAGCTCGGGCCACACGTGCGGATCGTGGCCAGGAATCAGTTGATAGCCCTTCTCTTTGGCCAGCGTCTTGAGCTTTCTGATGGGCTCAACGGTTTCCTCGGGCGTCACGCCGATGTAGCCGCCGATCGCCAACTCGTGCTCGATGTTCTCGGTGAGATCGGCTGCGTCGAACGCGAACACGAACCCGTCACCACCCACCGACTTGTCGAGTTCGACGACGAAGCTCTGGTGTCCAGGTGTGTGTCCGTACGTTGGAACAGCCGTGATGCCAGGAGCGATCTCGGCCTCGCCGTCCGCCAGCTGCCACTCGATGCGCGGATCGTCGAAGTCGACGCGGACGATGGCGTTGTGCTCGGGCTCGGGGTGATTGGACAGCCCGTATTCCAGTTCTCGTCTCTGTGCGTGCACCGGCACCCTGCCCGCGAACAGTTTCAGGCCGCCGGCATGGTCGTGGTGCAGGTGGCTCACCGCGACGATGTGGATGTCGTCGATGTCGACGCCGATGTCGTGCAGCGACTGTTCGATCGGCTCACCAGGTCCCGGCAGCACCGGGATGTACTCGACGGTCGGGAAGAACCGCCGGTACAGCGCGGGGTCTCGGATCAGCGCGGCGTTGAACCCGGTGTCCAGCAGCACCCAGCCGCCGTCGGTCTGCAGCAGCACCCCAGGCACCGGCTCCCGCATTCGCTCTTCGGGCGGAGCGCCGTAGACCGAAACGGACTTCGGCAGCTCCTCCCAGCCCAGTGTTAACAGAACGATCCGATGTACTTTGCCCATCGGGCTACCCTACGGAGAGCGCAGCGATCCGAAGCGAGTTCGGATTCGACACCGCGTGCGCCTGCTCGATTCCCTTCAGCCACGGCTGGGCGACCATGAAGTCGTCGATGTCAGCGACGTTCAGCCAGCATCCCGTCTCTTGGGCCGCGGCGCCCGCGTCCGAATACGGTTGCGGCGCACCGTTTGGCAGCCCTTGCGCCAGAGCAGCGGTGACCTTTGGCGACGAGCAACTCAGGTAGTTGATACCGCCGTCGGGGTCCCACGAGATGTGACCCCAGGTGTACGGCGACGGAGCGTCCGGCCACACCAAGTTGGCGAAGATCTCCGGCGCTGCCTGGTGCGTTGCCGACCCAACCGTAGATCTCCGAAGTGGGATAGCCCTGCACCTTCACGGTGAGTCCCGCTGCGGCGAGCTGCGTCTGGATGAGGTTGGTGATCAGCTGGTTATCCGGGTTGCTGGTGTCGTAGCCGATGGTCACCGACTTCTGATCGGCCGGCAGCCCCGCCGCGATCTTGGTCAGCGCCGAAGGGTCGTGTGCCAGAGTCTGTTTCCCGTAGTCCGTCGCGAGCGTGTACGGCGGATACATCTGTGCGCCGACCTTGCCTCGGCCGAAGTACGTCTGCTTGACCAGCTGGTCGACGTCGATGGTATTCATCACGGCGGTGCGCGTCGCCTGGTCCTTCATCATGCCCTTGGTGGGGTTGATGTAGATGAAGTTCGCCATCATCGTCGGCAGCGAATAGTGCGAGTACTTCGAGTTGTTGATGTACTGCTGCACCGCTGACGACGGCAGATCATGGAGGATGGCGGAGAGCTGGCCGTTGTTGAACTGGAGCTGTTGCGCAGACGAGTCGGTGATGACCGGTATGTCGACCTTCTCGAAGTACGGCTTCGGGCCCCAGTAGTCGGGGAACGAGGCCAATCCATAGTGCGAACCGACCTGAGCGTCGGTCAGCGTGTACGGGCCCGTGCCGAGATCGTGCGTGGTGAGGTAGTTCTGCGCGAAGTCGGAGCCGCCGTTCTTCTGAAGCCCGGTCGGGCTCATGATGCGCGGGCCGTACGCTGAAGCGAGCTCGTCGAAGAACTCAGAGTTGGGTGACTTCAGCGTGATCGTGACGCCGTAGTCGCCCTGCGTAGTAATGGAATCGATGTCCTTGACCATGTAGGCGGGACCACCGTTGACGGCCAGGCGGCGGTCGAAGGACGCCTTGACCGCGTCTGACTTGAACGGCGTTCCGTCATGGAACTTCACTCCCTGCCGAAGCTTGAACGTGAAGACCTTGTTGTCGGGCGACGCGGTGTACTCGGTGGCAAGTAGCGGTTCCAACTCTGCCTTGGCCTCGCCGCCCTTGAACTGCAAGAGTCCCTCGTAGAGGTTCGTCGTCAGCAGCAGTCCCTGCCCGGCGTAGTAGATGTCGGGATCCGGTGGCTGACCCGGATCCTGTAGGAACGAGAGATGCAGTACCTTGTCGGTGGGCGCGGGGTTGGGCGTGCCGCCGCCACCGGAATTCGAACCGCCACAAGCGGATATGGTGAGCATCGCGACGGCGCCGGCGGCGGCAATCGCCAGTAGTCGTTTCTTCATCGTGCTGCTCCTTCGAGGACGGGTTGTTCGAGCTGTTTGAACGCGGACAGGATCTCGTCGG